>JAUJNG010000035.1 GCA_030448265.1 Abditibacterium sp.
CCCCCGCGCACCCCCCCCCCCCCCCCCACCCCCTCCCTCCCCCAACCCCCCCGCCCCACCCCCCCGCGCCCCGAGCCCCGCCCATCCCAACAAAAAAAAAACCAATTTTTAGAAGTTGTTTTACTGGATTTATTTAAGTCCTTAGAGGACCCGTCAATTGAGGCGGGACTCACGTCCTCTTCCAATCCTTGCTCCACCGATTGGAAGAGGACGTAAGTCCCGCTTTTCCGAGATAAGTCATTAGCCTTTCTTTTTCATGATTCGCACTCTTCACGGCAAATTATCGCTTGTCACGCTGCTTTTGCTGATGGTCGCGGGCGCCCTGCTGATTCCGCTCAGCGTTTACACCACGCGCACCTACAACGACGAAGTCAGCCAGCATCTCAACCGCGACCTGGCCAGTCATTTGGCGCGCGATCTGGACGAAAAAGGCCTCTTGAAGCGCACTTTGAAGTTCGACGCGCGCCTTCGCAAGCGCACCAGCAGCGAAATCAGCCGCTCGATGGTGCTTAATCCCAACATCGAAATCTACATTCTGGACGCCGACGGGGTCATCATCGACTATTCGGCGGCGCCAGGAAAAGTGCGAGTCCGGCGTGTCGCGCTCGAACCGGTGCGGCGTTTTCTGGCCGGCGCAGGGCCGCTTCCCATCTACGGCACCAACCCGCGCAGTCCGCAGCAGGGCACCGTTTTTTCCGCCGCGCGCATCCCCGCCATCGCGGGCGCCGCGCCCGACGCGCTGCGCGGCACGGTTTACATCGTGCTGGCGGGCGAAGAACTGCAATCACTGGCCAACATGATTGGCAAAAGCGCCATTTTACGTCTGGGAGCCTGGAGCATCGGCGGCGTTCTGGCGCTCACTTTTGGCGCGTCGCTGCTCTTTTTTCCGCTTCTCACCCGCCCGTTGCGGCGCCTGGCGCGCGAGGTGGAAGCGTTTCGCGGTCAGGAAATCCAGCGCGGCGCGCTCGCCGCAGAGCCAAAGCCGCGTCTCGATGAAATCGGGCAGTTGCAGGCGGCGTTCGCGCGCCTGAGCAGTCGCGTCGGCGGGCAGGTCGAAACTCTCGAGCAGGCCGACATTCATCGCCGCGAAGCGGTTTCCAACGTCTCGCACGACCTGCGAACGCCCCTCGCGGCGTTGCAGGGTTATCTGGAAACGCTGCTCATCAAAGAAGGCCAGCTTTCGCCCGCGCAGCAACGCGAATATGTGCAGCGCGCCATGCAGCACGCCGAACGACTCAGCAAGCTGATCGCGGCGCTTTTTGAGCTGGCGAAACTCAATTCGCCCGAAATGAAGCCCGACTGGGAAGATTTTTCGCTCGCCGAGCTGGTGCAGGACGTGGCGCAGCAGTTCGGTCTGGCGAGTGAAAAACGTGGTTTAAGCCTGGAACTGGACATCGCCGAACTGCCTTTCGTGCGCGCCGACATCGGTCTGGTGGAGCGCGCGCTGGAAAATCTCATCGAAAACGCGCTGCGCTATACGCCGCCAGGCGGGGTCGTCACCCTGTCGCTGCGCCGCGAAGCGGAGCGCGTCGCCGTCACAGTCTCCGACACCGGCGCGGGCATCGCGCCCCAGCATCTGCCGCACATTTTCGAGCGCTCTTACCGCGTTCAAACCCCCGAAGGCGGCCAAGACGCCGGCGCCGGTCTGGGTCTGGCCATCACCCAACGCATCGCGCAACTGCACGGCGGCGCGCTGAGCGTGCAAAGCGAGGTGGGACGCGGCTCGACCTTCGAATTTTCCGTGCCACTTGCCCCCTCGCGCCTGTGACCAAAAAGTGTATTCTTCGTGCTTCGCGCGTGAAACGCGGCGAGGCCAATCCCGTCTAAAATCTCTCTTGTCGAGACAATTTCGTCCCGACAAGGAATAACCGTATGAAACCAACACATCGCTGGCTCGCCGCCCTGAGCGCGGGCGCCGGAATGACTTTGGGCTGGGCCGCCACTTCGAGCCGCGCCCAAAATTCGCCCGCGCCACAACTCGTCGCGGCCAAACCCTCCAAGTCTCAGCCCATCGCGCCCGAACTGGTGGGCGGATCGTGGCTCAATACGCCCCAGGGCAAACCTCTAAGTCTGGCGGGGCGCAGGGGTAAAATTACCGTCGTGCAGTTCTGGACGTTCGCCTGCTCCAACTGCCTGGCCAATCTGCCCTCCTACGAGCGCCTTTTCGAGAAATTCGAGAAACGCGGCGTGACCGTCATCGGCGTTCACACTCCCGAATCCGACTACGAACGCAACCCCAAAAACGTGGCGCGCCGTGTCGGGGAACTGGGCATCAAATATCCGGTTCTTCTCGACGCGCAGGGCCAGAACTGGCGGCGCTGGGGTCAGCAATACTGGCCCACGCTCTACATCATCGACGGCGCGGGCCGCGTGCGTGGCCGGTGGATCGGCGAACTCAATTATGGCGGCGCCAAGGGCGAAGCCGAAGTCGCCGCGAGCATCGAAACACTTTTGAACGAAGGGAAAGGGGCCTCGACCGCCGCCTCTTCCCTGCCCCAATCAGGAAAAACCATGAGCAAAACTACGGAAAAAATCACCAAAACCGACCAGGAATGGCGCGCGCAGCTTTCGCCCGCCGCCTACAACGTGCTGCGTGAGAAGGGCACCGAGCGCCCCTTCTCCAACGACACCAAAAACGCGGCGCCAGGCACCTATAAATGCGCCGGATGCGGTCAGGAACTCTTCGCTTCGGATGCCAAATTCGATTCCGGCACCGGCTGGCCTTCGTTTTCGCAGCCGATTGCCGCCGACGCAGTGGAAGAAGAAACCGACACCAAATTCTTCATGAAAAGGACGGAAATTGTGTGTTCGCGCTGCGACGGCCATCTGGGCCACGTTTTCCCCGACGGCCCCGCGCCGACCGGACTGCGCTACTGCATGAACGGCGTCGCGCTCAAATTCGAGCCCAAGGAAACCCAATAATGGAAACCGCCACTTTTGGAGCCGGTTGTTTCTGGGGCGTCGAGGCGGCGTTTCGCGCCGTCGCGGGCGTGAAAAACACCTCCGTCGGCTATCTGGGCGGGACTCTCGAAAACCCCACCTATCACGACGTGTGCGGCGGCCAGACCGGTCATGCCGAAGTCGTGCAGGTCGAGTTCGACCCCGCGCAGGTTTCCTATGCCGATTTGCTGGAAGTTTTCTGGCAAACCCACAATCCCACCACGCTCAACCGCCAGGGCGCCGATTTCGGCTCGCAGTATCGCTCGGCGATCTTTTTTCACTCGGCGGAGCAGGAAGCCATCGCGCGCCAGTCCAAAGCGGCCCAAACGCCGCGCGGGCTTTTCAAACGGCCCGTGGTAACCGAAATCACGCCCGCTTCGACGTTTTATCCGGCGGAAGAGTATCACCAGCAATATCTCGAAAAACGCGGGCGCACGAGCTGCCACGTTTGAAACGGTTGCCTGTGAGTTTCTGGCGGTTGCAGCCATATCGCCGTTAAGAACCTCTCAACTCGTGGCTTGCAGCGACTCAAGTCACCGCAAGAGATACAATACCAAGTCTGGCTTAAAAGTCATGGTTTGACAGAGGCGGGGGGGGGGGGGGGCGCCTCGCGGGGGGGCGGAGATCACCAAAAATAATTTGGCAGCGCCCCCCACACAAACAAAAATTAAAAAAGAAACACAAACAAAGAGACACACACAAAAAAAAAAGAAAAAAAAAAAAAAAAATCAAAGAAAGAGGGTGAGAAAGACAGACACACACTAACTCAAAGACAC
>JAUJNG010000006.1:0-138769 GCA_030448265.1 Abditibacterium sp.
AACCTTTTATTGCATTTGCCTGTCGCTGCGTCTTTGTTTTTGGGCGCGGGTCTGTGTTGTTTTTTGGTGGTTAATGGGCGGTCGACCCCGTTTGGTAAATTAAAAATCCGCGCTTTTCTACCCGATTCGGGGTTTTTCACTTTGTTGCACGATCTGCTATTGGTTGTGTGCCTTAGGGTTAACTTGGGAGTAACAGCCCAGCCTCACTCGCTGACGCTTCGCGTTCTCTACGACATCGTTTTAGGCCTTGGTTTTCTCGCACATCTCGCACGCGGGAGCGGAGATGGCTTTGGCTGCGCCAGTCTTCGGGGCGGCTTTGACTTCTTTGACTTCCTGCGCGGGCCAACCGGCTTTAGTGAGAGCCGCCGCGAGCATTTTCGGGTTTTGTTTGGCCGAAATGTAGGTCACGACCACCAATTTCGTTTTGGCATCGGCCTCGACCGACCGGACGCCAGGCTGTTTAGTCAGCGTCGTTTTGATGCCTTGAGCGCAGCCCGCGCAGTGCATTTTGGGCGCGGAAAGCGTCGTCATTTTGACGCCGGCGGGCAGTTTGGCCATCGCTGAAGCGGCTTTGGCGGCGCCGTTAGCGCAGTTTTCGCAGGCGACGGCGGGAACGAGGAGCGAGGCGGACAGAGCCGCGAGGAATAATGGTTTCATGGTGGGGAGTTTAGCCGCGATGGTTTAAAGGCGCGGAATGGCGCAGCCCAGCGCGGGCACTTCGGGTCTCGCGACGCGCTTGTTTTGTGCCAAGGCGACGATGGCGTTTTCCAGATCGCGCGATTTGACGCCCTTGGGGTCGAAAATCGAGTCGTCCACGCGGCCATGATAGCGCAAAACGCCCTTTTTATCGGTCAAATAGACTTCGCTCGAACACTGGCCGTTGAGCATTTTGAGCAGGCGCTGGTCGCGGTCGATAATCGCCGGAAACGGCAGACGCTGCGCGTGCATATAGCGCGCGATTTGAATCGGCTTTTCTTTGGGCATCGAAAAAACGTAGGCGACCTTCAAACCTTTGGCGCGGTATTTCTTCGACAGATTGACGAGGCGCGACTGCACCGCTTTCACGCAGGGGCACTGCGTGTCGGCGAGGACGAAGAGGCCCATTTTGCCCCTGAACGAAGCGTTGGTGAGGCCTTTGCCGCTCAGTGTCGGCGCGGCGAAGCGCGGCATGGGTTTGCCAATCGCGGCGACGCCCGACTTCGCATGGGCGAATCGGTTGGTTTGCGCCTTGAGTTTGGAATAGGGAACGGGTGGGGCGAAGGGATGATTGGCGAGCGCCGGAGCCATCCCCAGGGCCAGAAGGCCGCCCAGCGCGAGCGAGGAAATTTTCATGGGCTGTTTGGAAGTATAAGAAGCGCTTTGGCGCCTCCAGAGCCTCCCAATGTCGAAAAACTGTGAATCTTTTTGGCGCGCGCGCCGCGTGAGGCAGGAAAAACCGTCTGCTACACTTCTCCGCCAAGGAGTTTTCGTTATTTCCACCCCCACCACTCAAATTCGCCGTTTCCCCAACGGTTTAACTCTCGTCGGCGAGCCGATGCCCAGCAAACAGGCCGCCGCCTGGACGTTTCTCATGCCCGCCGGCAGCGCCACCGAACCCGACGGGCGCGAGGGCCTCACGAGCGTTCTGGAAGGCGTCTGCTATCGCGGCGCGGGCGATAAAAATGCGCGGCAACTCTCGGATGCGCTCGATGACTTGGGCGTGGATCGGGGCGGCGGCGCCGATGTCGAATACGTCACTTTTGGCGGCGCGACATTGAGCCTTTATGTGGCCGATGCCCTCGCGCTTTATGCCGATATTTTGCGTCGCCCAACTTTGCCCGATGGCGAATGGCAGCCGCAGCGCGATCTGGCGCTGCAAAGTCTGGAATCGCTCGAAGATGCGCCCGCGCGCAAAATGTTCGTGCAGCTGCGCCGCGAATACTTCACATCGGGTCACGGTCGCTCGCCTCTGGGCACCAAGGAAGGGCTTGCGGCGCTTACCCTCGACGATTTGCGCGCCGATCACGCGCGGCGCTTCAAGCCCGACGGCGCGATTGTCGCCCTCGCCGGAAATTTCGATTTCGAAGCGATGGCGGCGCAAATCGAGACGCTTTTTGACGATTGGAACGGCGCCGCGCCGCTTCCCGAAGCGCCCGCGCCGGTCCAAACGCCGGTTTTTCAGCACATCGAGCAGGACACGGCGCAGCAGCAAATCGGCGTCGCCTACGCGGGCGTGCCTTCGACCGATGTCGATTATTACGCCTACCGCGTGGCGACGCAGATTTTGTCGGGCGGCATGGGCGCGCGCCTCTTCACCGAAGTGCGCGAAAAACGCGGCCTGGTTTATTCGGTTTCGGCCTCGGCCAGCGCGCATCGCGGCGTGGGATTTTCGCTCGCCTACGCTGGAACGACGCCGCAGCGCGGTCAGGAAACGCTCGATGTTTTGCTCGCCGAACTGACGAAAATCGGCGAAGGCGTCCAGGAAAGCGAACTGGAGCGCGCTAAAATCGGCATGGTCTCGAGTTTGGTGATGCAGGAAGAAAGCAGCCGCGCCCGCGCCGGAGCCATCGCGCGCGATTTCTGGCTGCTGGGAAGGGTGCGCTCGCTCGATGAAGTCACCCAGGCCATCAACGGCGTGAGCGCAGGCCATATCCGCGAGTTTTACGAGCGCCATCCGGTCGGCGATTTCTCAGTCGTGACGCTGGGGCCTGCCAAACTACAACGCAGCGAATAAATTCGCCGCAAGAAAACAAAGTTCGCCTTCGCGGACTGGGGTCTCAACCTGCGAAGGCAGGTTTCGTTACTTTGCGGCGAATTTATTCGCTGCCACATCAATCATGGGTTATCTTCTGGCCGCTCTTCTGGGCGGATTTCTCGCTTTCAACTCCTTCGCGACGCCGCAAAAAGCGGCGCGCATGGCGCAGGACGCGCTGCAAAAAGCCTATCCTGGCTCGACGGCGCGCGTTCAAATCGAGGGCAAACGCGGCTCAAACGTCCTTAAGGGCAAATTTCGTCTCGTTCGCGTCGAAATGTCCGATGTGACGCTCGCGGCGCTGCCGTTTTCGCCGTCGCAGGGCGCCAAAAAAATCGGCAGGGCCGAAAAAATCGAGCTTCAACTCGTCAACGCGAAGTTTTTGGGCCTTCCCATCGCGCGCGCGAATTTCGATTTTCAGGATGTCGAATACGATTTCGATGCGCTCCGCAAACGCTCGCAGTTCCAAATCGTGCGGAGCGGGCCGGCTCAGATGCGCCTCCAACTTGGCGCACCGGCGTTGCAAACGCTTTTCGCGGAGCGTCTGGGGGACATCGAAAACCTCACGATTGCCTTTCAAAACGACCGGCTCCTCCTCACCGGACAGCGCGACGTTCTGGGCTTCAAAACGCCCATCGAACTCACGGCGCGGCCCGTGGGCGCCGGCAATGCGGTGCGACTGGAAAATGTCGTTATCAAAGTCGGCGGCGTGGCGCTGCCTGCGGCGGCGGCGAGTGCGCTTTTGAAAGACCTCAACCCCGTTTACACCTTCGACCGCGAGGGGAATTGGCCGTTTAACGTCGAGGTGCAAAGCGTGACCGCGCAAAACAACGCGCTCAACTTGACCGCGAATCTGTCGCTCAAAACGGCGCCCTGAATTTTTCAATAACCACAGAGACACGGAGAAGAAAGAGGGATTCCTTCTCAAAATCCTCTGTGTCTCCGTGTCTCTGTGGTTATTGAAACCGAGAAAAAGTGGGAAATTTCCCTCGTCTGAGGAGTCGGAACCAGGCCGAAACCAATTTTCACAATGAACCTACCCGCCGACTGCCACTTTACCCGCCAGGATCAATGGATGCGCCGCGAGGGCGACACCCTCACTCTGGGTGTCACCGAATACGGCCAGAACGAACTGGGCGAGCTGTTTTTCGTGGAATTTCCCGCCGTTGGGACGCGCGTCGAAGCGGGACGGGCGTTTGGCGCGGTCGAATCGGTCAAATCGGTGTCGGAGCTGGTGTCGCCGGTCGCGGGCGAAATCGTGGCCGTCAACGAAGCCGTCGCCCAAAACCCAGCTTTGGTCAATGAGTCGCCTTATGAACAGGGCTGGCTGGTTCGCGTCAAAATCGACTCCGCTGCACCCCCGTCCGATGTTATGGACGCGGCGCAATACGCGGCTTTCCGTCCCTGAAATTTCAAGTGTTATGCGTCCGTTACCAATTCTGGTGGCGCTTTTGGGCCTCGCCGCTCCTTTGCGCGCCCAATCGCTGCCTTCGAGTTCCCCTGGCACGCCCGCCTCGCTGGGCGCGCAGGGCATGTTTCCTTTCAATCCGCCGCCGCTCGATGATGCGCCGACGACCTTCGATTTGTCGTATCTCAACGAAAAACCGGCGGGCGCGCGCGGTTTCGTGCGCGTGAGCGGCGAAAATTTCGTCGATGGAGGCGGCAAAACCCTGCGTTTCTGGGGCGTCAACCTCAATTTCGAGGGCGTTTTCCCCGATAAATCCGTCGCGCCCAAAATCGCCGGTCGTCTGGCGAAGTTCGGCTTCAACGCGGTTCGGCTCCACCATTTCGAAGGCAACGTCGCGCCGCGCGGCATCTGGAAAACGGGTGCCATCGGTTCCACACGCGCCACCGTTCCACGCGAATTCGATCCGCAGCAGCTCGACCGCATGGATTTTTTGGTCGCGCAGCTCATCGAGCGCGGCATTTACATCAACTTCAATCTTCACGTCGCGCGCAAAGTGACCGAGGCCGAAGGCTTTCCCAACGCCGCGTTTCTGCCCGATAAAGACAAGGGCATGGGCGCCCTCGACGCGCGCATCGAACTTCAAAACCAGGAGTTCGCGCGGCGGTTGCTGAGCCACGTCAATCCCTACACGGGCCGCGCCTACAAAGACGAACCTGGTGTGTGCGCCATCGAAGTCGATAACGAAAGCAGCGCGCTCTCGCTGTGGCTCGACGGCTCGTTGAACCGGCTGCCCCAGCCCTACGCCGAAAATTTGCGCGTGGCGTGGAACGGCTGGCTCGACCGCAATTATTCGTCGCAGTCGGCACTCTACCGCGCCTGGACGGAACTCAACGCGCCGCTTTCGAGCCTCGATTTGCTCCATCCGCCGCTTCCGAAAGCGCAGATCGCGCCGCCGCCCGTTGCAGATCCCAGCGCGCCGACGATTCTTTCTGGGCCGATGGATTTGCTGCCCGATGGCACAGTCGCGCCGCCAACATTTACGCCGCGCCCTCAAGCCGCGCGTCCCAGCGCGCCGCCGGAAATTTTGGCGGGACTCGACCGGTGGAAACTTAATCTCGCGGGCGGCGCGAGCGGGACGGTCGTGCGCGACGATTTCGGCGGGCCAACCATCGACGGCATCGTGGGGCCAGGACTGTCGCTCAATCTGGCGCGCACCGGAAGCGTGCCCTGGGCCTTTCAACTGGTGCGCGACGGCCTCAATCTGGAAGACAACAAACCTTATACGTTCTCGTTCTGGGCGCGCGCCGACACGCGCCGCACTCTCTCCGTCAATTTGTGGCAGGACGCGCCGCCTTATAAATCGCTCGGCTACAGCGCCAATGTGACGCTCGGCCCCGATTGGAAGCAGTTCACGCTCGTGATGCGCGCGAGCGGCGCGCAGGCCAATCGCACGCGGCTTGCGCTCAACGTGGCGAACCAATCGGGCGGCGTGCAGTTGGGCGCTTTTTCCCTCCGAAGCGGCGGCAGAATCGCGGTTTCGCGCGAGTGGAACCTGCGAGGCGGCGTGCCGCTCATCGACGCTCGAAGCGAGCCGATTTTCGCGATTCGCCGCGATTTCGCCAGGTTTTTGGGCGAACTCGAAGCGAAGAACGTCGCGGCGATGCGCCGTTTTTTGCGCGATGAAGTGGGCGTGAAGGTTCCGATCTGGCATTCGCAGGCGCAGTTCGGCGGCTGGGGCGGCGTGCGGCGCGAACTGCTTTCCGATGTCGTGGACACCCATATCTACTGGAAGCACCCCGATTTCGGCGGCACGGGCTGGAACGGCGGCAACTGGACGGTGGAAAACCAGTCGCTGGCCGCCTCGCCTCTGGGCGATCCGCTCGCGGCGCTGGCGATGCTGCGCGTGAAGGGCAAACCGTTCGTGGTTTCGGAATGGAATTCGGGCCAGCCCAACGATTTCGGCGCCGAATCGCTGCCCATGGCGGCGGCGTTCGCGGCGTGGCAGGGCTGGGCAGGTGTGTGGATTTTCGATTATCACTCGTCGGGCGCCTTCGACCGCAACAAATTCGAAGGTTTTTTCTCCATCGACACCCAGCCCGTGAAAATGGCGACCGCGCCGCTCGCCGCGCTGCTCTTTCGCCGCGAAGATGTCGCGCCTGCCAAAGAAGAAATGACGCTCAATTTGCCCGATGAAGTGGCGTGGAGCGAAGTCGCCACCACGCCTGGCGTGGTGGCCATCGCGCCGTTTTTGAAGACGTGGAACGGCGCCGGTGCGCCGCGTGGCGTCGCGCTCAATGGCCGCGCCTCCAATGGCCAGAATAGGGGACTTTTCGCCGTTCCCTCGAAGGCAACAGCCCATGTCCCCACCGTTTTTCGCTCCGATACGGGTCAGCTAACCTGGGACAACGCGCGCGGCATCTGGAGCGTGAACGCGCCCCGCGCGCGCGTGGCGGCGGGATTCGTGGGCGGGCGCAAAATCGAACTGGGCGACGCGCAGTTCTGGGTCGCGCCGTCTTCGAACTGGGCCACCGTTGGCCTGAGCAGCCTCGACAGGGCGCCGGTGGGCGATTCGAAGAAGCTGTTGCTGACGCTTGCGGGCCGCGCCGAAAACCTCGGCATGAGGTGGAACAACGCGCGCACTTCGGTAGGGATGGACTGGGGAAGCGGCCCGACCTACGTCGCGGGCATTAGCGCGACGGTGAAACTGCTCACTTCGGCCCGCGAAGCGCGCGTCTGGGCGCTCGATGAGCGCGGCGCGCGGCGCGGCCAGATCGCTTCCACCCTGCGCAACGGCGCGCTTAAATTCGCGGTTTCGCCGGTGTGGAGAACGCTGTGGTATGAAATCGATCTGAGTTGAATCGGGAAGGTGCGGGGCGCCTCGCTATACTGGTTTATTAGACATCTG
The DNA here is from genome assembly GCA_030448265.1 of Abditibacterium sp. Lineage (GTDB taxonomy): Bacteria > Armatimonadota > Abditibacteriia > Abditibacteriales > Abditibacteriaceae > Abditibacterium. The sequence continues at coordinate 7,045 of JAUJNG010000006.1, forward strand.
GCAAAAGTGGTTACAGCCTCAGCTTTCGTCATCCTGAGCCTGCGAAGGATCTGGCGTGATGCTTTCATAGCAGTTATGCCAGATCCTTCGCAGGCTCAGGATGACGAAGAGTCCCACTTTTGACCACTTATGGAAGACATCTATTGAGTTGAAGCGGCTTCGAGTCGCTTCAATTGCTGCAAAAGGAACGATTATGCCCTGGGTTGCGACCTGCACTTTCCGTGAACCAGTGAAAAGTTATTATCTCGAAGCGGGCGATCTGGAACTGGGCGTGGGAACGGCGATTTTGGCCGAAACCGCGCGCGGTCTGGAAATCGGCACCGTGAAATTTCGGCCCCGCGAAGTGCCCGAAGACAAAATCGTGCCGCCCCTGCGCGGCGTGGCGCGCCTCGCCGACGCCAAAGATTTGCTTCAGGACATCAAAAACCGCGAGTGGGAAATCGAAGCCCTCGCCGTCGCGCGGGCGCGCATCGCCGCGCACGGTCTGGAAATGAAGGCGGTCAAGGCCGAACTCATGTTCGACCGCTCCAAACTCTACGTTTTCTATGAAAGCGAAGAGCGCGTCGATTTCCGCGAACTGCTGCGCGATTTGTCCTCTCGCCTCAACGTGCGCCTGCATTTGCAGCACGTCGGCCCACGCGAAGCCGCCAAGGTTTTGGGCGGCTGCGGCCCGTGCGGCCAGCCGCTGTGCTGCTCGACGTTTTTGAAGGAAACGCCTGGCGTCAACCTCAAACTCGCCAAAGAACAGCGCCTTTCGCTCACGCCGAGTAAAATCAGCGGCGCCTGCGGTCGTTTGATGTGCTGCTTGCGCTACGAAATCGACTTCTATCGCGATGCCAACCTGCGTCTGCCCAAAAACGGCTCGCCCGTCGATACGCCCGAAGGCCCTGGCGTGGTTCTGGACGTGAACGTCTTCACCGAAGCGTGCCAGGTGCGTCTGGGCGACGGGCGCCACGTCGAAGTCGCGGGCGAAACGCTGCGCGATTTGCGCGAAGAACGCGGCGTGCCCAAAGGGTGCAGCAGCTCGGTTTCCAACGGCGGCTCGTGCGGCAAAGGCGCCGCGATTGCCAAAAAACTGCAAAAAACCGCCAACAATTAGCCACAAAGAACACAGAGGACCCACAGAGAGGCACAGAGAAATCTTTTAAAATCCTCTGTGCCTCCCTGTGTGTCCTCTGTGTTCTCTGTGGCTCCTTCTCTTGCCTTATGGCTGAAAAACCGTTTTTCATCACCACCCCGATTTACTACATCAACTCGGTGCCGCACGTCGGGCACGCCTACACCCAGATCGCTGCCGACGCCCGCGCGCGTTTCGAGCGGCTGCGCGGTAAAAAGGTCTATTTTTTGACTGGAACCGACGAAAACGCGATTAAAGTCGCGCGTGTCGCGCAGGAGCAGGGACGCGATCCACTGGAATTCTGCGATGAACTCGCGGCCTCCTTTCGGGCAGTCTGGGACGCCCTCAACATCTCCTACGACGATTTCAATCGCACAACGGAAGCGCGCCACCGGATTCCGGTTCAACGGGTGGTGCAAAAGCTGTGGGACGACGGGCATCTTGAACTGGGCACATATTCGGGCTGGTATTCCGTGCCCGATGAAACCTTTTTCCGCGAAGAAGATACCGTAGAAATCGACGGCGCGCACTACATCAAAAACCCCAGCGAAGACCAGAGCAAAGCACCGCTCGAATGGATCGAGGAAACCAGCCACTTTTTCAAGTTATCCACGTTTCAGGACGCGCTTCTGGCGACCTACGACCAAAATCCAGAGATGCTGCGCCCCGAAACGCGTCGCAACGAAACCTTGTCGTTCATCAGAATGGGATTGCGCGACACCTCAATTTCGCGCGTGCAGGATTGGGGCATTCCACTGCCTGCCGGCGTGCCGGAGCACGAGAATCACGTGGTTTATGTCTGGTTTCCCGACGCCCTCCTCAACTACGCGACTGCGCCTGGCTATCTCAGCGAAAACCCCGAAACCGCGCAGCACTTCGAGCAGATTTGGCCGCCCGATTTGCAGTTGATGAGCAAGGATATCTTCACCAAATTTCACGCGACGATGTGGCCCGCGTTGTTGAAATCGCTTGATTTGGAACTGCCGCGCGAACTGTTCGCGCACGGTTTCTGGACGGTGAACGGTCGCAAAATTTCCAAGCGCGACCCTGAAACCATCATCGAACCCATCGCTTTCAGCCGCAAAATTTCTGAGATTTCGGGCGCCGATTTTCCCATCGCCGTTGATGCGCTGCGCTACTACTGCCTGCGCGAAGTGACTTTCGGCGTGGACGGCGATTTTTCGCCCCAGGGCTGTGTGGCGCGTTATAATTCTGATCTCGCCAACGGATTAGGGAATTTGCTGCAACGCACCTTGGTGATGCTGCAAAAGCCAGACTATTTCCATGGAGTCGTCCCTGCCTCGCAGGGCCGTGATTTCGGTTTGCAATCCGATTTGCCGCGTCTCGCCCAGTCTGTGGAGCAGGATTACGCTGCGCTCAATTTTAGCGGCGCGCTGAACACGATTTGGGAAGTCATCGGACGCGCCAACAAATTGATTGAGGATGAAAAGCCCTGGGCCAAAGTCAAGGCGGGCCGAGTCGACGAAATTGCCGACTTGCTGCGTGAGCTTCTCTCGACGTGTCAATGGGCGGCGGTGACGACCTCGCCAGCGATGCCAACGGCGGGCGCCGCAATTTGGAGAGTGCTGGGACGTGTCGAAAGCATGACATGGCAGAGTGCCCTTGACACTGAATTTGTGGCCGGACACCGATGTCTGACAGTGCAACCTCTTTTTCCGCGCGCTGACCTGGCCAAAATGGAAGATGGAGCCGCCAAATTCACAACCAAAGAAAAACCGATGAATTCCAACCCACCCACCGAGAATAGCACGCTCCAAGCGCCTGCACAGCCCCAGGCGCAGGAACCAAAAGAAGCGAATTTTATCACCATCGATGATTTCGCCAAAGTCGAACTCAGAACCGGCAAAGTCGTGGAAGCCGAGCGCGTGCCCAAAGCCGACAAGTTACTGCGCCTTCAGGTCGATCTGGGAAGCGAAACACGCCAGATTCTGGCGGGTATTGCGCAGCATTATTCGCCCGACGAAATGATTGGGTGCATCGTCGTCATCGTGGCGAACCTCGCGCCGCGCACCCTGCGCGGCTACGAATCCCAGGGCATGCTCCTGGCTGCGTCCAACGACGAAGGCGTTTTATCTCTGGTCACAACGAGCGCCGAAATCGCTCCTGGCGCACCCGTGCGTTAGGTTTCGCAATGTAATTTTCCAATTCGAGCGAAAATAATTTTTCGCCCTTTTTCCTCGGTCGAAAAACTCAGCCCAGCGATTCGAATCGCTGGGCTTTTTTGTCACTGGAAAATTTGCGATTTCAGCAAGATCCAAATCCAAAAACTAAACAACTATATAATTATTATTTTTTATGTTGAACTCGTTTCCTAAGACCACATTATAAATATTAAACAAGATAAATAATAAACCGTAATACAGATATGCAAGAACATGAGCTTCCAAAACAGCTCGTATTTTCGTCGCGATCCGGCCAATTTAACTTTAGTCTGATAATTTGATTTATGTGAAAAATCAGCGAATTAAGTCTTTGCGCCCAAAAAGGCTGGAATGCAGGGGGAGGTTTGGGGGGAGGAATAAAAACTCGCAGAAGCGACAAAAGTAGTGAAAATCGCTCCAATGAGATTAAAATTCCCCTGTGCATGCAATTTGTTTTGGCGAACTGCTCGTCGATATGGTTTCTCAGGCGCCCGATGCGTCGCTGGGCGAGGCGGCCTCGTTTATTAAATCACCTGGCGGCGCGCCCGCGAATGTCGCGGTGGGACTCAATCGGTTGGGTGTGCAGTCGAGTTTTATGGGGCAAGTCGGCGATGATCCGTTCGGGCACTGGCTGCGGGATCTGGTCGCTGCCGAAGGCGTCGATGTGACGCCGCTTTCGCTCACGCGCGAGGCGCGCACCACCATCGCTTTTGTCGCCACGCGGCGCGATGGTAAAAAAGACATCGCGTTTTATCGCAATCCTGGCGCCGATGCCCAGTTTTCGCTCGCCAATTTAAAGGCTGCGCCCTTTGAAAACCTCGGGGTATTTCATTGTGGCAGCGTGTCGCTCAGCCTCGATCCATGCCGCACAGCGCAGTTTGAAGCCGTGGAGCGCGCCAGAGCCTCGGGCGCGCTGATTTCTTTCGATCCCAACTGGCGCCCGTCGCTGTGGGATGATTTCGACCTCGCGCGCGATTTGATCTGGCAAATGATGCCGTTGTGTGATGTGGTGAAAGTCGCCGACGAAGAATGGGAATTTGTGACTGGAACCGCCGATTTCGAGGCTGGAGCCGCCAGAATTCGCGCGCTTGGGCCGCAACTGGTGGTCATCACGCGCGGACGCGAGGGCGCCTATTTTAATGTCGCGGGGGCCAGTGGCAATGTGAGAGGCTTTGAAGTGGAGGCCATCGACACCTTGGGCGCGGGCGATGCGTTCGTGGCCGGTCTGCTCGCGCAGTTGATGCAATCTTCGCTCGCAGACTCGCTGGAGGAAGTGCAGATGCACGAAATTTTGCGCTTTTCCAACGCCTGTGGCGCCTTAGCGACACAAAAAAGTGGGGCAATTCCCGCCTTACCGACGCGCGCGCAGGTCGAAGCCTTTTTGGGAGCTTAGTAGCCAAGCTGCATTGCGCCTATCTCAGTTTTGTATCATCCGACTGGAGCCGAAGCGATAGAAAAATTCAGGCGGCGTCCGCTGGCAGTCATAGCTTTTTCGCCGCATCTGCTTTTCTTGCGGGGAAGCTTTGCGAGGTTTTTCATCGAAGGAGCCAGCCAGTGGTGAAAGGATTTGACCTGTGGACTTCCTCAACTCTGGGCGCCTTCAAACTGCACGACAATAATAGACTTCTTGCAAAAGTGCACAGATTTGGATGTTCGTAGGTTCGTAGGTTTGTAGGGGTGCCGCGAGGCGCGTGTGGACACCCTGGCACGCTTTCCACACGTGCCTCGCGGCGCCCATAGAAACCGCTTTCGCTACTTTTGCAAGAGATCTAATGATGTATCTTGGGGCGCAAAGCTCACGGTTTGCGACTTCCTAAAAAATGAGAGCGAGGTCGTATTAGACCTCTTGCAAAAGTCGCAGCCTGTCATTCCGAGGGAGCCTCGGCGAGCGAGGAATCACCCACAGTTTCCACCCATTTGCAGTCAATGAGCCCAAGACTGCGGGTGATTCCTCGCTCGCCGCGGCTCCCTCGGAATGACAATTTGTTTTACTCTCGCACCTTTGCAAGAGGTCTATTGTCTTTCACCCTCATCGTCATGCGGCAGTTCGTGATACCCGAAGTCTCCGGCGGCTTTCAAAATAGGGTTCTAAACCTTCGCCGCGCGAAGCATCTCCGGAGGGCGATTTTCAACCTGCGCAACGAAAACTCGGTGTCACTCATCCCCAGGTGATGTGGGGATTACAAACAAGGTGTTGTAAATAACGCAAGTTGCCATGGATGAAGGGAAAACCACGGAGACGCAGAGAATAAAAGAAGGTAGAGGCCCTTCTTTTTGGCTTCTCTTACTCCTCTTCCCGTTTTTTGCTCCCTTCTCCGTGCCTCTGTGGTTTTCCCAAGGGGTGGCAACTTGCGTTATTTACGGACAGACTCTTAGGGCGCACCGCTTCAAGCCCGCCAACATCTATCCCTATTTTTATGAGTTCTAATCCCCAGAATGCGCCCACGCGCATCGTTCGCTTGCGCTGCGAAGGCTTTGAAAATCCGTTGGGCATCGACGCCGCGCGGCCCCTTTTGAGCTGGCAAATGGAAACGCCGCGCGCGGGCGCGCGCCAGGTCGCCTATCGCATCGTTGCGGCGAGTTCGCCCGCTCCTCTCGAAACCCCCGATCTCTTCGACTCCGGCTGGGTCGAATCGCCCCAGAGCGCGCACCTCGAATATGCCGGAGCGCCGCTGCATTCGCGCGCGCGAGTTTTCTGGCGCGTGGAAGTCGAGGACGAAAGCGGCGCGCGGGTTCAAAGCGCGCCCGCGCGGTGGGAAATGGGTCTTTTGGAGCGCGACGACTGGAAAGCCCAATTCATTAGCGCGCCCCTTGCGGGCGGGCCTCTCACCCTTGCGCCGGTGCCGCGTCTCACGCGCACTTTTGCCCTCGAAAAACCGGTCGCGGCGGCGCGGTTTTATGGCACGGCGCTGGGTGTGTATCGCTGCCACCTCAATGGCGCGCGCGTTGGAGATCACGAACTCGCGCCTGGCTGGACGAATTATCGCCAGAGTCTGCGTTACCAAACTTTCGACGTGACTTCCCAATTGCAGGAGGGCCAGAACAGTTGGACTGCCTTTGTGGGCGACGGCTGGGCGTGCGGCCACATCGGCTGGAAAGCGCGCCAGAATTACGCCGACCGGCCCCATTTCGCGGGGCAGTTGGAGATCACTTATCAAGACGGCACGCGCGAGGTCATCGCCACCGACGACGGGTGGACGTGCGCGCTGGGGCCGATGCTGGGCGCCGATCTTCTGCAGGGCGAAAGCTACGACGCGCGTTTGCCGTGGCGAGAAATCGGGCGCGTCGATGTCGCGCCGCTTCCCGATGTCGTTTTGCGCGCGCCCCTCTCGCCGCCGGTGCGCGCCACCCAGGAATTGAAGGCGCTAAGCGTCCATGCTGGCGGCCAAACCCACGACGCGGGGCGCGCCTGGATTTTCGATCTGGGCCAAAACATGGTGGGGCGGGTTCGGCTCGATCTCGGCGCGCTTCCGGCACCACTCGCGCGCGGCACGACGCTGCGACTGCGTTCCGCCGAAACCCTCGAAGGCGGGCCGACGGCGACCGAGGGGCCGATTTACACCGCCAATCTTCGCAGCGCGCGCCAGACCGATGTTTTCACGGTTGGAGACGATCACGAACCCTGGGAGCCGCTTTTTACCTTCCACGGCTTTCGCTATGTCGAAGTGACTGGTTTGCCGCCCCTCGAAGCCTCGGCGGATGGTTCTGAAAAACCGCCGCTCGATCTGGTAACGGGCGTGGTGTTGCACTCCGATTTCGCGCGCAGCGGCGATTTTTCGTGTTCCGACGAGTTAATCAACCAGTTGGGGCGCAACATCGACTGGGGCTGGCGCGGCAACGCCCTCGATGTTCCCACCGACTGCCCGCAGCGCGACGAGCGCCTCGGCTGGACGGGCGACGCGCAGGTTTTTTGCGCGACCAGCCTCTTCAACCGCGACGCCGCCGGTTTTTGGAGCGAATGGGCGCGCCAGGTGCGCGAGGCCCAATCGCCCGACGGCGGCATTCCCTGCATCGTGCCCAATCCCGAATCGAGCGCTGCGCCGCCACTCGCCAATCCCTTTCACGATGGCGGCCCCGCCTGGTCGGATGCGGCCCTGATTTGTCCCTGGACGACCTACCGCGTCACGGGAAACCGGCGCATTCTGGCGGAAAATTACGACGTTTTCCAGCGCTATTTCGGGTTTCTGGAAGCGACTTCGCAGGGCGGCGTGCGCTGTTTTCGCGGTTACGAGGGCTTTTCCGGTTTTGGCGACTGGCTCGCGCTCGATGGAAGCGGCAAAGTCGATGGCGGCACGCCCAGAGAACTGATTGGAACCGCGTTTTTCGCTCACGCCGCCGCTTTGATGAGCCAGATCGCTGCGGTTTTAGGCGAAACCGAGGACGCGGCGCGTTATCAGGCGCGCTTCGAGGCTATCAAAGCCGCTTTCGTGGCGCGCTTCGTGACGCCCGAAGGCCGCCTCTCGCCGCCCTATCAAACGCCTTATTTGCTCGCTTTGCACTTCGACTTGCTGCCCCCAGAACTAAGATCCCGCGCCGCCGCAGAACTGGTGGCCGAAATCGCCCATCGCGGCGGCAAACTTTCCACCGGTTTCGTCGGTTCGCCCTATCTCAATCCGGTTTTAACGCGCTTCGGGCACCTCGACACCGCCTACGCTCTGCTGCACCAGACCGGCTGGCCGAGCTGGTTATACGCCGTGACGCAAGGCGCGACCACCATCTGGGAACGCTGGGACGGCTGGACGCAGGAGAACGGCTTTCAAGACGTGGGGATGAACTCGTTCAACCACTACGCTTACGGCGCGGTCGGCGACTGGCTTTATCAAGTGGTGGCCGGCATCGCGCCCGATCCGGCATCTCCTGGCTATCAGAAGTTCGTGCTGGCGCCGCAGCCAGGTGGAAACTTGACGAGCGCGCGCGCCTATCTCAATACGCCGCACGGTCGCATCGAAAGCGAGTGGCAATGGGAAAACGGCGAGTTCAGCTTCCGTTTCGTGGTGCCCCCCAACACCCGCGCGCAAGTCGTTTTGCCCGATGGCAGCCGCTTTGAAGCGCACGCCGGACACCATTCGCGGCGATGCGCTTTGTGACCGAGAGGTTCATCTCATCGCCAATCTGCTGGTCACGACGGCCCCTTCATTTTGTGTGACTCGGTGCTCTATTTGGTGGGGAACTCATGCGCGGCAGGCCGAATAAATTGCGCGTGCCTTGAGGCGCATTTCCTCGTATTCTTCTTCGGGCTGCGAATCGGCGACAATGCCGCCCCCGACGTGAAAATGGGCGCGGTTTTGAACCATCGTCGCGGTGCGAATCGCGACATTCCACTCCATATCGCCGTTAAAAGAGAAATAGCCGATGGCGCCCATCGCCGCGCCGCGTGGGTTGGGTTCGATTTCCGACAAAATCTGCATGGCGCGCATTTTGGGCGCTCCAGTGATGCTGCCGCACGGAAAAGCCGCCAGAAATGCGTCGAGTGCATCGCAATCGCGCCGCAACTGGCCGCGCACCGTCGAGACGCCGTGATGCAGGGTCGGAAAGGTTTCGATGTCGTAGAGTTTGGGCACCCGCACGCTGCCATAATCGCAGACGCGGCCCAGGTCGTTACGCATCAAATCGACGATCATCACGTTTTCGGCGCGGTTTTTCGCGCTGCGGGCCAGTTCGGTTTTCAAATTTTCGTCTTCATCCGCAGTGACGCCGCGCCGCATCGTGCCTTTTATTGGTTTCGCTTCCAGAACACCATTTTTGAGCGTCAAAAAGGTTTCCGGCGAATTAGAAACGAGGGAAAAATCGTCCCATTCGAGCAATGCGGCGCGCGGCGCGGCGCCCAGCGAGCGCAGTCGCTCGTAAATCTGAGGCGGTTGAATTGAAACTGGCAGCGAAAATCGGCAGGTTAAATTAGCCTGATAAATATCGCCCGCCGCGATGAAGTTTTTGATGGTTTGGACGCCGTTTTCGTAGAACCAGCGCGCGTCGGGAAAATCGGGAAGCGATTGGAGTGGAAGAATCGTTTCGGCTTTGCGCGCGGGAAGCGGTGTGCGCTTCAAACAACGGTAGAAAACCAGACGCGCGAGCGGCAAGCCCAAATCATCGTGCGCGATTTTGGAAAAAGCGCGCGGCTCTACGCTTCGCGTCGCTTCGTAGCCGAAAAAACCGATAGCGCCGCCTTCGGGATGGTGCGCGGCGCCCGATTTGAGACTCGCGCGCAACTGCGCGAAAAACGAGGCTTCTCCGCGCGATTCGAGGCGCGCGAACGGCTCTTCGCCGTCGATGCGAAAGCCGTCGAAATCGAGAATCTGGCGCCCGTAATCCATGACGAGAGGCAGCGAATAAATTCGCCGCAACGGGGGACGAAGTTCGCCGGCGCGGACTAATGCAACCTGCGAAGGCAGGTTTCGTTCCCCGTTGCGGCGAATTTATTCGCTGCCATTTCAATGAAAAAGGCACGGAGAAAGTTCTCCGTGCCTTTGGAAAGCGGCGTTTAACCGGCCAGAACATCGCCGCCCGCCGGCGAAACCAGCACGCCCGCGTTTTCCAGCCACTCGATGGCGCGCTCGATTTCGGCGTCGTCGCCCTGAAGTTCCAGATCCATCCAGCCCGCGTCGGTTTCGACGTTGGCGCGGCGAATCGAAAAGGTGACATCGAACTGCTTGGCCATCTGGCACACCACCGGATCGGCGACTTTATCTTTCTCGAAAGTGAGACGGAGACGATCTCTCATGGCAATCCTCAGCCTCCGGCGATGGCGGGCACAATCGAAACTTCGTCGCCGCTTTTGAGCGGCGTGTCGAGTTTTTGTAGAAAACGCACGTCTTCCTCGTTGACATAAACGTTGACGAAACGGCGCAATTCGCCCGAATCATCGAGCAAGCGGGTTTTGAACTCTTCGTTTTGCGCGGCCAGTTGTTGCACCGCGTCGCGCAGCGACGACGCTTCGACATTGACTTCGGCCTGGTCGCCGACGAGTTTTTGGAGAGGGGTGGGAATGCGAACTAAAACGGACATAATTTTTCCTTTTTTAGAGGTTAGAGAACCGAAGTTAGAAGTTAGAAATGAGTTATCTAACCTCTAACTTCGGTTCTCTAACCTCTACTTCACTATAATTTGCGGCCCAGCGCGGCTTCGAACGAGGCCAGATTGGGCGCAATTTGCAACGGCGCGCCGACGTGATCGGCGATGGCTTCCGGCGTTTTGAGGCCGATGCCGGTGATGTAGGCGACCGTCGTTTCGTCGGGCTTGATTTTGCCGCTTTCGGCCAGCTTTTTCAAAACCCCGATGGTCACGCCGCCCGCCGTTTCGGTGAAAATGCCCTCGGTTTCGGCCAGAAGTTTGATGCCTTCGACCACTTCTTCATCCGAAACCATCGCGGCGTTGCCGCCGGTGCTTCTCATGGTGTCGAGCGCGTAAATGCCGTCGGCGGGATTGCCAATCGCCAGCGATTTGGCGATGGTCGAAGGCTTGACCGGCTTGACGAAATCGTGGCCGTCTTCGAACGCCTGCGCGACGGGCGAACAGCCCTGCGCCTGCGCGCCCGAAACGCGAAAATCGCGCTGTTCGATGAGGCCCAGCTTCATCAATTCGTTGAAGCCCTTATGGATTTTGGTGAGCATCGAACCCGACGCGATGGGAATCACGACGTGATCGGGCGCCTGCCAACCCAACTGCTCCGCGACTTCGTAGGCGAGGGTTTTGGAGCCTTCGGAGTAAAACGGGCGCACGTTGACGTTGACGAACGCCCAGTCGGTGCGGTCGGCGACTTCGGCACACAAACGGTTCACTTCGTCGTAATTTCCCTTGACGGCCATCAAATTCGGCTTGTAAATCAGCGAACCGATGATTTTGCCGATTTCGAGGTCGGAGGGAATGAAAACGTAGCATTTCATGCCCGCGCGCGCCGCGTGCGCCGAAACCGAGTTGGCGAGATTGCCCGTCGAGGCGCACGCCGCCGTGTCGAAACCGAACTCAACGGCGCGGCTTAAAGCCGTCGAAACGACGCGATCTTTGAAACTCCACGTCGGATTGGCGGTGTCGTTTTTGATATAGAGCGACTTGATGCCGAGCTTTTTCGCCAGGTTGTTGCACTTGATGAGCGGCGTGAAACCGGCGCCCAGATCGACTTGCGGCGTGCCCTCGACGGGCAGTAAGTCCTGATAGCGCCAGATGGAGCGCGGCCCGCGCTCGATTTTTTCGCGCGAGATGACCGAGGCAATGACATCGTAGTCGTATTGGACTTCGAGCGGCCCGAAACACATTTCGCAAACGTGTTTGGGGGCGATTTCGGAGGTCTGACCGCATTCGCGGCATTGCAGACCCTTGAGGCGTGAGGGTTTTTTGGCTCCGCCGTTGAGGGTATGACCGCCGTTTTGGGCAGTCGGTGGGGCGGAAATGAGGGCTGACATGGCGTGTTCCTTTCGACCAGGATTGAGGCTGGCACGCGCCACCATGAGATTTCCCGACTCGCAATTCCCTTTATTTCGGTTGGAAACACCTTTGAATGGCGCGGCGGGGACGGTGACTAAGGAGAATTTATCAGGTTGGCGGCATCCTGCGGCGTGTTCCAATTGGAAAAACATTTCAAAGCTGGATCGAAGCGCCGCGCAACCTCAACCGAAACCCACTGCGCGTCAATTTCCTGCAAGATGCTCCGAAGCGGCGGCATTCTCTCCGCGCCGCGCAGATGCGACTCAAAAATTGGGATATTTTGCGGCGCATAAACGGCGTGAAGCGGCTCGAATCCGCCATCGTTTTGCGGCACCAGAGCCACGCCGTTGAAATTCTGCGCCAAAAAACGCATGAAATCGGCGTTCAAAAACGGCATATCGCAGGCAACAATGAAAGTTGGTGCTTCAAAATGCGACAGCGCGGCGTGAATGCCGCCGAGCGGCCCGCGATTGGGGAACCTGTCTCTCACCATCGGCAAGTTCGCGGCATCGGCGACTTCAATTTTGGAAGTGACCACGCAAATCTGAGGAAAAATCGGCGTTAAAATCTCCGCGATGCGCGCGATGAGCGGCTTATTTTCGAAAGGGAGAAGCGCTTTTTCGCGTCCCATGCGACTCGATTTTCCGCCCGCCAGAATCGCGGCGCAGCGCACGATGGAGGTCACTGATAACGCTCGTAGGCCGAGACGATGGGTTCATCGGGGTCTTCGGTTTCGGCCTGGTTTTCCTCGCGCAGGGTGCGGCTTGCAGAGAAAACCTGGCGCTGCAAGTAAAAAGCGTAGGCCAGCGCGAGGACGAAAACCAGTTCGACAATCGACGATAAATCCAACGCCGCCGCGTAGGGCACGCCGGTGATTTCGGCGAGTTTGATGGCCTGAATCAGCGCGAAAAGCACCGATGCGATAATCAAAACCCGCCACGACGCGCCGAACTGTCCGGTTCGCAGCAGGGAATAGAGGTTGATGGCGAGCGCCGCCGCGACCACGCTGAACCCAAAGCAAAACAGCGTCGAAATGATGGAGTAGGAGGAAGGCGAAGCGTTCATATCGTATCGTAAGCGGAGGTTGCGGGCGCTTCAAGCGAAAATTCGACACCGCGCTCGCAAAACGGCGCCACGAATAGCTGAGAACTTCGAAGTTGCACGTCCTTCGCCAACTCCCCCCGCAGCTTTCGAGCGGCGTCGCGTGCCGTTATTTCCGACTCGAAAAGGCCGAAACACGCCGAACCACTGCCACTCATTCGCGCACCGAGGGCGCCACTTTGGTTGAGGAGTTCGATGAGGCGCACCGGAGCCAGCGTGATTTGCGCCGCAGCGCGCTCCAAATCATTGCCCAGGCGCGCTGCGACCTCGCTCAAATCGGCACGGCTCCAGGTCTGAAGAAGGAGAGGCGTGTCGTTTCGGCTCTCGAATTCGCCATGATCCCAGGCGCAATACACCGAGGGCGTCGCCAGCGAGACTTCGGGTTTAACAATTAAAAGCCAACCCGAAAGCGGCGAAAGCGGCATCAATTTCTCGCCGATGCCTTCCATCAAAACCGCGCCGCCTTGGAGAAAAAGCGGCACATCCGCGCCAAGACCCGCGTAAATTGCCGGCAGTTCCTCCCATGAAAGCGCATGATTAGTAGCGAGATGGAGCGCGAGTAAAATCGCGGCGGCGTTGCCGCTTCCACCGCCCAGCCCCGCGCCGGTTGGAATGCGTTTTTGAAGATGAATTCTGGCGCCAAAATTCGCGCCCGTCGCTTCATTCCACTTTGTGACGGCGCGCACGCACAAATTATCGTCGCCCGCGAGTTCCTCTCGGCTGCAACTGAAGGAAATTTCGCCGCCGTCGTGAATGTCGAGTTCGATTTCGTCCCAGATGCCAACTGTGTGAACGACGGACGCCAGTTCGTGATAGCCGTCGGCGCGGCGACCCAAAATGTCGAGCGTTAAATTGACCTTGGCGGCGCTTTGGAGGTGGAATTTCATGGATTTAGAGGAAGTGGAGAACGCGAAGCGTCAGCGAGTGAGGCCCGACTGTCAGGTCAAAGTCACTGATATGCCTCACTCGCTGACGCTTCGCGTTCTCTACGCTGTGAAAATCGCCTCGCAGAGCGCGTTGAATTCGAGCGGCGACAGCGTTTCGCCGCGCCGTTGCGAGTCAATACCCGTTTTCTCGAAAGCGGGCGCCAAAACCTCGCGCGGCGCGATGACTTTGAGCGTGTTGCCCAGCGTTTTGCGGCGCTGTCCGAAGGCGGCGCGCACGATTTGCCAAAACTTCCGTTCGTCGTGGAGAGCAATCGAGGGTTTTTCCAGAAACTGGGCGTGAACGACGGTGGAAACCACGTCGGGCGGCGGCAAAAACGAGCCTGGCGCGATGTCGAACGCTTTTTCGGTGCGCGAATACAGGCTCGCCATGATCGCCAACGGCCCATATTCCTTGGCGCCCGCCGTTGCCACGAGCCGGTTGGCGACTTCGCGTTGGAGCAAAACCGTCGCGGAGTGCAAATGGGGGCGCCAATCTTCGTAGATGCGGCGCAGCATCGGTTTGGAAATCGAGTAGGGCAGGTTCGCCACGATTTTAACGCCGCTTTCGGGCAGTTTTAAATCATTCCAATCGACATCGAGGGCGTCGTCTTCGACGAGGAGAAAACCTTCGCCGCGAAATTTGTTGCGGATAAACGCGGCGAACGCGCGGTCTTTTTCGATGGCGACAACAGTTTGAGCATCGCGCGTCAAACGCACGGTGAGCGCGCCCAAACCTGGGCCGATTTCTAAAACCGCGTCATTTTTTTCAAGCTTTGCAATCTCGCAGATGTGGTCGAGAGCGCCCGCATTGACGAGGAAATTCTGGCCTAAAGTGCGATTGGGCGCGGCGCCCAGCGCGGCTAAGACTTCGCGCGCGGTGGCGATTTGGGCGGGATCATAGGCGAAAGATGGCGTCATTGATGGCCCAGTTTAGCTGGCATCCAATTCTCAAACGCGGTGTTTTGCTTTGCCGTTTCTGAGTTGCTACAACTCAAAGACAAGGGGGAAGAACAAAACTACGCAACTTCAAATGTTTCGTTCTTCCTCGATTGTATATTGAGTGTGTGTTGTGTCCGCGTCGAATGTGTAAGCGCGGTAAACGATATGTCCATCAAAATCCAGCATATCTTTCATGCGGTCATAAATCACAGGCAGTGCAATTCGAGACAAAACCTCGTTTCGTTCAACCCACGCAACCTCCAAACTTTCCGGACTGGTCTTTAATTCGCCACCTCTGGACTTACACAAAAAGTCCAACATGACGATGTGCGACTGTATGTTGGAATATACACCGACTAATTCACCCACCGAGGCCGATATTCCCGTTTCCTCCAATATTTCACGCTCTAATGACTCAATAAGATTCTCGCCCTCTTCGACCTGGCCGCCAGGGAATTCCCAAACGTTGCGGGCGTTGCGAATCATTAAAACACGGCCAGAATCGTCTGCAACCAACCCAGCCACAGCAACGATATGTCGAGGAGTTCTCATGTTGATCTCACCCCAAAAATTTTAGCCCTCAGAACGCCGCGCGCAGACGAAGGGGCCAATGTCCTCAGCCGCAAATCCGTCAGTTTGTTTGTCATACTTCCTTCCCAACCACCAACGAGGAATTTCCATGACCCAAACCATGCCCGCCGCCGTGCTGCACGGCATCAAAGATTTGCGCGTGGACGAAGTGCCGGTTCCGTCCGCGCCCGCGCGCGGCGAAGTGCAGGTTCACATCGCCAAAGTCGGGATTTGCGGCTCCGATGTCCACTACTACGAACACGGGCGCATCGGCGATTTCATCGTCGAATCGCCCATGGTGCTGGGCCACGAATGCTCCGGCGTGGTCGCGCAGGTCGGCGAGGGCGTCTCGCATCTCAAAGAGGGCGACCGCGTCGCCATCGAGCCTGGCGTGCCGCGCCTGTCCAATGCGCTCTCGCACTATTACATGAAGCGCGGCGAATACAACCTTTGCCCCGACATCTTCTTTTTCGCCACGCCGCCCGATCACGGCTCGTTTTGCTCGCTGGTCAATCACCGCGCGGATTTTTGCTTCAAATTGCCCGAAAATGTCACCCTCGAAGAAGGCGCCATGATCGAGCCGCTTTCGACGGGCATTTACGCCGCGCGCGTCGCGCCGGTGACGATGGGCGATACGGTTGTCATCACCGGCGCGGGGCCGATTGGCTTGATGAATTTGCTGGCGTGCCGCGCGGCGGGCGCGACCAATGTGGTGATTTCCGATATGGTGGCCTCGCGCTTGGAGGTCGCAAAGCAAATTGGGGCAACGCAGGTGGTGTCGGGAAACGCGGACGAACTCAAAGCCATCGCGCGCGAACTCACCGACGGGCGTGGCGCCGACGTGTGCATCGAATGCGCGGGCCATCCCAGCGCTCTGAACGCCGCCATCGGAGCGGCGCGGCCTGGCGCGGCGGTCGTTCTCATCGGGATGCCGCCCAACGATACGGCGACACTCAACATCAACGACCTCATCGTGCGCGAAATCAAGCTGCGCCCGATTTTTCGCTACAACAACACGTTTCCCACCGGCGTCGAGCTGCTGGCGAGCGGAAAAGTCGATGTCAAACCGCTTATCTCCAAGCGTTTTGAACTCCGCGAAGTGCCCCAGGCGTTCGAATACGTTTTGGATAACCGCGAAACCTGCGTCAAAGCGATTGTCAACGTGGATTAATAGCCACAAAAAACACAAAAGGCACAAGAGAATTCGGTTTCTCTTGTGCTTTTTGCGTTTTTTATGGCTATTTAATAGCGCCCCTGGTCAGCCGGATCGCCGTAGGGGTCTTCCGACGCGGGACGGACGTTGCCGCCGAACATTCCCGTGTTTTGCGCCTGGTCGGCGGGGTCGCCGTAGGGGTCTTGCGACGCGGGAAGGACATTGCCCTGACCGCCGCCTTGTCCGAACAACTGGCCTGGGTCGAAGCCGCCATGCTGAGAATAGTCAGCATCGGGCTGGTAGCCGCCGAACTGATTGCCGCTTTGCTGCGCGTGCTGGCCCAAAATGCCGGAAAGCGCGCCCAGAAGCGGGTTGGCATCGTAGGCTGGGCCTGGGGTGTTGGGGGAAGCGTGATTGCGAACCGTGTTGGCGATCTGGCCAAACAATAAATCAAGTGGGTTCATTGGAAAATTTCTCCTAAGGTTGAGATTTAGCGAACGGGGAAAAAGTCCCGCAGAGTTTTGCCGGACTGGGAATTGTTGTAACCCTGGATGCCGCTATACGCGCCGGCTTCCGAAGCGGGGACTTCGATGGACTGCACTTGCTGCGGCGGCGGAGTCACCCACACCACGTTTCGCGGATTGCGCGGATCGCGGTAGTAAACTCGTCCATTTTTCGACAGATAATACTGCACGTTCTGGCCCTGCAACTCGGCGACGTTTTGCTTTTTATAGCGGTTGTAAACATAATAAAGCGCTGCCGCGCCCGCCAGAAGCGTCACTTTCTGCTTGGTGCTCATGCCGGTATTGGCCATCGGCTGGTTGCGGCTCATCGGCTGATTGCGGCTCATCGGCGCCTGGGCTTGGGTTTGCTGCGCGGGCGAACCGCAACCTGCCAGAAGAGTGGGTAACGTCAGAGAAGCCACGACAGCCGCGCCTGCGGGTCGCCATAGCCACGAATGTGGGTGCGATATTTTCATTAATTGCTCCGAAAGGGGAATTTGTCCAAGGGGAATTTGTCCAACGGCAAAACCCTTCTGCAAACCCAGTGCCGCACGTTGTTGGCCTTCGCTTCACGGCGGAAAATGCCGCGCAGTTGGTCAAAACGGCGAAGAGCATGATATTTCTCATGAGCCATCGCAATTCCGCCGCCTCTTCGCCACTTTCCGCCGTCTTGAAAACCACTCTCGCTCTCACTGGAGCGACTCTGGGCGCCGTCGCCGTTGCCAACACCGTCATCGCGGCGCGCACGCCGCCGCTTGGCTTTCGTCTGGGCGGGCAGTTCGGACGCTATCCGGCGCGTTTCGGCGACATCGCCTACACCGTGGCGGGAACAGGGCCACCGGTTTTGCTGCTGCACGGTCTCGATGCGGGACGCTCAATGGCCGAATGGCGCGCGGTGTTCGATGTCCTGGCCGACCATCACACCGTTTATGCGTTCGACTGGCTCGGCTGGGGACTGTCCGACACCACGGGTGAAGGCACCAATGCCACCGATTTTGCCGAGCAGATTTCGGGTTTCATCCACGACATTGTCGGCCAAAAAACGGCAGTCGTGGCGGCGGGGCAGGCCGGAATTTTTGCGATTTTAGCCGCTCGAGGCGGGGCCGAGATCTCACGCCTCGCGCTGGTGTGTCCGGTTCCGCCGGCGCCCGATGCGCCTTCTGGCGAAAGCCGTGCCGAGGCGCTTTTGCAAAGCACTTTGTCGGGAAATCTACTCAATGCACCGGTTTTGGGGGTCGCGGCTCTCAATTGGTTGCACTCGCGCGAAAACTTGCACAAAGAAGCGCGCGAACACGGATTTTTCGATAAGGAACTGGCGCAAAGCGAAAGCCAGTTGTGGCACGTCGCCGCGCATCAGAGGGGCACCGAGCGCGGTCAGCGCGCCCTTTTGCAGGGCGCTTTCGGCTGCGACTGGCGCGCGGCGTGGCGCGAAATCGAAGTTCCTTCGCTGCTCATCTGGGGGCGCAACGCCGTGCGCGAGGGCTACGACGCCGCTCCCGAATGGCTCGCGCTGCGTCCTGACGCGCATCTCGAAGTGGTCGAAAACGCCCTGCTTTTTCCGCATCTGGAGCAGCCGCAGCGTTTTCTTGACATCGTGCTGCCCTGGGCGGGCGAATCGCGTCGTTAAACCCCCATTTGTCCATGAATTCTTCGCTCGTTTCTTCCGCGTTCAGCCCCGCTGATTTCAGTGCTTGGACTCGCATCACGCTCGCCATCCTGGCGGCGCCGACTCTGGCAGCGCTGCAAAAAGCCGCGCTTGAGGGCGCGCTCGAAGTCTCGGGAGCCGCCGCCGGTGCCATCACGCTGTGGCGCGATGAAACCGAAGCCGGCGAGGGCGTTCCTCCGCTTCAAATTCCCGCCGACCTCAAATTCAACGGCGCGCGCCAGCGCGAGTGGAATCTGGCCTGGGAAGGCAACGTTTTAGGGCGCCTCAGCCTGGTGTGGCCCGATGGCGGCGACGCGGCCTCGGTCGCGGCTTTATGCGAGCAGATCGCGGCGGTGACGGCCAAAACGCGGATGTTCGAGCAGTTGCAGCACATCAAGCGCGAGTGGCAGGCGATGCTCGACGGCATGATCGACGGGGTTTACGTTTGCGATGCCGAGGGCGTGATTTTGCGCGCCAACCGCGCTCTGGCGATGATGCTGGGCCTGGAAATCGCCGAAGTTCTGGGCCACAAGCGCGACGCATTGTGGAGCCGTTTGCCGGAATACACGATTTTGCGGCCCTGGCAGACCCTGGAAATCGCGCCCTCGCATCTGGCGCCCCAAATCACCGAGTTTCGCTGTGGTCGCCCCGACCGCGTGTTCGTCGAAATGGCGTTTGAACTGCGTTCTGCGGGGACTTCGCTGGACAGCGATGTCCCCAGAAATGGCTCCAACGAGTTCACCTCCAGCGAAAGCGGGCGCCGGCTGTGCGTTTTGCACGATGTGACCGAAAGCCGCCGCTTGCAGGAGCAGCTGCTGCAAAGCGAAAAACTCGCCGCGCTGGGCGAACTCACTTCGGGTGTGGCGCACGAACTCAACAATCCCCTCGCGACCGTGGTGGGTTACGCGGAACTGCTCGATCTCGACCGCAACCTGCCGGAGAACGTGCGCCGCAAAGTGACCACCATCCATCAGGAAGCGACGCGCGCTTCGCATATCGTGCAGAATTTGCTCGCTTATGCGCGGCGGTCTTCGCCGGAAAAAGACTTTTTTTCGGTGAGCGAGGTTTTGCAGGCCGCCGTCGAAATGCGCCGCTACCAGCTACAGACCGACGATGTGCGGATCTTGACGGATTTCTCGGCCTCTGTGCCGCAAATTTGGGGCGATGCGCTGCAATTGCAGCAGGTGTTTTTCAACATCATCTCCAACGCAGTTCAAGCCGCGCACGCCTGGCGCGGGAGCGGCGAAATTCGCCTCTCGACGCACGCCACCACCATGAGCGGCGCACCGGCAGTGCGCATCGTCATCGAAGACAACGGGCCTGGCATCGCGCCCGAACATCTGCGCCGCGTTTTCGACCCGTTTTTCACCACCAAACCGACCGGCGAAGGCACGGGTTTGGGGATGAGCATCGCGCTGCGCATCGTGTCCAACCACGAGGGCCTCATCTGGGCCGAAAGCCGTCTGGGGCACGGCGCGCGCTTCGTGATCGAATTGCCTGGCGCGGTGGGAACCGAATCGTTCGTCGCGCAAACCCCAACCCAGTCGCTTGCGCCCCAGCAAAGTCAAAGCGAGGGCAGTCGCATTTTAGTTATTGATGATGAAGAGCCGGTGGTAATGTTGATTTCCGAGATTCTGGGGCTTGATGGCCATCAGATCACGCCCGCGTTTAACGGCGCCGAGGCCCTGGCGCTCCTCAAAGCTGGCGATTACGACCTGATTTTGTCGGATGTGCGTATGCCCGCCGTCGGCGGACCGACCTTTTTCGAGATTTTGCAAACCACGCGGCCCGATTTACTGCCCAAAGTCATTTTCGTGACGGGCGACACCATGAGCCACTCCACTCAGGAATTCTTGCAGCGCGCCGCGCGCCCCGTTTTGCCCAAACCCTTCGATCCCGAACGCCTGCGCGCCATGGTTGCGGATAATTTGCGAGCGACTTCAGCAGAGGAGCGGAGGAGCGGAGGAGCGGAGGAGTAGGGAAGTTAGCACAAAAATTACGTTGTTTTCGCTCCAACACCCTTTTCTCCTCTGCTCCTCCGCTCCTCTGCTGGAAACTACGCCAGTTCGCGCGCTTTTTGCAGCACTTCTTCGTAATTCGGCTCCTGGGAGATTTCGGCGACGAGTTGGAAGTAGGCAATTTTGCCGTTCTGGTCGATGATCATCACCGAGCGCGCCAGAGTTCCCATGTCGTGAATGTAAAGCCCGTAATCGTGGCCGAAGGTGTTGCCTTTGTAATCGGACAGCAGCTTCATTTTCTCCACGCCCTCGGTTCCGCACCAGCGATTTTGCGCGAAAGGCGTATCGACGCTGATGGTGTAGCCGACAACAGAATCGGGCAGCTTGTCCAGTTCTGAGTTGAACCGTTTGGTGGACACGGCGCAAACACCCGTGTCGATGGACGGCACAATCGAGATGACGCGCACTTTGCCGCTCGAGTCGGCCAGTTTGACCGGCGCCATGTCGTTGCCGACGAGTTCGAATTCGGGCGCGGTATCGCCAACTTGGGGCGGAGTGCCCGAAAGGGCAATCGGATTGCCCTTGAGTGTGACCGTAGTGGCCATAGCTATTTGCTCTCCTCGCGATGGGAATTTTGACGGCGGGTCACTGTTGCGGTGCGCGCCGGAATCGCGACGGGGCGCAAAAGCGACGCCACACTTTGGCACCCCCAACGGCAGGAGCATTCGTTAAAAAACCACAGAGACACAGAGGCACGGAGAAAAGAAGGGAAGTTGACCACACCTTGCCCGCCCTCTGTTTCTCCGTGCCTCTGTGTCTCTGTGGTTTTAAACCGAATTGGATGACACCGACCTCGCTTTGATTTGACGCCGCGCCGGAGGTGCCGCAAAATTGCGAGGGCAAGAGGATTTCTATGAAAGTTTTGGTGACCGGCGCGGCGGGCTTTGTTGGCTCTCGATTGAGCAAGGCGCTCGTAGCGCGCGGCGATGTTGTGGTGGGCTTCGACAATTTCGACCCGTATTATGAAATCGCGCACAAAGACCGTCACCTGAGCGATCTGGAATCGCAAAATGGCTTTCGCATGGTGCGCGGCGATTTGAGCGATGCGAGCGCTCTGCGTGAACTTTTTGAACGCGAAAATTTCGGTGCAGTCGCGCATATCGCGGCGATGGCGGCGGTGCGCTACAGCGTGCAGTTTCCCCTGATTTACGGGCAGGTCAACGTGCAGGGAACGGCCAATTTGCTCGATGCGGCGCGCCTCACCAGCGGGCCGCGCTGCGTTTTGGCTTCCACAGGCTCGGTTTACGGCCGCGACACTCCCGTGCCCTTCAGCGAGGCAGCGCCCGCCGTTTCGCCCCTGGCGCCTTATCCGGCCTCCAAGCGCGCGATGGAGCTTTTCGCCCATTCGTTTTCCCATCTCTACGGCCAGCGCACCACGATTTTGCGCCTCTTCAACGTTTACGGCCCGCACGGGCGCCCCGATATGATGCCCTGGCAGTGGGCGCAGAAAATCGCGCGCGGCGAGCCGATCACGCTTTTCAACGGCGGCCACATGAAGCGCGACTGGACGTATATCGACGACATCGTGAGCGGCTTCACGGCGGCGCTCGATGCCGATCTGGAATGGGAAATCGTCAATCTGGGCTGCGGGCAGTCGGTCGAAAATCTGCGTTTCGTGCGAATTTTGGAAGGCTTGCTGCAACGTCAGGCCGCGATTATCGAGGCGCCGTGCCCGCCCTCGGAGCCGCTCGAAACTTTCGCCGACATTTCCAAAGCGCGGCGCTTGCTGGGATACGAGCCCCAAACCGAAGTGGAGGCGGGACTGAAACACTTCGTGACGTGGATGAAAGGGGAAAACCTGCTTTGAAGTGGAAATTTGTGATGCTTTTACGTTGATGCATCTTTAGGACTGGACGTTTTGCTTCCAGCTTCTCAAATCATTTTGCAATTGCGCTCCAATCTCACGGTAATCAGGATGTTGCCACAGATTTTTTAACTCGTGCGGATCGCCCGCGAGGTCGTATAACTCGCAATTTTGGTCGTCTTCCACGAACTTCCACCGGTGAGTGCGTGTCATGCGGATGCGGCCCGCCAGAGACACCGGATTGCCTTCCCAGGGCAGACGAGCATCGTTAGGGTTGGGAAACATCCCCGCTTCCCATCTCGCTTCGGCGACTCGGCGCGGAGTGTAAGGCTCGCCTGGAATGCCGTATTCGCTAAACGCGGCGGGACGGATCGGCTCCGTTTTGCCCCCCAGCAAAAACGGCCCAAGGTCGGTGCCATCCACTTCGGGAGGACAAGCACTTCCGGCCAGAGCTAAAAAGGTGGGCAGTAGATCGATGTGGGAGGCGAACCGGTCATCGCGCTGGTTCTCCACAATGGTGCCTGGCCAGCGAAAAATGAGGGGCACTCTCACCAAATCATCATAAAGGGCAGGACTTTTGGTGATCAAGCCATGATTCCCCATATAATCGCCGTGATCGCTGGTGAAAACGACGAGCGTGTTTTCGGTCAGCCCTCGCCGGTCGAGTTCGTCCAGCACCAGGCCGATTTCGGCATCGATTTGAGAAATCATCGCGTAATACACCCGACGCATCCTCTCCACCTGCTGTGGCGTGAAAGGCAGGATGGCATCGTTGTTCGCCTGATGAAACCACTGACGAAACGGCTTTCCTGCGCCTTGCAGCCCTTCCGGTTCCACGATGGGCGGCGGCAGGGGCGCGTTTTCATAGCGGCTAAAAAACGGTTCGGGCGCCCAGAAGGGCGTGTGCGGGTGATGGTAGGAGAGCCACAAAAAGAAGGGACGCTCATCGCCGGACGAGAGGAATTCCAGCGCCGCCGCAGTTTTGCCGCGTTCGGGATCGGCTTCGGCTCCGCCTGGCACCGCCGTTTCGCTCAGGCGCGGGCAGCGCACTTTCCCGACTTCGGTTTTCCATTTTTCGCGAGCCTGAAGCGCTGCGGGGGAAGCGGGTGGGGTTGGATCTTCGCGCCAGAAATCCCAATCCTTTTCTGCCAGAAAAGTGTGATTCTTGCCGACATGACCGGCGCGGTATCCGGCGCGGCGCAGCAGTGTCGGAAGATCGAACGACGGCCTCGGCCCTGGATGGTGATTGGAAAAGCAGCCGTGAGTTGTCGTCCACTGTCCGGTGTGCAGGCTCCAGCGCGCCGCCATGCACACCGGCGAAGGCGTGGTGGCGTGGGTGAAACTCCAGCCTTCGCGCACCAAACGATCCAGATGAGGCGTATCAATCAACGGGTTCCCCAGGGCCGCGATGGTATCGAAACGCTGCTGGTCGGTGTAGATGAGTAGGATATTGGGCAGGGGCGCCATTGAAAACTCCGCAATGCAATCTACCCATTTGGGCAAACGCGACGCAACCAGGCTCCTGGCGCTGATCACGCCTTACTCCCATAGACGAAACTGCGAATTTCTGTTAAAATTCGAGCGGCGATTTTTCACATTTCGTTTCGTTGGAGCCTTCACTCTATGCCCGCCAATTCCCCGTCCGAGTCCGCAACACTTCCAAGCCCCGCTTCGACCTCCCAAGCCAAGGGTGAAAAAAATTCTCCCCAATCCACCAAAGAAGCCCGCGTCACCGAACTTCTGACCGAACTCGACGGCAAAAGCGAAACCACGCAGCGTCCGGTCATCGACGAAATCGTGGCGATGGGGCCGGTAGCCATCAAACCTCTGGCCCGCGCGTTGGGGTCGGGCGCCAGTTTTCAAGTCCGCATGGCTTCGGCGACGGGCTTGGGCGAACTGGGCGACCCCAGTTGCGTGGCGCCGCTCGTGATGGCGCTGGCCGATTCGAGCCTCAACGTGCAGCGCGCCGCCGTCCATGCGCTCTCGCTGCTGGGTGAACCTGCCGTCGCGCCGCTTCTCGAATCCATCAATTCGCCGGAAGACTCGGTGCGCCGTTGGAGCGCCGAAGTTTTGGGTAAGCTGGGCCGCAAAGAAGTCGCCGACGTTCTCATCGCCAAGCTGCCCGAAGAAGTCATCGACGTGCAAAAATCGCTCGTCATCGCGCTGGGCGAACTGCGCGACACCAAAGCGACGCCGGTTCTGCTGCCTTTTCTCGACAATGAAAACGTCGATCTGGTGCGTCACGCCGCCGAAGCGCTGGGACGCATTGGTGATGCGCGCGCCATCGACCCGCTCATCAAATGCCTCGATTCTCCCTCGATTGACGTGCGAAAAGTGGTGGCGTCAGCTCTGGTTGATATTGGCGCGCAATCGGTTCCCGCGCTCACCGTCGCGCTGCGCCATCCCAATCACAACGTGCGGATGTGGGTCGCCGAAGCGCTGGGTTCGCTCAAGGATAAAGGCGCGGTTGACGCTTTGATTAAGGCGCTCAAAGATGAAAACGTGCGCGTGCGGCGCTACGCCGCGCTCGCGTTGGGCGAAATCGGCGACCCGCGCGCCGCCAAAAGCCTGCAAATTCTGCTCACCGATCCGGTTCAGGACGTGCGCTATTCGGCGGTCAAAGCCGTCGCCGACATCGGCGGCAAAGCCTCGCTCCAGCCACTCACGACGGCGCTGCACGATCCCGACTGGGTGGTTCGCCTCGCGGCGGCCAAAGGCCTGGGCCAGCTCAACGACAAAGCGGCGGTTCCGGCGCTGTGCGAGGCGCTCAAGGACTCAGAGTGGAGCGTGCGCTATCACGCGGCGCTTTCGCTGGGCGATTTGAGCGACCTTTCGGCAGTGATTCCGCTCATCAAGGCGCTCAAAGACCCGCGCGAAGGCGTGCGGCGCGGCGTGGTCGAGTCGCTGGGTCGTCTGGGCGACCGGCGCGCCGTCGCCGCACTCGAACGGCAGCGCAAAAGCGAGGAAACCGACAGCAAACTCGTGGTGGCGATGATCGACATGGTGCTGCCAGGTCTGCGTCGCGGGCGCAAGTTCGAGCCGCGCCCCGACCAGCGCCTCACGCCGCAGCCGATTATCAATACCGCGACCATCAAGCCCAAAGCGGCGATTCTGGCGGCGCAGGAAAACGCGGCGCGCATCGCCGCCGAAGCGGCGGCGGCGGCCAACCTCGAAGACGAACTTCCCGATGGCGAAATCGACGTGGCTGGTCTGGCCGTCGATGCGCCCGCCGATGCGGAACTCGTGGTGGCGGCGCTGGGCGATGTCGATTTGTCGGACGATTTAGGCGCCGATCTGGGCGATGTGGCGGAAGCGATTTAGGATGTTGTCCTGGAAGTGCCCGTAGGGGCGTAGCGAGCTACGCCCAGAACATTTGGGCCTACGTCCAATGAAGGACTTTCCAAGGCGCAGGGCGTAGCACGCTGCGCCCCTGCGGGCACTTCCAAAACACATTAAGAAGCGGCGAATCGATTCGCTGCCAAAGAAATCATGGCGCAAAAGAAAAAGAAGCTGTTGGGTGATGAAACCGTCGCGCAAAACCGGCGCGCGCGCCACGATTACGAAATCTCCGATTCGCTCGAAGCCGGTCTGGTGTTGACCGGAACTGAAGTCAAAAGTCTGCGGGACGGCGGCGCGCAGATCGCCGAATCATATGCCAGCGTCGAGGCGGGGCCGCGCAAACTGCCCGAAATCTGGGTGCATGGCCTCTACATTCCGCCCTACGGCCCCGCGACCTACAACAACGTCGAGCCGCGCCGCAAGCGCAAACTGCTCTTACATCGCGCGCAAATCAACAAACTCATCGGCCAGACCGCGCAAAAGGGCTACACCCTGGTGCCGCTCAAACTCTATTTCGCGCGCGGGCGGGCCAAACTGGAAATCGGACTCGCCAAAGGGCGCCCCAAACACGACAAGCGCCGCGCCATCGCCGAACGCGAAGTTAAGCGTGATATGGAGCGTGAACGCTGAGGTTTCCGGTGTCGCAACCGAACTGTTTGGTGTCCGCGAAGGCGAACAGTTGAAGGCAGCCCGCCCTTTCAATAGCGGTGTTTTTTTATCATGTTCACCCAGCGCGCGGCACTTTTGGGGTTTGTGGCGTTTTGTTTTTACCTGATCGGCGTGGTGAATTCGCTGCCGAGCTTTTATTACGTCCTCACCTGGCTGGTCATCGGCGTTTTGGGCGCGTCGCTGGGCATCGCGCTGCTTTCGCTGATCGGCTTGAAATGCGACCTGAAAATCGCGCGCGCGCGCGCCTCGGCCTCGTTCGCTTCGCACGATGGCGCGGCGCCCAGTCTGGCGGCGGCGCTTTCCAATAGCGGCACGCTCAGCAAAACCAGCGTCGTGCTCGAAATCGCCCTGCGCGATGACCACAACCGGCTCTGGCTCGAACGTTTTTTGCTCGCCGCCATTCCTTCGGGCGCGGCCATCGAAGCCAATCTGCCTCTGGTCCAGTTGAAACGAGGCCACTATCGTCTCGAAGAGGCGCGCCTGCGCGGGTCGGACGTTCTGGGTTTGTTTCACACCCAGAAAAGCCTCCCCTGGGGCGAGATGGCGCATCAGGAAATCTTCGTCGGGCCGCCCATCGTGCGCGTCGAAAACCGGCATCACGGCGGAGGCGGCCAGCGAAGCGGTTCGCAGCGCGCCATTCAGTCGGGGCGCAGCGACGAACTGCGCGGCACGCGCCCCTACGCCCCTGGCGACGATTTGCGCCACGTTCACTGGAAATCGAGCGCGCGGGCCGGAGATTTGGTGGTCAAAGAGTTCGAGCAGGCGGGCCGCGACACGCCGCTTGTGCTGTGGGACGGCGCCGCCGCAACCACCTGGGGCGCGCGCGAGTGGGATTCGACAGAGTGGAGCCTCATCGGATGCGCTTCGCTGTGCCAGAGCCTGCTGGCGCGCGGGGTGCCGTGCGATTTCGCGCGTTTGGACGCGGCGCCGCTTCTGGTCGAAGCGCGCGCTCTGGTGGGCGGCGAACTGCCATCGCCCCTCACCGATGCTCTGGCCCGCGCGCGTGCCGAGCGCTCGATTTCGCTCCACGAGGCGCTGCAACAATTGCCCGCTCTGAGCACGCGCTTCTACTCGACGGTTTTTTTGGTTTCAGCCTCACTTTCGCCTGATGTAATGCAAAACGCGCAGTTCTGGCGGCAGCGCGGCACGCGCGTGCGCGTTTTACTGGTGGACGGCGCCTCGCTGGGCGCGCGCAGCGGCGAACGCCGCTTTCGCAAAAACAACGGGCGTTTTCCAGTCCAGACCGAGGGGGCCAAATCCATCGCCGTGAGGTCGGACAATTACGACGAACAAGCGGCCCAACTGCGCCGCCACGACGCTTCGGTGGTGCAGGTTCGAGCCAAACCGACCGATCAATCGCCGCAAACCGTGCTTCACGCCGCGTTGCAGGAACTTTTTTGAGGTGCACCGGTCAGGATTTCGGGAAAGCCATTCCTTCGTTCAACATCATGCAAATCGCGCCTTCCGTTCATTTGACAACAGCCACGCAGCCCGAAACCTCGCCCTGGGAACTCACGCTGCGCTACGCGGCGGCCACGGCGGCGACCCTGGTGGCGATTGCGGCAGCGCAACTTGTGCTCGCCACCTCGTTCGTGGTGATGCTGGCGTGTATTACGCTGGCGGGCGTTCCGGTTTCGCTGTTTTTGCGGCGCTCGGATATGCGAATTGGTGGGGTGCACGTGCCGCGCCCTTTATGGAATTCGCTGACGGTTTTAAGCGCGGTTCTGATGTCCACCTACTATATTTTCTGGACGCTGCGCGATTTTCTGTTACTGATGAACACCGAATCGGCGCACGCCCTCATGCTGCGATTCGGGCCGGAGCACTGGGTGCAGCTGCTCATGCAGGTGTTCCTGCTTTTCGCGGCTTTTCGCTCGTTTTCGCTGATTTCCGATAAAGATGCCATGCTCGCGACGGTGCCGTCGTTTTCGGTGCTTTTGCTGCTGATTCCGCTCCACAAAGAGGGCGTTGAAGTGGTGATCTATTTTCTGGTGTGGTCGGTGGTGGCCTCGCTGCTTTTCGCGCTCGATCACCGCTCCGATCTGCGCGCGAGCGCCACCGCTTTCGTGCCGCCTCTTTCGCCTGGACAGGATGCGCGTCTGGCCGCGCGTTCGCTGGCCGCAGTTCTGGGCATATCGCTGGCGGCCTCGACCGGTTTTTCTTATTTTTTGACTTCGCGTGATGCCAGTGAACGCTCCTCTGCCGAAGATGCCATTAACTCCCTGGTTTCGCGCCTCACCAGCATCGCGCTTTCTCTTCCCGAAGGCACAATGAACGGCGGGCCGGAGCGCCAGATCGACTTCACTTCCAGGCCGAATTTGCCTTCCGGCGCGCTTTTGTGGGAAGGGCGAGCCTACACGCTGGAGGGCAGGCCAATTCGTCCTTCCTACTGGCGGATGTTTACGCTCAATACCTATAATGGTCACAGCTGGTCGCAGGGCGTGGAGTCGGCGAAGCGCGTGCAGCGAACAGAAGTCACTCCTGACCGCTGGCCCATTTCTCCACAGTTTTCGAATTTTCCCAGGGAAGATAGAAGGCGCTCATCTCGCCCCAGTTTTGGTTTCAATTCCTACGTCTCACGGGGTAATGGAACCCGACCATTTCGCTCCGGCTTCGATATCGAGCGCGCCGCGCCGCGCCTGGCGCGTCAGTTCGGCCCCCCCGCAGTGGCGGTGCATCAGGAGTTGAGGGCACAGATGACCGGAATCAGTTTTGTTCCGGTTCTGCCCGCGCCGCGTGTAGCGATGATGCGCGGGAGCGAACAGAACGAAATCCGCTTGCGGCGTGATGGTGGCGTTGATGTCGGTGTGGTTCAGGCGGGCCAGACAGTGCGGTTTTTGTCGGACGTGCCCCCGCTGCCGGAATACGGAATTTCGCGCGCCTATGTTCCCTCGGCCTCGGTGAACGCCGCCCATATGTCCAAACCGCGCGTCCAATTGTCGCCTGAAGCGCGCCGCGCCGCGTTGCAGCTTCCCGACGGTTTGCCGCCGCGCGTTTCTCAGTTGGCTCGCTTGATGCTGCGCGACTCGCCCACTCGCCCGACCAACTACCGGCGCGCCCAGCATCTGGCGCAGGCCCTTCAAGAGAACGCGGTCTACACCCTGCGCCCGCGCACCGTGCCCCAGGGACGCGACGCCACCGATTTCTTTCTCTTCGAAGGCGCGCGGCGCGGCTACTGCACCTATTTCGCGGGCGCTCTGGCCGTGTTATGCCGCACCCAGAACATTCCGGCGCGCGTAGTGTCGGGATTTTACAACACGGAGTGGAGCGACGGCGGAGTCGGCGGCTCCGTCCAGTTGCGCGAGGCCAACTCTCATGCCTGGACCGAAGTGTGGGTCGAGGGCTGGGGCTGGGCCATAGTCGATGCCACTCCGCCCGACGACCGCGGCGAGAATTCTCCGACCTGGCTGGAAAACTGGCGCGACTGGGCCGCATCGCAATCGGAAGACCTTCTGGCGTTGGCGCGCGAGAACCCTTATCTGGTTTATGCTCTGGGAATCGGTCTATGCCTCGCCATCGCCTCGCGGTGGGTTAGAGGATGGCGCGTTCTGTGGCTGGGCCGGCGTGCCGCCAGCGACAGCGACGCCGAACGCCGCCTCGTTGTCGAAATCTACGGCACCACAGCGCGTTGCATCGCACGCAAATTTCGCCCCAGGGCCTCGTGGGAGACGCCCGATGAGTGGTTGCAGCCCTTCGCTTCCACTCTTTCGCGCCCCGATGCCGAAGCGCTGCGCCGCCTCACTTCGCTTTATCTCACGGCGCGCTACACCGACCGTCCTCTGCCGCGCGGCAGCGCGCGTCTGGCGCGCGAAACAGCGGCCCAAATCGCCTGGAAGCAAGTCAAGCCCTGAAACGCGTCTCAGCGGACGTGCGTCGCTGGGAGCGCGGGCATCCTTGCCCGCATGGAATGGATGGAATGCGGGCAAGGATGCCCGCGCTCGGAAAAGACGCAGAGGCCACCAGACGCGCTTTAAAAGCTATCTCATTAAGGTGAATTTGCAGCGACTAAAGTCACCGCAACAACGGCGCGAAGTCCGCCTACGCGGACTGGAGGCCCTCAACCTGCGAAGGCAGGTTTTGCGTCGTTGTTGCGGTGACTTTAGTCGCTGCAAGAGCGCAAAAACAAAAAAGCGTCGCTGCCATAGCAGCGACGCTTTTTCGGTTCAACGAACTGAAAATCTAAGCGGGGACGCTCAAATCGACGATGCCGTTTTGCGGGTCAGCCGAAAGCGTGTAACCCAGACTTTCAAAGAGGCGCACCGGAACCCAGGTTTCGCCGTCTTCGACAAAAGGAGCGCCCTGCAACTCGCGGCGCTCGCCGTCCACGTCCGCCGTTTGGTCACCGATGGTGAGGGTGATGATCTGGCCGTTGAGATAAAGCACCGCGACCCGATTGGGAGCCACCCAGTCGGCGTTTCCGCCCAATGCCTGCCCCAGTTTGCGTAGCGGCACCCACATGGTTCCATCTTGAAGACGCGGTTCGGTGCCGACTTCGGCCATTTCTCCGCCAATCATATAAGGCATAAAATTTCCTTTTGGGAGTGAGTTCACAAAACAAAAGGCAAAAAGCACAGCGTTTCCGCGTTTCTTTTTGCCTTTTGGAAATTGTGGCCCGAATTACATCGCGCCGACTTTCAGCATGTTGTTGATGTTATAGCCAGGCGCGTTCTTCTTAGCGACGGCGGAAGCCAGATTCTTCTGCGCCGCCGTTTTCACGGTGCCCTGGAGCGAAATGTTGTTTTTGCCCGCCATGGTATCGACGTCGATCCTGGTGCCCTTGAGTCCGGCGTTGGCAGCGATGGCCGCTTTGACTTTCGAGGTCATCGCGGCGGTTTCGCCCGCGTTGCCAACGGTGGTCGCCGCGTTTTCTGCGACGTTGCCGACGACCGGCGCCGCATTCTCAATGGCGTTGCCAGTGGCATCGACCGCGCCCGTCACAGTATTGCCGACGGCGCCAGCCGCGCCCTTGACGGCGTTGGCGGTGTCGCCCAGATTGTCGGCGACGGCTCCTGTCACGTTGTTGGCATCAGCAGGCGATTCGGCCTGTCCGCTGCCATCTTTGTCGGCGCAACCGGCCAGGGTCAGCATTACGGCTCCGGCGCCCAGCGTCGCGCCCCATTTGCGAAGGTTTTTCATAGTAACTCCAGTTAAAAGACTAAAATTTTGCGGCGGCACTCACCTTAGCAAATGAAATGCCCCCCGTGCGCGTTTCATCACGAAACCCCGCGCAAAACTTCGATGGCGCGCGCCAGTTCGAGGGTTTCCTGCGCGCCCGACTCCATGTTTTTAAGCGAAACCGTGCCCACCGCGAGTTCATCCTCGCCCACAATCAGGGTGAAACGCGCCCTTTGACGGTTGGCCTCGCGCATTTGGGCGCGCATCGAGCGTCCCACGAAATCGCGGTCGCACGCGATGCCGTTTGCGCGCAGCTCAGCCAAGATTTTGGCGCCCGCCGCGCGCGCGCCCTCGCCTAAAGTCACCAGAAACGCCGTGATGGGCGCCGCTTCAAGAGGAGACGCGCCGGACGCCTCGCGCACCAGCAATAAACGCTCGATTCCCGCTCCGAAACCGATGCCAGGCGTTGGGTTTCCGCCCAGTTCTTCGACCAGCCCATCGTAGCGCCCGCCGCCCAGGACCGTGCTTTGCGCGCCCAGTTTGTCGGAAACCCACTCGAACGCGGTGCGCGAATAATAATCGAAGCCGCGCACCAGTTCGTGGTCGATTTGATACCCAATTCCCAACCCATCGAGCGTCGCGCACAGGGTTTGAAAGTGTTGCAGCGATTCGGGATCGTGCTGCGCCAGATGATCGAGCAAACGCGGCGCGCCCTGCAATGCGGCGTGGTCGCGCGGGTCTTTGGAGTCGAAAATTCGCAGCGGATTGACCTCGAAACGGCGCTGCGAATCGGGCGACAAACTCGCGCGCTGCGGCTCCAGATGGGCGCGCAGTTTCGCCACATAATCGCGGCGGCTTTGCGGCGTGCCCAGCGAGTTGATTTTGAGTTGCGCCTCAATGCCCAGCGCCGCCAGAAAGTCGCGCGAGAGCGCCAGAACTTCGGCATCGGCTTCGGGGCCTGCCGCGCCGAGCATTTCGACGCCGCACTGGTGATGCTGGCGATAACGCCCCGCGCCTGGCGCTTCGTAACGGAAAATCGAGGCGATGTAAAACAGTTTGGCGACCGGCCCGCGCTCGCTTAGATTGTGTTCCAGATAAGCGCGCACGATGCCCGCCGTGCCTTCGGGTCGCAGCGTGTAAGATTGTTCGTCGGGCGCGACAAACGAATACATTTGCTTGGTCACCATCACATCCGAACTTTCGCCCGTCGCGCGCGCAAACAGTTCGGTCTGTTCGAACAAAGGTGTGCGAATTTCCTGGAAACTGTATTTCGCACAGAGGCTTCGAAAGGTTGCTTCGACAAAGCGCCATTTATCGATTTCTTCCGGCAAAAGGTCGTGTGTGCCGCGCGGAGATTGGTATTTGATTTGAGACATGGTGTAGGCACTTAATGTGTGACTTGTTTTCCAAGGGGTGAACAGCCAGAAATCTTGTGTGCCAGGATGTTCCAGGATTAGCCAGGAGGCTGAAGCCTCGGCAAAGGACCAAGCCTGGCTTCGCAGGCTACACCTCCTGAATCTCTTTGAATCCATAGGCCACGCAGGTGGCCTTGGTTTGGTTGCCGAGGCTTCAGCCTCCTGGCTCATCCTGGCACACAAGCCATCATCGCAGGCTCTCACGCTCCCCAAAAGTCACACATTAAGTGGGGTGTAGGCAGGGGAGAACGCGAAGCGTCAGCGAGTTAGACCTGACTGCAACCGTAACGCGACAGAGAAGCCTCACTCGCTGACGCTTCGCGTTCTCTACGCAATCAAACGGCGTGAAGTTGGGGCCAGTCGAGTTCCACGCCATCGCTTTCGAGCCGCTTTTGAAACGCTTTGAGCTTCTCCGCAGAGTTTCTCACCGCGCGCGGCGCCAGTTTCTCATCCAGACAAAACGCCGCCAGAGCGCCCGCCGCTTCGCCGATATTCCACTCGACCGGATGCAAACGATAACAGCCGTTGGTGATGTGGGTTACGCCCAGATTTTTGCAGGCGGGCAGCAAATTTTCGACTCTTTGCGGAATGAGGGAGCCAAGCGGAATCTGAAACGGCTGACTTCCGACATCAAGATAATTTTTGAGCGCCGTCGTGGGATGCAAATCGATGCGATAGCAGCCCACGCCGACCGAATCCTCGAATTTCTGGGCGCCTTCGGGCCGCAAATCCGACGAAACGTGCTGCTCGGCGACCGTGAACTCCGCCAGAATGCGGCGGCTTTCGCGGATGTAGGGATATTTCGCCATGCCGTCGAGCGTGCCGGTGACGTCGGGCCGCAAACGAATTTCGGGATAGCCCTCGCCGCCGTCGTGACGCGGCGCTTCGGTCTGCATCCAATAGATTAAGCTGAAGGAAAGCTGGCGCGCGCCTTCGAGATGTTTTTGGGCTTCTTCGGGCGAGACATCGACGATGGGGCCAAGCCAGTAGTCGATTTGCGGCCAGTTAACCAGCGTCAAAGAGGGCGCGAAGCCTTCCTGAAAGTGTTCGGGCCGCAAAATTTGGCGATAAGGCCACAGCGCTTCCCAGTTATCGCGGCCTTGCATCGGAAAAAGCGTGCGCTGGCGGGTTTCGAGCGTAATCGGGTGGCTTTGCAGCCAGCCAAGATTGCGGTCGGGCCAGAAATCGGCCTTGTAATTGTGCCAGAAATCGTAGTCGCGCGGTTTTTCGATGACGTGGTTTTCGCCAGGATGGAGCGACAGCGCGAAACAATAGGAAATCGCCTGCTGGTCGTGCGGATCGGCGACATCGAGAGCGCTCGGCTCGCCGGTCTGGTCGCGCGATTCGGCACCCACCACCGATTCGACGCCCGCGAGCGGCAAAACTTCGCCCAACTCGGTCGCATCGAGAAAATAGGCCGCCGAAACGGTGATTTGGTCGCCCGCTTCGTTTTGGAGGGTGACTGCGCGCACGAAATCGCCGTCGCTCTGCGCCGCGATGGGGCGAAAACCGAGCAAAATTTGCAGCTTTCCGGTTGCGAAAAACGGCTGCAAATGCGCGTTGAGGACGAGATGCGAAATGCGCGGCTCGTGGCACAACTTCGAAACCCAGCCGCCGCCAGGATTGAGGGTCAGGTTGCTGCGCGCCTGGGGCGTGAGCGGGTAATAATCGCGGTAGAAGCGGCGTATGTCGTCGCGCAGGCGGCGGTAGGAGCGGGTGCAGCCGAACTGTTCGACCCAGTGATGTTCGTCGGGCGGCACGGCCTGAGAGGTGAATTGGCCACCGATCCAGTCGGTTTCCTCGCTCATTATCACGCTTTTTCCGGCGCGCAGTGCGGCGAGCGCAGCGGCGACGCCGCCGGTCGAGCCGCCGATGATAGCGATGTCGGCATTAAGTTCTCGCATAAAAATAGGATTCTCCAGGAGGTTCGGGGGCGATTTTACTTGGTTCGGCGGCGTCGTGCTTTGAAGGTAAGGACAATTGCGGGAGAAATTTTTTCACCACAGAGACACAGAGACGCAGAGAATTCAAGAGTGAGAAGCGCACTCGTGGAGGCCGTTTTTCGTGTCTTCTCCTTTCTTTTCTCTCTGCGTCTCTGTGTCTCTGCGGTGAAAAAATTTTTCCTGCAATTGTCCAGCTTGAAAGCCTGTTTCAATGGCGGGTGCCTGAAACAGTAAACTGCCTCGCAGCGAAATTTCCCGTCACCATGCGAATTCTGGGTTTAACCGGCGACATCGCGTGCGGCAAAAGCAGCGTCGCGCGGCTCTTGGCCGAAAAAAGCGCCGCGATTCTCGATGCCGATCTGCTGGTGCGCGAACTTTACGCCGATAAAAGTTTCGCTTCGCGCGTCGCGGCGCTGTTCCCCGCGCCGGTTCAGGGCGAAAACGGTGAAATCGACCGTGCCAGGCTGGGCGCGCTGGTTTTTGGGGACGAGGAGAAGCTGCGCCGACTCGAAAGCCTGGTGCATCCGGCGGTCGCGGCGCTGCGGAGCGAAAAATTGCGCGCTCTGGAAGCGGCGGGCGTTGGAGTTGTGGCCGTTGAAGCTGTCAAACTGTTGGAGAGCGGGCAGGGCGCGAGTTGCGACGAGATTTGGTGCGTGGTTTGCGCGCCCGAAGTGCAGTTGCGTCGCCTGATGGAAAATCGCGGCCTCAGCGAAAGCGAGGCGCGGGCGCGATTGCAAAATCAGCCCTCGCGCGAGGCGAAAATCGCTCTGGCGCGACCCACGCCGCTTTGGTGGATCGAAAATAACGGCACGATGGACGAACTCGCCGCGCTGGTCGCGCGGCACTGGACTCGATTTCTGGCATGACGCGGCAAATATCCACTCCCCACACTCCCCACGACAGCCCGTTTGAAATTTCCGCCGAGGGCGCGGGCATCGATTGCGAAGAACTCGCGCTATTGATGAAGCGGCTCGCCGACAACATCGAAACCGTGATTCTGGGCAAGCGCGATCTCATCGAATCGTGCCTCATCGGGCTGATGGCGGGCGGGCATATTCTGCTCGAAGACGTGCCAGGCGTGGGCAAAACCATGCTGGCGCGCAGTCTGGCGCGCACGCTGGGAACCGGTTTCAAGCGCATTCAGTTCACGCCCGATCTGCTGCCCTCGGATGTAACTGGAACCGTGGTTTTCGACCCCAATGAACGCGATTTTCATTTCCGCGAAGGGCCGGTGTTTTCGCACGTCGTTCTGGGCGACGAAATCAATCGCGCCAGTCCCAAAACGCAGTCGGCCTTGCTCGAATGCATGGAAGAAGGGCAGGTGACGGTCGATTTGCAGACCCGCAAGCTGCCGGAGCCGTTTTTCGTGATCGCGACGCAAAATCCCTCGGAAAGCGAGGGCGTTTATCCGCTTCCCGAATCGCAGTTAGACCGTTTCGCGATGCGGTTGTCGGTGGGTTATCCGCATCCCGACGCCGAAAAACTACTCATGAAAGAGCAGCGTTTGCAGCATCCCATCGAAACCCTCGAAAGCGTGACCGACGTTCACCAAATCCGCACCATGCAGGAAGCGACGCGACGCGTCACGGTTCACGACGCGATTTACGACTATATTTTGCGTTTGGCGGGTGCGTCGCGCACCCATTCGCGCCTGGTGCTGGGGTTGTCGCCGCGCGGCGCTCTGACTTTATCGCGCTGCGCGCAGGCGCACGCGGCGCTGCGGGGGCGCGATTTCGTGATTCCCGATGATGTCAAAGCCGTCGCCGCGCCGGTGATGGCGCACCGCCTGATTCCGGTTCCCGAAGCGCGCCTGGGCGGCGAAGGCGCCACGCAAATCGCGCTCGAACTGCTCAAATCGGTGGCTGTTGAATCGAAATAAAAATAAAAAAGCGTAAAGAACGCGAAGCGTGAGCGAGTGAGGCGTAACTGCTACGGAAACAGCAACCGTTACGCCTCACTCGCTCACGCTTCGCGTTCTTTACGCTGCACGGCCGCTATTCGATGAGCGCTACCGGTTTGGAAACGCTGCCTATGCCTGCCGGAAGAAAGGTCGCGGTGAAGGTGAGACCATTGGGAGTCTCTTGCACCGACGAGATATAGGCGGTGGCAAAGTCCAAAAGCTTGAACTGGTAATTGCTAATACCAGTGTTGGTTTCATTGACGACTAAAAATCTCACGATGCGCGGGTTTTTACTCGACCCGCCCGCCAGCACTTCGGGCAGGCGTGTTCCTACCGTGCGCCACGCGTCAGACAAAGCGCCGGTGGGCGGATCGAGCCAAGGCGCTCCGGCTGCCTTTTGAAAGCGGGAGCCGATACCTGCTGTGAAATTCTCGCTCAGCGTGCTGACACTTGCCGACATTCCGGTGAATTCATCCCCGACCTGGGGATTGACCGGCTTTTCGAGATCACCGGCCAATTGGTCTCGCATTTCGGGGGGGGCTTTGGCCTGGCTACTACGCAGGTCAAAAACCTGGAAGGGATCGAAAGCCGAAATGCCTGCGTAAATGGGTTTAAAGGCCGTTTCGCCAGGCCGAATCATGGTGAAGACGTGCGGCAGCCCATCGTTTTGATAGCGGGCTTTGGAAGTGGGCGTAATCGCGATGGGAACCGGAGGCCCCATGGAGGCGGCGGCGCTGGCTACCGCCGAAGCGCCGACGTTGCGCTGTCCGATGCCCAGAACGCGGGCGAAAAACAGCGAACGCGCGCGCGTAGCCGCCACGCGAATTTTGGTGTTGTCGTCCTCGAATGTGATGCTCGTTACTTCGGCGGCGGGAAGAGAATTTTGGGCCGCTACGAGCAAAGCCTGTTCGCGGGCGTTGTTGGTGTTGGCGGTTTCGTCGGCGCCCCGCTTTAAATAGGCCGCGCCAGCCAGCGCCGCAGCGTCACAACCGCGCTGCAAATGGTTTTTATCGGACAGGAGAACCGAATAATCCACCGCGAACGCCGAGATGCCCAGTAAAACCGTCATCGAAAGCGCCACGAGGGGCAAAATGCTGCCGCGCCGTCTGTTTCGTTGGTGAGTGAGGAATTTCATAATGCCGTCCCGAAATTCGGATGAGAAGCGCAATCGCGCCTCAAGTGCCGGAAGTGTTCTCCCGACGCATGGTAACAGTATTTTGGATGGGCCGGTTGAACATCGCCCCAAAAGCGCCCGTAACTGTGCGATTTTGCGAAGTGACGCGCACGCGCACCAGCGAATCGGGCGCTGCCGCGTTCTCAGTCGTGCCGTTGTCGCCCAGGGTGGAGTAACTCTCACCCTTGTTGGTGGACACTTCGATCACGACCGAACCATTGGGCGACTCGACGGAAAGAGGAGCCGCAAAATTCTTCACCCGTTGGCGGATCTGGGCTGTGGTGCGTCCAATCGAGGCCGCGCGCGCGCCTTCGCGGGTGGCATTGGCGATGGCCAGAGAATTCTTGCCAAAAACGCTGAACTCGATAATGCCCATCACCACGCCGATGAGAAGGACGACCACCAGGGCGAACTCGACCAGAGCCTGCCCGCGCCGCGCGCGCCGCGAAGGGTGAAGGAATTTTGATTTTGAATGTTTCATTTGCATGACTGCCTCTAGTGTTCCCAATTTCGCGCGGGGCCGCACTTTCGCGTCTTGTGACAGCGCCCTTATGCGAGATATTGGCCACCGCCAGTTTCCCACTTCGGCGGCGGCGCGCAAAGGTGAATCGCAGTTTTTCTGCGGTCGGGGAAGCCCACGAGCCAAAAGGGTGTCAGATACACTTTCGCGCGCTTGGTAAGAGTCTGTGCTTAAAGAGTGTTATCGCGTTTGTAGTAGCGCCGCGAGGCGCGTTTGGATCAACTCTTACGCTTTCCAAACGCGCCGCGTGGCGCGTTTGGCCGTATTGGTCCTTTTTCCAACCGCGCCTCGTGGCGCTACTACAAACCCGCTCGGCAAGCCATTCTCAGGCGAATTACAGCTTTTGAGCACAGACTTTAAGGATAACGCCCCCACTATGACCACAACCCGTTCGCAGCAACTCTTTGACGACGCTCAAACCCTGATGCCAGGCGGCGTCAACTCGCCGGTGCGCGCTTTCGGCTCGGTGGGCGGCTCGCCGCGCTTCATCGCGCGCGGCGCGGGCGCCCATTTCTGGGACGAAGACGGCAACCGCTATCTCGATTACGTCGGCTCCTGGGGGCCGCTCATTCACGGCCACGCGCCCCCTTTCATTCACGATGCGGTGCGCGCCCAACTCGCACGCGGCACCTCTTTCGGCGCTCCCACCGCTCTCGAAGTCGAAATGGCGCGCGAAGTGTGCGCCGCCGTGCCTTCGATTGAGATGGTGCGAATGGTCAACTCCGGCACCGAAGCCGTGATGGGCGCGATTCGCGTCGCGCGCGGCTTCACCGGACGCCGTAAAATCATCAAATTCGCCGGCTGCTATCACGGCCACTCTGACGCTCTTTTAGTGCAGGCCGGAAGCGGCGCACTGACGCTCGGCGTGCCCGATTCGGCGGGCGTAACTCCCGCGCAAACCGCCGACACCATTTCCGCGCATTACAACGCCATCGACGAAACCCGCGCGCTGATTCGCGAATTGGGCGATGAACTCGCCGTCGTCGCCGTCGAGCCGCTTCCCGCCAATATGGGCCTGGTCAAACCCAAAAGCGGCTTTCTGGAAATGCTGCGCGAAGAAACCCAAAAAAGCGGCGCGCTGTTGCTGTTCGATGAAGTCATGACCGGTTTTCGCCTCGCCAGAGGCGGTTTTCAGGAAGTCGCCGGTATCACGCCAGACATTACGACACTGGGAAAAATCATCGGCGGCGGCTTTCCGGTCGGCGCCTACGGCGGGCGGCGCGAAATCATGGAATGCGTGGCGCCGGTCGGCCCCGTTTATCAGGCGGGCACGCTGTCGGGCAATCCGATGGCGATGACGGCGGGCCTGACCTCACTGCGCGCCCTCACGCCGGAAAAATACGAATATCTGGAAAATCTGGGCGCCCGTTTGGAAAACGGCGTGCGCGCCGCGCTGCAAGAAACGGGGACGACGGCGCAAATGCAGCGCTGGGGTTCGATGTGGACGCTGTTTTTCTCGCCCGTTCCCGTCGAAGACTACGCGGGTGCCAAAGCGAGCGACGCGCAAAAATTCGGGCGCTTTTTTCACGCCATGCTGGAGCGCAGCTTTTATCTGCCGCCTTCGCAGTTCGAGGCGGCGTTTATTTCGCTCGCGCACACCGAACGGGATATTGACGACACGGTGGAAGCGATGCGCGAAGCACTGAAAGTTTGAGTGAGGTGTTGACCGGTTCCCTCTCCACAAGTGCAGAGGGAACTGGTCAACACCTCCTCAACTACGCCTCAACCCGCAGCACCTGCCCCTTCCACACCACGATCACGCGCTGTCCCACGCTGAGCCATTTCGCCAGTTTCGCGTCGCGCAGCAACTCGAAATACTCCTTCGAGGCGAACTTCACCACGCGCGCCGCGCCCGCAATTTTCGGGTCGAAATCGCTGTCCGTCCACACGCCGTTTTGCAGTGAAAAGGTTTTTCCCTCGATGGTTTTGACATCGGCAACCGTTTCACTGCGCCCCTGACGCAGCGCATTCAAATCCCGCGAAACCGACACGCCCGCCGCACCGCTTTCGGCCAGGGTGCCACCATTGCCACGCATCATCGGCGCCGCTGGCCCGCCGCGAAGCATCGGCGTCCTGCCCAGTCCATCGGCGGGGAAAGGCTGCGCCCATCGCGGACTCCCGTCTTCGGTGATGAGTGCCACCGTGAGCGGCGTCACGATGCCGTATTTCTGACTCAATTTGATGATTTCATCGCGCACTTCGCCCGCGAGGGGCCGATTGGCTCGCCGCGCGTCGTCAATGAGAAACCCGACTTTGCGCGTCGCCCACAATTTCGGCAGTTCGTTCGCATCGACGCCCGAAACCGCGCCGTCAAAGCGCACGGTTTGGCGGTTGGATTGGCCCATCAGCGCGATTTTCCCTTTCCCATCGCCGCGAAAGCGCCCAAAAACCGTCACCTGCGCGCCGCGAAATAAATCGGGCAGTGAGGGCGGATAAACATCATAAACGCTCAGCCCGCCGAAGTCGATTTTGGCGTCGCTCACGACGGGAAACGCGATTTTTTCATAGAGCGCGCCCACTTTGGTTTCAATGTCTTCCGAAGGCGTCACATAATCGGACGCGCCGCGATTTTCCTGCGCCAGAGCATCCAAAAGCCGCGCGTTGACATCGTTTCCGACGCCGAACACGAAAAGCCGCGCGCGGGCATCGTTGGCGGCTTTGGCCTCGCGCAGAATGGCGTCGGGGTTGGTCTGGCCGACGGTGGGCTGCCCGTCGGTCATAAACACGATTTGCTGGGCGCGCCCGTTTTGCGCCGTCATTTTGAGCGCGCTTTGCAGCGCATCGGAAATGTTGGTGCCGCCCACCGCTGTGATACCGTCGGCGAAGCGCCGCGCCGCCTCTAAATTGGCGGGCGTCGCGTCGGTGAGGCCGTCGCGGAAACTCCCAACGCTCGACGCGAAAGTGACGATGTTGAAGCGGTCTTTCGGGTTCAGATTGCCAAGCAAAGTTCGCAAAGCGCGCCGCGCCTGCTCGATTTTGGCGCCCTCCATCGAACCCGAAGTATCGAAAACGAAAACCACGTCTTTGGCCTCGATTTCTGTCGCGGAAATCGCCGGATCGGGCGCCGCGAGCAGCAAAAAGGTGCCGTCGGGTTCGTCGCCGCGATAGGTGAGCATTTGCAGACTCACCTTGCCCCCGCCGCGCGTCCACAGGAGCGAAAAATCGCGCTCGGCGCTGCTCCACTCGCCTGAAATTAGCGTTTTTCCACCCGTGCGCCGTGTTTCGACCGAATGCGAGGGCGAATAAATCGCGCGCACATCGGCGTCAGCGAAAGAAATTTCCACGTTCGCTTTGGCGGATGAAGCGCTCGATGCGCCTGGCGCGCGAAGCGGCAAAGTAAGGCGGTTTTCGCTGAGCGTCTGAGCGTAGTCCAGTTCGATTTCAACGGTTCCACCCGCCGGAACCGGAAAAATTTTGGCGCGCACCAGATCACGGTCGAGGAACTCCAGAATCGCCGGATCGCGCATTTTCTGCACGATGCCCTGATAGATTTCGCGCGCTTTGTCGCCTTCCAGAATCTCGGCTTCGAGGCGCTTGCCATTCATCGTCATGGCGAAATTCGAGACGGCGGCGCCCCTGGGCAACGCGAACAGATAGGAGCCTTCGAGCGCGCGGGGCAGCGGATTTCGCAGCGTTTGGCGCAAATGAGTGCGCGCCAACGGCCCGCGCACCTCGATTTTGGCGTTTTGATGTTCGAGCTGCAATTCGGTGAGCGGCGCGGGCAGGGGAATGGGACGCGGCCAGCCTATGGGCGGCGGGAAAATGGTGGGGCGCCGGTCTTGCGCCCACAAAGGTGGAAGCAGGGCAGCAACGGCTGCTGTAAGAAGAAGGGATTTTTGCATGAGAATTCGCAGCGACTAAAGTCGCCGCAAAGCGGGGCGAAGTCCGCCTTCGCGGACTGCATCAACCTGCGAAGGCAGGTTTCGCTTCCCTTTGCGGCGACTTTATTCACTGGCTGGCACGATCAGAATTTGGGTTTCCACGACCTGCGACTTTCCATTGGCCCCCTTTTGTTCCACAAACAGCGAAATTTTTTCGCCGCCGCGCACGCCGTGCAAAGCAAAGGGCAAAACGACGGGCGAATTCGCGCCCAGATTGCCGCGCCATAGAACGCGCGGTTCGCTCGAATCAGAAGGCGAAAAGCGCACTTGCGGCGGCAAAACCAGGCGGATCTGCGCGTTTTGCAAGGCGCGTGTCGCGCTCACGCTCAATTGAAAGAAGCGCGGAGGTTGCACCGCATCGGCGCCTCTCAGGGCGCGCGCCGGAGCCGAAGAACGCGATAGCCCAGCCGCTCGATTCTCGGTTTCGTCGCGCAGTGCTTGCGGCGCGGGGGGCGGCGCGGCGGCCTGAGGCGCGGCTTCGAGGTTTTGTGCGGCCTCGGCGCGGCCCCCAGCATTTTGGGATTTGGCCGCCAAACTTTGACTTTGGGGTGAAGCGACGGCGGAAAGCGCGACCAAAAAACGCGGCGGCGCCGGAGTTTCGACGGGTCGGGGAATGGCGCTGGGCGCGGCGGGCTGCGCGCGAAATCGGGCGCTCGGAGGCGGTGGAACCGCGCGCGGCGACGGCGGGTTGGACGCCGTTTTTGGGCGCGTCGAGGGCGCTGCCATCTGCGGCGGTGGCGTTGTGCGGGTCATGCGCGACGGAAAAACAGGAGCGCGAAACGGCGGCGGCGGCGCAGCGGCATCCGGCGCTGCTTTTTTCGGCTCGCGCGCGGTGCGGGCGCGACGCAGCGCCCGCAGCGACGCTCTTCCATTAGCTCCCGATGCTGTCGGATTGGCTCTCGCCGCCGACGGATTAGCTTCCGATTCACTCGCATTAGCTCCCGATGCAGACAGATTGGTTCCTGGTGCCGTTGTCTTGGCTGCTGGGGCAGGTGTGGAAGGAGTTTTTGCGGTTTTCTTAGCTCCCGCCGCATCCGTCCTAACTTCTGGCGGGGGCGCGGTGAGGCGAGGCGCATTTTTTCCCCGTTGGGGAACTGCTTTTGGCTTGGCGCGCGGCGGCGCGACCGCAAGCGACGGTGCAGAGGCCGTTTCGCGGTTGGGCGGGGGAGAAAGCGAAGGCTGAACGGGGGCAAGCGAATCGGGCGAGTCGGGCCGCGCCAGAATGACCAGAGCGATGGCGGCGAAGGTGATGCCACCCGACCAGGCGAATTTCGCGGGGTTCCAGCGTTGCGGCCAGGTGGGAAAACGCCACGGCGAAGAGCGGCGCGCGGTTTCGTTTTGCAGCGCGGCGCGCACTTTGAGGCGCAAATCGGGCGGCGCGGGCGCGGGCGCAAGTTCGCCCAGCGCGGCGCGCGAAAGATGCGCCTGGCTTTCGAGTTCGCCCAGAGCGCGGGCGCAGTCGGCGCAGGATTCGAGATGCGCGGCCACTTTTTCCCG
Source organism: Abditibacterium sp. (assembly GCA_030448265.1). GTDB lineage: Bacteria > Armatimonadota > Abditibacteriia > Abditibacteriales > Abditibacteriaceae > Abditibacterium. Next base: position 50,854 of record JAUJNG010000006.1, read on the forward strand.
CTCGGAAGCGGGAAGCTGCCCGTCGGAAAACTCCTCTAAACGGGCGCGGCAGAAGCGGCAGAAATCCATATCAGTGGGGAGGAGCGACGTTTGGGTGACCGCCCGCGCTCTCGAAAAGTTCCGCGTCGGCTCCCAGCGCTTCGCGCAAGGCGGCGCGCGCGCGGCTCAGGCGGCTTTTTACGGTTCCAAGCGGCAGGCGAAGCTGCGCGGCGCACTCTTCGTAGGAATGGCCTTCGAGATCGTAAAGCACCAGCACGACGCGGAAATTTTCGGGAATCTGGGCCAGGGCGCGGCGCACGGCGCGGCGGCGCTCCGCTTTGAGAAGGGATTCGGCGGGCGAAATCTCGCTCGAAGGCACTTCCCATTCGTCGTCGTCTTCGGTTTGGAGGCTGGAAAAGGGACGCGGCGCTTTCTGGCGAACGGTGGCGAAATCGCGCGCCACGTTGGTGGCGATGTGGCCCAGCCAGGTCGAAAACGCAGCGTCGCCGCGAAATTTGGGCAGAAAACGAAAGGCGCGCACAAAGGTTTCCTGCGCGGCGTCGGCGGCGTCCTCGGCGTCGCCGGTCACCCAGCGACACAGGTTCCAAACGCGATTTTGATGGCGCGCCACCAGACGGTCGAAGGCCTCTAAATCGCCGCAGCGCGCGGCCTCGATGTCGGGCGCGTCGGGATAGGGTGGAGAATGCGCGGCGCGGCCAAATTTCATGGCGGGGCCGCTTTTTAGAGCTGTTCTTCCTTGACCAGCGTTTCCCCGACGTAAACCCGCACCAGAGCCGTGCCGCCCGCCTCGCGGCGCACGCGCACGCGCTCGTTGATCTGGTCGCCGGAGCGATGGGTTTTGGTGTAGGCAGTGCGTTCGCCATCGGCGTCACGCACGATGATTTGCACCGGCTGGCTGCCGCTTCCGGCGGGAATTTGAACCCGTATCAGCGCCACGCGCGTGGCGGGGCCATTATCGGCGGGCGCGGCGGGCAGAGGCTCGAAAGGCGTCGAGGGTTCGACCGCTTCGGGAACCGGCGCGACGGGCGTATCAACGGGCATTCCGATGCCCTTGGTGGCGTCGATGGCGGTCGGCTGTGGGCCGCGCGAGACGATGAGAGTAATCGGCTCGGAGCGGCGAAACGACTCGCCCGATTCGGGATACTGGCCCGCGATGTAGCCGCGCGGCACTTTGTCGTGAAACTGCTCGACGACCGGCCCCAGTCGCATGGCGTGCTGCGAGATGATTTTGCGGGCCTGGGCGAGCGGCAGTTCGCTGAAATCGACCATTTTGATGGGCGCCTCGCCCTGCGAAACCGTGACCGTCACTTCGCGGCGCGCGCGCACCAGACGGCCTGGTTCGGGTTCGCCCTTGACGACGGTTCCGGCGGGCTTGGTGGCGTCGAAAGTCTCGCGCCCGACGCGCATCGTCAGCCCCGCTTTGGCGAGGCGCTCTTTGGCTTTGTTTTGTTCCAGACCGAGATAGCTGGGCACGCGCACGGTTTTGGGAGTCTGGCGCAGCCAGAAATAGTAGGCGCCGTAAAACATCCCGCCAAACGCGCCCGCGACCACCAAAAGCCACAGCAAAGCGCCCAGCGCGCCCCATAGCTCGCGCCGTTTGTGGCGGCGATGCAGGGTAGTGCGCTCCAGGCGAATCTCTTCTTCGCCGGTCGCGGCCAGCGCTTCGTCCACAATCGGCGCCAGGGGACGGCGGCGCGGCACGGTGACCTCGATTGCGGGTTCGGGTTCGCTTTCGGGCGGCAAAAGCGGCGTCGGCGCGGGCGTGGGAACGCTGATCGCGGCGGCGGTGGGCGTGATGGGCGTCAGGGCGCCGGTGAGCGGCGCCATCGATTGCAATGCCTGACTCAGTTCGGGCGCGGTGGGGCGCAGCGCGGGGTCTTTTTCGAGCAGGCGCAGCGCGAGTTGTTCCAGATCGGCGGGGCAGCGCGGGTTGAACTGCGAGGGCGCGAGCGGCGTGTCGGTGCGGTGGCGCTGGGCAATCGCGAGGGGCGAAGGCCCGTCGAAGGGCACGCGGCCCGCGAGCATTCGATAAAGCAAAACGCCGAGGGCATAAAGGTCGGCGGGCGGGGCCAGAGAAGCGCCCTGAGTGCGTTCGGGCGCGAGATACCAGGCGGCGTCGGGCTGCACGTCGGCCAGAGCCAGTCCCGCGCCCGCGAAAGCTTCGGCGAGGCCGCCGTCGGTGAGTTTGAGGCGACCCGAAGCGTCGAAAAGCAGTTGGCGGGCGCGCAAATCGCCGTGAGTGCGGCCCCGCGTGTGAAGGAATTCCAGCGCCGAGGCCGCCGCGCGCAAAACGGCGAGGATTTCATCGCGCGAAAAGGCGCGATTGAGCCGCGATTCGAGCGAACCGCCTGGCAGCCATTCCATAGCGACGAACAGCGTGTCGTCTTCGCTGCCCTTGTCGCTCCAGCCCGCGACGTGAGGGTGATCGAGGCCGCTCCAGCGCTCGGCGACCGTGAGGAGCGCGCCAGGAAACCGCGGGTGGCGGTTGAAGACGTTTTTGAGCGCTTTGAGCGCGAAAGTTTGACCCGTGGCGCGTTCGCGCACGCGATAGACGATCCACAGCGTGCCTTCACCGGCGCGGCTCAGCACGTCGAAGCGTGTGCCCGCACCGGCGTGGCTGCCGTTTCGCCCTTTTTTTTCGCGCCCGCCGGCGCTTTGCCGGTCGCTGCGGCCCGTTGCTAACATCGAATTGATTCTACCCCTTTTGCTTTTTGAAGGCCAATGGGCGCCCGTTCGCGCAATTGCGAAAGGGCGCTAATTGGGGCATCCTTTAGGGAGGAACAACCGCTCCAACGCTCCCATGAATCCCTGGCACGACCTCGATCCGCACCAAAAAAACGCCGATACGCTCGACTGCATCATCGAAATTCCGCGCGGCGGGCGTCTCAAATACGAACTCGACAAGCGCACCGGCCTGCTGCGCCTCGACCGCGTGCTTTATTCGGCGGTTTTTTATCCCGCCAACTACGGATTCATCCCGCAAACCTACTGCGACGACAAAGACCCGCTCGATATTTTAGTTTTGGGCAACCACGAAGTGGTGCCGATGTGCATCATGACGGCGCGGCCCATCGGCGTGATGCAGATGATCGATCAGGACGAACAGGACGACAAAATCATCGCCATTCACGAGCACGATCCGGCCTACAACCATCTGCGCGACATTTCCGAACTGCCCGAACATTCGCTCAACGAATTGCAGCGTTTTTTCGAGGACTACAAGATTCTGGAACACAAAAAAGTGCGAATCGAGCGCTTCAAGGGCTGCGCCGAGGCCAAAGCCATCATCGAAGAGAGTTTCAAACTCTACGAAGAGACGTTTCAACCTGGCGGAGCGCGCATCAAGCCCCTGGTGCAGGAAGAAGAACCGGTCACGCGCACGCCTTCCAAACAGGTGCGAATGGAAGCCGCCAAACGCGCCGCCGCGCATCTGGCCGATCAGGATTCGAACCCGCAAAACGGAAAACCTTCCGAACCTGAGATTGAAGGCATTTAGAGCGTATCCACAGTCCCGCCTCTGTCGCGTTTTTGCATTTACTGACAATCCCTCACACCCGCGCGAGCCAGACTGCGCGCCATGCGAAAACGAGCCAAATTCGCCGTCGCCGCCGCGCTTTTTTTGGGAATAGGCGCGCTCGATGCCGCCTTGTATCCATGTTTCGAGACGCGCGCTCCCAAACTCAATCTCGCCCAGCACGCGATTTGGCTCCACTTCGACTGGGCGCGCGGTAAATCGCGCGAATCAGCTTCCCACTTAGCGGCGCGACTGCAAAAAGACGGTTTCAAGAACGCCTATTTCCACGTTCGCTACATCGGAAAATCGGGCCGTTTGCGTTTTCGAGACGCGCCCGCCGCGCGCCGTCTCAACGCGCAAATGAAACGTGAAGCGCCCTCGATTCGGCGACTGGCGTGGCTTTACATCGGCAACGAGCGCGGCATCACCGGCGTTGACATTTCCGACCCCGAAATTCGCCGCCGCATCGTCGCGGAATGCCGGTTTTTGACGCGAGAATGCGGTTTCGACGGCGTGCAAATCGACTACGAGATCTGTTCCAACGGCGACACCGATTTCCTCCAGCTTTTGCGCGAAATTCGCGCCGCGACGTCGCGAAAATTCCTTTCGGTCGCGACTCCGATGTGGCTGCCCTGGCCGCTCGGCGCCTACGGGTGGAGCGAAAATTATTTCGGTCAGGTCGCGCAAAACTGCGATCAAATCGCGGTGATGGCCTACGACAGCGCGCTTTACTCACCGCGCCACTACGTCTGGCTCATTCATCAGCAAGTGGTTCGCATTCCGCGCGCCGTCAAAATTTCCAATCCGCGCTGCGAGGTTTTGCTCGGCGTTCCGAGTTATGAAGACGGCGGCGCGTCGCACTGGAGTTACGCCGAAAACCTCGCCATGGCGCTGCGCGGGGCGCGCGAGGCGCAAAACTCGCGCGGTGCCGCTTTGTTGGATGGCGTGGCGCTTTTCGCCGACTATTCAACCGATGCGCGCGAGTGGAAAGTATGGCGGCGCAGTTTCGCGCGGGCAGGAAAATGACTCGAATTGTTACCACTTTTCAGGCGTGTCATTCCGAGGAGGAACGACGAGGAATCGGTAGCAATGTCCACCGACGGACTGTTGGTTGATGCTTCCGTCGCTGATTCCTCGTCGTGCCTCCTCGGAATGACACGCTTGGGAGTTGGCGAAATGCGAGTCAATACACATCGCGCTGGTAGCGTTTGCTTTTGACGAGGCTCTGGACGTAGGTTTTTGCGCCCGCCTCATCCATGCCGCCGTGCTGCCGCGCGATGTGGTGGAGGGCGTTATCGACATCTTTGGCCATGCGTTTGGCGTCGCCGCAAACGTAGAAATGGGCGCCGTCTTCGAGCCAGTCCCATAGCTGCGCGCCGTGTTCGATCATGCGGGTTTGAACGTAAATTTTCTCGTCCTGATCGCGCGAAAACGCCGTGTCGAGGCGCGCCAGCGAACCGTTTTGCAGCCATTCTTCCAGTTCTTCGCGGTATAAAAAGTCGCAGTGCGCGTGCTGGTCGCCGAAAAAGAGCCAGTTTTTGCCCGTCGCGCCCGTCGCCCCGCGCTCCTGCAAAAACGCGCGAAACGGCGCGATGCCCGTTCCTGGCCCCACCATGATAATCGGCGTGTGACCGTCGGCGGGTAGGCGAAAACCAGGCGAGGGATGCACGAAAACGCTCACGCGCTGTCCTGGCACAAGTTCGACTCGTTCGGCGAGAAAAGTCGAGGCCACGCCTTTACGCTGGCGCTCGTTGGCGTGATAGCGCACCACGCCGATGGTGAGATGAACTTCGGTCGGAAAGGCCAATTGCGACGACGCGATGGAATAAAGGCGCGGCTGCAACGGCATCAGCGCGGCGAGAGTTTCGTCGGGAGCGGCGCTCACCGAGGGAAAATGACGCAGCACATCCAGCACGTCGCGGCCCGAAAGCCAGTCCAGAGCGTCTCCCTCGGCCAGTTCTTTCAGTTGGGCCGCTTCAGATTCGTCGTGGGCGGTTTCGGCGAGAAGATGCAGCAAATCTTCGCCAACGCGCGTGATGTCGTAGCCCCTCAACAGCGCGATGCGCGCGGGCACGATGCGGCTTTCGGGCGTCACGACCGGCTCTTCGCCCGTCGCGCCCAGGGCTTCGAGAATGTGTTCGACCAGTTCGTGATCGTTTTCGGGATAAAGCCCCAGAGCATCTCCGGCTTCGTAAGTGAGCGCGCTGCCGGTTAAATCGAGCGCGACGGCGCGCACGTCTTTGGCGGAATCTTCGCCGCAAAGCGCGCGAACGTGGAGCACGCGAGCGGGAAAGGGGTCGTCGCGGTTGTAGATTGGAGTCGGTTTGCGCGGCTCGATGGGCGCGAGAGGGGCAGGGGCGGGTGGCGGCGAGTTCACCAGTTGCGGCGCGGGCGAATGGGCGCCGTTGGTGGTTGGTGGACTGGAGCCTAAGCCCAGCGCGCCGGAAAGAAAGCCGTCGAGCCAGGCGCGCTGTTGAGGCGAGAAAGGCGCGTTTTCGGGAAGAATTTGGGGCATAATTCGAAACGGAAGCGGGCTAAAGGCCGAAACGCATAAAGCGTGTCTCAGTGCGCTTGCACCTTCGTAGGGGCGCCCTACAGCAGGGGAGGATGCAGATTTTCTGAGATACGCTTTAGGACTCACGCGGTTGGAAATTTGGTCGAGGCGGGGCTGTTAAGAAGCCAAATGCGCTTCTCCTAACGCCATTCTCAGTCGGACGCCATCAGTTCTTTGAGTTTGTTGGCGGTTTCTTTGGCGCCAGGCACGCATTTTCGCAGGCTTTTTTCGCTCCCGTTCGCAATCGCTTCCGCGTAGCTGTTGCAGAGGTAGCCGCACTGCCCGCAATCGAGCTGCGCCATCGCCGCCATCAACTGAAAGGGCAGCGGCCTGTCCTTCGCCAACTCCATGCGCTCATCGAGCGAAAGCGCCGGATCGTGCCAGGGCGTGCTTTCATTGGCCTGCGGCTCGGCCTGGCTGGGCGCCACGCCGTTCAGCGCGGCGGGCGAATGTGCCGGAGCCGCAATCGCGTCGTTGCCGCCCGAATCCGAGCCGACGCGATTCAAACTGTGGTCGTCCATCGCCACCGCGACGGCGGGGCCATTTTGAGCCGCGGCGGAAGCGTCCAGACCGAAAATTCCGGCGAAAAAGCCGTTGAGATAGGCGCGCTGTTCGGGCGTGAAGGGCGCACTGAGGGGCAAAACGGGAATGGCCATGATGGGATATTTCGGAAGTTCAATGTTCAAAACGCAACATTGGACATTGAACGCTGAACATTGGACATTGAACGGTCAACTTGAAACGGCCAGCGCCCCTTGCCGCTCGCTCATCTCCTTAATTTGTTCGGGCTGGTAGCGCCGCGCCCACTGCACGAACGATTCGTCGCCGTCGCGGTGTTCGACGTAAGCTGAAAGCATCGACTCCACCACGCGCGGCGCGTCGGATGCGAGAATTTCGGGAAAAACCTCGCGCCCGATGCCCGCATCTTCGCCGTAGCCGCCGCCCACGAAAACGCGGTAGCCGTCCACCATGTCGTCCTCGACTTCGACTTTGGTGCCCAGCAAGCCAATATCGCCGATGTAGTGTTGCGCGCACGAATTGATGCAGCCGGTGATGTGAATGTTGACCGGCTGGGGCAGTTGCAAACGTGATTCGACATAAGCGGCGATGTCCGAGGCGCTTTGTTTGGTGTCGGACAGCCCGAATTTGCACGCCCAACTGCCGGTGCAGGCCACCAGACCGGCGCGAATATCGGTCGGGTTCCAGCCCAGACCGGCGGATTCCAATTCAGCCTTCACGGCTTCCAAATCACCCGCGCGCAGGTTGGGAAGCAGCAGGTTTTGCCACACCGTGAGGCGGATTTCGCCGTTTCCATACCTTTCGGCGAGGCGCGCCACAACGCGCATCTGCTGCGGTTCGAGCCGTCCCGCCATCAAAACCACGCCGATGTAATGCAAATCGTCCTGCTTTTGCCGATGCACGCCAACATGAGAGTTTCGAACCGCGCTGGGCCGCGCTTCGCATTCTTGGAGCGGCAATCGAAGCGGCTCGAAAGCGAGATATTTCTGCGCCGCCGCCAGGAAAGCGTCGAAGCCCATGCGGTCGAGAACGTATTTGAGGCGTGCTTTTTTGCGGTCGGTGCGGTCGCCCTCGTCGATGAAAACGCGGATGATCGCGGCGGCGACGGGCACGCACTCTTCGGAGCGCAGCAGAAGTCCCGTGTCGCGTGCGAAATCCTGGTGTCCCGTGATGCCGCCCAGCATCAAGCGAAAGTAAATCCCCGCCGTCACACTTCTCCCTTCGCCGACGCGCACCGCCCCAAAACCGATGTCGTTGGTGTCTTCGAGGGTGTGAATCGTGCCGCCGCCATCGAAAGCGATGTTGAATTTGCGCGGCAGACCGAACATTTCGCGGTGATTGAGAATGTAATGGTGCATCTCGCGCGCGAGGGGCCGCGTGTCGATGAGTTCCTGCGCGTCGAGGCCCGCCGCCGGACTGCCGGTGATGTTGCGGATGTTGTCGGCGCCCGCGCCCTTGTTGATGATGCCCGCTTCGTGGAGCGCCATCAAAACGTTCATGCCGTCGCGGGCGCCGATTTCGCGGATTTGCAGGTTGGCGCGCGTGGTGACGTGGGCATAACTGCCGCCCAAGTTTTGGGCGATGTCGGCGCAGACGCGCATCTGAGCCGCCGTGAGAATGCCGTTGGCGAAGCGCAGGCGCGTCATGTAGGAATCCTGCGTCGGCGCGACGTAAAACAGGCCGAAGTATTTGAACGACAGCACATCGGTGCCCTTGGGAAACCGACCTTCGGCGCTGTGCCGCGCGATGTCGTCCCACTGGTCGAGCGGATGTTTTTCGCGCTTGGCGGCTTCCTGTTCGGTGAGTTTTTCGCCGCGCTCCAACACCTGATTCTGCGCCAGAAAGCCAAATGAATCGGGGCCGGTCGGTTTAGCCTCGCCATTTTGAGGAGTAGGCGTCAAAAGCGAATTACCAACGCCCAGCGTAAGCGACAAATCGGGCAAACCCTGCGCGACGCGGCCCATGTTGCTGCCGCTCATGAAGCCTTGCAAATAGAGTTTTTGTTCTTCGGAAAATTCCTGGGAGTTCATAAGGCCCCTTTGAGTCGCACCGGTTCGGATTGGAGTGAAACTGAGGCGGGAACGGGCGCTGGCGCCACTTCATGTTTGCGGTGCGTCCAGTAGAGCGCCATTCCAGTGAAAAGCAGTCCGCCGACGATGTTGCCCAGAGTCACGGGAATCTGGTTCCACATCCACCACTGAGCGAGAGAAATCGGAGCGCCCAGCATCATGCCGGCGGGAATGACGAACATATTGACCACCGAATGTTCGAATCCCTGCGCGAAAAAGGTCAGGATGGGCAGCCACATCGCGAGGACTTTGCCGCCCGTCGATTGGGAAGTGAGCGCCATCACCACGCCCATCGTCACCATCCAGTTGCACAGCATGGCTTTGACGAAGACCGTAACCAATCCCATTTCACCCATGCTCTGGTAACCGGCGGTTTTTGCCGTCGCCACTTTGATGATTTGCTCGACCATCGCGGCATTGGGTGCGGTGAGGGAGAACAGCGCGGCGTAAATCACGCTGCCAATGAGGTTGCCGAAAAAGACCCACGCCCAGTTGCTCAGCATTTTTCCGACGTCGATTTTGCCGTCCGCCGCCGCAACGGGAAGCAGGGCGAAATTGCCCGTCACCAGTTCGAGACCCAGCAGCACGATCATCACGAATCCGACCGGAAAGACTATCGCGCCCGCGATGGGAGCGCCGGTTTGCAGCGCGGCGGTGAAAGCCAGCGTGGTTGCCACGCCCAGGAGAGCGCCAGAAAGGATGCCGCGAATTAAGAGGTCTTTAATCGCTAAATTGGCTTTGTTGGTGCCGCCCTGCACCATGCCGTCGAGGACGGCTTCGGGTTTGATATAGGACATAAAGGTTTCTCTTGGGGACAAAACGGCTCTTTTGGTTTCACTGTTTGATGACGAGCGAAATCGAAGGGCTGTAACTACGATAGCCGCCCAGAGCGACAGGGATTTTGCGGCAATGTTAATTCTTTATTTCGGGCGCGAGACGATCTTGATTCGAGAGGCATTGGCAACGAAAAAGAGCTTCTTCCGTGCGGAAGAAGCTCTTTTTGATTGAGCCAGGTGGATAGGTGGCTGACGGCCTGTTTAAATAGCGCGAAGTGGAACGAGGCGCGAGCGAAACGCAGAGTTGTAGGCGTTCGGGTGAAGCATCTTGTTGTGCGGCTATTGATTCACTGCTGCTCGCCATTTGTTTTTGTGCCGAAAAGATATGCGTTGGCTGCCTCGGCTTTCTCGTCATAATCCTTATTTCTCTCAGCCGTTTCACGGCTTGCATTACGCCAAGTTAATGACATTAGGACGATGAGCGCATACAGCACGAAAATTAAGCCTGCTGCACAAATTAGGTGACCGAGAGACTGGGGAAGACCGAAAAAGAGTTCGGCGGTCAAACCCAATAACGTCAGCCCTAAACCCACGAAAGAATAAAAACCACTAGGGTATCTTTTCCGAGTGAGTGTTAGGCGTATTTTTTGGCTTGTCTGAGGTTCCAGTGATGGATGAACCAGTGGAGTCGAGCCTGGAGCCAGTGGAGCGAGCGCGCAAACGCCAGAGATTTGCGAGTGAGGTAGGACACGCCCTGGCGCAAGGCGTTGTTGGTGCCTTCGACGGGTGAAGTCTCACCCCAGGTCTCAGGGTCACGCTTGAGGCAGCGAGCGTGCTGAAGAGGCGCCTTTTGCAAAAGCGACTGATAAACGCGATAGCCATCGGTGAACACCAGATCATCGCGCCAGGGCAGAGGCACCTGCTTCCACACCATCTCGGCGCTCTGGAGGTCACGCCTGCCGACAAAGAAGGCCAGCACCTGCAAGTTGCGCCGCGACAGCACGATCCAGATCCACACTGCATTGCGCTTGGCCCACACGAAGCTCCACAACTCATCAAGGATCACCTCGTCATGGCCCTTATGGGGCATAAGCGTCTCGTCTAAAGCAGGCAAGGCTTCTACGTTTTTTTGAGCAGCTTATACACAGTGTTGGGCGAGACCTTAAACGTGCGGCAGATGCCGATCAGGGGCGTCTTCTCCAACAGCGCCCGCCCGATCATCTCCGCCTTTTCCTGGCTCAAAGAGCGCGACTTGGGAGAAGGTGTGAAGGCCCGACGGCACACGGTGCAATACAAGCGCTCGCTGCCCTGCTGGGTGCGGCCATGACGGCGAACCCGACTCGATTCCCCGCAGTGAGGGCACGACAAGGTGATGCTGACCATGATCTACAGATTACTCTTTCACACACGATTGGAAAAGATACCAACCACCAGAGTCGTTACTTTTGTTCAAACGATTCCAATTTTTGTTTTCCATTTTGCTGTTCCTACGCTCATTCTAACTTGCCGAAGAACCTTTTGTATACATTCAAGCCGTGCGCCGCAGCACAACAAGGTAATTCAAGCGCCCTTTTCAGCCTCTTTTTCCTCGCCCAAAAGCTGCTTGATATAGGCCGCCTGCTCCGAATCGCGGTTGTTGTCGAGCCATTCCCAAACAGCGCGCGCGATTCCCTTTCCAAAACCGGCCCCACGATGCGCGGCATCAAACTTTCGGGACTGCGCGGCGCCGAGACGCGATGCGTGCCGCCATCGAAGGGCGCTTCGAGCGCGTAAACCACGACATCGACGCCCGCTTCCATCGCCGCGCCCAGGCACATCACGCACGGTTCCAGAGTTGAAATTAGGATCAAATCCTTGGCATCGAGCGCCACTTTTCCGGCGGCATCGGCAAACGCCACCATTTCGGCGTGCGCGGTTTTGTTTTGGGTCGCGTTCATCGAATTCCAGCCGCGCGCGATGATTTCTCCGTCGCCGTCGGCCAAAACGCTCCCCGATGGGGGCTTCTCCGGCTTCCATGCCCTGCCTCGCGGTTTGAAGCGCCTCGCGCATCAGGTTTTCGAGGACTTCCTGCGTCAATCGAGCGCGAACCGGAGCGGCGATTTGCAAAAATTCATCGAAATTGGCCGCGATTTCGGCGCAGTCGGCATAAACGCGGCGACAGCCCGCCTCGCGCAAATCGGCGCCCTCGTGCCCGCCGGTTTCGAGGCCGAAACACACCACGCCCGCCGCGCGACAGGCGCGTGCATCGTGGGGCGTGTCGCCCACCATGGCGCACTGCGCGGGCGTGAGGCCCAGTTTTTGACTCGCGGCGGAAACGATGTCGGGCGAAGGTTTCGATTCTTTGGCGTCCGCCGAAGTGATAACCACATCGACCATTTCGGAAAAGGTGACGCCGCAGCAATTTTCGATGGCTTCGAGAAACTCCTTTTCGCCCGAAGTGGCGATGGCCACCTTGAGGCCGCGTTTTTTGGCCGCGTCGATGATTTCGACTGCGCCAGGCAAAAGAGCAACCTTGTTGTTGGCGATGGTGTCCAAAAACTGCTTCTTGATGGCCGTTTTGAGACCATCGCCGTCTTTTTCATGGGCACTATAGCCCAAAACGTCGGGGATGAGATGGTCGCCGCCTTTGCCGATTTCGGGCGCGATGCGGTCGGGGGCCACGACGTAGCCGAACTGTTTAAAACCGTCGACAAACGCGGCGACGTGGATGGGATTGGTGTCAACGAGCGTGCCGTCAACGTCTAAAATGAGGGCGTCCAGGGGCATAATGATTCCGTCTTCTCTGAGTCAATGGCAAAAATGCCAAAGCGGGGCTTGCGCCCTCTTCCAATCGTGAGAACTGAAGATTGGAAGAGGGCGCAAGCCCCGCCTCTATCACTTTTCGTCTTCACCCAATGCAAAACAAGTTCCCCCTTCGCCCCCTTCTCGCCGCGATTTTTGTGGCGAGTGGCGCTTTCGTCGGTTTGACGACATCGCAGCCCGCGCTTCGCGCTCAAAATCAAGCGCCGCAAACCGTGTCGCGCCCGCAATACCGCCTCGACGCCAGCATCGACTACGATTTGCTGACCCTGAAGTCGAGCGCCGAAATCACCGTTCCCACGTCGCCCGCCGATCCACTGCGCGACGCGGTGTTTTTCCTTTACGCCAACGCGGGCGGCGTGGGCGGCGACGATGAACGGCGCAAAAATCTCGTCGTGGACGCGGTAACGCTCGATGGCGCGCCGCTGAAATGGAAACTCGACGGCGCGGTTTTGCGCGTGCAATTCCCAGCACCGCAAAGTGTGCCGTTCAGCTTGAAAATCGACTATCACGGCATCGTGCCGCGCGGCGGCAAAGACGAGGGCGCGATGGGAAGTCTGGGCGCGATGGGCGGCGATATTTCGGGAATTTTGGGCCTGGAAGCGCCAAAAGCGGCGGCAACCAAAGCCAAAAACACCGATTACGGGCTTTATACCTACGGCAACGGCATTTTGAGTCTGGGTTCGTTCTGGTATCCGACTCTGGCGGTGCGGCGCGACGGAAAATGGGCCGACGACGCGCCCGAAGGTCTGGGCGATGTCGCTTTTAGCGAGAAAAGCGATTTTAGCGCGCGGCTGCGACTGCCGAAAAACGTGACCCTGGCAGCGCCTGGGCAGGTTGTGCGAAGCGTTAGCGGCGACAGTTCGATTTATCAAGTCACGGCGCGCGATGCGCGCGAGTTCGCAGTCTTGGCGAGCGAAGATTTCGTGGCCAAATCGAAATTGGTTCCAATCGGGGGCAAAATGGTTACGGTTTCGGCGATTCTGCTCAAGAAAAACGCCGCGAAGCTGGATAAAACGCTCGATGTCGCCGGAAAATCGTTGCAAATTTTCTCCAAACGCTTTGGCGCTTATCCGTTTGAAGAATTCAAAGTCGTGGAAGCGCCGATGAAAAATGGCGCGGGCGGCATGGAATACTCGCGCATGATCGGCATCGCTTCGATGCTTTATGGTGATTTGGGCAGTCAATTGAGCGGCATGATGACCAGTTTGAACCTGCCTGGCGCCGACAAACTGCTCGAAAGTCTGGGCGATGAGGGCGGCGCCGCGACCCAAAGCGAAAATCCCGCCGCCGATATGCTGGGCGGGATTTTGGGACAGCAAAAGGAGATGTGGGATTCGATTCTGGAAACCACCATCGCGCACGAAGTCGCGCATCAGTGGTGGGCCATCGGGGTGGGCAGCGATTCGCAGAAACATCCCTTTGTCGATGAAAGCCTCACCAACTGGAGCGCGATACTCTACTTCGAAGACCGCTACGGACGCGAAACCGCCGAGAAAATGCGCGATCTGCATCTCAAAACCTCGTTTTCGATGGGCGCCATGCTGGGCGGCGGCGACAAACCCGCCAATCTGCCGACGGCGGCTTATACCAACAACCTGCAATACGGCGCGGTGATTTACGGCAAGGGCGCGCTTTTTTATGGCGAACTGCGAAAATTAGTCGGCGACGCCGCATTTTTTGGCGCGCTGCGTGCTTACTACGCGAAATACAATAATCGCATCGCCGATCCGAAATCGCTGCGCTCTCTCGTGGAAGAGCAGGCGCCCGCCAAAAAAGCGGCCATCGGCGCGCTTTATAAGCGTTGGATTGAGGAAGCGCACGGGCAGGAAGATATCGGCGGCGGGCAAGCCCTCGATCTGGGAGGCTTGCTGGGCGGGATGCTGGGCGGGAATTTAGGCGGGCTGGAGCAGTAAAGGTATTTTGCAGCGAATAAATTCGCCGCAAAGGAAGGCGAAGTCCGCCTGCGCGGACTGATTCACCGCGAAGGCGGGTTTCGTCCTTTTGCGGCGAATTTATTCGCTGCATTGCGCCGCGCGTGTTAAATTAACCTCAACCGAAATTATGCGAACCCATCACTTTTTTGGCGCCCTCGCCCCGCTATTCGTCCTCGCGCTGAGTTGCAGCGCCCCCACCGCGCGGGCGCAGATGCTTCCGACCATGCCGTCGCCGGTGATGCCGTCGGGGGAAGAAACCACTCAAACCACGGCCGTCACACGCACCGTGCCACCTCTGGCGGCGGGCGGGCGCAACGGAAGCGCGCTTTTGAACCAGCTCACGGCGGTGCCGTTTCGCCCTGTTCCGGTGCGCAAGCCCCGCACGGCGCGCGGTCGGGCCGCTTACTCGCGCCGCGTGGCGCGGATGTCGCCGACAGCGCGCAAAAAATTGGTGCTGCAAAAATACCGCATCCCGCCACGCGGCTGGCTCGCCGCTTATCTGCCCGCCGACCGCTATAAATTCGGCAAAGTGTGGCAATACGTTTCCACCGAAACCGACCGCTTTTACTATCGCCCACAGGATATGGCGCGGCGCGGCTTCAACGCCAATCGCGTTATCGGATTCCGCACCTGGCAGGACGCGATGCTGGCCGGTTACCGTCCCGATCCGATCTCCAAACCCGAACCAGGCCGCCAGTTCGCTTATCTGGCTCGCCTCACGCGCGACCAGCCGCTTTTGACCTATCTCGAATACGCCTACGCCGGCCAGGTTTCGCCCGCCTCTCTCGATGCGACCTTCAACTACATTCGCCGCGTCAAAGCCGTGATCGACCGCAATCCGCGCGTGCGGCGCTACCAGCGCTCCACCATCAACCGGATTCTTGAAGCGTCGCTCACCGGAGACACCAGCCTGATTCCGCGCCAGTTGGGAGTCGTGCCCAGGGTGCAAATCACCGCCGAGCAGCCAGGTATGGAACCAGGTATGGAGCCAGACGCAACACAACAACCCACAGGAGCGCCATAGAACCGCGCGCGACCACCGGCTGACATTCAACTCGAAGAAATTACCCCTATGAAAACCGCATCGAAACTCCTGCTTTTGGCCCTTAGCGGAATCCTGGCTGTTCCGCTCCAAGCGGCTCCGAGCGGCCCGTCCGCGAAAAGTGCGGCGCGCCTCAAAAAGCGCCCGACCAGCAAATGGCTCGCGCATTATCTGCCCGACGACCGCTACAAAATCGCGGGCGGCGTATGGAAATACGTTTCGACCGACCTCGACACCTACTACCATCGCCCCGACAGCCCCCTGATGATGCGCCAGCCCGCCTCGCGCGTCATCGGTTTCGCCTCGGCGGAGGAAGCGCTTGAAGCGGGCTACAAACCCGAGCCAGGTCTCAGCAGCTACGGTGGCGCCGGTTCGGGGACGATGGGGTCTGCGGCCATGGCGCGCTCGTCCAAACCGAGGCGCGTGGTTCTCGCCGATGGTCTCAGCAGTGTGATTTTGCCGGCGGGGTGGCGCACTCTGCCTGGCATGACGCAACGCGCGCAGTATGGCCTTTTGACCAGGGATCAGCTTCTGGGGCCCAGGGGACAGCGCCTCGTTTTTGAAACCTTGGTGTTTAGCGGCCCCAACGCCGCCAGCGTCGACCTGGGCAAGTTCATCAATATCAACTTTTTCAAGTCGATGAAAACCGGTGTGAAGCGTTTTACGAACAACGTCGAAAGTTCGGGTGTCGTAAGCAGCCAGCTTTCGGGGCAAACCACCAGGAACACGCTCAATCAGCTCCAAAACGTCAATTTCTTTCCCATCAAAGTGAATGGCAGGGCCGGCGTCGGCGCCAGCATGAGAACGGCGATGGTTGGTCAGCCCATGCGCTCCTATATGTTCGGGAGGGGGCAGAAAATGTGGAACATGAGCGATTATTCCGGTGGGCGCCAAAACTCGCTTGCGGTAATTAAAACCCTGAAACTGCGCTGAAACTGCTCAACTCAACGGCCCGTCAATTGAAAAATTGACGGGCCGTTTTGGTCGGGTTTTTCTCGATGGGGAGTCGCCCCTCAGCCCGAAACGGAGGCGCCTCCGCCCAGAGCCGCGCTCATTTCGCGCGTCATGCTCAGGACGTGTTCGACCAGTTTGTTGATGCCCGTCTCGGCCTGCGCGGGGCCGTGCGCCAGCAAATAACCGGAGGTGGTCACGATGTGGTTGCGCTCGTCAATACAAATTTGATCGACGGCAGTGATTTGATGATGCGCGCCCAGCGCTTCGAGATCGAGCGTCAGGCGGGCGTCATTACCGGCGCTTAAAATGGCCGGAGAAGCGTTCTGACGGGTTTGCAGCGCCAGGGCCACGACGACGGTCGCTTCGCTCATCGCACCCAACGGTTTGCCCAGCGCCGCCATCTCTGAAACCAAGCGCTCCACATCGGTGTTGAGCGTAGCCGCAGTGCCGTCGTTGGCGTAGGTGCACAGGTTTCTGATCGCTCCGTGCCCGCCCACCAGAATGAGCGCGTCGATGTCGTGCGCCGAAATCTCGTGGGTCGAGGTGACTTTGCCTCTCACCAGGCGCGCAGATTCGGTGAGAACGCCGCGAGCCTCGCCGCTGATTCCGGCCAGAGCGCCGTGCGCTTCGCCGCGCACTTCGGCGCCTGTGTAGTGGTTGATGGTCTGCGCCGCTTCGACGTCGGGCGCCATTGCCACGATCTCGGCGCCGTTGCGGTCGAGCGCCAGAAACGTCAAAACCGCTTCGGTGATGTTGCTGCCGTCCAGAAGGCCGCAGCCCGATAAAATTACGCCTACTTTGGTCATGCCTGTTTGGGTCATATTTCCTCTTTGAAAACGGGGGATTGCAACCTCATTTTAACCGACGAACTCAACATCCGCTTTGAAGGGCAAAAGCCCCGCCTCAAAACCGCGATCCAGAAACAACCTCACCGAGCGGCGCCCGTCGTCACCATAATCGAGCGTGCGCGCGTTGACATACATCCCCACGAACTCGTCGGCGCGCGCGCGGTCAGTTTCGAGGCCGCGCGCGAAGCTGATGGCGTAATCGAGCGCCTCTTCTCGATGTTCGAGCGCGTAGCGGATGCTTTCGCGCAGCAAATGCGACACCCGCGTTTGCAGTTCGCTGCCCAAATCGCGCCGGATGGCGTTGCCGCCCAGGGGAAGCGGCAAACCGCCGGTTTCCTGCCCCCACCACACCCCGAAATCGGCGATGAGATGCGCGCCCGCAGCGCCGAAAGTGAGTTGGCCTTCGTGAATCAAAACCCCCGCCGCCACTTCGCCGCGCGCGATGGCGGGCAGAATCTGGTCGAAGGGCATTTCAACGACCTCGGCGAGCGGCGCCCACAGTTTGAGCGCCAGATAAGCGCTGGTCAAAAAGCCAGGCACGGCGATGGTTTCGGTTTTGACCTGCGCGGGAGTCCATTTTTCCTTGGCGACTAAACGCGGGCCGTAACCCTCTGGCCCCGCCTCGCCCATTGAGGCGCCGTGATTGAGCAAAGCGTATTTCTCGCTGAGATGAGCGTAGGCGTGAATGGAAAGCGCGGTGACTTCGTATTTCCCCTCCGCCGCGACGCGGTTGAGGGTTTCGATATCCTGCAAAACGTGGCGAAATTCGATGTCGCCGGCGTCGATTTTGCCTTCGGCGAGCGCGTAGTGCATAAAAGCATCGTCCGAATCGGGCGAATGCGCGACAGTGATGAGGGGCATGGTTTCAAGTGTAAGGCAGGGCGCTTCCAAAGCTGAGCTAAAGCGCGCCTACCTTTTTGATTTCGCACTATGCTTGGGGCCAGTTTTCGCGGTTTTTTTGCGGCTTTTGGGCTGTTTCTCCGCTTTCTTCGCCGTTTTGGTTGTGGCGGGACGAGAAGTTTCCGCGCCCGCCTTTCGCTTTGAAGCTGCCGGCGAGACTGCGAGATGTTCGAGCCGGAGTTGCCCGCTTCCCTCGCGGCGGCGACGCGGCTTGGGAGCGCGGGGCGCGCGGCGCAGGCGCACCTCGTCGGGATCGAGGCCCGCCGCCGCCAGCGCCGCGTCCCACGACTCGAAACGGCGCTTAGCGGCGCAGTAAAGCGACTGATTGTTGCTTTGCAGCATTTTGGAAGACAGCGGCGCGCCCTGCTGGGCGAGTTGCTGAATTTCAGCCACGACTCGCTCCGGCGTCCAGTGGCGGTAGCGCGCCACTTCGTCGTGGTTGATGCCCGCCGCCGTGACCGCTTCGGGCCAGGTGGCGAAGCCGATGTTGGGCCGCAGCGCCGCCGCCGCCAGGGGCGGATCGACCGAGACGGAAATCGCGCGCCACGACAAGTCGCGGCCCGCTTTGTAGTGGTCGCGGATGGTCTGGATGACGCGCTCGCGCGTCCAACGGCGATATTTGGAAACCGTTTCGTAGTTCAAACCGGCCTGTTCGACCGCGTTTTTCCAGGTGCCGTGATGCCAGGCCGCCGCGCGAACCAGATTGAGATGGTTTTCTTCGGCGGAAGCGTAGTTGAGTTCTTCACCGTCGTGGTGAAGTTGGCGAATTTCGTCGAGAATAGTTTTGCGATTCCAGCGCACTTGAACCTGCCGTTCCGCTCTGGGGCGTTGGCGAATTGTGAGCCATGCGGCATCGAAAATCGGCTCACTGCCTCAATTATAGAGCAATGAGCGCATCTCGAAAACTCCCAACACTTTAACATTGCATTAAGGCAAAAGTTAGAGGGCGCGCAACTGCGCTTCGGCGCCGCTCAGGGCGACGGAGTAGCGCTTCAACGGGGCGGTGGCGGGGCCGCCCAACACTTTGCCGTCGAGCGCGAACAGCGATTCGTGACAGGGACAGCGCAGGGGGATTTTGGGGTTGTTGGGCGCGTTCCACTCCACGACGCAGCCCGCGTGCGTGCATTTGGCCGAGACCGCGCCCGCCTCGCCCCCCGCCGTCACGAAAACGAGGCCCGCTTCGCCATCGGGAAAGGTGAAAGGCTGCGCCGTGCCGTTGGAGAGCGTTTTGAGACCAGCGAGGCTGATGGTGCCGTCGGGGTTGAGGCGCGAAGTCGGGCCTTCCGGCGTTTTTTCGCCGCAGCCGACCAGGGAAACGCCCAGAAGCGCGGCGGAAGTTTCCAGAAAGCGGCGGCGGGTAAAATTGATGTCCATATTGCTTTTTTAGCTTACACAACCCTCGTCGTTCCCCACTTAAACCATGACTCCAAACGTCCTTTTCGTCACCGGAACCGACACCGGCGTCGGCAAAACCCTCATCACCGCGCTTCTGGCGCTCAAAATCCGCGCGATGGGCTTCGACTGCGGCGTCTACAAACCCTTTGCATCAGGCTGCGATTGGGAAAACGGTGTTTTGGTTTCGCCCGACGCGCAGTGGCTCCGAAAAACGCTCGATTTGAGTGATTCGCTTGACGAAATTTCGCCGCTTCGCCTTGAAGAACCGCTCGCGCCGCTCATCGCAGCGCGGCGCGCTGGAATTTCGACGCAAGACTGGCCCGAAATCGCGCGCGCGGGCTTCGACCATCTGCGCGCCAAACATGAATGGGTGATTGTCGAAGGCGTCGGCGGGCTGCTGGTGCCGATGTGGGAGCAAAACGAAGCGATTCGCACCGTCGAAGATCTCCTCAATGCCTGGCAGTTGCCGGTCGTTCTGGTGGCGCGGCGGACTCTGGGCACCATCAATCACACCCTTCTCAGCCTCAGCGTGCCGCTGGAAGCGCCCGCCAGTTTTAAGGGACTTATTTTCAACGACAGCGCGCCGGTCGCGCCCGATGACATCGCCGCGCAAACCAGCCCCGCATTTATCAGCTATCAATCCGCTGTCCCGATCTGGGGACAAGTGCCGTTTCTGGACTGGAATGACACGGTGGCATTGCGGCGTGCGGCGCAGTCAATCGAAATCAGGTGGTAACTAATCCAAGTTGCCACCTTTGTCTGCCGGGCGGGTAAAGCCTCGGCAACCTGGGGCGAAAAGCATGGGNACAGGCCACCTGGTGGCTGAATACAGCCGGCTAGGGCAGGCCGGGGTGGGGTGGCGGCGGCTTTAGCCTCCAGGCAGACAAAGGTGGCAACTGGATGCGTTAGCGTTCGGTCAACGAAAACCGCCGGATGCAAGGGCATCCGGCGGTTTCGAGCAGTCGCGGGCTAAGCTGATGCGACAGAGGATTCGTCTGCCGACGCTTCATCATCAGGGGCGTCGTCGGCGAGGGCCTGCGCTTCGGCGGCTTCGGCAGCCGCAGCCGCTTCTTTGGCGGCTGCGGTTTTGCGCGGCGCGCGTTCTTTTTTCGCTTTGACCGGCGGCGCGTCGTCGCTCACGATGGGCAGCACTTCTTCCATCGCGTCGGAGGCGGCGATGGCTTCGCCCTCGTCGTCGGTTTTGACATCGTCGCCAAAGCGAAAGTCGATTTTGCCCTGCACGATTTCGTCGATGGCCACGCTGAGCGGATTGGGCGTTCGCACTTCGACAAGCGGAATCACCTGGCCACTTTGGAGTTGGCGGGCGCGTTCGGCAATGGCGCGGGCGAGGGTGTATTTTCCGCCAGGCACGCGGCGTTTGAGTTCGCTAAGGTTATCAAGAGGCATGGGATTTTTCTCCCCAAAAAGGGACTCCCCAGTATAGCACCTGTGCCCTTCAACACAAAACCCTTTTCGCGGCACGAATCTTGGGCGCGTGCAAGGTCTCAATTTTCAACTTCCCGACTTTTTATGGCCGATTCTCCTTTACTCTCTCAAAGCGCCGTGCGCGAGCTTTTGAATCAAGGCGCGCTCGACGGGCAGGTTTCTTTTTCTCAAATCAACGACCTGCTCATCGACCTCGAACTCGATGAAAACGATGTCGATGAACTGCTCGAAACCCTCGAAAAACGCGCCATCGCGGTGTCCGACGCCGCGCCAGCGGAGGAGCGGAGGAGCGGAGGAACGGAGGAGAAAGTTGCTCCAAGCGCGCCCAAGCCTCCGAAAAGTGCGGCGAAACCGTCAGGCACGTCAAACGCCGATCTCGATGCGCTTCTGGCGCAGCTTGATGAAATCGAGTCCACCGATGTGGATGATGTGGCGAGGCTCGCGGGCGAGACCGGCGACGAACTCGACGACGAATTCACGCCCGTCGAAGACGCGCTCAAGCTTTATCTCGACCGCATGGGCGCCATTCCGCGCCTTTCGCCCGAAGAAGAGCGCGAACTGGCCCGCATCGCGCGCGACGGCGATGCCGAAGCGATTCACGAGGCGCAAAACAAACTCGTCGAATCCAATTTGCGCCTGGTCGTGCATCTCGCCAAACACGCCGCGCCGCGCACCACGCTTTCGACCGCCGATTTGCTTCAGGAAGGCAATCTGGGCCTTCTCGACGCGGTTTCGCGCTACCGCCCCGAATCGAAAAAAACCTTCGGCGCCTACGCGACGTGGTGGATTCGCCGCGCGCTCAATCGCGCCATCAACGAACATTCGCGCTCCATGACCTTATCGGGCGAGCTTTACAACGCGATTCAAACCATGCAGGCCGGCCAGCGCCAGCTCACCCAGCAGTTGGGCCGCACGCCTTCGCGTCAGGAACTGTCCGAATTCACCAAACTTTCGATTGCCCAGATCGAAGAAGCCCAGCGCGCCGCCGCGCAGCCTCTTTCGCTCGATTCGCCATCGGGCGGCAATGAGGAAGGCTCCGAACTGGGCGAAAGTCTCGCCGACGATTCAAGTGAAGCCGTCGAAAACAGCGCCGCGCGTCAGGAAGTTGCCGCCGGTCTCAGCACGCTACTGGAAGAACTGTCCGAGCGCGAAAAACTCATTGTGCAGATGCGATTTGGTCTGGGTGAGCACGCCGCGTCGGGTTCGCGCGCTTCGGAAGATGTCGCCAAAATTCTGGGCATTTCGCGCGAGCGGGTGCATGAACTCGAACTGCGCGCGCTGCGAAAACTGCGCAAAAAGGCCAAAGGTTCGGGTCTGGATCAGTTGTTTGGCGAGACTTGAACCGCTTTCGCTAAAATAACTCTGGCTCGCGCCTGTAGCTCAAGGGTTGGAGCAGGGCACTCAAAGGAAGAGGGTGTTCTAAGTGGAAAATACAGTTTCCATAAGAGACCTTCTTTGGGGTTGCCGGAACAATCCGGTAGAATCCGTCAAATTCAGGGAAGCCTAAGCGTCGAAAGGCGGATGGTAATCCTGAGCCAAGCCTCACGTTTGAGAAATCGAAAGCGAGGAAGGTGCAGAGACTAAACGGCGGACGAACGTTGAAAAGCAGTTTTTCAGCGGGAGAAGAGATAGTCCAGACCACGAACCGAATCTCCAAGCGAGTTTTCGGGCGTCGAAAGGCGAAGTGGGATGCATAATGCCTTGGTTGGGGGTTCGAATCCCTCCAGGCGCAGTTTGTTGTTTGCCAACGCCGCGCGGCCCCTTCGCGCGGCGTTTGGCGCGCCAGTTCTTTATTCGTTCGATAACTTTATTTGAGTTGGGCACCAGAGAGTTAAACTTCTTTTTGTTTTAGGACTTACACAGTTGAATCGTTTACTCCCGTTTTGTCCAAGCGGGGCTTACAGAAATTCTTAGCTGCGTTAACTCCTCCGTTTAAGAAGAGGTTCTCATGAGCGTTGTGACCCCAACTGCAAACCTGACAGCTCTGGGCGTGCCCCTCGACACTTCGCCCGAAAAGTTCGGCGATCTGCGCGATTCGTCGGCCCTGGACTTCGATGGGGCGGCTTTGCGCGCCCGCATGGAAGAGGACGGTTATTTGTTCTTGCCTGGTCTTTTGAATCGGGATGAAGTGCTCGATGCGCGCCTCAAAATCGCGGAGCACCTGCGCGCCGAGGGGCATTTGATGCCTGGCACCCCAGACCTGGACTGTATTGCCCAGTCGAACAGCAAAATCACTTTTTTGCACGAAGTCGGAAGCTGGTGCCCCGAACTCATGAAGGTGCTCTACGACGGCCCCATGATGGCGTTTTACGAGCGGTTTCTGGACTCGCCGGTGCGTCACTTCGACAACACCTGGTTTCGCGCCATCGCGCCTGGGCTTGGCACGCCGCCGCACACCGACGCGGTTTACATGAATCGCGGCACCCACAAACTCTTCACCTCGTGGACGCCCATCGGCGACGTGTCCCTCGAAACCGGCGGCCTCATGGTGCTGGAAAATTCGCACCGCCACCAAAAACTGCGCGAAAACTACTCGACCAAAGACGTGGACGCTTTTTGCGAAAACCGCGTCGGCGCCGGATATACCGGCATGGGCGGCGGCGGCAACATTCGGGAAATGGGCTGGCTTTCCAACCAGCCGTTCAAACTGCGCGAAGCCCTGGGCGGTCGCTGGCTGACCGCCGAGTTTCGCGCCGGCGATTTGCTGATGTTCTCCATTTTTACCGTCCATGCCTCGCTGGATAACCAGTCCAACTGCATCCGCCTTTCCAGCGATTCGCGCTACCAGAGCGCCCACGACCCCATCGATGAGCGTTGGATCGGCCCCAATCCTATCGCGCACGGCCCCGCCGGAAAGCGTGCTATGATCTGCTGAGGATGGCCTGTCTAACAAGATCCCTCTGCCGGAATCCCTGAACCCGCCCTGACACGGCGGGTTTTTTGGTTTGAAAATTTCCTGATATTGACTTCACTTAACCGAGTGAACCCGTTATACTGGGCGAAGTTCGCCGCAGCGCGCTCCGTTTGAGCGCGCTGCGAGATTGTTTCTCCCTTTGGCAGACATTCATCGCAGTTCGAGGAGTTTTTTTATGAGCATGACATTTCAAAAGGCCACCAAAAAGAGCGCGCGGCTTCGCATGGCGCTGATTGGCGTCGCGGGCGCGGGCAAAACCTACACGGCGCTTTCGATTGCCTCGCATCTGGGCAATAAAATCGCGGTTCTGGACACCGAACGCGGATCGGCGTCCAAATACTCGGATTTGTTCGAGTTCGACGTGATGGAGCCGGAAACTTTCAGCCCCAAAACCTACATCGACGCCATCGAAGCCGCCGAAAGCGCGGGCTACGATGTCATCATTCTGGATTCGCTCTCGCACGCCTGGGCCGGAAAAGACGGCGCTTTGGAACTGGTGGATCGGGCTTCGCGGCGCGCGCAGAGCGGCAACAATTTCGGCGCCTGGCGCGACGTGACGCCGCTTCACAACGCGATGGTGGACACCATTATTGGCGCCAAAATCCACATCATCGCTACCATGCGCGCCAAAACCGAATACGTGCAGGAAAAAGACCCCAAAACCGGCAAAACATCGGTGCGAAAAGTCGGCATGGCGCCGGTGCAGCGCGACGGTCTGGAATACGAATTCGATGTGGTGGCCGATATTGACAGCGAAAATAATCTGGTGGTAGGCAAAACGCGCTGTCCGGCGATTGCCGGCGCGGTTTTCAACAAAGCGGGCAAAGACATCGCGCTGCGCCTCAAAAACTGGCTCACCGATGGCGGCGTGGCGCGCGAGGTCGCGCTTCCCAAAGCGGCGCCCAAATTCGAGAAAAAAGTGACGCCGGTGGCGGCTCCCGTCGAGGAATTCGAGGACGACGCTATTCACTGCGATTGCGGCATTCCGGCGAAGTATGTGCGCGGCAAAAGCGGCGCGGGCTGGATTTGCGGCCATTCGGGAAGCGGCGAGGCGATGTGCGGCTTTCGCATGAAGGAAGAAGCCGTTGAAGTGGGAGATGACCCGTTTGAAGATACGCCGGTTGCGCTCGGCGACAACAAAGTGTTGCTTAACGGCGCGCATGGTTGAGAATCAGAGAGTGGAAAAACCGCGAGAAGAGGAGTCTTCTCGTGGTTTTTTGTTTGTATTAGTTATGATCCTTTGCGATATGCCCAAAGAAGGCCAATAAAGAAAAGGAATAAAAGAACAGCAGGAGTCAAACTACCAATCAATAAAGACCACGCAACTTGTCTGTATCTCCGAGATGGCTCTCTGGAAAGGACTATCATTGAAGCGAAAACAAAAAAGAACAATATCGACAAAAACCAAGATAACCAAAACTCAAATGGCAGAATTCGCTTCACCCAAAGGTAAAAAATTACAAGTGGAATCAGGAAGCAGACGGAATTTAATAGCCAGTTGGGATCATCTTTGCTTTTCGCTTTTTTATTCATAGTGGCCCTACATTGTTGTGGACTTAATAATCGCACGGTTCGTAGGGACACGGCTTACCATGTCCACTGGAAAGCATATCACTCTTTCTAACGGACACAGCAGTCTGGTTTAAGGGCCCAAACCGAAAAAACGCCGCGCGAAGTTCGCGCGGCGTTTTTGGTTTGGGTAAAATCGCCCTGTCTTTTGCTTTTGCGAGAAAAATTATGAGCGATTACACACCCAAACCCGAACACCGTTTCACTTTTGGCCTCTGGACCGTCGGCAACCCTGGCCGCGATCCTTTTGGCGAACCCACGCGCGCCGTTGTTGATCCCAACGACTCCGTTCGCAAGCTGGCCGAACTGGGCGCTTACGGCGTCAACTTTCACGACGACGACCTGGTGCCTTTTGGCTCCGACGCCGCCACGCGCGAGAACATCGTTTCGCAGTTCAAGAAGACGCTCGATGAAAGCGGCATGAAAGTGCCGATGGCGACGACGAATCTGTTTACGCAGCCGATTTTCAAAGACGGCGCGTTCACTTCCAGCGACCCCAAGGTGCGTTCCTACGCGGTGCAGAAAACCATGCGCGCCATGGATTTGGGCGCCGAGTTTGGCGCCGAAACCTACGTTTTCTGGGGCGGGCGCGAAGGCAGTGAAGTCGATGGCGCCAAAAACCCGCTCGAACCGCTCAAATGGTTCCGCGAGGCGCTCAATTTCCTCAACGCCTATCAGATGGAGCAGGGCTACGGTTTTAAAATCGCGCTCGAACCCAAACCCAACGAGCCGCGCGGCGATATTTATCTGGGCACCACGGGCCATGCGCTGGGCTTTATCGCCACGCTTGACCACCCCGAAAACGTGGGTGTCAACCCCGAATTCGCCCACGATACCATGGCGGGCCTCAATTTCGTTCACAACATCGCGCAGGCCATCGATGCCGGAAAACTGTTTCACATCGACCTCAACGGCCAGAAACCTGGCCGTTTCGACCAGGATTTGCGTTTTGGCGCCGAAGATTTGAAGGGCAATTTCTATCTCGTCAAATTATTGGAAGACAATAATTACGCCGGCCCGAAGCATTTCGACGCTCACGCGCTCCGCACCTCGGACGCCGATGACGTGTGGAATTTCGCCAGAGGCTGCATGAGGACGTATCTGGTGCTGGCCGAAAAAGCGCGCCAGTTCAACGCCGATTCCGAAATTCAAGCGATTGTGAGCGAACTCAACGGCGGCGGCGCTTCGGCGTTCGCGGGCGGCTATTCTAAAGACTCCGCCGAGGCAATCAAGAATCAGAGTTTCGATGTGGGGGCGCTCACGAGCCGTTCTTTGCCGTATGAAAAACTCGACCAGTTAGTGATTGATTTGCTGCTGGGCGTGCGTTGAGTGCAGCGAATAAATTCGCCGCCAACAACGACGCGAAACCTGCCTTCGCAGGTTGGGGCTTCAGTCCGCGCAGGCGGACTTCGCGTCGTTGCTGCGGCGAATTTATTCGCTGTGTTTGGGAAAGCGGTTGACGCTGGGCGGTTATTCCGGTAATATTTTTCGGGCGCCCTGGTGCACATCACCGGAAATGTGCCTGTAGCTCAGCTGGATAGAGCGTCTGACTACGGATCAGAAGGCCGGAGGTTCGAATCCTTCCAGGCACACTTTTCAATCAAAGGCCACGCCGAGATCAAATCTCGACGTGGCCTTTTTGTTTTTAGGCGATTGCGGGGGCCGCTTCCAACGCTTCGCTCGCCGCTTCGAGAGAACGAGAACTCCAGTTGGTATTGCTCGAAAGCAGACTGTGCGCGTCGTTGCAAGTGAGGGGCCTGGCGAAAAAGTAGCCCTGGCCGTAATCGCACAAGATGTCGCGCAGCTGCTCCATCTGGGTTTCGGTTTCGATGCCCTCGGCGATGACGTCCATGTTGAGGTTGCGCGCCAGATTGACGATGGTGAGCACGATCTCGGAGTTTTCGCCGTTGGGCTGCATACGGCGCACGAACGATTGATCGACTTTGAGCGTATTGAGCGGAAAACGGTGCAAATACGACAGGGAAGAGTAGCCCGTCCCGAAATCGTCGATGGAAAGCCGAATTCCCGAGTCGCGGAGCTGATGCAGCATACTGGCGGCGCTGTCGGGGTTATTCATCAAAACGCCCTCGGTGATTTCCAGTTTGAGCGACTCCGGCGACAAACCGGTGTCTCTGAGCACGCCTTGAATGTGCGGGATGAGGTCGGGCTGCGCGAACTGTTTGCTCGATAAGTTGACGCTGATGGTGAGGTGGCGCTGGGGAAACAGATCCTGCCAGAGCTTGACCTGGGTGCAGGCCTCGCGTAGCACGAAATGGTCGAGAGGGATGATGAGGCCGGTTTCTTCGGCGAGCGGAATGAATTCGCCTGGTGAGA
Organism: Abditibacterium sp.; assembly: GCA_030448265.1. Lineage (GTDB taxonomy): Bacteria > Armatimonadota > Abditibacteriia > Abditibacteriales > Abditibacteriaceae > Abditibacterium. Next base: position 78,424 of record JAUJNG010000006.1, read on the forward strand.
TCATGCCCCGTTCGGGATGCTGCCAGCGCACTAAAGCTTCAAAACCAGTGATTTTGCCGGATTCGAGATGGACGATGGGCTGGTAATACACCAGAAAGTTCTGGCGTTCCAGGGCGCGGCGCAGGTCGGTTTCGAGGCGCAGCGAGAGCAGGGCCTCGGCGTGCATGGCTTCGTCGAAAATGGCGTGGCGCGCGCGTCCCAGCGACTTGGCGCGATACATCGCGGTGTCGGCGTCGCGCAGCAGGTCTTCGGGGTTGCGGTAATCGGCTGAACTCAGGGCGATGCCAATGCTGGACGTGGAAAAGATTTCCTGGCCGCCGAGCGTAAACGGCTCTGAAAGCGTGGACTGGATGCGCTCCACGATGCGGGTGGCGTCTCCGGCGTCGATGATGTCGTCGAGCAAAATGGTGAATTCGTCGCCGCCCAGACGCGCCGCCGTATCGCCAGGACGCAGACACGATTCGAGGCGCCGCGCGACGTTGACGAGCAGGGCATCACCGTTGCCATGCCCCAGACTGTCGTTGATGGTTTTAAAGCGGTCGAGGTCGAGGAAGCACACCGCGAAGTAATGTCCCTTGCGACGCTGTGTCCGCGTCAGGGCGCGGCCCAGCAAATCCATGAACAGGGCGCGATTGGGAAGACCGGTGAGGCCGTCATAAAAGGCGTTGCGCTCCAACTGTTCGTTGGCCTCGATTTGCTGCGTTATGTCGCTTTGCGAACCGGCCATGCGCGTGGGCTGTCCGGTCGCGTCGCACACGCGCAGGCCGCGCGACAATACCCAGACCCAGTGCCGGTCGCGATGCTCCATGCGGTGCTGGCTTTCGAAGTGGGCTTCGCCGCTGCTTAGATGGGCTTCGAGCTGCGCCTTCATGCGGCTCAAATCGTCGGGGTGAACGCGGCTATACCAGTCGTCGATTCCCGCCCCAATTTCATTGTCCTCGTAGCCCAGCATCGACTTCCAGCGCGGCGAATAGTAAATTTCACCGGTTTTCAAATCCCAGTCCCACAGGCCGTCGTTGGCGCCGCGCACCGCGAGGGCATAGCGCTCTTCGGCGCGACGCAGCTGTCTGGCATCTTCCAGTTGAAGAAAGGCGATGCTGACGCTCCACGCCAGCATTCCTCCTGCGAGGGCATTAGCAACCGGCAGGTAATAATTGAGTCGCGACAGGCAAAACAAAGCTGTGCACCACAGCGCGATGCAAAGCATCAGAGTGGCGAGTCCACTCACTCTGGAATTCCAGCGAAACGCGATGGCGCCAATCAGGGCCGGAAACGCCAGGATGAGCAGCAGCTTCGTCAGCAAAGATGCCGGACGCAGACTGCGCCCCAGCAAAATATCGTTGATGGCGTTGGCCTGCAGGGTAACCGCCGCGTCGATGGATGAGAATGGAGTGGGCCGAATCTCCGTCGAACCGGCGGCGGTGACGCCAATCAGGACAATTTTGCCTTTGAATTCCGAAGCGGGCACACGGCCAGCCAAAACATTTTTCAGAGTATGAGTCGCAAAAGATTTGTGCGGCCCAATCCAGTTCACCCAGGTGCGTCCGTCCATATCCAGTGGAATGTGACGGGTTCCACTGGCGGCAGGGAGCACGATTTCATGAGGGCCAGCCACGATCTGGTTTGGTTTGACGTCCAGAAAATGCGCTGCGGCGGCCAGCGCAAGCGAGGGATGCAAAGTGGGAGCCTGACCGCCTCGAAAGCCGAGGATGTTGTGGACTTGACGCAGGACACCGTCGACATCGGGGGGCGCGTTGATAAGGCCCAGACCGGCAGCCGCTTTTTGCAGCTCGGGCATGGCGGCGGTGCCCCACACCGTCGTGGGAGCCATTGCGCCCTGGGTGGGAATGCGAAAGCGCGGCAGAATAAGACTGGCATTGGCGGGATTTCCCACCCCGAGGGAGAGGTCTTGCTGCGGTTTGAAGAAAAACGCTGCGGAATGAATAACCCGTCCCGACGCCTGCGTGGAGGCGATTAGTTTCGCGTCCTGGTGGGGTGATTTGGAACGGCGCGGAAACATCACGTCGAAAGCGATGGTTTTGGCTCCTGCCTGCGTCAACTGATCGACCAACTGGCCATAAACACCGCGCGGGATGGGCAGGGGATAGTCCTTTATAGTCGAATCGTCAGCTTCCACGATGACGATGTTTGGCGAGGGATAGACGATGCCACGCGCGTTGAACAGCGTGTCGAGGCTGTTTCGCTCCAGGCCGTGAAAAACACCGAACCCGTCGATGATGAAGAGGAAAAGGGCGCACAGAGCGCCTAACAACAAACCCTGTCCTGCACGCAGGACAGGGTTGGAGCGGGAACGCGACATCATTGGATATTCCCAGAAACAGTGGTCTTAGAAAGCCTCACTGCAGGCTCAATCGTCGTCATCATTGTTGTTGTTATTGTTGTTGTTGTTATTGTTGTTGTTGTTATTGTTGTTGTTATTGTTATTATTGTTATTGTTGTTATTGTTGTTGTTGTTGTTATTGTCCTCGTTGTTGTTATTGTCGTTGTTGTTGTTGTTGTTGTTGTTGTTGTTGTTGCCGCGTCCTTGCCCAGGACGTGGACTGCGCGGGCTGTTGTCGGCGGCAGGTCCATGGGCTGCTACTGTTACTTCGGGTAGAGACGGAATACGGGTGACGTTGATGGTGCGCTTGACGGTGCTCAGTGCCACGGTGTGTTCCTGAACCGTCAGAAAGGTTTCCAACACGCCCTCGGGGACATTGAGGCTGGGAGCCAAATAAATGGTGAATCGAGTTCCCAGAGCGCCCGCCGTTGCGGTTGGGGTGGCCACGTCAAAGCTGTTGCCTGGCTTGACGTAGTAGTTGACACGTCCCGTAAACTGACGCACTAAGGTGAACATCGGGCCGCCGCGCCGTCCGTCGACGTAGGACTGCATCACGCTCATTTCGGTATTGGCCATGATATTGGCGTTGGAACCATCGGCGAAACGGATGGTGGCTTCACCGGCGCCGGTTCGGATGCGGTCGCCGCCGCGCAGTTGGAGCGGGCTGCCCGTGGGAAGCTCCAAAACGCCTTTGCCAGGCCGCTCGATGGTGACAACTCCCGAAAAATCGCCCACCGCGAGAGTGGCAGGACGCGCAGCGTATTGGTTGGTGTAGCCGCCTTTGAAAGCCTGGGCGCCATGCGAACCCTCGCCCTCATGATAAGGACACACCGCGACCGGCAAGTCGCCGCTGTCGCGCGGCTCGCGGATCAGATAAAAATCCCCATACGAAGTGTAGGACTCCTCTTGGTCGCCTTTCGCCAAATTTGGGTCGGCAGAACAGCGCAGCGAGTCCATCGGGATGTAGCCCTTTTGCTGAAACTCGGCCAGAGTGGCGGGCATACGGCCCGTTTCCTGGCGAAAGGTATCGAGTGCCATGGCAATCTCTTTGAGATGGACGTCGCACTCGACGCGGCGCACTGAAGCGCGCCCGCGTGCGAATTGGCCGATCAGAATCGAAGAGAGAAGTCCGATCACGGCGATAACAAGCAGAACTTGCACGAGCGTGAATCCGGAGCCGCGCCTGGGGACGGCTTTGCTGTCGCAGGGGGAGGAGGAGAATTGCATGGTGGTGTTTGTTGTGCCCTTAAACGTGCCGTCACCACTTCGGTTCAAGGGCGCTTTACGTCCAGAGGATTTTTTGATTGTGAATTTATTAGAAGCACAAAAGTTGCCAAAAAGATTTCGTCGCCAAATATTCGTCATACCTCTGCTTCAAGTGCGGTTTTGCGCTTGAAAATCAGCACAGCACTCACAAATCCAAGCGCGCACAACGCAATGAAGCCGCCCAGGCGAAAGGTTTCTGGCTGATACCTGCCCGCCTTCCAGCCTGGGGTGAAACTGGCGCCACTGGCGCGCAGCGCCCCGCCGATTTCGCGTTGATAGACATCAGCGCCATTGGCAGAAAAGATTTTTTGCCCTGACCTGAGGGGCGCTTCGCCTTGCAAGGTTACGACATAGCGCACGGCAAGCGAATCGAGCAGCGCCGGCGAAGGCGCTTCCAACAAAACCATGTTGCCGTTGAATTGTGGCGACGGCCCACCCGCTTCGCCGCCCACCCAGGCGCGATAGACACGCGGCGAAAGCGAATCGTAGCCGTTGACATCGTGAATGCCATAAACCATCGCGCCGTTGGGCGGCAAAACGCCTGGCGGATGATTGCGCCCACCGCGCGCCAAGTTTTCAGAGGGCAGCCACGCATTTTTAGGCGTGACGAACAAAACCCGCGCGTTGGGGCCACTGTTGCGAGCCAGAAAAGTCGTGAGTTGGGTCGGGGGATAAATCGCGGCGCGCGGCGCGGTGGGCTGGGTCGAAAACGCGTTGAAAAACAGTTCGGCGCTCACCAAAAGCAGCGCCATGACGGGAAAAACCGCGCTTTTAATTTTGGAACGTCCCAAATCGAGGCCAAATCCCGCCAGAAGCGCCACGCCCAGGCTCCACAACAAGAGGGCACGCCCCGTTCCACCCATTTGCGACACGCCAGGCGCGTTGAAAAAGAAAAACTGCGAAACCGGCGTGGCCAGTGCGTAAAGCAAGCCGAAAATCGCCAAAGTGAAGGCGTAATTTTTGGGCATAGAAGAAAACAAGGAGAGTAAGGAAAATTTTTCTTTCTCTCTTCTCTTCTTCCTTGCTTCTATTCCCCAAAAAACACCCAGCATTCCCAGTCCGAGCGCGCCCACGCCCAGATAACCGAAATTTTCGTTCAAACTGCCCCCGCTCATCGGCCAGTTCGGAAAGAGCAGCGAGGGCCACTCGGCGCCTTGCAGCGCGCGCGGCTTCCAGAATTCCCAGTCGGCGAGCGTGGGTGGGCCGCCGGCGCGATGGCCCAGCCGTGCCAGTTCGAGCGTCGGCAAAAGCTGCGCGGCGCCCAGACTCAGCGCCAGAAGCGTGGCGCCACACAAAATCGCCAGACCGCGCCATTTGCGCTTTAAAAATGGCTGGCGCAGCGCCAGGGCCAGCAAAATGTAGAAGAAAATTTGAGCGTGGCCCGCCAGAAGCGCACAACTCAGTGCCAGCGCGAGGAAAAAACTCGCCGCGCCATTTGTTTCGTCGTCGCTGGCCAATTCAAAGAGCAGAAGGCAAAGCGGCAGCCACGAGGCGGTCGCGAACAGCGTGGGCAGCAAGGCCCAGGCGCTCAGATAGCCGCAAAACGTGTAAATCACCGCCGCGACGGTGGCGGCGGCGCGGCTCAAATTCCAGCGCCGCGCCAGAAAATAGGTGGCGAAGCTCGCAAGAATCGAGTGCAAAAACGCCGAGATGCCAAAAGCACGCGCCGTATCGAAAATCCAGAACGGCAGATTTAATGGATATAAAACCGCGCTCTGCGCGTTGGCCAGAAACGGCGTGCCGGAAAATTGAAACGGGTTCCAGAGCGGAATTTCGCCGCCGCGCAGACTTTGCGCCGCGAAATGCCGCCAGGGAAAATACTGCGCCAGTGCGTCCCACTGCAAAATCGTCCAGGGCGCGTTGGGGTCGCTTCCGAAGGGCGCGAAACCGCGCAACATCGCGCCAGGCAGTAAAACCTGATCGGTCAGCAGCACGCGGCTCCAAAATGCCAGGCACAGCGCCGCGAGCAGAAAAAGCGGCGCGCTGGGCCGCGAAAGAAGGGCTTTCATGCGATTTCAAGACTGGGGCGGGAGGTCTATTCTAAACTGCTCTTCGATTTATTTATGCGTCAACTCGTTAAATTTTGCATCGTCGGCGCGTCCAGCACCGCCATCGACCTCAGCATCTACGCTTTTTTGCTCAATGCATTGCCTCAGATGCCCTGGTATGTTTCGCAAACCATCGCATTTTGTTTTGGCGTCACCAACGGCTTCATCTGGAACCGCTTGTGGACATTTCAGGCCCACCAAGGCGCGGCCCGCAACCAATATCCCAAATTTTTCGTCACCAATGTGATCGGCTGGGCGCTCAATCTGGGCCTGCAAAAAGTGTTTTTGGTGCTCCTGACCGGCCAACTCGTTCACGCCGCCAATCCCGACCCCCGCACTTTGATTTTGGTCAAGCTGTGCGCCATCCCCATCGTGGTGATCTGGAATTTTTCGGCGGCACGCTTCTGGACATTTCGCGCACCTGCGCCACCGCGTCAGTCTTCCACTTTGCCGGTTCCTCCCATCGCTTCGTCCGAATAAAGTGAAAGTTACAGATTGCCAAAGCGCGACATCGGCCACAAAATCATTTGGATACGCCCGCGAATATCCTTTTCTGAAATGGGGCCGTTTTCGCGCGAGTCGTCGGAAAAATTGCGGTTGTCGCCCATCACATAATAGTGATCCGGCGCCAGCACAATGGAAAGCGTATCCTGAGCGTCGGGACTGTCGGCCAGATACCCTTCGCTCAGGAGCTTTTTGTTGATGTAAACGCGCCCGCGAAACACGACGATCTCTTCGCCAGGCAGCCCGATGATGCGCTTGACCAGGCTCGCGCCTGGCCCCTTCCACGAGGCGGGCGCTTCAAAGAGCACCACATCGCCGCGCCGCCACGAACCCTGCAAAGCCGCGCGGTGATCGACCAGGGTGTAATCGCCGCGATAAAGCGTGGGCTGCATCGACCCCGAAGTAATCAGCACGCCCTCGAAAGCCAGCATGCGCAGCAAAAGCACGAAGAGCAGCCCCAGCAGGGCGACGCCGCCCAACGTCAGCGAGCGCATCAGGCGCCGCCGTTCTTTGTGCTCTTCGGGCGAAATTTTGGGCGCTTTGGCGCCGGTCGAAACCACGATACCCATAATTTGATTTTTAACCCGTCGCGTTTTTGGGGACACAGATGAACCGGATGAAGAGGATAAACACGGATGTCTTCCAGAAAATTATCCGTGTTTATCCTTTTCATCCGGTTCATCTGTGTTCCCTTTTGACCCATCCAGACATCAGAGCGAGCAGCCTGAGTTGACTGATACCAATTTACACTCTGCGGCGCAGTTTGGCGGCGAACATCCCGTCGCTGCCGTGACGGTGCGGAAAGGTGTTCAAAAACCCCTCCTGCGTCGCGGCGGGCGCCAGAAAAGCGGGCGCCATTTCAGTTTCGTAATGCGGGAAACGAGCCAGAAACGCCTCGATTTGCCCCTGATTTTCCTCGATTTCAAGCGAGCAGGTCGAATAAACCAGCGCGCCTCCCACTTTGACGAGCGGCGCGGCGGCGTCGAGCAATTCGCGTTGCAACTCAAGCAGCTGCTCCAACTGCGCCGCCGTTTTGCGCCATTTGGCGTCGGGGCGGCGGCGCAGCGTGCCGGTTCCCAGACAGGGCGCGTCGAGCAAAACCACATCGGCGCCCCCCGTTTCGCGCTCCAGTTGCGGTGCGAGACCCCGAAAATCTCCGGCGCGGGTTTCGACACACGAGATTCCCAATCGAGTCGCGTTGTCGCGCACCATCTCCAAACGAGGCGGCGCGCTGTCGAGGGCCAGAATTCGACCCGCATCGCCCATGATTTGCGCCAGATGCGTGGTTTTTCCGCCAGGCGCGCTCGCGGCGTCGATGACGAAATCGCCCGCGGCCGGCGCCGCGAGAAGGGAAACCAACTGCGCCGCCTCGTCCTGGGCGATGATTTGTCCTTTTTTCCACTGCGGCAGCGCCGTCGCGTCGCCCCGTTCCAAAAGGAGCGCGTCGGGCGATAAATTTCCGCTTGTCGCGCCCGAAATTTGATTCAGCATCTCGTCGCGCGTGGTTTGGAGCGTGTTGACGCGCAAACAGAGTGGCGCGATTTGATTATTGGCGCGCAGAATCTCGGCGGTTTCGTTCGGGCCGAAGCGCTTCAGGTAGCGCTCGACCAGCCATTTCGGATGAGAAAATTCGATGGAAAGATCGTTCGAGGCGCGCCACTCGGAAGCCAGACGGCGCGTGATGGCGTTGACGAAACCAGTCGCCGAGGCCAATTTTTCGCCCTTCATCAAGCCCGCGTATTCGTTGGCGAGGGCGCGGTCGGGGGTTTGCAGCGCAATTTTTTCGTATTGCGCCAGTCGCAGCGCGGCGCGCACGGGCGCATCGAGTTTGGCGAGCGGTTTTTGGAGCAGGGGCGCTAAAGTCCAGTCGAGGCGCGCGCGGTGGCGCAGCGTTCCCGAATAAATCTCGCGCGCGAAAGGGCGCACATCGCTTTCGAGAGATGCGAAATCGCCCGTTGTGAACGCCTCGCGCTCCGAGGCGACGAGGGCGAGCATCGCGGCGCGGCGCGCGAGAGTTTTGGGGTGGATTTCGGGCATTTGGAAAATTGGGGTGGCCGCAAGGTTGGAAACCTTCCCCGCCCCCTCCTTCGTAAACGGATGGTGAGGGTTGGGAATTTCAACACAGAGAACACAGAGGAACAGAGGACTTTTCAAAGGGGATTTCGCTTGAAACTTCTCAAAAAATCTTTGTGGCCCTCTGTTTCTCTGTGTTCTCTGTGTTGAAATTCCCAACCCTCACCATCCGTTTACGAAGGAGGGGGCAGGGGAGGTTTACAATTACCGCATCGAATCTCCCACTTCCAAGCGCGCGCCCCGCGCCCAGTCGCCCGCGTTCATGCGAGCTTTACCCGCCGCCTGAACTTCCAAGACCCTGACCACGCCTGCCCCCGACGCGACGAGAACGCCCTGTTTTCCAGCTTCCAAAACCGTTCCCGCCGCGCCGTTTCCCGCCTCGACCTGCGCGCGCCAGATTTTAAGCGGCGCGCCGCCAAAACCCGTTTGCGCCGTCGGCCAGGGGTTCATGGCGCGAATCAAATTGACGATTTCAAGGGCTGGTTTCGACCAGTCAATTTCGGCCATTTCCTTCCTGATTTGCGGGCAAAACGTGACGCCGCTTTCCTCCTGTGGCGTGCGCGGCGCGGTGCCCTTTTCGAGAAGCCCGAAGGTTTCGCGCAAAACTTCGGCGCCGATTCCCGTCAGGCGCTCCAAAAGCTCGCCGGAGGTTTCGCCGTCTTGAATTTCGACTTCGCGTTGTTGAATGATGTCGCCCGCGTCGAGTTTTTCGGCCATCCACTGCGTGGTCACGCCGGTGGTTTTGTCGCCGTGCCAGATCGCGTATTGCACCGGCGCCGCGCCGCGCCAGCGCGGAAGCAGCGAAAAATGGAGGTTGACACACCCGCGCGGCGCCATTTCCAAAACTTCGCGCGGCAAAATCTGGCCGAAAGCCACAACGGCAATCGCGTCGGGCGAAAACTCGCGCAGTTGCGCGATAAATTCCTCATTTCGCGCCCGCTCCGGCTGCAAAACGGAGATTTCGAGTTCGAGCGCGCGTTTTTTGACCGGCGAAGCGAGCAGTTCGTGCCCGCGCCCGCCGATTTTATCGGGCTGCGTCACGGCGACGATGATTTCGTGGTCGCGCGCCAGAGTTTCCAGGCACGGCACTGCGAGCGCAGGCGTGCCCATAAAAGCAATTTTCATGGTTTAGAGGCAATAGGGAACAGGCAACAGGCAATAGTAAAGCGGGGCGCAAAAGTGCTCGTTTTCACTTTCACTATTGCCTGTTGCCTATTGCCTCGAATTTCTCTCCACCCGTTCGCGCAGCACATCAGGGACGTGGGTATCGGGCGGGAATTTGCGGGCTTTGTAGGCGGCGGCGATGGCGTCGGGCGTGGTTTTTTTCATCAGAATCGTGTCCTCGCCCTCGTCGTCCACGCCTTCGATGAGCCAGGAAATCGAATCGGGAATGGCGCGCTGCAAATACATCACGCCGTCGAGATGATCGATTTCGTGTTGCACACAGGTCGCGGCGCGGCCCGTTTCGTCGCTGTCTTCAAGTTCCCATTCGACCGGCTTGCCCTTGGCATCGCGCCCCGTGACGACCACTCGCTTGGCGCGTTTGACGCGCGCCTGCACGCCAGGAATCGAAAGACAGCCTTCATCGCCGGTGCATTGGCCTTCGCGCCGCACGATTTTGGGATTGATGAGCGCGTGAGTTTCGTCGCCGATGCGAAACACGAAAATGCGCCGCGAAACCCCGACCTGAGGCGCCGCGAGTCCGGCGCCGTCGGCGGCGTTCATGGTTTCGATCATGTCGGCGATGAGTTTTTTATCGGCGGGCGTCAATTTATCGACCGCCACCGCCTTTTTGCGAAGCACTGGGTCGCCCCAGATGCGAATGGGTAAAAGCATTTTTTTGAGGAATACGGGAGACGGAATACGGGAGACGGAAGATGCGAAACGCGCTTAGCGCTCCCGTATTCCGTATGCCGTCTCCCTTGCTATCGAATTCCTTCCTGGCTCCAGCGATTCCAGATTTGGTTTTGCCCCAGACCGGTGACGGCGCGAAAGGCGGTTTCGGGCGGCACGTCGCGCCCGATTTGACGCAGAATTTCCAAAACCGCTTTTTTGCCCCACTCCTGCACCATGAAATCGACGATGGAATTGGCCTGAGAGTAAGCCAGAAAAGCGCGTTCGCCGTCCACGTTCCACGCCGTCATTTCGCGCATCGAAAGCAGCGTTCCGGCTCTGGCGGCGCGGCGCACGCGCGCGATGTAGCCTTCGTAGCCGCCCTCGACCGAAGTGGCGATGCCCTCGTTGAACCACACCGGCACCAGACGGCCCTTGGCGAGTTGGCGCACCGCGACGTGGCCGTATTCGTGGGCGACGGTGCTGAAAATCGCTTTGGTGTCGCGCGGGTCGGTGAAAGTGTTGATTTCTTCGCCCAGAACGAGGGGCCCCAGGCCGGTCGAGACCAGTTTGGTGAGGGTGAGCGCCGCCACGAACTCCGAGCCGCCCTGCGCCGAAAACTGCGTGGTGTAGCGCGCGAATTCGCCTTGATTACGCCATAAAATGACTTCGGAATTGCCCATCGGAATCCCGAAACCGGCGTAAACGGTGTGCTGGGCTTCTTCGAGCGCCGCGAGCAGGGGAATCGCGGTTTTATCGCCAGGCCAGACGCGCACCGTGAACAGCGCCGAGCGCAGGATGTTGGAGGGTTTCACGCGCGCCAGGCGGCTGCGTTCGCGCCCGTGCTCGACCAGAAGCTGCACCCAGTCGGCGTCCTGACGACGCACTGCGCCGCGTTTCATCAGGTCGCTCGCGACGCGCATCCAGGCGGCGGCGCGCTCTTCCTCGGCGAGGCGCGAGTATTCGAGGGCCAGTCGCAGCGCCACGATGACGCTGGGAGTCGCGCGCTGGCGGCGCTGCAAGGCGCTAATGACATCTTGAGGATGTTCGGGCGCCAGGCCGACGTTCTGTTCGCTTTCGATCTGGCGCTCGACGCGGTTTTGTGGATCGGCGGCGCGGTTGTTTTCGGCTTCTTTGAGCCTGGCGGCGCCCACGATGCCTGGCTGCAACAGCTCGGCTTTTTGCAATTCGTCGGCGGCTTCGTTCCACAGCCCGACGGCTCCCAGCGTCAACCCGAAATCGCGGTGCGAGGCCGCCGAGGTGTATTCACTTCCCGCGATGCGTTCGCGCCACAGTGCGGCGGCGCTGTCGGCGGCGGGCGGGATGTGGCGCTCTTCTTCGAAGGCCGCGCCCACTCCGAACCAGCCGGCGGCGCCCTTTTGGAGCAAAAAATGAGCGTTGACGGCGCGACTGCGCGGCGCGGCGCTCATGCGCGCGAGCAAAAATTCGCGCGGTTTGGGCGCGCGGTTTTCTTCGCTCGCATCGGAAAGCTGACCGTCCCAGCGCTGGCGCCGCAAAGCGATCCAGCGCCCCCCGATGCGCGAAGCAATCACATCCAGCACGGCGGGCGTCTGATCGCCTCCCACGCTGTCCCATTCGCTCTCGACGGCCCCCGCCAGTTGCGCCAAAGCATCGGGAGGCGCCGCAAAACGAGTCGGCGTGAGCGCGAAACTGCCGTCGGCGTTGCGCGCCAGCCACAACTCCTGCGCGCCGCTGCTGAGCGTCGCGGGCGTCGCGCCCTGTCTCGAAAGCGCGAAAACCTGGCGCACCAGAGCGCCGCGTGGCGTCACGGCGAGATGAGTGATGCGCTCGCGCAAAGCGAGCGGCGCTTTATCGGCGGGAACGCTCGCGCCGAAAAAAGCGAGCGCGTTGGCATCACGCGCCAGCGCGGCGCGTTCGAGGCGGTCGAGGGTGCCCTGGATGCTTTCCAACTCGCCAGGCGAAGCGTTGGAGACCAGAGCCGCGCCCACAACTTCCTGTCCCAGCGCGCGCTGCGGCGCAACGCTCAGAGCGAGGGCCAGACCTAAGGCCCAGACGATGAAAAACCGCGCGAACGTGTCGCGCGGTGAAAAATGGCGGTTGGCGGTTCGATTCATCGGGGCAAGGGTGAAATTGGGGTGACGAGCGGCGAATTTGAGGAGTTCCACTGGGGGCGTTTGGTTGTCGGAGCGTTATTGTGCCAGGAGGCTAAAGCCTCGGCAACCAAACCAAGCCTGCCTTCGCAGGCTACACCTTCTATCTATAGGCCACGAAGGTGGCCTTGGTTTGGTTGCCGAGGCTTTAGCCTCCTGGCGCCCTACTTTTTCGTTTCCGGCTTGGTCTCCGTTTCACCCTTCTTGCGCCGTTTGTTGCGTCGCAGCCGCTTGCCGCGATGATAAGCCACGGTGCGCCGCGCGATAAAGCAACTATATTCCTCGCGCAGTCGCATCACCACTTCCTGATCGGTCAGCCCTGGATGCTGCGCGATGAGACGCGCCACCACATCGGTTTTGCTCTGACACAGAAAAAGCAGCGGGATTTTGCCCCAGGGCGTTTCGATCATCTTGCCGCGAATCAGGCGCGACACCATTGAGGGATGCTCGCCCAGATCGCGCGCCAGAGCCGCCTGCGCGAGCGGTTTGAGCAACCGCGCGTCGCCCGTCGCCAGATACTCGCGCTGCGACTCGCACAAGGTCGTAATCAGCCGCGAGAGCGCCGAAAGCCGTTGGTTGATGTAGCGGGCGCGCATCAGAAGGTCGCGCGCGTCCTGGGGCGAAGTCGCCTTGATTTCTTTGATGGCGCCTGGCTTGATGCGATAGCGCTGGGTGTAAATCGAATCGTGGTGAAATTGGATCGCCAGTTCGCCATCGAGGATTTGCACGAACGCGACCGGCTCGTCGTTGGTCAAAACGCCGCGTGAGGGGCCGGCTTTTTTGTCGGGCGTCTGTCCGGAATCCTCGTAGCTCTGCGCCAGATAAACGCGGTCGGCGCTTTCCAAAATCTCCTCGGCCTCGCGCACGCTGCAACCGAAATGCTCGGCGAGTTCTTCGGCGCCCGTTTCGCCGCCCAACACCAAATCGAGAAATTCCTGCTCGGAAACGTCGTATTTTTCGACGAAGCCGCGCGTGCTTTCAATAATTTCCGTCAAATCGACCAGGGCGCCGCCCGCCAGGGTTTCGTCGATGCCAGGGCGCCGCTCGTCGTCGCCGCCCGTGCCCACTGCGCCGCCGCGCGACAGCACGCCCGACAGATTTTGCGCGCCCGAAGCGTTGATGTAGCGCAAAAAACGCAGCGTTTCGCCAATCGGCGCGCCGTAGCGACCCGCGATGTCCTGGGCGCGTTCGGTCGCGTAGGGCGAGAGAAAATCTTTTTCCCAGCCGTCGTGGTTGGTGATGCCGTAGAAACCCAGAAAGTGCATCATCTGCTCGTCCATGAAGGTTTCGTATTTCTCGCGCGGAATTTTGCCGCGCAGGCGCACCTTGGAAATCATGCCGTCCGACAGCAGTTTCTCAAACGCTGGATGGGTTTCGAGAGTGTCCACATAGGAACGAAATTCCCGCTCGCTTTGCGAGAGCAGCATGACGTATTCCGTCGGCGGGCGGCGCATCCGCAACGCCATATCTTCGCGCATATCGCCGCGCTGACCGGAGCGCATAGAAGGAGCTGTGGACATGAGATTAATTGCCTGTGTTGTTGAATCGGGTTGGGAAATGGCACCCGCAACTTGAATTATAGCCCAACGACGAAAAAACGGCAGCGACGTTGCACTACAATCGGACAAATTCGACGGTTGGGCAGGGACAAGGCTTAAAATTGAGCGAAATCGAAGAGGGGAAAGCGCGGCTCTCTTGGCTCGACTGAAGTCGGCGCTGTCGGGCCTGCGGCCAACTTTGCGCCTTCGCGCAAAACACAGCAAACGACGTCAACAGGTCTACGGTCTCCTCTATCTCGTTGGCCACACTCTGTTTGCGCGAAGGCGCAAAGTTGGCCGCAGGCCCGACAGCGCCGGCTTCAGTCGAGCCAAGAGAGCTTTTCGGCCCAACCAGCCGTCTGTTTCGCTCACTCACTGGGAATTCGTTCCAGAAGACCCTCGCCAAAAGTTTGGTCGAGATGCAGCCTTTCCAGATGCACATAACCGATGTGGCAGCCGCAAGTCGCGTTGGGACAGAGGCGCGGCTGTAAAATGCGCTCCCAATCTTCGTCGTAGAGATTGCCCAGTGGGGTTTTGACGAAATGACAGCGCCGAATCGTGCCGTCTCCATCGACGGAAATCACGCTTTCTCCGGTGCGACACGCCTGGCCCGCGCTGGCGTGGCGCACGTTGTTGAGCGGGAAAAGCCGGTCGATTTGAGTCAGAAATTCGATTTCCTCGCCCGCGTAATAGCCCTCAATGCGTTTGAACGCATTGACCCACAGATAAACATCGCTCGGCAACGCGGCGCGCAACGCTTCGATGGCGCGGAAGTGTTCTTTCAAGCCAACGACGCCGACGCTGAAACGCACGCCGCGCGAGCGCATTTGCGCCACGCGATTGAGAAATTCGTCGTGGGTGGTCTGGTCGGGGTGATAAGTGACCCACAAACCGAGGCGCGCTTTGTCGCACCCTTCCGCCCACTCGAAACGGCACGATCCGTTGGTTTGAATCGCCACTTTTCGCACACTTTGCGCGTTGGAGAGGCGCGCGAGAGCCTTCTGATAGCGCGAACGCACCAGCGCCTCGCCCCAGGGCGTGAAAAAGACGGAAATCTCGCGTCCCATCTGACCTTCGACCCAGGCCACGAACCGTTCCAGAGCGAACGCATCGGCGGCGTGCTGGGCGTCGCTTTCGACTCGTTTGGCGAAGGGGCAGTAGTCGCAGGCGTAGTTGCAGCTCGAAAGCGGCCCGCGATAGAGAATGGTGAGCGGTTTCATCGCAGCGAAAATCCCTCCATTTGCTCGCGCACGCGCGCCGAAGCCAGCCAGGGGCCTAAAACATCCGACCATTCGAGTCCCTCGGGCGTGGGACGCAAAACTTCGCCGTCGTCGCGCGCCAGATCGAGCGCTTCGAGTTCGCCAAGCTGCGGGAAATCGTCGCGCGCCGAAGTGCCGAAATATCTTTCGTAAGCATGCCAGTTCAAACCGTCGATTTGCAGCAGCGACTGGATGAGATAGCGCCTTCGCTGTTCTTCGGCATCGAGTTCAAAGCCGTAATCGCAAAAGCGAAACGAAGGCTCGTCGCGGTCGAGATAATGGCCCAGAATAGCGCGCACGCCCTGCGCACCGACGGCATACTCGGTCGAGTAGTGCAGCGCCCGCGTGTAGGAGCGCGCTCCGGCGCCCAATCCGACCATGCCATCCTGCTGACAGCAATAATGCGGGCCGTTCATATCGGCAACGCCGGCGCGTTGAAACATTCGCATTGAAATCTGGCGAAAACCGTTTTCGAGCAAATAATCGCGTCCGGCCCGATAAAGTTCGAGCTGCGAATTATCTGCTGCCGCGCCGCGCTTGCCCAGTCCGGTCAGGGGGCGCACATAAAGCGGATAAAGATAAATTTCATCCGGCGCGAAGTGCAGGGCTTCCCAAAGCGAGTGAAGCCAGCTTTCGCGCGTCTGTCCCGCCGTGCCGTAAATCAAATCGAGGTTGAAAATCGGAAAATTCGCCGCGCCGATGCGTTCCAGAGCGCCGCACAGTTCCTCGCTTTTCTGGGGACGGCCCAGCGCGCGAGTTTCGACTTCGATAAATGACTGCACGCCAATCGAAACCCGCGACACGCTGCGATTTTTCAGAATTTGCAACCGTTCGGGCGTCGCGGTGGCGGGCGAAGTCTCGACCGAACTCGGAATCTGCGCGGGATTCGCCCCGAAATAGCGCGCGGCGAGATCGAAGAGCCGCTCCAACGCGTGCGGCGAAAGAATGGTCGGTGTGCCGCCGCCAATCGCCATGCGCGCGAACTGGCCGTCGCCGATTTCGCTGGCGACAGCGCGCATCTGGCGTTCGAGCGCGTCCAAAAAGCGTTCGTGCGCCGCCGCGTCGCGCTCGATGTGCGTGAAGAGGTTGCAAAAGCCGCAGCGCATTTCGCAAAACGGGACGTGCAAATAGAGAAAGCGCGCCGCGTGTGGTTCATGTTTCCACACTTCGCGCAACGCGCGCGGCGCGAGCGGGCGATAAGCGGTTTTGTGCGGATAGGAATAAGCGTAGGAGGCGAAGGGCGTCGCGCTCAAAAGCGTTTGAAGCGGCGGGGATTCGAGGGTTGGCATGGGGGATTTGAATAGCAGCGAGGCGGTGTTTGACGCGACATACATTCTTTCAGCGTCGAATTTTGTGGGTCATTTGAATAGCAGCAAATCGGTGTTTGACCCCTCCCCGACCCTCCCCACCAGTGGAGAGGGAGTCAGACTGGCATTTGCTCGTTTTTACTCGAACTGTCAATAAAACGGAGCACGTTGACGCTCGACTCCCTCTCCACTGGTGGGGAGGGTCGGGGAGGGGTCGAACACCGATTCGCAGAGTCACTAACTCACGCGCGGCAAAACCAATTCCGCATAAGGCACGTTCCACACGCTGGGATGGCTCAGACGATGGCCCTGGAAACCGTCCTCGCCATAAGCTGTGCCGTGATCGGCACACATCACCGCCAGAAGCGGCGCGCGGCGGCGCAGCGCCTCGAAAAGCGGCGCCAACTGCCATCGACATAAGAGAGCGCCTGCGCCATCGTCGCGGGCGTATCGCGCGTCGCGTGAGGCGTGAAAATGCAGTTGGGCTGGTGCAGCGCCGAAATATTGAGGAACAAAAACACCCGCCGCGAAAGTGGAATTTCGGCCAGAATTTGCTGGGCCAACTCGGCTTGATGGCGCGTCGAATGCGGCGATGTCACGCCCATTTCTTCGCTCCAATGGCTTTCGCGGAACAGGTTCGGCAAAACACTGCCGAGCGGCGTCTGCTTGTTGAAAAATCCCACGCCGCCGATGCAAATCGTGTGATAACCCTGTGATTCGAAGCCGCTCACGATGTCGGCGCTTTCGAAAACGGCGGTGGCCGCAGTCGTGGTTTCGCTGCCGCCAAAACGCGCCGCGAAGAGGCGCGGGTGAAGGCCAGGAACGGCGGGCGTGGGCAGAAATCCGGCGAAAAAAGCGTGATGCGCGGCGTAGGTGAAACTGCCTGGCGAATGGCGCATCTGCCAGCCCTCGCGCGGCAGCAAACTCCCTAAAAAGGGCGTTTGGCCGCTCGCCCACGCTTCGCGCGCCACGTCGTAGCGCAGCGTATCGAGCGAAAGAAACAGCACGTCGTGAGTGCCAACGAGGGCGCGGGCGTTGAGAGGGGAATCGAGCATCAGCAAAGCTTTAAAGGATTCTCAGTGGGAGTGCTTCCCTGGGAGCGCAGGAATCCTTGCCCGTTTGAAATTCATTCCATGCGGGCAAGGATGCCCGCGCTCCCAAAATACGCAACGGCGCGAATCTCGTCTTCGTAAGTGTCGCGGCCCTCGCAGCGTGCGTCGGGCAGCAAATCGCCCCAGGCGTTGAGTTCGATGATCGCGTGGCGGCGAAAATCGGGCGAAAAAACGAGGTCGGCGCCGCCCATCAAACTGTGCGGATACGCGCGCATCGCCGCTCCGCACGACGCCACAATTTCGCCCCATTTCTCTTCTGTGAGGCGACTTTTCAAGGCTTCGAGCGGCGCGCGCTCGTTGCCGAGATGCAAATTCGTGAGCGGCCCGCGCGATAGCCGCACCTTACCCTGCCGCGCCTGTCCGTCAATGATGACCAAACGCACGTCGCAAACCCGCCCGCCCAGACTGGCTTTGGGCAGCCATCGCTCGACGTGGACGCGCTCACGGCACAGAGCGTCGATTAAAACTTCGACTTCACGCCACGTTTGATAGCGGCGCACGCGGCGCGAGTTGTAAAGCCGAATTTCGCCGTTTTGCTCGACCATTTCGGTCGTCGTGGTCGCCAAAACGCGGCCTCGACTCATTTGGAGCGCCACCACGCCCGATGCGCTCGATCCGTGCGATAATTTCACGAAAACGCGATTCCAGCCGCGCTCTTTCAGCACCGACAGCAGCGCTTCGAAGTTTTCGATCTCCGCTCCCAGCGCCGGAGCCACCGGCACGCCTGCCGCGAGCAAACGCGCGTGACAGGCGATTTTATCGCTCATTTCGAGGCAGTGGCGCGCGTCGTGCATCGCCCGATGCGGCGGCGCGGCGTCCAGTTCGCTTTGCAACTCCTCAAACAACGAGCGCAAACCCAGAAACCACTGCCGCGACGGATGCAAACGGCCTCGTTCCTCTTCCAATTGCAGCGCCGCTTCGCTCTCGATGCAGCGAAACCGATTCTCGCGTTGCGCTTCGCTCGCGCCGCGCGCGAGGAGCAAGCGTTCCACCTCGAAATCGCGCCCTGGCGATTCGATTCGCACCGTATCGTCAGCGCGAAGAACCTGTGCGAGCCGCACTTCGCCCCGCAAAAGCGCGGCGTAAGGCACTACGACGGGCGGCGACAGCCCCAGCTTTTGCAGCGCGCACTCGAACAACCGCAGGCGGCGGCAGTCGGGATTGGCGAGGACGACAAAACGCGCCATGATGCGCCTTTTACTCGTTCACCGCGACGTAACGATGAACTTCGCCGTCCCATTCGTCGCCGCTCTGCGCGTCGCTGACATCGACTTCAAGCGGCAGTTGCTTCAACTTTTCCTGCATCGCATCGGTGCAAAAATGATAATGCAGGTCGAGTTTTTTCAGCCCGCGCACCAACGGGCTGTCGAGAAGCGCCTGGGCGCCCTCATCGCCCAGCGTTCCCAGCGACAAATCGAGGGTTTCGATGCGATTGAGAACCGGCGCGGTCACAAGGGCGCCGGCGACCTCGTCGACGATTTCGGCATCGCGCAGCCCCAGATATTTGAGCGCGGGAAAAACTCGGCCCTCTAAAATCGGCGCCAGGTCTTCAATGGTCACCGTGCCGCCATATTCGTCGGTTCCCAGATAGAGTTCGAGATGCTCCAGAGCGGGCAAATCGGCTTCGCCCAGAGCGCGCACCACGCCGCCATCGAGTCCGCCGCTTTCGATGACGAGAGTTTTCAAATTGGCGTGACGCGGCGAACCTACCTTCAAACCATCGCCGCCGCGCGCGCCCAGATATTCGAGGTCGGGAAAAGCCTCCAGAAGCGGCGAAAGATCGGATTGCAGAATCCAGGAGATTTCGTTTTCTTCCGAAACGATGTCGCCGATGAACAGCGCGCGCAAAGAGGCGAACTGGTCGCGCGCCGCCACAATCGCTTCCACAACAAACGCTGAATTTTGGCTCGACGCGAAATCGTAAGCGCCCACCACCAGGCCCGCCAGCGGCCCCGTGTCCACCTCTTCGAGAAACTCCTCGAAAGCGTCCGTCCAGCTCCTTTTGTTCTCGTAATCGTCGTAGTCAATGGCAACGCGCGGAATCGCGCCGGCGGGCAACGGCTCGCCCGCTTTCCAATCCACGACCGGATGGCCGAGCAAGGTTTCGAGATGATCAATCATGCGTTTTCTCCCTCCATAAGTTGGTGCGGCGCATTATGAAACCTTTCGCCATCAAGCGAATTCATTTCATTGAAGAAAATGATAACGTGGTGATTGGGCGAGGGAAAGGGGTTTTTGGCGCGTTATTTCAGGGCGATTGGGTGTCGCGCTGAAAATCGCCGCTTTTGCCGCCGCTTTTGTGCAAAAGCACGATGTTTTCGATTTCGAGGCTGTCATCGACGCCCTTGGTCATGTCGTAAATGGTGAGAAGCGCGGCGGCAACGGCGGTGAGCGCTTCCATTTCGACGCCGGTTTGTCCGGCGCATTTTACGGTCGTGGTGGCGGTGATGCGGCCATTTTCGGCGTCGCATTCGAAGTCGCAGTCGATGCCCGAAAGCAGAAGCGGGTGGCAAAGTGGGATGATTTGGGGCGTGTTTTTGGCGGCCAGAATCGCGGCGACGCGCGCGGTTTCGAGAGCGTTGCCTTTGGGAAGCTGGCTGTTGCGGGTCAATTCGACGGTTTCGGGACGCATTTTAATCGTGCCGCGCGCGCGGGCGACGCGCTGCGTGATGGCTTTGGCGCCGACGTCGATCATTTGGGTGGGATGAAGCGTGGTTTGCGGCATGGTGATTTGGTAGATTAGCTTGAACGCGCCGCGTCGAAAACCGTCCGCCGCGCCGTTGCACCCTCACTTTGGTTACGGGAGTTTGACGTGGTTCGCACCTTTTGCCGCACCTTGTTGGCGCTTTTTTTGTTTTGTGGTTTTGCCGCGCCCTCGGCGCACGCCAAAGGCCGCCCGATGTGGCCGATTCCGCCGCTTTCGGGTTTCGACGGCACGCGCTGGGGCAATTTGCAAATCGGGCGCACCACGCTGGGCGTGCTGCGCCAGCACTACGAAACCGGCAAAGGGGCCTACGAACGCTCGACCGAACTGACCCAGCCCAAAGATACGCCGCTTCGCGTTGATTTGCTGTGGAACAAACGCGACAAAGATGAGGTTCTGGCCGCTATCACGGTGCGCTTCGCCGCCGAGGGCGCGCGCTGGAGCGATGTCGAAAAGCTGTTTCAGGGCGCGGCGCCCCAAAACGGCTACGTTCAGGGGCGTTTCGAGGACTGGCGCGTGGCGCGCTGGCCCGCGCGCGGCGTGGCGGCCTTCGTCATGCGCGCGGGCGAAGCCGAAAACGTGCCCCTGCTCGTTCTGGCCGCGCCCGACGCTCTGGGCGCGCTGCAAAATCGGCTTTTGCCCAATGCGCCCGCCGAGGAATACGTGGATGAGTTCGCAAACGAGCCGAA
This sequence comes from Abditibacterium sp., assembly GCA_030448265.1. GTDB lineage: Bacteria > Armatimonadota > Abditibacteriia > Abditibacteriales > Abditibacteriaceae > Abditibacterium. The sequence continues at coordinate 99,230 of JAUJNG010000006.1, forward strand.
ACGGGTGGAATTCGGCACCATCGAAATTGAGCTGGATGACGATTTGGAGTTGTCCAGGCGCGAAGAATCGCGCACCCGCGACGCCATCAAAAGGGCTTATGCCGGCGGCACGCTGAGCTACGACCGCGAGGGCGAGGGTTCCTACCGCGTCAGTGTGTCGGGCAGCAAAAAAGCGACGGGCGGCTCGGTTTCAGTCTCGGTTTCCATCAAGGGTGAAGGGCCTTATGGAACGGTTTCGGCTTCGGGATCGGGTTCCGATTCGTGGAAATGGAATCAGGGCGAGGAGCGCGACCAGGATGATGTCGTGGATGCCTATCGCGACGCCGTGCGCGAGGCGCGCGATGCGGCAGAAAGGAAGTTCGAGCGCGCCATGCGCGAGAGCGGCCCGCCCTCGCCCGCACAGATTCGGGAGGAGCAGTGGACACAGCTCATCGAAACCGTGCGCGGCGCGGCCTCTCAAAACGCGCTAACACCTCAGCTTTTGCGCTGATTTTCACTGAGAGGAATCGCAACTATGTTTTTCATCCGTCGCCTGCCGCTGATTTTTTCCCTGGGAATTTTGCTCGCCTCGCCGTTGCGGGGCGCCGAATCGCCCGCGCCAACAACCGTCGCGGAGTTTGGGGTCGTGACGCTGGATATTTCGCGCGCGCAGGCGTTTTCGGACTTCATTTCCGAGAAAAAAACCATCAAAAACATCCAGAAATCGACCGCCAAAGGCGCGATGCGATTTCGCGAGGGCGCGAGCGGGATTTATCATGTTCGCACTCTTGCCAACGGCAAACCTACCGACGACCAGGGCAGGTTTGAAACCATCGTGACCATTTCAATTCCGCGTCCCGATGGCACGCTGCGCTTCACGGCGACCGGCGAGGAGCGCTGGAGAGTGCCCGCGAACGTGCCGGAAATATGGCCGCGACACGACGACCCCTGCGAACCAATTTTTCGCGGGCCCAATGCCAGAGAAAAACGCAAAAAATGGCGCAGCAAGAGATTCCACCGCGATGTAGAAAAAGAGAGGCGTCAACGGCAGGCGCGTGAAGACTATCGCAGGCGGGCGATTGGCGAAGCCTTCAGGGAGTCGCTCGACGCGGCGCGCGACGAAGCCGAAATGCAACTGCAAAAATCACTGCAAGGCGGCGCGGTTTCTCCAACGCCAACATCTGAAAATAAGTAAAGAAGAGCGCAAAAACGTCATTTGGTAGCTACTGTCGTTCAGAATGGCGGCGAAAAATCAGATAAGCCGGTTCCTGACCATGACGGAAGGTTTTCTTCAACCCGTAGTGTTTTTCCGGCAGGGCAGGATCTTGCTTTCGCAGCCATGCGACTTCCTGAGGCCGCAAGCAGAGCCACTCCGGTTTGAGCCGCGTCACCATATCAGCAAGCGGTGTTGCGGTGCGATACGATGCTTCGACTTCCGGCGAAACCAGACCCACCAAATCGAGGATGCGCTGCCGCGAAAAATAACCGATATAACCGATGGGCTCCAGCATGATGCGCTCGTCATCGCGCATATTTTGGCGCAGAAAATGTGATAAACGCGGGATTACGTCATCGTAAAAGCGTTGTTGAACCTCTAATATCGGGATAACACGGTTGATTTGCCAGTGACCGGCTACAATCATCGCCGCCGCAAGCGAAACTGCGGCCAGCGAATTTTTCCACCTGAGCCCGATTCGCAGTGAAGATAAGAGTGGCCGAAGAGCCAGAAAAAAAGGCCAGATAACCAGCATCCAAAAGATAGGACGCGGCGGGAGCAAATACCAGTAGAAAACGGGGCGGCGTCCGGCAATCAAGGCGCCGTAATAAAGCAACATCCACACAAAGGCGGCGAGCAGCACAACTCTCGCGTCTCGCCACCATGCTCGATCCGATGACGTTGAGTGAGTGCGAACCAGTTGCGCGAACAAGAGCAGCGCGCCTGCAAAACACAACAAAACGGAAAGCTTTCCGAATGAGCCGCCGAACTGGTTCTCAAAACCGCTCAGGCTCGTGTTCCAGGACGGCGGATAAGCCCACAGTTTGGCACGCAGCGAATTGGGAAGCGGCGAACCAAAATAAACCCAGGAAAACAGTGTCCACGCCAAAGGCGGAGCGATCAGAAGTGTCCAGCCAAGCGGCGAGAATTTCACGCCGCGAAGCCTCGCGCAAAACACCAGAATCAGCACTAAAGGCAAGGTGTCGATGCGGAGCAGCAACAAAACGGCGCCGCAAAGCGCTGCCGGAGTCGCGCGACGCTCTAAAACTGCCCAGAAGCCGAGGATGCCCGCCAAGGTCACAAGCGGCGTTTCCATGCCACTGACGGCGACTTCGTGCGAGGCCCTGTCGAGCGCCCACAAAAGTGCCGCGCAAAGTCCAGCCCATTTCGCGTTGTAAGCGGGGCGCGCCAGCCAGCGTGCGATCACAAACGCCGTGATTCCGTCGGCCAAAATCCCCAGGGTGCGAGAAAAAGCCATTGCATCGAACCCTGAGGCGATGCCAAGGGCCACGAGCATGGTTCCCAGAGGCGTGGTCGAGCCTTGCACCCGCTCGCCGAGATTGAAAACGAAACCGTGCCCCTGCGCCAGGTTTTCGGCGTAGCGCATGGTGATGTAGGCATCTTCGCCAGCGAAACCGCTCCCGCGCCAGATGAAAAGTCGAACGATGATGGCGTAGAAGGCCATGCAGAGCGCCGCCAGTTTCCACGCCTTCTCACCTGACAAATTCAATTTCAAGTTTGTGGTTAACAAGGTGCGCCCATAAGTTTCAGCCTGATGGCAACCTCCGCTTGCGCCGGAAGATAAACCCGCTCAAGCGGAGTGAGCAGGTCGGCGTAATTCTCCGCTTGAGCGTTGCGGCGTTGCTCTTCGACAAACTGGCTGATGTCCTCGATTTCGAGGATGGCCTCACGAGCGTATTCTTGCAACATTTGCTCGCGCAAACCCAACTGAATCGCTCGGCGCTGCACCGAAGCGCCGGAGGGCGCATGATCGGGATCCCACTGCAAACGAACGGAGGACGACGCCACCGCGCGTTTCCATTCCTCGATGTTGGCGTATAAATCGGCATCGGAATTCGACGGCACGGCCTGCTCCAAAACCGATTCGAAAAACTCGCGTTTGATGCGAACCGCCAGCGTCACCTCTTGACCTTCCTTCGTGCCCCAGCCGGAGCGATACATCATCCACAAAAAATTCGGCTTGAACCAGCTCATGCGGCTCAAACTGAATTCGCCGCCAAAATAACCGTTTCGAGCCGCGAAATGACCAATGGCCGGACGATAGGCTTGATAAACGATAACTGAAGTCTCATCATAATGAGCCAGAATATGGCGACCCTCGGTTGGCCACCTTTCGTTCTGCTTCAGGTAAAGCTCTATCGGGGTTTTCATATGAACAGTGGCACATCAAATGTCCCGCGAACAACCAAAGGGAGGAAGGGAAGAGAATCGAGTCAGCGAATGGGCGTTTCGATTCTTACTCCCCTTCTCCTTCACTCCCTTTCTGCTTTACCCGCCGCCCCCGCCCGAACCTTTGATGCCGCCTTTGGTCATCTCTTTGGCATCCAGAAGCGTTTCCAACTCTTCGGTGCTCAAATCGGTTTGCTCCGCCGCCAGATCTTTCAAAGTTCGCCCTTCTTTGTAAGCCTGTTTCGCCAGCGCCGCGCCTTTTTCGTAGCCGATAATCGGGTTGAGAACCGTCACCATAATCGGGTTTTTGTCCACCAGATCGAGCATTTTTTCGCCCTTGACTTCGAAATCGGCAATCGCTTTGTCGGCCAGCACTTTGGAGACGTTGCCCAGCAGCGTGATGGATTGCAGCAGGTTGTAAGCGGCGACCGGCAGCATCACGTTCAATTGGAAATTGCCGCTCGCGTTGCACAGCGCAATGGTGGCGTCGTTGCCGATCACCTGCGCCGCGACCTGCATGGTCGCTTCGGGAATGACGGGATTGATTTTGCCTGGCATGATGCTCGAACCTGGCTGCAACGAGGGCAAAACGATTTCGGAAAGTCCGCCCTGCGGGCCGGAATTCATCCAGCGCAGGTCGTTGGCGATTTTAAAAAGCCCCGTCGCGAGGGTTTTAAGCTGGCCGCTCATTTCGGTGGCGGCGTCGAGCGTGGCCTGGGCCGCGAAATGGTTGCGCGCTTCGCGAAACGGAATGTGGGTGAGTTCTTCCAACTTGCGCGCCATCAATTCACCAAATTCGGGATGGGCGTTGATGCCGGTGCCTACCGCCGTGCCGCCAATCGCCAGTTCCTGCAAACGCGGCAGGCTGCCCAGAATGCGCTCGATGGATTGCTCAATCTGCGCCGCCCAGCCGCCGATTTCCTGGCCTAAAGTCACCGGCATGGCATCCATCAAATGGGTGCGGCCCGTTTTAACTACATCCTGATTCTGTGCCTGGCGCTCATGCAGAACCGACAGCAGATGGCGCAGGTTGGGCAGCAGATTATCGGCAATTTCCATCGCCGCCGCGACGTGAATCGCGGTCGGAATCACGTCGTTGCTCGACTGGCCCGCGTTCACATCGTCGTTGGGATGAATTTTGAGGCCGCCCTGCGACGCCAGACTCGCCAGAACCTCGTTGGCGTTCATGTTGGTCGAGGTGCCGCTTCCGGTCTGAAAAATGTCGATGGGAAACTGGCCGTCGTGCTTTCCCCCCGAAACTTCGAGCGCGGCGGCGCGAATCGCGTCGGCTTTGTCGCGCGGCAAAAGCTCCAGATCGGCGTTGACAAGGGCCGCCGCGCCTTTGATAACCGCGAGGGCTTTGATGAAAGCGCGCGGAAAGGTGAGTCCCGAAATCGGAAAGTTTTCGACGGCGCGCTGGGTTTGCGCGGCGTAAAGCGCGTCGTGGGGCACCTGCATTTCGCCCATCGAGTCCCGTTCAATGCGATATTCCATAATTTTCCTTTAGCCACAGAGAACACAGAGAAGTCACAGAGAGGCACAGAGATTCTTTTAAATATATTTGTGGGCCAATCGGCCACTTCTCTGTGGCTTTTATTGTCTATAAGTTACCTAACTTTTTCTGCAACTGCTTCCATAAAATAGCGCCCAGAAGCGAAACCGCGACAACACTCGCGCCTGTCACGCCCAGCGTCCCCCATCCCAGCGCGTTGGAAACGAGCGCTAAAATGCCGAACAGCAGCATGGCGCCCGCGCCCGCTTTGACCGGTGTGGCGTTGTCGCCCAGAGCGTAAAAGCCGCGCGCGATGAGCTGCTGTGCGCCCAATCCTGGCAGCGAAAGCGCCGAGATGAGCAGCACTTTTCCCGTCCACACCGAATCGGCGGCGGAAAATTGGCCGCCTTTGACCGTTCCCAGCAAAAGCGGAATCGCCACAATCCACAACCCGACAACCGCGACACACAGCAGTTTCAGCGTGCGCCGCAGAAGGGCGCCCAGTTGACGCCCGACCTGCGCCGTTTCGCCCCGCGCCGCGAGCGCCGAGAGCGTGGGAAAAATGGCGATGGCGCTGCCCGACGCGAGCAGTTCGAGCGGCAAAATCATCAGCCGCGAGGCGTTGGAAATGGTGGTGGCGCCGCCGCCCGCTTCGCCCGCCGCCAGAATCGTGGGCAGCGAAAGACTCAAAATGCGCCCCGACGCCAGACCGAAAAACACCGGCACGAGGGCCGCCACCACCCGTTTGACGCCCTCATCGCGCACATCCCACAGGGGCGCGACCGAAAGCCCCGCCCGCAGCGCGGCGGGAATTTGCACCAGAATCGAGCCGACAACGGCGCCGCCCAGCGCCCCCCACGCCTGCGAGACCACGCCGTAGCCCATTTTGTGCCCGATGTAGCCGGCGATGATGATGCCGACATTGAAAAACACCGGTTGCAGCGCGGGCCACCAGAACAGGCGCAGCGAATTGAAGGTGCCGGTAAAAACGCCGCCCACGATGAAAAAAAACTGCGCGGCCAGCAAAATGCGTAAATTGTCGAAATAAAGCGCGCCGTCCACGTTATCGGGCACTAAAAAACGCAAAAGCGGCGTCCAGGTCAGCGCGACGAGGGCGAGCGTGCCCGCTCCCACCGCGACCATGAGCAGCGTGAGCAGAGCGCGAAAGGTGCGCCGCGCCTCGTCGTGCTGCCCCCGCGCCAGAAAACCCGAAAACGTGGGCACAAAGCCCGTCGCGAGGGCGCCGCCCGCGATCACAATCGAAATCACTTCGGGAACGGCGAAGGCGGCGTTGAACGCTTCGGCCTGCGCTCCGGTGCCGTAAAGCGCTGAAGTCAGCACGTTGCGCCCGAATCCCGCGAGGCGCGACAGAAAAATCAGGCCCGCCAGAATCGCCGAGGCTTTGCCGAGCGAAATTTCGTTGACGTGGAGAGGTTTCGACATAATGGGAGGGCGCAACCTAACTTAACCCGCCGCGCCGCGCGCGTGCAAAGTAGCCGGATGGCGGACGAAGCATTAACATTTAATCAATTCTTAATTTCCACATGAACAATTCTCCCGATCCCGTCGAAATCAGCCGCGACCCCGAATTTCAAAATCTGGCGCGCCGCAAGAATTCGCTGTCTTTGCTGCTTTCGCTACTCATGTTCGGCGTCTATTTCGGCTTTATCGCGCTGCTGGCCTACATGCCCGACGTCCTGCGTGCCCGCGCGGGTGCCGCGACGCTGGGCATTCCCATTGGCATCGGCGTGATCGTTTTCGCCTGGATTTTGACCGGCATTTACGTCAAATGGGCCAACGGCGCCTACGACGCGATGGTGGCGCGGGTCCGAGGCAGCCGCCAATAACTTTTAAGTGGGAGTCCGTTGACCGGTTCCCTCTCCACTTGTGGGGAGGGTTAGGGAGGGGTGAGCGGTGCAAGTGAGCGCCCGATGAAGGAACAGCGAATCTTCCGGTTGAACCCCTCCCTAACCCTCCCCACAAGTGGAGAGGGAAACGGTCAACATCTCCCCCCATCCAAAATGAACACTCAACTCGGCCAGCTTTCCCCCGTTGCCATCGCGTTTTTTCTGGCATTTATCGGTGTCACGCTCGCCATCACCTACTGGGCGGCGCGCCAGAGCAAAACTACCGCGCAGTTCTACGCGGCGGGCGGCGGCATTTCCGGTTTTCAAAACGGTCTCGCCCTCGCCGGCGACTTCATGTCTGCCGCCAGTTTTCTGGGCATCGCCGGACTTGTCGCGACGGGCGGCTACGACGGCCTCATCTACTCCGTCGGTTATCTGGTGGGCTGGCCGGTCGTGATGTTTCTCATCGCCGAACCGCTTCGCAATCTGGGCAAATACACCTTCGCCGATGTCGTCGCCTACCGTTTGCGTCAAAAACCGATCAAGACGATGGCGGCGATTGGCTCGATTGTCACCGTCATTTTCTATCTCACCGCGCAAATGGTGGGCGCCGGAACGCTCATCAAACTCATGTTCGGCCTCAGTTATGAAACCGCCCTCGTCGCCGTCGGGTTTTTGATGATCGCCTACGTCCTTTTCGGCGGAATGCTGGCCACGACGTGGGTGCAAATCATCAAAGCGGTGCTGCTGATTGGCGGCGCGACGCTGCTCACCGTTCTGGTGATGAACCGCTTCGGCTGGAGCTACGGCAGCCTTTTTTCCGCCGTGCGCGCGCTGCCCAACGGCGAAAATTTGCTCGATCCTGGGCAGTATAAAGTCGCGACTTCGCCGCTCGATCTGGTTTCGCTTTCGATTGGCCTCATGTTCGGCACGGCGGGACTGCCCCACATCCTGATGCGCTTCTACACCGTGCCCGACGCCCGCGCCGCGCGCAAATCAGTGTTTGTGGCGACGGGTTTTATCGGCTTTTTCTACATTCTGACTTTCACCATCGGCTACGGCGCGGCGGTTTTGGTCGCACCCGAATATCTCGCCAAAGAAGCGCCAGGGTTCGGCTCCAACATGGCGGCGCCGCTGCTGGCCGAAATTCTGGGCGGCGGGCCGTTTCTGGGCTTTTTGTGCGCCGTCGCTTTTGCCACCATTCTGGCGGTCGTGGCGGGACTGACGCTCGCGGGCGCCTCGGCGCTGTCTCACGATATTTACGCCGGAGTCATCAAAGGCGGGCAGAGCGACGAAAAAACCGAAGTTCAGGTCGCTAAACTCGCCACCATCAGCCTGGGCATCGTCGCGGTGTTGATGGGCCTGCTCTTTAAAACCGTCAACGTGGCGTTCATGGTCGGCCTCGCTTTCGCCGTCGCCGCGAGCGCCAATTTTCCCGCGCTTCTCCTCTCGATTTTGTGGAACCGTTTCACCACGCAGGGCGCCGTCGCGTCGATGGCGGTCGGATTATTCTCCGCCGTTTTGCTGATTGTGCTCTCGCCGACGGTGTGGACGGATGTTTTCCACCTCGCCTCCGCGCCGCCCGTGCCGATGAAAAATCCGGCGCTGATTTCGATGTCGCTGGCGTTTTTGACCGGATATGTCGTTTCGCTTTTTACGCGCGACATCGAGGCGGAAGAAAGATTCGAGGAACAGATGGTGCGCTCCTATCTGGGCGCCGACAAAGCCACAATTGCCTCGCATTGAGTTCGTCCCACGATACCCAAAAACGCCCCGCGATTTTTCGCGGGGCGCTATTGGATTTTACTGGACTTCTCGTCATTCTGAAGGGAGCTGCGCGACCGAAGAATCTTGCGTAGCAGTCACTTGAGATGCTTCGGTCGCTGAGGCTCCCTTCAAAATGACGCCTTTTTTTGACTTCCGAGACACCCTCTGAGGACGACCGATATTTTCGCTTCAACGACGTATGAAAGTGGTCTATTGCGGGAAAAGCGACGGTTCGCCGTGCGGCGAAAGCGAGAAGTGTGGCCAGTTTTTGAAGAGTTGCGCCAAAATTGTTACTCTTTCTACCGCTTGCCCGAACGGGGGTTGACCTGCTCAATCCCAAAACTCGCTCATGAAATTAACCGGTCTGACTTCCCCTCAAGTCCAGCAAAGCCGCCAGCAACACGGCGCCAATGTTCTCACTCCACCCCCGCGCATTCCGTGGTGGCAGGAGTTTCTCTCCAAATTTGAAGATCCGGTGATTCGCATCCTGATGATCGCCGCCGCGATTTCGTTCGGCATCGGCCTTCTCGAAGGGCACTTATCAATCGAATCCATCGGCATCGTTATCGCGATTTTACTGGCGACGGGCCTCGCCTTTTGGAACGAGCGCAAGGCCAACGCCGAATTCGACGTTCTCAACACCACCTCGGACGACGTTTTAGTCAAAGTCATGCGCGACGGCGGCATCACCACGACGGCGCGCAAAGATGTCGTGGTCGGCGATGTGGTGATTTTAGACCAGGGCGACGAAATCCCCGCCGATGGCCGCGTTCTGGAAGCGACTTCGCTCGAAGTCAACGAGGCCGCCTTCACCGGCGAATCGATGCCGGCGCGCAAAAACGCCGGCGAAAATCAGGGCGGCACCTTCGCCTCCAACCAGCTTTTGCGCTCGACCATGGTTGTCGATGGTCACGGCGTCGTCGAAGTCGAAAAAGTCGGCGACGCCACGCAAATCGGCCAGATCGCGCGCGAATCGACCGAAGACACCGGCGAGAAATCGCCGCTCAACCAGCAGCTCGAACGGCTTTCCAAATGGATTGGCGTGCTGGGATTCGGCATCGCGGCGGGCACTTTTCTGGCGCTGATTGCCCGCGGCGTTTTGCTCGGTGAATTAGTGCTGAATTCGTCGCAGTGGATTGTGGCCCTCGCCGGACTTGTGGGCGTGGGCATCGCGCTTACTCCGGTCTGGCTCCCGCTCATTTACGACTTTTTTGAGTTGACCGGACGCGAAAAAGAGCCTCCCGCGTGGCTGGAAAACGGTGTCAAAACCTGGCTCTCGCTGTTCGTGCTGGGTCTTGTCACCTTTGGGATTTTGATCGGTATCGGCATCGCCGCCGGTCAGGTGCCGCGTTCGCCGTCGAACTGGCTGCCGCTTCCCGTCATTGAAACCCTGCTGCGCTTTTTCATGATCGCGGTGACCATCATCGTGGTGGCCGTTCCCGAAGGGCTGGCGATGAGCGTGACGCTTTCGCTCGCTTATTCGATGCGCCGCATGACGGCGACCAACTGTCTGGTGCGCCAGATGGACGCCTGCGAAACCATCGGCGCGGCGACCCACATTTGCTCCGATAAAACCGGCACGCTCACCATGAACGAGATGCGCGTGCAGGAAGGCTATTTCGGCCACACCGACAAAAACGCGGCGGCAGGTCAAAGTTGGAACCAGACGCCCGCGACCGTTCCGTTTCTTTACGAGGCCATCGCCATCAACTCGACGGCGAACCTGGGCGAGGTCTCGGCGCAGGGCCAGAGCGAGCCGCAAAGCGGTAAAATCGGCGTCATCGGCAACCCGACCGAAGGCGCGCTTCTGCTGTGGATGCACGACAGCGCCGCCGATTATCAACAGGCGCGCGAAGGCTTTCAAATCGCGCACCAGTGGCCCTTTTCGACCGAACGCAAGTTCATGGGCACGCTGGGCACATCGAGTCACGGCAATTTGCTCCACGTCAAAGGCGCGCCCGACATCGTTTTGGCGCGCTGCGAAACGCAGCTCACGAGCGGCGGCGAAGTGCCGCTCAACGTCGCCGCGCGCGACCAGATTCTGGCCGCGATTGCCGATTGTTCGAGTCGAGGCATGAGAACTTTGGCGTTCGCCTTCAAAAGCGGCGAGGGGCTTTCGCCCGACGCCGATTTGCTCGAAGTCGCGCAGGGATTGACGTGGACGGGCTTTGTGGCGATTGCCGATCCGGTGCGCCCCGAAGTCAAAGACGCCGTGGCGCGCTGCCGCGCGGCGGGCATCGAAGTCAAAATCGTGACCGGCGACAACCCCTACACCGCGAGCGAAATCGGGCGTCAAATCGGACTTTTCGGCGCCGACAACGAGCGCGCCGGAGCGCGTCCTGGCGAGCCGATGCCCGACGACGTGATGCTCGGAACCGATTTCGCCGCGCTTTCGGATGAGGGCGCCGAAGCTGCCGCCCAGCGCGTCAAAGTGCTGGCGCGCGCGCGTCCCGCCGATAAATTGCGCCTGGTCAACTCGCTCGCCAAACGCGACGCAGTCGTGGCCGTGACGGGCGACGGCACCAATGACGCGCCCGCGCTCAACCAGGCGGCAGTCGGTCTGGCGATGGGCAAAGCGGGAACGGCGGTGGCCAAGGAAGCCTCCGATATCATCCTGCTCGATGATTCCTTCGGCTCGATTGCTACGGCGGTGAAGTGGGGCCGCGCGCTCTACCTCAACATCCAGAAGTTCATCTTGTTCCAGCTGACCATCAACGTGGTGGCGTGCGGCATCGCGCTTTTGGGGCCGTTCATCGGCATCGAACTGCCGCTCACCGTCATGCAAATGCTGTGGGTCAACCTGATTATGGACACCTTCGCGGCTTTGGCTCTGGCGACCGAGCCGCCCGAAGAGCGCGTCATGGAGCAAAAGCCGCGCGGCGCCGAGGATTTCATCGTGTCGCCGGAAATGCTGCGAAAAATCTTCGCCGTCGGCCTGATTTTCATCGCGCTGCTCATCGTGGCGATTCGCCTGCCGATTTTCTCCGAGCGCGCCCTGACCCAGATTCCGCGCGAGGAACTGGCCAGAGGCACCGTCGAAACCACGGCGTTTTTCACTTTTTTCGTGCTGCTTCAGTTCTGGAACCAGTTCAACGCGCGCACGCTCGGCTCCAGCAAATCGGCGTTTAGCGGCATCCTGGAAAACCCCTACTTTCTGTCGATTTGCGCCGCGATTCTGCTCGGTCAAATTCTGATCGTGACCTTTGGCGGTCAGGCGTTTCGCGTCGTGCCGCTCTCGATTCCGATGTGGGTGACACTGATTGGCGTTACCAGCATGGTTTTGTGGATCGGCGAACTCGTGCGTTTCATCGCGCGGATGAGCGGGCCCAAAGCCGCGCCGGTCGCGGCGAATCGTGCGCCCGTCGCGCAGTAGGATGAAAAGGACGCGCTTAAGGGCGCGTCCTTTTTGGTTGCTGAGATGTTCAGGCGGGGCTTGTGCCCTCTCCCAATCTCCACTTTCCCAATTGGAAGAGGGCGCAAGCCCCGCCTCGACCAGATTTAGCAACAGAGGAAGATTGAGTTCTTTCTATCTTCAACGGCAACATCGGATCATGGATGAACAAGAAAAAGAATTATTCCGCGATTTGTGTTTTGAATAAGCTGTGAGGCAAAAAAAGTTGTCGTGGGAGAGTGCCTTGAAGCAGTTCGTGACACAATTCCGACCACACCAAAGCGATTCACAACGGATACGCGATGTTTTGGAAGAGGCTATCCAATCTCAAGACTCCAGAGAAGTTGGCATATCTCTTTCCGTTGTCCGTGGCCTCGGTTATATCCATGGTGTGGGGTATTCTAAGGAGTATCTTCCACTATTCGCGGAGTTATTCCGACAGGAATGGCACTCTGCCCACGAGGATATGATTAATATTTTCGAGAATTTCAAATCAGAGGAAGCTATAGAGGAGTTGGGTGGGGCTGCACAAGTCAGGTTGAAATACTTGGATTTTAACGACAGCGAGGAGCTGGCCCGCAAAGCGATTTATGCGCTGTCCAGGATTCCTGGGCCACAAGCGCAGGAGAAGTTACAATTTATTGCTCAGAACTGTGACGGGCCGCGCCGAAAATGGGCGCGGCAGAAAATGAAAACTCAAGCCTGCCTGTAGATCGGCCAGAATTTGAGGCGAGAAGCGTAGCAATGGAAGCTGTAGCTGATTCCTCGGTCGCCGAAACTCCTTCGGAACGGCAAAACTGTTTGCAGGCCGCAAATTAAGGAAGGAACTCCCCATGCAATCTCATGACCGCCGCTTGCCGGTTTATCTGCTCATCGACTGCTCGGAATCGATGGTGGGTGAGGCCATCGAAGGCGCCAACGCCGGAATGCGCCAGCTGCTTCTCGATTTGCACTCCGACCCGCACGCGCTCGAAACGGTGTGGATTTCGGTCATCACCTTCGCCCAGACCGCGACGCAGGTATTGCCGCTCACCGAAATGATCGGCACCAGAGCGCCCAAACTCAAAATTCAGCCAGGAACCGGCCTCGGCGCCGCGTTGCGCTTGTTGCAGGAGTGCATCGCGCGCGAAGTCCGCACCCACAGCGCGACCGAAAAAGGCGACTGGAAACCCCTCGTTTTCCTGCTCACCGACGGCGATCCGACTGACGAATGGCGCGAGGCGGCCAAAATCCTCAAAGAACCGACCAAAAGCGGCGGCAAAAAACTCAATCTCATCGCCATCGGGTGCGGCGAGGACGCCAATCCGCTGGTTTTAAACGAAATCGCCGATTCGGTTTTGATGATGGGCGATTCGCAGCTCGATTTTCGCAGTCTGTTTCAATGGATTTCGCATTCGCTGTCGGTGTCGAGCCAGCAAATCAACACCGGTGGCAAAGAAGCGGTATCACTCGCCAAAATTCCCGTCGAAACCTTCCGCGCGCCCTCGATTCCAGCTGGCGGCGCCCTCGAACTGAGCAAAACGCGCCAGCCGTCGCAGCTTTTTCTGTCGGTGCGCTGCTCCGACACGCGCAAGCCTTATCTGGTGCGCTACGGTTTCGAGAGCGAATACGGCGTTTATCTGGCGCGCCGCGTTCACGTCGTGGACGAAGATTATTTCGCCGGCCCGCGCCCCAACGAAGACGCGCAACTGGGCATTTCGAGCGAAAAAATCGTCGGCGTTTTGCCCTGTCCGCACTGCTCCAATCAGGCGGCGGGCGCGTGTCCCCAGTGCGGCCAGCTTTTCTGCGCGCCCGACGACAATTCCGCCGTGCAGTGCCCCCACTGCCAGGCCGTTTTAGGCGGTGGCGGCGGGCCGAGCGAGTTCTCGATTTCGGGCCGCGTGGGATAAGCGGCGCATTTGCGCCACACTGAGAGAGAAAATTTCGCGCGCAATGCGCCCCAACAACAATCATGGCTCAATCTGATGCGGCGATCCGGCGCTTACCGGTGTATTTGGTTTTGGACTGCTCCGGCTCGATGACCGGCGCGCCCATTGAAGCGGTTCGTCAGGGCATGAAAACCCTTTTAAACGAACTCAAATCCGATCCTCAGGCGCTCGAAACCGTGTTTTTGAGCGTCATCACCTTCGATTCGAGCGCGCGCCAGGTCGTGCCGCTCACCGAATTGATGCTGGTCAAGGAACCCGACTTTCAGGCGACCGGCACGACCGCTCTGGGCGGCGCGCTGCGTCTTTTGTCCGACTGCATTTCCAAAGAAGTGCGCCAGACCACCGCTGAGCAAAAAGGCGACTGGAAACCGCTCATTTTCCTGATGACCGACGGCGCGCCCACCGACAAATGGGAAGACGCCGCCGACGCCATCAAATCCAAAAAACCAGGCAATTTCATCGCGTGCGCGGCGGGCGCGGGCGCCGATGAAGCGACTTTGAAGCGCATCACCAACATCGTGGTCAAGCTGCACGATTTGCAGCCCGAAGCCCTCAAACAGTTCTTCCAGTGGGTTTCCGCGAGCGTGGCGACGACCTCGACGGGCGTGGCGAATCGGGGCGAAGCGGCGGTCGCGCTTCCGCCGCCGCCGCCGGAAATTGTCATTGTGCCGTGAAAAGAGTGTCCGAAAGCTAAAGCATCCGGCAGGGTGACTTCGCTCCGGTCGTGCTTCGCACGAGTTCCAGGTTCTGCGGGGTCAAATCGTGCGGAACACGACCGGAGCGAACCCCCTGTTAGATGCTTGGCTTCCGAACAGCCTATAGACCTCTTGCAAAAGTGAGAATTCCGTCATTCTGAGGGGAGCCGTGCGACCTGAAGAATCTGGTTGGAGTTTCCACCAAGTCACGTTTGGTGAAGACAGCAGGTAGATTCTTCGGGTCGCACGGCTCCCCTCAGAATGACGTGGCTGTGACTTTCCACACTTTCGCAAACGTCTTATGAATCGTCTTCGACTCTCGCCCCAACCCGCCTTTATGAACCCCCAGACCCCAACACCCGAAAACGCGGCATCCACCGTGTTGACGCCTGTTCCATCCCCCGAAGAGGCGCAAGGCACGCCGGACGAACCCGTTTCCGCGCCTGAACCGGTTTCGTCCGCGCCTGAATCGTCCGTTCCGCTAGTTGAATCGAGCGAACCATCACCTGAATTGCTTGCACCTGCTGCTGAATCGCTTGCCCCGTCAACTGAACCTGTCATTCCGGCACCTGAACCAGCCACATCATCACCTGAATTGGTGGCACCTGCTGCTGAATCGGTCATTCCGGCACCTGAACCAGTCATTTCCACACCGGAACCGGCTTCTTCCACGCCCGAACCCCTGTCCGCGCCCGCCGAAACGCCGGACAATCCGGCGCTTTCACTTTCGTTTTCGCCCGCGCCGGATGCGCCGTTTCAATCTTCCCTCGCGCTGAGTTTGATTTGCGCGCGCGAAACCGCCCAAATTCGCTATGCCCTGGGCGCGCATGATGTCGGCGAAAACGCTCTCATCTTCGATCCCAAAGACAAAATTCTCCTCACCTCGACCATCGACATCGCCGCGCGCGCTTTTGAAAATGGCGAGCGCGGGCCGCTTTTAGCCGGCACCTTTGAAATCAAAAAACCGGTGTGGCAGGAACTCGAACCCGCCGATCAAAGCGACGCGACGCCGCACAAAATCGGCGCGAACGGGGCTTGCGGCGACGGCTGGAAAATCGGCGCGGGCAGCGTGCGCGGCAAACTGCACGCGCATCGCGGGCTGTGGCGCGAGGATTCTTTTGCCTTTTCGAGCGCTGCTCAGGGCGAAGCGTTGTGGCAAATCGTGGCGGTTGCCGACGGTGCGGGTTCGGCGCCGCTTTCGCGCGTCGGCTCCCGCGTGGCGTGCGACGCGGCAGTTGCGGCCCTGGAAAAGTCGCTGGCACAGTTGCCCGCGTTTTCGCTCCATAAAGACGAGCTTCAATCCCAAGCTCTGCCGCTCCTGCGCGAGGCGCTCACTCAGGCGGCGGGCGCGGCGCTCGAAGCGATTCGCGCCGTTGCCGCCCAGCGCGGCAAGCCGCTCACCGCGTTCGCGGCCACTTTACTGGTTCTGGTGCGCCGTGAGTGGAACGGCGCGCAGCTTTGCGCGAGCGTGCAGGTCGGCGACGGCGCCATCGCGCTGTGGGACGAAGCGGGGCTGACGCTTTTGGGCGTCGCCGATCACGGCCAGCATTCCAGCGAAACGCGCTTTTTAACCACCAACGGCGTCGAAGCCGAATTCGCCTCGCGCGTCAAATTCTCGATTAAGCCCGATCTGCGCGCTTTTGCGCTCATGAGCGATGGCGTCAGCGACGATTATTTTCCCGAAGAAAAATGGCTCAGCGGCGTTTTTGACGCGGTTTTGCCGGTTTTACAAAGCGAGGATGATGGCGGCGCGGCGCTGGTTTCCTGGCTCGGCTACGAGAAAAAAGGCTCGTCCGACGACCGCACGCTCGTGGTGAGCTGGAAAGAGGCCGCGAGCGTGAAAACGGAGGCGCAAGATGGCGATTCTGACCGCGACGCTCGATAACGGCGGGCTGATTCAATACGATTCCGAGGTCATCGGCGAGGGCGGCATGAAGCGCGTTCACTTCACGCCCGACAAAAAATCGGTCGTCTGTTTTTTCAAAGATGCCGAAGTCGGTCAGGATCCGCAGCGCCGCGCGCGTTTGCAGAAAATCGTCGGCGAGTTCAATCCCACGACCGATCCCAGTGTCGGCGACTATTGGAAAAACTTGTTTTGCTGGCCGACGGCGATTGTCATCAAGCCCGAAATCGGCGTGGTGGCGCCGACTTACGCCGCCAATTTTTTCTTTGCCGAGGGCAATTTCAAGGGCAAGGAAAAACAGGCGAGCTGGTTCACCTCTCCCAAACTGCGCCGCTATCTGCCCGCCTCCGAACTGGGCGACTGGCTCAAATACATCCACATCTCGACCCGCCTGGCGCGCGCGGTGCGGCGCATGCATTCGGCGGGCGTGGCGCACTCGGATCTGAGCAACAAAAACGTCCTCATCGACCCCACGACCGGCGGCGCGGTGATTATCGACTGCGATTCGCTCGTCGTGCCGCAGATTTATCCGCCCGACGTTCTGGGCACGCCTGGCTACATCGCGCCCGAAGTTCTGGCCTCGCAAAAGCTCGAACTGACCGATTCCCAGCGCATCCTGCCCAGCATCCTCACCGACCGCTACGCGCTCGCGGTTTTGATTTACGAGTATTTACTGGGCCGCCATCCGCTCAAGGGCCAGCGCGTCAACTCGGCGCTTTCGACCGAAGAAGACGACTGGCTTTCGATGGGCAGCCGCGCGCTGTGGATCGAAAACCCCGCCGACCCTTCCAACCCGCCCTTCGAGCCGCTTCAGGCGAACTACAAGCAAACCGGCCCCTATCTCGCGCCGCTGTTCGAGCGCGCTTTTGTCGATGGACTGCACGCCCCCAACGCGCGCCCCGACGCCGGAGAATGGGAGCGCGCCCTGGTTCGCACGACGGATCTTTTGTATCCGTGCCCCAACGCGAACTGCGCGCAAAAATGGTTCGTTTTCGACGCGCAGTCTAAACGCTGCCCCTGGTGCCAGACCGCGATTGCGGGCGCCGTGCCGGTTCTCAACTTCTACCGCGAGGGCAACAAAGGGCAATTCAAAGCGGAAAACAGTCGTCTGGTGGCGTGGCATCACCAACGGCTGTGGAAGTGGCACATCTTCACCAACCAGTTCGCGGGCGAACGCGCCGACCGCACGCCCCAGGCGTATTTCGCCAGACAGGGCGACGATTGGTGGCTCATCAACCAGAGCGACGACGCGATGGTGGTCATCGCGGGCGCCGCGACGCCCAACAAAGCCCTGGGCAAAGGCGGCGGCGAAATTTTGCGCGACGGAATGCAGATTCAGCTGTCGCGCGCCGGATTTGGGAGGCTGGCGGTGGTGCAGATGATTTAAATCAGCCTGCCATGAGCCAAATTCACGACGAGTTCGAGGCGTATCTGCGCTCTCAAACTGCGACCCCGATGCAAAGTTTCATTCGCGGCCAACGCGCCAAACTCTCCCAATTTTCCGACCGCACGCGCCGGTTTTCGGTTCAGATCAGCCTTTCCAGCGCGCACCTCGTGGTGTTCGATTTCGTCTGCTTCGGCATCGACGCGCGCGGACAGCTTTCCGACGACCGCTACATGGTCTTTTTCAACCAGAAAAGCGCGCCCGACGACGCGATTCAATTAGAAACTTTAAGTGACAAAGCGGCGAAGTTCGTTTTCGATCTCGATCTCGTGCCGCCTTCGGTTGCGCGCCTGGTTTTCACGGTTTCCATCGACGGCGCGGGCACGATGGCCGACCTTACGCCTTCGACGCTGCAACTGGGCGAAGACGGCGTTTCCTCGCCGCAAACTTTGCTCGAATATCGTTTTTCGGGCGCCGATTTCGCAGGCGAGAGCGCGCTCATGCTCGCCGAGATTTACCGCAAAGACGGCGAGTGGCGGTTCTGGGCGCAGGGCCAGGGCTTCGCGGGCAATTTGAGCGCGCTGTTGAAGCATTTCGGCGGGCAGGAAATCGAGGACGCGGCGCAAAATACGCCGCCTGCGCCCTCAATGCCGCCGCCCGCGCCGGTTTCGCCGCCCGCCATCGCTTCGGTCGTGGTGACGCCGCCCGCGCCCGCCGTTGCGAACGCGCACAACGCGCTGCAAATGGCCATCAACGACGCGCCCATCGGCGGCACTCTTCAACTGGTGCGCGGCGAGTTTCAGGGGCCGATAGTCGTCGATAAACCGCTGGTTCTGGACGGAAACGGCGCCGTCGTGTGGGCGCAAAACGGGCCGGTCGTGCGGGTTACGAGCGCGGGCGTGACGCTGCGCGAGCTGGAAATCGAGGCGACCGCGCCCGACGCCGCGCCGCACGGCGATGTCGCGCTGTGGATAGACGAAGGCGCCAATACCATTTTGCAAAGCGTGCGGGTGCGCGGCGAAATCGTCGGCGTGGCGGCGGCTCAGGGGCAGTGGCGGCTGCCGCCGGCCCTGAACCTGGGCGAATTCGCCGCGCGAGAGAACAACTCTTTCGGCTTTGAAATCGAGGTGCCGCACGCCTGCGATCTCAAAACCAACATCACCGGACTTTCCATCGTGCCGCCGCGCGTCGAAGCGGGCCGCGCCAGCGTCGAAGTGCGCGCCGGAGGCATCGGCGGCGACACTTTTTTGGCCGGTCACATCGAGCTTTCGAGCGGCGGCATCGGGCGCACCATTCCGCTTTCGGGCCGCAGCACGAGCGGCGCGCCGACCGCGCAGGGCGTTTGCCTTTGGCGCGTTGACAGCGCGCAAAACGGGGCTTAAGCTAAAGCGGTGACGGGTGAGAAATTTGCAGCCCTTCGCGCCCGAACTCTCCACAAAAGGACAACCCAATCATGCCAGTTTCACTTTCCAAAGGCGGCAACGTCTCGCTCTCCAAAGAGGCCCCTGGCCTCAAGAAGATCCTCATCGGCCTCGGCTGGGACACGCGTGCCACCGACGGCGCGGGCTTCGACCTCGACGCTTCGGTGTTTTTGCTTTCCGAAACCGGAAAAGTGCGCTCCGACGCCGATTTCATCTTCTACAACAACAAAACCGACGCCGCGAATTCGGTCGAGCACCTCGGCGACAACCTCACCGGCGAGGGCGAAGGTGACGACGAACAAGTGAAAGTCATGCTCGACAGCGTGCCCGTCGATGTCGCCAAATTGTCGGTGGCCGTCACCATTCACGACGCCGAAACGCGCAGCCAGAATTTCGGCATGGTTTCCAACGCCTTCATGCGCGTTTTGAACGCCGAAGGCGGCGCCGAGATCGCGCGCTACGACCTCTCCGAAGACGCCTCGACCGAAACCGCGATGATTTTTGGCGAGATTTACCGCAACAACGGCGAATGGAAATTCAAAGCGATTGGACAGGGCTTCGCGGGCGGACTGGGGCCGCTCGCCAAAAACTTTGGTGTCAGCGTTTAAAAGTGAGCCACAAAGGACACAGAGAAGGCACAGAGGGACACAGAGAAAATCCAGGAAGAATTTCTGTGTCCCTCTGTGCCTTCTCTGTGTCCTTTGTGGCTCATCCACATCATCATGGCTATTTCACTCAACAAGGGCGGCAACCTGTCGCTTTCCAAATCCGATCCTGGACTCAAGAAAATCAGCGTCGGTCTGGGCTGGGACGTGCGCTCGACCGAGGGCGCCGATTTCGACCTCGACGCTTCGTGCTTCATGGTCGGCGAAACCGGAAAAGTGCGCTCCGACGCCGATTTCATCTTTTATAACCAGCTCAAATCGGCGGACGGCTCGGTCGAACACACCGGCGACAACCTGACCGGCGAAGGCGAGGGCGACGACGAATCGGTGTTGATCGATTTGACGCGCGTTTCGCCCGATATTTTCAAGCTGGCGTTCGCGGTCACCATCCACGACGCGCAGACGCGCGGCCAGAATTTCGGCCAGGTGCAGTCGGCGTTCATCCGCGTCGTCAATGCCGAAACCAGCAACGAAATCGTGCGCTACGACCTCAGCGAAGATGCCTCGGTCGAAACCGCGATGGTTTTCGGCGAGGTTTATCGCAACGCGGGCGAATGGAAATTCCGCGCCGTGGGACAGGGCTTCGCGGGCGGACTGGGGCCGCTCGCCCGCAATTTCGGCGTCAACATTTAAATTCAATGGCCACAAAAGACAGAAAAAATACAAAAGGGGTTTGGTCGAAGCTTTTACTTTAAAGCGGTTCTCCAATGAAATAACAGGTTCGTAGGGACGTGGCCTGCCATGTCCTTGGACAGCGTAAGAAGCACCCTAAGGACATGGCAGGCCATGTCCCTACCAACGAGCGCGGAGCAACTCAAACGAGAACCGCAATAGGGAATTTAATTTAAAGCTTTTTCTCGGAAGTTGGAGTTTCGACCAACCCCTTTTTGTGTTTTTTGTGTCTTTTGTGGCCATTAAAAATCGACTTCCATGCTTACTCTCACTCGCGGTCAAAAAACCAAACTCGCCGATCTCACGCCCGCGCTCCAGCTTCGCGCGACCCTTGCGGCGACCTCGCCCAGCCTTCAATTCGATTTTTCGTGTTTCGGCGTGGACGGCGCCGATAAACTTTCCGATGACCGTTATTTCGTCTTTTTCAACCAGAAGTCTTCACCCGAAGGCGCGATAACGCTGGATGGAAACGGCGAATTTTCGATTGACCTGGCGAAAATCCCCGCGAATATCAAAAAACTGGTTTTCGCGGCGACCATCGACGGCGCGGGCGAGATGCGCGCGCTGGGAAGCGGCTCGTTTTCGCTGCAAAGCGGCGGGGGTGAAATCGCGCGCTTCGAGTTTCGCGGGAGCGATTTCAGCAACGAAAAAGCGATTATCGCGGCGGAAATTTATCTGAAAGACGTGTGGCGCCTGGCGGCAGTGGGTCAGGGCTTCGCGGGCGGACTCTCGGCGCTGCTGAAGAATTTCGGCGGCGAAGAAATCGCGCCGAGCGCGCCGCCTCCGCCTCCGGTTCGCAGCGCGCCGCCCGCACCCGCGTCCACGCCACTGCGGCCCAATCCGGCGCCGCTTCCTGACAGGGGTGCGCCAACGCCTCCCGCGCCGGTGAATCTGGGCAAAGTCACGCTCGATAAAAAGGGCGCGAAAACCGCCATCAACCTGCAAAAAGGCGGCGGCACGCAGCCGATCCGCGTCAATTTGAACTGGGACGCGCCGCAGAAAAAAGGTTTTCTGGCCGCGCTTCAGGGCGCGCCCGATCTGGATTTGGGATGTATGTATCGCCTCAAAAGCGGCGAGGCGGGCGTAATTCAGCCGCTCGGCAACATTTTCGGTTCCCAAAACAGCGCGCCATTTATCTTTCTCGACAAAGACGACCGCTCCGGCGCGGCGCGCGACGGCGAAAACCTCACCATTTTTCGGCCCGATCTGGTGGATCTGGTCTTGATTTTCGCCATGATTTACGGCGGCGCGCCCGATTTTACTTCGGTGAACGGTCGCCTCACCCTCAAAGATCAGAGCGGCAGCGAGATTCTGGTGCAGCTCAACTCGCCCGAACGCGGCCAGGGTTTTTGCGCCGTCGCCACGATTCGCGCGGTCGGCAGCCAGGTCGAAATTACCAAAGAAGAGTTGTATTTCAAAGGCCACCCCGAAGCCGACAAGCGTTTCGGCTTTGGTTTTCGCTGGGCCGCCGGCTCGAAATAAGGAGAATCCGCCATGCTGACTCTCGCTCGCGGCCAGAAGCAAAAACTGGCCGATCTCACGCCCGCGATGCAAATCGGCGCGCAGCTTCGCGCCCTCGCGCCTGGCCTGGCGTTCGATTTTTCGTGTTTCGGCGTGGACGGCAACGACAAACTCTCCGACGACCGTTACTTCGTCTTTTTCAACCAGAAATCCTCGCCCGAAGGTGCGATAACGCTGGGCGCCGACGGCGAGTTTGCGCTTGATCTGGCGCGTTTGCCCGCTTCGATTCAAAAGTTGGTTTTCGTCGTTACCATCGACGGCGACGGCACGCTTTCACAGTTGCAAAGCGGGCATTTCAGCCTGGGGACGAGCGGCAGCGAAGTCGCGCGCTTCGAGTTTCGCGGGAGCGATTTCGGGAGTGAAAAGGCCATCATCGCGGCGGAAATTTATCGCAAAGACGCGTGGCGTCTGGCGGCGGTCGGGCAGGGCTTTAGCGGCGGCCTCGATGCGCTTCTGGCGCATTTCGGCGGGCAGCAAATGGAAGAAGATGTGCCGACACCGCAGACGGTTTCCAAGCCCGCTCCGGCTCCCCCGCCACGGGAGGTCGCGCCCGCCGAAGCCGCGCCAAAAAAGGTGACGCTCACCAAGGCGGACAGCACGTTCAAGATCGATTTGAGCAAATCGTCGGGAGAAATCGTGGCGACGGCGCAGTGGATCGATAACGGCGACAACCGAAGCGACAATGACGATCTCGATCTGCGCGCCGGCATTTTGTTTCCCGACGGCACCATGAGCATCGTGACTTGCACCGCGCCAGGATCGCTGCAAAACAAGCCCTTCGTTTTCCATCTTGGCGATGTCAAAAGCGCCACGCGCGACAAGCCTGGCAGGGAGACAATGAAGGTCAACCCGCAAATTTCCGCCAGTCAGCGCGGCAAAATTGCGATTGTTTTCAGCATCTATTCGGCGATTGCCAACGGCCCTGTGGCGATTGCGTCGCTGAAACCGGTCATCGAACTTGAACATGGAAATCAGACCGTGAAATGCGACCTGGATTTTTCCAGCAACAAAGACGCGAAGAAAAAATTCGTTTACACCTACGTCATCGGTCTGGCGATTATCGATGGCAACGAGGTGCAAATTTCGCCAGGAGGTCAAGTTTCTCCTCCGGCCAGTGAAGCGACGCCCTGGCTGGAGTGGGATGAAAACGGCGGCGTCAATCTCACCTTCACGGGGCCGGCGGTTTTGAAAAGCGGCGGGAAATTCCTGACCGGCTTGCTCAATGTGGGCAATTCCAAGCGCTACGTTTAGGCTGCGCTGCTCAGAACCGACCCAACGAGGTAACAGAGGTGGGACTTACGTCCTCTTCAAATCGGTGGCTGTCAGGGATTGGAAGAGGATGTAAGTCCCGCTGAGACTGACTCTCTGGCATACGCTCTTAACCCAGCGCGAGTCGAAAAGCGCCCTTCAAAGGATCTTGTAATGATTTCTCTCTCACGCGGCCAGAAAATCAAGCTGGCCGATTTAACCTCTTCGCTGCAATTGCGGGCGCAGATCTCGGCGCAGGGGGCGGGGCTGACGTTCGATTTCTCCTGTTTTGGCGTTGATGCGAATGGAAAATTATCCGACGACCGCTACTTCGTTTTCTACAACCAGAAAGCCTCGCCCGAAGGCGCGCTCAAACTCGAAAGCGACAGTGTTTTCGCGCTCGATTTAGCGAAATTGCCAGAGGCGATCCAGAAACTGGTTTTCGTGGCCACCATTGACGGCAGCGGCACGATGGCGAATCTGGATCGCGGCGCGTTTTCGCTTTTTGCCGGTGGGAGCGAAGTCGCGCAGTTTGTTTTGCAGGGCAGCGATTTTGGCAGCGAGAAAGCGATTATGGTCGCCGAGATTTATCTCAAAGATGTCTGGCGCGTCGCGGCAGTGGGACAGGGCTTCGCGGGCGGTCTGGATGCGGTTCTGGCGCATTTCGGCGGGCAGCAAGCCGAAGAAGCGGTGCCCGTTGCGCCGCCTTCCGCGCCGCCCGCCAAGCCGGTCAATCTCAAGAAAGTCGAACTCGAAAAGAAGATGGAGCGCCAGGCGCCACAACTGGTTTCGCTCGCCAAAAAAGCGCAGGTTTCGCTTGAAAAAGTCGGGCTTTCGCAGCACACGGCGCGCGTGGCGCTTTGCCTCGACATTTCGGCTTCGATGAGCGGACTTTACCGCGCCGGAAAAATCCAGCGTTTCGCCGAAAAAGTGCTCGCCCTGGGCACGCGCTTCGATGATGACGGCGCCATTGATGTGTTTCTGTTTGGATCGAGCGCACATGAGGCGGGTGGGATGGGCATCGACAACTTCAAGGATTTCGTGCCGCAGATGCAGCGCCGCTTTCCGCTCGAAGGCGGCACGATGTATGGCCGCGCCATGGAATTGATTCGGCGCCACTATTTTCCCGACGCTCTGGGCCGCGCCCGCACTTCGCCACGCTCCGACGTGACGCCGGTTTATGTCATGTTTCTCACCGATGGTCAAACCGCCGACGCCGAAGTGACGAAACAGCAGGTGCAGTGGTCGAGCTACGAGCCAATTTTCTGGCAGTTCATGGGGCTGGGTAAGTCGCGCAAAGACGTAAAAAAAGGCGGCGGCGGTTTTTGGGCGAGCGCACTGGCTTCGGATTTCTCGTTTCTCGAAGAGTTGGACACCATGACGGGACGCTACTGCGACAACGCCAACTTTTCAGCGTCGCCGACCCCGACGTTCTGGCCGACGACGAACTCTACGATCTGATGATGAGCGAATATCCGGCGTGGGTCAAAGCCGCGCCCGCCAGGGGACTTTTGTGACGGATTCACCGATGTGCGCCTAAAAAGTTCAGGTGCAGGCTGCAACGGCAAAGCGATGGAACTTTCGCGGAATGGGGCGCAAAACGATACCTTTGATTTTCAACTAAAATCAAGAGGCGTTAATCATACGAGTTACGCAGTTGGATCCTTCACAGCCACTGCGTTCAAGCGGGGCTTGTGCCCGCTTCCAATCGTGCTTGAAGATTGGAAGAGGGCGTAAGCCCCGCCGCGACCAAAATTTCAACTGCGTAACTCCTAAATCACCAACAGAGAAAGGAAAACAATCATGGCAATTTCACTGGCTAAAGGCCAAAAAATCAGTCTCGACAAAGAAGCGGGCGGCGGCTTGACCCGCATCGTGATGGGACTCGGCTGGGATGTCGCGCAGAAAAAGGGCTTCATGGCCAAACTCGCCGGCCCCGCGTCGGTTGACCTCGACGCTTCGTGCGTGATGTTCGACGAGAACAAAAACCAGATCGACGCGATCTGGTTTCAGCAGCTGCGCTCCAAAGACGGCTCGATTCAGCACACCGGCGACAACCTCACCGGCGCGGGAGAGGGCGACGACGAACAAATCAACGTCGATTTATCGAAAGTGCCCACCAACGTCAAATCGCTGGTTTTCGTGGTCAACTCCTTCACCGGACAAAACTTTTCGCAGATCGAAAACGCCTTTTGCCGCATCGTCAACGCGGCCAACAATCAGGAAATCGCGCGCTACAACCTGAGCAGTCAGGGCACGCACACCGCACAAATCATGGCGCGGGTTTACCGTCAGGACGGCGAGTGGAAAATGCACGCCATTGGCGAAAACGCGAGCGGACGCACCTTCAACGACCTGATGCCGGTCATGAAAGCGGCGCTTTGAGTAGATTGTTGGGTGACTGAGTTGTCAACACTCAACCACCCAACAACCTAACCACCCAACAACCTAACCACCCAGCCACCTACTCCATGTTTCCCTCTGCGCCCTTGAGCGCGCCTCCCGCGACGCGGCTCTGGCAGGTCGAGCGCGACGGCAACCCGCTGCGCCGCTTTGGTCACGTTTCGCCCTATATCGGGAAACTGGCGCCGGTTTGCGCTTCGCATCTCGATCAAATTGGCCAACTGACGCGCGCGGTGCTGCCCGATTTGCCCGAACCGACGCTGGTGATTGGCATGACGGAATCGAGCCTGCTACTCGCGTTTTTCATGGCGCGCTGGCAGCAACGGCCGGTCGATCTGCGCTTCACGACGCGAAAAAATCGCCTCACAAAAGACGAGAAAATCGCTTTTCGTGAACCCCATTCCCACGGGCCACAGCATTTTCTGGCGCTCGAAGCGGGGCGGCGCTATTCGCAAATCGTGGTCATCGAAGACGAACTGACGACGGGCGCCACGCTTCGCAATCTGATTTTGGCGCTGCGCGAGGTGTCGAACCGCGTTTTCGTGGCGACGCTGCGCGATCTGCGCCCGCAAATCCTGCGCGACGAACTGCGGGCCGAAATGAAAAGCGCGGGCATCGAACTCGAAGTTTTAGGTCTGGAATCCTTCGACTGGCGGCCTGATGCCGTCGAAACTCCCCTCGCGCCGCGTTTCAACCCCTTTGGCCGCACCGAAGCCGCGCTTCAAAACGCGCTCGATGCGGTGGAAAACGAGTTTGAAGAGTTCCAGCCCGACACGTTTTTCATGATCGGCGAATGCGTGGACATCGCGCTGCGCTTCTGGCTCGATTTGCCCGCCGACGCGCGCCCGCATTTGCGGCAAATCACGCGCAGCCCCTGGAAGGTGGATGGTGAAAGCGTGGCATCCGCCGTCAAGTTTCCGGCGCTTGAAGGCGGCTCCAACTATTTTCTTTATAATTTCGAGCCAACCGAAACGCGGCGCGCGCTGTGGATCGCCGAAGGTTCCAACGCGCTCGTCGGGGCGCAGGCGAGCGAATTTTTCAACCAAAACGGCATCGAAACGCGCGGCATCGTGGTGGATGGAACCTGAGCAGTGGGCAGCGAATGAATTCGCCGCAAGACAACAAAACCTGCCTTCGCAGGTTAATGCCTCAGTCCGCGCAGGCGGACTTCGCATCGTTGTTGCGGTGACTTTAGTCGCTGCAAGAGGAACCTATCGAGATACGTTCTTAAGCAGTAGGCAACGCATGAATTCGCCGCTCGTAACCCAAGATGATTCACACGCCCTGGCCGAACCTGCAAATCGTCGCGCAAAGTCGCGGCCTGGTTGATCCTTATCTGCCGCAAAATGCGCCGCTCTTTCGCGGCGAAGAAGCCTTCGATGCCGCCGTGACGGGTCGCGCGCGCTGGAGCAAACCCTCGCCCGAACCAGCGCTCGACGCCGATTTCGAGGCGGTTTTGCTCGATTCCCTCGCCAAAAACGCGGCTTTGATGAGCGCTCTGGCGCACGAACTGGCGCGCAAAATCGGCGATTTTTACGGCGCGGGCGAAGTGCCGGTTCTCGTTGCGATTTTGCGCGCGGGCGTGCCCGTCGCGGCGCTTTTGTCGCAAATTTTGGAAGAGAAATGGGGCGAAACCGTGCCGGTGCGCGCTTTTTCGCTCTTCTACGGCCTGGGCTGGGACGAATTGGCGCTCGAAACCATCGTCGCGCAGTTCCCCCATCGCCCCTTGCTGTTCGTGGACGGCTGGACGAGCGGCGGCAACGTCGCCATCGAGTTGAACCGCGCTTTTGGGGAGTGGAAACGTGCCGAAAAACCCGATTTCGCGCGCGGCGAGCATCCTCGACTCGCGGTTTTGTGCGACCCGCGCGGCAAAGCCGATTTCAGCGCGGTGCGCTCCGATGTGTTCGTGCCCTCGGCGTGTTTCACCGCGCCCGAAACGCTGGGATTTTCGCGCGGTTTCGCTCTGGGCGAGGACGAAATGTTCGGCGTTTACGAGTTCCCGCGCGGGCATTTGAAGCCCCACTGGGTCAAAGAGTGGCTCGATGTTCTGGGCGTCGCGCCCGCGCCCATCCCGCCCGATTTCGCGGGTGAGATCGAGCCGACGCCACCTGGCGTGCGGATTCACATCAACGAAGTCGTGCGCGCCCTGATCAACCGCGACCCGCGCGAAATCTGGCTGTGCGACGCTGAGAAAACCGCGCGCGAGCGGCTCGCGCCGCTTTTGCATCTGGCGAGACTTCGCGGCGTGCCGGTTCGGTTCGAGCGCGCTGAGCCGCGCCGTTGGGGTGCGATTGCGGTGGCGCCGATGGCATGAAAGGCGATGTTCAGACGCGAAAGGTGCGGGCTGACGCGCTGATTTTGCGGCTCATCGGGCTTTATCAGCGCCATCTTTCGCCGCGCAAAGGCTGGCGCTGCGCCCACAGCGTTTTGCACGGCGGCGCGGGGTGTTCGGGCGCGATTCAAAGCGCGATAGAAACTCACGGCTGGCGCGGGGCGCGGCGTCGGGCGCGCCAACGCTTTCGGGAATGCAAACTCGCCGCGCAAACCCTGCGCGCTCAGGCCGACTCCGATTCAAGGCGAAATTCAGGGCGCAGACGCCCCAGGCAAGGTGGCGGAGTCTTGAATCGCTGCGATTTCGATTGGTGCATTTGTCTCCATTTCGCGTTTGATTGCGGCCCTGGCGATGTCGGCTGCTGCGATTGCACGCCCTGCAACTGAAAACATGACCCGAACTCCCTTTCAAACCATGCGCCGCGCCCTGATTTTAGACCTCGATTTCACCCTGCTGCATCTCGAAGCCGTTCCCGATGCGATTGAAGTTCCTGGCCGCACGCGCTCGGCATGGGTGGCGCCGCGCACCGTCGAAATTTTGGGCGATTTGCAAACGAAATTCGACATCGTTGTGGCGACGGCGCGGTCGTGGGACGGCACGCAATGGGTCGTCGATGGCTTGCAAAATCGCGGTGTTGAAGTCGCGGCGCTGGTTTTGGAAGATGGCGCGCGATGGGGCGCGCCCCACGATTTGCGTGCTTTCGAGCCGAGTTTTGAGGTCGAGGGCTGGCGCGCCCGTTTCGATGCCCAGAAAATGGACGGGCCGCAGTTCGAGTGGCAGTTCGATTTTTGCAGTTGTCTTGTGGCGCGCTGCGAGAACGGCGAGGCGAGCGAAATTTTGCGTCAAAAATGGGCGCAGCAGTGGAGTGAGGCCGACCGAATCCGCTTTTTCCGCGACGGGCGCAAGGTGTATGCGCTTCCCGCTCACGCCAACAAATGGAGCGCTTTGCAGCGACTTCTTGGCGCGCGGGCGGCGGGTGCGGCGGGTGTTGGGGATGGGGATAACGATCTGGTGTGGCTTGCGAAAATCGGCTTTCCGGCAACTTTTGCCGATGCCAGACCCGCAGTCATTCAAGCCGTGCGCGCTCAGGGAGGACTTGTCGGCGCGGCGGGCGGACATGAAGCTATTGCAGGCCTTCTGTGCGGCCTCAACCGTATCTTGGGCGAGGGCGAAACCGAGAAAATTTCTTATTGCAGAAGCGAGTTTTAGCACTTACACTGCGACCAATTTTATCGCTCTGCCTTTGTTATTCCAATCGAAAGGGGCGGTAATTACTGACGCGAAAAAAGGTATTTCACATGAGAAATTGGATTCTGCTGGCTTGTTTCACCTCGGCCCTCGTGGCCCTCGATTCTCCTCCGGCCCACGCGAGAGGCGCCGGCCTCATCGGCGACCTGTGGACTCTGGGCCAAAACGTGTTCAACGGCACCATTCCCCTGCCTTACGTCCTGGCTTTTGGCGGCTTGATTGTGGCCATCGTGGTTCTGGGCGTGCTCGAAGCCCGCAAAAATGCGCGCAGAGCCGCGCAGGACGGCAGCGAATCGTCCTCGATTCGACTCGATAAATAAACCAAAAATCCGCCAACAACCCAGAGTTGTCGGCGGATTTTCTTTTTGGGGCTTTGGCTTAAACGTCGAAGTCCGAAGGCGGGATGCCGACGGCGTTGCAGGCATCGCGCACGGCTTTCATTTCGTTCTTGTCGAAGTTGCCGTCGGCGCCGCCAATCACGATGCCGATCTGAATCACGGCGCGCGCCTGGTCGGGTTTGGATTTGTTTTTGGAAATCGCCTGAATCGCTTCGATGCGGCCAAAATCGGCGTCGGCAGAAAGTTTGTCGCAGTAGAAATCGAATTTGGCTTTGAGTTCGGAAGCCGGAAAGATTTTCAGCGTCTCATTGTTGCCAATCAAAGCGGCAGTTTTGGCGCGCTCCGAGGCGTCGATTGAGCCGTCGGCGGCGGCGATAAGAGCGCACATCGCCATCGAAGCGTCGGCGAATTCTTTGTTTTTGAACTGCGACGCTTTGGTTTGCAGTTGGGCGTTCATCGACGCCGCGTTGGTTTTGAGTTGATCCCAGAAGCTCATGGTAGTTCACAGTGTGCGCGATTTCAAGCAGCGAAGGCAAACGCGCTTGCAATTTTGCTTCTAATCGACGCGGCGCACCGCCAGGGCCAGGTCATTGGCGAAGCGAGGCAAAACACAGTGCAGCAGCCCATCCTTTTCCACCTTCAGTTCGTGGCGCGCGGGCGAATCGCCCCGCACCGTGTCCCATTCCTGCACCGTGTAAGTTCCCGACCTGACCTGGCGCAAAGTCAGCACGATTAGCTCGGATTGTCGCGGGGGCAGCATTCCGGTTTGGTTGCGCGTCGGGTTGCCCCGCAGCAGCCACACAACGGCCTGCGCTTCGTCGCGGCAGCCGAAAATCTGCACGTTTTTGAGCGGCTTGCCTCGTTTCGCGGGGTGAGTGGAGACTGCGTTAATTTCGAGGTCGGGCAGGGCGTCGCGCGGCGCGAAGCGGCGCCAGTCGATGAGCGGCAGGAACTTCGAGAGGCTGTGCAGCGAACGCTTGGTTCCCTGGGTGAGGATGTGGGGGTGGCGCGCGGGCCAGCGCATTCCACTTCCGGCGCCGCCCGACGCGAGGTGCGCCCACATGAGATGGCGCTCGTATTCGTCGTCGAAGTCTTCGGGGAGCGCGCGGCGCTTGTCGTTGAACAGGTGGATGGGGCCGTGTTCGGTATCGAGAAACGGGTAGTGCGGCGGCACATGGTTCAAGGCATAACGCACTTCGCGGCCCATGGTGAGGGCCGGATTCACGGTGTTTTTGGGGTCGTCGATGGAGCCAGTCGCGTAGATGTGCGAGGTGGCGAAGTCGATATTGGGATGGCGAAAAATCAGGTTCTCGTAGCCATGAGCGAGATTGGGCCCGTAAATCGAGATGGTCTGTGGCCGCGTCCAGCCCCATGTTTCCATTTCGATGGCCCGAATCGCCTCCGACATCCGCGAAAAAACGCCTTCCTGGTGTTCGATGGTGCCACCCCAGTGCGTCCAGATCTCGTTCCACAAATCCCAGGCGGCGATGACCCCGCTCTCTCCCCAGCGCTCGATGACAAAACGAAAGCGGCCCATCAAAATTTGAAAGACGGCTTCATCGGTCAGGACGGAACTCTTTTTGGTGGCAGGGCCGCCGTTTTCGGCGTTGTAGGGATGGCGTTTCCAACGGCGTGACATCCAGAAGGTGTCCCAGGGTGTGAGCAAAACTCGCAGTTCCAGGCGTTCGCAAAGGGCGAACAGGTCGTCCCACAGGCGCACCATGTCGGGATTGAACTCACCAGCGCGGCGCTCGAAATAACGGCCTTCGCGGTGAACGTATTCGAGCATCAGGCGAATGGTGTTGATGCCGTGATCGCGCAGGTCTTCGAGATAGGTTTCGACGCCGGCGAGATCTCGCCGCCGGTAAAGCCCACCCAGACCCTGCCAGGCGATGGCGTCGTTGAAGCCGACCATCAGAAAAGGAGCGCCGTCGAAAGTCTCGAAATAGCGCCCGCCAGGAGCGACGCGAAGGGGTGAAAGGGGCATCTCTTGTTATGGTGGCTTTTGTTTTATAGCTCTTAAAGCAGTGAAGGCTACAAAGCGACATGAAGTCGCAGCCAACGAAAGTGTCGGCCTTCGCCGACAGCGTGACTCTCGTTATGTCGGCGAAGGCCGACAATTTCGTTGGCTGCGACTTCATGTCGCTTTGAAAGCTGTAGTCACCATTCCTTTAGTTGCTATAAAAGTTGCGCCGTTGGCATTGCACGCGAAATCTGGAGGCGGGGCTTGCGCCCTCTTCCAATCGGGAGAACTAAAAATTGGAAGAGGGTGCAAGCCCCGCCTCCACGATGCTGCAATCAATGCCAGTTGGCATCGGCCTGAGTGTTCAAGCGCTTCGCGGCGTCGATGACTTCCTGCAATTCGACCGGATCGCTAAACGGATCTTCGTCCAGTTCGGTGATGCGATTGAGTTCTTTTTGCCAGCGCCGCAGTTCCTGAACGTAAGGGTCGTGCAGCACGCGGCGCAGGCGCTCGCCGTCCCGTTCGAGGTCGCAGATGCCGTTGTGGAGCCACTCGCCGGTGTGCCAGTCGGGCATATCGACGGCGGGGAACAAACAGATGCCGTGCAAATCGATGCCTCGGTTCACGGCGGCCAGCGATTCGCCCATCACGTCGCGCAGCCAGTCGGGGCGCCCCGCTTCCATGCCGCTCGTTTCGCCGATAATCATGGGACGATTGTAGCGCCGGTGGACGCTTTCCATGAGGTCGCAAAGCGGGATGATGCGGTCGTCGTCGGGCGGAAGCGCGGCGTGCGGGCCGCTTTCGCGGAATTCCATCTGGCCAAACGAATAGTTGTTGGCGCCCACGATGTCGAGAATCTCCGGCGCGCCGCCCAGTTCGGAATGCAGTTTCCCCGCGATGATGTCCCACGCCACAAAGGTATCGACCTCGGTTTCGTGCCGTGCGGCTGCGGCGAGATCGGGCCGGTCGCGCGGCGCCACGATGTGAACGAGCGGGTCGATGTGAACCATGCGCGCCTGGGGATCAATTTCGCGGATCGCTTTGACGCCCGCGATGTCGGCTTCACAGAGGCGGCGGCGAAATTCGGTGCGGTCGGCTTTGGTGTTGCGGTAGGGCGCGACCCAGCCCCATTCGCCTCCCGCGAACGCGAAGAACGTGATTTCGTTGATGGGCGTGAAATAGTGCGGCCCGCGCACGCGCGGCACCACATATTCGGCAACCGCGCGGCAGTAGCGTGTGAAACGGGGCACGAACTGGTCGGAAAAAGGATCGAGATCGTCGGGGTAGCCGTAGTGACACAAATCCCAGATGGGCAGGATTTGGGACTGGTTCATGGCCTCAATGAGCGGGTCGAGAACGGAAAAATCGTAGTCGCCACCAATATCGACCTGCGGCCAGGGCACACCTTCGCGCGCCACGGCGATGCCAAGGGTTCGCAAAATCTCGTAATCTTCGCGCGCGTGCAGCAAGTGCTGAGTTTCGGCGCAGAGGTCGCGCCGGCCCTGGTCTTTCCAGAGAAAGGTCGAACATTCGAAGCCGGAGAGGAAAAAGGTGGGGAAAATGCCCGCTTTGTGCGCCATGAGAGAAATCCTTTGGAGGTTGGTGGCGCCCTTAGCAGCACGAAGGGGGCCAATGGCCTCAAGGTCTCGAATTTGCCGTCGCCAGAGAACACTATGTCCCAACAAATTCCCCTCGATGAAAGCGCCGTCGCCTCGCAAAACGAAGCGGCGCAGGACGGCACCAACGAAGTTCTGCCCGATGTGGCTTATAAACGCCTCGCGGTGTCCAATCTGGCGTTTATCGGGCCGCAAAACGCGGGCGATGGCGGCTGGGTTTTGGTCGATGCGGGCGTGATGGGAAGCGCCAAACTTATCGAAGCCGCCGCCGCCGCGCGCTTCGGCGAGGGCGCGCGCCCCGTCGCGATTGTGATGACGCACGGCCATTTCGACCACTTTGGCGCCCTCGAAGCCTTAGTTGAAAAGTGGCAGGTGCCGGTCTGGGTTCACGAACTCGAAGCGCCCTATTTCAACGGAACGGCCTCGTATCCGCCGCCCGATCCTGGCGTTGGCGGCGGCATGATGGCGCTTTTATCGCCGCTTTACCCGCGCGGGCCGGTCGATGTGAGCCAATATCTGCAAATTTTACCCTCGGACGGGGGTGTGCCGCCCCTCCCCGAATGGAAGTGGATTCACACGCCAGGCCATACGCCAGGCCACGTTTCGTTCTGGCGCGAGCGCGACCGGACGCTTTTGGTGGGCGACGCTTTCATCACGACGGCGCAGGAATCGGCGTATGCGGTCGCGGCGCAAAAACCGGAAATGCACGGCCCGCCGATGTATTTCACCCAGGATTTCGACGCTTCCAAAGTTTCGGTCGAGAAACTGGCGGCGTTGCAGCCCCAATTGGCGATCACCGGACACGGCGCGGCGATGAGCGGGCCGGAACTGGGAAGTTCCCTCGCGGAACTGGCGCGCGAGTTCTATCGCGTCGCGGTGCCGCAGGATGGGAAATATGTGATTCATCCGGCGCGGGTGGAGGATGGATCGGCTTACGACGAGAAGTAAGGTTTTGCAGAAAAGAAGACGCCGCCTGAAAGGTTCGGGCGGCGTTTTTTGGTTCGCTCGACTAAAGTCGGCGCTATGGGGCACTTCGTGCCAACTTCCCGCCTGCGCGGGAACCTCAAACTGATTTTTCGGCGCAGGCCGAAAGTTGGCACGAAGTGCCCCATAGCGCCGACTTCAGTCGAGCGAACCTAATTCTCTTCTTCCCTCGGCAACTCCATCAATCCCAACTCGCTCCATCGCTCCGATGGAATAAAAGTCGGCGCGCCCGTGAGCGGATCGGTTCCGCCCGAAGTTTTGGGAAAGGGAATCACTTCGCGGATATTCCCATCGGGGATTCCGGCCAGCAGCGTCACCACGCGGTCGAAGCCTGGCGCGATGCCGCCGTGCGGCGGCGCGCCGTATTCGAAAGCATCCAGCATGAAGCCGAAACGCTCCTGCGCCACTTCTTTATCGAGGCCAATCACCTCGAAAATGCGATGCTGGATGTCGCGGCGATGGCAGCGAATCGAGCCGCTCGCCAACTCGAAACCGTTGAGCACCAAATCGTAAAGCCAGGCGCGAACGCGCGCGTGAGGATGCGCGACATCGGATTTGGCGATTTCCGTCGTGAAACCTGCCTCGAACAGCGCCATATCTTCGGGGTTGGGCAGGCAGAACGGGTGATGGGTGGCGTCGAAACCGTGTTTTTCCTTGTCGTATTCGAACATCGGCGTGTCCACGATCCACAGAAAATTGAACTGATCTTTGGGAATTAAATCGAGCCGTTTCGCCATTTCGCGGCGCAAAAAATCCAGCGACTGCGCGACGACACTGGGTTGGTCAGCCACAACTAAGACCAAATCGCCAGGATTGGCGCCGGTGCGCTCGAAAATCGCGTGCATCTGGCCCTCGGAGAAGAATTTGGCGACATTGCTCTTGATTTCGCTTTCGCCGAGGGCAAAAGTCGCCAGCCCGCGCGCGCCGAATCGCTTCACCAGTTCGGTCAGTTCATCGACTTCCTTGCGACTATACGCCGCGACGCCAGGCGCGCAAATCGCCTTGACCTGCCCGCCCGTGGCGATGGCGCCGGTGAAGACTTTGAATTGCGAATCGGCCACCAGATCGGAAATATCGGTGAGTTCGAGGCCGAAGCGTGTGTCGGGCTTATCGGTTCCGAAACGGCGCAGGCTTTCGGCGTAGGTGAGGCGTGGGAAGGGCAGGGGAATCTCGATGCCTTTCACTTCGCGCATCAGGTGCGAAAAGAGGCGCTGCGTGAGTTCCAAAACGTCGTCCTGGCCCACGAAACTCATTTCGATGTCGATCTGGGTGAATTCGGGCTGACGGTCGGCGCGCGCGCTTTCGTCGCGGAAGCATTTGGCGATCTGAAAATACTTTTCCACGCCGCCCACCATCAATAATTGCTTGCAGATCTGCGGGCTTTGCGGCAGAACAAAGCCTTTTCCTGGATGACTTCGCACCGGCACGACATATTCGCGCGCGCCTTCCGGCGTCGATTTCCACAGCAGCGGCGTTTCGACTTCCCAGAAACCCTCGGAATCTAAAAATCGCCGCGTTTCGCGCGTCAGTTTGTAGCGCATTTCCAGAATATCGCGCACGTTGGAGCGGCGCATATCGAGATAGCGATATTGCAAACGCACGTCTTCGCTGGCGCGCGTGTCAGCGCTCAGTTCAAAGGGAAGCGGCTTGCTGGTGTTGAGAATTTCGGCGTTGTCCACGCGAATTTCGACATTGCCGGTTTCGAGTTTCGGGTTTTCCTTGCCCGCGACGCGGCGCACGACTTCGCCCGTAATTTGAAGGCAGTATTCGCTCTTAACGCCGGCGAGGGCGCCGTGAACTTCGGCGTTGAGGTCGGAATCGGCGACGATCTGGACGATGCCGCTTCGGTCGCGCAGGTCGATGAACATCTGGTGCGACTGGTCGCGCACGACCGAGGCCCAGCCGCAGAGTGTGACGGTCTGGCCAAGATGAGATTCGCGGAGGGTTCCGCAGTGATGGGTGCGTTGCATGATGGGGTGGGGGAAAATGAAAGCGGCCCTGAAGTATAACGGGCGGTTTTTCGAG
Organism: Abditibacterium sp.; assembly: GCA_030448265.1. Lineage (GTDB taxonomy): Bacteria > Armatimonadota > Abditibacteriia > Abditibacteriales > Abditibacteriaceae > Abditibacterium. Next base: position 135,458 of record JAUJNG010000006.1, read on the forward strand.
GGATTATGGTGAAACGTTTTTCCGCGCGCGAAACCGCGCTTTTGATGCTACCGGTTGCCTTCGTCGGCACACTGGGTTGGTGGGGGTCGAAACGTCCGCGCGCGACGCTCGATGAAGAGCCTTTGCGTCTCGGATTTCATCTTGAAAAACCAACCGCGCTGGAAGCCTTTCGCGGCGCCAACGCCACTTGTGTTGTGGAAATTGTCGGCCCTTCCGCTAACAATTATCAGATGCAGCAAGTGGCAGCTTATCTTGAAGTGAAAACGCCCCAAGGCGTGGCCACATCCTGGGCGTTTAAGGGACACAGCAGTCACCGGTGGGATTACGAGGTGTGGAGTTACTCCTCGCTGACATTGAAGGGTGCCCGCTTATCGCTAAAAACCCCAGCCATCCCCGCCGGAACGCTGCATTTTGGATGTTACGGCATCGCGCGACCCTCCGGTGAGACCCCACTCACGAAGCCTGTGCGCGTGAGTGGAAAGTGGAAAGTGGATCGCGCGCAGTTCAAGGCGCCCGACATCGCTTCGTGGCCACGCCAGCCGTTGGTGATGTTGCGCGAAGTCGTCATCAAGGAAAAGAGGATGGGTAACGCGCGAGCCGGAGTGCCCAACCGCATCGCGGTCGAACCCGTTTTTACCTTGAACGGCGCCGCAATGGACGAAAAAACTTCGTTTGAAGCCAATTTCAGCAGTCGCGAATCTCAATCACCCAACCGGACGACTTACGGAACATCTTACTTGGGGGGAGCCGTAACTCGGGCAATGCCCCGCCGCCGCACGGCGCGGTGGTCGGTCTCCGCCGATTCGCTCACCAACAAAATTTACGTTTCGGGCCGCGCCAGCGCCGACAATCGCTGGCCGCTCGGCTTCCAAATCGAGCCGTTCGATTTTAAAACCGCCAAAGTTGGCCAAAAACTCAGGTTCAAACAGTTTCCCGTCGCTTTGCCGCCACTCAAGCCATGAAACGCTTTTGCCTCCGCAAGTCGCTGCTGCTGTGCGCGCCTATTTCTCTCATCGGTCTGGTGTGGCTCATTCCGCGCCTGTTGTATCCGCCCAAAGATCTCAACGCGGTGATTTCACTTTCGGTGCGCGAAAAGCCTTCTCATCACGGCATCAATCCGCGCAATCCAAGGCTTCAGTTCGCCTGGGAAACTACCGCGACAGGCGGGCCGCAATATCATTAGACCTCTTGCAAAAGTCGTCAAAAGTAAGAGTGTTCGTCATCCTGAGCCTGCGAAGGATCTGGCTTGAGGCTTTCGAGACTATGAGGCCAGATCCTTCGCAGGCTCAGGATGACGGAATCTGGGGCTGTGAATCACTTTTGCAAGAGGTCTATTACCGCACGTGTAAAACGGCCGGCGGCGACGGGCCATTGCGCGGAAGGTTCTGTTTTGTCTTTTTAAACCGTCAAAACCGCATGGCGTCTTCCCCCCGCTTGCCCAAGGGGAAACGCTATGCAACATTCAACGCCAATCGACGCGGTGCCGTCGCAAATCGAAGGGCCAGGAACGCTTTATCTGCGCTTCTTCGACAAAAACAGCGCCCTCGTTCGCGTCGCGAGTGTGCTCGAAGTGGAAGGGTATTACTTCGAGCGCGACGGAGATGTGCTGCTCATTTCGGTTGCGAGCTTCGATGTCGCGCCGCTCGTTTGTCTTCTGCGCGACACGCTTTTTGCGGGCGAACAGAGGATGGTCAAAGCGATCTGGGAAGTCCAGGGACAGCCGCTCTGCCTGCGCGATTGTTTCAATGTCGAGTCGCTCAAAGCGTTTCTGGCGCGCGCTCAGAGCGGCTGGTTTCTCGATATGATGCGCGAAAATCGCTTTGAAACCCATTTTCAGCCCATCATTTCGGTCGCGCATCCCGAACGCGTGCTGGCTTTTGAAGCGCTGCTGCGCGGTCGCCTCAGGGATGAAACTGTCGCGCCGCAGACACTTTTTGAAGTCGCGCGCGGCCTCAATTTAGGGCGCGAACTCGATGACGCGGCGCGCTTTTGCGCCATCAAAAGCGCGGCGAAGCACCGTTTGAAGTCGAAAATTTTCCTCAACGTCTCGCCCAACACCATCGGCGACGGGCGCGAGGTGCTGTTTTCCACGCTCGAAGCCGTCGAAGACGCCGGACTTTTGCGTGAGCAAGTCGTGTTTGAAGTGGTCGAAAGCGAGTGCATCGACGACGTGCCGCAACTCAAAGAAGCGCTCGCGGGGCTTCGCAAAGCCGGTTTTCGCGTCGCGCTCGATGATCTGGGCGCGGGTTACGCCTCGCTGCAACTGCTCAGTCAACTGCGCCCCGATTACGTCAAATTAGACCGCGAACTGGTTTCGGGCGTGGACTGCGACCGTTTCAAAGCGCTCATCGCCGAAAAACTGCTCGAAACGGCGCGCGCGCTGGGCATCACGACGGTCGCTGAAGGCGTCGAATCGCGCGGCGAGTGGGAGTGGCTGCGCCAGCACGGGGGCGATTTCGCGCAGGGATTTTATTTCGCGCACCCCGCCAGCCACCCGCCGGTGATGTCGAGTCGTGGCGCTTTTCATCTCGCGCACGCGGCACTGGCCGCGTGAAAAGAATTAACCACAGAGACACAGAGATTTTTGGAGGGAAGTAAGTAAATTCTCCAAAAATCTCTGTGCCTCTGTGGTTAATTCTTTTTTTATAGACGAATCGAGAGGGCTGATTTAAGCTGTAAGGCCCCAGGGAAACCGAAATTATGGAAAAAACTCTTATCGTCTTAAAACCTGATGCCGTTCAGCGCGGCGTGTGCGGCGAAATTTTGTCTCGTTTCGAGCGTCGCGGCTTTCAAATCGCCGCGCTGAAATCGCTCACCGTGTCGCGTGAACTGGCCGAAAAACACTACGAAGAACACGCTCAAAAGCCGTTTTTCGCCGGATTGGTCGAATTTATCACGGGCGCGCCCAGCATCGCGATGGTTTTGCAAGGCCCCGACGCCATCGCGCTTTCGCGGCAAATGATCGGCGCCACCAATCCCCTCAACGCCGAGACGGGCACGATTCGCGGCGATTTGACCAACGACAAACAGTTCAACCTCATTCACGGCTCCGATTCGCCCGAAGCCGCCGCGCGCGAACTCGCGCTGTGGTTTCCCGAAATTTCTTAAGCGGGTTCGCACCAAGAACACGAAGGTGGGCCCAAAGGGCCCAAAATGGTTTTTGATTTTCTTTGTGGCCGTTTTTGGGGCGGGCTGGTGGTTTGTGGTGACCCGTAACCGCCATCGAAACAGCGTGCTGGGGCGTGGATATCGGGGTGCGGCGCGGGACTTTTGACAAGGCCCCACCCGGCAGCCCAATCTTGATGATCAATT
>JAUJNG010000006.1:138779-219164 GCA_030448265.1 Abditibacterium sp.
TCTTTGTGTGAACCCCTAAACCGACAGAAAATCGGATTGCGGCGCGGTCAAATCGGCCAGATGGGAGACGATTGTCTCGTCCCACCAGCCGCGTTGCGCTTCCTGATGCAGAATTTCGATGGCTTTTTCGTGCGTGAAGGCGTCACGGTAGGCGCGCTCGCAGCGCAGGGTATCGTAAACGTCGGTGACGCTTAAAACGCGCACCGTCGGTAAGATTTCGTCATTGGCAAGCTCGTCGGGGTAGCCGCTCCCGTCGAGTTTTTCGTGATGCGAGCGAATGAGTGGCAGCGCGGGCGCCAGGTCTTGGATGGGACGGCAAATGGTTTGGCCGATAATGCCGTGCAGCTTCATTTCATCGAATTCCCACTTTGAAAGGCCACTGGGTTTGAGCAAAATCGAGTCGGGAATGCCCAGATTGCCAATGTCGTGAAGCAGCGAGCCGAGATAAAGCTGGTGAAGCGCCGCCTCGTCAAAATCGAGTCCGCTCGCGATTTCTCCAGCGTAGCGCGCCACCCGCTCGCTGTGGCGCCGCAAATCGGCGTCGCGCGCTTCAATCGCAGTCATCAGGGTTTCAACGATGCCCTCCAGCGAGGTGGAAAGCGGGGGAGGAGCGGGAAAACTCATAACGGGCCTACCGGCAAAATTTTAGCCCAAAAGCGCTCCGCTTTGCTTCTAAGAGTCTGTTGGAAAAGTCGGGTTGAGCGGGAGAAACCCGATTGGCAGGGTGCCTCAGCCCCGCCTGTGAGGGTCTCGAAAGCGGGGCTGAGGCACCCTTCCAATCTTTCAGCCCCAGATCGGCAGATTTTTCAAACAGCCTTTAAGAGTCTGTGTTCAAATGAAGCTATGGGGGCGTTTCGTCATTCTGAAGGGAGCCTCAGCGACCGAAGAATCTGGCGTTATAGAACCTGAAGAGTCAGATTCTTCAGTCGCTGAGGCTCCCTTCAGAATGACGAAACGTGCGGATCTGGCTTGAATAAGTGCCTTTGAGCACAGCTTCTAAGTTCGCATCACGCCGCGAAAATCGGCGGGATCGGATTTGAAGTTGGGAAAGACCGCGCCCAGATCGCGCACGCCGAGATGACGCGCCGCGATTTCGCCGAAAACACTGCGAAAATCGGTCGTCACGCTCAGATCGCGGCCTTCGTAAAGCTGTTCGGGCGCAAGTCCTGGCCATTTCCCCAATACCCTTCCGCCCGCGACACCTCCACCCAGCGCCAGAAAACAGGTGCCGTGACCGTGATCGGTGCCGCCGTCGCCGTTTTGACGCGCGGTGCGGCCAAATTCGCTCATTGTCAGGATGGTGACATCGGCCATCGCGTCGCCCAGGTCGTTCCACAGCGCGCCGATACCGTCGCCCAATTCCTGAAGCCGCCGCGCCAACTGGCCCTGCGAGCCGCCCTGATTGACGTGCGTATCCCAGCCGCCCGCCTCGGCGAAACCGATTTCGAGGCCGACATCGGCTTTAATCAGCTGCGCGATGCCCTTGAGCGAATCGCCCAGCCGCCCGCGCGGATAAACGGCGCCGCGCGCGGGCACATAGCGATTGGGCGCCAGATTTTCGAGCAGTTTGAGCGCGCCGAAGGTTTCCTGACCCGTGCCGTGCAAAACGTCGCCCACGGCGTCCGAGTAAAGCGATTCAAAACCGCCTGTGGGATCGGCGCTTCGCATCGTGGACGCATTGCGCCGCTCTCTGCGGTTCATCGGCTTGGCTGGCGGCGCGCCTTTTCCGACCCCAAAATCGCTCAAATCGGCGATGGCGAGCGCCGAAGCGTCGCCGCCCAGCGAGCGCGGCAGTTGCGAAGTCATCGAGACGGCGCGAATGCGCGCTTTTTCGCCGTTGGCGGCTTTGTCGATTTGCGCGGCGCGTTTGCGAACATCTTCGGGACAATTCGCCAGAGCGCGCGTCAACCAGCCGTTGGCGCCGCTTTTATCGCCAGGCAGCGCGCTTTCCATGTAATCCTGGGCGTCGAAATGAGAGCGCGTCGGGTTGGGCGAACCGACGGCGTGAATCGGCGCGAGATGGCCGCTTTTATACATCGGCTGGAGTGCCCTGAGCGCGGGATGCAGCCCAAACGTGCCGTCCAAATCCAAAACCGCGCCGTCGCCGGTGCGCGGCAGGGCGATGCCGCCGTTGCCCTCGCGCCGCAGTTGATAGTAGTTAGCGTCGCCGTGCGGCACGACAACCGACAGGCCATCGACGGCCCCGCGCAAAAACACGCAAATCAGCACTTTTCGCCCGCGAGAAGGACGATTCGATTCGGCGGCGAACGCGACATCGCGCAGAAAGCGCGGCCCGAAAGCGGGCGCGAAGCCCAGCGAAGCCAGAGCGAGGGCGCCGCTTTTGAGAAAGATGCGGCGGGAGAGCGGAGTGGACATGGCGAAATTAGAAATAGAAAGTGAGCCACAGAGAACACAGAGGAGACACAGAAGGGCACAGAGTATTTTCTTTTTCCTTTTCTCTGTGCCCTTTTGTGTCTTCTCTGTGTTCTCTGTGGCTCCAAACGTTAGCGCCGTTGAAATTCGGGCGAACTGAGCAAAAGCGCGTGCAAACGGGCGCCGTCGCCTGGCGATTTCTGGGCTTCGGCTTCGACAGTGGCGCGCGTCGGGGCCGAAATATCGGAGTTCAAAAGCGCGCGCGCCAGATCATCGATGGCGGTGGCTTTGAAGGTGTCGCGCGTCAAAACCACATCCGCCACGCGGCCCGACGACAGGCTCAGCGCAAAATTGAGCCGCGCCACGAGCGCGCTCGAGGACACCCATTTGGTGGAATTTTCGGCGTAGCCCGTCGGCGGCTGGCAGGCGAAAAGCGGCTGGCCCATGAGGGCAATTTCGGTGGCGAGAGGACGTTGTGCGCTGCGCTGTTTATTGCCTTTGCCGCCCTTGTTCAAGCTGGAGGCGCCTACAGTGAGGAGGCGCATACCGCGGGGATTGGCCTGGACGATTTCGAGGCTTCCGCCCAGAGCGCGCACGGCGGAAACCGTGAATTCGAGCGGCGATTTGATTTTGGCGCGGTAAGCGCCTTCGGAAAGAAATTCCGGCGCCTCGAAAACGGCGCGGTAGGTGGTTTTTAAATCGCCGTTGGAGCGCGAAAAAGCCGCCGCCACTCGTTCCACAAGCGCTGTTGGCGGATTGTCGGCCACGAAACGAACGCACAATTTGCGCGCGATGAAACGCGCCGTCGCGCGGCTGGCGGCGAGAATATCCAAAACTTTCTCGCCGTCTTTTTTGCCGCCGAGCCCGATTTTCTGGCCCAGAACCGTTTTGGGGCCTTCATCGTGGGCGCGAGCGCGGAAGAAAAAGGTGCCCGTTTCGCGGTCGAGGCCCCAGCCCGTGAAGCAGCGCGCCACTTCGGTGACATCGCTCTGGCTGTAACCGCCGTCCACGCCCAGAGTGTGCAGTTCCATCAACTCGCGGGCGTAATTTTCGTTGAGTCCACCCCGTTTTTGGCCGCCGCGCGCGGTCATTTCTCTCGTGGAGCGCGCGTTGTCGAGATAAACCAGCATCGCCGGCGAGTGCGCCGAGGCGCCCAGAAGTTCGCGGAACGAACCGAAAACGTGGGGACGAATCACGTCGCGGTCGTCACGGATTTTGAGGGCGAGAACGGCGCCTTTGTTGATGTCAACGTTGAAGTGATTGCCCCAAAAATCGACCAGAACTTCCTGCAACTGCCGCTTCGATTCGACGGCGCGCGCCAATTTATCGACCGAAAGTTCGCCCAGAGCGCGCACCGAAGCGTGTTCGGGCAGGGTGGCGACTTCGATTCTCTCCTGCAGTTTTTGCTGCGCCGCATTGAGCTGAGGCGCGGCGATCTCGCCTTTTTCGGCCTTTTTCATCCGGCGCAAAAATGCGGCTGTCTCGCTTTCGTAGGCCAGAAGCAGGCGCTCCGGTGATTCGCGCAGCCAGCTCAACGACGCGAGGCGCGTTTCGAGGGCAGAATCATCAATGGTTTCCGGCGAAAGCTGGCTCTGAATCCAGGGCTTGATACCGCTTTGCCGCAGGGCTTCGATGTCGCCAGGGCGCGGCCCGAAGGCGAGCCGGTTCAGGATGTGCGCGAAACGCTTTTCGCCTTTCAGGGGCCGCGAGAAGGCCGCATCGGTTTTGGCCGAAGCAGCCGGAGCCGCTTCCAACTCTGGGGGAGCCGCCAAAATCGGGGGCGACAGGGCCAGCAGAGCGAGGCTAAGGCAGGCGATGGTTGGTTTCATGGCGAAAAGAGCATTTGCTCGACTTCAGTCGAGCGAATGCTTAAATTACTGCGCGGCGGCGCCAGGCGCGGCAGTGTTGGCCGTCGCTCTCCGGCCTGGCCTCTCGATTTCGCGCATTTCTTCAACGCTGAGACCAGTGATCGTGGCGGCCTCGGTCAAAAACTTCTCGCGCGCGGCCTCGATGGCGGCCTGGCGCGTGCGGTGAGCCGCGTTCAACTGAGTTTTTTGGGCTTCGGTGAGCGTTTTGCCGCTTTTGGTTTCGATGCCGGTCAGGATGCGCTTGTTCAGAGCCGGAGCGCGCTTGGCGCGTTTGGCTTTGGCGGGCGCGGCGGCGCCTTGGGCCAGCGCGTCGGACGTCAGCAGCGGGCTAAAACTCAGTGCCGACAGAACACCGGCGCTGGCGAGCAGAGGAACGAATCGGAATTTTTTCATGTTTGCCTTTTGAAACGTATTTTGGATATTGATAACGGTTCAACATCGCAGCATTTGACTTGCGTCCTATCCCATCGTTGCGCTCCGTCGTTGGCTATTTTCGCGGCACGCGGTTGGCAAGCGGCGCGAGAGATTTTAGGTCTCACTTATGAAAAGCCATCTCAAACTTTTTGGTCATCCGGTTCATCCCATGCTGATCGTTTTTCCGCTCGGCCTGCTCGTCACCTCGGTTGTTTTCGACGGACTGGCGCTTCTCGGCAAAAAACCCGATCACGCGCGCACCGCGCACAAACTCATCGGCGCGGGCGTTTTGAGCGGCCTCGTCGCCGCCGCGAGCGGACTCGTCGATTGGGCCGCGATTCCCTCCGGCACGCGCGCCAAGCGCATCGGCTTCTGGCACGGGAGTGGAAACGCGGTTTTGCTGGCGCTTTTCGGACTGAGCTGGCAACTGCGCCGCCTCGACCCCGAAAACCCGCCGCGCTCGGCTCTGGGATTGTCTCTCGCCGGACTTTTGCTGGGCAACGTGACGGCATGGCTGGGCGGCGAACTCGTGTATCGCCTGGGCGTGGGCGTGGATGAAGGCGCCGATCTGGAAGCACCCAATTCCCTGGTGCGTGACTGAGGAAATGAACCACAGAGGCACGGAGACACAAAGAAAAAAAGAGGGTTGATTTCCATCTTCAACCTTCTCTGTGTCTCCGTGTCTCTGTGGTTCATTTCCTCTACACGGTCTAAAACAAAGACAGGTAATGTTCATCAGAGTTTTCACTGTATCCGCCACAAGCCCCAATAAGTGTATTTGTGAAAAATTTCTCTATCTCGCTCCCTTGCTTGCTAAAATGAAGGTTGTTCCCGCGTTTGAGCCTCCCCAAAGATCATGAGCGCGCCTCCCGAAAAGATTCCCCAGCCGACCATCGAGCGGCTCAGCGCCTATTTGCAGTGCGTGCGCCTGATGCGCGCGCAGGAGAGCGCGACGGCTTCCTCGTCGGAAATCGCGCGGCGCACGGGGATCAACGCGGCGCAGCTTCGCAAGGATTTGTCGTATTTCGGCGAATTTGGCACACCTGGCCTGGGCTACGATTTGCGCGCCCTCGAAGCGCATCTCTCGCGCATTATGGGGCTGGATGTCGAGCGCGACGTGTTGCTGGTGGGCGCGGGCAACCTGGGGCGCGCGCTGTCGAGCTACACCGGATTCGGGCGGCGCGGCTTTCGCATTGTGGCGGCCTTCGATGTCGATGAGGCCAAAGTGGGAACGGCGATGGGGCCGGTGAGGGTGCATCATTTGAGGGAATTGGCGGCTGTCAATGCCGAACTGGGCGCCGAAGTGGGCGTTGTCGCGGTGCCCGCGAGCGCGGCGCAGGTCGCCGTCGATGCCCTGACTGCGGTGGGCGTGCGCGCCATTTTGAACTTCGCGCCGGTTACCCTTGCGGCGCGACCCGAAATTACGGTGCGAAACGTCGATTTGACCTCGCAAATGGAGATTCTGTCTTACTATTTGCGCTCGACTTAAACGGGTCACAAGCAGGCGATTATGAGCCAAAATTTCAACGGAGACGGGAGCAAAAACGGAGCGCCAGCCGCGCTTCCCTTGCTCGATTTGCAGCCCGATTTAAATCAGGCGCTTCAGGACGCCGTCGCGGTGTCAGCGCAGCGAAATATGCCGCTCACCTCTCTGGTCACTCAGACCTTGCGCGGCGCTGCGGCCGCGCCCGATACGCCCAACGCGCAGCTTCCCAACTCCTCCAACGGCGCGTTTCGTAACACCCCCGTTCCACCCTGGCACGCCATGCCGCCGCAGATTTTGGTGGGCATTCGCCAGGTGGACATCATGCAAAGCCTGGCGCCGCTCGCGGGGCGCATGAAATCGGTGGAAAAGGAAATCGAGCGCCTCATCACCACGCCGGTGAAGCTCGTCGCCGACATCGCCGGTCACGTCCTGGGCGCGGGCGGCAAGCGTTTGCGTCCCGCTCTCACGCTTTTGTGCGCCGAAATTTGCGGCGACGGCGGCGAAAATCCCTCGCCGCGCGCCGTGACCTGTGCCGCTCTGGTCGAACTGACGCACACCACCACGCTGTTGCACGATGATGTGGTCGATTCGGCGACGATGCGGCGCGGCCGCCCCGCCGCCAACCTCATCTGGGGCAACGAAACCTCGGTTCTGGTCGGCGATTACCTGTTCGCGCAGGTTTTCGTGACCGCCTCGCGGCGCGGCATCGCGGAACTGATGCATCCCCTCGCCCACGCCACGGCCCAGATGTGCGCGGGCGAATTGTTGGAAACCCAGATGCGCGGCTTCTGGGAGATGACCGAAAAGCAGTATCTTGAAATCGTGGCGCTTAAAACCGGTTCGCTCACCGAATGCGCCTGTCGCATGGGCGCTCTGGCCGTCAATGCCGACGAAGCGTTGGTTGAAGCGCTGGGCACTTACGGGCGCTCGATTGGAGTCGCGTTTCAAATCGTGGACGACGTTTTCGACGTGATTTCGCAGGAAACCGAATTGGGCAAACCCGTGGGCAACGACCTGCGCGAAGGCGCCATCACGCTCCCCATGCTGCGCGCGCTGAAAACCTCGCCCGACCGCGACGAATTGCAGGAAATCCTGGTGCGCGAAGAAAAAAGCGACGCCGATGTGCAGCGCGCCCTCGAAATCATGCGCGGCGGCGATGCCGTCGCCTATTCGATGCAGCTCGCCAAAGATTACGCCCAGGCCGCCAAAACCCAGTTGGATTCGTTCTCCGATATGCCCGCCCGCGAAATGCTCTGCGACATCGCCGATTACGTCCTCAGCCGCGAGAAATAGCCAGCAGAGGAGCGGAGGAGCGGAGGAGCGGAGGAGAAGGGGATGTGGGAGCGAAACAGACACCGTTTTCGCCCCGTTTTTCCTTCTCCTCCGCTCCTCCGCTCCTCTGCTCCTCTGCTTCTTGCCATGCTCGAAGCCCAGGCTCTTTCCAAGCGATTCGGCACGCGCATCGTGTTGAGAAATCTCAGTTTCAAGGTGGAAAGCGGCGCGTGCATCGCCGTCGTGGGGCGCAACGGCGCCGGAAAATCGACGCTTTTGCGCCTCGTGGCCGGACTGGTCGAGCCGTCGCGCGGCCAGATTCGTTGGAACGGCGGCGCGGCGCGACCCTTTTGCGCGCTCGCCGCGCCCGATGCGCCGCTTTACCGCGAACTCACCTGTCTGGAGAATCTGCGTTTTTTCGCCCAGAACGCGGCGGGAGACGCCGTTTTGCGCGCTCATCTCGACCTGTGGGCGCTGGGAAATCGCGCCGATGACCTGGCGGGCGACTTGTCGTCGGGACTGCGCGCCCGTTTGCAACTCGCGGTTGCGGCGTGGTTTGAAAGGTCGATTCTGCTGCTCGATGAACCTTCCGCCAATCTCGATGAAAGCGGACGCGAATTAGTCAAAAGGCTGCTTCAAACTCAGAAATCGCGCGGCGTGACGCTTTTGGCGACCAACGACCCGCGCGATTTGGAGTTGTGCGATGGGAGAATTGAGGTTGCAGGGATTTAGGCAACAGGCAATAGTGAAAACGAGCGGCTTTGCGGCCCACTTCACTATTGCCTGTTGCCTGTTGCCTCAGTTAAGCGAGATGAACTCGGCAAAAAGCCCCTGCGGTTCGTCGGCGGGAGGCTGGAGAAATCCCATTTTAAGGTGTTTAGCGAAGGCGCGCAGCACCAGATCGGCGCGCTCCAGCAGAGATTCTTCCAGTTCGAGGCGCTGGCGCGTCGAAGTCAGTTCCAGAAGCTGCTGTTTCTGGTCGGGCGGCAGCATCATGATGGCCGCGATGAACATCGAGAGCGCGAAAGGCTCTTGCGGCACGTCGAGTTCGCCCAGATCGGCGCGCAGTTCGACACTTTGCGCCAGAGAATCGAAATAGCGGCTCAGCCTGCGTCGCGTCTGGGCCGCAACGACCCACAATTCGTCGTTGGGGGACGCTTCGTCGTCGAGCCACTGGCAGGTGCCCACCAAATAATCATCCATTTCGCGCGTCGAGAGAATGGTGAAACGGCGCGTGCCCAGGGTGTGCAGATTGAGGCGCCCGTCGGAAAGCGGCGCCACGTCGAGAATCTCCGCGACGGTGCCGACGCGCGCCGGAACCGTGTCGGAAAAGCCTTCCTCGCCTTCAACCAACTGCGCGACGCCAAACGAGCGCTCGCCTTCGAGACAGCGACCGATCATCAGGCGATAACGCGGCTCGAAAATGTGGAGCGGGAGCGGCATCCCTGGAAACAAAACCGTGTTGAGCGGAAAAATCGGCAACTCGAAAGACATGGCGAAAGCGCAAGTTTAGCGCGGGGCGGATTCAATTTTCGTGCAGAGACGCGGAGAAAAAGAGGAGATGAGCGTGGGATGGCCGCACTCTCAGCCCCAAATCTTCGCGTCTCGGCGCCTCTGCGCGAGATCAGCGAGTCGTGACAACTGTTTGGCCATGCAGTTCTTCCGGCAAAATCTGCACCGGATGATTGTTTTCGTCCACGACAACAATTTTAGGCTGCATCGCGCGCGCTTCTTCATCGGAATAGTGCGCGTAAGTCATGGCGATGATAATGTCGCCTTTTTGTCCGTGACGCGCGGCGGCGCCGTTGAGGCACATCACGCCCGATCCGCGCTCGCCCACGATGGCATAGGTCACCATGCGATGCCCATTGGTGACGTTGACGATATGAATTTGCTCGTTCGGCAAGATATCGCAGATTTCCATCAAGTCGGCGTCGATGGTGAGCGAACCGACGTAGTTCAAATCGGCCTGCGTCACCGTCGCGCGGTGGATTTTGGCCTTGACCATAGTTCGTAGCATTTTTAAAGAGTCTCTTCGCTTTCCTTGATCCAGCCGCCCTGGAGAACATCGAGAAGCGGCAGCAGCACGAAATTGCGCCGCAGCGCGCGCGGGTGGGGGATTTCGAGTTCGGGAGTCGCGAAAGTTTCGTCGCCAAAGAGCAAAATGTCGATGTCCAGGCAGCGCGCGCCGCTTCGATGTTGCCCGCGCGCCGGCGCCGCGCGTCCCGCCTCGGCTTCGATGTTCTCGCAAACCTCGCGCAGTTGCAGCGCGCTCAGACTTGTGCGCGCGCGGATCGCGGCGTTGAAAAAGTCGCCCTCGCCGCCGCCTTCGACGCTCTGCGCCGCGTAAATCTTCGATTTCGCTTCGATAACCACGCCGCTTTGCTCCAATTTTTCGAGCGCGAAGCGCAAATTGTGGAGCCGGTCGCCCAAGTTGGAGCCGAGCGCGAGATAAACAGTTTTCATTTTTTAGCCACAGAGAACACAGAGAAGACACAGAGTGGCACAGAGATTTTTTTATTGAATTCCTCTGTGCCACTCTGTGTCTTTTCTGTGTTCTCTGTGGCTAATCCCTCCTCCGCTCGATTTCCACGCCCAGAAAATCCACAACGCCGCCCACCGCGACGTGCGGCTTTTTGATTTTGACGCGCGCCGCCACTGCGATGGGGTTTTGCAGCGCGAAATCACCGATGCGGGCCGCCAGATGTTCCAGCAGCGCCGCGCGCGGGCCTTCGATGGTCGCTTTGGCGAAACCGTAAATCTCGACATAGTTGAGCGTGTCACCCAAGTCGTCGGAAGCGGCGGCGCGGCCCAAATCGGCGTCGATTTCGATATCGACCACGAACATCTGTCCCAGTTCGTTTTCGGCGGGATGGCAGCCGTGTGTGCCGAAGAATTGCAGGCCCGATAGCAGAATTTTATCCACCCTGGGCAGTTTAACGGCCCCGCGCGTGGTTAAATGCCTATTCGGATAGGTGGTTTGCAGTGACTCAAGTCACCGCAACAACGCCGCGAAACCTGCCTTCGCAGGTTGGGGGCTTCCAGTCCGCGCAGGCGGACTTCGCGCTGTTGTTGCGGTGACTTGAGTCGCTGCCTATTCGGATAGGCTCTAAATGGCGCGTCCCAGAGGAAGTGGGGCGGCGTTTTGCGGGTTGGGGGTTGGGGATTCACTGAGCACGACGCGATTGCGGCCCTCGGCTTTGGCGCGGTAGAGCGCAGCGTCGGCGCGGCGGATCAAAGCGCTCAGGTTCTCATCGGCATCGCCCAACTGCGCCACGCCAAACGAAACGGTGAGGCTCATGGCGCCGCCGGTGTTTTCGAGCGGGGTCTGACTTACGGCGAGACGCAGGCGTTCCGCCAACTGCATCGCGTCGGGCGCGGCGGTGTCGGGCGCGATGAACAGAAACTCTTCGCCGCCGAAACGCCCCATGATGTCGCCGCCGCGCAGAAAGCGCTGCAAAGTGTTCACGACCAATTGCAGGGCGCGGTCGCCGCCTTCGTGGCCCAGGGTGTCGTTGATGCTTTTGAAATAGTCGATATCGCCCAGCAAAATCGAAAGCGGCGCGCCGGAGCGTTTGGCCTGTTCAAAGGTGTGGTTTCCCGATTTCTCGATGGCGGCGCGGTTCCAGATGCCGGTGAGGAGGTCGATGGTCGCCAGGCGTTTCCATTCGCCGATAATCTGCTCGTTGCACATCAGCAAAAAACCGAAGGTGAGCATCAAAATCTGGATGAAAATGCCGCCGTAAAACAAACCTTCCACCCAGTTGAAATCGAACAGATTCTGGGATGGAGCCTGAGTCAGGGTGTGCCAGGTGCGCACCGCCGCCGCCAGAGAACAGCCCCAGAAACCCAGAATCATGGTGCGCTGGGTGAGGCCTTCGGGCCACTCGATACGGCCTCTGGGGAAGAGCAGACGGGTTCCGCACAGGCCCAGAAAAATGGCGCTGATTCCCGACATTAACACGATGCGCGCGCTCATGTTGGGTGCTTCAAAAGTCCAGAAAGCCAGGGCGGCGGCCATGACAAGGAGAAAGGCGTAGAACGGGCGCGGCGAAAAACGCAGGTGAAGAAAATCGAGCAGCGCTTGAAAATTGGCGATGGTCGCCGCCGCGATCAGTGTGTTGGCGGCCACGATGGAAAGCGCGTCGGGAATGGCGCCGCGCAGCGCAATGAGGCTCCAGCCCAAGGAGTGCACCAGACAAGCCCAGGCCCAGCGCCGGATGCCTTGCACCTGTTCGGGAAAAGAGCCCGCGACCAGAAACATGGCCAGCCCTGTCATCAGCGAACTGAGCGCGATGAGGCATATAATGGTGCGGACATCAAGCTGCATGGGGAAATTTCACGTTTAGCGGACAATAGCATCGCAAATCCGCGTCACTTGCGCCATTTCGCGCACGTCATGCACGCGCACCATGTCGGCGCCGCCCGCGATGGCCAAAGCTGCCACTGCCGCGCTCCCAAAAATGCGCTCATCGACCGGCGCATCGCCCAAAATTTTGCCAATCGTCGATTTGCGCGAAGTCGCCGAGAGCGTGGGAAAACCAAAGTCCGACAATTCGCGCCCGCGCCGGATGATTTCCAGGTTTTCCTCCACCGATTTCCCAAAGCCGAAACCGGCGTCGAAAGCGAGGCGCTCGTCGGCAATGCCGATTTTTCGCGCCGCGTCGAGCCGATTTGCCCAGAACTGAAGGATTTCGGCGATGATGTCGCGTTGACCGGTTCCCTCTCCACTTGTGGGGAGGGTGAGGGAGGGGCCAGACGAAACCGCCTCACTCCATTTCATGGTTTGCGGCGTGCCGCGCAGGTGCATCAAGATCAGCCCCGCCTGGGTTTCGCCCACTCTTTGGAGCATTTGGGGGTCGAAAGTGGCGCCGGAAATGTCATTGACAATCGAGGCGCCCGCTTCAACCGCGCGGCGCGCGACTTCGCCCTTGGTGGTGTCAACCGAAAGCGGGATTTCGACGCGCGCGGCCAGGGTCTCGATGAGCGGCACCACGCGGCGCAGTTCTTCATCAAGTGAAACCGGCACGGCGCCAGGGCGCGTCGATTCGCCGCCAATGTCAAGAATATCGGCGCCGTCTTCGGTCATTTGCAGGGCGCGTTGGAGAGCCGCTTCGCCGATGTTGCCGTCGCCGGAAAACGAGTCGGGCGTGGCGTTGACGATGCCCATGACGTAGGTTTTGCGTCCGATTTCGAGGCGGTGCGCGCCGCAGTGCCAGATTTTCATTGTCAAGAGAACAATTAACCACAGAGGCACGGAGACACAGAGAGGGTTTTGAGATTTTGTCTTCCCGCAATTCCCCTTTTTCCTCTGTGACTCCGTGTCTCTGTGGTTAATTGAAATGCGATGCAACACGAATTGGAAAAATTCCTGCCCGCCAATCGCATCGTGACCAATTTGAGCGAGCGCGCGGCATTCGCGGGCGATAAATGGCTCGCGGGGCCAACGCCCGATGTCGTGGTGCGGCCTCGAACCACCGCCGAAGTCGCCGCCGTGATGCGCTTCGCGCACGAACGGGCCATTCCGGTCACGACGCGCGGCGCGGGATGGGGCTACGTCGGCGGCGCGGTGAGCAACTGCGGCGGCATCTGCCTTTCGCTCGATGCGATGAACTCCCTTAGCGAGGTTTCGGAGCAGGATTTCGTGGCGGTGGTCGAAGCGGGCGTTGTGACCGCCGAGTTGCAGCGCGCCGCGCGCGAAAAAGGGCTGTTTTATCCTCCCGATCCGGCGAGCAGCGCCCACTCGACGCTGGGCGGCAACATCGCCACCAACGCGGGCGGCGCGCGCTGCCTCAAATACGGCGTGACGCGAAATTACGTTCTCGGCCTGGAAGTCGTGCTCGCCGACGGCACAATTGTAAATCTGGGCGGGCGAAATCATAAAAACAAGACTGGATTCGATTTGCTGAGCCTTTTCGTGGGCAGCGAGGGAATGCTCGGTGTTGTGACGGGCGCGACGCTCAAACTTTTGCCGCATCCTCCGGCGCGCAGGGCACTCGCGGCAGTTTTCGCCGATATTTCCCAGGCGGCGGAGGCGGTTTGGGCCGTTTTCGCTGCTGGACTTTTGCCCGCCGCGCTCGAAATCGCCGACGAAGCGACTTTCGCGCATTTTCTGGCGCAGCGCGGCTTACCGCCGCAAAGAGGCGCACACGTTTTGGTCGAAGTCGATGGGCAAATCGCGAGCGCGCGGGCCGAAATCGCCGAAAACGAAGCGGTTTTGCGCGGCGCGGGCGCGCGGGAAATCGAAGTCGCGGACAGTGAAATTGAAGTCGAGGCGCTGTGGGAAACGCGGCGCCAATTTTCGGCGGCGCTTTCGGCGAGCGGCAAAATCAAACTCAACGAAGATATTGTGGTGCCGCGCGGAAAACTGGTCGAATTGGTCGAGTTCGCACGCATTTTGGGCGAAAAACACGGCGTGGAAGTCGCCTGTTTCGGTCACGCGGGCGACGGCAATATCCATGTCAATCTTCTGCTCGACAGCGCACAATTGGAGCGCGCCGAAGCGATTTTGGACGAACTTTTCGCGCAGATTCTATCGTGGGGCGGCGCGATTACCGGCGAACACGGCATCGGCCTGGCCAAAAAGCGCTGGTGGCCCAGTGCCGTCTCGCCCGAAGTGCGCGCTCTGCATCAGACCGTGAAGGCGGCGCTCGATCCCAAGGGCATTTTGAACCCTGGAAAGTGGATTTGATTCTATAGCCCTTGCAGATGTAAAGGCTACAAAGCGAAATAAATTCGCAGCCAACGAAATTGTCGGCCTTCGCCGACAAAAGTAGCGCTTACTCTGTCGGCGAAGGCCGACAATTTCGTTGGCTGCGAATTTATTTCGCTTTGTAAAGATGGAGCCTTTAGCTGCTATACGAGTTACGCAGTTAGATCCTTAACAGCCGCGCCTCGACCAAATTTTCGACTGCGTTTCTTCTCAATTCAATCGAGCGACGCCAGCAAATCGGCCAAATCGAGGCGGCGCGTGAACATCGCCAGTTCGCCGTCCGGCGCGCGCGGCCATTCTTCGCTGGGCCTGTCCCAGTAGAGTTCGACGCCATTCCCGTCGGGGTCGCGCAGGTAAAGCGCCTGGCTCACGCCGTGATCGGAGGCACCATCAAGGGGAATTTTCGCTTCCACCAGACGCCGTAGCGCATCGGCGAGCGCGGCGCGAGTAGGGTAGAGAATCGCCAGATGATAAAGCCCCGTCGTGCCAGGCGGCGGAGGCGAACCGCCCAGACTTTCCCAGGTGTTGAGGCCGATATGATGGTGGTAGCCGCCCGCCGCAACGAAGGCGCCGCCTTCGCCATAGCGCTGGGTGAGTTCGAAACCCAGCACGCCGCAGTAAAAATCGAGGGCACGGTCTAAATCGGCGACTTTCAAATGGACGTGGCCGATGCGCGTTTGCGGGTCAATGGGACGTGGGGGAGTGGTGCTGTCAATCATCGGGTGGAATGCTCCAAAAAATCATAGGCGCGCCGCAAAACGGCTTTGCCGCTGGTTTCGCTGATGTCGCCGTGCGCGATGATGAGGCGCTCGAAATCCCAACTCATTATCGTGTCGAGCGAACGGCGCGCGGTGTCTTTATCACGAATGGAGGCTTTGAAGTAGCGCGTCGGCGCCCACACATCCAGAACGCCCAGCAAACGCGCCACGAAACGCGACCACCCATCGCGGCGCGAGGGAATGTTGATCGCGGTGTCGGTGAGAATGAGCGTGCGGCTCGCGCGGTGACAGAAAACCGCTTCACTTGTCACTATTGAGCCGCGAAACAACGTTTGCGCTAACGCCTCGGCCCATTCCGGCTCGATTTCTTCGCCCAAAACGCGCGCGATGACGACGCCTTCGGGCGCTTTGACATCTCTCACGGCGCAAACGACGGCATCGGGATAAGCCGTCGCCCATTCTTTGAGGTGCCCGACGTGAAAGCGATTGGGCGCGACCAAAAAGCGCACCGGCCCAATGGCTTCGACTTCGCGGCGCAGTTTGTTGGAAAGCGCAATCGGCGAATGAACCCACAATCCGCCGTCGGAAAGCCGAACGATGGTGCAGCGCGCACCGGCCTCGACGCCCATCAAGCGAAATGGCATCTCGGCGACCCATAAATCGGGGTGGAGTTGCTGGAGCATGGTGTTTTTGATTTCAACACAAAGAACACCAAAGAACACACAAGTGGACACAAAGAGTTCTCTTTAATTTCTTTGTGTTCCCTTTGTAGGAGTCTTCGTTTTCTCTGTGTTGAAGCCGTGTGGAACTCAATGGCACGAGCAATCGCCTAAACTTCTCAATAATGAATACCTTCGACCAACTCTCAGCCCTTCTGCGTGAGCGTATTTTGATTCTCGACGGCGCGATGGGGACGATGATTCAGCGCCATAATCTGGACGAACCCGATTATCGCGGCGAGCGATTCAAGGACCATGTTAAGCCACTCAAGGGTAACAACGACCTGCTGGTTTTGACGCGGCCCGATGTCATCAGGCAAATTCACCTCGACTATTTTCTCGCCGGTTCTGATATTGTCGAAACCAATACTTTTAATTCCAACACCCCGTCCCAGGCCGATTATGGCCTGGAAGATTACGTCACCGAGCTCAACATTGCTGCGGCAAAATTAGCCAAAGATGCGGCCGCTGAGGCCGAAAGAACGGATGGCAGGCCGCGTTTCGTGGCGGGCGCGATGGGGCCGACCAGTCGAACTTTATCGGTGTCACCCGACGTGAACCGGCCCGAATATCGCGCGGTGACTTGGGATGCTCTGGTTACGGCTTATCGCGAACAAGCACAGGCGCTTTTGGAGGGCGGCGTTGACATTTTGATGCCGGAAACGACCTTCGACACGCTCAACTTGAAGGCAGCGCTTTTTGCTATTGAATCCCTCTTTGAAGAAGGCGCGCGGCGGGTGCCGATCATTGCTTCGCTTTCCATCACCGAGGCTTCGGGGCGCAATTTGTCGGGGCAGACGCTCGAAGCCTTCTGGATTTCGGTCTCCAATGCCCCACTCTTTTGTGTTGGCCTCAACTGCGGGCAATCGCCCGAATTTTTGCGGCCCTACGTCGAGGAATTATCCCGTCTGGCGCCGCTTCCGGTTCACGCTTATTTGAACGCCGGACTGCCGAACGTGATGGGCGAATACGATTGGACGCCGCAACAACTGGTGGACGTGATGGGCGATTATGCGCGCAGCGGGTGGATTAACATACTCGGTGGCTGCTGCGGCACCACGCCCGCGCACATCGCGGCGCTGGCGAAATGTGTCGAGGGCGTCAAGCCTCGCCAAATTCCTGCGGCCTCGATTGTTTCGCAGTTTTCGGGCTTAGAACCGCTCAAAATCACGCCTGAAGCCAATTTTCAGATGGTCGGCGAACGCACCAACGTCACCGGCAGTCCCAAATTCGCGCGCCTGATCAAGGAGGAAAAGTTCGAAGAAGCCCTGGTTATCGCGCGCCAGCAGGTCGAAAACGGCGCCAACATGATTGACGTCAATTTCGATGAAGGCTTGCTCGACGGGTCGAAAACGATGCGCTATTTCCTCAATCTACTCGCCGCCGAGCCGGATATTTCGCGCGTTCCGGTCATGGTGGACTCTTCCAAATGGGAAATTCTCGAAGCGGGATTGCAGTGCATTCAGGGCAAGGGCGTGGTCAACTCGATTTCGCTCAAAGAAGGCGAGGAAAAGTTCATCCAAAGCGCGAAACTGGTCAAACGCTACGGCGCGGGCGCGGTCGTGATGGCCTTCGATGAAGACGGTCAGGCGGATTCTTACGAAAGAAGAATCGAAATTTGCGAGCGGGCCTACAAAGTTCTGGTGGATAAAGTCGGTTTCAATCCCGCCGACATCATTTTCGACCCAAACGTCCTCACCGTTGCGACGGGTTTGGAAGAACACGCCAATTACGCGCTCGATTTCATTCGCGCCACCAGGTGGATTAAGGAGAATCTGCCGCACGCCAAGGTTTCGGGCGGCATTTCCAACATCTCGTTCAGTTTTCGCGGCAACAACACGGTGCGCGAAGCGATGCACGGCGCGTTTTTGAAGCACGCCATCGAAGCGGGCCTCGATATGGGCATCGTCAACGCCGGAATGCTGGAGGTTTACGACGAAATCGACCCGCATTTGCGCGAACTGGTCGAAGATGTGCTGCTCAATCGCCGAAGCGACGCGACCGAGCGTCTGGTCGAACTGGCCGACGAAATCAAGGCCAAATCGTCGGGCGAAGTCGCGGAGGTCAAAACCGAGGAATGGCGCAGTGGCACGGTCGAGGAGCGGTTGAAACACGCCCTGGTGAAGGGCATTGACGCTTATGTCGAGGCCGATGTCGAAGAGGCGCGCCAGAAATACCCTCGACCTTTGCACGTCATCGAAGGGCCGCTCATGGACGGCATGAACGTGGTGGGCGACCTTTTTGGCGCGGGCAAGATGTTTTTGCCGCAGGTCGTGAAATCGGCGCGCGTGATGAAAAAAGGCGTCGCCATTTTGCTGCCCTACATGGAAAAAGAGGCCGCCACGTCGGGCGCCAAAGCGCAGGGCAAAATTTTGATGGCGACGGTCAAAGGCGACGTTCACGACATCGGCAAAAACATCGTTGGCGTGGTGCTGGCGTGCAACAACTACGAAGTCGTCGATCTGGGCGTGATGGTGCCGACCGACAAAATTCTGGCGACCGCGCGCGAAATCGGCGCTGATATTATCGGTTTGAGCGGCCTGATTACGCCTTCGCTGGATGAAATGGTGGGCGTGGCGCGCGAAATGGAGCGCCAGGGCTTTACCATTCCGCTCATGATCGGCGGCGCGACGACTTCGCGCATTCACACGGCGGTCAAAATCGCCGAAGAGTATTCGGGGCCGGTGGTTCACGTTCTGGATGCCTCGCGCGCTGTTGGCGTGGCCTCGCAACTGCTTTCCGAAGACCAGAAAGACGATTTCGTGGCGCAAACCCGCGCCGCGCAGGACTCCGACCGCGAAGCCTTCTGGGCCAAGCGCGAAGCGAAATCGCTGTTGCCGCTTGAAGAAGCGCGCGCGCGTCATTTTCCCATTGAGTGGAAGCCGGAAGACATCGCCCTTCCGCAGCGCATCGGTTTGCAAATGCTGCGCGGGGTTTCGCTCGCTGAACTGGCGCAATTTATTGACTGGACGCCATTTTTCCAGTCGTGGGAATTGTCGGGGCGCTATCCCGAAATTCTGGAAGACGAAACCGTCGGCAAAGTCGCGCGCGAGTTGTGGGACGATGCCCACAAAGTTCTGGGTGATTTGATACGTCGCAAATCGCTCCAGGCGCGCGCGGTGTGGGGCTTCTGGCCCGCCAACAGCGTCGGCGACGACGTAGTGTTATGGACGGATACCCACGCCGATCGCGAACTTGCGCGCTTCCCGATGCTGCGCCAGCAAATCGACAAAGCGGCGGGGCGCTTCGACCTGTCACTGAGTGATTTCGTGGCGCCGCGTGAAACGGGTTTGACCGATTATGTCGGCGCCTTCGCGGTCACGATTCACGGCGCCGAGAAAATCGTCGCCGATTTCAAAGCCAAACACGATGACCACAGCGCATTGTTGGTGCAGTCGCTCAGCGACCGTTTCGCCGAAGCGTTCGCGGAGTGGCTTCACCAAAAAGCGCGCGGATTTTGCGGAATCGAAGAGAATTTGACGCCGGAGGAAATTGTGGCGGAAAAATATCGCGGTATCCGGCCTGCATTCGGCTATCCGGCGTGTCCCGATCACACGCCCAAAGCGCCGCTTTTCGAGTTGTTGCAGGCGAGCACTTATGCGGGCGTCAAACTCACCGAAAGCATGGCGATGTGGCCGCCGAGTTCGGTTTCGGGCCTTTATCTCAATCATCCCAAAGCGCACTATTTCGCGGTCGGCAAAATCGGGCGCGATCAGGTCGAAGATTACGCCCATCGGCGCGGTTTGGGGTTTGAAGAGATGGAAAAATGGCTCTCGCCGAATCTGGGATATAACCCGAAAAAAGTTGAAGCGGTGAGCGGCTAAGGCCGCTCACCGCTTTCATTGATATATCTGTATCATGCTTCATGGCCATCGACGCGAGGAACTCCTAATCCTCGTCAAGACTAATCCCACGCCCAGTCAGAAGTATCGAGAAACTACGTGCGTTGCGGCGGTTAATCGCAGTGGACGGTATCTTTTCCGAGTGAGTGTTAGGCGTATTTTTTGGCTTGTCTGAGGTTCCAGTGATGGATGAACCAGTGGAGTCGAGCCTGGAGCCAGTGGAGCGAGCGCGCAAACGCCAGAGATTTGCGAGTGAGGTAGGACACGCCCTGGCGCAAGGCGTTGTTGGTGCCTTCGACGGGTGAAGTCTCACCCCAGGTCTCAGGGTCACGCTTGAGGCAGCGAGCGTGCTGAAGAGGCGCCTTTTGCAAAAGCGACTGATAAACGCGATAGCCATCGGTGAACACCAGATCATCGCGCCAGGGCAGAGGCACCTGCTTCCACACCATCTCGGCGCTCTGGAGGTCACGCCTGCCGACAAAGAAGGCCAGCACCTGCAAGTTGCGCCGCGACAGCACGATCCAGATCCACACTGCATTGCGCTTGGCCCACACGAAGCTCCACAACTCATCAAGGATCACCTCGTCATGGCCCTTATGGGGCATAAGCGTCTCGTCTAAAGCAGGCAAGGCTTCTACGTTTTTTTGAGCAGCTTATACACAGTGTTGGGCGAGACCTTAAACGTGCGGCAGATGCCGATCAGGGGCGTCTTCTCCAACAGCGCCCGCCCGATCATCTCCGCCTTTTCCTGGCTCAAAGAGCGCGACTTGGGAGAAGGTGTGAAGGCCCGACGGCACACGGTGCAATACAAGCGCTCGCTGCCCTGCTGGGTGCGGCCATGACGGCGAACCCGACTCGATTCCCCGCAGTGAGGGCACGACAAGGTGATGCTGACCATGATCTACAGATTACTCTTTCACACACGATTGGAAAAGATACCCAGTGGACAACTGAGGCGTTTATTTCCCGTTCCCTTTCGGTTGATGTCTGGCGAGTTTCGTTTTCACAAATGGCAGTGGATCGAAGCGGAAGTTTTCAAAGCACCCAATGATCATCGTCCTGAAAGTCATAAGATAGACCCAGACACCATCAAACGCGGCTCTGTCATTCCAACGCGGGGCGACTGGCAGGAAAGGCTTGAGTGGATCCAACCCCATCTTCTGCCCTCATTTGAAGATTTGGAGAATCGCCGCCAATCAACAGGGGAAACGTTAGGTTTTTTGCGCCCATCCGTGCTTTTGGGTTTGGACATTACGCCCGTGAAGGAACCTGAGTGGACGACTAAAGAGTTAACTGCGCTGCAACAGGAGGGCCTTTTCGATTCCGAGGAGCAGAAACAGCGCGCCCAACTTCGAAAAATTCCTTTTGAATTTCACTATCGCTATGCTTTTGACTTAGCGAACGGGCGAAACGAACATCGACATCTATTAACCGATTGGGAAGTTGGCGGGCTTTATTGGAACTGTGTCAAAACTCATGGCTCGCACTGGGAGGCTCCATTTCGCCGAAAACTCGAAGAGGAACTCGCCGCTAAAGATTTGCTATTTGCTCTGGGAACGATGCACCGCTTTCCAGGGCAATGGCTCATCATTGGATTGATATACCCGCCGAAGCCACAAGACAACCCTCAGCTATCCCTTGACTGGTAATATGGCACACATTCCAGCCCTCTAAACGCTGACTAATTTCTTCTGCCACATAAGACCGATGACAAAAACGAAAATCGGCCTCGAAACAGAGCAAAGCGACTCGTGAAGTTATCGTTAGACGCCCAACTTCTGCCAATGCTTGCTCCAATGGCTCGTCTTCACTTCGCAGGTAGGCCCAAAAGCGACGTGAATACTCTTTCCAGTTTTGGTCGTTTCTATAATCGGTGAGAATTGGGCGTGGGCAGCCTAAAGCTGAAAAGTGCCGATACTCAATTTCATTCTGTCGGCACTGCTGCATCAAAGCATTTTTGGAAAAACCAGGTTTGCGACTTAAAGGAGTGTTTCGGACATCCACGAGGGCTTGAATTTCATGAGAGCGTATCAATTCGAAGAACCTGGAAGGGGAAAGACCTTCGTAGCCAATGGTAAAAAGCATGAAATTTCAGTTTAGCGACACATGACAAAGCCGGAGAACTTCTGTTCTCCGGCTTTTTTACCTTGGCGCTAATTACGCCGCTTTCTGCATCATCATCGGCGCGGCGTTTTCGAGGCGCTGCGCGGTTTGTTCTTCCTGCTGCAAATTTCCCTTCAGAATGCCCGCGACTTCGGTCATGCCCAGCGCTTCGGCCTGAGCGACGAGACCTTTATACGCGGCCATTTCGTAGTGTTCGACCAGAACCGAGGAGCCGACGATGGAAGCGTCGCGCAGGGCGTCGGTGCCCGCCGATTTCATCGCGGTTTCGCCCGATGCAACCAAACCCAGGCAAATCGGACATTTTTCGGTTTCGGGCTTTCTGCCGAGCTTGAAAAACACCGTTTCCAGGTTGGTGGCGTGCTGTTTGGTTTCCTCCATGTGCTTTAGCAGGCCCGATTTGAGCATCGGGTCGGTGGCGTTCGCGCTCATTTTGCCCAGCGCCTCGGCGAACTGTTGTTCGGAGAAATAAACCAGAGGCAGTTGGCCCAGAAACTTTTCTTCCAGCGTGTTGAATGTGGTTGACATAACGATTTTCCTTTGGGGAGGGATTTGCATTGAAGCAGGGGCTTTCAAAGCGCGGCCGGAGGTTGCAATCACCGCGCCCAACGGCGGAAGATGAACCACAGAGGCACGGAGGCACGGAGACGCAGAGCGAAAAAGAGATTGAAAAACCACCTCTCGTTCTCCCTGTGTCTCCGTGGTTAATTTTGCCCCCTAAAACAACTTTTCCTCGGCGAATTTCCCTTTGATTTCCGCATTGGCAAACGCGCCTTTCGACTCCGATTGCAAAAAGTGAATGTAAACCTCCGGAGGCACGCCGCGATACTGATAAACGCCGCCGCCCGCCCATTTCAGTTCCAAAATCTGGGTTTCGAGATCGTATTTTTCTTCCAAAAGTGCCGACGAATCGAGCGCGGCGCGTTCGGGCTTGAGAAGCGGGAAGAAAATCACTTCTCGAATCGAATTCTGGCCGGTGAGCAGCATCGTCAAACGGTCGATGCCGATGCCCAAACCGCCGGTTGGCGGCAAGCCGAATTGGAGGGCGCGAATGTAGTCGTCGTCGTAGTCCTGGGCTTCGTCGTCGCCTTTCGCGCGCGCTTTCATCTGCATTTTGAAACGCTCCGCCTGGTCAAGTGGGTCATTCAACTCCGAAAAAGCGTTGCCGATCTCCGCGCCGCCGATAAACAGTTCAAACCGATAGGTGAAACGCGGGTCGTCGGCTTTTTTCTTGGCGAGGGGCGAATTTTCGACAGGAAAATCCATCACGAAGGTCGGTTCAATCAGCGTGGTTTCGACGTGCGCTTCAAAGGCTTCGATGAGCGCGTGGCCGCTCAGTTCCTGGCCGGTTTGGTCGCGCACTAACTCCTGCATCCCCGCGCGGCGCCAGCGCGGGGCTAAATCGATTTCACGGTCGCCGTTGGGGATGAGCGTTGAACCGTTCACGGCCTGCGCGATGGAGCAAATCATGTCTTCGGTCAAATCCATCATGTGGTGGTAATCGGCGTAGGCCTGATACAGCTCCATCATGGTGAATTCGGGGTTGTGCGTGGTGTCGATACCCTCGTTGCGAAAATTGCGATTGATTTCGTAAACCCGCTCTAAACCGCCCACCACCAAACGCTTCAAATAGAGTTCGGGCGCGATGCGAAGGAAGAGTTCCATATCGAGCGCGTTGTGGTGCGTCACGAAGGGCCGCGCCGCCGCGCCGCCCGCGATGGGCTGCATCATCGGGGTTTCGACTTCCATGAACTCGCGCTCATCGAGATAACGCCGCATTTCGCGCACGATTTGAGAGCGCTTTCTGAAAATCTCCACGACTTCTTCGTTGGAAATCAAATCGGCGTAGCGCTGGCGATAACGCTGTTCGACATCCTGCAAGCCGTGATATTTATCGGGAAGCGGCTGAATCGAGGTCGCTAACAGCACCCATTCGCTCAATCCGAGCGAAATTTCGCCGGAGCGCGATTTCATCACGACCCCGCTCGCGCCCACGATGTCGCCCGCTTCCAGATTCTTGAATTCCCCTAATTTTTCTTCGCCCAGGCGGTCGAGTTGGGCGATGAGCTGGATTTTGCCGCTCACGTCGTGCAAATCGGCGAAAGAGATTTTGCCCTGGCCGCGCCGCGTCTTGATGCGCCCCGCGAGGTGGACGGTCTGGCCTTCGAGTTCGTCGAATCTCTCAATGATTTGGGCGTTTTTGTGGCTCCGGTCGAAGCGGGTTTGCGCGAAGGGATCGCGTCCGGCGGCCTGCAAATTGAGCAGGCGCTGCCGGCGCAGTTGGATGATTTCGTTATCGGATGTTTCGCTCATGAGGGTGCGAGTTTAAACGGCTCGGCGCGCCTCCGAAGCGTTTCCGGCCCCAAAATTCTCTTGAACCGCCACGATTTTGCGGCGGTCTGAGGAGCCGACGGAGCCATTTAGCCCGTTTCTTAAAGAGGTAAACCCCATGAAACTTCAACTCACTCGCAATCGCTTCGCCGCCCTCGCCGTTCTGGGCAGCATCACCGGTGCGCCCTTTTTGGCCCTCACTCCCAGCGCTTTGGCCGCGCCGCCAGACCACGCTCCGGCGTGGGGCTATCGCAACAAGGGCAACAAAGGCAAAAAGCCCAAAAAGGACAAGAAAGACAAGAACCGTGACCGCGATGACCGCTACGATGATCGTGATGACCGCGATGACGACAACCGCGACAATCGCAATGTCACCGTTTTTGGCACCGTAGTGCGTGATGTCAGAGGCAGCGACCGCTTCGAAGTGCTCCTCGACAATGGCCGCACCGTCCAGGTCATCTCTCGCGACCGTGATTCGCGCCGCATCTCGCGCGGCGACCGCGTGGAACTGCGCGGCGACTTCGAAAACAATCTGTTCATCGCCGACCGCGTTCGCATCGTGGATAACGACGATTCCGATTTGGGTCGCCAAACCACCCTGCGAGGCCGCGTGGTGCGCGACCTGAGCGGACGCGAATTTGAGATCATCCTCGACAACGGCGACAGAGTGCGCGTTCGCAGCCTGCGCTCCGAGCCGATTCGTCTTTCCGAAGGCGACCGCGTGACGGTGCAGGGCCGCTTTGAAAACAACGTTTTCATCGCCCGCGACGTTGACGTGGTTCGCAACGACGACCGCCGCCGCGTCGATTTTCCTGGCGTCGTGGTGAGCCGTGTTGGTTCGAGTCGTCTTCTGGTGCGCGGCGATAATGGCCGCATTTACACGGTGACCGCCGACTTTTCGCTTTCTCGCTTCGACCGCGACGACCGCGTGCGCGTCATCGGCTTTGCAAATGGGGGCATCGTATCGGCGGAGTCCATCGAATCGCTGTAAAACCGTTGAAGTCGCCCGAATGTGAACAAAAAACCGCGATGCTTTCAAAAAGCATCGCGGTTTTGTTTCGCGTGGAGATTGTTGCGGAAGTGTTGTGGTCAACTCACCCAGACATGGCGTTCTGAGATTATGAAGAGAGTGCAGTGAACGTCAGGTCTTGACCGTTATTCTGGGTGAACGCATTGGCCCAATCAGTAGCGCATGATTCCAACGCCACTTTTTTGCCCGTTTGAGAAAGTGCCGAAGCAGATGCTCACCACAAAGAAAAACTCTTCTTTTCAGTCGAAAAGAAGAGCATGAATTTCCTGTGATGCTAAGCCTGGCTTGGGCTCATCGTGAAACCGAAGCGGGAGACGGGATTTGAACCCGCGACCTTCTGCGTGGGAGGCAGACGCTCTACCCCTGAGCTACTCCCGCAAGCCAACCAATTATAGCCCTTTTTCGCTCTTCATTTCAACGCTGCGAGGACTTCACGGGCAAAAGACGGCGTGCTCCGGCGTATTTTTCGACCCATTTGGGCTGGTCGAGCGAGGAAACGATGGTGCCGTCCTGCGAATTGGCGGCGTGGATGAAACGTCCGCGCCCCAGATAAATGCCGACGTGAGAAACGCCTGGCTTGTAGGTATTGGCGAAAAACACGATGTCGCCGGCTTTAAGCGCTTCTTTGGCGACGGGCATTCCGTAGCGAAACTGTTCGGCGGCGGAGTGGGGTAGGGCGCTATATCCCAAATCGCGCATCACGCGCATGATAAAGCCGCTGCAATCGAAGCCGCGCGCATTCTCGCCACCCCAGACGTAGGGTGTGCCCAGATAACGCTGCGCCACGCGCACAAAGGGATGCAGACCGCGCCCGCCATCGTCCGCTTCGAGCATGGCGCTGCGCAGCACGCCGGTGAAGCTGCCCAACTGCCTCTGCCCTTCGCTGAGGCGCGATTCGGCGCGGTTGAGCCGCCTTTGCGCCCGCGCGAGATCGGCATCGAGGCGCGCCAGCAAAAGGCGCTGCGTTGGAGTCATCGCAGGCGCGGCGCCCTTTTCGGGGCGAAGTTCGACGGGCGAGGGCTTGAAAATCATCCCGCCGCGCGCTGGCAGGCGCGCCGCTCCAGAACGCGCCGAAGTGACGCTGGGATCGGGCGCCAGCGCCGCAACCACGATGGCTTTGACAGTTGCGGGCGATGAGGTCTTGGGGGATGACGTGACCTGAAGGGGGCGAACTCTCTGCGGCACGGAAATTTTGGGCGGCGCAACCGCCAAAGGTGCCGCATCGGGCTTCGAGACCAGCAGCAAACGCCCCGCGCGCTGGCGCGGCGCGGCCACGGCGCGCGGCGAGATCGCGATGGCGCTGGCCGGATTGGTCGCGCCAGTGAGCCGAGGCGCGCTCTCCACATCGGGAGTCGTGCCGGAGGACGCCGAGGTGGTGGAGGCGCCCACATTTGGCTTGGCATGGGGCGCGGTCTGAGCCGTGGCGGGCAACGCCACGACGGGCGCGGTGGCCATCAACATCCGCAGGGACAGACGTTGGAGACGTTGGGGAGTGGGGCGCGAGAAAAATTTAGGCATTACGACCTGACCTGACATTGTTTGGCGAAATAAGGGTCTGCCGGAGCAAAAAAGTGAAATGGAGAACAAGCGCAGTGTGGGCTTAGACGGCGGGCGAGGTCAAGCGCACCGTGATTCCTTCCAGCACATCCGCGCGCTTCGCATCAGGGGTGGAAACGGTGCCGCCGTCGGAGGCCGCAACGGGCGGCGTCAGCCCCAGAGTTTCGAGCTGGGTGGTTTCGGCAACGACGTGCGCGCCCGCTTGCAACCCTGAGACGATTTCCTGCTGCATCACGTCACCGCGACCGGTCTCAACTTCTTGCCAGCGCACCTTGAAAGCGGGCGACGCGCCCAAACCGGCTTCGGGAGTGAGAACCGCGACGTAGGCCGCTTCGCCGCGCCGCAAAATCGCTGTCGGGGGCAGATTGAGCGTCGGTTTCTGGCCTGGCACGGCCACCGACGCCATCACGACCGCTCCGGCGCGTAAAAGCGACGCGGCCTCATTTGGCGGCGCGTCGGGCGCGCTTTGCACCTCGCCGGAAACCAGCGCGGCTTCTCCCTCGGTGTCTGGCGCTTCAATTTCAGTCACTTTGACCGTCACGCTCGCCCCGCTTTGAAGAGAAGCATTTGGCGCCGCATCGGGAGCCACCATAGCCGGCAGCACGGCGCCCGCCTTGACGTTGCGCCACAAACCGCTTTTGTCTTCAAACCGGACTTCGACTTTGCCACCGCGCGCGAGGCCGAACACGCTCTGTCCCCGTCCCACCTCGCGCGCCAGACGCGAAATCCACATCACCACGCCGTCACTGGGCGCGTAGGCGGTGGTGAACCTCGGCCTGGGAACCGAATTGAAGACTTTCTGCTGCGCCGCCGCGAGATTCTGCGACGCGCTGGCCACCTGCGCGCGCGAGGCCGCGATTTGGCGCTGATAGCCTTCGACTTCGCCGTGAAGCCGTTCGGCGTCGCGGCTGGCGCGGCGGCTCTCTTCGAGCGCGGCCTCGGCGAATCGGATGGCTTGGTCGAGCGTCACGCCCGCGCCGCCGCGCGCCGCTTCCGGCGCGGAGTTCGAGGCGGATTCCTCCTCATCGGGCGCGGGGGCGTTTTTGGCGAGGAGGCGCGCTTTTTCGGCGTAGGCTTCGAGCCTTGACGCGCTTTTTTCGCGCCGCTCGACTTCGGCCTGGGCACTGGCAACCGTTTTGGCGGCGGCGGCGCTGGCGTTTTGCGCTTCTTTTTGCGCCGCGCGCGCCGCTTCGACATCAGCGCCACTGGCGTTTTTCTCGTCGAAACGCGCCTCGACCTGAGCCTGATTTTGCGTGGCCTTTTTCAGTTTTTCTTCGGCGGCGCGGGCGCTGCTCTGGGCCGCAAGCAGGGTTTGCCGCGCGCTTTGCAAGTCGCGCGCGCCTTCGCGGGCGGCGTCCTGGGCCGCGCGCGCCTGCTGCTGGGCGATTTCCCCAGCGCGATTGACGTTGCGGCGCGGCTTCGCGCGCGTCGGCGCCGCTCGATATGGTGCCGGAATTCGGCTGGCTGGCACGGTTTCGCCGTTTTGCAGACGCCGCACCAGATCGCGCGCCGTCACGACCTGGCTCTGGGCGCGCTCGACGCGCTCCTGAGCCCCGCGCAACTGGCTTTGCGCGATGATGACTTTTTGAGCGAGAGCGGCCTGGGCATCGGTCGCCGCGATTTGCGAGCGCTCCGCCGCGTTTTGCTGCGATTCGGCGGCGGGAGCGCGCCGCATGGCCTGCCCGCTCGAAATTTCCAGAATGGCGTCGCCGCGCCGCACCTGCGCGCCGGTTTCGACCAGATGGCGCGCCACGGCGCCGCCCACCGGCGCGCGCCCCATCACATCGGCCACCAGATGAACGCGTCCGCGCATGGTCGCGCCAGGAGGTCGGGTGGGGCGCACGATCAGGGTGGTTTCGCGCGGCATGATCAGTTCGGGCCGGTTTTGCGCGCCGGCGGCGGGAGCCGTCGGTTTGACCAAAAGGGGCGCCAGAAGCAGGCCCAGGCCCAGCGCGCCGCCACAGCACAATACGGGACGCAGGGGCGAATTTTTGAAGGGCACTTTGACCTGCGGCGCGGGCAGGGCATCGGAGGAGGGAGGGGACGAGACGAGTGACATCGGTGGGCTGCAATGAGGCGAGAAAATGGGATGGCGGGCGAACCGTCGCCATTTTACCCCAAATCGAAGGCAGTTTTCACTGAAATCGCACTTCTTTTGATTATGCGAATGCGCTGCGAAGAGTGCGTTCAGCGCTTTTTTCGCGTTTGACGTCGCCTCGCGGCACAAAGGCCACGATTTCACCTTTCTTAACTGAACTCCCCAGGTGAGCACCGCGCTGCAAAAAGCGCTTTTGCGTTTCGCCCCAAGTTCCACGTCGCCGCGTCAGGAGGATGCTGGCAGCGAAATTTCACAGGTGGATCGAATGACCTGCGCCACGAGCGGCGATGCTTCGGCGGGCGTCACGAAGGCCGATTGGTGCTGCGCAGCGTTGGCGCTGCCCGCCGCGACTCCCACGCGCGCCGCCTCGAAAATATCGCCGCTCCCAAGATAGGTCGCGGCGAAGGCGCCCACCAGAGAATCGCCTGAACCGACGGGCGAAACCGTCTCGACGCGCGGCGCCTCGAACCACTCGATGCCGCCGCGATGCCCCACGTATAGACCGCGTTCGCCGCACGACAACAGCACCACTTCGACGCCCCTGTGCCCTAAATCGCGCACGGCGCGGCGCTCGTCGGCGCGCGTTTCGAGCGAGCGGTGGAGATAAGCGGCGGCTTCTTCGAGATTGGGTTTAATCGCCCAGGGCGGCGTTTTGGAAGCGAGCGCGCGCCGGAAAGGTTCGCCCTTGCCGTCGTAAATCAGGGGAATTCCCGCGCCCGCCGCCAGGCCGCACAGCAAAGTGGCGTGCCAATCGAACGCCGCGTCGCGAGAAGGCGGATAGGAACCGCCAATGCACGCCAGACGCGCCTGGGGCAGCAGTTCGCGCCACTTTTCGAGCAGGCGCGTGCCGTCGCCGACTTCCAGGGACGCGCCGTTTTCGATGATTTCGGTAATGCGCCCGTCGCCGTGCACGACATTGAGGCAGATGCGGGTGTCGGCCTCGACATCGACCCACTCGGCTTCAATGCCCTCCTCGCGCGCCAGATGGCTCATCCAGGCGAGTTGGCGTCGTCCGATGGGAGCGATGGCGCGCACCTCGGCCCCGAAACGAGACGCGACTCGCGCGGCGTTGAGGCCTTTGCCGCCCGCGCTGGTGAAAACTTCACCCGAATCGACGCGAGACGAGTCGCCGATGCCCCCATTTGCCAGGCGCACGGTGCGTTCGAGGCAGGGATTGGGAGTCAGCGTCAAGAACATCGGGGCATGTCAGAAACGGGGGTTGTATGGCAGAAAGATGACGGAATTTTGTGCTGTCTTGCTTTTCGCCATGAAATTTTCATCCTCTTCCAATCACAGTTGGAAACGCGAGCGACGCTATTCGTTCTGGGGGACGCTTGATTGCATTTTGCACTTTTTGCTTTGCGCCGGTGTTGTGGTGGGCGCCCTGTTCACTTTGAGATGGCTTCTTTTGCTTTGCTGGCCGCAGTTGAACGCGCAGGCCGCGTGGCTGGCGGCGCGGATGTCGGGCTGAAACGCTTCGTTTCGTTTTAACGCGTATTTCAGAAATTTCGCACTCTCCTGTAAGGTAGGGGCGTAGCGTGCTACGCCCTATCGTGCGGTGGGCGTAGCGTGCTACGCCCCTACGAAGGAGTCATTGCACTGATGAGCGCTTAAAAGGCGCCCGAAGCGGGCTTGGCGCCGTTTTTAGGCGGCCTCGAAAGCCAGGTTTTGAGCGCCACCAGCATGAATTTGGGCACATAACCCATGCGTTTCCACCGTGAAGGGTCGATCCAGACGCGGTAAAGCCATTCCAAACCCATGCGCTGCACATAATTGGGCGCGCGGTTGAATTTTCCGGCGTAGACGTCGAACGAACCGCCCACGCCGAGAGCGACGGGTGTTTTCATGCATTCCAGCTGCGCGGCGATGAATTTTTCCTGTGAGGGAATGCCCATGGCGACAAATAAAACATCAACGTTTTGCGCGGCGATTTCCTGGGCCATTTTCGCATCGTCTTCAGCCGTCCAAGCCGCGTTTTTTGGATCTCTGCGCCAAAAACCGTGATGCGTGCCCACGACCTGAAGGCCAGGATACCGCTCGCTTAAGTTGCGCGCGGCAGTGGAAGCAATGCCTTCCGCTGCGCCCAAAATATAGATGCGGTAGCCTTTTTTAGCGGCGCGTTCGCAGATGCCGGTGACCATATCCACGCCCGTGACGCGCTCGTAAATCGGCAGATTGAGCAGGCGCGCGCCCCAGATGACGCCAAATCCGTCGGGGGTAATCAGCGCGGCGCGGCGCATGATGGCGGCATAATCGGGGTCGTCGCGCGAGGTGAGAATGGCGTTGGCGTCCGAGGTCAAAACGTGGTGCGGCGTGCCCCGCGCGATGAACTCTTCGATTTTATCGAGCGCTTCGCCCATCGAAACCGGCGAAATTTTGACGCCGAAGGCTTCGATGCTTTCCGGCACGTCTTCGCCAGGCACACGGCGCATCAAAAGGCGCGCGATGGAGAAAAAGCCAATCGCGCCGCCCACCGTCCATCCCACCACGATCAAGGCGTAAAGCAGCGTCACGGCGGGGTGGGTCGGGCCTTCGAAAAACCAGCGCGAGACGCAGTAGGCCAGTTTGCAAGTCCACAAACCGATGGCGATATAAAGCAGCGCGATTTTGCGCGGCGCGACGCCACGCGAAGCGAGGGCTTCGTGCAAACGCTGGCGCGTCTGGCTCCACTCCACGCTTTGGCCGCGCAGCCGCGCGCGCACCTGAACCAAAGTCACATCGAGCAGGGGCAGCCCCAGCGCGAGCAGGGCGAGAGCGAGAATGGCGGGCAGGGTGTTTTTGAGCAGTTCGAGCGCCGAGGCGACGCCCAGCACGAATCCCATCGCGAGCGTTGCCGACCAGCCCAAATTGAGATGCGGAAAGCGCAGCGACATCAAAAAAGTCGCCAATCCCGCACCGGCCAGAGCCGCCATCGCCGACGGAGGAAACGAATTGTGCGTCGCGCTCGCGGTGCCGGTGAGCAGAAAAATCAGACCGGCGAGCAGGCCCAGAAACCCGCCCGAAACGGAGGGCACGCGACTGAGCGCCGCGCACATTCGCGCCACCATCCAAATCCAGCCCATGGTGAGTGGAACGGCCCACAGGCCAAGTGGCAGCGCGGGCGAATCGGGCATCGAGGACGAAACCGAGAGCAAAACGCGCCCGTCGGCGCGAATCGCGCCATACGCCGCGCCCAAAACGATGAGATCAGCGACCCAGGCCGGAAATCCCGCCGCGCCGCGCAAAGCCGACAAAACGTAAATCCCGACCGCCAGAATCCACAACTGCGCGCCCGCCACCAGAGCGGGAGACACCTGATTTCGCGCCAGCGCCGCGCCCTCGCCCCACAGCGTGAGGTAGCACAGACCCGCGAATCCAACGACAGCCGTGCCCAGCACGAAACAAAGGCCTTCGGGACACATGGCTCTCGCCAGGCGAGAACCATCAGTGACGCGAAGACCCAGGACGACCAGAGCGGCGGCGGCGAGGAAAATCAGGAAAAACATACGGCGCGCATTGGGACTTCAGGCGCGGAGAAAGGGAAAATTGAGGAATACCGGCTCGAAGGTGTGGAGAAGTTTGCTTTTCCCCAGGCATTTTGAGCAAAACATGGCTGCCATTCCGAGGGAGCCTCGGCGACCGAGGAATCAAGTGCAGCCTTCACCCAATGGCAGTTGGTGGACTGACTCAGCAGAAACGCCGTTCGATTATTCGCAGCTACTGCACTTAAGGCGGGGCTTGCGCCCTCTTCCAATCGAGAGAATCCAGAATTGGAAGAGGGCACAAGCCCCGCCTTGACCAGACTTCCAGAAGCAAAAACGCTCTGGCGTCCAAACTCAGGTGCCTTCTTCCCACGACGCGAGATATTTTTCCTGCTTCTCGGTCAGAGTGTCGATGGCCACGCCCATCGCCAGCAGTTTGAGGCGCGAAATCTCGGCGTCGATGTCGGCGGGCACGCTGTAAACCTTCTTTTCCAGAGTTTTGGCGTTGCGAACCATGTATTCGGCGCACAACGCCTGATTCGCAAAACTCATGTCCATCACCGAAGCGGGATGGCCTTCGGCGGCGGCGAGGTTGACCAGGCGGCCTTCGCCCAGCAAAAACACCGATTTGCCCGAATTCATCTCGAACTGCTCGATGAAAGTGCGAATCACTTTGCGCGATTTGGTCATCGTTTCCAGCGCGGAAATGTCGATTTCGACGTTGAAATGGCCTGCGTTGCACACGATGGCGCCGTCTTTCATCGCCGAAAAAACTTCGCCGGAAATCACCGTCGTGTCGCCCGTCACGGTGATGAAAATATCGCCGAGGGGCGCCGCTTCCATCATCGGCATGACGCGAAAACCGTCCATGACCGCTTCCAGCGCCGCAAGCGGGCTGATTTCGGTCACGATGACGCTCGCGCCCAATCCTTTGGCGCGGCTCGCCACGCCCTTGCCGCACCAACCGTAGCCCGCGACAACCACCGTTTTACCCGCGATGAGAATGTTGGTGGCTCGCATGATGGCATCGAAAGTCGATTGCCCCGTGCCGTAGCGGTTGTCGAAAAGATGCTTGGTGTTGGCATCGTTCACGGCCACGATGGGATATTTGAGCACGCCGTCGGCTTCCATGGCGCGCAGGCGAATCACGCCGGTCGTGGTTTCTTCGGTTCCGCCGATGATGCCTTCGAGAATGTCGGGGCGCTCTTTGTGAAGGTAGGAAACCACGTCGGCGCCGTCGTCCATCGTCATGAGCGGTTTGACATCGCAAATCGCTTTGATGTTGGAGTAATACGATTCGTTGTCCTCGCCGCACACGGCGAAGGTCGAAATGCCGTAGTGCTGAACGAGCGCGGCGGCGGTGTAATCCTGGGTCGAAAGCGGGTTGGAGGCGGCCAGAAACACTTCGGCGCCGCCGGCTTTGAGGGTGCGCATCAGACCGGCGGTTTCAGTCGTGACGTGCAGACAGGCGCCGAGGCGAACGCCTTCAAGTGGTTTTTCGCGTTCAAAACGCTCGCGGATGAGGCGAAGCACCGGCATTTCGCGGTCGGCCCATTCGATGGACTCGCGGCCCTGATCGGCAAGGCCCAGATCTTTGACATGGTGATTGATTGACATAAGAGGGAAATTCGCGCCTTATTTTAACAAGTAGCTCAGGCGTGGAAAGTCAAGAAGAAAATATCAGAATTCCCAAAATTTATCCAAAAAAATTTCGAAACGGAAAGAATCGGCCACGCAAAGCGGGCAAGAGCGCCCGCAAACGTGACGCGAAAACCCTTAGCGGCGCGAAAAACTGCGCTTCAACTGCCCCACCGCGCTCCAAAGCGCGAAGGCGCCTCCCAGAGCCAGAATTCCCGCCCACAGTGCGATGGCCGACGCAACGGGCAATGCCACACGATGCGCGCTCCACCACGCCACAACCCAGGCGAAAAGAATGGCGCCCCACGAAACGCCCGCCGCCACCGAAGCCTGGCGAAAGCGCAGCGACGCCCACGCCGCGACGCCGCCCGCAAAGCCCAACTGCGCGGCCAGCAGCGCCAAAACCGCGCTCCACAGCGCCAGGCCGCTTGCCAGTCCCCAGATGGCCAGCGCGACAACCGGCCACAGCCCCAGCCGCGCGGTGATCAGCGCGACGCCCAGAAGTTTGCCGCCCACGATTTCGCGCGGGGAAAGCGCGCTCAAAACGAGCGGTTCGAGCGTGGCACCCTCGCGTTCGCGCACGAACGACGGCGCCATCTGCGCGATGACGAGGCCGCTCAAAACGGCGGCGGCGCCCAGTGCGGCGATGCCCCACACCGGCGTCATGGCGTTGGCCAGCGACCACAACAGCAAAGGCACGCCGCCCAAGACCGCGCCGCGCGCGGGGTGCATTCCGATGCCTGGCTCATCGAAACGCGCCGTCGTGCCAAGATACGCGCGCCACATCCGCCGCGCCACGGGATTTGGCGCCGCGAGGCGTTCCAGCTGGTTTTCCCAGCGCGAAAGTTCGATGTCGTGGCGCCCCGCGATTTCAATTTTCACCCGCGCCGATGTCGGAGGCGGCGCAAAACCGCCGCTCACCAGAGTGGGCAAAACCACTTCGCCGCGCTCAAACTCGTCGCGCGTGGCGCGGACATAGGTCGTGCTGGCCCCAATTTGGTCGTCCTCAAAGCTGATTTTGGCCTCAAAACGATGGGGCGTCTGAGTTTCTTCGCCTAGACGAGCGCAAATTTCGGCTAATTTGGCGCGCGTGATGTCCAGCAGCGCCGCCGCGACCACTCCGCCCACCAGGACGCCCGCAACCGACCAGAAAGGCGGCGCTTCGAGGAAGGCCACCACGAGGGGCGCTCCCACCGTCACAAAACACGCCGCGCACAGCGTGGCGTTGCTTAGAGCCGTCGAAACGTCGCGGCATTCGACGGAAACCAAAAGCCCCAGCGCGCACGACGACAGCCCTGTCGAAAGAAGAAGCGCTACGAAAGCCGCGAATTCCCAGGGCGAAACCCCGCCCAGCACAAAACAAAGCGCCAAAACCGGAAGCGGGCACAGCATGACCACGAGCGCGAACGCGGCGACGCTGCGCCACTTGGCGGCCAAAATTTGCTGCGGCGTAAGGCCAGCCAGAAAAAAGTCGAGAAGCGAGCGCCGCTGCCGCTCAACCGCCAGCATCGGAGCGCCGAGGAAGATTCCGGTCGCGATCCAGAAAACGAGCTGCACCCTGGCAAATGCCTGGAAAATTGCGCGGCCCACCCCGCTCGCGTTCCTGGCTTCCAAAATCTCGTTGGGGACGGTTTGTTGATAGAGAAAGACGCCGCACACCGCCAAAATCGCGGCGTAGATGCCCAGCCAGCCGATCATCCAGGGCCGCCGCCACCGTTCGCGCGCTTCTCGAACCGTGAGAGGGTTGGGAGTCAATTTCAGCGGCATCGGGGCGCAAAAGTGAAAAACGCTGTGGAACGACCTATCGCTATCTGGCCTGCACCAAAGCCCCGACACGCGCCACGACCTCGCCCTGCGCCACCGTTTCGGCGTCCTGGCCCGCCCGCGTGCGAATTTCGAAATCGCCGTTTTCTTTGGTCGTGCGACCGGCCATGATGCGAACCGGAATTCCCATCAAATCGGCGTCGGCGAACTTGGCGCCAGGGCGCTCGTTGCGGTCGTCAAACAATACATCGACGCCCGCATTTTGCAGCTCCCGATAGAGGTTCTCAGCGAGGGATTTGGTGGTTTCGTCTTTGTCCAGCAACAGCAAATGCACCTCGAACGGCGCGAGAGAGGCGGGCCAGATCGGGCCGCGTTCGTCGCGCGAGGCTTCGGCGACCGCCGCCATGATGCGCGACACGCCGATGCCATAACAGCCCATTTCGAGAATTTGCGATTTGCCGTTGCCATCGAGAAATTCGGCTTTCATCGCCTGGGAGTATTTGTTGCCCAGCTTGAAAACGTGGCCGATTTCGATGCATTTGGCGCTTTGCAGCGCGCCGCCGCCGCGCGGAGACATTTCGCCTTCGCGCGCCTCGCGCACATCGGCGAATTTTTCGACCACAAGGTCGCGCGCCACATCGACGCCGCGAATGTGAAAGCCGTTTTTGTTGGCGCCCGTCGTCATTTTGGCGCGATTTCGCAGCGCTTCGTCAGCGAAAATTCGCCTTTTTGCGACGCCAACCGCGCCCAGACTGCCAGGATGAGCGCCCATCAAATCGAAAATCTCGTCCGCAGTCGCGGCGCGCAGCGTCGCGGCTTCCAATGCGGAAGCGGCTTTGGCCTCGTTGAGTTGGTGATCGCCGCGCAAAAGCAGCAGAACCGGCTGTTCATCCGCGACATAAATTAGGGTTTTGATTTGATGTTCGGGCGCCGCGCCGCCTTCAAATTGCGCCAGTTGTTCGATGGTCGAAACGCCTGGCGTGGCGAATTCTTCCAGCTCGCCGGAAATGTCGTCGCGGTCGAAAACCGGTTCTAAGGTTGAAGTCGCAAGCTCCAGATTCGCCGCGTAACCGTCGGCGGGGCAATAGAGCATCACGTCTTCGCCCGACGGCGAAATCACCATGAATTCCTTGGTGTCGAAGCCGCCGATGCCGCCGCCCGCAGCATCGACAATTTGAAAATCGAGGCCGCAGCGCGTGAAGATCGCGCGGTAGGCTTCCAGCATGGCATCGAACGATTTGTCCAGCCCCGCGATGTCGGCGTCGAAGGAGTAGGCGTCTTTCATCACGAATTCGCGGCCTCGCAGCAGTCCGGCGCGCGGACGCGGTTCGTCGCGGAATTTGCCCTGAATTTGATAGAGCGTGACGGGCAACTGTTTGTAGCTCGAAACGCCGCCGCGCACGATGTCGGTGACGATTTCTTCGTGAGTGGGGCCTAAAACCATGTCGGCGCCGCGCCCGTCCTGGAGGCGGAAAAGGATGTCCATTTTGTCGCGTCCGGTTTCGGCCCAGATTTCGGTGGGATGGAGCGCGGGCATGAGCAGTTCGAGAGCGCCGGCGCGATCCATTTCCTGGCGCACGATGCCCTCGATTTTGCGTAAAACGCGCCAGCCGAGCGGCAGATAAGAGTAAATTCCCGCCGCGAGCTGGCGGATGTAGGCGCCGCGCAGCAAAAGGGCGTGGCCTTCGTTGTCGGCTTTGACCTGGCGCAGCGTGGGAGCGAAAAATTGGGATTGGCGCATGAGTTATTGATTTTGGTTTCCCCGCACATCGTGCGTCCCTCACCCGTCGCTTCGCGCCACCCTCTCCCGCAAGTGGGAGAAGGACATAGCGCGCCACTTCAACCGAGCAGTGAATTCACAAAAGTAGCAGTCTCTCCTTCTCCCGCTTGCGGGAGAGGGTGGCGCGAAGCGACGGGTGAGGGACGCACGATGTGCGGGGAAAGGCAAGCGCCGCGCAGTTTGCCAAAACTGGCATAAAAACGCCCCACGCTTCGGCCCGAAGCGTGGGGCGCAAATTGGAACCGGAGTTGCGGGCCAGAGTGCTGGAACACTCTGGGGATGGGGGGAGATGTGGCGGGGAAGGGAGGGGAGGCGTCAGCGACCAGAGCTGACGGAGGCGAAGGGGAGGCCCTGCAACGGTTTTCCGGCGATGCGATTAGGAAGGTGCGATGCGCTCCACAACGGTTTGAAAAGCGTTGTGGGCGATAGGAAAAGGTTAATCGCGCGCCGTTTCGCTCTTGTTTCGTGCGAGTAACCTTTCCTTTAAATTCGCGTGCCGTTCGCGTTGCCCGCTCCAATTTCGATTTTCATGCAACTCACTCTCAACACGCCCGCGCTGCTGTTTCCGGCGATTTCGCTGCTTCTGCTGGCCTACACCAACCGCTTTTTGCATCTCGCCTCGCTCATTCGCACCTTGCACGGCCAGCACAAACAAAAACCCGACCCGCTCATCATCGCTCAGATCGGCAACCTGCGCTTTCGGCTCGGACTCATCAAAAATATGCAGTTTCTGGGCGTTTCGAGTCTTTTCGGCTGCGTTTTGTGTATGTTCGTGCTCTTCACCGGCCACGAAACCCTCGGCAAAATTGCCTTCGGCGTGTCGCTGTGTCTGATGATGAGCAGTCTGGGCTATTCGATCTGGGAAATTCGGCTTTCAGCAGTCGCGCTCAATCTGCATCTGTCCGATTTGGAGCAGGAAGAACTGGGGCGCGCCGTTTAAGCTCCGGCTTTGATGAGGTGCGCGATGCTGCGAACCAGGGGAACCACGCCTATCGCCAAAACCAGGGCGCCCAACATCAAAAATCCCTGCATCGCGCGCCGCCAAGTCACCGTCGAACGCGCATCGTCCAACATATCTTCGTATTGGGGATCGAGTCTCGCCGCCATTTCCGCATCGGCGAGAAGCCCGTCGTAGTCGCCGCTCGCCGCTTTGCGCGCCACGCCCCGATAAGCGTAAGCGCTGGCGTTTTTGGGGTCGAGTTCGATGCAGCGCGAATAATCGGCGACGGCGCTCTTCCAGTTCTGCTTGGAGTAATGGGCATCGGCGCGCAGGGCGAAAGCTTCGGCCACAACTTTGGCTTCCATCGGCACGTCCGGCTGCTGCAACGCGGTCACGACGCGATTGAAATGCGCGATGGCGGCGTCGAATTTTTGCTCTCCCAACGCTTTTTGGCCGGCCTGCCATTCGCGCTGAACTTCTCCGCGCAGGAAACCTCCGTTTTGAGCCTGAGCCTGGGTCGCCAGTAAAAGCACCCAAACCGCCAAAAAACCGGCGGCGCGCGACAAAGAGAGGTAAAACATGAACATCTTTAGCGCGAAGAGACCAATTGAAGTTCGGGACGCCAGAAATTGGGACGTGGCGTCTGGCGCTGCAACTCGCGCCGCAGAGCCACAATCTGGCGCTCTATGGCGCGAACTTCGGGGCTGGTCGCCGTGAATTGCTGCAAAACGAGGTGCCTCATCGCTTGGAGCACCACGATTCGGCGCTTCAACTGGTCGATCCGATTTTGTGAAGGCGAGCGGTAGCTGGGCGGGACTTGGGGCCGGACTTGCTTTTGGGTTTGACCTGGCCGTTCCTGGATAAATAGCGCGCTCAGGGCGAGAGCCGCAATCGCGCAAATGGGTTTTTTCATTTGTTCTCCTCAGGAATCTGCCCCTTAGTTTGCCACTTTCGCTATCCTAAAGCCGATGCAAACGCTGCACTTTTCGACGCAAAAGCCGCAGGAGATGGTCAACATCACGGCGCGCGTTCAGGAAATCGTGACCCAGAGCGGTGGGGGGGGCGGGCTGTGCCTGATTCACGCGCCGCACCCCACGGCGGGAATCACGGTTCAGGAAGGCTTCGATCCCGACGTGACGCGCGATCTTCTGGTCGCTCTGGAAAAGCTCGCGCCGCGTCAGGGCGACTACAAGCACGCCGAGGGCAACTCCGACGCGCATATCAAAGCGCTTCTCACCGGTTCGAGTCAGACTTTGCCCATCGAATACGGCAAAGTGCAGCTCGGACGCTGGCAGACCGTGTTCTTTTGCGAATACGACGGCCCGCGTTCGCGCAGTGTCTGGGTGCAGATCATCGCCGATTCCAACAGCGAATCCAATGCTTAAAGGAGGAAAACTATATGGCTCGTCAACGTCAACAGGAAATCAAACGTCGCCGCAAACGCCGCGAAGAAAACGCGAAACTGCGCGTCAAAGCCGCCAAAGAAGCTGCCGCTAAAAAAGCCTGAAAAGGAACCACAGAGACACAGAGATTTTTTGAGGTTAAACCCGTTCTCTCTGTGTCTCCGTGTCTCTGTGGTTAGTAAAAAATAATCACTCAACTTGGGGCTGCTGCATCCATTCCCCATTGACCTTGTTAGGTTTGCTTTTGACCTTTTCCAATTCGTGCGCTATAATGGGCGTGAAAAGAGATGATAAACGTCGCATTGGCTTCGGCAGACCGGAAATTCATCCGCGAATTGCGCTTGCAATTGGTGGGATGGGGCTATCGGCCCTGGATGGCCGACCCCGAAGAGCCCTTTTTCGACCAGATCCAGGATCGGGGCGCCGACCTCATCATTTTCGACTTCACCGCCTCGATTACCGATCCCATTTCCGCCGTTAGAAGCATCAAAAACAACCGCGAACTCAAGCACATTCCCATCGTGGCCCTGGTCGATGTGCGTGACAGCGTGAACCTCGATTTTTCCATCGGCCTGGAAGATTTTCTGGTGCGCTCCGATGCTTTCGAAGAACTCGGCACGCGCATTCGCTTCGTGCTGTGGCGCCTTTCCAAAGTCGATTCCAAAGATACCGTGAAAGCCGGAAGCCTGGTGATGAATCTGGGCAGCTATTCGGTCGCGCTGAAGGGCGAAACGCTCGATTTAACCTTCAAAGAGTTCGAACTGCTGCGCTTTTTGCTGACCCATCGAGGCCGCGTTTTCTCGCGCGACGCGCTGTTGCGCCACGTCTGGGGCGAAGAGTATCTGGGCGGCACCCGCACCGTCGATGTCCATATTCGGCGTCTGCGCGCCAAAATCGGCCCCCAGTTTGATGAACTGATTCAAACCGTTCGCAATGTCGGCTACAAGATGATCGAGCAAAACAAAGGCTGAATTTTGGCGAAATCGGGGCGGGCCTCACTGAAAAGTGTGGCCCGCCGCTTTTTAGAGCGTGTGAAGAATGAAGCACCCTACACGGAGGCACAGAGATTCCAGAGAATCATCTCAAACAATCTCTGTGCCTCCGCGTAGGGTGGTTCATTTTCTACGCGCTCTGAAGTCAATTCATCCGTTTTGGCTTGAATCGCATGACCGCCATGATTTCCCTTCGCAGACGCCATCTTTACATCGCGTTTTTGCTGCTTTTCACCCTCACGGTTAACGCGGGCATCGCTTATTTCAACATCCGCCGCCTGGTGCAAAACGAGCGTGTGGTGGCGCGCACCTATTCGATTCTGGTCGAACTGGATAATGTCGTTGCCCTGGCAACCGAAGCCGAAACCGCACAGCGCGGCTTCATTTTGACGGGCGATGCGCGCTATCTCCAATCGTTTGAAGCCTCGCAGAGCCAGATAGAGGCGGCGCTCAACGTTCTCTCCAAAAACATCGTCAATCCCGAGCAAAAACGCACTCTGCCGCTTCTGAGGCGGGTGGTCGAGCAGCGTTTGCAACGGGCGCGACGGGGCATCGAACTGCGTCGTAAAAGAGGCTTCGGAGCGGCGCAAAAATTCATCGCGGCAGGTGTGGGCAGGCGCCAAATGGAAGCGATTGAATCCTACGCGCGGCGGATTCAAAACATCGAGCAGGAAGTTTTGCAGCAGCGCGCCGACGAATCGAC
The DNA here is from genome assembly GCA_030448265.1 of Abditibacterium sp. Taxonomy (GTDB): domain Bacteria; phylum Armatimonadota; class Abditibacteriia; order Abditibacteriales; family Abditibacteriaceae; genus Abditibacterium. Next base: position 180,003 of record JAUJNG010000006.1, read on the forward strand.
CGCCGCCGCCGAAAACGCGACGCGCACTTTCTGGATCGCGACGGGGGCTAACGTCCTGTTTCTGGCCTTGGTTTCAGCGCTGCTGTGGCGCGCATCGGAACAAAACACGCGCTTGGAACACGCTTTTGCCGATCTCAAACGCGCCGAAGGCATGCGCGACAGCCTTTCGACGATGCTGGTTCACGACCTGCGAACGCCGCTCACCACGCTGCTGGGGCCGCTCGAAATGCTCCATTCCGGCGTTCTGGGGCCGCTCGATGAAAATCAGCGCGAAATCGTGATGATGAGCCACCTTTCGGGCCAGCGGCTTCTCACCCTGATCAACCAGTTGCTGGACATTTCCAAACTGGAAGCGGGCGAAATGAAAATTCGCGCCGTCGCCGTTATGGTGCCCGATCTCGTCAAAGAAGCGGTCGCCGAAGTCCCGCGGCACCAAAGCGGCGCAACCGCGCGCATCGACACCGAAATCGAGGCCGTTTTGCCTCCCGTGCGCTGCGACCACGAACTTTTACTGCGCGTGCTGATCAATCTTCTCGGCAACGCCCTCAAATTCACGCCTGCCGATGGACGGGTGACCGTGGGCGCGAAATCGCAAAAAGAGGCGGTTTTGCTGTGGGTGCGCGACACTGGAGAAGGCATTCCCGCGCAGGATTTGGATAAAGTTTTCGACAAATTCGGCCAGGTCGAAACCCGCAAAGCCGGACGCAAAATGTCGACCGGCCTGGGCCTGACGTTTTGCAAACTCGCCGTCGAAGCGCACGGCGGAAAAATTTGGGTGGAAAGCCAGGTCGGGCAGGGCAGCACCTTCTTTTTCACCGTTCCAATGGCCCAAAAGCGAGAAGTGTCAGCGAGCAAAGCGAACAGCCACCGCGAGTGACAGCCGCGCCACAAAAGCAAACCCAAAAGGGCCGCGACTTTTAGAGTCGCGGCCCTTTCCTCACTTCACTGCTTCTTAACGCGAGGCGCCGTTGCGAGTCGCACGAGTAAAAGCGACTTCGCCATCGCCGCCTTTGGCGCCCTGCGATTCCTCGCCGAGCATGGCGCGCAGTTGGTCGATCACGCCGCTCGCCTCGCTCTTGGAAAGCTGGTCGAGCGGTTTGTTGACCATGCGGTCGAGGTCTTCCTCGCGCGAATGGCGTCCGAAAACGCGCCCCGCAATCGCCAGAATGGCACGATGCTGCGCGTCGGTGAGCAGGTTGTCCGCGTTTTGAGGAGCGACTTCGCGCGGCGCGTGGTCGCGCGCTTGCGGCGCTGAAGGACGCTGCGGCGTGCTTTCGCGCTGCGGACGACCGAAATCGCCCTGCGCGCTCAAATCGAGATCTTCCAAATCCTGGGTGAACATTCCGCTCGCGCGCGTCGCGGAGAGCGTGGCGTCGATCAAAGCGCGCTTTTTCGCCATTTTGAGAATCGTGTTGGCGACGTTGGCGGCGTCCTGATTCTTGTAGCGGCGCTCGCGCGAGTTGCAACTGCCCACGCCTTCGGCTTCGATGCCCTGGGTGCGCTTGTTGAGAAGGGTGACTTTGACTTCGTAGGCCACGAAACCGTTGTCCCAGTCTTCGACGCGGTTGTTGAGTTCCACGAGCGGCGACAAACCGAACACGGCATTGAGTTTTTCGGCGCCTGGCTTGAAAAGCGTCGGCTTGGAGCCGCCAGGGATGATGCCGTAATCCTCGCCTTCGCTCATGTGCTCGCGGACGTAATCCTTGAGCATCGCGGTGCGGCGCGTCATTTCGGCGGGGTCAACCGCGAAATCGGGGAAAACATCGTTGGCTGCATTTCCAGCCTCGGTTTGGGGTGCGTCTTGCACCTGGGTGTTTGCCTCGGTCGAAGCGACGCGAGTCTTTTTTTCTGCGCTCATTTGGCTTGTCTCCTTGTCCAGTAACGGACGGTTCAAGGGCATTATCGTTCCTGTTTCACTGAATTGGATGAATTCAAGCAACAGGTATTTTAGCGCAGAAAAATGGGGATTGCAAGCTGAATTTTTCAGCAAATTGGAGAACGCGAAGCGTTAGCGAGTGAGGCTCAACAGTAACTTTTCAGTGGCAGAAATGCCTCACTCGCTGACGCTTCGCGGTCTCCAAGCTATTCGAATTCCGGCAAGAAGCCCAAGAAAAGCACCGATTCCAGCGCCTATGGGGAGTGAAGCCAGATAAATCATGCCCCATTGACCATCGTGCAAAATTTCAGGATTAGTCAACTTATAAAATAAAGGAGGCAAGATGAAACCTCCAACTATTCCGAGAACAAGGCCAACTAAGCGCCGAAGAACGCGAATACCAGATAATGCATAAAAACGAAAAACTCCACCGATTTCTCGGCGGAGTTTCTCTGATTTTCGTAGCGGCGGGGAGATTTGAACTCCCGACAACCGGCTTATGAAGCCGGTGCTCTAACCAACTGAGCTACACCGCCAGAGAAAAGGCTAAAGGATGAAGGCTAAAGGCTAAAAACCAGAATTTAGCCTTTAGACTTCATCCTTTAGCCTTCTCGTTCAGTCGTCCTGCGAGCGGCGGCGCTTTTGCTTGCGCTTTTTGAGTTTGCGCTGTTTGCGCTCTTCGATTTTGCGGCGGCGCTCGGAGTGTTCGTGGCGAATCGCGTCGCCCAGTTGCTGATCCAGTTGCTGGAGCGGCGCGGCGTCGTAGGATTGGAGTCGGACAAGATCAACTGGCATGAAAATATTACCTCGGAACCGTTTCGGGCCTGATATGTGCTGGATTCGGCCCGTCAAATTATAGCGACGCCCCATCGCTCTGTCAACGAAACCCTTCGAAAAACCATGAATTCCCCACAACACGTCGCCATCACCGGCGCCGCCGGTCAAATCGGCTATGCCCTGGCTTTTCGCATCGCGTCGGGCGCGATGTTCGGGCCGCAAACGCCCGTCGTTTTGCATCTCATCGAAATCCCGCTCGCGCTTCCGTCGCTTGAAGGCGTGGTGATGGAACTCGACGACTGCGCCTTTCCGCTTCTGCACGGCGTCGTTCCCACCGCCGATGGGGATGAAGGTTTTCGCGGCGTCAACTGGGCGCTTCTGGTAGGTAGCGTGCCGCGCAAAGAGGGCATGGAGCGCAAGGATCTGCTGGGCATCAACGGCCAAATTTTCACCGGACAGGGCCAGGCCATTCAAAAGAATGGCGCCTCGGATGTGCGGATTTTAGTCGTCGGTAATCCCTGCAACACCAACTGCCTGATCGCGATGAACAACGCGCCCGACATTCCGCGCAATCGCTGGTTCGCCATGACGCGCCTCGATGAAAACCGCGCCAAAACCCAGTTGGCCAAAAAAGCGGGCGTTTTGGCCCGCGAAGTGGATCGCACCGTGATTTGGGGCAACCACTCGGCGACGCAGTTCCCCGATTTCACCAACGCGCGCATTCAGGGGAAACCCGCGACGCAGATGATCCAAGACCGCGCTTATCTCGAAAACGAGTTCATCCCGACGGTGCAGCAGCGCGGCGCGGCGGTTATCAAGGCGCGCGGCGCCTCGTCTGCCGGAAGCGCGGCCAATGCCATTATCGATTCGGTGGTTTCCCTCACCACGCCCACACCGCGCGATGACTGGCACAGCGTCGCGCTTTGCTCCGATGGCTCCTACGGCGTGCCCCAAGGGCTAATTTGCTCGTTTCCCACGCGCTGCGACGGTTCGAGTGTCGCAATCGTGCAAAACGTGCCGCTCGACGACTTCGCGCAGACAAAGGTAGCGCTTTCGGTGGACGAACTGCAAGCCGAAAAAGCCCTCACGGCGCATTTGCTGCCGTAGCGAAATGCGAACAAAAAAGCCCGACGCACATTGCGCGTCGGGCTTTTTGGATTCGTCAATAATTACTCGTCACCTGCATCGGCGCCTTTAGCGGCGGCGTTGTTAGTCGCGTTGCCAGCATCTTCTTCTTCATCTGCGCCTCCGCAACCAACAAGGACGGCGCTGGAAAGAATTGCACCAACAACAGCGAACAGGGTTAAACGTTGCATCCAGTTTTTCATAGGAACCTCCTTTCCCCTGAAACGGGGCGATTTAAATTTCGACCGTCAGCTTAGCAAAAAACGCACCGCTTGAGGTTGAAAAATTAGAAAGACCGACCAATTTCTAACGAGTAGTGCCGGTCTCTGCGGCTCGGCTCGCCGAAAACGAAATTGGGCTGGTCGGTTCTGACTTGCTGCGCGCGCGCCGTAATGGTGAACGAACGCGACAGATGGTAGCTCGCGGCGAAGCGGGCAACCAACTGGCGCGAGAAGCCGCGCCCCGTCGCCTGTCCCGTATTTTGATCCCCCGAGTTGATGTCGGAAAACTCGATGCCGCCAAAAAGCCGCAGGTTTTTGAGCGGTGAATAATAGCCTTCGAAGCGCAGTGTTTCCGCGCCTCCGGCGGTGGTTGGAGCCATGGGCGCGATGGGGTGGCCGAGCGGCGCGCCGTCATATTGGTAGTAGTAGTCCGGCGTGTCCGACGGCCCGCCAGGAAAGGGCAGATAGGTGAAGGAGTTGAAGGTGGCGAATTCCGCCGTGAATCCAGCCTTGGCGGGATTTCGGGGGTTGAAAAAGCGGCCCCCGACGAGCAGTCCGGTGCGATTGGGGATGGCCGGAATCGAGCGCAGCGAAATGTCGTCGATGAGGATTTCGCCGTAAACGCGCGCGCCCCTGCCGACTGCGGCCTCGACGAAGCCGCTCAGCAGGCTGTTGGCGCGCGATTGGGAATCGCGCTCGTCGTCGGGTTTGGAAAGAAAAAGCGGCAGCGGCGTAAACCCAATCAGGAAGTATCTCGGATTGAAGGCTTCGAGAGCGAAAATGGTGGCCGCCGTGCCGACGCGCACATTGTTGCCGATTTTCACGCTGATGGTCTGGCCATAAAACGAACGCTGTTCGCCCGCCGGCCCGCGCCCGAGCGGCGCATAGATGCCTTCCAAACGGTAGGAACCACGCTCGAACCTCGTGCTGAGCGAATTGAGGCCGCCTGGAACGTCGCTCAGGATGGTGGTGCCGAATTGCCCGACGCCCCACCAGAACTCCTTGCGCCCCACATTAATGGTCAGGCCGCGCAGCAGTTTGTCAGCGTTGTAGGAAACGAAGGCTTTGCGAAGCTCGAAATTAGAAACATCTGAGTTGAAAGCCCCTGTGTTAGTGGTGTTGGTGCCGCGCCGGATGTCGGTGCCGGAGTCGAACGAACCGTAAAAATTGAGGTTGGAACCGAACTGCCCGAAAACGTTGGTGCGCGTGTCGAAGCCGCTCTGGACGCGGCGTTGACCGTAGCTTTCGGAGAAGGGATCGCGGCTGTCAGCGCCCGTCGCGCCACCGGCGAGAGTCGCGCGCGAAAAACCGGAAACGCCGAAGGCATTCCCGCCCCCGCGCAGCGCGTCAAGGCTGGCGGGCGTTTCGCCGAGTTGAATCAGGTCGCGGCGAAAATCCTGGCTTAAAATCGCCAGCGCGGCGCGACTGCGGCCCTCGCGCTCGCCCGTCGAGTTGGCCAGCGCCTCGCGCACGAAGCCCGCGATCTGAGCGCGCGAAAACAGAATATCTTCCGAGGTATTGTGACGCCGCGCGCCCTCATCCTGGAAAACCGAAGGCGGCTGCGATTTAATCAGACCGCTCGCCGCGAGCGCCGCCAGCAGTTCGTAAGCGCGTTCGGCGCGCGGAACCGCGAAATTGGCGGCGCCGGTTTCGTATTTGACCGGCGTCGAAACCGGAGCATTGGGGGTCGCCGCCTGCTGAATGGCAGGGCCGCCCACTCTCGACGAAGCGCCCAAAATGCCGACCGCATCACCCGCCGCGATGGGCGACAGCGATTCGTCGCGCCACAAGACGATGCCCGACGCCGAATTTTCGTTCACGACCTGCAAACGCAGCAAACCGATGATGGCGCCGTCGCGCAAAATCGGCAAATTGCGCGACGGCGCGATACCCTGTGCGCTACCCGCCGAAATGATGACGTTTTGGCCTTCGATGGCGGTGATGGTCGCCGTCGCGCCCGAAAGCGAGGCGACCGGAGCCGGTGCGACGCGAATGCCATTGGCATCGACTGGCGAAGTAGGCGGCGCATCGGGAATCGCGGCGGGCGTCGTGGGCGGCAGAGGCAGCGCTTCGACGATCACAAAACGCGCTGTGCTGCCAACGGTGGGCACGAATCCCTCTTGTAAAACGGAAAGCGTCGCGAGGGAATCGTTGGGGCGCACTTCGGTGATTTGCAGGCGCGCTCTGATGTCGCCGTTGAGCGGCAGGGCGTAAACCGCGCCCACCACGGCGCCATCGGCGGCGCCGATGCTTAAAGTCGCCGTTGTCCCCATAACGCTGGTCACGACAGCCTGTCGCGGAATCGCCAGAGTTCCCGTTGTCACAGGGGCGGGGTTGGGTGTCGTTGTGGTGGCGGGAGGGGCGGGAGGCGCTTCGGGCGCAGGGGCGGGCGCGGCGAGCGGTTCTTCGCCCGTAAATGTCGCCGTGTCGCCGACGGTGACGGTGAATCCGGCATCGGAGGCGACGACATTCGCGGTGCTTTCGGTCGCAGTTACGGCGTTAATTTGGATTCTGGCGCCGGCGTTGCCCCGCGCCACCCGAAAGGTCTGGCCGATTTTGGCGCCGTCGTCGGTGCCGACTGCGAGCGTCAAAACTTCGCCGCGCACGGCGGTGACGAGCGCGGTTCTGGGCGCCGGTTTGGCCAACTGCGCCTCCACGCGCGGGACGGAAACGGTGGCGGGGCCAAGCCACAATAGCGAGACCAGAAAAGTTCGAGGGGAAGGTCGAAAACGCATAATTTGGAAAAAACCAGGTGTGTCGCGGGCGGCAAAAATGAAGAGCCTATTCAATATAAGCGGCAAAACAAATTGCCGCAAGAAAACCAAGTTTCCTGCGGCAATTTAAGTTGCGCGTAAATGAAGTAAATCAATCGTAACGATAATAAACGCAGCAGCGCGAACACAGCGAATACGGCCCGTGCTGCGCCAGTCTCATGCGGTGGGCGCGGAATTTTTCGCCATTCCAGATATCCATGAAGGCGCTGTCGCGGATGTTGCCCACGACATGGTCGAAACAGGGCGAAACGTCGCCGTTGGGAAATATCGCGGTCTGGAGCCAGGCGCAGCCAGGCGTGCGCTTGCGAACCGCCTGTTCGGGCTTGTTGTAATAGATGTCGAGTTCTTCCTTGGAAAGCCCAGGATAAAAGGTGACCGGAAGTTTGGCGGTCTTCTCGACGTGCTTCATGATGTCCCACAGCTCGTCCACATTCACGCCCTCAGTTTGCGTGGTGCCGATGTCTTCTTCCGTGACGGGAAAACATTCGCCCCATTGGTTGTTGTGCGAGTCGAGCATCGAGGGCGTCATAAACCAGAAATGCTGGAAATTGAGCACGTTGGCGCCCAGTTTCTCGGCGACTTCGGCCATCTGCGGCATTCCCTTGTAGTTGCGCCCCGAAATCACCGAATTGATAACCACAAGCGGCGACGACGATTTTTTGCGCTTTTTGATTTCCATCAACTTGGCGAGGCCGGCCTGCGCTTTGTCGAAGGTGCCGTTGACGGCCCGCATTTCGTCGTGGGTGTCTTTGGGGCCGTCGATGGAAATTTGAATGATTTTGGGCGGCGCCTCCATCAAAAGTTCGGCTTTGCGCTCCAAAAGCGTGGCGTTGGTCACCATTGTGGCGTAAAGGCCGTGATGCGCGATGCGCTCCAACAGCTCGCCGATTTTGGGATAAAGCAGCGGCTCGCCGCCAGTAATCGAGATATATGGCTTGTGCGGCGCGACTTCATCGATCAAATCGAGCCACTCGTCTTGGAGAAAATAATCGGCTTTGCCAAAAACCTGGCCGTTGACGACGTAGCGACAAAACCCACAGCGCAGGTTGCAGCGAAAAGTCGGCTTGATGGTGATGAAGCGCGGAAACTGCGATTTGCCGTCGGAGCGCCCCCACACGTTTTGCTCGAAGGGCAAAGCGAGGTTGCGCACGCGATTCTTGAGATACCAGGGCAAAAATGCCGAGAGATGACCGCTCGCGGCGTCCATGCCTTCGCGCTCCAGAAAATGCCCGACTTTGCCGACGCCATGGCTGACTTCTTCCATCCAGTGAATAACGGATTGACCCATAATAAACGCCCCAATTTAAACAGTTTTGGCCTCTGATTTCGCGGCGGGCGCGTCCTGCGATGGGGTTTCCGCAGGTTTGGCGTCCGCTTTAGTTTCAGAGCCGTTTTCGGAAGCGCCCGATTCGCTGGAAAGCGCTTCTGTTTCTTTTTCCTTGGAATTCGATTTGGCGGCGGACTGCTCCGAGCGCAAATCGGTCACGTAAAAGCCGCTGCCTTTGAAAATGACGCGCGGCGGTTGAAACACTTTTTTGGTGGCCGCGCCGCAAGTCGGGCAGGGCGGCGCCTCAGCGCCCACTTCCTGCCAGATCTCGAAGCGAGAGCCGTCCTGTGTGCATTTATATTCGTAATTCGGCACGAAACAATGTCCTCAAAATCTTAAAAGCAGAATTAGCACCCAAAGCGCTTTTTCCGTTTCCCAATTATATCCGACGACGCCTCTGGCCGCGTCCCAAAAACGAACATAACTCCATCGCCATCCCCTTGTCAATGCGCCCCAAATAGAGGCCCGATGCCGTGTCGAGGTTCCTCGCGTTCTCCCAGCGCCGCTCGCAGTTCGCGCACGGCGGCGGCGATGTTGGGCGCGTTCCACACACCCGAAATCACCGCGACGCCCGCCGCTCCCGCTTTCAGACACGCCGCCGCGTTGCTCGCGTCGATGCCTCCGACGGCGAAAACCGGAATCGAAACGCCTTGCGCCACTTTCTGGAGCATTTCCAGACCTTGCGGCGCGGTTTCGGGATGGCTCGAAGTTGGAAAAACCGGCCCGAAAAGCAGGTAGTCGGCGCCTTCGAGATGGGCGCGCCGCGCGCTGTCGAGCGAATGAACCGAAACGCCGCAGGGGGTATGAAAACCCAGCGTCAAACGCGCGGCGGAAACGGGAAGTTCAATTTCGGGCAGGTGCAGACCATCGGCGTGCGCGGCGCGCGCCAGATCGGCGCGGCCATTGAGAAAGGTTTTGGCGCCGAATTTCTCGGCGATGCGCTGGGTGCGTGCGAAAATATCAAGGATTTCGCGCGGCGCGGCAGTTTTTTCGCGCACGCAAAACCATTTCGCGCCGCCCAGACACGCTGCCAACAGCGCCGAATCGGCGTCGGGCTTCATGCGCGCGGCATCGGTGATGAGAAGAAGTTTGGGGAACATTTAGAGGTTAGAGTTTAAAGGTTAGAAGTTAGAGGCAGGCACGCCCTTTTCAAACTTCTAACCTCTAACCTCTATAAACTGCGGCGCCGTGCCCTTTTCCGACCTTGTTTCGCCGCAATGGAGCGCCGCTTTCGTGGTCGCGGCCATCGCAACTGCCAAAGTTTTTGCCGTCGGCATGGCCGGATTTTATGTCGTGCGGCGCGGCTGGATCGGCGCCGAGGGGTTGGCGGCGATTTCCGCTCTTGTGGCCAATTTGACACTACCGTGTCTCATTTTTTATCGCTTCGCCGCGCAGTTCGACCCTCAAAAATTTCCCCACTGGTGGCACTGGGCGCTGATGGGAACGGCCCTACAAGTCGTGGCGACAGGGTTGGGAAGCCTCGTCGCGCGGCGTCACAAGAATCCCGAGACCACGCTTCTCATCGGCTACCAGAACGCCGGATTTTTCGTTTTGCCGATGCTGCAAGCGCTGTTGCCGCCCGAACAGTTTGGCCGCGCCGCGATCATGCTCTTCGTTTTCGTCATCTTTTTCAACGCTTCGCTGTGGCCCGTGGGACACTGGGTTTTGCATCATCAGCGCCGCATCGACGCCCGTGCCATCCTGTTTTCGCCGCCGACCTTCGTCACTTTCATCGCGCTTGTGGTCTACGGCCCCTTTCACGATGTCGCGCACCGTTTCGACGCTTCGGTGCCAGCGCAAATTTTGCTCGGCGGCGGCGCCAACGGCTCGCCTGGCGCGCTGCAACTGGTGGGCGATCTCACCGTTCCCCTCGCCACGCTGGTTCTGGGCGGCGCCATCGCCAGAACCGTTGCCGGCGGCGTTTCCAACGTCGTCGGGAAGCGTTTTTCGCTCGAAATCGCTTTTTGGAAGCTGGTTTTTCTGCCGCTTTGCGGCTTTTTGCTGCTGCGTTTCTGGCCCAACCCGCTTTTCGAGTCCGACCGAGTATTGCGCTTGTTTTTGATGCTCGAATTCGCCGCGCCGCCCGCCATCAACATCGCGGTTTTCTGCCAGCAGCACAATTATCCGATGCGCCTCATCCCGACCACGAGTTTGCTGTGCTACGCGCTCAGCATCGCGACGGTGCCGTTCTGGGTGGCGCTGATTTTGTGATTTCGATGCAAAGCGTTGACCGGTGCCCTCTGGGCGTGGGAACCGGTCAAAAACCTATCTACGAATTCACCACACCTTCCAGCGGACTCGACGCGCTGCCATACAACTTCTTCGGCATCCGTCCCGCCTCAAAGGCCAGACGCCCCGCCTCGACGCCCGCTTTCATGGCGCGCGCCATTTGGAGCGGCTGCCCCGCGCCGTAAACCGCCGTTTGCAACAGCACCGCATCCATGCCAAGTTCCATCGCAAACGTCGCATCGGACGCTGTTCCCACACCGGCATCCACAATCACCGGAACGCTCACTTTGTCGCGAATAATTTGCAGATTGGTGGGATTGCGAATGCCCAGACCGGAACCGATGGGCGCCGCGAGCGGCATCACCGCCGCGCAGCCGAGGTCTTCCAGTTTCTTGCAAACGATGGGGTCGTCGGAGCAGTAAGGCAAAACGGTGAAACCGTCTTTGACGAGTTCACGCGCGGCTTCGAGGGTGCCTTCGTTGTCGGGAAACAGGGTGTCTGGGTCGCCGATGACTTCCAGTTTCACCCAGTCGGTATCGAGCAGTTCGCGCGCGAGTTGGGCCGTCAAAATCGCGTCTTTGACGTTGTAACAGAGCGCCGTATTGGGCAAAACGCGCAGGCCGCGCAGATAATCGAGCAGGTTCTGGCCCGATTCTTCACCCGTGGGCACGCGGCGAATCGCGCAGGTCACGACCTGCGCGCCCGACGCCTCGATGCACTCCTTCATCAGGTCGAAGGGGACGTTTTTACCGGTTCCAAACCAGAGCCGCGATTCCAGTTCGACTCCCGAAATTATAAGTGGAGAATGATTCATTTCAATAGCAACACGCTCAACCGCCCTGCACGGCGCGAATAATTTCGATGCGGTCACCTTCATTTAGGGTGTGGGTTGCATGATGGGCGCGGCGCACGACGTTTTCATTGACCGCCACAGCCACGCCAACGGGCGAAATCTGGCGTTCCTGGAGCAGTTGGGCGACGGTTGGCGCCTGTGATTCGACACTTTCTCCGTTGAGGCGAATTTTCATGCGATGGGAGTTTATGGCAGCGAATAAATTCGCCGCAAAGCAAACAAAGTCCGCCTGCGCGGACTATTGCACCAACCTGCGAAGGCAGGTTTTGTTGTGTTGCGGCGAATTTATTCGCCGCCAAACCGCGCGGGCGAAAAAGCCTCGCTGACAGCTTTTCCGTCCAGCAAAAGCGCGCAAATCGCGCGGGCCGTTGCGGGCGCCAGCAAAATGCCGTTGCGACCGTGGCCGGTCGCTACGAAGAGATTCTCGACCGAAGTCGCGCCCAAAAGCGGCAGGCCATCGCCAGTTGTGGGCCGCAGGCCCGCCCAGTGCGCTTCAAGAGGCGCGTCGCTCAGTTCCGGCACCAGTTCGCACGCCGCCGTCAACAATTTCGCGACGCCGCCCGCCGTGACGCGCTTCTGAAAGCCGTTTTCTTCCACGGTCGCGCCGATGAGCAGGCGCCCGTCGCGGCGCGGCACCAGATAGCAGGCGTCGGAATAGATGACGTGGCGCACGCGGCGCTCGCCGCGCACCTGCACCATCTGGCCCGCGACGGGGCGCAGCGATCCGGCGATCTCCGGCGGCACACCGGCGATTTTTCCGCTCCACGCCCCCGCGCACAGCAGCACCCGCTCGGCGCGCACGGTGTCTTTGTCGTCATCAATGCCCACTGCGCGCCCGTTTTCGATTTTCAAGCGCCGTATCTGGCAGTTTTCGCGGATTTCCACGCCGCTCAACTTGGCCGCCGCGCGCAGAGCGTCCACCACTTTACGACTTTCGACCTGGCCATCGTCGGGCAGAAAGACCGCCGTTTTGCCACGCCACGCCGCCGCGAGACCGTGTTCGAGCAGCGCGTCGAGGCGCGAGTCTTTTTCAGTTTTAGGAACGAATAAAATGCCCGTCTCACGCCAGTCGCCCGTTGCGGCAGCGCGCAGCGACAATTCGATGTCGATGCCGGTTTCCTGCCCCAGGCGAGCGGCAAAGTCAGGGTAAGAATCGCGCGAATCGAAGCAGAACGAAAGCATTTCTTCGCGCGCCTGAGGCGAACAATTCCAGGGATGAGCGGCGGCCTCGCACGCAGGCGCCAGCATTCCGCCTGCGGCGTAACTGGCTTCGCGTCCTGCTTGCAAACGGTCGAAAATCACCACGCGCGCGCCGCGCGCCGCCAGCTGCCAGGCGCATGAAAGGCCGATGGCGCCGCCGCCGATCACCGCAACATCAAAATGCGCGCTATTGCTCTTCATGCCGTCCCCAGTATAAAACCCCTTCGCTTTGGAAATGTCAGGGCAGTCAGATATTCCTCCATGTCTTTGGATTTAGTTTCTCCGTCAACCGGTTTCCCTGAAGTATTACACGCGACGGCGAGACCGGCTGAGCCCACCTCAACGTGGCGCCTGAATTTGGATGGAAGCATTTATAGCAAATTTCGTAGCCGCTGCCTTGCGGGGCGTTGAAGGCCGCGATAAAGTGAATATCCGATACATCCGGTCGGATTAAAAATTCCAGTTGTCGAACGAACCAGGAAAACGATGATTTTTCGCTCTCGCCGCGCCAAAAACAGGAACGCGCACCACGAACATGAACTGCACTGCACCTCGCTGTGCTGCGCCAAAAGCGGGCAGCAACTCTGCGTAACGCGGCTGTGCGGCGGCGAAACCGAGTGCGCCAAACTGCGCGAACTGGGCGTGCGCGAAGGCGCCAACCTCACGGTTTTGCGTCACGGCAGCCCGATTTTGATTCGCGTGGCCGGCGCGAGGTTCGGCATCGGCCAGGGCGCGGCGACCAACGTGCTGTGCGACATTGTGGATACCGGAAGCTAAAGCATCCGGTGAGTTCAAAACACCTGTAACCCAAAAGTTGGAGTCATTTGGCTCCAACTTTTGTCATTCTCCACACCTTTTCGCTATGGCCGCCGCTCCTCCCCCCGTTTCGTCGCCGCCCGCGCTGCGCCGCATCGCGCTCGCGGGCAATCCCAACGCCGGAAAAACCACGCTTTTCAACGCCCTCACCGGAATGCGTCAGCGCGTGGGCAACTATCCTGGCGTTACCGTCGAGAAAAAAGAGGGCCGCGCGCGACTGGGAAACGGCATCGCCGCCTCGATTCTGGATTTGCCTGGCACCTATTCGCTCTCGCCCAAATCCCCCGACGAAGAAATCGCGCGCGACGTGCTGTTGCGACTGCGAAACGACACGCCCGCGCCCGATGTGGTCGTGGTTGTGGTCGATGCTTCTAATCTGGTTCGCAATCTGCTTTTAGCGACACAAATTCTCGAACTGGGCCTGCCGACGGTGATTGCGCTCAACATGATCGACATGGCGCAAAAGGCCGGTCACGCCATCGACGCGGGGGCGCTCTCGCGCGAACTGGGTGCGCCCGTCGTGGAAATCGTCGCCTCGCGCGGCATCGGCCTGGATGAGTTGCGCGCCGTGCTATCGGGGCCGATTAAGGCGCCCCGACCGCCGCGCGTGACGCTGCCAGATGAACTGGAAGGCGCGCGCCGCAAATTGGCGCGCTCGCTGTCGCCCCACGACGAATTTTCGCCCGATGGCGTGGCGCTGCGGCTGTTGTGCGGCAATGCGCCGGTCGAAGCCGTCCATAGCGCGTTTGGGCCGGAAGTCGCGCAGATGTTGGAGCGGATTCGCCAGAACGGGGTCGAAACTGCCGACGAAACCAACGCGCGTTATGCGGCGATTGAACCCATCGTGGCACGGGTGCTGTTCCAAAACGCGGTGGCGACCAAAAATTCCTCCACCGACCGCGCCGATCACATTTTCGCCCATCCGTTCTGGGGCCTCGTCGCGTTTTTCGGCATCGTATTGCTGGTTTTTCAGGCGATTTATTCGTTCTCCGAATGGCCCATGAACGCCATCGAATCGCTCACCGGCAACGCGGGCGATTTTCTTTCTTCGCGGCTTCCCGACGGGCCGCTGCGCGATTTATTGGTGCAGGGCGTGATCGCGGGCGTGGGCGGCGTGATCATCTTTTTGCCGCAGATCTTCATCCTGTTTTTCTTTCTGGGTCTGCTCGAAGATTCCGGCTACATGGCGCGCGCCGCGTTCGTGATGGACAAGCACATGAGCCGCGTCGGACTGCACGGTCGCGCCTTCATTCCATTGATGTCCAGTTTCGCCTGCGCCATTCCTGGCGTGATGGCGACGCGCACCATCGACAACCCGCGCGACCGCCTCACCACCATCCTTATCGCGCCCCTGATGAGCTGCTCGGCGCGCCTGCCGGTTTATACCCTGATGATTGGGACTTTCATTCCCGAAGTCAAGGTGCTGGGCTTCGTTTCGTCGCGCGCGCTGACGATGATTTCGCTTTACATTCTCGGCGTGGTCGCGGCAATGGGCATGGCGCTCTTATTCAAGCGCACCATGTTCAAAGCGCCGACGCCGCATTTGATGATCGAACTGCCACCCTACCGCATGCCCGCCCCGCGCAACGTGCTTTTGGTGATGTGGGAACGCGGATCGGAGTTCCTCAAGCGCGCTGGAACCACGATTTTCGCGCTCTCGATTTTGCTGTGGTTTTTACTCAACTACCCGCGCCTCGACGCCTCCCAAATCGAACCAAACGCCACACCCGAAAAAATCGCCGCGATTCAAACTCAAAATTCCTTCGCGGGACGAGTCGGGAACGCCATCGAACCAGTGATCGCGCCGCTCGGTTTCAACTGGAAAATCGGCATCGGCCTCATCGGCGCGATGGCGGCGCGCGAAGTGTTTGTGTCGACGATGGGCACTGTTTACAGCGTGGGCGAGGCCGATGAAGCCTCCAAACCGCTTCGCCAGGCGATGCGCGAAGACCGATGGAGCGACGGGCGCCCTGTGTGGACGACGCTCACGGCGGTCTCTCTTCTGGTGTATTTCGTGTTAGCGATGCAGTGCGTTTCGACGCTGGCGATTGTCAAACGCGAAACCGGCGGCTGGAAATGGCCGATTTTCATGCAGGTTTACATGACCGCTCTGGCGTGGCTCGCCTCGTTCGCCATTTTTCAGGGCGGGAAGTTATTGGGGTTTTAACATGACGGGACAAGATTTCGCGGTATTTCTCATCGTCGGCGCGGCAGTTGTTTATCTGGTGCGCCACTGGATTCTCACCTCGCGCGGCGATGGAAGTTGCGGCAGTTGTAGCGGCGGGTGTTCCAAGCCGAAGGAAGAGAAGTTGGTTCAGATTGATCTGGGCGGGAGTTGGAAGCCCTGAATATCCTCGAAAGCCAAACTGTCGCGGCGCACTTTTCGACAATGCTTCAACAGTCTGGAGTCGATCTTCAACGTCCCAACGTTCGCCAAGTCTGGGAAGTCTTTAAGGAGTTCGCTGCATTACCGGTCGAATGTTCGGCAGAGCGTTGCGTGGAAGGTTTTCTCTTGGACTGTGGTTGCTACAACTTCTCTGACGGCGCATTCGTTCTGCATTTCAGTCGAAATTTTCACATTGGAAATGAAGGAGCCGCGTGGACGGAAATGTTGGACTGCGATTTCACTTTCAAGCCGAACGACGAAATCAGGAGTTTGAAGATTTACATCGAGAAGGTTTCGGCAGATTATCCCGATACTTCCCAGGCTTTCGCGGTTTTTGCCGAGGAGGTGGAAGCAAGGATGGAATTGTGGCAGGTCATCGATAAGTTTGAACCAGTTCAAACGTTTATTGGATGTCACGGCGTGTAGGATGGCTTTCATTGTAAGCGCCCATGCTTTCCATTCTCATCGTCAACTGGAACACGCGCGAACTGTTGCGCGCGTGTTTGCAGTCGCTGCGCGCGAGCCTCGCCGCTTTAGAACACGAAATCATCGTCGTGGACAACGATTCGGGCGATGATTCGGCCCCCATGGTGGCGCGCGAGTTTCCCGAAGTCATTTTGTTAGCCGAAACATGCAATCATGGCTTCGCGGCGGGCAATAATCGAGCGTTCCAGAGCGCGCGCGGCGAATGGATCTGGCTTCTCAATCCCGACACCGAAGTTTTGGAAGATGCGCCGCGCCGTTTAATCCAGTTTTTGGAAGAGAATCCGTGCGCCGGAGCGGTGGCATCGGCCCTGATTGACGCTCGAAGCGGCGCAGTTCAGCGTTCGTGCCGCACGTTTCCCACGCCCGCCGCGCTGTGGAGTCAGGCTTTGGGCCTGGCGCGCGCGTTTCCCCGCTCCAAACGCTTTGGCTTTTACAAAATGGGCTGGTGGCACTACCGCGACGCGCGCCAAGTGCAGCAGCCGATGGCTTCCAGTTTTTTACTGCGGCGAGAGGCCGTCGAAGACGCGGGTGGGCTTTTCGATGAGGAATTCCCGATTTTCTTCAACGATGTCGATTTGTGCTGGCGTCTCAAGCGCGCGGGATGGGGAATCTGGTTCCTCCCCGACGCGCGCGTCAAGCACTGGGGCGGTGCGGCGACGGGGCAAATCAAGGCGGCGATGATCGCCGAATCGCACTGCTCGCTGCGTCGCTTTTATCGGAAGTGGTTTCGCGCTACGCTCTCACCGCTCGTTTATTTTGCGACGGTGACGATGTTCGAGTTTGCGGGACGTGCGCGCCATTTACTGGCCTTGAGACGCGAAAAAAAGAGCGAAAGGTGAATTTACCTTTCGCCCTTTCGCTGATTTGGTTTTATAGCAACTATAAGGTGGCTACAGCTTTCAAAGCGACATGAAGTCGCAGCCAACGAAAGTGTCGGCCTTCGCCGACAGCGTGACTCTCGTTATGTCGGCGAAGGCCGACACTTTCGTTGGCTGCGACTTCATGTCGCTTTGTAGCCTTCACTGCTTTAAGAGCTTTAGAACACGCGAGAGAGATCGCGCACTTCGACCACGCCGTAGCGCGAGACGCCGCGCACTCGCACGCGGTCGCCGACCTGGAAATTTTCTACTTCACGCCCGCGCACGGTGTAATCGCGGCCATTGTCGCCGCGCACGACGGCTTCGGCGCGAAAAGTGTCGATGCGCACGATGCGGCCTGGAAAATCGACGTTGACCGAGGCGCTGGAGGTGTTGGGATCACCGAAAATCGAGCCGCCGGTGCCGCTTCCCAGAAACACGCTGGCGTTGCGAACAATCAAGCCGTTGGACTCGCCGATGATGCGCAGGCGCGTGCCGATGCGGAAGGAGTTGGCATCGTTGCGGCTTTCGACGCGGTAAACGCGGCCATTGTCGGCGCGCACCTCGATTTCACGGCGGGAAACGACGCGAATCAAAGTCGCGGGGAAATCGACGCGAGATCCCACTCCAGGAAAAGGATTGGAGTCGAAAACGTCGTTGCTGCGCCCGTTATTGCCGCCCAAAACGCGCACCGATTCGCCGTTGAACCCGTTGGAGTTGCCAAAACTGCCGCGCACGATCACGCGGTCGCCGAGGCGGACAGGAGTATTGGAGAGGTTGCGAACGGTGAAAATGCGGCCACCGGCGCGCATTTCGAAGTCGTTGTTGTAGCGGGCGTTGGTCACGACGGCTTCGAGCGAAACGAAAGTGCCGAAATCGTCGCGGTCAACGCGGCGGGGATTGTCGCGGTTGGAAGGGTTGGTGTCGATGTCGCGAAAATCCCAGTCGAACGCGCCCTGAGCCTGAACCGCGCCCGAAAAAGCGGATAATGCGACAGAAGTCGCGGCCAGCGCCATCAGAGAGCGCGGTAAATCGATTTTTTGCATGATGAACCTCGAAATTGGAATGCCGCTTCGACGGCACATCAAAGCGCGAGGTTCAAGCGAAAAGGCGGTTCAAAGGCGGCTCAGGAGCGGATTCCACTACGAGGGCGCCGGTTGAAAATGAAGAAGCCCAGCGCCGCTCCAATTACGCCTATGAGAAGCGCAGGAACGGCGTCGTGCAGCCCCAGCCATCCAGCCCCCGCGCCCAGCACAAAACCAACAAGAGCGGCTGCCAGCGCCGCGACCGACACCGAGGAGCGCGACTGCGGCACTTTGACCTTGGTTTCAGCTTGGGAGGGAGCCGTTTCGGGCACTTTGAGAACGCGCGCGCGCGCGACCTGGGGTTTGTCCTGCACGCCGAGCAGTCCGGTTTTCTCTTCCAGCGTCTCCTCGAGGCCGAGCAAATCGCTCATAAAAACGCTGAATTCGACTTCAGCGGCACCTTTTTTCGCCGAGGCGAGATAAGCGTCGTAGCGCGCGCGTTTTTCGGGTTCGAGAAGCGTGACGCGCGCGCGGGGCAATAAATCGAGAAGGGTTTGATACTCGCGGCGTTTGGTGAGGTTGCGATGGTCGCGGTTGGCCTGCGCCTCGTTGTAAAGCGTCGCGATTTTGGCGCGCAGCGTTTCGGCGTCGGCATCGACCGGTTCCTGAATCAGAGCGTAAAAATCGAGCGTGCCATCATCGAGTCCGGCGGCATTGAGATCAAATGAATTGGGTTCGGCCATGATGGGATGAAAAATTTTTAAGTGTTGTGCAAGGGTTTAATGAACCACAGAGACACGGAGACACAGAGATTCGTTTGAGGCAAAAGTCCCTTTTCTCTCTGTGTCTCCGTGTCTCTATGGTTCATTTTTCCCAAAGCCAGTTCAGGAAATAATGGCTTGAGAGAGCAACAGCGCTTCTTCTTCAACTTCGTTGTCGCCGCGTTCGCCGGCCAGAGAAATCATCACGCGGCTTTCTCGTCCCGTATCGCCATCGCGCGCTACGGCGATGATGCGCCCGTTTTCGTCGCAGCGAAACTCGACCGCGATATTGGGCCGTCCGGCGGGGCGCGGCGGAAGGGTGTCGAGGTTGAAAACGCCGATTGGCCCCGTTGGATAGGCGTCGGGATCGTTCGACTCGCCTTCGTAGATGCGAACCTGCACTTTTTCCTGAGCATCCATGGTGGTGGTGTAGCCGGCACGCGTTTGCGAGCAGGGCAGGGGCGTGAGCGCCGGAATGATGTGGTCGATGACGGTGCTGCCGTTTTTGACCGTCGCCACGCCCAGGCTGTGCGCCAGAACGTGCCCGACGTTGACTTCCTCGACGGTTTCGTCTTTCACCAGCAGCGCGGCCTGAAGCGCGGCGCCTTTGGCGATGCACTCGTCGGGATCGTGCAAAAGCGGGCGGCGGCCCGAAAGCCGCGTCAGCATTTCGCGCACCATCGGCATCCGCGAACTGCCGCCGACACAGAGCGTTTCCGAGATGTCGTCCCAGCCGAGATTGGCCTGAGACAACACGTTTTCGAGCAGGATTTCGGTTCGCGTCAGCAAATCGGAAGAGATTTCCTCGAATTTTTCGCGGCTCAGTTCGACGCGCACGGGAATGTAGGTGTCCATGCTGCCGCCGTCGGTGGAGAGGCTGCGCTTGGCTTTAAAGGTGATGGGAACCGTCGGGCGACCGGTGAGCTGGCGTTTGGCGGCTTCGGCCTTGAGGCGCAGTTCCGCTTCGAGCGCGGCATCGGGTTCCATGTCGTAACCGAACTTCTCGCTGAGTTCTTCCTCAATGAAGTTCATGATGCGGTCGTCCCAGTCTTTGCCGCCCAAATGCGGGTCGCCACCGATGGCGACGACGTTGAGACTGTCGTTGTCGATGGCCAGAACCGTCACGTCGAAGGTGCCGCCGCCCAGGTCGTAAACCAGGATGTTGCGCGGCCTGCCGCGACGCGAAATGCCATAGGCAAGCGCCGCCGCCGTCGGTTCGTTGATGATACGAAGCACCGTCAGCCCCGCAAGCGCGCCCGCTTCGTAAGTCGCGTGACGCTGCGCTTCGGTAAAGTGCGCCGGAACGGTGATAACCGCCTGGGTGACGCGCTCGCCGAGCGCTTCTTCGGCTTCCTGGACGACTTTTCGCAAAATAATCGACGAAATGAACTCCGGCGAATAGCCCTGCCCCATAATCTGGACGCGATATTCCGGCACGCCCATGAAGCGCTTGATGAACTGCACGACGCGGCCAGGATCGGTCATCGTCGATTGCAGCGCGACCTCGCCCACCACATAGTTGGGCGCGTCGATGAACACCGCCGACGGTGTGGTGGTTTGGCCATCGGTGTTTTTGATGACCATCGGCTTGCCGTATTCATCCACGCAAGCGACGGCGGTGTAAGTGGTTCCCAGGTCGATGCCTACTGCGCGAGCCAAGACATTCTCCTCATGGTGTGTTCAATCATAGGGCAGCCGTTTTGGGCTGAGTTGAAAAGTCGGCGGCCAACGGGGGCCGCGATTCAATCTACGTTAATCTGACCTTAAGCGCTACTTTTTGTCTCATTTAGCCGCGAAATTTGCCGATCACGACTTCGGCGGGCCGCAAAAGCTGGCCGTTGAGGAACCAGCCGGAGCGCACCACGCGCACAATGGTGCCGTCGTCGGGGGCGGCCACTGGCACGACATCGATGGCCTTATGAAATTTGGCGTTGAACGCGCCCTGCGGCGTCTCCATGATCGTTACTTCGCACACTTGCAGCGCCTCGATGAGCTGATCGCGGAAAAATCGCAGATTTCCCTGCACTGCGGATGCGGACAACACGCTTTCGGTGGCGGTTTGAGTCGTAGTCGCCTGGGCCATCGCGACTTCGCTGTCGAACTGCTCCAGCGAATCGAATAAAAAGAGCAGGGGACGCACCACGGGCTTGAGATGCTCGTAGAGAAAATCGTTTTTGTAGTCGGCGAGTTCAGCGTGAAGCGTGTCGAAAACCCGTTCCAACGCGGTTTCGCGTTCGTTGACCTGGGAGACCTGCTCGCTCAAATTCTCGATGGCCTGACGCATCGCGGCCATTTCGGAGGCGGAATCGAGCGCCGCGCCGGACGCCGAGTGGCGCGAACCGTTGGAGGCCGCAGTAGAAGCCTTAACCGGCGCTTCGGTCGCATCCGTAGTGGCTTCGCTTTGGGCGATTTCCACTTCCGGCAGCGTGCCTTCGGCGGCGGCGGCTTCGGGGCCCTGGGCAAAAAGTTTGGGCAACCGGAAGCGAGGTGCAGCCTGGTTTTTTTCCTGTTCGTCGGGCATGAGAATATCGGAGAAGTAATAGAGTCGAATTAAAAGAAAATCAGTGCCACGAATTACGAAATTTCAGGGTGAGTCGGGGCGTTCCGTTGCTTCACCCTTCAAGACCGCCAAACCCGCAATACCCCTATTATGACACTCCGCATCGCGAAGTGGCAACGTTTTATCCCTCTACTCGCCGCGCCCGTCCAACGCGGCGCGCGCCGCGCCTGGCAGCACTTCGGCAAAGGTCGGATGAGCGTGCAGGGCATCGGTGAAAACCCCCGCCGTCGCGCCGCTTCGCAGCGCGAGCGAAACCTCATTGATAAGTTCTGTCGCGCGCGGCCCGATGATTTGACAGCCCAGCAAACGCTCGCTCTCCTCTTCAATCACCAGTTTAACGAACCCGCCGTTGTCTCCCGAAGCCGCCGCGCGCCCGTTGGCACGAAAGGGAAACTTGCCCGCGCGCGCAGAAATGCCCAGTTCGCGCGCCGCCTGCATCGACAGCCCCACAGAGGCGACTTCGGGAAAGGTGTAGTAGCAGGAAGGCACAAAACGCGCGTCGATGTCGGAATCGACGCCCAGAATCGCGTCGGCGACTTCGCGGCCTTCCAGCGCCGCCTGATGCGCCCAGCCCACGCGCCGAATGCAGTCGCCGATGGCGTAAACCCCGCTCACGCCCGTTTGCTTGCGTTCGTCCACGCTGATTTTGCCGTCTTCAACTGCGATTCCGGCCTCCGTCAAACCTAACCTGTCCAAATTGGCGCTTCGACCCGTTGCCAGTAGCAACTGATGGGTTTGGAGGCTCTTTTCGACGCCATTCTTTTCGAAAATCACGCTCAAACTGCCGTCTCCGGCTTCAATTCGCTCCATTGAAGCGCCAGTTTGCACTTCAATTCCCATTTCGCGCAGCGATTCGCCCATCGCGGCCTGAATATCTTCGTCTTCGCCCGCCATGATCGCGTCCATTTTTTCGATGATAGTCACTTTGGAGCCAAGTTCAGC
Organism: Abditibacterium sp.; assembly: GCA_030448265.1. Lineage (GTDB taxonomy): Bacteria > Armatimonadota > Abditibacteriia > Abditibacteriales > Abditibacteriaceae > Abditibacterium. Next base: position 202,218 of record JAUJNG010000006.1, read on the forward strand.
GAAAATCGAGGCGAATTCGATTCCCACCGCGCCCGCGCCGGCCACGACGAGACTCACGGGCACGAAATTTTGGAGCAGAATTTCGTCCGAAGTTACTACGAGCGGCAAATCGGCGCCAGGAATCGGCAAACGAGAGGGAATCCCACCCACCGCAATCACAACCGAAACCGCCGTCACGCGCCGCGCCTGCCCTTCATTTTCGATCTCCAGCGTGTGTTCTTCGACGAAACGCGCGTGACCCTGCAAAATTGTAACGCCCGCTTCTTCGAGACTTTCGCGCGTGTGCGCTCGCAAATGAGCGACGACTTCCTCTTTGCGCGCCTGCATCGCCCCAAAATCGGGCGAGATTTCGCCGCCTAAATCAATGCCGAACCCTTTCGCGCGTCGCATCAATCGCAGCAGGCCGACCGATTCGAGCAAAGTTTTTGTCGGAATACAGCCGCGATTAAGACAAACTCCGCCCACTTCGCGCGCCTCGACTATCGCAACCTGTAAACCGCCCCCCGCCGCGCCCAGGGCCGATGCCAGGCCGCCTGGCCCCGCGCCGATAACCAGAACATCGAAATCGTGCGGCGCGCCCTCACGCAAAAGCTGTTCGGCCTCTTCGACAATTTCTTCGGGATCGATTTCCACTTCTTCGGGGGCCAAAGTTTCGGCAAAAACCGGTTCGGCGACTGGGGCAAGCGGCGAATTCGACTCAGCGACGGGAAGTTCAAATAACATGGTTTCTCAGTCTCCGAAAAGTCACGCACCTGCACGAGAAAATTTTTCACCACAGCGACACAGAGTCACAGAGGAAAAATGGGGAGGAACTTCAAAACCTGGTCTTTAGTTCTCTGTGTCGCTGTGGTGAAAAATTTTCTCGTGCGTGTCCTGCTCCAAAAGCGGGGATTTGAGTGGGAACGCACACCGCGATTTTCCGTTTATTTAACGCTGTTTCGGCAGCGAAACCCAACTGGGGGCGACAGGTTTCGATCTTGCGCCGGATTGCATGGGTTGCAGGCGGAGTTGCTCAGACTCCCTAAACGGGGCAACAAATTTAACTGCCAACACTTATCAAGAGCAAGTCGCTCTCGTAGCCTAAGGGCTGCAAGCTCCCGCAACGTTTGTCCATCGGCCTGCGCGAGCTTCATTTAGATGGATGTTTGAAGAGCGGTTCGCTCGTCCCGCGCTTCAAACTGGCATAATTCGAGATCGAAGGCCGGATTCCGCTGTTTCGTCGGGGCCGATCCTTTTAAATTAAAGCGAAACTAAGCCTGTAGAAGCCTGTGTTAGTCACGCGGGACACGGCGGTTCAATTCCGCCCGCTTCCAAATCATGATGCCTTCGATTTCGCAAGAAATCGGAGGCATTTTTGCTTTGTGCGCGAGTGATGCAAACCCAAATTTCTCCCAACCTCAAGATTTCTTACCGGCAGGAAGGGCAGGGCACCCCGCTCGTCTTTTTGCACGCTTTCCCTCTTTGGAGCGCGATGTGGAACGCACAATTCGAAGAGTTCGCGCACGATTTCACCGTTTTAGCGCCCGATTTTCGCGGCATCGGCGAAACCTCCGCTTTTGAAGACGAGCCGTCGGTTCAAACTCTCGCCACAGACGTGGCCATCTGGCTCGAACATCTGGGCGTCGAAGAAAAAATCATTTTGTGCGGACTTTCGATGGGCGGATACACCGCGCTGGAGTTCGCGCGCGCGCATGGCGACAAACTCGCGGCTCTAATTTTGGCCGACACCCGCGCCGATGCCGACAGCGACGAGGCTCGCCAGTCGCGCGAAGAGATGATCGAATTCGCCACAACCAACGATGGGCGCGCCGTCGCGGAAAAGATGCTGCCCAAACTGCTGGGCGAAACCACGCAGCGCGAGAATTCGCAAATCGCGGAGCAAATCCAACAGTTGGCGGCGCCCAATACGGGCGAAAATCTGGCGAAACTCATCGCCGCGCTGCGCGACCGGCGCGATTCAACTTCGATTTTGGCGCAAATTGCGGTTCCCACGCTTGTGATTGGCGGAAGCGCAGACGCCGTTTCGCCGCCCGATGTGATGGCGCACATGGCCGCGCAAATTCCCCACGCGCGCCATGTTGTCATTGAGGGCGCGGGACATTTAGCGAATCTCGAAAAACCCGCCGATTTCAACCGCGAAGTGCGTGCTTTTCTGGAAGCGTAGAGAACGCGAAGCGTCAGCGAGTGAGGCCTGTATTCCAACTTCGTCTTAGCAGTCGAGCCTCACTCGCTGACGCTTCGCGTTCTTCACTCTGCGGAAAAATCACTTCCGAAATTCCGATAAATGACACACCGTCGTCCCGACATCCTCGCCCATCGCGGCGCGCTCGATATTGCCCGCGACCTCCATATTGAACACCACAATCGGCAGGTCATTGTCCATCGACAGCGTAATCGCGGTTGAATCCAGCACTTTGATGCCTTTATCCAAAACATCCAGATAAGAAAGCTGGTCGAACTGAATCGCGTCGGCAAATTTTTGCGGGTCGCGGTCGAAAACGCCATCGACATCGGTGGCTTTGAAAATCGCCTGAGCGCCGATTTGCGTGGCGCGCAGCACCGCCGCCGTGTCGGTGGTGAAAAAGGGGTTGCCGGTGCCCGCCGCGAAAATCACGATGCGGCCTTTTTCGAGATGCCGCAAGGCGCGGCGCGGGATGAACGGTTCGGCGATTTCCTTCATTTCGATGGCCGATTGGAGGCGCGTTGGAACACCGGCGCGCTCCAGATAATCCTGAAGGGCAATCGAGTTTTGCACCGTCGCCAGCATTCCCATGTAGTCGGCCATCGAGCGATCCATGCCCTGTTCGACGGCGGCCTTCATGCCCCGAAAAAAGTTGCCGCCGCCCACCACGATGCCGATTTCAACGCCCGCGTCGTGAACGCCCTTGATTTCCTGCGCCAGACGCTTTAAAACCACGCCATCGAGTCCGAAACCGGCGGGGCCGGCGAGCGCCTCGCCGGACAATTTGAGCAAAATTCGCTTGTATTTCATGCGCGAGCAGTGTAACCCCGCGCGTTTTGGGGCGTCAAAACGCCACTTCTGGGGCCATTATGCGAAAAATTTTCATCATCGGCGGAATTGTGCTGCTCGTCCTCGGCGCGGTTCTGACCTGGCGCCGTTTGCATCCTCCCTTGACCGACGAACAGCAAATCGCCGCCGCGCTCAATGGCATCACCGCCGCCGCCAATGCGCGCAGTCCACGCGGCATCGCCGATTATCTGGCCAAAGATTTTCAGTTCGGCAGCACCACGAAAAGTGAATTTCAAAATTCGCTGGTCGGCGGCATTTTGCAATATCGCGTCATCGATTTGAAGCTGGCGGGCACCAAAACTGAGGTAAATGGCGAGACAGCGAGCAGTCAGGGGCGCTATGTATTGAGTCTGAAATCGGAATTCACTTCGCCGCCGGAAGTTTTTGCTGGAAAATTCGCGCTGAAATGGCGCAAAATCGAGGGCCAATGGCTCGTCACCGGCGCGCAGGGTGAGCAAACGCCCCGTTAAAATCGGGGCCAGAACGCGCCTTTGCCCCACAAAACGAACCAGAAAATCGCGCCGCCCGCGAGCGTATTGACGAGCGGGAAATAACGGTAAATCTTCATCACGCCGGCTTCGGTTCCAGCCTGTAGTGACATAAATATCAACCTGACATAAATCAGCGCCAGTAAAATCGCGAGCCAGCTTAGAGCAGGCCCCGCGCACAGCGCCGCGAAAAGGTAGAGCGCGAGGCAAAACCACAATGTCGGTCTCAGTCCCAGAAGAGTGGCCACCGTCGGCACGCCCGCTTCTTTGTCCGCCGAAATGTCGGGCACAGCGGAATAAGCGTGCATTGACATCGCCCACGCCCAGGCGCCCGCGAACAAAACCCAGGAAAAACTGTTTCCGCCGCTCACAAAATAGCCGAACACGCCAGGAAAAATGTAAAGGACGTTGAAAATCGAATCTACAATGGGGCGCGCTTTGGCGCGAATCGGCGGCGCGGAGTAGCCAATCGAAAAAAACAGAAACGCGACCAGCGCCAGCAGACTTTCGCGCGGTAAAAAGACCAGAAAGGGAAGAAACGGCGCGCACAATAGCGCGATGGCGCGGATGATTTTGCCGCGCTCGTCGGGCGGCACCAGATCTTCATAACCGCGTTTTTTGGCGTTTAAAACATCGGTTTCATAATCGAAAGTGTCGTTGATGCCATAAATTAGCAGGTTGGCTGGGAAGAGGAAAAAGAGAGCGAAAAGCAGGTTGAGTGGCGCGAAAAACTCCCTCGGTGTCGAGGCGCCCGCGAGTGTGCCGACCAGATATGGGCCGAAAACATACATCCAGAAGCGCGGGCGCGAAATGAGGAGCAGGCGTCGCATATTACGGTGGAATCGGGCAAAATCCTCTTGCCCATTGCGATGAATCCGCTCCCATTTTCCCCCAAATCGCGTCGCGCGCTGCTGCTGGGCGCGATTTCTCTCTTTATTGCCGGTTTTTTCGTCGCCAGAGTCGAGGAGGCGACGCGCCCCGAACTGGCTTGGGTGTCGGCGGCGTTCGTGCTGGTGTTGTGGGTGCCTTCGGCGTGGGTTTTGGTGCTCTGGCTCGGATGGAAACGCGCTGCGCTGGTTCTGGGCGCGCTGGGCGCGTTCGCGGTGGGGATCGAGAGTTACGCTGTCGTCACCGGCTGGCCTTATGGACATTTTTCCTACGGCGAAAAAATCGGCGCGAAACTGTTTGGCCTGGTGCCCTGGACGGTGCCGTTTTCGTGGCCGCCGCTCGTTTTGGGCGCCATCGCGCTCGCGGCGCGCATTACGCCGAAACAACCTCTTGTGGGCGCGGTGGCGATTCTACTGGCGTTCGATTTGGTTCTCGATCCTGGCGCCGTGCAGCAAAAGTTTTGGGCCTATCAAGCGGGCGGGCTTTACTACGGCGTGCCGTTTTCCAACTTTTGCGGCTGGGTTGTTTCCGGTTTCATCGGCGTGTGGCTGTTTGGCAAAGCGAGCGCAAATCGAAGTCAAATTCCGCTTGCATTGGCGGCGAGTGTGACTTTGATTCTGGCATTCTGGACGAGCGTGTGTTTTTTTACGAATCTGCACATCCCAGCTTTCATCGGTTTGGCTCTCCTTTGGGTCATCGAACGCGAAATCGTAGTGCAAGGTGATGAAATGTTTATTATGTCAGGTTGACAAGGCAAGAGAGAAGCGTTGCTGAACTGACTCAACGCTGAGTTTTTTCAAAAATTTACGGACAAAGAGGTTTAAAATTCCAATCTTTCGGGTATATTTATTTCCGGAAGACGCGCACATCCTCGAAAAAGTGGGCGCCTCGCGCGGCCAGATCGCCGAGTGGGACGCGGTGAATGAAACCATCGGCAATCCCGATCTGGTTCGACTTCTGGGCCGCGATGAAATCGTGCGCTGGTTCCAGACCGTGCGCGAAGCGGCGCCAGGGATTCCGCTTTATCTCAACGAAAACTCGGTCGAAAACGGCAATAAAACCGAGGCTTTCGAGAAGGAATTACAGTTTCTGCTCGACAAAGGCGCGCCGCTGGGCGGCATCGGCTTGCAGGGGCACCTGGGCGCGATTCCGATTCCCACCATCCAGCGCAACATCGAGCGCTTCGGCAAGTTCAACCTGCCCATCAAAATCACCGAATTCGACATCGTGACGCCCGACGAAGCCCTGCAAGGCGACTTCACGCGCGATTTTTTGACGCTCGCGTTTTCGATTCTGCAAACCGAAGGGTTTTTGATGTGGGGCTTCTGGGACGGCTCGCACTGGCTCGGCGACGCGCCGGTTTTCTACCGCGACTAGAGCCTTAAACCGTCGGGCCAGGCGTTCAAAGACCTGGTTTTTAAAACCTGGTGGACGAACGCCGACGGGCAGACCAGCGCCCAGGGCGAGTTCAAAACGCGCGGCTTTTTGGGCGATTATGACATCGCCGTGACTCGCAACGGCGCCAGCAAAATTGTCTCGACTTCGCTGCCGCGCGCCGGAGGCGTCGTGACCGTCGTCGTTCCGTAGGCCGTTTCAACACTCAGACGAAAGAATCCGGCTTCAAAACTTTGGGGTTTTCGGCCCCTCCAAGACATCGCTATGAAAATTCTTCTCTCCACCACCGTTTTCCGCGCCGCCGTCGCGAGCGCCCTTTTGCTCGGACTGGGCAGCGCCGACGTTAGCGCCCAACCCAAAAAGGGCAAACCGGCGCCGCTCGGCATGGGCGCCATTCAAAATGCCGAAAAAGTGACCGGCAAAAAGATGACCAGCGCGCAGAAATCGCAGATCATGGCGGCGGCCCGCACGCGCGAGTCGAACATCGACAAAGCGCGCAAAGCCGAGTGGAAAAAGTTCCGGATGCGCGTCGCCCAAACCATGGGAATGAGCCTGGCGCAGATGGAAGCCAAAGAAAAAGCCGCGCGCGCCAAAAAGCGCTAAAGCGATGAAGCGTCCCAACGTTCTCTGGCTCAACTCCGATCACTTCGCCTACGCTCATCACTTCGCGCTCAACCGCGACCTGATTCGCACCCCCGCTTTCGACCGTTTGTGCGCTGGGGGCACGCTATTTCCCAACGCCTACACCGTCTGCCCGCTTTGCACTCCGGCGCGTGCGTCTTTGGCGACGGGCCAGTATCCGCACCGTCACGGGATTCTCAACGAGGTTTCATCCCACCTGCGGCGTGATTCAGGGGCCGAAAGAAACCCACGAATCGTATTTTCTGGCCCACCTCACCAACCGTTATCTGGAGCAGCGCGCGCAGGACGGCGAGCCGTTTTGTTTGCGCGTCGATCCCTGGGGGCCGCACCAGCCGTATTACGTCGCGCCGCCGTTTGCCAGAACCGTTGACCCCCAGAAAATCGCCCCGCCGCCCAACTTCGCGCAGGATTACAGCGACCGGCCCGCGCACCAAAGGTGGTGTCTGGACGAAATTTTAAAAGGCGCGACGACCAAAACCTGGCCCCAGGGGGCGCCCGTCGTGGCGCGCTGTTACGAACATATCGCCCGGGTGGACAGCGCGCTTTTGACGATTCTGGACACGCTCGACCGCTTGAATTTGAGCGAGAATACGCTCGTCATCTATTCCGCCGATCACGGCGATTTGCTGGCGGCGCAGGGCGGCGGCTTCGATAAAGGCTGGATTCTGGTCGAAGAAACCATGCGGATTCCGCTCGCCGTGTGCGGCCCGAACGTCGCATCGGGCGCCCAAAATGAGGCGCTGGTTTCCAATCTTGACATCGTGGCGACAGTGCGTGACATCGCCGGTTCCAATTGGATTGTCGAAATTGGATTGGAAGAGCACGTTAGTCCTGCTTAACATCAAAAATCAACCTTTCAGCGCTTCCACGGCCCCCGCGTCACACTGCGGCGACTGAAGAAGCCCCCTCGCCGTCGCGCCCGAAATTTGGACGACGCTGCCGTGCCGGTGGTCGGGCGGAAAGCTCATTTGCGACGTGACGTCTTCCCAGGTTTGAAAATCTTTGGTGCGAATCGCGCCGTAGAATTGGGGCTGCCAGTAGCGGTCGTAATAGACGGTGAAATAATCGCCGATTTCAAGCGCCGAAGCCCCCTCGGTGTATTCGGGAGTGAGCGCTTCGCTGATGTTCTCGTAGGGGCCTTCGAGATGGTCGCTGCTCGCCAGACGCAGCGTGAGGTGGCGCGGCTCGAAGCGCTCGTCTTTGAAAAGCAGGTAGTAGCGCCCGTGCGCTTTGGCAATGGCGGCGTCGATGCAGGTGTAGCCTGGATCGAAAAAGAGTCGCGTGTCGCTAAAAGTCTCGAAATCGCGCGTGGTCGCCCCGAAAATGCGCTGGTTGAAGCCTTCCCACCCTGGCAGACACGGCGTGTCGCCCCAACGTCCCACGATAGTCGAAGACCACAAAATCAGCCACTGCGCGTTTTCCTCGTCGTAAAACAGTTCGGGCGCCCAGGTGTTGCGGGTGTCGGGTTCGTGGCCCATGGGCTCGATTTCGCGCTGGCCGTGCCAGTGAATTAAATCCTGCGAGCGGGCATAGCCAAACGACGGATTTCCGCCCGAAGTCCACACCAGATGGAAGGTGCCGTCAGGCGCCAGCCCGATGCATGGATCGCGCACCTGGCCCGTTTTGAGTTCCTCGATGGAGATGAAGGGCTTGTCTTGCGACAGCGAAGTCCAATGGTAGCCGTCGCGGCTCAGCGCGAGGTAAACGCCGTCCTCGCCGCGTTTGCGAAACGAGGTGAAAAGGTAGTAGGAATCGCCGTTAGAAGGAGGAGTTTCGTTCATGCGCCATAGTTTAAACACCTCGAACAAAGAGTCTATTGAGAAAATCCAAGGCACCAACAGCTCGCGAGGGCACTCTGAAAGAGCATGAGTTCCACCACAAGTGCGCCGCGCGTTCTTTTGTCGCGCCGCGCCACTTTTAGCTGCGGACGGCGTTTGCGCCACCCCGATTGGGGCGACGAGCGCAACCTCGAAACCTTTGGCCGCGATTTCGGGCCGCACGGCCACGAATACACGCTCGACATCGCTTTCGACGGCCCCATTTCGCCCGACGATGGCATGATCGTCAACATTTCCGACCTCAAACCGCTGCTCAAAACCGCCCTGGAGCCACTGGATGGCCAATTCCTCGACGTAGGCCATCCGCAATTCGCAACCCAGCGCCCGACGGCGGAAAATATAGCGCTCCTGTTGTGGCAAACTTTGCCGCACAGCGTCGCTTCCGGCACGCTGCGGCGTCTGCGCTTGCAGGAGTCGCGGCGCGTTCGCGTCGAAATCACGCCTCACACCATGAAAACCTCGCGCACCTATGAATTCGCCGCCGCGCACCGTCTTTTCGCGCCCCAGCTTTCCGATGAAGAAAACTTTGGGCGTTTCGACAAATGCTCCAATGCGGCGGGCCACGGACATAATTACAATCTCGAAGTCACCGTCGCCGGAGCGCCCGACGCACAAACCGGCTTCATCATCCTGCCGCAAAAACTGGACGCCATCGTCGATGCAGAAATCTACGCGCGCTTCGACCACAAACATCTCAACGTCGATTGCCCCGAATTTCGTGATTTGATCCCGACTTCGGAAAATCTCGCCAAAGTGATTTTCGAAATCCTGAGCGCCCGACTGAAAAACGACGGTTTCGAGTTGGCCAAAATCGGCCTGCACGAAACCCAGAAAAATTACTTTGAAGTCGAAGCGGGAGACCTCCAATGAGCCACACCAACGGACAAATTCGTCCCGAAACCGTCGCCGCCGTTGTCGAACAAGACCTGTTGCCCATCGAGACCGCGACCGGACACGAGCCGCTCGATTTCGCCTACGACCGCGAATTCGCGGTCGATGAAGCCTACAAAGCCACCCTGCCCGACCTACAAAACGGCTCCCTGATTCGCGGCGCGCCGATTCGCCTCGAAAAAGTCGGGATTCACAATTTCCGCCTGCCCATCAAATACCGGCGGCGCGGTTCGGACGATTTGCTCGAACTCGAAACCAGCGTGACGGGCACGGTTTCGCTGGAAGCGTGCAAAAAAGGCATCAACATGAGCCGCATCATGCGCGCCTTTTACGAGCACAAAGACTCCCAATTCACCATCGACACCCTCGCCAAAATCCTGGGCGATTACAAGCGCAATCTCGAATCGTTCGAAGCGCAAATCATGCTCAAACTGAGCTATCCGATCCCACAAAAATCGCTCAGATCGGGTCTGGAAGGCTACCAGTATTACGATGTGATTATGGAAATGGGGCTGGACAAAAGCGACCAAATCCACAAAACGCTGCATTTCGATTTCGTGTATTCCTCGGCGTGCCCGTGCAGTTTCGAGCTTGCCGAACACGCGCGTTCGATGCGGAATAAAGCGACGGTTTCGCATTCGCAGCGCTCGACGGCGCGCATTTCGGTGAAATTCGAGGAGATGATCTGGATCGAAGATTTGCACGACCTCTGTCTCGAAGCGCTGCAAACCGAAACGCAAGTCATGGTCAAGCGCGAAGATGAACAGGCGTTTGCCGAACTTAACGGCTCCTATCTCAAGTTCGTCGAAGATGCGGCGCGTTTGCTCTACGAAGGTTTGTCGCATGACGAGCGGATTTTGGATTTCAAAATTGTCTGTTCGCATCTCGAATCGCTTCATTCGCACGATGCGGTTGCGGTGGTGGCCAAAGGCATCGAAGGCGGATTCAATACCGATGTCACTTACAACGAATTTCGGACGTTGTTGAAGTAGAAATTAACCACAGAGACGCAGAGACACAGAGATTATGAAAAAGAGAATTTAAAATCTCTGTGTCTCTGCGTCTCTGTGGTTAATCTTGTCGTTTAAACTGCCATTCATGCCCGAACTTCATCAAAACTTCGTCGCTCCCTCGCTCGATTTGCCCTGGGAAAGCGACATCATCGCGCTGCGCCGCGATTTTCACGCCCATCCCGAACTCGGTTTCGAGGAAGTGCGAACGGCGGGCATCGTGGCGCAGCGCCTGCGCGATCTGGGCCTCGAAGTGCGCGAAAACGTCGGAAAAACCGGCGTCGTCGGCCTCCTGAAAGGCGCCAAAGCTGGCCCCTGCGTGCTGGTGCGCGCCGATATGGATGCGCTTCCCATCCACGAAGAGAACGAGTGGGAGTGGAAATCGAAAAATGGCGGCAAAATGCACGCCTGCGGGCACGACGCCCACACCGCAATCGGGCTTTGCGTGGCGCGCATTTTGGCCGAGGAACGCGAGAATCTGGCGGGAAGCGTCAAATTCATGTTTCAGCCCGCCGAAGAAGGCATGGGCGGCGCGGGACGCATGATTGCAGATGGCGTTTTGGAAGATCCCCGTCCCGATTTCGCGCTCGGTTTGCACGTTTGGACACCGCTTGCGGCGGGACAGATCGGCGTTTCGAGCGGGCCGGTGATGGCCTGCGCCGATGGTTTTCAAGCGCGCATTTTCGGCAAAGGCGGTCATGGCGCGATGCCCGAACAAACGACGGATGCGGTTTTAATCGCAGCGCACATCGTGACGGCGCTGCAAAGTATCGTGGCGCGCAACCTCAAACCGCTCGATGCGGGCGTGGTCACGGTCGGAAAACTCGAAGCGGGAACAGCGTTCAATATCATTCCTGGCGAGGCAACTCTCGAAGGCACCACGCGCGCTTTTTCGCCCGATGTGCGCGATTTGCTCAACACTCGCTGCCGCGAAATCATCGAAACCCTGCCGCAAGCCTTCGGTGGGCGCGGCGAATGGAAGTTCATCGAAGGCTTTCCGGCGACTGTCAACGACCAAAACGTGGTTCAGCGTTTGATTCCGGCGCTGGAAAGCGTCGCGGGCGCGCAGAACGTGCGGGAGTTCGAGCCGACGCTGGGCGCCGAGGATTTTTCTCTGGTTTTGCAGCAAATCCCTGGCTGCTATTTTTTCGTGGGCGCGCGCAACCCCGCCATCGACGCGATTTATCCGCACCACCACCCCAAATTCAACATCGACGAAAGCGCGCTGCCTCTGGGAACACGCGCCCTTGTCGCCGCCGTGAGGGAGCTGCTTTCGTGAGCGCCATCGCCGAAGTGCCGACTCAAACCACCGACGAAATCAACGCGCGCATTCTGAGCGTTTCCGAAGATAAAATTCAAGGTTTTCTCCCCGACCCTTTCGGCGAAATCGCGCGCCTGAGCGATTTGCCGCTCGAAATTGTTATCGAACGCATCGCGGCGATGCTGCGCGCCGGAACGATTCGCCGCGTGCGCCAGACGCTGATGGCGACCAATCTGGCGCCAGGCGCACTCGTGGCGTGGCAGGTTCCCGAAGAGAAACTGGAGGGCGCCTTCGATTGGATGTTTCACAACGACCCCTTTTCCGGCCATGTCGTGATTCGCACCACCGATGCGCCCATCGCGGGCGCGCGCTACCGGCTGTGGACGACTCTCAAAGTGCCGCAGGGCTTTTCGATGCAGCGTCACTGCGAGTATTTGTGCTCTCAAACCGGCGCGACGGCTTTCCAAATGATGCCCGCCAAACGGCTTTTCGCGCTCGGCGTGGGCCATGTGCGGCGCCGCCTATTGGAAATCGGCTCCAAAACCGAGGAGCCAGGCGCGGTGTTCGATACCCAAATCGCGCAGCTCTCGCCGCTCGAATGGCGCGTTTTGACCGCGTTGAAACGGGAATTTGAGGCGGACGAACTGACAGCAAATTTGTGGGAAGGCCGTGCGCGGGAAGCGGGCGTGTCGCTCGATGAGTTTCTCCGCATCGGCGAAAATTTGAACGAGCGGCGCATCATCGGGCGCTTTTCGACGTTTCTGGAACACGCCAAAAGTCTGCAAAGCGGCGAGCGCGTCACCAAATTCAACGCGCTTTTCCACTGGCGCGTGCCGCAGGGCAGCGAAATCGAGGCCGGTCGCGAAGTGGGCCGCTTCCACATCATGACGCACGCCTACTGGCGCGAAGGCGGGCCGCAGTTCAACGATGTCAACATCATGGGCGTGGCGCACGGCACTGATAAATCACTGGTTCTGGCCCACAAAGCGGCTATCGACGCCCATCTGGAACAGTGCGGCCTGGCCGTCGATTACACCAACGTCTTTTGGGGCGGGCGCAGCGAGATCAAACCGAGCGAAATTTCGCCGTTTGTTTATCGCCAATGGGCGCGAGAAAACGGGATAAATTGAATGTTGGAAGGCGAGATGAGGAAAGAATCGAAATGAGAGAGCAAATCCCCGCGATACGGAATTGTCACAAAGAGCGGCAATTTGCAACCTGCAGATGTAAATTGCCGCGTGACGCGGCATAATATACTGTTCGGCGGCTTGCGCGCAGCGTATCGATTACTCATACTTTCAAAGGAGGTCAAACGATGCCGATTTATTGGTTAAATATAGATGTCAAGTTCAAAGAGCCAATGGAACTTGAGGATGAAGAAGATGAAAAAACGTCTTATCAAAAGATATATGGCTATCTGCAAAACATTGGCGCTACGTTTCCAAACGAGAAGGCGCTCAAAGCAGCCATCGCCAATTTGGTTTACGAAGACGAGTTTATAGATGCCGCAAACGCAGAAATAATTTACGAATACATTGGCGTGATCCCACCAAACAGAGTGCAAAAGGAAATTTACAAAGACAGAGACATTGCACATTTATTACGTTCTGAACCGACGAACGACGGCATTTGGTATCGAACCGGAAGGGGTTTCTACTCGGACGAAGAATGACGCCGAAACTCTCCAACAAGCTGCCGAACAAGGCGCTGCACCCGACCTCTTACGCTCCGTTCGTTCCTCACTTCGCTACAGCGGCTGGTGAGATTGGTCGTTAGCCTCGCGCGAGATGAATGCCGCACTCGCGTTTTTCGGTTCCGGCCCAGCGGCCCGCCCGTTCATCGTCGCCCGCCGCGATGGGGCGAGTGCAGGGCCAGCAGCCAATCGAAGGAAAGCCCTGCCCGTGAAGCGGATTGGTGGGCACTTCATGGGCGCGAATATAATCCCACACTTGTTCCCTGCTCCAGTTGGCGAGCGGGTTGATTTTGACAAGCGGATAAGTTTTGTCCGGCCCCACGATGGGCGCCTGGGCGCGTTCAGGAGTCTGGTCGCGGCGAATCGCGGTGATCCACGCTTCGAATCCGGCGACGGCGCCCGCGAGCGGCGCGACTTTGCGCCAGTGGCAGCACTCGTTGGGATCGCTTTTATAAAGCGGCACGCCCTGCTCGCTCTGGGAGCGCGCTTCGGCGGCGACGATGCCCCCATCGGGCTGAACCGCGCGGATTTGAATGCCGTATTTCTTTTCGATCTGGGTTTTGAGCGACAGGGTTTGCCCGAACTGGTAGCCGGTGTCGAGATTGAACACGTCGGGGAAAAGCCCGCTTTCGTCGCGGATTTTGGCGAGCATATCGAGCAGCACGCAGCCCTCGGCGCCAAAAGCGGTGGCCATGGTGAGTTTGTCGCGGTAGGTGGTAACCGCCCAGCGCAATATCTCCTGCGGCGTCGCCGCTTCGAGCCAGTCAGGTGCGGGAAGAATGTCGATTTCGTTTTGCATAGCGGTTTGAGGTCTTCAAACCCAACGCCCGCTTGAGAGTCGCGTTCCAGAGGCGGCGATTTGGGACTTCAATAAAAAACCACAGAGACACGGAGAAAAACAAGAGCCAGGGTAAAGATGTGATTGGCACCCCAAAAATCTCTGTGGTTCATTTTCAGCGTTCCAGCGCGTCTTGCAATTGTTTTTCGGCGCGCGCCACGCCGTTCCAGTCGCCCTTTTGCCGCGCCGCGCGCAAATCGCGCCAGGCCGCGCGCGCGCTTCGCAGCGAATCGGCCTCGTTTGATATGGCGTCTGGTGCGGCGGGCGCAACCAAAGTCGGGGAGCCTGCATTGCCGCTTCCCACCGTGGCCATTTGAACTTGCAACCTCAGCGCACTGCCTTCGCTGGGGGTTGAAAGCTCGCGGGTTTTGACTTCGCCGCGCGTCGCGATGAGGCCGCGCGCCATCCCTGCCGCATCGAAACGCGGCGCGACCGAGAGCAGCGTCGGGGGCGGCGGGCCTACCACGCGCACGCCCTCGAACTGCGGCGACGGTTCGGCCATCAGGGCGGGCAGTTCCACCGGCCCAGGCGGTTTCCACTCGACGAAACGGACTCGCCCGCGCCCCGCCGCGAAATCGCGCTCATCGGCGCCCAGAATCGCGGCGAGCGGCGAAGCGGCGCCGCGCGAACCCGCCTGACCCGTGGGGCGCGCGTAAGCCGCGAGCAGCCAGTCGCCGCCTGGCTGAGACGAGAGCGCGCGAAGCGGGGTATCGGAATGGAGAAACGGGGAAAGCAGGAGGCGATAATCGTTCTGCCGAGTTTCCCACGAAGCGGGGTCGCGATCGTGATAACGCGCCCACACCAGAGCCTGAGCCTGCAACAGCGTCGGTGAAGGCCGCAACTGGCTGCTGATGTGACGCGGCAGCGAGGTCAGGGGCGCAAAAAGCTGGGGGAAAGCGCGCCGGTAGAGCGCGATAAACGGCTCCTCTTCGTCGAGAGCGAACAGGCTCACCTGCCCGCTTCGCCCGTCCACCACGCCCAGGGCGCTCTGGCGCCCGTAGTTGGCGCCGCTGGGCGAAGTTCCGCTCACGGCGGGGGTGGCCGAATCGGGATAATCGTCCGACCACACAATTCCTGGCACCACCCACATCAAACGCAGCGAATCGGGCGCCTCGCCCACCACGATGGGCCGCGCCTCGTCTTCGGGCCAGAACAGAAAGGGCGCGAGTTGGCGGCAGCGCTGCGCCGCGCCGCGATGCCAGAGCGCGATTTCGCCGTTTTCGGGGTTGTATCGCGCCAGTTGCGAGTCGAAAAAACGCGCCGCCAGCGCCCAGCGCACCGCCGGATTTTCGAGCGGCACGCCGCGCGTCTGGCCCGCCGCAGAGGCCAGAACCCAGGGCGCGGTGTCGGCGGCGTCCACAATTCCATTGCGGGCGCCCCCCTCGGTTTCCGCATCGGGGCCAAAGAGAAAGGGCGTCGCAAGCGGAGGCGGGAAAATTGGGTCGCCGCCTCGCGCGGTGCGAGTCGCTTCCAGTTGCAGGGTTTGTCCGGCGGGGGCGCGAAAATGGCGCTCGCGCCAGCCCGCAGCCGGATTGGGCGCCAAGGGCACCGCGACGCCTCTATAGCGCAGCGAATTCGCGGTTCGTTCCAGGAAAACGCGCCTCACGCGCGTGGGAGCCTCCGCCTCGCGCAAAGGGCCGTTGAACGCCTCGCGCGCGCCCGCAGCCGGCCACAGCGCGAGCGGTGCCTCCCCGCCCGAAGCGGCGGCGATGGGCAGAGACGCAAAAGCCGCGTTTTTTTCGAGCGTCAGGGGGGCGCTGCGAGTTCGGTCGAGATTCCAGGCGCGGCGCGTGGTGGCGATGTGGCGCGTGATGGCGCTGCGCCATTCGGGGTTGCGGGCCGAACGCCCGACTACCAGGGGCAGTAAAAACGGCACGATGCTGGCGGTCAGCATCCACACCGCGCCTATCACAAAAGTGAGGGCGCGCGGGCGGCGCGCGATGGCCAGGGCCGAAAAGAGGGCCAGAGAGGGCGTCGCGAGGGCGAAAAAACCTGAAGCCGTCCAGCCCAGACGAATATCGAGCGGGTCGAAAACGCGCGACGCGACATTGCCGCCGTTTACGAAGCTCGAGGGCACGTCAAGCAGGCAGTCGAAGCCCTTCCACAACAGCATTATCGCCCACAAAATTGCGAGGTGGCGCGTCGCGGCGCTTTCGCCCTGCGGCACGCGCGCGTGGGCGCCGATGATGTCTTCGTAAAAATAAATCACCAGGGCCAAAAGCAGCGACGCGAGGATGGCAGCCAGACAAAAACGGCTCAGCCACTGCCAGAGCGGCAGCTTGAAAAGGAAAAACGCGAGGTCGAAATTGCTCGCCACGTCGGTTTGCCCTGTCGGCTGGAAGTAGAAAGCGCGCAGAAAGAGCGGGTGCCGCGCCGAAAAACCCAGCCCCACCAGCCAGGCGAGAACGGCCACGATGCCGATGGTGCCCGCGCGCCGGTAACGGTCGAGATGCAGCTTGTCTTCGAGCGGAATCAGGCCGCGCGACGGCGCTTCGAAAAAAGCCAGAGGAACGGCGAAGCGCGCCGCGTTGCGCCAGGCGAGATGGGCGTTGAGGCCCAGACAAAGCGCGAAAACACCTGCTCCCAGCGCGAAGGTGCCGAGGCGCCACAGCATTAGCTGGTCGAAATGGGCGCGATAACCCAGCGCATCGAACCACCAGCGCTCGGTCTGCCATTCGATGAGCTTGGTCGCCGCCAAAAACAGCAGCAGAAACGGCCCGCTCCACGTCAAAACGCGGTGCCAGAAAGCGCGGAATCGGGAAGAGGACGACACAGTGGATGGCAGATGAGGAATCTCTTAAAAAGGAGTCGGGGGGTGTTGACCGGTTCCCCCGCCACACAAGGAGTGTGGCCCGGGGCCGCCCTCGCGGGGGGTGTGCCCCTAAAAGACCCCCCCCCCCCCACCCACACAAAAAAACCCGCTGTGGGGGCCCGGGTTAGAAACCCCCACCCCCTGCGACAGTGCGTCCGTC
>JAUJNG010000030.1:0-21242 GCA_030448265.1 Abditibacterium sp.
CGCTACTACAAGCCGGATCAGCACAATTCTGCCAGCGAATCAATTCGCCGCAAGAACCCAAATCCTGCCTTCGCAGGACAGGTTGACAGTCCGCGCAGGCGGACTTCGCTCCCCTTTGCGGCGAATTCATCCACTGCCACAATAATCTCATCCCTTATGGCCGATCAACCTCACATTTTGCTTCTCAACGTCGATCAGTGGCGCGGCGACTGTTTGAGCATCGACGGGCATCCCGTCGTGCAGACGCCTTATCTCGATTCTCTGGCGGCGGGCGGAACGCGCTTTTCGCGCGCTTACGCCGCGACTCCCACCTGCATTCCGGCGCGCGCCGCGCTCCACACCGGCCTCTCGCCGCGTTCGCATGGCCGCGTCGGTTACCAGGACGGCGTGCCCTGGAACTATCCCGTCACGATGGCGGGCGAGTTCACGCGCGGCGGCTATCAAACCCAGGCCATCGGCAAAATGCACGTTTATCCCGAACGCTCGCAACTGGGCTTTCAAAACGTGCTTTTGCACGACGGCTATCTCCATTTCGCGCGGGATCGCGCCGGAAATCTCGACAGCATCGACGATTATCTGCCCTGGCTGCGCCGCGAACTGGGGCGCGAGGCCGACTATTTCGATCACGGTTTAGGCTGCAATTCGCACGTCGCGCGGCCCTGGGACAAAGCCGAATATCTGCATCCGACTAACTGGGTGGTGTCGCAGGGCATCGAGTTTTTGAAGCGGCGCGACCCGCGCAAGCCGTTTTTTCTCTATCTCTCCTTTCACCGCCCGCACCCGCCCTACGATCCGCCGACCTGGGCCTTCGAGCAATACATCAACAGCGCGATGCCCACGCCGCCCGTTGGCGACTGGACGGAGATGTTTGCGGCCCACAACGACGCCGCGCGCGCCGACTGCAACGTCGGCGACATCAGCGCGGCGCGCCTGCAACGCGCCAGAGCCGGTTATTACGGCCACATGACCCACATCGACCACCAGCTCAATCGCTTTTTCGAACATCTGGCCCAGTTCGGAGTGCGCGATAACACCTTCATTTGTTTCGTTTCCGATCATGGCGAACTGATGGGCGACCATCATCTGTTCCGCAAATCGCTGCCCTACGAAGGTTCGGCGCGGGTGCCCTTGATTCTTCACGGCCCCAGAAACAGCCGCATTCGGGCCGGCGGCGTGAGCGATGCGGTGGTCGAACTGCGCGACATCATGCCCACGCTGCTCGACTGTGCCGGTCTGCCAATTCCCGCCGAAGTCGAGGGACGCAGTCTGCTGCCCCTGGCGCGCGGGCAGGAGGCGAGCGTGCGCGAAGTGCTGCACGGCGAACATCTTTACGGGGGCCAGTCGGTGCAGTGGCTCACCGATGGGAAGGAGAAATACATTTGGTTTAGCGGCACGGGCCGCGAGCAGCTTTTCGATCTCGCGCAAGACCCGCAGGAACGCCACGATTTGGCTCCTCAATGCGACGCCGAGCGCCTCGCGTGGTGGCGCCAGAGGCTTATCGAAGAGTTGGCGGGCCGCGAGGAGGGCTACACCGATGGCGCGTCGCTGTTGAGCGGACGCCCTGTGGCGGCGGTGCTTTCGCACGTTCGGACGGGTGCGGCGGCGCAGTGAAGAGGATTTAGGCGAGAAGATGGACGACACCGAAACGCGCTGCCGCGCCGATTTCGCGCTCGCCGCAAAGCAGGAAAAAGCCGCCGCCTGAGTCGAAGCAGAAAATTCGCCTACACTGGCCGCGACATCCCAAAATTATGAAACCAAACCTCGTTTTTATTCTGGTGGACGACATGGGTTACGGCGACATCGGCGCTTTTGGCAACCCGCTGGTGCAAACGCCCGCGCTCGATGCCCTGGCGCAAAGCGGTCTGATGCTGCGTCAGCATTATTCGGCTTCGTGCGTGTGCGCTCCGGCGCGCGCCGCCCTTCTCACCGCGCGTTATCCGCACCGCACCGGCGCCATCGATACGCTCGAAGGGCGCGGCCTCGACCGTCTCGCGCTGCGCGAAACCACGCTCGCCGACGTGCTGGGCGGCGCGGGTTACGCGACGGGATTATTTGGCAAATGGCATCTGGGCGCGCTCGATCCGGCCTACCATCCCAACGCGCGCGGATTCGGGGAATTCGCCGGTTTTCGCGGCGGCTGGCAGGACTATTTCGAGTGGAATTTGGATGTCAACGGTCAAAAACACGCTTCCGATGGCCGCTACATCACCGATGTTTTCACCGAGGAAGCTGTGGGCTTCATCGAACGGCACCAGAAAGAGCCGTTTTTTCTCCACGTCACCTACAACGCGCCTCACACGCCTTTGCAGGTGCCCGACGAGGAAGCCGCGCCGTTTCGAGAAAGCGGCGAATTACACGAAGCGGTGTGCCGTTTGTATGGCATGAACCGGCGCATGGATAAGGGCGTGGCGCGCATTCTCGAAACGCTGCAACGTTTGGGACTCGAAGACAATACGCTCGTTGTTTTCACCAGTGATAACGGCCCGCAGTTCGGCTCGGAGTTTGGGCCGCAATCTTTGGTGCGCGCCAACGGCAATTTTCGCGGTCTCAAAGGCAACGTTTTCGAAGGCGGCATTCGCGTTCCGGCGATTGTGCGCTGGCCCGCCGGACTTCAGGGCGGGCGAAGCGTCGATGAACTGATTCATTTCACCGACTGGATGCCGACCCTTCTCGATGCCGCCGGAATCGGGCGCTCCAGCGAACTGCCGCTCGATGGGCACAGCATTTTGCCGCTTTTGCGCGGTGAAGGCGGCGCGGTCAACACGCAGCGATTCTGGCAGTGGAACCGTTACACGCCCCTCGTCGAATCCAACGCCGCGATGCGCGACGGCGATTGGAAACTGGTGCGCCCGCCGATTCGCGAAGCGCACCAAGTTTCGCCCGAAGATTTGGAGATGGACAGCGCCCTCAAATACCAGCCGGAAACCATTTCCGACATCGTGCGCGATCCCGAACCGCCCCGCACCGTTCCGCCCGCCAATGCGCCGTTTTTGTTCAATTTGCGCGACGATCCTTTCGAGCAAAACGATTTGTGCGCCGCGCAGCCTGAGCGCGTGAGCCGGATGCTGGGCCAGCTTGAGAATTGGTTTGAATCGGTCGAAGCGGAGCGGCGGGGCATCGTTTAACCGCACTGAACTCAAGGCAAAAAATGAAATCATTTGCACAACGCTTGCAGCCCGCACCGCTCGGCGGCGGCTTCGCGCTCGAAGATGACTGGGTCTGGTGCGGCTCGGTGATTCGCGGCGAAGACGGCCGTTATCATATGTTCGCCTCGCGCTGGACGAAAGGGGTCTCGTTTTGGGCGCACTGGCTCACCAACTCCGAAGTGGTGCGCGCTTCGTCCGACACACCAGTTGGCCCCTACCAGTTCGAAGAAGTGGTTTTGCCCCCGCGCGGCGACGGCTTCTGGGACGGGCGCATGACGCACAATCCCACCATTCACAAGAGCGGCGACACTTATCTCATCTTCTACACCGGCACCACTTACGACGCCCCCATGCCAACGCCCCAAACGCCTGAGACTTGGGGTTCGCCGATTGTGGCACAGGCGCGCGCCAATCAGCGCATCGGTTTAGCGACCGCGCCCTCGCCACTCGGCCCCTGGACGCGCCGCGATGCGCCGATTTTGGCGCCGCGCGAGGGAAAATGGGATTCGATGATGACAACCAACGCCGCGCCCTGCGTTCTCCCCGATGGAGGTGTGCTGCTCATCTACAAAGCCGTCGGGCATCAGGCCGATTTGCTGCGTCTGGGCGTGGCCCGCGCGCCTCATTTCGACGGGCCTTATGAGCGCCTTAAAGACGAGCCGCTTTTTCGCTTCGACGCTACCGGCGATCACGTCGAGGACGCTTACGTGTGGCGCGAAAATGGGCAGTTTCGTCTGGTGATGAAAGATATGAACGGCGGCATTTGCGGCGAAAAAGGCAGCGGCATCGCGGCGACTTCGCCCGATGGCATCCATTGGACAATCGCCGACCCGCCACAGGCCTACAGCCGCACCATTGCCTGGCAAGACGGCACGACCAGCGTTCAGGCTCATCTCGAACGGCCCCAACTGCTCATCGAAAACGGGGCGCCCACGCATCTTTTTCTGGCGACTGCCGACGGCTCGTTTCATACCATGACGCGCTGTTGGAACATCGTCATTCCGCTTGCGCCGGAAGAAACATGAAAAAGCCTCACATCCTCATTTTTAACCCCGACCAGTGGCGCGGCGACGTGTTGGGCCACCTGGGCAACCCCGCCGCCGTCACGCCGGTTCTCGATGAGTGCGTGGCGCGCGATTTCGTCTCGTTTCGCGGCGCTTTCTGCCAAAATCCGGTTTGCACGCCCTCGCGCTGCTCGTTTATGACCGGCTGGTATCCCCACACGCGCGGCCATCGCACCATGCACCATATGCTCCACGCCGAGCGCGACGAGCCGAATCTGCTCCAGATTTTGAAGGACAACGGTTATTTCGTGTGGTGGGGCGGCAAAAACGACCTCGTGCCGCGTGAAAATGGCTTCGAAGCGACCTGTGATGTCAAATATCAGCCGCCGCCATCGAAAAACCCTGTGCCGCGCGACGATGAAGCGTGGCGCGGCGCGCCCGATGGCGACAATTATTACTCGTTCATGCGCGGCAAACTCGACAAGGGCGACCGCGAATTTTACTTCGACCACGACTGGGGCCACATTCTGGGTGCCATCGAGCAAATCAACCGTGCGCCCGACGACCAGCCGCTGTGCATTTATCTGCCGATTACTTATCCGCATCCGGTTTACGCGGTCGAGGAGCCGTTTTTCTCGCAAATCGAGCGCGAAAAGCTGCCGCCGCGCGCGCCAACTCCCGATTGGAGCGCCAAGCCGAGCATTCTGGAAGGCATTTCCGAGCTGCAAAACCTGCGCGAGTGGGACGAAGCGCGCTGGACGGAGCTTCGCGCGACGTATTACGGAATGTGCGCGCGCGTCGATCATCAGTTCGGGTTGGTTCTGGAGGCCCTGCGCGAAGCCGGAATTTACGACGACACGGCGGTCTTTTTCTTTTCCGATCACGGCGATTTCACCGGTGATTACGGATTAGTTGAAAAAACCCAGAACACTTTTGAAGATTGCCTGTCGCGCGTGCCGTTTCTCATCAAACCGCCCCTCAACGTGCCGGTCGTGCCGCGCGTGAGCGACGCCCTGGTGGAACTGGTCGATTTTTCGGCGACGGTTTACGACCTGCTTGACATCGAGCCGAATTACACGTCATTCGGCCGTTCCCTTCTGCCGATTTTGGCCGGCGAAACCGACGCCCACCGTGACGCCGTGTTTTGCGAAGGCGGTCGTTTGGCGAGCGAAACGCATTGCAAGGAACTCGAGAGCGCGTCGAGCGGCAATCGCGCCGGACTTTACTTTCCGCGTTCGGAAATGCAGGCCAGCGACGGCCCCGCGCATCTTAAAGCGGTGATGTGTCGCACCCGCGACTGGAAATATGTGCGCCGTCTGGGCGAAAGCGACGAGCTTTACGACCTCCAAAACGACCCGCAGGAACTGGATAATCGCATCAACGACCCCGCTTTGAGCGAAGTGCGGGCGCAGCTTGTCGAGCGAATGCTGCTCTGGTTCCTCGAAACCGGCGATGTCGTGCCATTCCAAATCGACAAACGCTGAATAGCAGTCTGAAAAGTCTTCGTAGGGGCGTAGCGTGCTACGCCCTTGGGGTGCTGTGCGTCTCTCCAGGCCTGGGCGTAGCACGCTACGCCCCTACGAGGACTTTTCAGGCTGCTACTGAGGGTTCTAAAAACCCAGTGCGATTCCGTCAGCGCGCGGGTCGGCGGCGCCCACGAAACCGGTGCCCGATGGGTCGAGACCGACGATTTGAGCCACGGCGATGCTGCTCACTTCGTCCAACCGGTGGCCCCTGGCGGCGAGAGCGCGTTTAATCGTGTCGGGCATGGCTTTTTCGAGGCGGATTTCGTCCGGCATCCACTGCTGGTGCAGTCGCGGCTGCGCCAGAGCCGCATCGAGGGGCAGCCCCAGATCGAGAACGCCAATCAGGTTCTGAACGGTTGAAGAGATGATGGTTGGGCCGCCCGCCGCGCCCAGCGACAGAATCGGGGTTTTGCCGCGTAAAACGAAGGTGGGACTCATGCTGGAAAGCGGGCGTTTGCCTGGCGCGACGGCGTTGGCATCGGAGCCGACCAGACCAAAGGCGTTGGGCACGCCAGGCTGAATCGAAAAGTCGTCCATCTGGTTGTTGAGCAAAATGCCGGTTCCTGGCACGATGACTTTGGAGCCGAAACCGGTGTTGATGGTCGCGGTGCAGGCGACCCAGTTGCCCTGCGCGTCTGCCGCCGAAAAATGGGTGGTGTGCTTTTCGAAAACGCGCCGGTCGAAATCGGGCGGGGTGCCATGCGTGGGCACCGGCGTCGCCGCGCCCAGCCGAATGCGCCGCGCCAACTCGCGCCCGTAGCTCGCATCGACCAGACCGCGCGGCACCCTGGCGTAATCGGGGTCGCCCAGCCAGAAGGCGCGGTCGGCAAAAGCGAGTTTCATCGCTTCGGCGATGACGTGCGCGCGTCCCGCATCGGAGAGTCTGGCGAGCGGAAAATTCTCCAGAATGTTGAGAATTTGCGCGACGTGAACGCCGCCCGAAGAAGGCGGCGGAAAAGAAACGATGTTGAAACCGCGATACGTCGTGGTAATCGGCTGGCGCTCTTTCATTTGGTAGCGCGCGAAATCCTGGGCCGTGATGAGGCCGCCGTTTTTCCGCATCCAGTCGCCAGCCAAGCGGGCGTATTCGCCGCGATAAAACCATTTCGATCCCTGCGCGGCCAGAGCGCGATACGATTGCGCCAGATCGGTTTGGCGGAGCGTGTCTCTCTCGCCCAGGGGTGTGCCGTCGGGACGGAAGAAAATCGCGCGCGAGGCGTCGAACTTCCCTAAATCGTCTGCCGCGCTCCCCAGACGGCTCGCGTAGTTCGCGCTCAGGGGAAAGCCGGTTTCGGCGATGCGCGCGGCGGGCAGGAGCAAATCCGCGAATTTTTTGCGCCCGAAGCGCTGGACGGCGCTTTCATAGACCGCGACCGAGCCAGGAATCCCGCTCGCGAGGGCTCCGGTCTGGCTCAAATTGGTGTCGCCCTTGCCGTCGCGAACGAACATATCGCGCGTGGCCCGCGCGGGCGCCATTTCGCGCCCGTCGAGGGCGGTAATTTCTCCATTCGCGCGGTGAATCAGCATGAAACAGCCGCCGCCCAGACCCGAATTGTAGCCGTCCACTACGCCCAAGGTCACACCCATCGCGACGGCGGCGTCAATGGCGTTGCCGCCGTTTTTGAGGGCGTCGAGGCCCGCCTGCGAAGCGATGGGACTTACCGACGCGACCATGCCGCGTTTGCCGCGCGCGAGGTCGGCGCGGCTCGCGCCCGCGCAGCAAAAGAGGGCCGTTAAAATCCAAATGGCGCCGATCTGGGGGCGCAGAAAGGGCGAAACTTTCTTTTTCATGGCCAGAGTATTTCCGATTTGGCTTGCCGCCCCGCGTAAATTTGAGGCGGCTCGCATGGGGCGCTGATAAATTCGATGTTTGAAACTTTCGGGTTTGGGGTATCCTAATGGTAACCGATTGCCAAAACGCACGAAAAAGGTCAAATGTCAAAAAACGAATTGATGGCCGAACCACGCTCGGTCACGAAAAAAGTGGCGACGATTCACGATGTCGCGGGTGCTGCGGGCGTGACGGCGGCGACGGTTTCTCGCACGCTTTCGGGCAAACGTCATGGCAGCGCGGCGGTGCGCGAAGCGGTTTTGCGCGCGGTGGAAGAGTTGGGGTATCAGCCCAACCCGCACGCGCAAAGGCTGGCCAGCGGCAAGAGCAACAAGCACATCGATTTGCTGTCACTCCATCTCAATTTCGGTATGGACGCGCGCAAAGCGCAGCTAATTCAGGGTCTTTTGCTGGCGCGCGGCTACAATGCGCCGTTGCACGCTTACGGCTGGGGCTTCAACGAGAACAGCG
Source organism: Abditibacterium sp. (assembly GCA_030448265.1). Lineage (GTDB taxonomy): Bacteria > Armatimonadota > Abditibacteriia > Abditibacteriales > Abditibacteriaceae > Abditibacterium. Next base: position 7,979 of record JAUJNG010000030.1, read on the forward strand.
ATCAACTCGAACTGCTCCAGCATTTGTGCCGCCAGCGCCCGCGCGCCATCGTGTGCGATTTGTCGGGGCTGGGATCGGAAGCGATGGACGAGTTGCAGCGCTTCGAGCAGGACGGCGGCATTGTGGTGTGTTTCGGCTACGGCAAAGAGCCTCTGAAAATCCACTGCGATCAGGTGCTCTTCGATTCGCGGCATAGTCTGCGCCTCGCGGTGGAGCATCTGCGGGAGCTGGGGCATACCCAGATTGGCGCGGGTTTCCCAATGCAAGTGTCTCCCGATAGGGGGCGGGCCCTTCAATTTCTGGAGGCGCTCGGGGAAAGCGGGTTGAGCGCACGCCAGGAATGGCTTTTTCAGATCGGGCGGCGCCAGGCCGAAACCGAAGTTGAGGACGTCGGCGAACACATGGCGCAGTGGTTCTTGGGTTTGAATCAGCGTCCCAGCGCGATGGTAATTCCCAACGATCACGCCGCTCTGCGCTTTGTCAACGAACTGCACCACGCCGGTGTGAGCGTGCCCGAAGACGTGAGCGTGATCGGCCACGACGACCGGCCCCTGGCGCGCAGCGCGTGGGTGCGGCTCTCCTCGATTACCCATCCCGCCGACGAAATCGCGCGCGGGGTCGTCGAACTGCTGGAGGAACGATTAAGGGGAGAAAGGTCGGGCGCGCCGCGCCACATCACCATCAGAGGCGAACTGCGGGCGCGACAAAGCAGCGCCCCGCCAATTCCATCGAACGAGAACAAAGCCGGTTAAATTTTACTTTTTCAACAGCGCGGCCCTTCGCGCGAAATTTGAGGAACATTTCACATGAACAAACAACTTCAACAACACGGCGCCAAAGGGCGCAGCACTGTGGCCCGCAACGGCTTCACACTCATCGAACTCTTGGTCGTTATAGCCATAATTGCGATCCTCGCCGCCATCCTCTTTCCCGTCTTCGGACGCGCCAGAGAGAACGCGCGGCGCTCGTCGTGCCAGAGCAACATGAAGCAGATGTCGCTGGCTTACCTTCAATACACCCAGGACTACGACGAAATACAGCCCAAGATTTCCACCAGTTTTAATGCGGGTGGCGCGCCTCGCTCTGCTCCCTGGCCTCAGTTGCTCCAGCCTTACATCAAAAGCACTCAGGTTTTCAGTTGTCCAAGCGACGACGGCACCGAGCCTCACCAAAGCATGGGCACATTCACCGGTCCAACTTCCCCCTACGATCCCAGGCCATTTGGCTTCGTCCGGCCGTTTCACGTGAGCTACATGGCCAACCGGAATGTATACACTACTGGCACCGGCTCCTTTTCGATGGCGGCCGTCGTCAGCCCCTCTACCGTCGTCGGCATCACCGACGGCGGATTGCAGGGCAGCTTAACCGCACCCTATGTAACCAAAGTCAAGAAGCCTCAGGCCTATATTCTCGACTATCCTGGCGGCTTCCAAACCAACGCCACCTTCAGCGGTTTAGTTCGGGCTGATCCGGCAACCAATCGAGATTGGGGCGCCCCGAATCCGCGCCACCTGGATACGGTTGTCGTCGGTTTTCTGGATGGCCACGTGAAAGCTGTGCGCCTCGACAAATTCTACCGCGTAAAGACCTCCACCGGCCCTAACTGCCTCGACATCAACAACGAAAAGCCTTGCGCTTAAGCGCCTTTGCGTCTGCGGTGCGGCTTAGACCTTTTGCACCCCTCACCGCGCAAAGTGCAAAAGGCTTCCTTTTTACCATGAAGTTGGTGGGCAAAAACCTATGCTTGAAAATGCACCCGCTACGCCCCGCTCGCAAATCCTGGTGACCGGTGCGGCGGGGCGCATCGGGCGCCTGTTGATGGCGAGTTTGGGCCAGCTTCACCAAATGCGCGGTTTCGATTGCGCGGCGCTGGAAGGCACCGACAGCGAAGTGGGCAATTTAACCGACCTCGCGGCGCTGCGGCGCGCGATGGAGGGCGCCGATGTCGTGGTGCATCTGGCGGGCACCAAAAAAGAAGCGCCTTTCGTGGACGATCTGGTGCCCAATAACGTCATCGGCCTTTACAACGTCTTTGAAGCGGCCAGGGACGCCGGAGTGCGCCGCATCGTGTTCGCTTCGTCGGCGCAGAGCGTGGCGGCTTATCCCGCCGCGCAAAAACTCACCGTGGCCGACCCGCCACGGCCTTCGTCGCTCTACGGCGCCACCAAAGTGCTGGGCGAAACCCTGGGACGCTTTTATTTCGACAAATACGGCGTGGAGTTCGTGGGCCTTCGCATCGGCTGGGTTTTAGCGCCCGACGACCCCGTTTTGCGGCGCGACGGCTACGGACGCCAGATCTGGCTCAGTCCCGCCGACACCCTTCGCCTCTTTCGCTGCGCGGTTGAAAAGCCCGATGTCGGTTACGCCGTGGTTTTCGGCACTTCGCGCACACAGAGCCAGCGACTCAGCCTCCACGAAGCGCGCGAGAGGCTCGGCTACGAGCCGCAGGATGATGTCGCGGCGATTCCGTTGGGGCAGGACGGTGGGGCAGCGAATAAAGTCACCGCAACAGAAAAGGTGTCCATGCAGCAGGCCATTTCTCCACAGTTTCTTGAGTGATTAACTCATTTTTCCCATGACTTCTTCACCCCAACTGTCCGAGGCTGCGGCGGCGCCCGCAGCCGATGCGCGCGAGTCCCAGCGCGAAGGCGGCGTGACGCCGCGCGTGGTCGTGTTTTCCCTTCTCCTGGCGGTGTTTTTCGGCTTCATCATTCCCGTCATCGACGTGAAGATGGCCAACACTTTTCTCGGCTCGCAGCATTTGCCGTCGGGAGCAGTCGGCGTGCTGCTGGTGATGCTTCTCGTCATTAATCCCCTTGGAAGGCTGCTGGCGCGCCTTCGCATTCCCTGGGTGAGCGGACTGCGCCGCAACGAGGCCATCACGGTCTATATCACCTGCCTGGTTTCGTGTTTGGTGCCAGGACACGGCGCCGAGAACTTCATCGTTTCCTACACCATCGGCCCGTTCTACTACGCCAACCCGTCCAACAAATGGCTCGAATTTCTGGAGCAGCACACCCCGACCTGGATGACGCCCGCGCTGTGGGCCGATGGAACCGGCACCTACGGCGAAGCGGGGCGGCGCGCCGTCGAAGGCTGGTATCTGGGCGGGACGGCGGTGCCCTGGGAGGCGTGGCTGGTGCCGCTTGGGGCGTGGGGCAGCCTGATTCTGGCGATTTACATCAGCCAGGCGTGTTTTTCGGCGATGCTGCGCGCGCAGTGGGCCGAAAACGAGGCGCTTTCGTTTCCGATGCTGCGTTTGCCCCTCGAACTGACTGAAGATCTGGATCGCGACGATAAATACGGGGTTCTGGGCCGGTTTTTTCGCAATCCGTTGATGTGGATTGGCTTTGGCATCGCGGTTTTCATCCAGGCCATGAACGGCCTGCGCTTCTACTTTCCCGACGTTCCCGCCGTGCCGATGGGGCTTCCCACCGGCCCGCTGCTTTCGGAAGCGCCCTGGAACCAGATCGGCGGCGTCACCCTCTCGATTTATCCGCTCGCCGTGGGGCTTTCCTACCTCTTGACAAGCGAAATCTCGTTTTCGCTGTGGTTTTTCTTCTGGCTGATGCGCTTTCAGCTTCTGGCCGCCTATTATTCCGGTTTCCCTCCCGCCGCGATGCCCGATTCGGTCGGCGGCGGTGGCAAGTTGTTTCTGGCGATGCAGCAGGTGGGCGCGGTTCTCATGTGGGCGGCGATCATCATGTGGACGGGGCGCGAACATCTGCTTCACATCGTGCGCCGCGCTTTTGGCCGCGAACGCGCCCGCGAACGCGAAAAAACCGAGATGATGTCCTATCCGGTCGCGTTCTGGGGTTTTGTTTTCTCTTCGCTGTGGATGCTGGGCTGGACGTGCGCGGCGGGCGTGCGCCCTGACGTGGCGCTGGTTTTGTGGACGATTTATCTCATTCTGTCGATTGTGGTGACACGCGTCATCATCGAAGGCGGCATTCTCTTCGCCGCGCTGAGCTGGACGCCGCTTGGAACCATCGCACAGATTACGGGCGGTGGAATCGGCACATTTTTGTCTCCCGCCACCATCATGCCCGCCGCTCTCATCAATAACCCGCTCATGGCCTCGATGCGCGGCCTGGTGATGCCTTCTTTTGTGCAGGGCTTCAAGCTGGCGCACGACCGCAAAATCTCGCCGCGCCCTCTGCTGGCATTACTGCTGGCCGTGACGCTCATCACCCTGGTGATGGGTCTGGTGGTGCGGGTCTGGCTCGGCTACCAATACGGCGGGCTGGGTTTTCACGACTGGTTCGCCAAAAGAGGGCCGCAAGGCATGGCGGGCAACATCAGCACCATGATCAAGGGCGTGGAGAACGTGAGCTGGGTCAACCCGCTGTGGATCGCGGTGGGCGGCGCGGCGACTTGGGCGATGATGGCGGCGCGCAGCCGCTTTTCGTGGTTCCCGCTCCATCCCATTGGCTACGTCTTTCCCTTTTCCTATGCGCTGCAAACGCTGTGGTTCTCGATTTTCCTGGGCTGGATGTTCAAAGTCACCATCACCCGTTTCGGCGGCAGCGACTCTTATCGCAACGCCACGCCCGCGTTTCTGGGACTGGCGCTGGGCGACGTGTCGATGATTTTGTTCTGGCTCATCATCGACGGCTGGCAGGGCCGCACCAATCACTGGCTGGTGCCCACCTGAATCAAGGTTTTTATTCGATATGACGAAACTCAAGCGCAGAACACTGTTGAAAAGCGCGGCGAGCGCTGCCCTGCTTTCGGGCGCCGCTTCGGTGGGCCTCACAGGTCTGGCGAGCGCGCAAAACCGGCGCGGGCGGCGTCCCAACATCATTTTCATCCTCGCCGACGATCTGGGTTACGGCGAACTGGGCTGCTACGGCCAGACGCGGATTCAAACCCCGCATCTCGACCGCATGGCGCGCGAAGGTGCGCGCTTCACCGATTTTTACTCGGCTTCCACCGTTTGCGCGCCCGCGCGCTGCGCGCTTTTGACCGGACTTCACACCGGACACTGCACCATTCGCGGCAACGCCAAAGAAATCAGCCTCAACGCAGGCGAAACCACGCTCGCCACGACCCTGCGCGGCGCGGGCTACGCGACGGCGTGCATCGGCAAATGGGGCCTCGGCGACCCTGGTTCGGCGGGCGTGCCCACCAAACAGGGTTTCGACGATTTTTTTGGCTATCTGACGCACGGCCACGCTCACAACTATTATCCGACCTATCTTTATCGCGGCGAAGAGCGCGTCATGCTTCGCAATCAAAACCCCGACGAAAAACCGGATGGGCGAGGCCGCTCGACGGTTCAAATCGACTACACGCCCGATTTGTTTTTGCGGGAGTCGCAGAAGTGGATCGAAAAGCACAAGGATGGGCCGTTTTTTCTCTATTTCACGCCGACCATCCCGCACGCCAACAACGAGGCGCGGCCCGTCGAAATGGAAGTGCCGGATCTGGGCATTTACGCCGACAAAGACTGGCCCGAAGCCGAAAAACGCAAAGCGGCGATGATTTCGCGCCTCGATACGCACGTCGGCGCCCTGCTGCAAACCCTCAAAAATCTCGGCATCGACAACGATACGTTAGTGATTTTCTCTTCCGACAACGGCCCGCACCGCGAGGGCGCGCAGCCGGAATTTTTCGATTCGAGCGGCCCCTTGCGCGGCATCAAGCGCGATTTGACCGAAGGCGGCATTCGCGTTCCGACCATCGCGCGCTGGCCCCGCACCATTGCGGCGGGCACGACGGCGGGGCACGTCGCTTATTTTCCCGATGTGCTGCCCACGCTCGCCGAAATCGCCGGTGCGCCGCTCCAAATTCGCCACGACGGGCTGTCGTTCGCGCCGCTTTTGCGCGGTCGTGCCAACGCGCGCAAGCCGTTTTTGTATTGGGAGTTCTATGAAAACGGCGGCTCGCGCGCGGTGCGCGTCGATAATTGGAAAGCGGTTACGACGACTTTCGACGGCCCGATTCAGCTTTTCAACCTCCAAACCGACATCGGCGAAACCCGCGACCTCGCGGCGCAGTTTCCCGACATCGCGCGCCGCATGAAGACGATTATGGACGGCCAACACGTCCCGACACCCACCTGGAACGCGGAAGTCGCGCGGGCGAGTTTGAAACCCAAACCCGTTTCCAACCCCGCGCCGCTTGAGGCCGTCCCAACCCGATAACGCAAAAAAAAGAGAAAACCATGAAAAAACAATTCACACTCGCCGCCGTGACACTGAGCGGTCTCACCCTCGCCACTTTTCACGCCGCTCAAACCACGCCCGCCGAGGCACAGCAAAACGGTGGCGATGGCGCCAAAAAGCGCCAGCAGAATCGCAATCGCCAGAACCAAAACCGCCCGAACAGACGCAACGGTCAGAACGCGCAAAACAACGCGCGCATCACCGATCCCGATGCCGCCAACGCGCCGATTGCCGACCGCGAAACCTTCAATGTGCGCTCCAAAGTCGAGTTGCGCGCGCCCGATCTGGCCGAAATCGCCGTCCCGCGCACCAATTACCCGATTCCCGCCGGTGCGCTCTTCGTTTCGCCCACCGGCGACGCGGGCGCGCCTGGAACCAACCGCGAACGGCCTACCACCCTCGCCAACGCGCTCGCCAAAGCGCCCGCGCGCGGCACCATCGTGCTGCGCGGCGGCGATTACCGCGACGTGGACAACTTCAAAATCGAGCGCCCCGTCACGCTGCAAAACGCGCCAGGCGAAACGGTTTGGATTAAAGGCAGCGACATCGTGAGCGGTTTTGCGCCCGATGGCGCGCGCTGGTTCGTGGCGTGGGACAAAAAACTCACTCACCCGCGCGAAAACGACATCGATAAAGCCAATCCCATCGCGCGCGAAACCGATATGGTGTTCGTGAATGGCAAATCGGTGCGGCAGGTCGCGGCGCTGAATGAACTCAAATCCGGCACCTTTTTCGTGGACGCGGCGGCTAAACGGCTCTATCTGGGCGATGATCCGACCGGAAAAGTCGTCGAGGCGACGGCGCGCGAAACTGGTCTTTTTGCCAGAGGAAAGGCGCTCGCCGGTTCGAGCCTGCGCGGTCTGGGCTTCGCGCATTACGCGGGCAACGGCGTGGACTGGATTAGCTCCGATGTCACCTTTGAAAACAACGTCTTCGCGTGGAACGCGGCGCGCGGCCTGACGCTGCACGGCGACAATCACCTCGTGCGCGGCAACACCTTCGCTTGCAACGGCCTGGTGGGTTTCAACGGCGTTTACATGAAAAATCTACTCTTCGAGAACAACCGCGTGCTGTTCAACAACATCGAAGGCTTTCGCAAAACCTGGGCGGCGGCGGGCACGAAAATGATCGTCACCAAGGACTCGACGATTCGCAACAACCTCTACGAAGGCAACAACGCGGCGGCGATGTGGCTCGATATTTCCGTGGTGCGAAACAACGTCATCGGCAACACCATTCGGCATAATCAGGGATTGGGCATCTTTTTCGAACTCGCCCACGAAGGCGTCATCGCCTTCAATTTGCTGCAAGACAACAACGTGGGGATTATGCTGTCGGATGCGTCGGCGGCGCGGGTGTGGAACAACACGCTCGTCGATAACGCCAAGGGCATCATCGTCAAGGACACGCCGCGCTTCAATCAGGCCAAGAGCGAAGGCTTTTACAAGGGCGCCGAAGACCTGGCGGCGGGCGTGACGTGGATTACAGCTCAGAACGAAATCAAAAACAACCTTTTTGCCCTGCCGCGCAACGAAAAAACCGTGTTTTTGGATGCCGGCAACTCGCTCCAGAACAAAAATTCCGCGACGATGTTTCGCGCCGTTGACCGCAACGTTTACGCGCGCAGCGGCGATGCGCCGCGCGCTCTGGTGCGCTGGAATCCAGGCGGCAAACCCGCCGATTACGAGTCGCTGGAGAGTTTTCGCGCCGCCAACGCGGGCTTTGAGAGCGCCGCAACCGTGTCCGCCAACGCGCTTTTCGTGGGCGCGAATGGGGCCGATTATCGCCTCGCGCCCGACAGTCCGCTTTTGAACGCGGGCGAACCTTTGCCCGCCGACATCGCGGCGGCGGCGCGCGCGGCGGGGATTGCGCTTCCGGCAACAGGGGTTCCCATCGGCGCTTTCGCGGGAGGTGCGCAATGAGCGTCTCCCAGCCCAACATCGTTCTCATCACGACCGACCAGCAGCGCTACGACACCTGCGGCCCGCGCGCGCCGCGCTGGATGCGAACCCCGCATTTCGACGACCTGTGCCGAAGCGGAATCCGCTTCGATGCTGCCTACGGCGACTGCCCGATTTGCGTGGCGGCGCGCACCTCGATCATGACTGGAAAAACCGTCAACACGCACGGTTTGATGGGCAACGAACCGACCTCCAAATATTTCGGCGACAAAGACACGCTGCCGACGGTGATGCGCGAACTGGGCTACCAGACGGCCGCGATTGGCAAAATGCACTTCGGGCCGGAGCGCCGCCGTCACGGGTGGGAAGAAATGATTCTGCCCGCCGATTACTACCGTCAGATGGAGCGTTCCGGTTTGCCCTTTCAGCCGATGCGTCACGGTCTGGGCCAGAACGAGCTTTACCCCACGATGGCGACGGTTCCCGAAGCCCTCACGCTCACGTCGTGGACGGCGGAGCGCTGCGTGGACTACATCCGCGAGCGCCGCGACCCGACTAAACCGTTTTTGCTGTGGTGTTCGTTTTCCAAGCCGCACCCGCCGCTCGACCCGCCCGAACCCTATTATTCGATGTATCGCGACTGCGACATCCCCGCGCCTATCATTGGCGACTGGAGCGGCGATGACGCGCCCGAAGGCTTGAAGCGCTCGCGGCAGGAGTGGTCAACCGATTTGCTGTCGAGCGAAATCATCCGCGCGGCGCGCGTGGCGTATTACGGCCTCATCACGCAGTGTGATTACAACATGGGCCGCATTTTCGCCGCCTTGCAGGATTTGGGGCTGCTGACCGAAACGCTCATTTTATATTGCTCGGATCACGGTGAACTACTCGGCGACCACCACGCGGGCGCCAAATCGTATCCCTACGAAGGCGCCGCGCACGTTCCTTTCGCCCTCCGTCTTCCCGCGAGTTGGGACAGGCACGCGGGTGCCAGCATCAAAAGTCCCGTCACCCACGCCGATATTCTGCCGACTTTCGCCGCCGCCGCCGGAGGCAAAGCGCCCGAAGAATGTGACGGGCAGAATTTGCTCGCCGTGATTCGCGGCGAGGCACCGGCGCGGCGTTATCTCGAAGCGGTGCATCCCAATCGCATCACCAACAGCCTCACTGACGGGCGTTGGAAATACATCTACTTCCCCGAAGGCGGGCGCGAGCAGCTTTTCGACCTCGAAACCGATCCCGACGAAATCACCGATCTGGCGGGCGAAGAGGCCCACGCCGCCAAACGCGATGAAATGCGCGCCGAACTGACGCGGCTTCACCAGGAGCGTGGCTCGAACGTGGTGGAAAACGGCGCGCTCGTCGTCAAGCCGGTGCGCGGCGACAGCGAAGCCGAGCGTCGCGCGCGTCCCTGGCCTGGCTATCACACCGAACATTTCGGCGTCGATGTGCGGCATTAACCCAGGTCACGTCCCACGAACGTCTGAACTTTCCGCATAATGAACTCACCAGACTTCCTGAAGAAACCACTCTTCTCCACTCTGCTGGCCTCCGCCAGCCTGCTACCAGGCCTTGCGTCGAGCGCCCTCGCGCAAGTGCCAACGCCACCGGTCACGCGACCCGCGCAGCGTCCGCCCAACGTCCTTTTCATCATGTCGGATGATTTGAATGCCAATATCGGCGCTTACGGCCACCCGTTCGTCAAAACGCCCAACATCGACCGCCTCGCCGCGCGCGGCGTGCGTTTCGAGCGCGCTTACTGCAACTATCCGCTTTGCAATCCGAGCCGCGTTTCGCTCTTGTCGGGTTTGCGTCCCGACACGTCGGGCGTCACCAACAACGACCGCTATTTGCGCGGCGTGACCTATCTGCCGGAATACTTTTCCAAACACGGCTACTTTTCGGCGCGCGTCGGCAAAATCGAACACGGCGCCGATCAAGTCGAGCGCGGCGCGATGCCTCCCATCATCAAGTGGGACTCTCAGGAAACGCCCCCAGGCGGCAACGCGCCCATCATTCTGCGTGACTTCTGGGCAGCGCAAAAAGCGGGACTTAAACCGGCGCCGGTGAAGCCGCAGCAAATCGTGGAATATCGCGCCGTCGATAGCCCCGACGAAGAGCAGGAAGACGGCAAAACCGCGCGCCGCGTCGTGCAATTGATGGAGCAGCACCGCGACCGGCCCTGGTTTCTGGCGGCGGGACTTTATCGGCCCCATCTGCCTTTTATCGCGCCCAAAAAGTATTTCGAGATGTATCCGCCCGAAAAAATCGTGCTGCCCAAGGAATACGAGCCGGTGGGCGACCGCGCCGACATTCCGCCCATCGCCTTCACCAAGACGGGCGAGGCCGAAAAACTCTCCGATCTGGAGAAAAAGCGCACCATCGCGGCTTATTACGCCTGCGTTTCCTACATGGATGCCCAGGTCGGCGTGATGCTGGACGGTCTGGATCGTCTCGGAATGCGGGATAACACCGTCGTGGTTTTTCTGAGCGATCACGGTTTTCATCTCGGCGAACACGCCGGACGCGGCGGCGACCAGGGTTTGTGGCGCAAGCAGACGCTGTTCGAGGAAAGCAAGCGCACGCCGCTCATCGTGGCGGCGCCAGGACGGGTGCGCGGCGGCGCGGCGCGGGGGTTGGTCGATTTCGTCGATATTTATCCGACTTTGATTGATTTGACCGGTTTGCCCGCCAAGCGCGAACTCGATGGCGTCAGCTTCGCGCCGCTTTTGTCGAATCCGGCGCGCGTCTGGAAAAAAGCGATTTTTTCTCAGGTCGAGCGCGGCAAAGCGATGGGCCGCAGCGTTCGCAACGAGCGCTTCATTTATAACGAGTGGGGCACTCCGCAAGTCGCCGAGCTTTACGACCATCAGAGCGACCCGCGCGAATATCGCAATCTGGCGAATGATCCAAAGCAGGCCGCCACGCTCGCGCAGATGCGCCAATTGCTCCAAAACGGGCCAAACGGCGCTCTTCCCCTCGGCGTAGCGCCGCCCGCGACGCCGCTTTTCGCGCCAGGCACGCCGCGTTTCACGACACACTTTTTCAACCCCGAAAAAGAAAAAACCGGCGCCCCCGCCGCCAAAAAGGAAAGCGACGAATGAAGCGGCCCAACGCTAATCTCACCCGCCGCCAGAGCGAAGGGAGTGGAGCGAGGAACGAGCAGAACGTAGGTGGTCGGGTGCAGCACATTGTTCGACGGCTCGTTGGCGAGTTTGGGTGCAGGGTCACGAGATAGACTGCTGCACCATCTCCGCCGCTTTCTTCTCGGCTGCGTTCTGACTGCTCAAGAACGGGTTAACTGCGTCTTTGATTCTGTCTTTTTGGGCTTGCGAGGCTTGGGTTAACCGCGATAACGCGACCATAATATCGACGCTTTCCGGTTGAGACGAGCTTTTGAGATGAGCCAATAACCAATCTAAATCATTGTCGGTGACGCGCCGGCTTTGGCGAATACCGCTCTTGATTTGCATCGACTTCATCACGTCCTGTTGAGACGGGATACCGCCACTGACAGTAGGTTGTTCTGCGTTGTTGGAGTTTGCCGAACAACCCGTCAGACTGAGCAACCCAACAACAATTAATGCACGTTTCACTGGAAGTCACCTCTCGTTGATTATGATGGCACACAGTCAAGCCGCGCGCAAGCGGCCCAACATCCTCTTCATCCTCACCGACCAGCAGCGCCACGACAGCCTCGGCTACGCCGGCAACGCGCAGGTCGAAACTCCGCATTTCGACGCTCTGGCGCGCGATGGCGTGAACTTCCCCAACGGCTTTTGCCCGTTTCCGGTCTGCACGCCGTCGCGCTACTCGCTTCTGACTGGGCTTTACGTTCACCAGCACGGCGGCTGGAGCAACAAATGCACGCTCGCGCCGCATCTTCCTACGTTTCCGCGCTCGCTTCAGGCGGCGGGCTACCACACCCGCGCGATTGGCAAAATGCACTTCACGCCGACTTACCTCGACGCCGGTTTCGACGCTCTGGAACTGTGCGAACAGGACGGCGACGGGCGCTTCGACGACGATTATCACCGCGAACTGCGCGCGCACGGCCTGGCCGATTTGCTCGATATCCAAGACCAGCGCAAGGAGTTCCGCGACCGCGCGCCGCAGGAGTATTGGGACGCTTTCGGCGCGCAAGTCTCCGATTTGCCCGAAGAGTGGCACTCCACGACGTGGATTGGCGACCGTTCGCTGCGGGCGCTCGAAAGCTGGGACGAAAGCGGCGGCAACTTGCTGATGGCGAGCTTTGTCAAGCCGCACCATCCCTTCGACCCGCCGGCGTCGTGGGCCGCGATGTATGACCCCGACGACATCGACATTTTGCCAGGCTGGACGGACGAAATACCGCCCTATGACCGGAGTTCTCAGGGTTATTTCCCCAACGACAAGCTGACCGAGGACTCGGTGCGGCGCGCGACGGCGTTTTATTACGCCACCATCTCGCACATCGACCATCACGTCGGGCGTCTCATCGCCAAATTGAAGGAGCGCGGTCTGTATGACGAAACGCTGATTGTTTTCACCTCCGATCACGGCGAATATCTCGGTTTTCACCATCTGCTGCTCAAAAGCGGGCCGATGTATGACCCGCTTTTGCGCGTGCCGCTCTTGATGAAATTTCCCGCCAACCGCGACGCCGGAACCAGCCGCGACACGCTTTCCAGCAACGTGGACATCGCGCCCACGATTCTCAAGCAGTGCGGCATCGAGCCGCCCGCCGCGATGTGCGGGCTTGATCTGGCGGATCCAAAAGCCGAGCGGCCCAACCTGTTCTTTTCGGCGATGGGACAGAGGTTCGCTTCGCGCTCGCGCACTCACAAACTGCTGCTGCACCGCAACGCGGCGCAAAACGCTTTTTTCGATCTGCAAAACGACCCATTAGAACTCGACAACCTCTACGACGACTCCGCGCAGCGCGATTTGATTGTGGAACATCGAAACGCCATCGCCGACTGGCTGATGTTTGGGGCGCCCACGCCGCTCGTGCTGGACGAAAACGCGCCGCAAATCGAGGGGCACGGCGCAGGCGACAGTGGGCACCGCGCGGAAATGCTCAATTATTTCGAGGAGCAATTCGCGCGCGGGAAGTGTTGACCGGTTCCCTCTCCGCTTGCGGGGAGGGTTAGGGAGGGGGCAACGGTTGAACTCGCGGTTTTTCTTTATCCAGACAGAAACTCTTTCGCGTTAGAC
>JAUJNG010000030.1:21252-37979 GCA_030448265.1 Abditibacterium sp.
CCCCCCCCCCCCCCCCCCCCCCCCCCCCCCCCCCCCCCCCCCCCCCACCCCCACAACACTTTACACCCACACCAATCTCAAAAACATGGTAACCGATTACCGAATGCCCTACACTGAACGGCCTCCCCACCGGCGCGCCGCGCCACAGACCCCAAAAACTATGATTCCTCACTTCAAAAAACCCGCCCTCGCCGCGCCCGCCCTCACGGCTCTTGCGGCCCTTTCCGCGCCCGTGATGGCGCAAGGAACTCCCCCCACCATGTCCTCAACCGTGATCCGCGTCAATCCCCAGCAGGAGCGAGGCGCCATTTCGCCTGGCATCTACGGCTCCAACCATCGCTATGCCAACAACGGCATCGGGATGTGGGATCCGATCAACAAACGCAGCCTGCCCGCCTTCGATGCCAACCACCGCAGGGCCGGACTCAAATTCATCCGCTACCCTGGCGGCACTGTCGGCAACACTTTCGAATGGAAGAAATCGATTGGGCCGGTCGAAGCGCGTCCCACGATTCAGCCGTTTTCCGGCGGCGGCACGCCGACCGGACTTTTCGGAGCGCCCAACGTGGCGACTTTCGGCCTCGATGAAGGCATGAGATGGGCAAAAAACAACGGCGTCGAGATTATTTATATGTATGGCCTGGCGTTCGGCACGCCGCAGGACGCCGCCGATTTGATCGAATATCTCAATATGCCGGTCGGCAAAAACCCCACCGGCGGCATCGACTGGGCCGCCGTGCGCGCCGCCAACGGCCATCCGGCGCCCTACAACATTCGCCATTTCGAACTCGCCAACGAAGCCGACGGCCCCTCGCAGCGCTACTGGTGGCCCCACATCGACTCGGACGAAACCCGCGCCAAAAAGCAACTGAGTTTCAATCCGCAGCGCGATTCCTACGCGCCGGAATTCCTCCTCGGCGGCATGGCCAGGTTTGAAAAACAGCTTCTGGGCACCCGCGACGCCAGGGGCGGCACCGATTTCCGCGACGCTCAGGCGATTAGCAACGGACAGCCCAATCAGATCAAGGCGTTTCGCTATTCGCCCATCGAACCCAATTCCGACGAAGTGTTCGTGGGCGACGAAAAATGGACGCGCGTGCCCAACATCAAAACGGCGCGCGGCAAGGTCTACCAGGTCGATGGCATGACCGGCACCGTCCTCTTCGGCAACGGCGTGAACGGCGACCTTCCGCCTCAGGGCGCGGCGATTAGCGCTAATTATCGCTCGCGGCGTCACGGTTTTGTCGATGTCTACAAAGCGATGAAGGCGGTTGACCCCAACATCAAGATTTACGCGGGCTATGAATCGCACAACATCATCGACACCATGGGCGACAAGCACGAATACGACGGCATGGTGATTCACCCCTACACCAACCAGTGGAACGTGCCCAAAGCCGCGACTGTGGAAGAGTGGCACCACAACCTGATGCTTTCGGGCGTGCGCCTGGGGCGCGAAGTCGAAGAGTATCAGGAACACATCGACAAAACCGTCGCTCCGGCGCGCAAGGGGCAGGTTCGCGTTATCGCCACCGAATTTGGCGCTCTGAGCCAGGATCTGGTGTCGCCCAAGGGCACGACCGACGGCTCGTGGCGTTTTCTCAACATCGGACTTTATACCGCGCAGCAGTTGATGTGGTATATGCGCGCTCACACGCCTCACGCCGACCGCCACGCCACCACCGTCGGCGTTTTCGGCGGCGCGCCCGATTTCGAATACACGCCCACCGCGCAGGTTTACGAGATGTTCACCCGTCATTTCGGCGACCGTCTGATTGGCGTCCAAACCCAGAACGTGCCGATTCGCGCGACGGAGAATATGCTGATTGTCGGCGCCGGTTCGCGCGGCAGCATCAAAAAGGCGAATGCGCCCGATCTGCCCGCCCACGCCACGCCGGTTTCGCTGCCCAAACTCGATGTCGAAGCCAGCCGCGACGCCGCCGGCAACGTCTACGTCGTGGTTCTCAACCAGGACGCGAGCGATGCCGTCGCCGCCAACCTCGAAATCGCGGGTCTGAGTGGAAACGGTCAGGCCGAAATTCGCACCCTCACTGGCCCAACGCTGACGGCGTTCAACACCAAGGAGAATCCCAACGCGGTTCAAATCGCCGCCGCGACCAGGCCGTTCAGCGCGGGCGCGTTTCGCCACACCTTTCCGGCGTATTCGCTGACTTCGATCAAGTTTCCGGCGGGCGCGGTTCGTGTTGCCCGATAAAATCAGTTTCACCCGACTGCCGCAGGCAGTCGGGTGAAACGGTTTGTCAGTGTCGGTGTTAATCGCTTCGCACTACTGGGTTTAAGTTGTTGGTGAGCGGCGTTTTGCTTTTTGAGATTTAGCTCCCTCTTCTGGTTGGCGTTGATCAAAACTGGATAAAGGATGAGGACAAGCACAACGAAGATGAAAGAAGAACATCCTGCGTCGGTGGTATGAACAACCGCATCTTGCGGAACTGCTCCGTATTTAGCTTTCGCAATAACGCCATAAATTTTGAGAGTTAGCGGTGTCACTGCGAAGATGGAAACCAAAGCCACTACGACGCCGCATCCTGCTGCGATACCCAGAGGCAACGCCATAGCACTATGAAGAAAAAAAAATGACGCTCAATGGAATAATCGTGCACAAGGTCATGTGAATTTGGTTTGGTAAATCATCTTTCATCTTCTTGATTGCACCTCTTGGGTCAGTCTATTCCATAATTTGCGACTTTCACTGAGTAAGCACGAAGCACCCCATGAAACTCAAACACTCAACTACTTTTTGCGGCGCGATGATCGTCGCGGCCTGTTCCGCAACGTCCGCGCTCGCACAGGGAACCGCCATGACCCCAACCACGATTCGCCTCGATCCCCAGCGCGACCGAGGCGCGATTTCGCCGCTGATTTACGGCTCGAACCACCGCTACGCGAACGACGCCATCGGCACCTGGGACGCCGCCAATAAGCGCATCATGCCCGCCTTCGACCGCCATCACCGCGAGGCGGGTTTGAAGTCGATTCGCTATCCTGGCGGGACGGTCGCCTCGACTTTCGAGTGGAAAAAAGCCATCGGGCCGGTCGAGAAGCGGCGCAACGTGCAGCCCGCCAAAGGCGACCCGCAAGTGGCGACTTTTGGCGTCGATGAAGCGGCGCGCTGGTGCGAAGAGAACGGTGTCGAACTGGTTTATATGGTTGGGATTGGCGCGCCCAACTCCAACGCGGGGGACGCCGCCGATCTGGTCGAATATCTCACGGCTCCGGTCGGCAAAAACGCCAATGGCGGCATCGACTGGGCGAGAGTGCGCGCGCAAAACGGCCATCCCGCGCCCTATAAAATCCGCTATTTCGAGATCGCCAACGAAGCCGACGGCCCCAATCCGCCGCAGCGCTTCTGGCTCAATGCCGTCGATACCGCCGAAAACCGCGCCAAGAGAACGCTGCCGATGCAGCCGCAGCGCGATTCCTATGCGCCCGAATACTGTTTCGGCGGCATCATCAAAATGGAAAAGCAGGGCGTCACGCTGCGCGACGATTTGCGCGAGGAAGCCGCCAAGAGCGACGGCGCGCCCAACCAGCAGAAAATCATCCGCTATTTCCCGATTTTGCCTCAGTCGGAGACGATTTTCGTGGGCGAAGAAGCCTGGGAGCGCGTTGCCGACATCAAAAACGCGCGCGGCAAGAAATATCAAATCGACGCCGCGACGGGCGTCATTCAGTTCGGCGACGGCAAGAACGGCGATATTCCGCCTGCGGGCGCCGTGATCTCCGCGACATATCGCGCGCGGCGCGATGGTTTCGTCGATTATTACGCGGCGATGAAGCGCGTCAATCCCGACATCAAGATTTACGCGGGCTACGAATCGCCCAACATCATCACCGCGCTGGGCGCCGATCATCCCTACGACGGCATCGTGGTTCATCCTTACAGCACCGACTACAACGTGCCCAAAGCGACAAGTCTCGAAGACTGGCACCAAAATTTGATGCTTTCTTCAGCGCGTCTGGGCCGAGAAATCGCCGCCTATCAGGAACTCATCGACAAAACCGTCGCGCCGGAGCGACGCGGGCAGGTCAAAGTGATCTGCACCGAATACGGCCCCCATCTCCAGGGAAGGGTGCTGCCCGAAGGCCAGGGCGAAGGCGACTATCGTTTTCTCTCCAGTGGACTTTACAACGGCCTGCAACTGCTGCACTGGATGCGTCTGGGAATGCCCCACGCCCAGCGCCACGCGACCACGGTGGGCGTTTTCGGCCCCGCGCCCGATTTCGCCACCACGCCAACTTCGGAGGTTTTCAAGGTCTTCACCCACCATTTCGGCAGTCGTTTGATCGGTCTCGAACTCCAAAACAACCCGACAATCGAGACCCAAACCATTGAGACTGGCCCCGTTTATTTCGGCTTCATCAAGAGAACGGGCGCCAGCGACGCCCCCCCAGGCGCCGAGCGCTTGAAACTGCCCCTGCTCGAAGCCGAAGCCTCGCGCGACGCGGCGGGCAACCTTTATCTCGTGGTCATCAACCAGAGCGCGAACCAGGCGATTCCTGCCAGCGTCGAAATCACCGGAAAGAGTGCGCTGGGAAATGCCGAAGTGTGGACGCTGAGCGGAAAAGCGCCCAACTCGTTCAACACGCCGGAAACCCCCGACGCGGTGAAACTCGAAAAAACGACGCTTGCGGCGGGAAATGGGGCGATGAGTCACACCTTCGCGCCGCTTTCGCTGACGGCGATTAAATTCGGGCCGTGAATTTCGTAGGGACATGGCTTGCCATGTCCCTACGAACAGTTATTATTTTCCGAATCGAAAACACCCATCCCATGAAAAATCTTCCCGTTCTCTCGCTGTGCGGCGTCTTGCTGGGCGCGTCGAGCGCGCCCGCGCAAAACGCCAATTCCGCTCCGCAAAACCTGCCGACCGGCGACGCCACCGCGTTCGCGCAAATCGGCGACGCCGCGCCCAAAAAACGCATTTTGGTGCCGCCCGCCGATGCGCCGCTCGACATCCCGCTTAAGCCGACCAATTATCCGGTTCCCGCCGGTGCCATTATCGTTTCGCCCGATGCCAAACCAGGCGGCGCGGGCACGCAAAATTCGCCCGCGACGCTCAAAAACGCGCTGCAAAACGCGCCCGCCGGTGCCACCATCGTGCTGCGCGGCGGGCTTTACCGCGACGGCAATCTCGTCATTCCGCACCGCCTGACGCTGCAATCCTTCCCTGGCGAATTGCCCTGGATCGACGGTAGCGACATCGTGACCGGCTGGGTCAAGGACGGTGAGAACGCCTGGCGCCGCGACGGTTGGAATTTCGCGTTTCCGCCCATTTTCGACGCCAAAGACATCGAACCGGCTTACCCGCTCGCCAACAACCGCGATATGGTGTGGGTGAATGGCCGCTATCTAACGCAGGTTGGCTCGCGCGAAGAAGTCGGGCCGAGCAGGTTTTTTGTCGATTACAGCGCCAAAAAGCTCTTCATCGGCGACGATCCGGCGGGGAAAACCGTTGAGGCGACGACGCGCGCCAACGGTTTGATGCTGCGCCCGCGCGACGCCGCACAAGTGGCTGGCAGCGTCATTCGCGGGCTGGGCGTGCGCCGTTTCGCCGATGCGGGGCTTCAAATCGCGGCGCCGCGCGTGACCATCGAAAACAGCGTGGCGGCGTGGAACGGCATCTTCGGCTTGCAAATTGTCGGCGGCGCAACGGCTGCCGCCGGAACTTCCGACGTAACCCTGCGAGGCGTTCGCGCTTCGTGCAACGGCAAAGCGGGCGTGCGAACCTGGGGCACGCCGCGTTTGCTGGTCGAAAACAGCACCTTCACCCACAACAACATCGAGAACTACCGCCGCGCCTGGGGCGCGGCGGGCATCAAAATGATGAAGTCCGATGGCGTGGTGTTTCGCAATAACGTCGTCGCCGACAATTATGCGTTCGGCCTGTGGCTGGACGAAGATTTGAACGATGCGACCGTCGTGAACAACATCGCGCGCGGCAACGCAGTCGCGGGCATCATGTTCGAGATTTCGCACCGCGCCCTCATCGCTTTTAACGTGGTTCATGACAACAACGTCGGGTTGATGATCTCCAATGCGACGGTGGGCAAAGTTTTCAACAACACCTTCGCCAACAACAAAACCGCCGTCAACGTCAAGCAGTGGCGCCGCCCCAACCACCAGACGCCCGAAGAAGGCGACCTGTTTTTAACGCGCGAAATCGTCTTGAAAAACAACCTTTTCGCCCAGACCAAACCCAACGCCAAAAACGTGTTCATCGACGCCGGAAAAGGCGCGGGCGCGGCGCCCGAGATGATTTCCGCGCTCGATTCCAACGTCTACGTCACGACGGCGCCGCTCACAATGGTTCAGTGGCTCGCGGGAGGCAAAATGGGCGAATTTCAGGATTTGGACGCCTTTCGCGCCGCCAGCCAGCAGGAAAAAAACAGCGTCTTTGCGACGGTCAATCCTTTCGTGGACGCGGCCAAAGGCGATTATCGGCTTAAAACGGGCGTTATTGCGGGCGCAGCAGCGCCGTTACCGGCGGAGGTTGCCGCCGCCACGAAAGTGGGCGCGAATGTGGGATTTGGCGCGCTGGGGTCGTAAGCGCGTTGTGTTGACCGGTTCCCCCTCCCTTCGGGAGAGGGTTAGGGTGAGGGAGAAAAGTCGCTGCTCTTAATTTTTCGCAGCGAAGAACAAGAAACTCTCACGTTTTCCCTCGCCCTAACCCTCTCCCGAAGGGAGAGGGAACCGGTCAACACCATCGACAAAACTTTACCATGAAACACCAAAAACTCCTGTCCCTCCTCACGCTGTGCGGCCTGACGCTGGGCTGTCTGTTGCTGCGCGCCAACGCCGCGCCCGTGACACCCGACAAACCCGTCCCCTGGCCAGGAGAAGCGCACGTTTATAAAACCGTCGAGGGCCGCGACTTGCGTCTCTGGGTCGTCAAGCCAGCGAGTTGGAAAAAGAGCGACAAACGGCCTGGCGCGGTGTTTTTTCACGGCGGCGGCTGGATTGGCGGTGTGCCTGGGCAACTCGCGGAACACGCCAAACATTTCGCGGCGCGCGGCATGGTTTGCGTTTTAGTCGAATATCGCCTACTCAAACCCAACGACGGGCAAACGCCGACCAAACCCATTCACGACGCCAAATCCGCGATGCGCTGGGTGCGCGCTCGCGCCGCAGAACTGGGACTCGATCCCCATCGCATCGCGGCGGGCGGCGGCTCGGCGGGCGGGCATCTGGCGGCGTTCGCCAGCATGGTCGAAGGCCTCGACGACCCGCAGGACGACCTGTCCATCTCGCCGCGCGGGAATGCCCTGCTGCTGTGGAATCCGGTTCTCGATAACGGGCCGAAGGGATGGAGTCACGGGCGCGTCGGCGCGCGCTTCCGCGAGTTTTCGCCCGCCCACAACATCTCGCCCGACGATCCGCCCGCCATTATTATGGTGGGCACGCAGGACAACCTGATTCCCGTCGCCACCATCGAAAAATTCAAAGCCGAAATGGAAAAAGCCGGCGTGCGCTGCGACGCGATTTTTTATCAGGGCCAGAAACACGCTTTTTTCAATTTCAACGCCAAAACTCCCAACCCTTACTTTCAGCAGACCTTGATGGCGGCGGATGAGTTTTTGGTGTCGCTGGGCTGGCTGCCGCCGTTGCCAAAGGACAATCTATGAAATCTCTTCTTGTGGCGGGCGCCCTCGCGCCCGCATTTCTGCTCGCTTCGACAGCCTCGGCTCAGACGAGCGCGAATCGGCCCAATCTCGCCCCGCTCAATGCGAATCGGCCCAACGTGCTGTTTTTTTCCATCGACGATTTGCGGCCCGCGACGGGCGCTTACGGCGACCCTCTCGCCAAAACGCCCAACATCGACCGGCTTTCGGCGACCGGCACCACGTTTTTGCGCGCCTACTGCCAGCAGGCGGTGTGTTCGCCCTCGCGCGTGTCGCTGATGACCGGTCTGCGCCCCGATGCCACGCGCATTTACGACCTACGGACGCACTTTCGCACCACGCGGCCCGATGCCGTCACGCTGACGCAGTATTTCAAGTCGCAGGGCTATTTCGCGCAGGGCATGGGCAAGATTTACCATCCTGGTCTGGATGATGCGCCCTCGTGGAGCGTCCCGTCGTGGCAGCCTAAAACCCCCAACTACGGGCCGCAGGGCGAGGCCGATGAAAAGCGCCGCGACGAAGCCGCCGCCGCCGCAGCACTCGCGGCGGGCAAAGATCCCAAAGCGGCGGCCAACAACGCGCGCGGCGCGGCCTGGGAAGCGACCTCCGACGTGCCCGACAACTATTTCCGCGACGGCGCCGTCGCCGACCATGCCGTCGAGACTTTGCGCGGCCTCAAAGGGAAAAATCAGCCGTTTTTTCTGGCGGTGGGCTTCGCCAAGCCGCATTTGCCCTTTGTTGCGCCCAAAAAATACTGGGATTTGTATCGGGAGAGCGATTTCAAGCTGCCCGCCAACTATCGCACCCCGCCCATCGATGCGCCGCCCCTCGCGCTGCACAGTTGGGGCGAACTGCGCGCCTACGCCGATATGCCGCCCGCGCCCGCACCGCTCACCGATGCTCAGGCACTCAAATTGATTCACGGCTATTACGCTTCCACCAGCTACATGGACGCTCAACTGGGGCGCGTTTTGAACGAACTCGACCGCCTCAAACTGCGCGATAACACCATCATCGTGCTGTGGAGCGATCACGGCTACCATCTCGGCGACCACTCGATGTGGAACAAGCACACCAACTTCGAAATCGCCACGCGCGTGCCGCTCATCTTTTCGCTCCCTGGCCAGAAAACGGGTATTAAAGTTCCGCATCTCGCCGAACTGGTCGATGTTTACCCTACGCTGTGCGCCGCCGCCGGACTGCCGGTTCCCGCCGCCGTGCAGGGCCAGAGCCTGCTGTCCGTGCTTCGCAATCCGAGCGCGCCCTCCAAAGCGGCGGCGTTTAGCCAGTATCCGCGCACCGGCGCGATGGGCTATTCGATTCGCACCGACAATTTCCGCTACACCGAGTGGATCGAGCGCCCCAGTGGAAAACTGGTGGCCTCGGAACTCTACGACCACCGCAGCGACCCCGCCGAAAATCGCAACGTCGCGTCGCGGCCCGAACACCAGGCAGTTATCGCGCGTTTGAGCGAAGCGTTGCGCCCCATCCGCGACGAGGGACACGCGGCGGGCCAGGAAGCCATCAAAAAAGCGACAGCCGTTGCCGTCCCTTGAGGAACTTCGCGCCGCTTATCGACCCAATCTGTTTTGAACCTGAACAAAAATGAAACCTTTTCCCCACTTCCTCACCACGCGGCCCCTCGCCGCCTTAGCGACGTGCTTCGCCGCCTCCGCGCTCATCGCACCGCGCACGGCGAGCGCGCAAACCGCCGCGCCCACTGCCAAAGCCAAACCCAATGTGCTGTTCATCATTTCGGACGATTTGAACACCGACTTGGGCGTTTACGGCCATCCCATCGCCAAAACGCCCAACATCGACCGCCTCGCGGCGCGCGGCGTGAGGTTCGACCAGGCGTATTGCCAGTTTCCGGTCTGCAATCCCTCGCGCGCCTCGTTTTTGAGCGGACTGCGGCCCGAAACCGTGCGCGTGATGGACAACCAGACCACGATGCGTGAAAATCGGCCCGAAACCGTGTATTTGCCGCAGATGTTTCGCAACAACGGCTATTTCGTGGCGAATGCGGGCAAAACCTTTCACTACGTCTACGACGATAAGCCGAGCTGGGACATCTCCGAATCAGGCAACGGGCCGAAAATCGAGAGCCTGAGCACGCTTTTGCGTCCCACTGACGGGCAGTTGCCGCCCAACGTGTCGCGCGGCAAGGCGCAGAGCGGGCAGGACATCTTCTGGGCCAAAGTCGATCTGCCCGATGAAAAGATGGGCGACGGAATTATTTCGCGCCGCGTCGCGGATTGGATGGAAGAAGGCAGCAAGAGCGCCAAACCCTGGTTTCTGGCGGCGGGTTTTCGCAAGCCGCATATGCCGCTCAACGTGCCGCGCAAATACTTCGACCTCTATCCGCTCGACAAAATCACCTATCCCGTCGAACCGCCCGCGCACCTCGCCGCGCTGCCGCCCATTGCGCGCCGCCAGGCGACTTCGATTGTGCCCCTCGAAGACAGGGAGCGCCGCGAAGCGATGCAGGCCTATTACGCTTCGATTTCGTTCATGGATGCTCAAGTCGGCGTGCTGCTGGAGCGCATGGACAGGCTGAAGCTGTGGGACAACACGATTGTGGTGTTTTTCAGCGATCACGGCTTTCAACTCGGCGAACACGGCGGTTTGTGGCAGAAAATGGTGATGTTTCAGGAATCGGCGCGCGTGCCGCTCATCATCGCCGCGCCTGGTGCCAAAGCGGGCGCCGTCTCTCCGGCGGTAGTCGAACTCCTCGATATTTATCCTACTCTGGCCCAACTGACGAATTTGAAAGCGCCGCCCGAACTCGAAGGCACTTCGCTCGTGCCGCTTTTGAGCGAACCGAACCGCGAGTGGAAAAAAGCCGCGTTTAGCGTGGTGACGCGCGGCCAACTGCTGGGCCGCTCGGTCAACACGGCGCGCTTTCGCTACACCGAGTGGGACGAAGGACGCCAGGGCGTCGAGCTTTACGACCACGCCAGTGACCCGCGAGAATACAAAAATCTCGCAGGCGATCCGGCGCGCGCGGCGACCATCGCGGAGATGAAGCGTTTGATGCGTGAAGCGCGCATCAGCACGATTACCACTGCGATCAAGCCCAACACCGAGAAAAAAGCTGTCGCCGCCCCGAAAGCGCCGCGCAACGAGGAGTGAGTCGCTTTCTCGATTCTACCTTTTGATAAGTCGCAAAAGGGGTGGTTCAAGGGGTAACCCCGTCATTCTGGCGGGGCTTGCGCCCTCTTTCAATCGGTTCTTAGAATCAGTTTGAAAAGTCAATTGCTGTTGATAAAGCGGTTTGTAGTAACGCCGCGAGGCGCGTTTGGAAAGCGTAAGAGTTGATCCAAACGCGCCTCGCGGCACCCCTACGAACCGCTTTATCAACAGCAATTGACTTTTCAAACTGATTCTAAGAACCGATTGAAAGAGGGCATTGAATCTGAGGAGGTTTTGGGAGCGCGAGCATCCTTGCTCGCACCAAAAAGTGCGAGCAAGGATGCTCGCGCTCCCAGCCTCTTTGGACACGCTCTCAAAGATTGGAAGCGCGCGCAAACCCCGCCTCTCCCAAGGCTCTTAAGCCTCGGTTCCAAAAATTTCTTCCCTAAATGTTTGAAATCCGGCGAAATTGGGCATACTAAAGACAGTCCTGTTGGAAGCGCTTCCAAGACGCTGTTTCAGTCTCGCGCCGCAACCAGAGAGAAGGCGACCAAAAATTATGAGCCGCAACACTTCAATCCAAACTCCGGCGCGCACGCCGAGGCCAGCGCGGACTCCGATGATTGGGGCCGAATCCGCAGAGGTCACGGCGGCAGAGGTCACGGCGCTGGAAGCCCAGGTTTCGCGGCCCGTGACGTTGCAGCAGATCGCCGATCATCTCGGCGTTGGATTGGCGACGGCTTCGCGGGCGTTGTCGGGGACTGGCAGCGTGGCACCGCGCACGCGGGCCGAAATCGTGAGGACGGCGCAGGAGATGGGCTTCGATCCCAATCCCAGCGCCCAGCGTTTGGCGAAAGGGCGTTGCGATGCCACGATTGGCATTTTTTCGACGATTCTCGATCTGGGCGTGGGCACGCGCAAACTGCAAATCATCCAGCAGCGTTTGGGCGAGCGCGGTTTCGATATGCCGGTTTATGCCTATCGCGGTTCTTCGGTCGATCCGCGCTATCAGGCCACCATGCTGCGGATGCTTTGCCGCCAGAACTACCGCGCCCTGATTTGCGGCAGCTCGTGGTTTTTAAACGAAGACGCGGTGCGCGAATTGAACCGGTATCTGGGGGGCGGCGGGCTGATGGTGGCCTACTCCTACTCCTACGAACTGCCCTTTGCCTGCGATCAGGTCATTCTCGACCTGGAGGATGCGTTGCATCAAAGCGCGCGGCATCTGTTGGAACTGGGGCACCGGCGCCTGGGCTACTTTTTCGGCGGAACGCGCGGCAAGAACCGCACGCCGCGCGACGAAGGCTTCGAGCGAGCGCTGCACGAGTATGGCGCCAGGCGCCGCGAAGAGTGGGTTTTCGCGGGCGCGGGCCACACCGAACACGAACTGGATGGCGAACTGGCGGCGCAGCAGTTTTTGGCGCTACCGGCTCGAAACCGTCCCACCGGCGTGTGCATCGTCAACGACACCGCCGCCGCCGCTTTTGTCGCCGTGGTGCAGGACGCAGGGGTGCGGGTGCCCGAAGATCTGAGCGTCGTGGGGCATGACGACCGCGCCATCGCACGATTTTGCCGTCCGGCGCTCACCACGGTGTCGCATCCGGTCGAAGCCATCGCCGAACGTGTCGTCGAAATGCTCTGCGAACGCCTCGACGGGGTTTACGATGGGCCGCCGCGCATCGAAAAAATCTGCGGCCAGCTCATCGTTCGCAGCAGCACGGGGCCGCCGCCATAGCGCCGTGTTTGGTAACGGGTTGTCGGGCGATCCAGAGGGTTGCCGTGAGTCGATAAAAGTAAAAATCGTGACTTCCGGCTTTTGGGGCACGGTTGGAAGCGGTTCCACACCCGCCGCCAGAGAGTCAGAAGCTGCACTTAGCAAAGGCGCTGGAAGCGCCAGGGAGACGAAACAACATGAAATCATTGTCAATTCAACATCCAAATACCAAGCGTAGTGGCTTCACGCTCATTGAACTCTTGGTCGTCATAGCCATAATAGCGATCCTCGCCGCCATCCTCTTTCCCGTCTTCGGACGGGCCAGAGAGAACGCGCGGCGCACCAGTTGCCTGTCCAACCAGAAACAGTTGGGTTTGGGCGTGCTGCAATACCAGCAGGATTACGATGAAGCGTTTCCCCTGTCAGTGAAATATCCCAGCGTCGGCGCTTCTGTGACAGCTTACAACCAAGGACAGAGCATCGGGTGGGCGGATTCGATTCAGCCTTATGTCAAGAGCACGCAAATGCTGCAATGTCCCAGCGACCAGTTCCCTCCCCGTGAATTACCGTATCAGGGCGGTTACTCCGATTATTGGTATAACGCTCTGCTGAGTTGGAACGGAGTCAGGACTGGAACAACACCAGGGCCACAATACAATGTGTCGGTCAAAACTGCGTCCCTACTGAACCCGTCTTTGTCGGTTATGATGGGCGACGGCAAGGGCACAGGAACGCCGGTCACACAAACCATGAGCGCCGTGGGACGCAGCAACGGTTGCGGCAACCGCAATGATTCGGTGTATGGGTCACTGACCTTCAATAACTGCAACAACACGGCGGGGTTTGTGCGTGCCGGCGGTTTGGTGAATGCCCAGGTTCGACATCTGGGAGGTCAGAACTTCACCTTCGCCGATGGGCATACCAAATGGTATAAGGGCGTTGAAGGCCTCACCGATGCCCAAACCAGTTCCATTGGCACGACCAAGGTTTACAACCCTCTGACGCCCTTCTCGGTTTCCGGCCAGAACCCGACGTTCAACTTGTCGGACCAAGCAGTCGTCAATTAAGGCTCGCCACATTTCCAGAGCAGAGCCGTCACAATCGGCTCTGCTCCTATCACGCCCACTTCTGTCGAGGCGAAAAGGCGACGCGAAGAGGCGGGATCGAGCGAAACCATGAAACGACGCCAATTTCTCGGCGCGCTAACCGCGACCGGCCTCTCGCTTCCTCTCGGAACTCGCCTGGGGGCCGCTCAAACCGCCGCGACCCCGCGCGGCAACGAGATGAAACCCAACATCGTGCTGATCCTCGCCGACGACCTCAGCCTGGTGGATGTGGGCTGCTACGGCGGCAAAGCGCCCACGCCCAACATCGACCGGCTGGCGCGCGAAGGAATGCGTTTCGACGGCGTTTTTACCACCGAAGCGATGTGCGCTCCGGCGCGTTCGAGTCTTTACACGGGGCTTTATCCGTTTCGGCACGGTTGCCACATGAATCACGGCGCGGTCAAAGCGGGGGTGCGCGGTCTGGGGCACTTCATGGCGCCGCTTGGCTACTGCACGGTTCTGGCGGGCAAAACTCACATCAAACCGCTCGAAAACTTCGGTTTCGAGGCTGCGGGTGGCATCGGCAGCAACGCGGGGCTGGAAATGGACACGGTGGCCGCTTTTCTGGCCGACGCGGGGCAAAGTCGCGCCCCGTTTTGTCTGGTGATGGCCTCGCACGAGCCGCACGTCATGGCGGTGCCGCCCGATCTGGAAAACACGCCCGAAGCGCAGCGCACGACGGAGGGTTATCACAAGCACGTCGCGCTCCTCGATGCCGAAGTTGGCGCCACGCTCGATCTGCTCAAAAAACACGGTCTGGAAGAGAATACCCTCGTGATTTTCACCGCCGATCACGGCGCGGGGATGTTCGCCAAGTGGACGCTTTACGACCTCGGATTGCGCGTGCCGATGGTGGCGCGCTGGCCCAACGTCATCAAGGCGGGAACGAGCAACAACGCGATGATCTCCTTTGTGGACATGGTGCCGACGCTGGTTGAAATCGCCGGAGGACAGCCGCCGCGCGCGCCGGAAAGCATCGATGGCCGCTCGTTTTTGCCGGTGATGCGCGAGGGCAAAAAGACGCACCGCGACATCGTTTTCGGGGCGCACACCACGATGGGCATCATCGGCGGCTCGGTTTATCCGATTCGGGCGGTCCGCACCGCGACTCACAAATACATCCGCAACCTGGCGCCGCAAAACGCTTTCGAAAACACCATCACGCGCGGCGACGGCACCACAAAGCCCGCCATGCCGGTGTGGAGATCGTGGCTCGAAAAAGCCAAAAACGACGCGCCCACCGCACGCCGCGTCCACGAGTTCCGCTTTCGGCCCGCCGAGGAGCTTTACGACCTGCGAAGCGACCCCAACGAGCGCATTAACCTCGCCGCTAACAGCGCCCGCAACGGCGTTTTGCTCGATTTGCGCCGCCAACTCGACGCCTGGATGCTCCAGCAGGGCGATAGCGGTCTCGCCGCCGAACTTGCGGTCAAACCGATGGCGGTTGCGGAATGAAAAGTTTGAAAAAGTGTCGATGAATGAACCACAGAGGCACAGAGACACGGAGGGTTTCTAAAACAGAATTTAAACCCTCCGTGTCTCTGTGGTTCATTCAAAAGAATCCCTCAAAATACAGGCTCCCCCATGACTTCTCGTCCCAACATCCTTTACATCCACTCGCACGACACGGGGCGATACATCGAGCCTTACGGCCACGCCATCGCCACGCCGCGCCTGCAAGCTCTGGCGGAAGAAGGCGTTTTGTTTCGCCAGGCGTTTTGCGCGGCGCCGACGTGCAGTCCCTCGCGTGCCGCGCTGCTCACCGGACAGTGCGCGCACTCGTCGGGGATGCTGGGGCTGGCGCATCGCGGTTTCGGCCTCCATGATGTGAGGCAGCACCTGCTTTACACCCTGCGCGATGCGGGCTACGTTTCGGCGCTGTCGGGCATTCAGCACGTCGTTCCTTTCGACATTCCGCACACCATCGGCTACGACGCTTATCTGGGAGACGCCAAAGCCGCCGAGCAGCAGGCGGCGCAGTGGCTCGAATCGGCTCCCGCCCAGCCCTTTTTTCTCGATGTCGGCTTTGGCGAAACCCATCGCAACGGCAAAGCGGACGGCGCTTTTCAAACCAATGGAGCGCAGGGCGACGGGCGCTACTGCCTGCCGCCCGCTCCCTTTCCCGACACGCCGCAAACGCGCGCGGATATGGCGGATTACAAAGTCGCGGCGCGCCGTCTCGATACCAAAATCGGCGTGGTTTTGGACGCCCTGGAGCGAAGCGGACAGCGCGACAACACTCTCGTCATTTCGACTACCGATCACGGGATTCCCTTTCCGAATATGAAGTGCAACCTGACGGATCACGGCATCGGGGTTTCGCTCATCATGCGCGGGCCTGGCGACTTCGAGGGCGGGAAGGTGATTGACGGCATGGTGTCGCAAATCGATCTGTTTCCCACGCTGTGCGAAGTGATAGGAATCGAAAAACCGCGCTGGCTGCAAGGCCGCAGCCTGATGCCGTTGGTGCGCGGCGAGGCCGACGAGATCAACTCGCACATTTTCGCCGAAGTGACGTATCATGCCGCCTATGAGCCGAAACGCGCGGTGCGAAGCCGGCGCTGGAAATACATCCGCGATTACAACGGGCGCGGCACGCCGATGCTTTCCAACTGCGACGGCGGCACTACGCGCGCCTTCTGGGTCGAAAACGGCTGGCTGGAGCAGCCCGTCGCGCCCGAACAGCTTTACGACCTGATGTTCGACCCGCAGGAGACTTGCAATCTCGCTTCGAACGCGGCGCACGCGCCGGTTTTGGATGAAATGCGCGCGCAGTTCGACGGTTGGATGCGCCAGACCGATGATCCGCTTTTGCGCGGGCCGGTTGCGCCGCCGTCAGGCGCTATCGTCAACCAGGAAGACGCGGTGAGAGCGCAGCTTTTGGCTTGATGCAAGCTATCTGGAAGAAAGGTCGTTTTTGGTGTGGGGGGGTGGTTTTGGGGGGGGGCGGGGGGGGGCGGGGATGTGTGGATTACGAAAAGCGGGGCGCGGAAAACACACACAAACCAAAAAAACAACACAACAAGAAAAACAAAAAAACAAAAAAAAAAAAAAAAAAAAAAAAACAAAAAAAAAAAAAAAAACAAACAAAAAAAAAAAAAAAATAAAAAACAACAACAAACACAAACTCACAA
>JAUJNG010000007.1:0-73092 GCA_030448265.1 Abditibacterium sp.
CCCCGCCTCGACCAAATTTTCCACTTCGTAATTCCTACGACAAAAGTGCTTGTGTCCTCGCCTGCTTTCAGAGCGCGCCGGACTGGACTCGAATTTCACGCCTTCGACTGTGCCCAGGCATACATCAAAATCGTGCCCGCCATCGCCACATTGAGCGATTCGGCGCGGCCAAAAATCGGAATCGAAACGCGCTCGCTCGCCGCCGCGAATTGGGGCGAAATACCGCGCGTTTCATGGCCCAGAACGAGCGCGAAGCGCGCGGGCCACTGGAAATCGAAGCAGTTTCGGCCACCATGCGCCTCCGCCGTCACAATCGGCACGTTTTGAGCGCCCAGCTTTTCGATAATCGTCGCTGCATCTTCGCCGCGAAGCGGCGGCAGATGGAACAAGCTGCCCGCCGCGCTCCGCACCACTTTGGGCGAAAAAGGATCGGCGCCGCCCACGCTGGCAACGCCCGCAATGCCCGCCGCATCCGCCGCGCGCCACAGCGTTCCCACGTTGCCAGGATCGGAAATTCCGTCCAAAATTAGAGTCGAAGCGGGAAATTCCACGCGGCGTGAGGGCGCGGGCAACTCGCCAAACGCCAATATCGAAGTCGCGGTTTGCGCTTCGCCGGAGTAGGCCAAAATTGCGTTTTCCACGCGGCGCACCGGCAATCCGAGGTCGAGGGCGCGTTCGCTCAATTCGTTTTCGTCGGGCGCGGCCAGGATTTCCCGCAACGGAAACTCGCTTTCCAAAGCCGCCGCGACCACGTTGCGGCCTTCGATGAGAAACAGACCGTTCTCGCGCCGTCCTTTGCCACTGTGCAAAGCGCGCGCGAGTTGAATAAGCGGATGACGCCGCGAAGAAATAATCATGGAAAACGGAATTCGGGAGACGGAAGTGCTGGCGGGAACGTCTCCCGAATTCCGTATTCTGTCTCCCGTCTTCCCAAAATTATGCCCGAACTTCCCGAAGCTGAAACTGTGCGCGCCCAACTCGAACCACAACTCGTGGGAGAGCGCATTCTCCATTCCTGGGCGCGCACCGCGCGCATCACCCTTCCTTCGATTGATGAATTTGGCGCGCGCACCCGTAACCAAACCATCGTCGCGGCCAAACGGCGCGGCAAGCAGATTTATTTTCCCCTCCAAAGCGGCGACTCGCTCCTCGTGCATCTCGGCATGACCGGACGCCTCCACGTCGAGGACGACGCGCAGTTTGAAAGCGAGGCGCTGCACCGCCACATTCAGGGCGTGTTGCGCCTCTCGAACGGCAAGCGGCTGGTTTTCACCGACCCGCGCACCTTCGGCAAACTGGGCGTGGCGCGCGAACTCGATTTTCTGCACAAAATGGGGCCGGAACCGCTCGACGCCGATTTCAATGCCGAGAAAATCGTCCAAAAACTGTCGAAAAAGAATGTCCGCATCAAAGCGGCGATTTTAGACCAGAATTTGGTGGCGGGACTGGGCAACATTTACGCGGATGAAGTCTGTTTTCTGGCCAAAATTCATCCTGAAGCGCGCGCGAGTGAGATTCCCGTCGAAAAACTGCGCGAGTTAGTGGGGTTTATGCGTCCGACGCTGGAACGGGCGATTGCGGCGCGTGGGGCCACGCTCAAAGATGGCGGTTATCAGGACACGTTCGGGCACTTCGGCGAGTTCATCCCGCAAATCTACGGGCGCAAAGGCGAAGGCTGTGACAACTGCGGCGCCCTCATCGAACGCGGCGTTTTGGGCGCGGGTAAAACGGCGCGCAGCTATCACTTTTGTCCCAACTGTCAGAAGAAAGATTAAACACAGAGAACACGGAGAGACAGAGGAAACAGAGAGTTTTTTGAGGTTTTGCCTTCTTGAAAATCCTCTTTTTCCTCTGTCTCTCCGTGTTCTCTGTGTTGAACTGCGAGCAATGAACTCGCAGGAAATCATCAGAAAGTCGAAATGGCTTTCCAAACATCTGCGCCACGCGCCCCAGCGCATTGGACTGGAATTGGAAAGCGGCGGCTGGGTCGAAGTCGAGAAACTGTTGGCGGCGGCCCGAAAGTTTGGGATGGAATTGTCGCGCGCGCAGTTGGAAGAAGTCGTGGCCAAAAACGACAAGCAGCGCTTCGCTTTCGACGCGGCGAAAGCCAAAATTCGCGCCAATCAGGGCCACAGCATCGAAGTCGATCTCGAACTGGAAGCGCAAATTCCGCCCGCGACGCTCTTTCACGGCACGGGCGCCCAAAACCGCGAGTTGCTGCTCCGCGAGGGCCTGAAAAAGATGCGCCGCCATCACGTTCATCTGTCGAGCGATGTCGAAACTGCGCGCAAAGTCGGCGCGCGGCACGGAAAACCGCTAATTTTCGCCGTCGATGCGGCGCGCATGAGCGCCGATGGACAGGTCTTTTATCGCAGCGAAAACGGCGTCTGGCTGACAGATGAAGTGGCGCCGTCATACTTGCAACTTCACGCCTACCATGACTGATTTGCTGCTTTGTCCCTTTGTCGAAAACGCGCTGCGCGAGGATTTGCGCTCCGGCGACATCACCACCGACGCGCTCATTCCCGCCGCTTTGCGCGGCGTCGCGGCGATGAATTTTCGCGCCCCTGGCGTGGTTTGCGGCTTGAACCTCGCCCAAATCGCCTTTCAAACTCTCGATGCGAGTGCCCAGGTCGAAATTTTGGCCCAGGAAGGCCAGAAAGTCAGCGCAGGAACGACGGTGATGCGCGTCGAAGCGAGGGGCCGCGCGCTACTCAGCGCCGAACGAGTCGCGCTCAATTTCGCGCAGCGATTATCGGGCATCGCGACTTTAACGAGCCAGTTTGTCGAGGCCGTCGCAGGCACCAAAGCCGTGATCGCCGACACGCGCAAAACCACGCCAGGACTGCGATTGCTCGAAAAATACGCGGTGCGCTGCGGCGGCGGGAGCAATCACCGCTTCGCGCTCGATGATTTGATCCTCATCAAAGACAACCACATCGCGCTGTGCGGCGGCATTTCGCAAGCGGTGGAGCGAGCGCGCCACAGCATCGGCCACGCCGTGAAAATCGAGGTCGAATGCGACACGCTTTCGCAGGTTGAAGAAGCGGTGGCGGCGCGCGCCGACATCCTTTTGCTGGACAACATGGGGCCGGACATTTTGAAACAGGCCGTGGCGATTATCGGCGGGCGCGCGCTGGCGGAAGCATCGGGTGGCGTCAATTTGCACTCGGTGCGCGCCATCGCGGAGAGTGGGGTCGATTTGATTTCGGTCGGCGCGCTCACGCACGGCGCGAAGTCGCTCGATATCGGTCTGGACGTGGAGATTTAGATTTGGGAGACGGAATACGGGAGACGAGAGAGCTAAGCGCGGCTCGCATCTTCCGTCTCCCCTATTCCGTCTCCCGTATTCCGAATCATGATCGGCGAACCGATTTTACGCCTCGAAACCACCGACTCCACCAACCGTGTCGCGCTCGATTGGGACGAAGCGCCGCACGGCGCGGCGGTGGTGGCGCGCGCGCAAAGCGGCGGGCGCGGGCGATTGGGGCGGCATTGGGAATCGCCGCGCGACGCGGGGTTGTATTTGTCGCTGGTTTTGCGGCCCGAATCGCCGCAAAACAGCGCGGTTTGGTCGTTGATGACGGCGCTGGGCGTGGCGCGGGCGCTGGAAAAACTCACAGCGTTGAAAATCGGCCTCAAATGGCCCAATGATGTGTTGGGATTCGACCCCGATGGCGCGCCGCGCAAAATCGGCGGCATTTTAGGCGAAGCTAAAGGCCCGAAAATCGTGATTGGGATTGGCCTCAACCTCAACCAAAGCATCGAAGAGTTGCCGGAGCGTCCGATTTTTCCCGCCTCGTCGCTGCGCCTGCTAAGCGGGCGCGATTGGGATGTCGAACTTGTTCTCATGGCGGTTTTGAGCGAACTGGACGATGTTTTTAAGCGAGATTGGGACGAGGTGCGCGCCGATTTCGAGCGCCGCTGCTGGGGCATCGGCGAAGTCGCGCGTTTTGAAAGCGAGGGCGCTTCAATGCTGGGAGTTGTGGCCGGTGTGGACGGCGACGGCGCCCTTCTGCTGCGCTCGGCGGACGGCTTGAAGCGCGTGGTGGCGGGCGAAGTCTCCTATTTTTTGTGATGGCTTAGGGGAGCATCCAGACCAGGGTGAAAAGCAAAAGCGGCACGATGGCGAAACAGCCGGCTCTGGGCCGGATGATTTGGACGTGGGCCGTGCTTTTTTCATCGAAATCGGTTTGCCAGGGGTCTAACTCGAATTCGTGGTTTTGGTGAACCAGCCAGCGCCCGCAATGAGGACACTGTTTCGCCTCGACTTCGATGGGCTGCTCGCAGTAGCGGCACACCACCAGACGATCCGGCAACAAACCCTCCTGTTTGAGCCGGTCTTGAAGCGCTTGCTCGACTTTCGACTTTTGCAGCGGCGGTGTCGCACTGCCTTCAACCGCGTCCGCCCAGGGCAGGCGGTATCGACAGCGACGGCAGTAGGCCACATCGAGCGGATTCAGATCGCCACACAACGAGCAGTGGTCTTTGGGCATTTCGCTGAGTTATACCAGGTTTGGCTGGCGTTTGAAGCCGCAAGTTGGAAGTTACGCGGTCATCGGGAATCCATACTTTCTTTCGCAACTTGTCTTTGCAGGGAGCGTTCTAAAGGGCAGCGATTTTGGAACCCGATTTCCAAACGCCTTTATTTCAATTTTCGAGGAATTCAAGATGATGAAACGTAATGCATGGCTCATCGGCACCGCCGCGACGGTTTTTACTCTCACGGCGGGCTGGGCCGAGATCAGTGAGGCGCAGCGCGGTCGGGGTCGCGTCGGCGTTGCCAACCAGGCTCGCCGCGCTGCCGAAGCCAGAAACATCCTCCGGCGCACCCGCAACGTGCAGGACACCCAACTCGCCGTCCGAGAAGCCGAAGCCCTCACCGGACAAGAGTTGACGGCCCCGCAGCGACAGCGAATGCTGGAGGCCGTCGCCGAGCGCAATCTGGCTATCGAAGCGGCGCAGGGCCAGTATCGCCAACGCGCCCAGGCCCTGATTGGCGAGGACGCCGATCCAACTCGGCTTTCCAATGCCCAGAGGCAGCAGGTGCGCGAGTTGGCCGAAGTTCGCGATGCAGCCATTAGCGCCGCGCGCGACAATATGCAGCAAAACGTGGCCTCCATTCTGCGCGTCACGGTTGACCAGTTGGCCGCCCGATCCGACGAACTCAAAGCCGAGCGCCAGATTCAGCAGGCCAACAATGGCCGCCCGCTCACCGACGAACAGAAAGCCAAATTGCGCGCTGCGCTCGCCAAGCGCAACGAGGCCATCGAGACGGCTCAAAGCCAGTATCGCCAGAGCGCGCGCGAACTTCTGCCCAACGCCAACGGCACCCGCCTGACCGAAGCCGAAAAGCAGCAGCTTCGCCCCCTCGCCACCACGCGCGACAGCGCAATTCGCGCCGCTCACGACGCTTTCAATAAAACGATGGGAATCTCCGGCGACGCTGCCAACACGCGCCAGGAAGGGGAGAATGGAAACGCAGAAAATGTGAACCAGGCCGCACAGCAAGAGCAAACTCAGTAGCGGCTTCCCCTGGGGCCAACACCGTTCAAAAGCGCACGCGATCCCCTCGCGTGCGCTTTTTCTCATTATTAACCAGTGTTGCGGATTTGTTGAAAAGTGACGGCTCGCCTCCCTCTCGCGCAGGGAGAGGAAGTCAAACTCCCGCTTTGCGCGACGGACGCTGAAAACTGATGCCGAGCTTCAACTCCGGCAACACCTGGCAGCTTATGACATGGAAGCCGACCGCGCCGAAATGCACAATCTTGCATCCGCCCCGTTGCAGCGTGCCCAAACCATGTCGGCGCAATACGAGTTATGGGCCAAACGCTGTGGAGTGCTTTCCTGGGAGCAAACCGATCCGTCGCGATTTTCATTCTGGCTCACAGTGACGTGTTCAAGGAGGATTTATAGTATGTCGTGTCGCGGCGGCGCTTTCGACTTGGGGTGCGCTCTCTCGTCAGCGAATCACGATGTGCTGGGAAAAGTTTTCGCGAGGTGGAACTGGCGCGCCCCACCTGGCTTCCCAGAGAGAAAAGGGGGTGTCTGAAGAACAGCCAAGATGCTGCAGGTTGTGTCGCGGGGCCGCGTGCGGGCTGTCGCGCCAGCAGCCACCACGCCGTAAGCTGTTTGCCATGAAGATGTCCGGCGCGCGGCAGCGGCTCGTTGTGGTGGGAGCGCTGCTGCTTTGGTCCATCACCCTGCTGCTTGTTCGCAGTGAACTCACTGCCAACTGGATAGCGCTGGGCCTGATATGGAATCTGTTCCTGGCGAGCGTGCCCTTGTTCTGGAGCGCTGCGTTTCAAGCCGCGCTCCAGCGCAGCCGTCGAGGTTTGGCTGCGCTCTGCTTCGCTTTGTGGCTGCTTTTCCTGCCTAACGCGCCTTACATTCTCACTGACTTTATTCATCTCTCCCCGCGCCCGCCCGTGCCGTTGTGGTTCGTTTTGGCGGTGCTGCTCTCGTGTGCCGGAACCGGCACGCTGCTCGGCTATCTCTCGGTGGTCACGGTTCACCGTGTTGTGGAACACACGTTCGGCAAAGTGGTGGGCTGGATGGTTGCCACAGGTTCGCTACTGCTCTGTGGTTTTGGAATCTATCTGGGCCGCTTTTTGCGTTGGAACAGCTGGGACGCTCTTACCAGGCCCCTATCGCTGATGCAGGCCATCGGGGGTCAATTTATTGATTCCGGCTCTCATCCACATCCTTTGCCCGTAACGCTAATTTTCGGCGGTGGTCTGGTGCTGGGTTACATCGCGCTTCGTGTTATCGCTGTCTCAATGTGGGCCGAGCCGCAAACGAAATCCCTTTGATAACGCAAAGGTGCCGTGATGTTGTTTAATCATCTCGAAAACTGAACCCTCAGCGCCCGCCCAGGCCGCTCAGCGAAGCGCCTTCGATAAAGTAGCGCTGGGTGAAAAAGAAGAGCACGATGATGGGCAGCACCACGAGGGTCGAGGCCGCCATGAGCAGGCCAGGTTCGCCGCCGTGCTGTTGCTGGTAGAGTTGCAGCGCGTAGGCGAGGGTCATTTTTTCCGGCGAAGAAAGGTAAATCAGCGGCCCCTGGAAGTTGTTCCAGGCGCCCATCACGCCCATGATGCTGATCGCGGCGAGGGCCGGTTTGACCTGGGGCAGCATGATGCGCCAGTAGATGCCCAGCGGCCCGCAGCCGTCGATTTTGGCGGCGTCTTCGAGTTCGGTGGGAATCGACATGAAAAACTGGCGCAGCAAAAAGATGTTGAAAGCCGACCCGAAAAACGCCGGCACCCACAACGGCAGAAGCGTATCGACCCAGCCCAGCGACCGGAAGATGAGAAACTGCGGCATCATGGTGACGGCGGCGGGCACCATCATCGTCGCCAGCAGCACCACGAAGAGCAGGTTCTTGCCAGGCCAGTTCAAGCGCGCGAACGAGTAGGCGACCAGCGACGAAGAGAGCAGGGTGCCCGCGACGGTCATTATGGTCAGGAAGAGCGTGTTGCCCAGAAAGGTGAGACCGAAATGCGTTTCGGGCGGCAGAAATTCCAGTGCTTCCGAATAGTTCTCCCAGCGCGGCGCGACCTGGCGGATTTTGGTGAGTTGGTCGCGCGTCGCCACGAAAGTTGCGGCCTGGGGCGCATCGACCGGCTTCACTTCGATGGCTCCCGATGGCAAATTGGCGACTTCGGCGACTTTAATCGGCTTCGCGGTGTCCTTGCCATACCACGACAGCCCCGCCGCTTCTTTTTCGGCGTTGAGCAGCGTTGCGCTGGTTACCTGCTGAGTTGGAATCCAGACGGGCGGAAACACGGCCTGTTCGTCGTCGGCTTTGAGCGAGGCCGAGAGCAGCCACGCGAACGGCACCAGAAAGAGCAGCGACCCCGCCAGAAGCGAAATTTGCGCGGCGGAGAGTTTGATCACCTGCGCGGCGTGCGAAGCGTTGCGCGTGTTGCGCCGCACCAGGAAAAGCGAGGCTGCGACCGCAACCAATGCCAGCAGCGCGATGAGAAGGGGGTTTTGCACCCAGAACACGGCGGCGCCTAGTGCGAGCATCAAAAACGCGCTCACGACGATGCCGGACGGCTGGAGGACGCGCACCGACGCCACGAGGGCGCTGAGCAAAACGACGAAAGCCCCCACGCTGAGGAGGATGGCGATAAGCCAGAAGAAGGCGAACATAATGGTGTTTGGGGTGTTGAATGGCTGAAGAAGTTATGAAATGTGTGACTTCCTAAATCTCCCTTAAGAAGCAGTTTTGGAAGTGCCCGTAGGGGCGTAGCGTGCTACGCCCAAAACCCTGAGTGCGCGCGTCATAAGAAGGTTTCTCCAACGCCCTGGGCGTAGCACGCTACGCCCCTACGGGCACTTCCAAAACTGCTTCTTAGGAGGCGGGGGAGGTTCACACGTCGTCGTTCCCCTATCTCTTATCCGTCTCATAATGCACCCAGTATTTCTGCGCCCACAATTGCAGTAGCGCCAGGCCCAGAATCACCAGGAACACCACCCATGCAATCGCGCTGGCGTAGCCCATCTTGAAGAAGCGAAACGCATTGTTGAACAAATACAGCACCGGCACCAGAAGCGAATCGAGCGGCCCGCCCGAACCGGTGCCGCCGCCCAGAACGTAAACGCGGTCGAACTCCTGAAGCGCGCCGATGGTGCCCATAATCAGGTTGAAAAAGATGTAGGGCGAGAGCATCGGCAGCGTGACGTGGCGGAATTGGCTCCAGCCGCGCGCGCCGTCGATGCGCGCCGCTTCGTAGAGGCTCGATGGGATGCCCTGCAAACCCGCGAGCCACAAAATCATGCCGCCGCCCGCGCCCCATAATCCCTGGGTAATCAAACCTGGCTTGGCCCAGTCGGCGACGCCGAACCAGCCTGGCGGCAGCCAGCCGAACCATTCGGTCAGCGAGGCTTTCCACAGCGCGTTAAGTAGGCCCTTGTTGGGATCGCCGGCCAGAATCCACGCCCACAGCACGGCGGAAGCAATCGCCGGCACAATCGCGGGGATGTAGAACGCGGTGCGATACCACGCCATGCCCTTGACTTTCATGTTGAGCAGCATCGCAATCGCCAGTCCCGTCGCCATGCCGAGCGGAATGCCAATAATCGAAAGATAGGCCGCGTTGTAAAACGCTTTGCCGATGAGTTCGCGGTCGTCGGTGAAAAGCGTCTGGAAGTTGGAGAGTCCGGCGTAGCGCGGCGCGTGCAGCACGTCGTAATCGCTAAACGCGAGCAAGATCGAAGCGATGATCGGCCCCGCCGTGAGGATCAAAAAGCCCAGAATCCACGGCGACGCCATCAGGTATCCGGCGAGCGCTTCGCTTTTGGCGGAGCGCGAACGCCCGATCTGGCGACGCACCCGCGTCGCACCAAAACCCAGTCCGCCCAATGCGAGCGCGACGATGACAGCCAGAGGCGTCCCGAACGAAAAGAGGGGCAGGCTCTGGCGGGCGAAGGCTTTGTCGAGTTCTTTTTGCACCAGGCGTCGCTGTTCGGTGAGCGCGGCCTGCGGCGTCTGAGCGTGCTGGCAGGCGCGCTCGAAGGCGCGCACATGGGCATCCCACAGCGTCTGGCCCACGAAGGTGACGGGCCGATATTTGGCGACGGGCAGCAGGCCGATAAATTCCTGCTGAGCGGCGCGCAGTCGCGGGTTGGCGGGCGGGACGTGCTTGAGCAGCAGTTCGTTGGTGCGAGCGTTGGCGCTGAGCGCGAAGACAAAGGGACGGCCCTTCGACTCGCTGAACTTGCGTTGCGCGCGGGCGCCGAGCAGGGCGGCTTCCCCACTGGTCATCCATTTGAGGAATCGCCATGCCTGGTTGGGATGGCGCGCTCCGGCGGGAATGGCGAGCGAAAAACCGCCCGTCCAGGTGGTGTAGGTCGGCTGTCCCCTGAAGCGGCCTTTGCCTTCCAAGCGTTCGCGCGGCACGGGCGCGGGAGCGACGGCGAAATCGAGGTCGGGAGCGTAGCGCGCGATGTTGTTGAGGTTCCACGAGCCGTTAATCACCATGCCGATTTTGCCGGTGAAAAACGGGTCTTGCTCGGCGCCCTGAAAGCCGGATTGGAAGATGTTGACCTTGTCGTAGCCGCCCAAAAGGTCGTAAAAATCGGCCATGTAGTCGAGCGCGCCCACGGAATAGGGGTTGTCGAGCGTGCAGATGCGGCCATCGGCGCTCATAAATTCGCCGCCGTTTTGCCACGAATAAAGGTAGAGCCAGGAGTTGCCGTAGTTGGGAATGAAACCGATCTGCTTGAAAGTGCCGTCGGGATTGAGTTTGGTGAGCTTTTTGGCGTAGAGCTGCAGTTCGTCCCAGGTGCGCGGCGGGCGATTGGGATCAAGCCCCGCCTCGCGGAACATCTTGCGGCTGTAATAAAGCAGGCGGTCGTCGATGCCGGTCGGAATCGCGTAAACGTGGCCTTTGTAAAGCGCTTCTTTCCAGGCGGCGGGATAAAAATTTTCGGGCCGAATCGGATTGGCGCTGTTCTTATCGGCTTCCAAGAAGCGGTCGAGCGGTTGAAACGCATCGCGCGAAGCCCAATCGCCGATGGTGAAGCGGTCTTGTTGAATCAGATCCGGCGGCACGCCGCCGACAATCGAAGTCATCAGTTTTTGCGGGTTCATCGCGCCCGCGCCCATCGAAAGCAGCGAGACATCAATATCGGGATTGCGCTTTTCGAACTCGGCGACCTGCGCGTCCAATCCTGCCGTCTCCGGCCCCGATTGCAGGCCCCACACGATCAGTTTGGTGCGCGGCGTCTGCGCCAGCGCCAGCGTGGAACAAAACCACAGCGCCGCGCAGAGGAAAAAGAGGCGGCGAATCAGGAAATGAAAGTTGGACATAAAATTTGGGGAATTTTGGCGGTTTGGACTTGAGCGACTTTTTCAGGCGTGAGGCCTGTCATTCCGAGGAGGCACGACGAGGAATCGGTGACGGTTTCCTCCAACTGGCAGTGGATGGGTGGACATAGAACTTACGCAGGGGCTGTGTTCGCTCGACTGAAGTCGGCGCTATGGGCACTTCGTGCTAACTTCCCGCCTGCGCGGGAACCAAACTGCGGGGTTTCGGCGCAGGCCGAAAGTTAGCACGAAGTGCCCATAGCGCCGACTTCAGTCGAGCGAACACGCCCGTGCGTAAGTCCTAAGACGTTGAAACCGATTCCTCGTCGTGCCTCATCGGAATGACAACTGTCACGCTTCACAACAACTGCCTCCACCCGAAGCTGTCCATTGATTTCTGGTCAATTCAAACCGGCTGCTGTGTCTGCTTGAGTTTTCGCAAATAATAAATCGACATGACAGCCCGCCAAATGACAAGAGACCAGCAAAATAAAAAGAGGCGCGGATCTATGAGCGCAACAGCGACAGAAGGCAAATCCACTGCGTTGAAGAAATAGAACAGTAGAACAGGCAGTAGCGTGCCCCAGAAACCGATTAGCAAAGCGCTTCGGAGTTGATATCGAAAATACTTGGCTTGTTCTTCTACCAGTTCGTTCTTTTCTTCTGCGTTCATTAAAGCAACACTCTCATACCTTTGGGAAAGGCATTTATTTATCTTTGCCCACGCATACACGCAAAGCGCCATCAAAACCAATACGCTAAAAACGTAAAACCACTTCATCGCATCATGATTAGTGCGTGCTGACAAACGGGACAACTCGCGAAAGATACCCAAAACCATAACGAAGACAGAAATGTGCCATACTGAATCCGGAACAGGAATATCAGACCTGAAAGTTGATTTCGTCACAGTCCCCGTTTCAAGCTGTTTTTCCGCCATTTCAAACCACCGCCCGTTCCGTCTCCGCGTCGAAAATATGACTCGCGGCGGTATCAATAACCACATCGATTGTGCCGCCTTCGCGCGCTTTGGTGGCGGCGTCGAGTTGGGCGATCAAAGAGTGCCCTCCCGCGCGCAGATAAACCACCGAAGTCGAACCCATCGGCTCCACCACTTCGACCTGCATCGTGACCACGTTGCCGGTGTCGGCGGCGGAAGGCGGCGTCAGTTCGCGGTCGTGAATGTCTTCGGGACGGATGCCGAAAACGACCTTTTTCCGGCGTAATTCGCCAGCGCCGCGCCGCGCTCTTGCGGCAGTGAAACCTGAAACGATTCGGCGTCCACGGCGGGACGGCTTCCCGTTTCCAACTTCATCTGGGCCGGAACGAAGTTCATCGCGGGCGTGCCGATGAAGCCGGCCACGAACATATTCGCCGGCTGGTGATAAATGGTGAGCGGCGCATCGCACTGCTGCAAAACGCCGTCTTTCATCACCGCGATGCGCTGCCCCATCGTCATGGCTTCGACTTGATCGTGGGTCACATAAATCGTGGTCACGCCCAGGCGCCGGTGCAGTTTGATGAGTTCGGCGCGGGTTTGCACGCGCAGTTGGGCATCGAGATTGGAAAGCGGCTCATCGAGCAAAAAGACTTCGGGATGGCGCACGATGGCCCGTCCCAGCGCCACGCGCTGCCTTTGGCCGCCCGAAAGCGCCCTGGGCCTTCGATCCAGCAGGTGCGTGATGTCGAGCATTTCGGCGGCTTCTTTGATTTGAGAGTCAATTTCGCTCCGAATGCGGCGCGCGTCCCCCATGTTGGAGAGCTGGCGCCAGATTGGGGGCAGGCGGCGCAGCTTGAGGCCGAAGGCCATGTTGTCGTAAACGCTCATGTGCGGGTAG
Organism: Abditibacterium sp.; assembly: GCA_030448265.1. GTDB lineage: Bacteria > Armatimonadota > Abditibacteriia > Abditibacteriales > Abditibacteriaceae > Abditibacterium. Next base: position 12,655 of record JAUJNG010000007.1, read on the forward strand.
AGCGCGTAGTTTTGGAACACCATGGCGATGTTGCGGTCGCGCGGCGCCACGTCGTTAACCACGCGCTCGCCGATGGCGATTTCGCCCGACGACGCCTCTTCCAGGCCGGCGATCATCCGCAGCGCGGTCGATTTGCCGCAGCCCGAAGGCCCGACCAGCACCAGAAACTCGCCGTCGCGAATGTCGAGGTTGAGGTCGTTGACGGCGCGCACTTCTTTTTTGGTTTGGGAGTCTGTAAATGTCTTGCGAAGGTTGTTGAGGGCGACGCGCGCCATAAGGGTAATTTCCTTTGGAATTGCAGCGACCGCAAAGCCCAGGGCACTGGCCCCTGGCGCCGAGCAGTGACAAAAAAGCGTGAATGAAGATTATCTTTAAGATTATCTTAACGCACTGGGCGGCAAAAGAAAGACCGCCGCGTGACGCAAAAGCACTGGGCTGCGTGCCAGCAGTCGAAGCCACAGTGCGAGTGTGGGCTGCATCACTGGGTTGGTGGTAGTCGACGTGCAGGTTAAAACTCGAAACGGTGCGAGCGACGAGGCCGCGCCTGGCTAAACCGTAGTTGTCGGAGCGGCGGAAAAAATCTGCTTCTGGGTGCGGGTCGGCGACCAGGCGCGCACCGTGAGCCGCGAGCGTCGTGCCCAGATTGGAGCGCTCGTCTGCGAGTTTTATAAACCCACCCGCCGCCGAAAGCCAGTGCAAAGGGAGGAACGACCGAAGTTCAGGCTGTAAACGGTTGCGGCTTTACTTTGAGATTACGCCAAAACCACAGGCTTCTTCTCCTTACCACCGTCAATAACCATATAAGGCGGCTGGGTGCAGCGCCTTGTTAACTTGCTGTTGGATGCTATTATTTTCTTCCCCTTCGGTTCAATCGCTGTTTAAGAACGCCAGTGTCACCCTTGTATTGTGCTACTGCATGAATGTCGGTCACATTCACTTTCGTCAGTTTTTCGATCAAGAACCAGCCCCCAGTCTCAATTGACTCCCGCAGTTCTGCTCGTTTACGATCAAACACCGTTTTGCCGGATACATAACCACCCATAGGCCCTTCGCCGTCGTAAGACCATGTGACGATGTAGCGAGAAGAATTTGGACAGTGCTTTATCATTGAGGATAAGGTTTTAATCGTATTTCTCTCTGCACCTTTGCGCCGGTCTTCTTTGCCTCCGGCCTCTCCGCCAACAAATGGAGTAGTCTTGTAGTAATCATCCATGCAGCGGTTACGATAAAAGCCTCAAAATATGAGAGTGATTGCCAAAGCGAATGCGGCGAATAGCTTACGAGAAGAATGTTTCATGTTAGGTCTTTCATCATTTTGTAAGTTTGCCGTTCAAAAGGCTCCGCGTGCAACCAAGTCGCGCGCAGCAAGCTAACGGTTGAGTTCACCCGCCGCAGGAAGCGTAGTGAGGAACGAACGAAGCTGGATGCGGTCGGGTGCAACGATTGGTTAGCCCGCTGTTTACGACGTAAGGACGGAGTGTCAGCTATTGAAGCTTTTTGCGTTCCAATGAACGTCCACCCTTCATTGTTGCCCATTTGGGATGACCAGATTGTGTGCTTTCGTCCTGCAAGCCATTCCTGTCGTAAGGGGTTCCTCGCGCTCCCGTGAATCTTCCACTGTTCAGGTCAAGGGTTGCTACGATCTCCTTCCAATCCCAAGCTATTAACCATATTCCTTTCTCATCGTCACGAATGCGGATTTCAAGGTCTTGATAGCCACCACCAATCATATCAATAGGATATTCCTGAGTATGATTATCTTTATTTGTCCAGATAAGTAGTTTCGTAGTGTCAGTAGGCCCCATCATCCGCATACGCGGAGATTGATTACGATATTCAACGGCACCACCTTGCGGTAGAGCAACATGCCATGACTGCCAGACAACAGGACGAACGTAATTGCGCCAGAACATCCATTGCTCAAACCCGTAATACGCACCAGGAGCCGCAATCGCCAAGAGAGCAATCCACAAATATCGTTTTAACCGTCTCATCATGTTCCTATTATTTCAACGCGAAATCACGTTGCGCGCAGCGGGCTAACAATGTTATTAACCCGCAAATTTGCGGGATAATACCGCATTTTGAGCATAGGAGCGCACGAAAAACCGCTTTTTGCCGTTTGCGGTTTTTGCACGTTTTGAATCGGCGCTAAACCGCATATCAAACGCCACATCAATCGTCCAGCGCCGCGCGCACCGTGTTGATATCTTTATCGCCGCGACCGCTCAAATTGACGATAATCGTCGCTTCTTTCGACATCTGGGGCGCGACTTCCTTTAAATACGCCAGCGCGTGCGAGGTTTCCAGAGCCGGCAAAATGCCTTCGATTTCGCAGAGCAGTTGCAACGCTTCGAGCGCTTCTGTGTCGGTGACGCCGACGTAGCGCGCGCGGCCCGTGTCCTTGAGATGGGCGTGTTCCGGCCCCACGCCTGGATAATCGAGGCCCGCCGAGATCGAGTGGGTTTCCTGAATCTGGCCCCATTTGTCCTGCATGATGTAAGACAGCGAACCATGCAAGACACCTTTGCTGCCCCGATTGAGCGGCGCGGCGTGCTTGTCGGTATCGAGACCGTCCCCCGCCGCTTCGACGCCGATTAACCCCACGCCCGCGTCTTCGACAAAAGGATGAAACAGGCCCATCGCATTGGAGCCGCCGCCCACGCACGCGATGCACAGGTCGGGCAGGGCGCCGGTTTGTTCCATGATTTGTTCGCGCGCTTCCTGGCCGGTGATGGCGTGGAAATCCCGCACCATGGTCGGAAACGGGTGCGGGCCGACGACCGAGCCGATGATGTAGTGGGTGTGGCGCACATTGGTCACCCAGTCGCGCATCGCTTCGTTGGTGGCGTCTTTGAGGGTTTTAGAGCCGCTCGAAACCGGAATCACGCGCGCCCCCAGCAGCCTCATGCGAAACACGTTGAGACTCTGGCGCACAGTGTCTTCTTCGCCCATGTAGATGTCGCACTCGAAGCCGAACCGCGCCGCAACGGTCGCCGTCGCCACGCCGTGCTGTCCGGCGCCGGTTTCAGCGATGAGACGCGGCTTGCCCATGCGCTGCGCCAAAAGCGCCTGACCCAGTGCGTTGTTGATTTTGTGGGCGCCGGTGTGAAGCAGATCTTCGCGTTTGAGGAAAATCTGCGCGCCGCCAAAATGCTGCGACAAGCGCTCCGCGTGATAAAGCGGCGTGGGACGACCGGCGAAATCGCGCAGAAGCTGCGACAAACGCGCGGCGAATTCGGCGTCCTGGCGCGCGTCGTCGTAAACCTCTTCGAGTTCGCGCAGTGCCACCATCAGGGTTTCCGGCACGAACTGGCCGCCGTAAGGCCCAAAATGGCCCAGGGACGACTCGGAAAACTGCGCGGCGACGGCGTGAGCGACTTCGCCCTGCGGCGACTGATCGGTATCGGGGGAAAACGTGTTCATAGAATTCCCGCGCGAGGCGGGAACTCTTGGTTTACCGCATTGGCGAAGTTTCAACGTCCCGCAATCTGGCCGCGATAGAGCGGCGAATTGACCGCGACGCGAAAGGCGCGCAGCGACGCGGGCGAGGAATCGAAGCGATAATTGGCCTCGCCGAAGGCGGTTTTGTCGCGGCAAAACCAGTTGACGAGCCGGACGCGCGGGTAGCGAGTTGGAATTTCATTGAGCAAGGTCTGAGAAATCCACGCCGCTTTGTTGGTTCCCGACGGCGCGCCGACCTCAGTGACGCCCATTTCGGCGACCATCAGGGGTTTGGGCGAGATGCGCGTCACCGTGTGGTAGGCGGCATCGAAAAGAGTCGAAAACGTCTGCCAGGGGCGCTTGGAAGCGTCGTTGTATACCGACAGACCAATCCAATCGACGTAATCGTGGCCAGGATAAAGCGCCCTCAAGTCGCTATTTTGATCTTCAAGGGAATTGGCGCGATTCCAGTAGAGGATGTTGGGCGACCACACCCAGGTCGCGTTGAAGGCGCCTTCCTGACGAAAAATCGACACCACACGGCGCCACATCGCCACGTAATGCTGGGGCGAGTTGCCGTTGTTGCGGCGCGAAAGCGACGAATAAGCCGTGCCCCAGGGATACCAATCGCCGTTCATTTCGTGGGCGAAGCGCATCATCACCGGCACGCGCGAGGCCCTCACAGCGCGCGCGTAAGTGCGAATGTAAGCGTCGTAAGCGCCGCCCGCGACGCGGGCGCAGCTCCAGTTGCGGTCGTGAATCTGGCCGCTCCAGGGTTCCCAGGTGATGAGGAGTTGGCCGCCCAGGGCGCGCGCGCGACGGGCTGGCTCGATGGGAAACTGGTTCCAGCCCGTCCAACTCTGATAAATCAGCCACACGGCGGGCAAACGTCCCGTGCGCGAATGCCACGCCGCCACCGCGCCGCTATCGCCTGGCGCGGTTTGGCCGTCCTGCCAGAAATATGCTCCCAGAGCGATGGAGTTGGGCGCGGCTCTGACAACGGGCGCATCATAAATCACACGGCGCGGCGCATCGGTAATCACGCGGCGCGGCGCGGCGGAAACGGGCAGTCGAGCCAGAAGCACTTTGGGCGCGCGCTGAACGCGAACCGCCGAGTAGCGCGGCAAATTCAATCGCAGCGAAAAGGAGCGCGAGCCCAGCGTATAACCGCGCCGTTTGGTCTGGGCGTGGGCATTGGGGAGGACAAGGGAAGAACAGGCCGCAAAAACGGCGCACAGGGCAAGAAACGACGAGCGAAGCGGCATAAAGGCGGTAATGGGGACGGCAAAATAACTGTCGCTTTCGGCGCGCAGTGTCTTCCGCGCACCCCCGACTTGTCAAGCTGCCGCGTCCCTTCTCACCGCTTTTGCCAGTGCGCTCCCCTGGACATTATCGAACCCTCAAGTTGTTTCAGCCTTGCAATAATCCCTCGATAGCTGTTGCCGCATCGCCGCTTCGCATCAAACTTTCGCCCACCAGAAGCGCATCGGCGCCCGCGTCGCGCAGACGTTGGGCGTCTGCTCGACTGAAAACGCCGCTTTCCGCCACGACGGTGCAACCGTCGGGAATGAGTTTGCGAAGTCGCTCGGTTGTTCCCAAATCGACCTCGAAAGTTTGCAAATCGCGGTTGTTGATGCCGATGAAATCGCTGCCGTTGAAAAGGGCGCGTTTGAGATCGGTTTCGTGGTGAACTTCGACCAGAGCGTCCATGCCCAGACGGTGCGCGGCGGCTTTGAGTTGGCGCACTTCCCAGTCTTTAAGAACCGACACGATAAGCAAAATGCAGTCGGCGCCCGCGAGCCGCGCCTCGACGATTTGAATTTCATCGACGATGAAATCTTTTCGCAAAACCGGCCTGCCCGACACTTCGCGCGCAATTTTCAGGTGTTCCAAATCGCCCTGAAACCACTGCGGCTCGGTCAAAACCGAGAGACAATCGGCCAGAGAATCGCGGTAAATCGCGGCCTGTAACGCGGCGTCGAAATCGGGCGCGATAACGCCTTTGGAAGGCGAGGCTTTTTTGATCTCCGCAATCAATCCGAGCCGGTCGGGATGCTTTAACGAAGCCGCGAAAGGGCGCGGAGGCATCGCTTCACCGAGCTGTTTTTCGAGAGCTTGCACGTCGGTTTGCTGTTTGAGCGCTTCAACACGCAGTCGCGTCGCGGCGACGATTTGATCGAGAATCATGGAGAGAAGGAGACGGAATACGGAATACGGAATACGGAAGTCAGAATCTGTAACTTCTGCCTCCCGTATTCCGTCTCCCGTCTTCAGGAGTATTGTTCGGTGAAACCACGCAGTTGATGCAGTTTTTCGCGCGCCGCGCCGCTTGCTACCGTCGCGCGCGCCAGTTTCATCGCTTCGGGCCAGCTATCGGCGATGTCCGTCACCATCAAAATCGCGGCGGCGTTGAGGCAGGCGATATCGGCGCTTGGCCCTTCGCCATCGTGCAGAATTTGCAGAATCAGAACCGCGTTATGCGCGGCGTCGCCGCCGGCCAGTTTCGCGGCGTCGAGGCACGCCAGATCCAAAAAATCGGGTTCGAGGCGATGTTCGAGGATTTCTCCGTCGCGGAGTTCGAGAAAATCGGTCGGCGCACAGGTCGAAAATTCGTCCAAACCGTCCTCGCTGTGAACTACGAACGCGCGCTCGCAGCCCAAAGCGAGCAGAGTCTCGGCAATCGGGCGCAGCCATTTGTGGGCGGGAACGCCCATCACCTGCCGTGAAGCGTTCGCCGGATTGGTGAGCGGGCCGAGCAGGTTGAAAACCGTGCGAATGCCCAGTTCGCGGCGAATGGGCGCCACGTTTTTCATCGCGGGATGATGATTGGGCGCGAACATGAAACCGAGCCCAATCTCGTCAATCGAACGCGCAATCGCCTGCGGCGACAAATTGAGATGCACGCCGAGCGCCTCCAGCACATCCGCCGAGCCGGATTTGGAAGACACGGCGCGATTGCCGTGCTTAGCGATGCGCGCGCCCGCCGCCGCCGCGATGAAACTCGCCGCCGTCGAGATGTTGAAGGTTCCGGCGCCCACGCGCGGCGCGTCGCCGCCGGTGCCGCAGGTGTCCACGAGCGGAAACGATTCGCACTCAACGGGGACGACGCGCGCTCTCATGCCGCGCGCGAAACCGGTGAGTTCGGAAACCGCTTCGCCGCGCCCGCGCAAAACACCTAAAAACGCCGCGACCTGAATCTGCGAGGGATTGCCTTCGACCAGATCGGTCAAAACGCTTTCCGCTTCGCTTTCGGAGAGAATTTCGCCGTGCGAAACGGCTTTCAATGCTTCAGAGACATTCATAGGGTGGTTCTCACAAAGAAGACAAAGTTCTCACAAAGAACACTAAGAAAATCTTTGTTCTCTTTGTGAGAACTTTGTCTTCTTTGTGAGAACTGATTAACCAATTTTCTCCACGAAATTCCGCAGCAGTTCCCGCCCGTTTTCCCCCGTGAGGATGCTTTCGGGATGAAACTGCACGCCTTCGAGCGCCCATTCCTTGTGGCGCACGCCCATGATTTCGCCGTCGGCGGTTTGTGCCGAGATTTCCAGGCATTCCGGCAGCGATTCGCGCTCGATGACCAGAGAATGATAGCGTGTGCCCTCGAACTCTGCGGGCAAACCCTCGAAAACGCCGCGCCCGTCGTGTTCGATGGGCGAGGTTTTGCCGTGCATCAGCGATTTGGCGCGCACGATGTGGCCTCCGAACGCGGCGCCAATCGCCTGATGGCCCAGGCACACGCCCAGAATCGGGATTTTTCCGGCGAAACGCTGAATCGTCTCGACCGAGACGCCCGCCTCACTGGGACTGCACGGGCCAGGCGAAACGATGATTTTTTCGGGTTGCAGGGCTTCGATTTCTTCGAGAGTGATTTCGTCATTGCGTTTGACGACCAGATCACACCCCATCTCGCCCAGATATTGAACGAGGTTGTAGGTGAACGAATCGAAGTTGTCGATCATTAAAATCATTGGGAAAAGTGTAGTCGGGAGACGGAATACGGGAGACGGGAGACGGGAGTTGGAGTTTCGCGCTTAGCTCTTCCGTCTCCCGTATTCCGTCTCCCTCAAGCCCGCACGCGCGGGTCGATGAGACGATAAGCGATGTCCACCAGGATATTGGCCGCGACCACCATGAGCGCGGCGAACAAAACCACGCCGATAATCATGGGAACATCGAGGTTGGTGACCGAATCGACGGCCAGGCTGCCGATGCCAGGCCAGCCGAAGATTTTCTCGGTGAAAATGAGACCCGACAGAAGGGAGGCGAACTCGGCGCCCAAAACCGCGACGGCGGGAATGAGCGCGTTTTTGAGGGCGTGTTTTTTCATCACGTTGCGCTCCGACACGCCCCGCGCGCGCGCGGCGCGGATGTAATCCTGCTTCATCACGCCGCGCAAATTGGCGTGGAGCAGGCGCGAATAGTAGGCCGCGCCGCCGATGCCCAGCGTGAGCGCCGGAAGCGGCAGATTCCACAGCGTGGCGCCGCCGCCGACGCTGAACAGGCTCCACTCGTAGCCCAGATAATGCTGCAACAGCCGTCCGAGCCAAAAAGTGGGGACGGAAATCGCCACCACCGACAGCAGCAGGGCGCTCTTATCCACCCAGGTTCCGGCGCGATTCGAAGTTGCCAGGCTAATCGGCACCGCAACGCAAAGATAAACGCAAAGCGCCGTCAGCGCCAGCAGCAAAGTCGCGGGAAAGCGGCGCAAAATCGCCGAAAAAACGCGGTCGTCGTTGCGATAGCTTCGCAGGTCATTGGTGAGCGCCTTCCGCATAAAGGTGGCGTATTGAACCGGAAGCGGCTTATCCAAACCCAGTTCGGCTTTGATGTTTTTGATGTTTTCATCGTCGGCGTGCGCGCCCGCGACCATCTGGGCCATCGCTTCGGTGGGATCGGTTTTTCCCAGGCGCGGCACCACGAACAGGAGCAGAAAGATTACGACCGACACGCCCCACAGCGTGACGAGGCTTCGCAGCAGTTTTTGGAGAAAGGAAGGCATAATGAAAATTAAAAATGTAGGACTTACGCACGGGCTGTGTTCGCTCGACTAAAGTCGGCGCTGACCCAGAGGGTGCCCCGCACTTCGTGCTAACTTCCCGCCTTCGCGGGAACCAAACTGCCTGGTTTCGGCGCAGGCCGAAAGTTAGCGGCGAAAGCCGCGGGGCACCCTCTGGGTCAGCGCCGACTTTAGTCGAGCGAACACTTTTGCAAGCGGCCAATCTTCTGTTCTTACTCGACTCCCACATATTCGTAAGTCGCCGACCACATCGGGTGCAGCGCGAAACCCGTCACCCAGGGCTGGCGCGCGACGTAGCGTTCGGTGTGGTGCAAAAACACCCAGGGCGCGTCCGCGACGACGATTTTTTCGATGTCGCGATACATTTGCAGCCGTTTGGCGCGGTCGGTTTCGACGGCGGCTTTGTCGAGCAGGGCGTTCACTTGCGGATTGGAATAAAAAGCGCGGTTGACGCTCGATGTCGGCGTGATGCTTTTGCCGTTGAACAGCACATCGAGAAAGTTGGCGGGGTCGGGAAAATCCTGAATCCAGCCGCCCATGGCGAGCGGCGTCGTTTTACGCTGTCCGGCTTTGGCTTTAAGTTCGGCGAAGCGCATTGGCCTGATCGAAACGCTCATCCCGACCGCTTTTAAATCCTGTTGAATCGACTGCGCGGCGCTGGCGATCCAGGGTTCGGCGGTGGAATAGAGCAGGGGAATGGGCGCGTCGGGGTCGTTTTTGAAGCCCGCTTCTTTCAGCAGCCGGCGCGCCATTTGGGGGTCGTAGGGGTATTGGAAAAGCTGCGGATTATAGCTGGGCATTCCTGGCGGGAGCGCGCCGCGCGCTTTGGTGGCGCGTCCGGTGAGGAATCCCACGATGAGGTCGCGGTTGATGGCGTAGTTCATGGCGCGGCGCACGCGCACGTCGTTGAAGGGCTTGATTTCGGTGTTGAGACTCAGATAACGCACATCCATCATCGGCGCGTGCACGATCTGGTCTTTCCATTTCGCGTCGCGGGTCAGACGCAGAAAATCGGGCGCGAACGCATCCGACACCGGCAAAATGTCGATCTGGCCCTGCTCGAAAAGCATGATTTGCAGGCTGGTCGAAATCCCGAAGCGCGCTTCGATGCGCTGGGCTTTGGGCAGTTCGGGTCGGAAATAATCCGCGTTTTTTTCCAGTGTGAGCCAGCCGTCGTGCACCCACTCCGTCATTTTGAACGGCCCACAGCCGTTGGGATTTTCGGAAAGCGATTTTTCGCCCAGACTTTTCACCCATTTTTCGCTCACGGCGTAAGCAAAAGGCAGAGTCAGATAATTCAAAAAGGTGGCGTCGGCGCGGGTGAGACGGAAAATGATTTTGTGGTCGCCCTCGACCTCGATACCACGAACGTGCTTCAGTTTTTTAGGCCCCGCGCGATCTTCACTCCACTCTTTGGCGCCGTCGATGACGGTGTAAAGCGAGAGGCCGTCCGAAGCGGTTTTGGGGTCGAGAACGCGCTCCAGGGCATAGCGGAAATTCTCGGCGACGACGGGCGTGCCGTCGTGAAAACGCACGTCTTTGCGAAGCCAGAAAGTGTGAGTCTTGCCGTCGGACGACACCTCGCGTTTTTGGGCGATTTCGTTGACGATGTTGGCCTGGCGGTCGTAATCGACCAGGCCGCGATAGAGCAAACGCACGAACTGCATCGAGGTGGTGTCGTAGGAGCGGGCGGGATCGAGTGTCGATGGGTCGCCTTCCTGGACGAGGCGCAGGGTGCCCGCTTCACGCGGCGCGCGGGCGCAGCCCGCAATCGAAACCAGACACAACAAAAGGACGAAAAAACGACGCATTGAAAGAGAATTTATCACCCCAAAAACGATTTGAGGCCGAAAAGATAAGAATGAACGGCGCAAAGCAGGAGATACATCGCCCATCCGACGACCAAACGAAGCCGATTCGCCGTGAAGAAACCGCATTCGAGCGCCAGAAGTTGAGTGAAAAGCCACAGCGCGAACAGATAGCGCAGCGAACCGTTGGTGTAGGGCGGAATGGTGCGCGCGAGCGTGAGATGCATCGCCAAAACGCCCAGCAACAGCGCGGCCTCGGCGCGCGGCACGACGGCGCGGCGGCGCCACAGCCACACCAACGCCAGAACGGTGGCGCCGAGGTTGAGAAGCGCCACGATATTGAACTGCGCGCCCGACACGATGCCGGTGAAATCGCGCCAGAGCGGAAGAAAGGGCCAGGTGAGAGCGCGAAAGTAGTTTCCCTGCGACGAAACTCCTGCGAGCGCGCCGCCGAACTGTTGCGCGAAAAACAGTTGCACGAGAGCAAAAGCCAACAGAGGAGCAGCGAGAGCCAGAATTGCAGTCGGGCGCGGATCTTCTGCGGAATCGCGTTGGCGCTGCCACTCGAAAAACAGCGCGAGGCTTAAAATCGGCCCGTAATTGCGCGTGAGAGCCGCCAAAAAGCCAAAAATCACCGCCCAAAACCAGGTTTTGCGCCGCGCCGCGCCAAAAGCCGCCAATCCCAGCAACAAGAACAGCGAATCGGTATAGACGGCCATGCCGAACGCTCCGGCGGGAAAAAACGCCAGCAGCCACACGCCGCGCCGCGCGATGACGGGGCCGTAAATCTCGCGCGTCAGACCGAAAAACAGCCACAATGCGCCCAAAAACGCGAGATTGGAAACCAAAATTCCGCCCAGCGCCATCGCGTTCTCATCCGGCCCGAAAACTCGCAGCAAAAGCGGATAAAGCGGAAAAAACGGCGTCGTGGCCGCGCTGTAGCCTTCGCGCGCAATCGAGAGGAAGTGCGCCGAATCATAATACGTCCAGGCGTTCAACCACCAATTCGACACTCCGCCATAACCACCCTCGATTTCCTCCCGAAACGGATGCGACAAATGCCCCGTGTAGACGAAAAACGCGATGAACAGACGAGAGAGAACCCAGCAGAGGAGCGGAGGAGCAGAGGAGCGGAGGAGTGGGTAATATTGGAGCGAAAACAACGTCCTTATCGCTCTACCTTCCCCTTCTCCTCCGCTCCTCTGCTCCTCCGCTCCTCTGCTGGATTTCATCGCGTCTCAAGCGCGTCCTGCAGCGCGTTGCCGATGAGGTTGAAGGCGGTGACGGCCAGCACAATCGCCGCGCCTGGCACTAAAACGATCCAGGGCGCGGTGGCGAAATAGGGCTGTCCGGCGGCGATTTGGCCGCCCCACGAAGGCGTCGAGGGGTCGCCCAGGCCAAGATACGAAAGTCCGGCTTCGAGCAAAATGGTGTTGGCCGTCGCGAGTGTGGCGAGGACGATGACGGTGGGCAGCACGTTGGGCAGCAGATGGCGGCGCAGAATCGCGCCGTTGGAGACGCCCAGAGCGCGCGCCGCTTCGATGAATTCGCGTTCCTTGAGCGCCAGAGTCTGCCCGCGCACCGCGCGCGCGATGCCCGTCCACGTCACCAGACCAATCGCCAGCAGCAGGCGAAAGAGGGTCAAATCGGGATTGACGCCCAGCAGTTTGAAAAGCCAGAAATCGGGCAGGCGCTGCGGCAAAACCACAGCGAGGGTGATGGCCAGCAAAATCGTGGGCAGTGAGGCGATAATTTCCGTAAATCGCGTCAGAAAACGGTCGGTTCGCCCGCCGAAGAAGCCGCCGGTAAGTCCCAGAAGGGTGCCGATAAGGGTCGAAGTGAGCATGGCGCAAAACGCCACCGTGAGCGAAATCCGCGCGCCGAAAAGCGCGCGCGTCCACACGTCGCGGCCCAGAGTGTCGGCGCCAAGCAGAAAACCCGCGCCTGGCGGATGCGGCACGCCCAGCGCATCGACGCCTTTAGGAAAAATCTGGCCAGGATCGACAACATTGCTGCCTGGGGTAACTCTGCCCAGCAGGGGCGCCAGAAAAGCGAGAGCGAGCAGAAAAATCAAAATTGCCACTCCGGTGAGCGCGAGCGGGTTGCGCGCGAAACGCGCCGCCGCATTGGCGCGGTGCGGCGTGGCAGGGTTGGGAAGGAAAGGGAGGAAGCGGCCATAGAAACTCAAATCTGTTGCGAAAGTCGCTCGACTGAAGTCGGCGCTGACCCAGAGGGTGCCCCGCCACTTCGTGCCAACTTTCGGCCTGCGCCGACTTCAGTCGAGCGACTTTGTGTTGTCCTACGACGGCAACTGACTCATATCGCCGACCCAGTGCGCGTCGCTCGGCACCTCGATTTTGTCATAAATCGCGGCCTTCGCGCCCACACGCAGGGCCCAGCCGTTGTCGCCGTAGCTCCAGTGCCACCATTCGTCGGCGTAGTTGGTGAGGCCCGTCGGCTCCAGAATCTCGCGCAGCAGGGTGCGGTTTTTCTCGGCCTGCTCCGATAGACCGCGCGCGTTCATCGCGGCGTGGCGCAAATCCATCATCTCGAAGGGCGAGATGAAATCGAGTTCGCTGCCATCCTCTCGCACAATCGAAACATCGACCGCGCCGCCGGTGAGGTGAGGCGGCGGCGTGATGGCATCGGGCGGCGCCGAATAGCGGCCCGCTTCGCGCGAAAGAGTGGCTTCATCGGCGTCGGGAAAGCGTTTTTTGGCTTCCTGAAGCGCGTGTCTGAAATGTTCGCGCTGCACGGCGATGGGCCGGTAACCTTCCACGATTTGTAGCCTCAAACCATCGGGCAGACGCGAGGCCGCGTCGCAGAGCATTCTCGCCACGCTTTCGCGCACCAGATGAACGCGCGGAAACTCGAAAACCGGATGGCGCGGCGACAAAAGCAGAGCAGGGCACGCTGCGAGAAAATCAACCAGAGGCTCGCCACATTCTGCGATGGGCACCGCATCCAATTCGTCCTGATCTTCGGCGTGCGCGTCGTGAGAGTGCGCGTCGAGCGCGGAGGTGTTGTCGGACATAACCGCGCGCGAGTTTAGCGTTTGGCGGCGCCGTAATAAAGCCGCGCCAGTTCGTCGGGCGAAGCGCCGCGCTCGAAAGCCCACTGCAAACGCCCCCACAACCACAAAGTGCCCCAGGGCCGCTTTTCGAAGCGCCGCGCGCTGAGGTGCAAACGTCCGGCGCAGCACGCCGTTTTGCGGTTTTGAGCGCGCGCCAGAAGTTCCATTCGCCGCGCGAAATCGAGATCTTCAAAAAGCGGCCAAGGAGCGAATCCGCCGAGTTCTTCCCACGCCTCGCGCGTCGCCCAAATGCCGCTGTCGCCGTAATAAATGCCCAGACCACGCTGAGCGCGCGCGATAATTTCGAAAAGTCGCGGCCAAAACCCGCGCCCCTCAAAGCGAATTCGAAAATTACCGCCGATGGCGCCGCGTCGCGCCGCAATTTCGATTTGCGCGGCGCTCCCCCGCGAGGGCAGCGCATCGGCGTGCAAAAACCACAACCTTTCGCCGCTCGCGCACCGCGCCGCCGCATTCTGCTGCGCTCCGCGCCCGCGTGCGCCTTCCACGACAACCGCGCCCGCCTCGCGCGCAAGTGCAACCGTTTGGTCGTCGCTGCCGCCGTCGGCAACAAAAATTTCGCCGATTTGCGGCATCGCCGCCAAACGCGACAGCAAACGGGGCAAATGGCGCGCTTCGTTGCGAGCGGGAATTACGACGGTAATCATAGTTTCAAAAGCGACATGAAGTCGCAGCCAACGAAATCGTCAGCCTTCGCTGACGGGGTTGTCGGCGAAGGCCGCCAATTTCGTTGGCTGCCGACTTCATGTCGCTTTTCAGTCGGGCAACTCCAACGCTCCCCACGCCTCTAAAATCCCCGTGCGTTTTCTCCCGCTATTCTTTTTGCTCTTCGCCGCGCCGGTTCTGGCCCAGAGCGCGCCCATAATTTACGATTTCAACGACCCCAAAGCCGCGCCCATCGCCGTGCCTTACGCCGCGCCAGGCGGCGTGACGGCCAAAGTCGATGTCGAAATCCACAACGGCGCGCTGCAATTGACCAATCGCGCCGGCGGCTCGTTCGGCGTCAAATGGAACATCCCGCCCTTCGATGCCGAAGAGTTTTCGGTTTTATCTTTCGATTATACGCGCTCGGACGACGCCAAAATAAACCTCTTTTTCAAAGTCAACGGCGCGTTTTACGGCGTCGCTTTTTCCGGCCCGCCCCGCGTGCGGCCTGGTTCTTTTTTGCTGGGCGCGGTTCCAAATGTCGGAAACAGGGGCCGCGCCGTCATTCCTCTGCGCGACTGGCTGCGCCGTTTTCAGCCTCGCGCTGAAAAGCTGCAAGTCGAGGAAATTCTGGCCGGAAACTGGGACAACGAAGGCTATCTGCTGGCCGGTATCGGCGGCAACGGCCCTGGCGCGACGTGGAGCATTGACAATTTAACCCTCGCGCCCGAACCCCAAAGCGCGCCGCGCTTCGCCGCGCCGCGTTTCGAGGGCAACAGCGTAGTCTGGCCGCTCGAAAGCGGTTCGACGCTCGATACGCGCCGCGCCGTTTTGGAAGTGGGCGGAGCAAAATTCGATTTCGCCTCGCCGTTTTTGCGTTTCGAAACCGTCTTCCAAAACGAAACTCCCCAGCGCCGCGTGGTTTTGGAAGCCGGCGATGCCAATTTGCAACCCAAGGACGGGCAAAACCTGGAACTGTCGCTCGGCGCGGCTCGCGCCACGCTGCCTTTTCAACTCGCTTCCCACAGCGCGCCGGTGCCGCTGCCGCGCCTGAAATGGGAGGGCGGAAGCGCGCCGGACGCCGATTTCGAAACCGACCTGGGCGGCTGGAACCCCGCGAGCGCCGTTTTGACGCGCGAGACGCAAAATCCGGCGAGCGGCAACCATTCGCTGCAATTTCATAATCCGCGCACCGCCTCGCTCTTCGATGGATCGCTAAGCGGCACCATCGACATCGCCAAATTTCCCACCCTCACCTTCCGCTATCGCGCCGACGACCGTCTGCGCGCCGATTTTCGCCTCACCTGGGACAAAAAACCCTATTCGATCCGCTTTTTCGACCGCGACAATCCCCGTTCGCGTCTGGGCACCATCGCGGGTGCCAATGCCGATGGGAAATGGCATCTCGCGCAAATTCCGCTTTTGGAATGGATGAAAAAAGCACGCCCCGACGCCACCGATTTCACCGTTGAAAACTTCGGTGTGGCCGACGACGGCTGGCTGGGCAACGCCCAGGGCGTGAAGTGGCATCTCGACGATTTTCGTTTCGCACCCAAAGTTGCGGGTTCGCTGCGCGCCCAAGTCGTGCTGCGCGACATCTCCGGCGTTGGCGCGGTTTCGTATGCGCTCAATCAAAACCCCGAAACCGTTCCCGCCGCCACGCCCAACGCCACAGCCCAACTCGAAATTCCGCTCGAAGGCCGCGCGGCGGGCCTTTACTGGCTCCACGTTCGGGCCCAAAATGGCGCCGGAAAGTGGAGCGAGGCCGCGCATTTTCCCGTCATTGTCGGTGAGAAATAAAACCACAGAGACACAGAGGCACAGAGAGTTTTGAGGTTACAACCCCTCTTTTTTCTCTGTGCCTCTGTGTCTCTGTGGTTAATAATCAATAAACTGACCCTGTGATTCTTCGCAAAGTCACGCTTTCCAACTGGCGGGCGCTCACCAAATTTGAAATGCGCCTCGAAGACGGCCTCAACGTGTTGCAGGGCCGCAACGAGGCCGGAAAATCGAGCGTCGTCGAGGCCATCGACTGGGCGTTGTTCCGCGACATCACCGGCGCCCGCCTGCGCACCGAAGACGTGCGTGTCCTCATTCCCGCTTCCGATCCAACGGCGCGTCCCAGCGTGGAAATCGAACTGGAATTTCCCGATTGCCGCGCGGTTTTGCTCAAAATTCTGGCCGAAGACGCCGCCAAGCGCGAATGCCGCCTCACCATTCGCCGCGACGGACTGGCCGACGAGTTTTTCGACCGGACGGAAGCCCAGACCAGGTTACGCGCCTTGTTCGCCGCCGACGGAGTGGGAAGCGAGCGCGGCAGCGTCGCCGATGGCGGACTTCTGGTCGCGCATCAGGGCGAGAGCGCCGACTTTCTGAGCGACGGCTCGACGGCGATTCGCTCCACGCTGGGCGTGGGAAATGACGGCCAACTCGCGCTCACCACGAGATTGGAGCGGGTGCGAACCGGCGTGGAAGGGCTGCGCCGCCGCGAATTGGTGCAGGATCTGGAGCCATTGGCCATCGAAGCGGCGCGGGCCGGAACCGAGGCTTCCAGGGCGCGCGAGAATCTGCGCGAAGCGACCAATCAGCGCGCGCATTTCGAGGCCCTCACGCGCGAAATCGAAGTGCTGCGCGCGCAAATCGAGGCCGACGAAGCGAAGTTGAAGGAAATCGTCCCACGCGAAATGGCGGCGCAGGAGCGTTTGGCGGAGCTGGGCCAGCTTCTCGTCGCGCAAAAAGACGCTGACGCGCTGCTTTCGCGCGCGCAGAATGCCGAACGCGAGCATCGGGCCGCGCTCGAAAGCGCCAAAAAACACGCCGAAAACATCGCGCGTTTGCGCGCTCTGCAAGACGAGGCGGCGCGCGAGTTGGCCGGAAGTGAGGAGGCCGTTGCGAGCGCGAAAGACGCGCTGGAAAGGGCGCAGCGCGAATGCGACGACGCTCACACCGCGCGCGACGCGGCCCAGCGCGAAGCCGAAGACGCCGCGCGCTGCGCCGACGCCTGGCGTCATTATCTGGCGGTTTTCGAAGCCAAAGATTTACTCGCCGCCGAACGGCGCGGCCTGGAAACTCTGGAAACTCTGGGCGCGGCGCTGCGCGAGGCCCAGAAAGAGCGCGACGCAGCGCCCAAAGCGCCGACTTTCGAAACTTTGCGCGGGTGGCGAAGCGCTTTTGAGGCGTTGAGAAGCCTCGAAAACGAGGCGGCGCAAACCCTGCAACTCGAAATTCGCGCTACCCACGCGCTTGCCCTCGGCTGGAAGGCCGATGGCGGAACCTTGGAAAAAACTTCGCTCGAAGGAGGCCAGGGCGCTTCGTTCAACGCGCTGGGCGAAGGCGTTTTGAAAATCGCCGGCGTGGGCGCGCTGCGGGTGCGAAGCGGCGCGCGGGGCCTCGACGAATTGAAGTCGCAAATCGAAAGCGCGCGTGGCGAACTTCAAACCTTGCTCGGTGAATGGCGCGTGGACGCGGCGGCGCTGCCTGGGGCGATTGAAGAATGGGAAAAACGGCGCGCCGAATTTGAAACGGTCGAAAACCGTTGGAAAGAAGCGGCGGCGGCGCTTAAAAACGAGGAAAATCGCGTCGGCAGTCTGCATCAGGCGCAGGAGCGCGTCGCCGAGCGCGAACGCGATTATCTCGCCGCCAAAGAAGCGTGCCGTCCCTTCGAAGATTTTCTGGAATTGGGCGGCAAAAAGCGGGGCGAAGTCAAAATCGCTTTCGATGCCGCCGATGCCGAAGCGCGCGAACTCAGCGGGCGCGCCAATCGCGCGCGCAACGACGCCGCGACCGCCGCGCAAAAGCTGCGCGACGCCGAAAGCCGTTTTCATGCGCTCAAAGCCCGCCCCGACGCGTTGCGCGCCGCGATTGCGGGCCGCGAAGCCGAGTTGGAGCGCGTGGAAAACGATGGGCTGTCGCCCGAACAGCGCGCCGATGCCCTTGATGAATGCAATCAGAGGTTGGCGCGGGCACGCCTCGAACTGGAAAGCGCCAGCGCCGCGCGGCGCGAGATGGGCGACGGCGTTTCGGCGTGGAAACTCGAAGAGGCGCGCCGCGCCGCGACTGCGGTGTCCGAAGAGCGCGACGCATTGGAAAAAGCGGTCGTGGCGCGCCGCCGCGATCTGTTTCACGCCTGCGAACAGGATGCGTGGGCGGAAATCGAGCGCCTGAACGCAGTGATCGAAGCAGGAGAAAGCGAAGTCGCGCGTCACGAAGCGCGCTTGCGCGGCATCGCGCTGCTGGATGCCGCGATTCAGGCCGAACGCGCGCGTCTCAGCCGCGATCTGGCTGGCCCGCTCAACGAAAAACTCGGCCCCTGGCTATCGCAGTTGCGCGGCAAAGAGACGACTCTCAGCTTTGACGAAGCGGGCAGCCGCATCGAAAACGTCCTCACGCGCGACGGCGATTCGACCATTTCTCTGCCGTTCGGGGAGCATTCGGAAGGACTTAAAGAGCAGGTCGCTTTCGCGCTGCGTTTGCTGCTCGCGACGCGCGTCGCGTCGCATTTGCCTTCGAAACGCTTGCCCGTCGTGTTCGACGACCCCTTCACCCAGAGCGATGCGACGCGGCGCGGCGGCCTGGGCGAGGTTTTGGTCGATGCGGCGCAAACGCTGCAAATCCTTTTCGTGACCTGCCACGAATCGCCACCCATTGATGGGGTTGGGGTTCACCTCATTCGACTGGGGCAGTGGGAGGAAGCGGCGAAAGCCAAAACTGCGCGCAAAGTCGAGAAAAAGGCGCAAAAAGTCGTCTTGCAGACCAACGAAACACCTAATGGGACGCTGGCACTGTTTTGATTTAGACAGGGAAGCAATGGGTTGCAGCGACCAAGTTCACCCGCCGAAAGCGCAGAGACCGAAGCGAGGAACGAGCGAAGGGCATGGGCTACAAGCAGTCGGGGGCAGCGCCCTGTTCTGCCGTTGTTAGTCACTCCATGGCTCGGTTTTATTGACTTTGAAGTGAGCCGCCAATGCAACCGCCTGATGCTTGGCTCGGAGTTCTCTTTGTAGCAGTTGATTGATTGCATCGTAAGCAACTTGAAGCATCTCTTGATTGATGTGCTGAATATTGACACCTAAATCAACGCCCACAGGTTTGTCTGGGTAAATAGTAAATCTTAATCTCAAATTGAAGGCATCGGGAACGGATGTAAGAGTTGAACGCAGGCTTTCTTCTGCCGCTTGAACAAGTTTAGCAACTTCTTCCGCCGCCACATTTTGCCCCACAACTTGCTCAGGCAGAAGTAGTTCAACGTTTTGCAAATTAACAATCGGGTGTTCCTCATCCGGTGTGCGATAGCGGTCTGGCTCGAACGTCTGCATACGCGGTTGTCTCTTGAACGGGTTGCCAAAAATGCCCATGTTTCTCCTCTTTCTACTGCTTTACCAAACTTCCACTTCCAGCCAAGCCGAGCGCGACGGCATAACACTGAGAAATAGTTCTATTCACATGAGAAAGAAAGGAAAAAATCGCAATTTCGTCGGTGCGATTTCTCCATTCTTACGCTGGGATTAAACTGCACTGGCAAACATCGACTTATAATGAGTTGGTGCCTAATTTTTATAAGTTGCTATCACTATTTAGCAACGACAAGCGCGAAGAACTCGAAACAATTCTTCGCGTTTGAGTTTTGAGATTACGCGGGCTCCACAATCGCCAGCGCCGCGTTGTCCAGATCCAAATACTGGTTCGCCACGCGCCGCACGTCGGCCAGAGTCACCGCGTTGATTTTGGCGGCGTATTCGGCGCTCGCTTTCACTCCCAGACCGAACAGTTGGTTAGAGGCCAGATCGCGCGCCTGGGCTTCGTTGGTTTGCAGGTCGATGGCGTGGGAGGCAATCGACATGGTTTTGGCGCGCTCCAACTCTTCGGCAGAGAAATCGGCGTCGCGCGCTCTGGCGACTTCTTCCTCGATAATGGTGCGCACCTGGGCGCGATTTTCCTTGGTCGAAGCGGCGTAAATCGCGAACATTCCGCCATCGATTCCAGGCGAGTTGTAGGCGTGAACCACGTAAACCAGTTGGTTGTCGCGCAGGCGCTCGTGAAGGCGTCCGCCTGGCAAATCGGCGCCCGACATCGCGGCATCGAGAACATCGAGCGCGTAACGGTCTTCACCCTTGATATTCACCGAAGGAAAGCCGAACCACGTCACCGCCTGAGCGATGCCAGGCTTGCTTTTCTGCGCGAGGGCGAACGAACTCGGCGGCGTGACCGCGCCAGGAGCCTGGGGCCGCGCGGCGGTCGATTTGAACGATCCAAACAGCATTCGCGCCGCTCTCTCGACCTGCGCCGCGTTGAAGTCGCCGGAAATCGCCAACACCGTCGATTGAGGCTGCAAAATCTGCTTCCAGAACGCCGCGACTTGCGCGCGCGTGATGTTTTTCACCGTTGCGGGCGTGCCCGCCGCGTTGCGGGCATAGGGATGATCGCCGTAGAACGTCTTACGCAGCAGGAGCGACGCGCTGCTCATCGGGTCGTCGTCCTGCGCGGCCAGACCCGCGAGCGTCTGCGATTTCACTTTGGCGAGTTCCGAGGCTGGAAAAGTCGGCTGAAGCGTCGATTCCGCCACCAGATTGAGGCCGCGTCTCCAATCGCTCGCCAGCCAGCTCGATGCGATGCCCCAGGCGTTGTAGCCCGCGAAACCGTTCATCGAACCGCCTAAATCATCGACCAACTGCGCGATTTGCTCGGCGCCCCGCTTTTGGGTGCCGCGCGTGAGCATTTGCGCGGCGAGATTGGCGACGCCGGCCTGTTTCGCGTTTTCGAGGCGCACGCCGCCCAGTCCCATCGCCACGATTGAAACTGTTGGCGCGGCTTTGTTGGGGCGCAGAATCAGTTTCACGCCGTTGGGCAGCGTCACCACGCGCGGCGCGGCGACGGTTGGCAATTTGCGCGCGGCAACGGGCGTCGCGCTCACCGGTTTGAGGCGCGGTTTGACGACCGCCGTGGTGAGGCCATCGTCCAGCAGATACTTTTTGGCGACGGCTTGAACCTGCGCGCTCGTCACGGCTCCAATGCGATTAACGTAGCGCGTCGAATAGGTCGGGTCGCCGGTGCCCATTTCGTCGTAGGCGTTTTGTTCGGCCTGATTTTCGACGCCCTGTTTGCCGAACACGAACGCGGCGCGCACCTGGCGTTTGGCGCGATTCAATTCGGCGCTCGTCACGCCGTTTTGCTTGATTTTTTGCACCTGGGCTTTGATGGCGCGCTCGACCTTGGAAATGTTGGCGGGCGGCATGATGGCACGAATCGCGAACACTCCGGCGTCGTAATTGGGCGTCGAGGAGTAGGCGGAGATGCCCGTCACCAGATTCTGATTTTCCTGAATTTCGCGCACCAGACGGCTCGAATCGCCGCCGCCCAGAATTTGCGCGAGGGTATCGAGCGCATACAAATCGGGATGCTGAAGCGGAACGGTGTGCCATCCCATTTGCAGATAGGTCAAATTGACGTCTTCTTCAATGACCGCGCGGCGCGGCGCGTTTTGCGGCGGCTCGGTGGGTAGCGCCAGAGCCTGGGGCGCGACACGCTCCCAATCGCCGAACGCTTTTTGGGCCGCTTCGAGAACGGCGGGCGCGGAAACATCGCCTGCGACGGAGAGAATCGAGTTTTCCGGCGTGTAGTGCGATTTGTAATAGCTCAGAATGTCGTCGCGCGTGAGTTTGTCGAACTGCTGGCGAAACCCGATGATGGGATAGCGCACCGGATGAACCCGAAAAGCGGTTTTGTAGAACAGTTCCGAAAGCTGGCGGTCGGGATTATCATCGCCCAGCGCCATTTCGTTGTGAATCACGCCCTGCTGCACCTTCACTTCCTCGTCGGGGAAGGTGGAATTTTGCATCATATCCGACAAAACATTCAACGCGCGCTCGAAATAGGGCGCGGCGGTGGTGATGTGATAGGCGGTGACATCGTAGGAAGTGTAGGCGTTGCTCTGGCCGCCAATCGCCTGGATTTCGGCGTTGAGCGCCTTTTTATCGCGGGTTTTGGTGCCCTCGAAAAGCGTGTGTTCAAAAAGGTGCGACAGACCGGAGCCGAGAAACTGGTTTTCGTAGATCGAGCCGGTTTTGACATACATTCGCACCGCGACGACCGGCGCGGCGTGATTTTCCTGCACCAGAACGGTGAGGCCGTTGGGAAGCGTGCGCTTGACAACGGATTGAGCGTGCGCCGACGTTGCGGCGAGAAACAGGAGGAAGACGAGAAAGAAACGTCGCATAAGGGTGGGGGAGGGACGGATGGGAGAAATGGCGGGTTGCAGAGATTGAGTGCCAGCAAGTGGAGAACGCGAAGCGTCAGCGAGTGAGGCATTTCGCCGTTCGAGTGGCAGTCAAACCTCACTCGCTGACGCTTCGCGTTCTCTAATTCTATGACAGTCGCCCTCTGATTCGCGCGGCAAATTTATACTGCATCGTCTTGAATCCACAAATTCCCCATGTCACGGCAATTTATCCTGGCACTTTCGACCCCGTAACCAACGGCCACCTCGACGTAATGCGCGACGCGGCGCGCCTTTTCGGTCGCGTGGTGGCGGGCGTGGGCATCAACCCGCGCAAGGTCGCGCTTTTTTCTGTTGAGGAGCGCCTCGAAATGCTGCGCGGCGCCATTGCCGATTGCGGCTGGGGCAACGTGGAAGCGGCGTCGTTTTCCGGCCTGACAGTCGATTTCGCGCGCGAATGGAACGCGCCCTTCATCGTGCGCGGGCTGCGCGCCGTCACCGATTTCGAGAATGAAATGTCGCTCGTCCTGGCCAACGAACAACTCGATGGGCGCATCAAAACGCTGTTTTTGATGCCCTCGCACACGCATCTTTACCTGAGTTCATCCATTGTGCGTCAGGCGGCGGAAATCGGGCGCCGCGTCATTCCTGGCTCGGTTCCAGGCGGCGTCGAAGCCAAACTGCGCCAGAAATTCGGGTTTTGAGCGGGAATCAACCACAGAGACACGGAGACACAGAGGAAAACAAGAGCGAGCGTATTGGTGTCCCAACTCAAAAAACTCCGTGTCTCTGTGGTTCATTTATCTGACCACCCAACCACCATGTTAATCGTCGAAAATTTAAGCGTTCATTACGGTGTAATCCAGGCTCTACACGAGGTTTCGCTCGAAATCAACGCGGGCGAAATCGTCACGCTTATCGGCTCTAACGGCGCGGGAAAAACTACCACGCTGGGCGCGCTGTCGGGGCTTTTAAAGCCCTCAAGCGGAAAAATCAGCTTCCAAAATCGGGATTTACTTGGCATTGCGCCGCATTTGCGCGTGCCCGCCGGATTGGTTCAGGTGCCCGAAGGCCGGCGCATTTTTCCCACCATGAGCGTGGCGGAAAATCTCGATTTGGGCGCTTACACTCGCACCGATAAGGCGGAAATCGCGCGCGATCTGGACGAAGTGTTCGCGCTGTTTCCGCGCCTCGCCGAGCGCAAAATTCAGGCGGCGGGCACGATGTCGGGCGGCGAACAGCAAATGCTGGCCGTTGGGCGCGCCCTGATGAGCCGTCCTCAGTTGCTGCTTCTCGATGAACCCAGTCTGGGACTGGCGCCGATTTTAGTGAAGGAAATTTTCGCCGTCGTCAAGCGCATCCGCGAGCGCGGCGTGACGGTGCTGCTGGTCGAACAAAACGCGCATCTGGCGCTCGAAATCGCCGACCGCGCTTATGTTCTGGAAACCGGACACATCGTGATGAGCGGCGCGGCCAAACAAATCGCCGGAGATCCGCGCGTCAAAGCGGCTTATCTGGGAGCGTGATAATCCCAGACTGGGGCTTTAGCGGTCGCGCTCGAACAGATAGTTCAACTGATCCGGCCAGGGCAGGAGTGCAGCGAAGCAAAGGGAAATCATGAGGAAAAGGCTTTTCATGGTGTGTTTCTCCTACCTGTGAAATAATGGGGTTGTTCCCCTCACGCGCCGCGCAGGGCCACCGTTCCAATCCCAGTCACGGTTTTTGCAAAGATACCGCAACAAAACACACCATGAAAATTCAAGTCCGCAACTACGCCGTCGGCACCGGAGAGCCGTTACTTTTGCTGAGCGGCCCCTGCGTCATCGAAAACCTCGATTTATGCCGCCGCGTCGCCGACCATATGGTCGATTTGTGCGCGACGCTGGGCCTGAACTACGTTTTTAAAGCCTCCTTCGATAAAGCCAATCGCACCGCGCTGCATTCGTCGCGCGGGCCTGGAATGAGCGCGGGATTGGAAACCCTGGCCAAAATCAAAGCCGAATTCGGCGTTCCGATTACTACCGACGTGCACGAATCGGCGCAATGCCTCGAAGCGGCGCAGGTCGTCGATGTTTTGCAGATTCCGGCGTTTTTGTGCCGCCAGACCGATCTTCTCATCGCGGCGGGCGAAGCGGCGGCGAAGTTCGGCGGCGCGGTGAATGTGAAAAAAGGCCAGTTTTTGCGGCCCGAAGGCATGGCGCACGCCGTTGCCAAAGTGCGCGCTGCGGGCTGCGAAAATGTCCTCGTCACGGAGCGCGGCACCACCTTTGGCTACGATTCTTTGGTGGTCGATTTTCGGAGTCTCGACATCATGCGCGAGTTCGCGCCGGTATGTTTCGACGCCACCCATTCGGTGCAAAAACCTGGTGGGGGCGGCGATGTCACGACCGGCGAGCGCCGGTTCGTGCCCGCGCTCACCAAAGCGGCGCTGGCGGTCGGGGTTGACGCGCTTTTCGTGGAAACGCATCCCGATCCCGACCGCGCCGCATCGGATGGGCCGAACATGGTGCCGCTCGATGAAATGGCGGCGTTGCTGGAGCGCTCTCTGGCGATTCGCGCCGTGGCTTGAACTGGCGAAGGTCACTCTGAGTGCCTATCCAAACTTGATGAAAATCTCAAACCTCATTTTTCTACGGCATAGCGACAGAACCTTAATCTGAATTTAGTTTCGATTTAACACCAAGAGAGAGAGAGAGACAAAATGACTGGAAGAAATGAAGTCCCTGACTTTTCCGGCGCCGCGCGCTCAATCTTCGTCTCCAGCCAAGGCACGCGTGCCCCGCGCTCCGCTCCTTGTGATGGGTGTGGGAGTAGCTCTTATGCTCGGTCACGGCTTCGTGCAGGATTACGCTCAGGCGTTGGCTTCACCCGACGGCCTCTACATTCCTGACGCGCGCCACGTCGTGCCCGATGGGACGCCTCCTGGCAACTACTCGCACACCTTTCGCATCTACAATGCGCGGCCTTGGGCAACTTCGTTTGCAGCCAGCGCCGACTGCGGTTGCACTGGCATGGGCTGGCAAAATGCCACAGTTGTTCCTTTCGGTTGGAAGGACATCACCGCAAACATGGCTGTGCCCAAGGAACGGCATAGTAAATCGGTCTCAATTGTCTTTAAGACCAAAAACCGCAAATCGAATTACCTCTTCGCTTATATGCGAGTTTAAAATTTTCGAGGAGAAATTAACGATGAATATGAAGTCACAGCAGAACAGACTGGCCAAAAGTGTCGCGTTTCTGCTTTTAGCCACAGGTGCCGTTCAGAGTGTCTCTTGGGCATGGTCTGAATGCGAGGCCCCCCTTACAGCTGGGCCAGGCACAGGCCCAATCCGTGTCGCTGGTTGTTTCATTGCTCCTGATGGATCATGCGCCGGCGATTGTGCGGATATCCAAGATCCTACCAATAGTTATCCAGACTATTGTGGTGCTTCCATCACTTGCGCCACTTGCGTCCCAGTAACGAGAGGGTTCTATCGGCAGCGGAGAGAGCAACCCTGCGTTCTGAGAGCTGGTGGTGATTGTCATTGTCCGCTTGATGATGGAGCAGGAGGATGGTCTGATACCGCAACTGTTATTAATGTAACCGTCTGTGACACAGTTCCCACCTGTTGAATTACCGAAGATACCTATCTCGTGCTTATTAAGCGGGATAGGTATTTCCCATTTACAGTTCGTTATGAAACACTCAATTTTTTCCTGTTTGGTTTTGTTGCTGCTAATTTACCCTGTTAAAGCGCAATCAAGCTTAAAGTCATACTTATCGAAAATTCAAAGCGCTGAAGAGCAAATTAAACAGAGCCGGACGAAATGGAAAAAGACTTCTGTCCGCCAACCTGGGCAGAAAATAGATGTCGAAGAATTTGTTGCGAAACACGAAGCAGTTTTACGGAAAAGCGGGGCAACCGAAAAATATATTCGTGAGATCGCTCGTGCCGATAGAGAAACTGCTGCTGAGTTTATGGCAGGAAGCCAACAGGCTACCATTTTTACTTGTGCACATCAAGAAAACGCCACTTGGTGTGAAATTGCCAGTGCACCTCCTGTTGCGATTGGCGCGTCATCAAGTGAACCAGTTAGCTACAACATCAATTATTATGATGGCAAAACATCGATAGTTGTAGATAGGGCGGTATTAGAACCCAAACAAACAGCCAAAGATGCTTTTTGGATGGGTTCTTTGAAGCGAAATGGTGATGATGTTATGAGGAATGTAGGGATCAAGAATTTATCTTTCTTAGTTGGTGATCCCTGGTCTGACAAAAATTTGTCAGGATTTCGGATTGTCAAAGAGTCAAACGACTCCGTGACATTAGAAAAATTCGATCAAGAACCAATACCCGTAATAAAACGGCTTACTTTCTCAAAGGCCCATTGGCGCCCTATACTCGAAGAGACTATCAATTCTTACACTAATAAACCGCTCCACCGCACAAGATTTATGGATTATCAGTTTTATAAAGAGGGCGTGTGGTTTCCCAATAAGGTGATAAGTGAATCTTTTAGAGGCAGTGGCAAAGCTGGATCGAGCGAGAGCTACGAATTGATAAGCGCTGCATTCAACTCTGCTGCAGATGTTTCCATTCTCCAGAAGCCGCTTCCCGTTGGAGCTATTATCAACGACTATCGCTTTGATCCCCGACCAGGAGCACGTTATAAAATTCGCAAGGGCGGCATCCCTGGAGATGCAACTGTGTTCAAGTTAGTGGAGGAGCGTGAGGCCAATGACGTGGCGGAGAATCGACAGCAACAACTGAGCACAGCAAGAAATTTTGTTCTTCCTCTTGGCGCGTTGCTCATGGTTGGCGGATTTCTGTGGCTTCGCCGTTCGCGCGCGAACGCCACATAGGGAGTTTTCATGGACGCAACCTTTGCCGCACCGAAACCGCGTCTTTCCTATTCTGCGTCGTTCCTGCTTTTACCCCTGCTGCTATGGGTTTTGTTGCTGGCGTTCGCGCCACTGCCGATTCATTTATCGCCGCAGTTGTGGCTTGATGAGACGGCCTTTTCCACCTCCGAGGCAAGAGCGCGCCACATCCCCGTCTCAAGCCACAACATAGCCAGAAAAACTTAACCCGAAATTAATCTCGATTTAATACCAAGAGAGAGAGAGAGAGAGACAAAATGACTGGGAGAAATGAAGTCCCTGTCTTTTCCGGCGCCGCGCGCTCAATCTTCGTCTCCAGCCAAGGCGCGCCTGCCTCGCGCTCCGATGCTTGTGATGGGATTGGGAGCGGCTCTGATGCTCGGTCACGGCTTCGTGCAGGATTACGCTCAGGCGTTGGCTTCTCCCGACGGCCTCTACATTCCTGACGCGCGCCATGTCGTGCCCGATGGGACACCTCCAGGCAACTACTCGCACACTTTCCGCATCTATAACGCAAGACCACATAGCGTTGTGGTGGAAGCGCAAGCCGATTGTGGCTGCACGGGGTTATCCTGGAACAAGGCTACCATCTCCCCATTGATGTGGAAGGAGATAAAAGTTCAATTTACTCCTCGCGCCAATCCTATTGTCGGTCAATCCGTGCTTGTGCACATTGTAGTGCCTGAAGCAAAAAGGACTATGTTCGCATCTATCATCAAATAGTCTACATCCCATCGGACGAGTAATCAATCATGTCAATCAAAATTTCCAAACTGGTCGCTTTGACCTTCATCTCTTTTGCTTTTCTTCGCCATCCAATGTCGCACGCTGTCCCTTTTCAAGATTGTATCCACAACACTCCTGCGACAACCGTCACTCCAATAATTCCATGCGCGCCGCCTTTCTTAGCCACCTCGACCTGCTCGGAGATGTCTGTTGATAGTGGCAGCACATGCGGTGGCTTTTTGATGGCTAACTGTAGTGCCACGACTTTAATGATGACGTCCACCGTGAGCACCGGTTTTTGCATTGCACCTGGCCCCGCAGGGCCAGGATCGTGTTTCATTACTTCAAGCGCCCCTGGTGTTATTCTCCCAGTTGCGGATTGTTTAACTTCTTCGTTATTGTAGATATGCGAATTACATTGCCTTTCTATACGGTAAGTTGGTCAGGAATAATTTCGTGTTTTTTTCTTGCCTCTTCTTCTTCTTCGGTTTGGTGCCAACAACAGACGTCATGGAAGATGATATCTGACCAAGATTCACGGATGAAGTCTGGTGAAATTGTATGGAAAGGTGTGGTCACCCGCTTCCCACAGACAGGGGTTGACTTGCGAAAGGTGAAGAAAAACATTGCTGAACAAGTGCAGCAAAAGAATTTGCCTCCAGAAGCCGCTAAACAGTGGGAAGTGGCCATGCTGCAAGTTGCTCAATCTCAAGTTGCGGGGTCAAAGCAAGGGTTCAGTAAAACTTTCGTCTTCGAGCGCCCTCGTGTTATGGGTGAGGTTGTTTGGAACAAGAACTATAATCTTCAAGGTGCACCTCTGTCCGGTTTTAGTGCTGGACGCGACGTTGATTATCTCGATGGTGCCAACGTTGTGGCGATGCGTGGAGGAACAAAATCAGAAACCGATTATCCTCAGCGAGGTGTCGTATCTCGAACACAATCCACACGACTGCAATATACAGCTTCTCGATTCGGTGATACTCAATTCTTGTTCGGCGCGCCCCTTTCCCAAATTATCAAAGAAAGTGATTTAGTTGAAACCACGCCAGAACAGGTAGTGTTCCGCTTGAAAGCACCCAAAGGAAGTGGGTGGGAAGGGCTACCAGTTTCAGTCTCTGTGTCTCGCCAGTTCTGGCGTCCGACCTTACTGGAACTTAGAACATATTCCGGTGAACTCGTCTTCCAGCAAAAAGCCACCGATTGGAAACAGTATCAAGATGGGATTTGGTTTCCCCAGAAGATCACAGCAACATCAATGGTGCAAAATGGAAAAGTCGCGTCGCGGGAAGAACTCCAACTTGTAGAAGCCTCTTGGAATGCGTCAGCTGACCTAAGCCAACTCCGCCCTGAAGTTGTGGTTCCCAAAGGCACTGTGTTGGACGACTTCCGATTCAACCCAAGACGAACTGTCCGTTATCGTGTAAGAAAGCAGCTTCCACCAGATGAAAGTGTGCTTCGCATGGTCGAGGAAAAGGAAAAGAAAGACGTTCAAGGGCAACGTCAGCAACAATTGACTGTGGCTCGCAATTACGCTCTTCCTGCTGGACTGCTCCTTTTCATTGGCGGTTTGTTCTGGTTCCGCCGCACCCGCCACATCAAGGCGTAAGACGTTCACATGAGCGCGCTCACTTTCCTATTCCCTGTTCGGCCCACGTTCAAGGTAACGATGTTACCACTCTTGACGTGGGCCTGTTTATTGTTATTCTTGCCATTGCCGTTTGAGCTATCGCCACGAACGGCACTCGTCGGGTCAAGTGAGGAGGGATTGACCTTCTGGCGTTGGCCGATGGCGTTGCTGGTAGCAGGGGTTGTGGGCTCTTCGGTGTGGAAACGGCGGGCGTCACTTGATGAGGTGGAGGTGGTGTGGGGAGCCGGAGCGCTGGCACTGCTGGCGGCGTTTGCAACTGTGCGCGACGGAACGCACATGGCGTTCTGGAGCACTGCTTGGTGGCTGGCATTCTTCGCGGTGTTGAGGCTATCGGCAGACGACCGGCTGTTTTTGATTCAAGTGTGTTTGTGGCTGTTTGGCGCGCAGATCGTCGCCACTTTGGGTGCCTATTTCCTTGGCTACTATTCGTTTTTGACGCCGCGCTTTGGCGCGCGGGCGGGCGGTTTGATGAGTAGCCCCAACGAGATTTATCCCTGGAGTTTGATCTGGGCCGCGCTGTTCTGGGCGGCGGCGCACCAAGCGCCTTCCCTCGCGGTGCGGCGCTGGCTCTGGGCGGGTGCGGCGGGGAGCATCGCGGTGCTGCTGCTCACTTTTTCGCGCGCCGGATGGATTGGACTCGCCGCCGTGATGCCGTTTCTGTGGCCGCGTTCTCCAAGCGGCACCAACCGTTGGGCGCCCTGGGCCATCGCGGGAGTTTTGCTGCTGGGCGCGGCGACGATTCGCACGCGCGGCGAGATTTTGAGCGTCGAAAATGACGGCTCGACGCGCGGACGCGCCCTGATTTATCAGGCTTCGTGGCAGCTTTTTGGGGAAAAGCCGCTTTTGGGACACGGCGTCGGCCAGATCGCGCGGCGCAACGATCTGGGGATTGATTTCGTCGAGCCGAAAAATATTTACGCCCAGTTCGCGCTCGAACATGGCCTGGTCGGGTTGGCACTGTTCGCCGTTTTCGTGGTGGGAGTGCTCCAACGCGCGCGGCGTCTGATTTCGCTGCCCGACGCTGAGCCAAGCGCGCAGTGGGCAGCGCGCGCTCTGATTTTGGCGCTGCCGGCGCTGCTTGTCGCCGGACTATTCGATACGCCCATCTTCGGCCATTTCGAGCGCATCGTGCCCACCATCGCGTTTTTGCTGTTAGCGGGCATTTTGGCGGCTGAATCACCGCTCCTTCAGGGAGCCGAGGTCGCGCCCAGCCCCTCTGTCCCCGAAACCAAAGGGCAGCACGGCCCGCACCGCGTTGAGACCGCTTTCAACGATCTCGATGCGGCTCTTCGCAACATCGGCGTCGATTATTTTGTTATCGGCTCGTGCGCGCGACTGGCTTACCTGGAAGAGTTGGGAGCGGTTTCGGACATCGACATTCTGATTTTTGACGCGAAACAACGGGGCCGCGCTCAGGACACTCTGCGCCTGGTGTCGCAGCGTAGCGGCGTGACGGTGGATGACAGCCTCTCGCGTTTTTTCGAGTTGCAAAATGGCGCTTATTTTTTGGTTTACGGGCGTCTTCGTGTGCCGGTGGAGGCGCGCATTTTTGAAAAGCGCATTGTGCGCTGGCAAAGTGCCGCTCTGCCGACTTTTCCGCCGCAAACGCTGCTGCACTTTTTCAATTGTCTGGTTGCCGCGCCATTGCGCCCTAAGGACAAAGCCACTATTTACCAGTTCGCGCGGTTCGTGCGCTCGCGCCGCGAGTTCGACCACGCGCTCTATCTGCCCTTTCATTTTTTCGTGGGGCGCTGGCGTTATTTCCCGTTGCGCCGTTTGCAGTTGGGGTGGCGACTCATGCTGAAAAAAGCGTCGCCGAAATTGCGCTTGTGGGTGTTGAAGAGCTACCAAACCGCGCCATCTCGCGCGGTTCGCGCGGTTTTGAATGCTCTGGTTCCTTTTGTGTTCGTGGGCCTGAAACCGCACGGCGCGGGCCGTTCGCGCTGGGCGCCGAAACGACGAAACGGCGCATTTACTTTGACTGAAATCCTGATGGTGCTGGGCATTGTCGCTGTGCTGGCGGCGATGCTGTTTCCCGTTATATCGCAGGCGCGCGAACGCGGGCGCCGTGCGGTCTGCTCGGCGACGTTAGCCGAATTTGGCCGCGCCTTCCAACTCTACTCGCAGGATTACGACGGACGATTCCCCAACCCTGGCGGGCGCGGCATGCAGGCCAATGGAGCGCTTGGGGCGGTTGAGGCTGGAGAAAACGGCGCGGCGTGGTATTCGGCGGGTCAGGTCGTCAATGAAGGCATCACGGATCGCGGCGGTCTGATTCTTTACATGGGGCGCGTCAGCAAAACCGAAAACAACGACTGGAGCTGCCCCAACGCGATGGATGCGGCTTCGCCATCGGGCCTCGCGACGCGCGCCATCGGGCAAAGCTACACCATGAACGATTATTTGCGCGCGGGCCATCCAGGACAGGCCGTTTTGAGCCAGGAAGATGCACCGGCGCGGTTCAATCCGTCTTACCATACCGGAATTTCGACCTCACAAATTGGAGCGCGCGACGGCCATTCGGCCAGTGACGTAATCCTGCTTTACGAAGCCGTGCAGCGCAACAGTGGCAGCGTCAACCGCAACGGTTCTCCCTACTGGGGCCGCGATTGGCTCAGTCGCTACGGGATGGATGATTTACCTCAGGGCGCGCCCGAAGAGTATCATCAGGGTCTTTCCAATTTTCTCTTTTGCGACGGGCACGTCAAAGCCTTGCGTCCGGTCGTGACCTGGACGCCAGCCACGCAACCGCAACTCGTTCGTGTCAACCCCAGCTACGCGACAGCGCGCGGCGGGCGAAGTGGCGTGGGAACCGTTGACGCCTGGAACCCCCGCCTGGCCGAAGTGCATTATCCGTGAGGACTTCTTCAAGAAGCGACTTTCTATTGGAAGACAAATTTTGACACTACTTCACAGAGATGGGGCGGCGCCGAGCATCTATATCGGAGATAATTGAACGCAAGAAGGGGAGTAGCTCCGCCGAGAGACAACGGCGGTGCGCGTTTCGTCAAGACGTGATTCAAAATCACCGGAACGCGCAGCAAAGCGAGACCTTCACTGCATTGGCGGTGAAGGCGTCCCTGGAGAAATTCAAAGGCCCGCACCGTTTGGTGCGGGCCTTTTTGCGTTTCAGCGAGGTATCTAAAACCATGCTTAACACACTCAAAGTCGGCTTGATGCTGACCCTTCTCACCGCAGAACCATGCTTAACACACTCAAAGTCGGCTTGATGCTGACCCTTCTCACCGCAGGATTCCTGTTTCTGGGCCGCGCCATTGGTGGCCCGTCGGGCATGATGATCGCCTTTGGCCTGGCCGTCGTGATGAACGTCGGCAGCTACTGGTTTTCCGACAAAATCGTGCTCAAAATGACCGGCGCGCAGCCGGTTGACCAGCACTCTGCGCCCGAACTTTACCGCATGACGGAGGCTCTGGTGCAGCGCGCCAATCTGCCGATGCCGCGTCTCTACATCATCGACGACCCGCAGCCCAACGCTTTCGCGACGGGCCGCAACCCGCAAAACGCCGCCGTCGCGGTCAATTCGGGCCTGCTCAATTTGCTGTCGCGCGAGGAAGTCGAAGGCGTTGTGGCGCACGAACTGGCGCACGTCAAGCACCGTGATACTCTCACCATGACGATTGTTGCAACCCTGGCGGGCGCGATTATGATGATGGCCGACTTCGCGCGCATCGCGGCAATCTTCGGCGGCGGAAGCAACGACGACGAGGAAGGCGGCACCAATCCCATCGTCTTTTTCGCCCTGATGATTTTCGCGCCTCTCGCCGCCATGTTGGTGCAAATGGCGGTCTCCAGAGCGCGGGAATACGAGGCCGACGCCACCGCCGCGCGCCTCACCGGTTCGCCTCAGGGCCTAATGAACGCTCTGGCGAAGTTGGAACAGGGCGCGGCGCAGATTCCGACGCATTCGATGTCGCCCCAGACCGCGCATCTGTGCATCGTCAACCCAATGGGCGTGCTGGGCTTCATCGGCAAACTGTTCTCGACGCATCCGCCGATGGACAAGCGCATCGCGGCGCTGGCCAAAATCAGCCCGCAGCCAGTGAGTTCAAACCCCTGGAGCTAAGGAGCTTCAAAACACGGAGAAACCTATGAAATGTCCTCTTGACGGAGCCGAGCTGCTCATCACCGAACGCCAGGGCGTGGAAATCGACTACTGCCCGACCTGTCGCGGCGTGTGGCTGGATCGAGGCGAACTCGACAAATTGGTCGAGCGCGCCGAATCCTACGACAAACGCGACCGCTCGCGCGATGACGACGATGATTACGATTATCGCCGCGACACGCACGGGCGCGACCCCTATCCGCAGCGCCCTGCGGGCGGCGATTTAGCCGGAATGGTCGGCGAAGTGCTCAAAAACAAAATGGGCGACCGCGACCGCCACCGAGGCGATTATCGCGGCGACCATTACGGGCGCAAAAAGAAAAAAGGCGGCCTGCTCGGCGACCTGTTCGATTTTTAAGGCATCGAGCCGCTCAAACCTCACTCACTATAATCAGGGCGCGAAGAAACGGAATTTTCTCCGCGCCCTTTTTCACAGCTAAAACCCGCCGTTTTCGGCCCAAGGAACCCTAAAAAATGCAAGAATACTGGCCCTGGATAGCCTTTACTGTTTTCGTCCTGGCGATGCTCGCCCTCGACCTGGGCGTTTTTCATCGCAGCGCGCACGAAGTCAAAACCAAAGAAGCTCTCACCTGGAGCGCGGTCTGGATTGGTCTGGCGTTCGCGTTTTGCGTCATTCTCTATGGCTTCTGGGACAAAATTCCCCACGAATCAACCGAATACACCAACTCGCAGGCGGCGCTGGCGTTTTTGACCGGTTATATCGTCGAAAAAGCGCTCAGCATCGACAACGTGTTTGTGATTTTGATGCTGTTCACCTACTTTTCGATTCCGGCGAAATACCAGCATCGTGTGCTGTTCTGGGGCATCATCGGCGTGCTGGTGATGCGCGCGGGGATGATCTTCGCGGGCGTGGCGCTCATCAAAAACTTCGACTGGATGGTCTATTTCTTCGGCCTGATTCTCATCGCCGCCGCGATCAAAATGATCGTGATGAAAGATAAAGAAGTCGATCCCGAAAAAAATCCCGTCCTCAAACTGTTCCGGCGCCTGATGCCCGTCACCAAAGAATTGCACGGCCAGCAGTTTTTCACTCGCGTGGACGGAAAGATATGGGCGACTCCACTTTTCGTGGTGCTTTTACTGGTGGAAGTCACCGATTTGATGTTCGCCATCGACTCGGTTCCGGCCATCATCGCCATCACGCGCGATCCGTTTCTGGTCTTCACCTCGAACATTTTCGCGATTCTGGGACTTCGCAGCCTCTATTTCGCCATCGCGGGATTGATGGGAATGTTCGCCTATCTCGCCTACGGTTTGAGCGCGATTCTGGCGTTCGTCGGCGTGAAAATGCTGCTGCAAGGCCCGATTCTCGACTACAAAATGCCGGTGGAGTGGTCGCTGGGCATCATCCTGGGTATTCTGGCGGTTTCGGTTGGTGCTTCTTATCTGTTTCCGTCCAAGGGCAGGCATGGGCAAGGCGAGGCACTGCCACAGGCGGAATTGGAAGATGTGGGCGAAGATAAACACCGCGCGGTTTCGCAGACGGCGGTCTGAAACTCCAACGGAGCGTGAAATTGGAATTTCTCGCTCAGTTTGCGGAGTGCGCGAATGAATTCGCAGCCAGAAAGGCGTCGGCCTGCGCCGACGAACCGCGCGTTGGCTCGGTTGCTCGGCTGCGCCCTTGACAAGTGCATCCGTCGGCGCAGGCCGACGCTTTTTCTGGCTGCGAATTCATTCGCCCTCACTCCATAAGTCACACATTAAGTGTTTCAACCTATCCAGCGGAAGTCGGCATCACGACTTTGGCGCCGACAGCGCTATTTTTTACCGATGGAGAACGTTTTTGGATGGCTTTCAAGCGCGCCTGGGCGCGGGCGCGCAAAACGGGGTCTTTGATGAGGAAAAGCGGGCCGGAGACGATTTCGGGCACAACGGTAGGGCGCTGCATTTCCGGCGGCGACGCGGGGCGGCGCGCCAGCAACTTCGCGGTCACGACAAAGCGATTTGTGGAGACGGGCAGGGTGCAGGTGTAAAGCGTCAGCCGCGACGTGGCGTCTTTTTGCGGCGGGTTTTCGAGCAGATCAATGCGCGTTTCGGGCACCAGCCCGACGAAATCGACTTTGTAATCCAAATACTCGTGCGGTGTCTGCAAAGTCACCAGCGAACCTGGAATCATTTTGGGCAAATACCAAAAATGGGCGCCATGAATGTTGCGATGCGAAGCGATGACACAGTTGCCCGCCTGTCCAGGCCGCGCCGACATCGGGTCGTAGCCTGGCCCGCGCCGCAACGAGGCGTCGGTGTGGTCGGGCATCACTGGAACGTCGAGGCCGATTGCAGGCACGATAAGACGAAATTTTTCCGTCGTCATCGCGGCTTTCGGCGCGGGTTTCGGGGTGTCAGGGACAAGGCGCGGAGCGGACGCGAGCGAAGTTTGAGCCAAGGTGGAGGCTCCCGCGACGCTGCTGGCCAGCACGGAAAAAAGCAGAACTTGAGAGGATAAACGGGGCATAGCGGGAGTCAAATTCGACAAAAAACCGGACATTTTCTTTTCGACAAAGAAAACGTCCGGCTGATGCGGATCCCCTCATCCAGGCTGGAGACGAAATCCTCAGGGGTGCGTTGTCAGGCGCCGGTTTTGGCGTAGGAGCGGCGGGCGCGGGTGTTCTTCATCGTGGAGCGAACCGGCACGGTGCGATACATACGGCGCGTGGTGTAGACACGACGCGAGGACACTCTGCGGCCCGCGCGATACACCGGCACGAGCCGGTAGACGCGAACCGTGCGGTAAACGCGGCGCGTTTCCATCGTCGAACCGGACTGGGACATGCTGTTATCCATCATTCCCATCGATCCGGAGCGAGTCGCCTGCGATTCGACGATAGTGGTCGATCTACGGGTCGAATTGGGAAGAGGAGCTACCGAACCTACGCCCACCAGAGATTCCGAGGTCTGGCCATTGACCGTTGTCGTGGTGCGACGCCGGACAACGGCGCCTTGAGTCGTGGTGCCCTGAGTCGTGGTCGTGCTTTGCGTCGTGGTGGAATCTGCGGTGCCCTGGGTGGCGGGATTCGACTGGGACTGGTTAGGCTGAGGCTGGGTCGTGGTGGTTTGTGCCATGACCGAGTGGCTGGTCAGCAAAAGGGCGCTCAGGCCCAGAGTGCCGTTCATTTTTCGTTTGAATGAAAGTGTCATAATTTTTCTCCTGACGTTTGGCTGCGTTTATTGTGCGCCGCCCGCCTACGGCAAATTAGTGGCCAAAACCAGAGATCGCGCGCCGCACTTTCAGACTGTTTTCGCGGCAAATTCAGGCCTGGGCTGAGGTTTTCATCCTCACCTTGACGGCGCGGGCGCGCTTCCACCCCGAAAGCGGCACGCGGGCGACGCGGCCATCGAGATAAAGCGCGCCTAATTTGCCGTCGGCGCCAGCTTTGGGTTCGTAAAAAGCGATTAATTGAGACGAATTGGCGATGTCGCTCAGCTTTTTGCCCGAAAGTGCGGGGTTAGGCCGGTAAAGCTGGTTGGTTTTGGGTTCGACGAAGGTCGTCCGGTTGCGGTAGCCCGCGTAACGCACCACGGCGTCGCGGGCCGAATCCGCGCTCGCCATCGGCGGCAAATTCCCGTCGCGGCGCTGCACGTAACGCCTCAAATACTGCCCGATGCGCTGCAAATTGCGCGCGGACAGGGTTTGCAGTTCCCCTTCGGTCAAACCCTGCGGCGCGGCGCCGATGACCGACGCCCATTTCGCATTCGGCACGCGCTGAGTGTGGCCGTCGAAGAAAACCGCGCCGCGCTTGCCGTCGCTGCCAGGTTTGGCCTCGTAAAACGCCACCAGACGCGGCGCGTTACGCACCCGCGCCAGGCTTTTGCCGAACAGCACGCGGTTGAAGCGGTAAGGTTCTTTGGTCTGGGGATGGACGAAAAGGGTTCGAGGCGTGTGAAAATAACTTTCCAGCATTCGCTTGAGGGTGTTTTCATCGCGGATTTGCTGGCCGTCGAGACCGTAAGCATCGTAGCGGCTGTTCAACTGAATTAACTGCTTGCCCAGTTGTTGCAGGTTCCAGTTGGAGGCTTCAATGATATCAACTGGCCCCATAATATCGTTTTGCGGCGAAAAGGGACGCACCTCGCTCAGATTGCCCATGCTGCTCAAATTGAGCAGAGCGAGGGTGAGTTTGGTATCGGGAGCGAATTTGCGCGGCCCCTGTCTCACCGCGCGGTTGCCGTGGCCGTAGATGTTAGTAATTGCATCCTGCATTTCGCGCTGGGTATAGTTGGTTTGAATGCGATAAGCAATCAAATAACTTTCTTTGCCCAGTTGCACCGACTCGCCCCTGGTGAAATAAATGCCGATTCCCATATCGGCCAGAGCATCGCGAAACAAAACGTTACGCATACCGCCGAAACCGCCGGAATTCTCGCCCTGAGTATCGATGACGGCGCGGCGCCACTCTTTGGTGAGGTTTTTCAGCAAAAGCGTCGGAGGCGTGCTTTTCCCGTCGCTGAACTGCTGAAAATCCATTTTGCCGGTTGCAGGCGCCGCGTTCTGGGCCAGGCAGGGCAACGCCAATCCCAGGGCCAGAAGGGAACAAAACAGGGTAGAAGTCAGTTGAAATCGCGCTTTTGTTTTGCGTTGCGCGTGCGGCGAAGTGGCGGGGGCATTGGGTTGTTGGTTCATGGTATTTCCTTGGAGATATAGAGCAATCTCAATTTTCAATATCTATTTCGCTTCGCCCCAGTAAGTGTCCAGATCCCAGACGGCCTTTCCTTCCAGTTCGAAACGATTGTAGTTCCCGTATTTGCGCTCCATTTTCTCCCAGGGAGCGAGTTGCAGCCGAACGACCTGACCGGCGCGGTAAGATGCGGCGGGCGTCCACTGATTATTACGCATTCCCCAGGCGAAAACCACGATTTCTTGGCTCGAAATTCGCCCGCTTTGCGCTTTGACGCCGGTCAGGTGAAGCGCGATAATCGCGTCTTTGTAGGGCACCGAGCGCGGACGCGGCGGCCTGGTGAAAGCCTTCACCCGACCCACCACGACGAGCGCGGTTTTTGGCGTCGTTTTGGGTGTCGTTTTGGCCGCCGGTTTGGAAGGCGCGCTGGAGACTGCGCCCGCCGCGCCAAGCGCACCGAGAGCCAGCATCAGGACATATTTCGCGTTTTTCATTTCAATTCCTTTGTTTTGGCGAGGGCAATTCCAAGATTTTCCAGTCGCCGATGAGCAGATCGCGCATGGCGAACTGCCAGATAACCAGGCGTTTGCCGCGCAAGCGGTTTTTGCCGCGCGCCAGTTCCTTT
Source organism: Abditibacterium sp. (assembly GCA_030448265.1). Classification (GTDB taxonomy): domain Bacteria; phylum Armatimonadota; class Abditibacteriia; order Abditibacteriales; family Abditibacteriaceae; genus Abditibacterium. Next base: position 51,495 of record JAUJNG010000007.1, read on the forward strand.
GCCAGTCGCTCGCGGGTGACGTGCGAACCGCCCGCGTTGTTGGTGATGCTGTCAACGGGACGTTGCAGCACGAACGAGAGCTGCTCGGCCAGGCCCGCGCCTTCGCCCCAGTTCATGCCCTCCAGCGAATAGATGTTGCTGAAACTATCCCCCAAAAGCAGGATGTCCGCCGCGCGACTGGGATACCACAACTCGCCATCCTCCGTCGAAACCGGATGAATTCGCACTCTTTGCATCCCAAACCAGGTCTGCTGGGGAGGCAGCCGCAGCATCTCGTCGATGTCGCCGCGATTCGTCACTTCTCTGCTCGTTCTGGTGTAAACCACCGGCTCCTGAGACGGCAGTTTGACCCGTTTTTCGATGAACTGCCCCAGTTGGCGCGCCGACAGTTCCATCGCGGGCGGCGTCCAGTGGGTGTCGGTTTGCAAATACTGCGATTTTCCCGTTCGTCGCATTTCCTGCCACAGCGCATCGGAGACATCGAAAACTTTCACGCCGTTTTGCCGCAGTCTCTCGCGGAACTGGGAGTAGGAAGGGTTTTGCAGCACGCCCTGAGCCGGTGAGTAGCGGCTCGAAAGGGCTTCGGGGTGCATCATGGTTTTGACCGGCGTGGGCATGACGATCAAATCGATGCCGCGCCGTGCCAGTTGGCGCTCGAAATCCACGATGGCGCGCACCGGATCGGGTTGGACTTCGCCGCCCTCGCCGCTGCGCTGGCGCACCAGAAGCAGCGCCGGATCGAGAAAGCCGCGACTGGTCACATAGTCCACATCGGGCCGGTAGTGCAGCCAGCGATGCCCGCCCAGAGTGCGCCCGCAATACGCCTGCTCGTTGCCGACTCCCACTCCCACCAGCAGGTTTTGCAGGCGCGGCAGCGTCCACTGCACCACAAAAGAATCGTCTTGCAGGGCGTCTTCGTGCGCCTTGAACTGCGACGCGCTGGGAATCAGTTCCCAGGCCTGGCGCGGATTTTTCGCGGCCTGAAGCTGCTCCATCGAAGGCAGTTCCTGCACAACGTTGGTGAATTTCGGCGCGAGCGGGGTTTGCGGCGCCTCTCCCCGCGCGGTTTCGGCGCGGCGCGCGGCGAGATTTTTGTGGATTTCCAGAGCGTGCTGAATCAGGGGAACCGAGCCGATGGTGAGCAAAAACCCAATCGTGAGCATCCACGCCACGGGCCGCGAGATGCGCGTGTTTTCCAGAGCGAGTTTGGCTTCCTCCTCGCGTCCGATTTTGGCGTCGTTGGGGCTCGGCATGGTTTAAAAGATGAAGTAGATGAAGGGATTATACGCCTGGGTCATCAGCACCAGAAGCGAAACCCACAAAGCGCCCAGCGAAATCGAGGCTTTGTGCCAGGTGAGATTTTGCGTCCATTCCCACACCGTGGGAAACGTCCACGCCACCACGCCGGCCATGACGAAACTCACGACATAATAGGGCTGGTAAATCACGCCCGCGATTAAATCGGCTCCAGGCTGGGGAGTTGTGAGGCCGAACATACACCCCAGATGGCTCAGCGCGGTGGGCAAATCGGCGGTGCGAAAAAACACCCACGCCAGTAGCACGATGAGAAAAGTCAGCCCGATGCGCGCCGCTTTGGGCAGGCCGCGATAAAGACTGTTTTTGCCCTGTCCGCGCTCGAAAGCCAGCCAGCCGCCGTGAATGCCGCCCCAGATCACGAAATTCCACGACGCGCCGTGCCACAGGCCGCCCAGCAGCATGGTGAGGAGCAAATTGAAATAGGTGCGCGTTTCGCCGCCGCGATTGCCGCCAAGGGGAATATAAACGTAGTCGCGCAGCAGCGTGGACAGCGAAATGTGCCAGCGCCGCCAGAATTCGGTGATGGACTGCGCCTGATAAGGATTGTCGAAATTTTTGGCGAAAACAAAGCCCATCAGCAGGCCCAGACCAATCGCCATCTCCGAATATCCGGCGAAATCGAAGAAGATCTGAAAGGCGTAGGCCACGGTTCCATACCAGGCTTCGGCAGTTCCGACCGGCCCCGCGTTGAACACCATGTCGGCGATTTTGCCGCACGGATTGGCCAGCAGCACTTTCATCGCCAGCCCCAGAGAAAACAGCGCCACGCCGCGCGCGAATTTATCGACGGTGTGGGTGCGCTGCTCCATCTGATCGGCTAATTCGGCGTAGCGCACGATGGGGCCGGCCACCATCTGCTGATACTGCGCCACAAAGCAAAAATAGTCGTTGAGACTTCTCATCGCTCTGGTTTCGCCGCGATAAATGTCGATGGCGTAGGAAATTTCCTGGAAAACGTAAAAGCTGATTCCAATGGGCAGCGTGACTCGCAAAACGCCTTCGAGTTGGCCCTGTGGCAACCCCAGCGCGCCCGCCAGAGCCTGATAGTTGTCAACCGAAAAATTGAAGTATTTGAAAAAGCCGAGCAAGCCCAGATCGACAATCAGTGCGGTCAAAAAGGCGGTTTTTTGAATCCGCGAGCGCGGGCCGCCCTTTTCCAGGGCCTGAATGGGCTGGTTCCAATTGCGAAAGCCGTTGTGGGCCTGGACGCGGCCCAGGAGGTAGTCGAGGAGCGTCGTCCCGATCATCAGGAAGAGGAATTTCGGGCTGCCCCAGCCGTAGAAGATGAAGCTGGAAATCGTGAGACCCAGGTGGCGCGCGGGGCGCCAGGGCAGCGCGTAATAGACGATTAACGAAAAGGGCAGAAAGTAGAAAACGAAAAGGTAGGAGCTGAAAACCATCGGCGGACGCTGCCTCCCAAAACCGATTTTTCAAGCGCGGAGAAACTGGCAGCGCCACGATAAGAGCCTATCCGAAGAGGTGGTTTGCAGCGACTAAAGTCACCGCAACAACGACGCGAAGTCCGCCTGCGCGGACTGGGTGCCCCCAACCTGCGAAGGCAGGTTTCGCGTCGTTGTTGCGGCGACTTTAGTCGCTGCGAACTACCGCACGACGGGCACTTTCTGCCAGCCCATGGTTTCGGTGAACTCGCGCGCGCTGAAACACCAGATGACGAGCTTCTTTTTGCCCAGATAACCCGCATCGGCGCGCGCGCGGCGCATCAAATTGCTGCGCGCCGGAGTCGCACCGGAGCCGCGAACCGCCACCACATCGGGTGCAAATCCCAGATCGAGAGCGAGCTGGTCGGCCAATCCCGCGCCCCTGGCGTGCATATCGCCGCCAGCGTGAAACACCAGAGCGTGACTGTCGCCTAAAAGCACAACCGGACTCTTTGGGTTCGTCGGCGCGGGTTTTAACCCCGCCTGGGCTTTGACGCCCCGCGCGCGCGTCCCGACGAAGCGTAGCGGCAGCGTTTCGCGCGGCGGCTGCGCCTGGGTGAGTCCCAGCCACAAATCGCCGGAAAGCGGAATTCGTTTCCATTCCGCCTCGAATCGCGTTTTGGCGATGGCGCCGAACCAGGGCCGCGCTTTGACCAACTCCGCGATGCGCCGCGAGGCCAAAACGCTGGCGCGGCCCGACCAGTGGGTGTCCTGCCGGCAGTAAACGGGGCCGGCGGCATCGGCTTTGTGCGACAAAAACTCCGGCACCAGATCGAGAACTTCGACACCGTTGGCTTTGAGCACGTCGTAAAACTCGCGGTGAAACGGATCGAGGCGCTGCGGCGCGCCGCCTGGGGCCGCAAGCGCTGGGGACAAGGCTTCGGGATAGATGATCGCCTTGGGCGGCACCGGCACCAGGAGCAGTTCGATGCCCGCCTTGTCGAGTTGGGCTTTGAAATCCAGAATCGCGGGCAGCGGGTCGGCATTGTGGGCCATAACCGCCTGACTCGCTTTGGCGGCGGGACTTCCCCAGAACTGGCCCGCTCCGATGTGGCGCAGTTCTCCGGCGAAAAACATCCAGCCGCCCTGACCGCGCACCGTCATTTCATACTTCTTTTCCGCCGCCTTCGCTCTGGCGGCGCACTGGGCGTGGAAGGCTTTGGCGGCTTTGGCGGTTTCGGGGCTACTCGCACTCTGCCCGTTCACGACCGCCGCGCCCGACAAGCCCACGAGAACGGTCAGGGCAAGGCGGCGGAGGGGCTGAGGCATGGCGTAAGGGGACGAAATATGCACTTAGAACCGATCTCGATAGGTTCCTTTTGCAGCGACTAAAGTCACCGCAACAACGACGCAAAACCTGCCTTCGCAGGTTGAGGGCCTCCAGTCCGCGTAGGCGGACTTCGCGCCGTTGTTGCGGTGACTTTAGTCGCTGCAAATCCACCCTGTAGCTTCAGTTGGAAGCCGCCGTTTTTTGGAGTTTGACGCCGCGAAGCCGGTTCCAACGCTCGGCATTGACGCGCTCGACGCGGCCATCGGCGAAAAGCACGCCGCGCGTGCCGTCCACGCCGACCGAGGCTTCGGAAAACATCACCACGTTTCGCCGGTTGGCGATGGCCCCCAGTTTCTGGCCGGAAAGCGCGGGGTTGGGCCGGAAAAACTGGTTGGTGGTGGGATGCTGCCACTGCCTGCGGTCGTGAACCTGGGGATACATCGCCTGAATCAGCTGGGGCGTGACCTGCGCGCCCATCGCGGGGAACTTTCCGCGTCCGCGCGTGCGAACCCAGGTCAGCACGTCGCGCCCCAGACGCTCCAGCGTTCGCACCGACGCCGCGTCGCTTTCGCCAGGACTTTCGATGTCGAGTTTGGCGTTGAAGGGCCGGATATCGTTGAGGCTGCTCGCGGTGCGGAGATTGAGAAGCGAAAGCGCCAGTTTGTCTTTGGGGCGCAGTTTCTGAGGCGGAACCGGCGTGTCATCGTTGCCGCGCCGGTGCCCGTTGAAAATTTGCGGGTCGATCCTGGTCTGAGGGCGGTAGGCGATGAGATAAGTCTCGCCGCCGATGCTCACGGTTTCGCCTTTGGTGAAGTAGAGGTTGAACTCCACGCCGGTCTGGGCGCCCAGAAAGAGCATTTGAATGTTGCTCATCTCCGATTGGTCGTTGACGACCATGCGACGGAAATCACTGTTCAAATCCTGGGGAGAAATGCTCAGCGGAGTGTTGCGCCCGCTCAGAATTTGATTCATAGCGGTTTCCTGAGCGGCAGCCGGCCCAGCGAGAATGCCCGCGAGGGGCAAAACGAGCGTCCAGTAAAGTGTTTTCATGGGAAGAGGTGGAGTGGCGAAATTACCAACAATTCTACCCCAATCGGAGTGAAAATTCCGCTATTTATGTGGGGATTACCACGCCTGGGAACTTGGTCAAAACGCCCGCCGATGCCATCGCGGGACAGGAATTCGGGCGTCACGTTGCCAGAGTGATGGATTGAGCGAGGAAAAAATCGTGGCGCGCGAGTCGGAAAAGCTTGATTGCGCGCTCTATCTACTGAGCTACGGGCCGGTGAAAAAGTCGGCCCGACAGGATTTGCACCTGCGACCTCGTCCTCCGTAGGGAATGTAGGCTTGTCGCGTTAGGGCGCGCCACGATATTAAGGTTTCAGGGTTCTCGCCGCGCAAGTTTGGAAAAGCGGAAGTTCTGCCGAAGCAAGAACTGGTTCCCAAAACCAGCGAATGTAGGCTTTTCCGGTTGGGACGCGGCGAGATGAGTTGTCGAAAAAGTCACGGCGCACAAGTTTTGGAAGCTTGAATACGTGCTCTGCTGCTGAGCTACGGCCCGATGGGAAAAGTCGGGCCGGTGGGAGTTGCACCCACGACCCCGTCCGCCAAAGGAATGTAGGCTTCAAAGGTTGGGGTGCGCCGTGTGGTTTGAGGGGGAAGTCCTTCGCGCAAGTGTGGAAAGCGTTTATCGTTCCATTGCTCTACCACTGAGCTACCGCCGGATTTCTCGCGGCGGGCTGGAATCGAACCAGCGACACACGGATCTTAAGTAGATTGTAGGCTTTCGCTGTTGGGGCGCGACGGACTCCAATAATTTACAACCCATTACAAGCGGTTGTCAAGGTCAAGTCTCGAAATTTATCGAGAAATCTTCCAGAGTAAAGGAAAAATCGCGTTTTTCGCCGCGCCACACCCAGCGCAGCAGCGATTCCGATCCCAGCGCCACGACAAACAAAAGCAGATTGCGCGCGAGCGGATAATCGCAGGCGCCAACTCCGGCGACATCATTTGGAACTTGATAACGCTCGTTCCATTTGACCTCGCCGTAATCGGTGTTGACGCCCAAATGCAGGCAGGCAAGCCCCTTTTCGCGGCACCAGTTCGTCAAAAGCGCGCGCGAGGCGCAGTTGTCGAAGCAATCGACCACGACATCGGCGCCGCGCGTCCATTTGGCGATGTTTTGCGTCGTCAATTCCTTGGAAACGCCCTCGATTTCACTTCCCGTGGCGCGAAAAACGCGCGCCGCGACGACTTCGGCTTTCCAGGCGCCGATTTCGGCCCGTTCGAAAATCTGGGTGCCGATGTTGTGCTCCTCGACGCGATCTTTGTCGATGACTCCCAGGTTTTTGGCGCCGTGGCGCGCCAGGTTATCGACCAACTGCGACCCCAGAGCGCCCGCGCCGCACACCACGATGCGCGCCATCTCCAACTTTTCCATCGCTTCGGGGCCGCGAAACAGCGTTTCGTGCAGTGTGATTGACATGATTCTCCTCTCCGATTTTAAATTCGTTTTTCAACACAGAGGAAACGGAGAGACAGAGGGCCGCAGAGAACTTCTAAAAACTTTGTGAGCCTCTGTTTCTCCGTTTCCTCTGTGTTGAAAAACAAAAATTGAGATCCGGCTAATACTGCTCGAACTGCCACGGCTCGACTTTCGCGGCTTCCTGCATCACGCCGACGAGGGAAGTCAGATCGAAATCTCCGTCGCGCCCCGACAGGCAAATGCCCGACGTTTCCACCGCTAAATCACCCGCGCGCACTGTCGAAGTGTGGGTGCGCTCGCCGAAACGGTAGGTCACGCTGTAAACGCCGTCGCGCTCGATATACGACACCAACCGCGCGCCGCCGTGACCGACACTGCGCGCCAACCGCGCCGCGATTCCATTGTGGCGCCAGTTGATCGGCACCTCGATTTCGCTTTCGCTTGCGACAACAGGCGCCGCAAATTCGGGTTCTTCTTCGGGCGGCGGGCCGTAAAGCGCGAGCGCATACGCCGCGCGCTCTTCGCCCGAAAGTCCCTTTTTATGCAAATTTTCCGGCGCCACGCCGCTGGCCAGACTTTCGCGCAGATAAGCCGCGATGGCGGGCGAGCGGCGCGCATCAAGGGCTTCAAACCAGAAATGCGTGCCGTCGAAACGCGTCAAAAGCGTGTCGAAGGCCTGCACGCCGCTCTCGACTTCGCGCACAATCGCGGCGCCGTTGAGTTGAAAACGCGCATCGCCGGCGTGGGCCGGAAACGCGGCCCACACCTGTTTGGACTGCTCCAGCGCGATGAAGCGCACACGCGGCAGGAGCGCGAGATACTTTTCGCGCTCCAATCGCGTCGCGGCTCGCAGCCATTTGGCGCGGATGGGGGAAATCGCTTCCACAACACTGAATCCGCGCGCCTCGCGTGCCGTTTCAAGCTGCAAACGGCACGCGACGCCCGCGATTTTGGCGTTGATGGCGCGCCCCGCGATCACCGGCGCCAAAATCAGCGCGCCGCAAAAGGCGTTTTCCTGGGCTTCGAGGCGACCCAGAATGTCGTTAATCATAATTTGGGCTTCAAAATAGGACGCAAACTTCGTTCGCAACCTGCGGACGCAACGCCTACGGCGGACGCGATTTTTCCAAGAGAAGTTGTGTTCCGCGAAGCGGTTGCGTCCGCAGGTTGCAAACGAAGTTTGCGTCCTATTAAAGTCGTTTTACCGCGACGGCAAGGGATACTCCATTATCTCCATGAGAAGTTCGAGCATCGAAGGCCGCGCCAGAAGCGGCAGCAAGTTGGTGAGCGCGTAGTAATCGCCCGCGAAGTCGAAGGCGCGAAACGTCACGCCCAGCGCCTCGCAGTCCTTTTCCAAAGCCTCGCCCGCGCCGCCAACTTTGACGAACACGACATCGACTTTGCAAACCTTCTCCTGATAACTCTTGAGCGCGTCCTTCCAACGCGGCGAATTGTTTTCGCGCTGATCGGAAATCATCACGATTTGCTCGACGCGCTGATTCTTTTTCTCCATCCAGGCCAGCGCCGCGCCGCACGAAGTCGCGCCGGTCGCCTTGATGCCCGACAGCGCGCGCTCCCACGCCACGAGGGAATCGCCCGCGACTTCAATCGGGTAGGGCATGGTATCGAAGGCGTAAACGAACAGGTCGCTTTCGCAAATCGAGGAGATCATCGCGCCGAGCTGCTTGCCGACTTCGATGGCGACATCCATCGAACCGCTTTTGTCGATGAACAGCGCCGTCGGACGCGAAATCGTGCCCTTGGCCTTGACCTGCGCGTCGGTGATGGCATCGAGCTGCGCCGCGAGTTCGCCGTTTGCTCCGGCGACTTCGCCCGCGACTTTGGCCTTGAACGCCGAAACGCGATTATCGTTTTGCGCGAGCGCCAGCTTCGCCTCGATGAGCGATTTGATGTCGGCGTTATCGAAGGCGCCGCGCTTTTTGAGCGACGCGACGTTGTTGATAACTTCCTGCGGCGACATCGCATTCACCAGCGCCGCCAAAATCATCGGCGTCATGTTTTTCACCACCGAGACCGCGACGCGATAGGGAATGCGATTTTCCGCGATGAGTCGCGCCTGAGTCGAAGCGTCGGGTGTCGCCGCGATCTGCTTGAGCGCGTGCAACTTGGAGTCTTCGGGCGGATTCTCATCGAACAGAATCGCCTGAGCACGCGGGCCAGGCGGGATGTGCAAACCCGCATAAAGCCGCTTGAGCGCGGCGCGAGCGTGCAACGTCGCGCCATCGAAAGCCGCCGCGTCACTCTCGCGCGAGCGCAGGTAAGCGGCAATTTCGGTTTTCATCGAGCGCGGAATGTTGAGTCCCAATCCCTTCGCCGTCGCTTTTTCGGTCGCCTTTTTCGCGGCGCGCACGTTTTGGGCGCGCACTCTCGCGGTTTTGGCGGGCTTGATGAGGCCCACGGCGCGCGCCGCTTTGGTCAAAACGCCGTCGGTTTCGGGCTGGGGCGCCGTCACTTTGGGCGTCTTGGGAGCGCGGGCGGGCGTGCCCTTGATGAAGTCCACGACGCGCGCGACTTGATAGGGCGGCAAACGGCGCAGCAAGGCCAGACCGACTTCGCGGTGTCCCTCGAATTTGGAGAGGCACAGCGAGGTGACGAACATTTCGCGGTGATCGCGCACGTCGCCGTTTTCGCCATACCAGGCGGCGAGACGGACGTAAAAGCGCGGGTCGCGCTCGATCATGTCGCGGTGAATGGGGTAAAGCGCCGCGAGATCGCGGTGCGGCGTCGTCAAAAGCGTGTTGAGAAGCGCGAGACGCAAATCCTGCTCGTTCATGGGAATTCTCTCCGGTTGTTGTTCAATGTTCAGCGTTCAACGTCCAATGTTCAATGTTTAAAACTCAACATTGAACATTGGACGTTGAACCTTGAACCTTAAACGGTGGGTTAGCCGAACACCGCTTCGGGGCGGACGGTGATGTTGCCGTTGTCGTGGCGTTCGACGACGTGGAACTTGAGCTGCGAGGGCGAAACTTCCAAAACCCGCGCGACGGCGTGTTTGATGTCGTTGTCGCCCGCATTGGCCGCCAGACCGAGCTGTCCGGCGTTGAGGCGCTGCGACTGGCCCTGAAAACGGACGTGAATCGCGGGCGCAAAAAGCGAAGTCATCATCTAAAATTCACCTCCAACGGTGAGAATGGGACGGAAAATTCCGTCAAGGAAGGCCCAGGAGTCGAACCCGCGAGACAATGCCTCGGCGCTGGTTTTCAAGACCAGATGGCTTCCAAAAGCCGCGACCTTCCACAAAAATGAAGAGAAAATACCTGAGTTGCTACCTACTGTCAGCGTTGTCATCCCGAGGAGGCACGACGAGGAATCAGTGGCAATCTGGACTCGATTTAGCCGGAAATCGGTAGAAGCTGCGACTGATTCCTCGTCGTGCCTCCTCGGAATGACAACGCGCCTACTGGGTGGCAACTTGGGTAAAAATGGGAGCGGAGGGATTCGAACCCTCTGGGCGGTAAAGCCTCGGTTTTACAGACCGGTGCAGCCCTCCAATTCTGCCGCACTCCCGAAAAGCAGGGCGGAAAAACAAAAACCGCCGAGACCAGAGCGGTCTCGGCGGCGAGAAAATCGAAAGCGGCGGCGTTTTCAAAAACGCGGATGCGATGCGATGCTTCTCGAAACGGAGACCAAATTGGGGCGATACGAGCCGGATTTCGGCGCACTGGATGGTCGCCGGCAATCGGAATTTATTGCGGATAGATGAAACATTTGGCCTCCTTCGAGAAGATGGGAAAACATGGAATGGCGCCGCCAGAGCGGGCGACTGGGGAAATCATAATCCGCCGCCGCAGGCTTTGTCAATAGCATTTATAAAAATTTTTCCGGTAATTTTTGGCTGTTTTGCGGCAATTCGGCGCCAATTTCCCAAAAATAGTTGAAATTTGCCCTTGACAAAACTGAAAGGGCAGTTGTAAGTTCTCACCAGTCGGCGCCAATTGCTGCGCTCGACGTGATGACCATGACCAACTTCTTCTCGATCTCGATTTGCCGCTGCGACCGACGCAGTGATTGCAGTGATCGTGTTCATCCCTTGGCATGGCGAGTTTCCCACGACCTTTTTTCGAGTTGTTAGCTCCGAAAAAACGTTTCCTCTGAAATTCAAGCCCGCTGCCAGATTTGGCAGCGGGCTTTTTGTTTGCAATCCACTCACAATTCGGGAATGTGGCGCAGATGGATAGCGCGCGACTCCGCGAAGGTCGAGGTCGCAGGTTCAAGTCCTGCCATTCCCATTTTTCTTTTTGCGCCCTTGGCGGAGCGGCGAACGCGTCTGGTTGCAGGCCAGAAATCATCGGGGGTTCGAGTCCCTCAGGGCGCTCTGTTTTTCAACTGTTTTCACTCTGGGAACGTGGTCTAATGGTCACGACAGCGGAATGTCGCTCCGCAAACGAGGGTTCGATTCCCTTCGTTCCCGCTTCGCTTTCACCCCTGGAGAGTTGCGCGAGTGGCAAGCGAACACACTGCTAATGTGATGTCCCCGCGAAAGCGGGGCGAGGGTTCGAATCCCTCACTCTCCGTTCGAGTTGGAGGTCGTCATGGAACTTTTAGAACCCGAAATCTGGTGTCCAGCAAAGCGGCGACGCGGCCCCAAACCGCTCAGCGTGCGCGCCAAATTCGCGGCGACGGCGTGGCTCGATGGCGACGTTTTGTGGCGCGATGGCCGCGTCGTCTGGCGCCACGATGAACGAATCGTCGCAGTCGGGGCGCGCGAGTTGGAAGCCGTTTCGCGCGCGCTCGGTTCGCTGAAACGCCATGAAAAAACGGCGCGGCGCAGTTGCGCCGACTTCGATGCGTGGCACGCGCGTCGTGTCGAACAATGGGAAAAAGCGTGTCATTTGGCCGCGATTCGCGCTCCCGATTTGGAAACTCTGGTTTCGCTGTCGCGCCGTCGCAATCCGGCGGCGTTGGAGCGTCTGGCGGCTTTGCTCGCCGTAGAAGCGAGCGTCGCCGAGCCTTTGCCGGTTTCTCCGGCGCGGGCGCTTTTCGCCGCGTGGCCGTATTCGCAGGAAGCGGTGCGGCGCCTGTTGCGCGCTGAGGATCAGCCCATTGAAGCGCGGGCGCTGGCGGCGCTGGTGATCGGCGCCGCGCAGCCGCTCGAAGCCCTGCCTGGCGAGCCGTTTTTGCGGCGTGCGGCGCGTTATGGCGCGCGATTCGGCTTTCCACGCGCGCCACTTCTGGTCGTCGCGCTGCTGCAAAACGGCGGGCGCGATGCCGAAACGAGCGTATCGCGCGTCGAAAAAGCGCTGGAAAACAGCGCGCCCTTTGGTTTCGACGCCGCTCAGCTTTTGGCCTTGCAGCGCGCCGGACAGGGTGCGGCGCTCGTCGCCGACTTCGCGGAAGCCGCGAACCGGCTGCCCGATCCGTTTCCCCCGCTGAGTTTCTCCCCCGTCCTGCCCAAACGCTTCGATTTGAGCGCCCAGCGCGCGCTTTCGGGGAGTTGGAACGAGCTGCGAATCGCTTCACACCGCGAGTTTCGAGATGTTCTGGCGCAAATCGCGCGGCGCGGCGATGCGCGCGATGTGGAATGGGTGTCGGAGTTGATGGAGCAGCTGATTTCGGCGCCACTGCGCGCTCTGGGCGAGATTTTGGTCGAGAAGGGCCGCCCGACCAAGCGCCGCGAACGCGAGATTCCAGCATTTGCCGCCAGCGCAGCAGCAGCCGTCGCTGAGGTGCTGAAACTGCTAAAAGCCGTCGCCGACGCGCCCGATTGGGGAGTTTTGGCGCTGTTGCAGGAAATTTTGCCGCAGTGCAAGCCCTGCGAGGTCATCGAAGACCTGTCGCCTGCGGCGTGGGCGGCGCGTTGGGAGTCTTGCGTGATGAATCATCGGCGCGGGAGGCTGACACCAGTGCTGAATCTGGCGCGCGATTTCGGGGTAGCGGCGGCGCGCGAGGCGCTGCGTCTGGACTGCTGGAAGGAGCTTTCGCGGCACCGCCAGCTTCAGCCCGAACTGTTTCATTTCGCGCTGCAAATCAAGGCGTGGGCGCCCGATTTAGGTGCCGAGACCGTCCATCGCATCGCTTATCTGGGGCCTTTTTGGAAGGGCGCTGCGGGCGCGCGGGCCGCGCTCCAGCCGATTATAGTCGCGCTGAACGATGCGCCCTCCAGCGAGCGCGCCGTGTGGCTGGGCGAGGTGCTGAACGGCATCGAATGGTCGCGGCGCGGGGCGCGGCGCCAGTTGCCGGCGCTGGCGCGATTTCTTCCCGCGATGCGTCGGGTCTGGGGAGCGGGCGGCGACAAATTGGAGCGCTGGACGCTGGTCGAAGTCGCGCTGGGATTGTGGGAAATCGCGCCCGACGAAGCAGCCGCCATGGAAGCGCGTTTTGGCTGGCTGGCCGATGAAATGACGCGCCGCGTCGCCGTCGATGCGGGCGAAAATCCAGGTTGGAAGTCTCTCGCCGATCTGGTCGGTTTTTTGTCGCAGCTGGCGCCGCGCGACGAAGCCAAATTCCGCGAGTTGATGGGCGCAAGCTGGCGTTTCGCCAATAGCGACACCGATTTCAAGTGGCCCGAAGTCAAGCGCGGCGCCAAAATCGCGCGCGAGATCGGGGCCTTTCAAACTGCGCTTTGCGACAATTTCGCGCGCTGTCCGGCGCGCTGTTTCGCTTTGCTGGAAAAGTTGGGGCCGCTCGATCAATTCGAACCGCTTCGCGCGCCTTTGCAAGCGTGGCAGGAGCGCGCCCAGGTCGCGCCGCGCGTCGATTGGCCGCTCGAATTCAATGGCGAGTTCGCGGCGCGTTTCGTGGCGGCGAAACGGGAGTTGGGAGAAGCCGAAACTCCACCGGCGGGAATGCTCAAAATTGCCGAGTGGCCGCGCAAAATCGAGGCGGAAATCGCGGCGCTGCGGGCGCGCGGCGAGTTGCCGCTCCCTTTGACAAAGCGGCTGGAAAACCTCCTTTCTCGGTTGGAAAATCGCGCAGAACTGGATGCTTCGATGCGGCGCGAGATGGAAGAATCGCTGCGAAACGCTACGGTCGAAGCCGAACTGCGGGTGGCGGAACTGGTCGTGGAAAGCTGTTATCGCGCTCGTCTGGAAGTGCTGGGCGCGCCCAAAAATGTGGTTCTAAACGCGGATTTGATGAACGCCGCGCTCCTTTCGACCGACATCGACCTCAACCGCAAATGGCTGCGCGAAATCGTGCGCGCTCATTGCGAATCAAGGCAGGATTGGCGCGGGGAAATCGAGGGCAACGCCCGCTTTTTGCAAGCGCTGAGCGAACGCGGCGTGAACATCCAGGAATGGCTTGCCGAAGCGCCGCAGGGTTTTGTAATCGGCGAGGGGCGCATCGAACTGCGTTTGGAGGCTTGTCCCTTGCGGATTTTGCAGATGGGCAACTATTTCGACACCTGTCTCAGTCGCGGCGGCTGCAACGCGTTTTCGAGCGTCGCCAACGCCGTCGAACTCAACAAGCGCGTCGTTTTCGCGCGCGATGCCAAGGGCCGCGTCGTCGGGCGGCAGCTTCTGGCGCTTTCGAGCGAAGGCAGGCTGCTCGGTTTCCATGTTTATGCGTCGCTTGAGACCGAAAAAGTCGCCGCGCTGCGCTGCGCGTTCGGGAGTTATGCGCGCGATTTCGCGGCGCGCTGCGGCCTCGAACTGGGCGATGGGGGCGAAGTCGAGCGCCTTTTCGTGAGCGACTGGTATGACGATGGCGCGATTGTGTGGAGCGATCTTTTGCCTGTCGAAAACGCGGCAAAAAGCCAAAAACTCTGACGGAAAAGCGAACTTTGGCCGCCTGGAGCGCGATCCTCCCTGCTCGCTGGCTTTGACGATAGAGAGGATGGCCGCGAAAAACCGTTTTCGCGGTTGCAGCGTCGCGGCGAAATCGCCCAAAATTCCAGCATGACTGTTTTTCCGCGCTGGATTCTGTTGCGTTGTCTGTTTCCCCTCTGTTTGGGCCTGAGTCTGCTCGCGTCACCGCGCCTCGCGGTTGCCCAGCCCGCGACGCCCGCGCCCGCGACCGCCGCTCAAAGCGCGCTTCCGGTTCCTCTCAATCGTTCGGGCACGCTGGAGCAGAAAGGACAGTCGCTGCTGGGCCTGGTCACCTTCCTCGCGCTGTGTTTTGGCATCGGACAGCTGCGAAAACCGCGTCTCAAACCCTTGGCGCGCACGGTGGTGTGGGGTGTCGCGCTGCAATTCGCCTTTGCGATTCTGGTTCTCAATACGCCAGGGTTTTTCGTGGCGATTAACGAAGGCGTCAATGCGCTGCTCCGATTTTCGCGCGAAGGCGCCAATTTTCTTTTCGGCAACCTTATCGACAACAACGTGCCGGTCGGCACCCCCATCGGCGACAAACTGATGTCGCCGATTGTGGCGCCAACTTCTTATGCCAATACGGGCGCGTTTTTCGCTTTCACGGTTTTGCCGACCATCATTTTCTTCTCGGCGCTCTCGACCCTGATGTATTTTCTCGGTTTATTGCAGCCGGTTGTGCGGGGATTGTCCCTCATCATGCAGCGCACGATGGGCACGTCGGGAAGCGAAACGCTGTCGGGCGTGGCCAACATCTTTCTGGGCCAGACCGAAGCGCCGCTTTTCGTGCGCCCTTTCATCGCGCGCGCCACCAAAAGCGAACTGATGGCGATTATGACCGGCGGATTTTCCAACATCGCGTCCGGCGTTCTGGCGGCTTATGTGGCGCTTTTGGCGGGTTTCGAGCCGCAAATCGCCGGACATTTGCTTTCGGCGTCGATTATTTCGGCTCCGGCGGCGCTTGTAGTGGCCAAACTTCTCGTTCCCGAATCGGAGCCGTCGGAAACGCTGGGGACAGTCAAACTGCACGTCGAGCGCACCGATGCCAACGCCGTCGATTCCGCCGCGCGCGGCGCCATCGAGGGCTTGCAGCTCGCGCTCAACGTGGGCGCGATGCTCCTGGTTTTTATCGCGTTAGTGGCGATGGTCAACGCTTTTCTGGGCCTGGTTGGAACGCTCGTCGGGATTCCCGCGCTCTCGCTGCAACTGATTCTGGGCACTCTTTTGGCGCCGGTCGCGTGGCTGCTGGGCGTGCCGTGGGAAAACTGCGCGAAAGTCGGCTCGCTGATCGGCGTCAAAACCGTGCTGAATGAGTTCGTGGCCTATCTCAGCCTCGCCGAAAGCATGGGGGCCAACCGCAATTTCCTCGATCCGCGCTCGTTTTTGCTGGCGGCGTATGCGCTGTGCGGCTTCGCCAACTTTTCCTCGATTGCGATTCAAATCGGCGGCATCGGCTCGATGGCACCCGAAAGGCGCGGCGATCTGTCGCGTTTGGGCTTGCTGGCGATGTTCGGCGGCGCCGTCGCGTCGTGCATGACGGCGTGCGTGGTGGGGATTTTGCTGTGAGGAAAAGCTGTCCCAGATGAACACTCCCAACCCCCATTTCATGCGCGCGGCGATTGAAGCGGCGCGCGAGAGCGTTTCGCTGGGCGCGGGCGGGCCGTTTGGCGCCTGCATCGTGCGCGACGGAGCGATTCTGAGCGTTTCGAGCAACCACGTCCTGGCGCATCACGATCCCACCGCGCACGCCGAGGTCTGCGCGATTCGCCAGGCGTGCCGGTCGCTGCAAACCCACTTGTTGGAAGGCGCCGAGATTTACTCGACCACCGAGCCGTGCCCGATGTGCTTCGCTTCGATTCACTGGGCGCGCTGCCGCCGCATTTACTACGGCACGGGCATCGCCGATGTCGCCGCGCTGGGCTTCAACGAGATGGAATTGTCCAACTTTCAAATGCGCGATCTGGGCAAATCGCCGGTTGAAATCGTGCCCGATTTTTTGCGCGACGAGTGTCTGGAACTGCTGCGTTTCTGGGAAAGCCTCGCGCACCGGCGCACCTATTGAGCGACTGTTCAAAGAGGCAGCAGAGGCGGGCTCACGTCCTCTTCCAATCGGGGACAGCCAAGGATTGGAAGAGGACGTGAGTCCCGCCTCTGCTGCCTCTAACCGTGCCAGTCTCACGAAACCACGTTTTGCGCCGTTCCATCCAAAAACGCCGCGACATTCCCCGCGCTGATATCCAAAAGCCGCCGCCGGCTTTCGGTCGAGGCCCAAGCAATGTGCGGCGTCAGGATGCAGTTGGGCGCCGTTAAAAGCGGGTTATCGGCGGGCGGCGGCTCGACGCTGAGGACATCCGCCGCGAAACCGGCCAATTTGCCATTGCGCAGCGCCTCTGCGACGGCATTTTCATCGATGAGGACGCCGCGCGCTGTGTTGAGCAGAAACGCCGACGGTTTGAGTTTCGCAAGGAATTCCGCGTTCACCAGACCGCGCGTTTCGGGCGTTGCGGGGCAGTGGAGCGAAACCACATCGGCGAGCGGCAGGGCTTCATCGAGCGGCAGACGCGGGGAGGGCGAATCACCTTTGGGCTGGCGTCCTGGCAACTGCGCGGCGACGATTTTCATGCCCAGCGCTTCGCAAACCGCCGCGACGCGCCCGCCAATCGAACCCAGGCCGATCACCACGAGAGTTTTGCCGTCCAGTTCGGTGAGGGGGAAGTTCCAGAAGGAGAACGAGGGGCTGCGCGTCCAGTCGCCCGCTTTGACGGCGGCGTCGTGCGCTCCGGCGTGCTGAGTGAGTTCCAGCAACAGCGCGACGGTGGTTTGAGCGGTCGAAGCGGTGCTGTAAGCGGGCACGTTGCACACCGTGACACCGGCGCGCCGCGCGGCTTCGAGGTCAATAACATCGTAGCCCGTCGCCAAAACCGAGACCAAACGGAGATTGGGCGCCGCTTCAAAGGCCGAGGCGGGCAAAGGGACTTTGTTGGTGAGAACGATGTCGGCGCTCTGGATGCGCGCGGCGACTTCGTCGGGCGCGGTGTTGGGATGAAGCGTGAGTTCGCCCAGCGCGCGCGGGCGACCAATCCATGTCGCCCACATCGGTGGGGCGGGCATCTAAAACGACGATTTGTCTGGGCATAATCAAGGATAAACAGTGTAAACGCCGCAGAAGGAAGGGGCAGACGCTTTTGGCAACTCGCTGTTTTGCACTGGGTGAGGGATTTCGGGGAAAATTCACATTATGAATCAAAAAATTTTGGGCGCCGCGATCTTCGGCGCTGGCTGGGTCGCGGGCGAACACGCCAAGGCGTATCAGAAATGCGAAAGAACTCAATTGGTGGCCGTCGGGTCGCGCAAACTCGCATCGGCGCGCGCCTGCGCTGCGGGCGTGGGCGCGAACGATGCGCTGGTCACCACCGATTTCGATGAACTCCTCGCGCATCCCGATGTGGACATCGTTTCGATTTGCACGCCGCCCGCTTTGCACGCCGATTTAACGATTGCGCCGCGCGCGCCGGAAAGCACTTGTGCATCGAAAAACCGCTCGCTCTCGACTGGGATTCGTGCCTCGCCATGCAAAGCGCGGTGCGCGAAAGCGGCGTCAAAACGGTGGTTTCGTTTGTGTTGCACTGGAATCCCTCGCTGCAAAACACCAAACATCTCATCGAGCGTGGCGCGGTGGGAACGCCGACATATATCGAAGTCGATTACTGGCACGGCCAGCAGAAATGGTATCCGCAATATCCCTGGTCTGTGACCAAAGCGCAGGGCGGCTCGTCGCTGCTCTCGGCGGGTTGCCACGCGCTCGATGCCCTGCGCTGGTTCGCGGGCAACGATAACGCGATTGTCGAAGTTTCGGCCCTCGAAGCGCCTCATCGCGGCGATAACCCCGACTGGGAATACGCGCCGTCAACCCTGGTGATTTGCAAATTCGCTGACGGCACCCTTGGCAAAGTCGCCTCGATTCTGGACTGCGTGATGCCTTACCAGTTCAACATCGACATCATCGGCACTAAAGGCACCATCCGTGACAACCGCGTGTGGAGTCCCGAACTGTTCCCAGGCCAGACCGACTGGGCGACGATTCCCACCGTGTTGCCCAATTCGGGAGACGTGACGCATCATCCCTTCAACGGCCAGATCGAGGCGCTTTGTGCCGCGATTTTAGACGATGTTCCATGTCTGCCCGACCTGGATGATGCCATCAAAACCCATGAGTTGCTTTTGCCGCCGACCAAAGTGCCGCAACCGGAAAACCGGTCAAATTGCCTCTCCAATGAGGCGAGCCATCAAAAACGAAAGGCGGGCCACCCTGCGCTTTTCCGCTTGGGAAAGTGCAGGGCAGCCCGCCTTTCTGGTTGTGGTGTGGCGATGTTCGCGGTTTTCAAATTTGCCGCGAACGCCGTTCGCTTAGAGGGGTTCTCGAATGAAGCACAGGTTCGTAAGGACATGGCCTGCTATGTCCTTCGACTCACTGTCACGCTTTCCAGGACATGGCAGGCCACTTAATGTGGGACTTGTTGTGAAGGGCGGTCACCTTTTATCGCCAGGCTTGAGTGGCAAGGTTTGTAGTAGCGCCGCGAGGTGCGTTGAGGGGCATGGAGACGCTTTCCAAACGCACCTCGCGGCGCTACTACAAAACCTTGCCACTCAAGCGCCCACACTCAGAACAAGTCACACATTGCGTGGCAGGCCATGTCCCTACGAACCCCTGAAATCAACTCAACGGAGAAGCGCTTTAAAGCGCGAATCGGTGCGAAGGGAATTTAGCCTCCGCCGCCTCCACCTCCGCCTCCGGCACCTCCGCCCGCGCCACCAGCACCGCCCGCTCCGGCTGGAGCATTGGGGCTGGTCGGCGGGATGAAGGTCCTGCCGAAGTTATAGTCGAAGCCAAAGTAGAGTTGGTTGCGCGGTTCGATGCCCGATCCTCCGCGCAGGTAAGAAACTTGAATTCCGGCTTTATCGTTGATGAGGTAGATAATGCCAGGCGCGAAGAACTGTCCCGATCCGGACTGGTAGTCCGCCGCGAAGATGAATTTCTCGTTGATGGCCCTGTCGAAGCCCAACTGCAAAACGGTGCGGTTGCCGGTGATGGCCGATTCCCGCAGTGCGTAGGCCGCGCCGACGGTGACACGGCCAAAAGAAAACGCTTTGGAGCCGAGCAGGTTGAGCCAGTTGCCGCCGCCGCTCGATTTGGCGCCGGCGCCGTAAAACCCAAACGTGACGCGCGTTCCCGCCGCGGCGTTGTTGTAAAGCTGGGTTTTGGCGTTGAAGAGCAGCCGGTCGCCGAAACTGCGATCTGCTCCGCTATTGAGGTAGTCAACCCCAAATTCGGTGCGGCCAAACAGCCCGTCGCGCTCTGGCCCCACACCGTATTCGAGACCGGTGGTGGAAAAGTTGGCGGTGCGAGTGTCGGTGCTGGCAAAGTAGTCAGCGTCAAAGTGAAAAGTGCCCCTGGGGTAAATGTCGGTCGAGGGGTAGTTGGACAGACCCGATGGCGTGGCGTAGGCGGGTTTGACTCCACCCAAAAGGGCGCCCCCGACAAGGGCCACGGTTGCGACGAAAGAAATGCGGCGAAGGCCGCGCAGCTGGCTGTTGCTCAATGCAACACCTCCGTAGAATTTCGTGCCTGGTGCAGCCATCTCTCTGTTTGATTCCGTCGCGGTGTGTCCGTGTTTCCACCGCAGGGCCAAGCAAGAAGAGGCCGCCTTCAGCACGTTGGACAAAATTCTACGGCTCGCTTGTTACAAGAGCGTTTCACGGTCGTAAACATTGAAACGCCGCCGCGTTTAGCTGGGGTTTCGCGGTGGGGCTCCCCCTCGAAATTGAGGCCGAAACGCCACGAAATCGGCGATTTTTCGAGCGCTGAGCGAGCCGTCGAAACCGAATCTTTTACCCTCGCGCAATACCCCCGAAACACGCGCCGCCTACAATCCAAAGCGATTTGCTCAAGTCGGAACCTGGCGTCGCAGCGCGAGGACATCCTGACGGCAAAAATCTCCCCACAGGACAATTTCTCTTCCCGAATGCAAAAATCCTTTCGTTTTCTCTCCCTCTTCACTCCCGCTCCAACGCTGCGCTTTGCGGCCACGACCTGCGTTCTGGGTGCCGCCGCCATGCTGAGTGGCTGCGCCGCCGATGGTGGCACCGCGAACAACGCCACATCCGAGGCGCCCGCCACCGGCAACAGCGCGATGGCCTCGACCGACACCGCTTCAACCGACACGGCTTCCGGCGATACGGTGAAAGTAGGCGTGCTGCACTCGCTGTCGGGCACGATGTCGATTTCCGAAGTTTCGGTCAAAAACGCCGATTTGCTCGCCATCAAAGAAATCAACGCGGCGGGCGGCGTGATGGGCAAAAAAATCGAAGCCGTCGTCGAAGATGGCGCTTCCGATTGGCCCACCTTCGCCCAAAAAGCGGAAAAACTGCTCACTCAGGACAAAGTCGCCGCCGTTTTCGGCTGCTGGACTTCGAGTTCGCGCAAAGCCGTCAAGCCCGTTTTCGAGAAAAATAAGGGTCTGCTTTATTATCCGGTGCAATACGAAGGTCTGGAAGCCTCGCCCTACATCTTTTACACCGGCGCGACCACCAACCAGCAAATCGTGCCCGCCGTGACCTATCTGATGAAATCCGGCAAAAAGAAAATGTTTCTGCTCGGCTCGGACTACGTTTTTCCGCGCACCGCCAACAAAGTCATCAAAGCGCAGCTTGCCGCCGAAGGCGGAACCGTGGCGGGCGAAGAATACACGCCGCTCGGCCACACCGAGTATTCGACGGTGATTTCCAAAATCAAGGCCGCCAAACCGCAGGTGGTGTTTTCCAGTCTCAACGGCGATTCCAACGTCGCGTTTTTCAAGCAGCTTAAAGCGGCGGGCATGGACGCCAAGTCGATGCCGGTGATGTCGGTGTCGGTGGCCGAAGAGGAAGTCAAGGGCATCGGCGTTCCCAACATCGTGGGCCAGATGGCATCGTGGAACTACTACCAGACCACCAAATCGGGCGGCAACGACAAATTCGTCAAAGCCTTCAAAGCCGAATACGGAGCCGACGCGGTGACATCTGATCCCGTCGATGCGGCGTATTCCTCGGTTTATCTGTGGAAAGCGTCGGTCGAAAAAGCCAAGTCATTCGATGTCGAAGCCGTCAGAAAAGCCGCGCCTGGCGTTTCGTTCAACGCGCCTGGCGGCACCTACAAAATCGACGGCGACAACCAGCACATCTACAAAAAAGTCCGCATCGGCGTGGTTCAGCCCAACGGGATGTTTAAGGAAGTGTGGTCAACGCCGGATTACGTCAAACCCGATCCGTATTTGAAAAC
>JAUJNG010000007.1:73192-142606 GCA_030448265.1 Abditibacterium sp.
GGCCTCGGCCTCGCCATCACGTTCGGGTTGATGCGCGTCATCAACATGGCGCACGGCGAATTTATCATGGCCGGCGCCTACATGACGTTTTTGTGCGGCCAGATCTTAAAATCGAACCCCAATCTCGCGTTCATCATCGCGATTCCCGTCGCGTTCGGGGTAACGGCGCTGCTGGGCTGGCTGCTCGAAACGACCGTCATTTCGCGTTTGTATGGCCGCCCGCTCGATACTTTGCTCGCCACCTGGGGCATTTCGCTGATTCTCCAACAGGCGGCGCGCTCGATTTTCGGCTCGCAAAACGTCGATGTCACCAGTCCCACCTGGCTCGAAGGCCAATGGGCTGTCGGGCCGGTGACGATGCCGTTTTTGCGGCTCTTCATCATCGCTTTAGCCGTCGTCTGTGTGCTGGGAACCGCCTGGTTTCTCTACAAAACGTCCTGGGGACGCCGCATTCAGGCCGTGATGCAAAACCGCGACATGGCCGCCTGTCTGGGCATTTCGACGCGCCGCGTCGATGCCATCGCGTTTTCGCTGGGTTCGGGTCTGGCCGGTGTCGCGGGCTGCGCCGTCGCGCTGCTGGGTTCGATTGGCTCGTCCACCGGCACCAATTACATCGTGGATGCGTTCATGACCGTCGTTCTGGGCGGAGTAGGGACGGTGCCAGGAACGGTCGCGGGCGCGATTGGCATCGGCGCTCTGGGGACGGGCTGGGAAACCGTGACGAGCGCCTCGCTGGGCAAAGTGCTGGCGTTTATTTGCGTCATCGCGTTTTTGCAGTGGAAACCGGCGGGCATCGTCGCGGTGAAATCACGCGCTCTGGACTGATTTTTGGAATGGCCACAAAAGACACAAAATTCACAAAAAGAGAAGTTTCATCAGCTCAACTTTTGTGGTTTTTGTGTCTTTTGTGGCCATTCTAAAAATCGCTTGACCTCTATGAAATCTTCGTTTTCTCGTCTCGCACCCTTTTTCGCTTTCGGACTGCTCGCCCTCGCGCCGCTTTTTCTCGGCGATTTTCGCTTGTCTCTGCTCGGCCAATTTCTCGCGCTTTCCATCGTGGCACTCGGCATCGACCTCATCTGGGGCTACACCGGCATTTTGTCGCTGGGCCACGCGGTGTATTTCGGCCTGGGCGCCTATTGCACGGCGATGTTTTTGAAACTCGAAGCCGTCAAAGGCGCGATGCCCGATTTCATGGACTGGAACGGCCTCACCGCGCTTCCGAGTTGGTGGAAACCGTTCGGCAACGGCGTCTTCGCCCTCTCGATGTCGATGATTTTGCCCGCGCTTCTGGCGGCGCTGCTGGGTTATTTCACCTTTAAAAACCGCATCAAGGGCGTGTTTTTCTCGATCTTGTCGCAGGCGCTGGCGATTATCACCGTGACGTTTTTTATCGGCCAGCAAGCCTACACCGGCGGCACCAACGGCATCACCGATTTCTCGACCGCGTTCGGTTATCCGCTCGGCGAGAAAAAAGTGCAGGTCGCGCTGTTTTACTTATCGCTCGCGGCATTGATGGCGGCGTTTTTCGGCTGCAAATTGCTGGTGAGCGGCAAATTCGGCCACATTTTGCTCGCGATTCGCGACGGCGAGAACCGTTTGCGCTTCACCGGCTACAACCCGACCAGCTACAAAGTCTTCATCTACGCTTTTTCGGCGGCGCTCGCGGGGTTGGCGGGCGCGCTTTACGTTCCGCAAATCGGCATTGTTTCGCCGTCGCAGATGGGCATCGTGCCTTCGATTGGCATGGTGTTGTGGGTCGCGATTGGCGGGCGCGGCACGCTTTCGGGCGCGATTCTGGGCGCGATCCTCGTCAACGGCCTGCAAAATCTGCTCTCGGAGAAATATCCGGCGGTGTGGCAGTTCTTCATCGGCGCGACGTTTGTCATCGTGGTGCTTTTTCTACCGCGCGGCATCATGGGCCTTGTCGCCGATGTGCAGCAAAAAATGAAGGCCAGAAAACGGGTCGAAGTGCCTCAAACGCGGACGGTGACGGCCTGAGATGATGCACCTTCAAACCGAAAATTTGACGGTCTCGTTCGACGGTTTCAAAGCCGTTGACGACGTGAAATTCGCGATGGGCGTGGGCGAAGTGCGCTTTTTGATCGGGCCAAACGGCGCCGGAAAAACCACGCTTCTGGATGCGATTTGTGGCCGCGTGCGCCCCACGAGCGGCCAGGTCTGGTTCAAAGATTTTCAGATTCAGCACCAAAGCGAGCATGAAATCGCCTCGCGCGGCATCGGACGCAAATTTCAGGCGCCCTCGATTTTCGGCGCGCTCACGGTGCGGCAAAACCTCGAAATCGCCGCCAAAGCGCCGCGCGGCGTGTGGGCGAATGTGTTTGGCCGTAGCCGCGCCGACAAAGAGAAGTTGAAAACCGTTGTCGAGCAAATCGGTTTGAGCGGTCAGGAAGAGATTCTGGCCGGCAATCTGGCGCACGGAGCGAAACAGTGGCTCGAAATTGGGATGCTGCTCATGCAGGAAGCCGAACTGCTGCTCTTCGACGAGCCCGCCGCCGGAATGACCGATGCCGAAACCACCCAAATGGGCGAACTTTTGCTCGAACTGGCGAAAACCAAGTCGATTCTGGTGGTGGAACACGACATGGAATTCGTGCGCCGCTACGCCAGCAAAGTCACGGTGATGCACGCCGGAAAAATCATTTCGCAAGGCTCGATGGAAGAAGTTTCCAACGACCCGCTCGTCGCCGAGGTCTATCTGGCGCGACAGGCGGAAAGGAAGTAGAGGCGAGGGCGAGAGCGCGAGAGAGGCGAGAAAGTCGTGGCCGACACATTCTCGCCTCTCGCCTCTCGCCTCTCAAATCATGCTTCAAATCCAAAATTTAGAATCCGGTTACGGCGGTTCGATGGTTTTGCGCGGCGTTTCGCTTCGCATCGAGCGGGGACAGGTCGTGTGTTTGCTGGGGCGCAACGGCGTCGGCAAAACGACCCTTCTCAAATCGCTGATGGGGCTTCTCAAAGCGCAAAGCGGCTCGATTTGTCTGGAAAACCACGACCTTTCCAAAGCCTCGCCTGACAAACGGGCGCGAGCAGGCATCGCTTATGTGCCGCAGGGCCGTGAAGTGTTTCCTGGCCTCACTGTCGCCGAAAATTTGGAACTGGGACTGGAAGCGCGCACTGATAAAGTAACCCAGGTGCCCGACGAGATTTTCGAGATGTTTCCGGTTTTGCGCGAATTCTTGCCGCGCAAAGCGGGCGCGCTTTCGGGCGGACAGCAGCAGCAGCTTGCTATCGGGCGCGCGTTGGCGTCGAGTCCGCGCCTTTTGCTGCTCGATGAGCCGATGGAAGGCATTCAGCCCAACGTCGTTTCGCAAATCGAAGACGCGATTCATTTGCTCAAAAAAAGCGGCGATGTCGCGGTTTTACTGGTCGAACAGAGTCTCGATTTTGCCACGACGGTCGCCGATTACACCTACATTTTGGATCACGGGCAGGTCGTTCTCGAAGGCAGGCCCGAAGAACTCACGCCCGAAAAGGTGAAGGCGCATTTGACGCTGTGATTTTCCTCGGTAGGGACATGACGCGTCATGTCCCTACTTGACGCCACTGCCTCATCGTTCCACAATCTTCTCATGTTTCTGACCGAGCGCGAGAAAGAACGTTTGCTCATCACCGTCGCCGCCGACCTCGCGCGGCGCCGCATGGGACGCGGCCTCAAACTCAACTACCCCGAAAGCGTGGCGCTCATCACCTCAGAAATTTTAGAGGGCGCGCGCGACGGGCAAAGCGTGGCGCAATTGATGTCTTTCGGCAAAACCATTCTGAGCGCGCAGCAAGTGATGGAAGGCGTGCCGGAAATGGTTCAGGAAGTGCAAATCGAAGCGACTTTTCCCGACGGCACCAAACTCGTCACCGTCCACCAACCCATCTCATGATTCCAGGCGAAATCCACACCGCACACGGCGATATCGAGCTTAACGCCGGTCGGCGCACGGTTCAAATCGATGTCACCAACACCGGCGACCGGCCCATTCAGGTCGGCTCACATTTTTGCTTTTTCGAGGTCAATCGCGCGCTGCGTTTCGAGCGCGAATTGGCATTTGGAATGCGTCTCGACATCCCCGCCGGAACCGCCGTGAGATTCGAGCCAGGCGAGGAAAAACCGGTCGTTCTGGTTGAAATCGGCGGCAGCAAAGCGGTCTTTGGGCTCAGCGATTTGACGCACGGCGAAACGAATTTTGACCTTGTGCGCGCGCGATTGAGCGATTGGGAGACACAAAAATGAGCTGCATTTTTCGTGTCGGCGGCAAGGGGTTTTCGGCAGTCGAGTTTTTGCGCGGCACTGGTTTGCGGCCTTACGACGTGGAAACCGACAGTTTCAAACTCATGGTGAGCGAGAGCGACGAACTTTCAGACCAAATCGCCGACGCAACCAAGTTTTTGCGAGATCATTTCACCGCTTTGGAAGCGTGGCCGCGCGGAAAAGAAATTTCTCGCACGCTCGATTTTAGTATGTTCGTGCCCAGCTTTTATGAATTTCCTGCCCAGTTTTTGCGTTGGCCCGCCGAACTTTTGAAGTTGGCCGGAACGCTTGGCATCGACATCGAACTCTCGCAATACGCCGTCAGCGACGAGGCGGAGGAGGAGGAAGAGCAACGATGAGCCAGATGAAACGCCAAAATTACGCCGTGACCTATGGCCCTACGACGGGCGACTGCGTTCGACTCGCCGATACCGATTTGTGGGCGCGCGTCGAGCGCGATTTCACGATTTATGGCGAAGAAATCAAGTTCGGCGGCGGCAAAGTCATCCGCGACGGCATGGGGCAGTCGAGCCGCGCCACGCGCACTGAAGGCGTTCTCGATACGGTCATCACCAACGCGCTGATTTTGGATTACTGGGGCATCGTCAAGGCCGATATTGGCTTGCGCGATGGGCTAATCGTCGGCATCGGCAAGGCCGGAAACCCCGATTTACAGCCTGGCGTGCATCCCGATTTGGTGGTCGGTGCTTCGACCGAAGTTATCGCGGGCGAAGGCCGCATCGTGACGGCGGGCGCCATCGACTCTCACATTCACTTCATCTGTCCCCAGCAAATCGAAGTCGCACTGGCGAGCGGCATCACGACAATGATTGGCGGCGGCACCGGCCCTGCGGCGGGCACTTCGGCCACGACGTGCACGCCTGGCGCGTGGCATCTGGCGCGAATGCTCGAAGCCGCCGAAGCCTTTCCCATGAATCTGGGCTTCACCGGAAAGGGAAACGCCAGCTTTCCCGAACCACTGCGCGAACAAGTGCAAGCCGGCGCAATTGGCCTCAAACTCCACGAAGACTGGGGCACCACACCCGCCGCGATTGATACCTGTTTGAATGTCGCCGACGAATTCGATATTCAGGTTGCCATTCACACCGACACGCTCAACGAATCGGGTTTTGTGGAAGACACGCTGCGCGCCATCGGCGGGCGCGCGATTCACACGTATCACACCGAAGGCGCGGGCGGCGGCCACGCACCCGACATCATCCGCGCGGCTGCCGAACCGAACATTTTGCCTTCCTCGACCAATCCGACGCGGCCCTTTACGGTCAATACCATCGACGAGCATCTCGATATGCTGATGGTTTGCCATCACCTCGACTCGCGCATTCCCGAAGACGTGGCGTTCGCCGATTCGCGGATTCGACCCGAAACCATCGCCGCTGAAGACATTTTGCACGATCTGGGCGTATTTTCGATGATTTCGAGCGACTCGCAGGCGATGGGGCGCATTGGCGAAGTCATCACGCGCACCTGGCAGACCGCGCACAAAATGAAATCGCAGCGCGGCCCGCTTTCCGGTGATGATGCCAATGCCGATAACGCGCGAATCAAACGCTACATCGCCAAATATACGATTAATCCGGCCATCACTCACGGTGTGTCGCATCTCGTCGGCTCGATTGAAAAGGGGAAATTCGCCGATTTAGTGTTGTGGAATCCGGCGTTTTTCGGCGTGAAGCCGGAAATGATTCTCAAAGGCGGCGCCATTGCCTACGCCCAGATGGGCGACCCCAACGCCTCCATTCCCACGCCGCAGCCGCAGTGGGGCCGCCCCATGTTCGCCGCCTTTGGCCGCGCGCTCCATTCCACTTCGCTCTCTTTCGTTTCGCAGGCGGCGATAGATGCGGGCGTGCCGCAGTCGCTGGGATTGCAGCGCCGCGTCGAAGCCGTCAAAGGTTGCCGATCCATCGGCAAACGCGACATGATTCACAACGACGCGACGCCGAAAATCGAAGTCAACCCCGAAACCTACGAAGTGCGCGCCGATGGCGAACTTCTCACCTGCGAACCGGCGCGCGAACTGCCGATGACGCAGAGGTATTTTTTGTTTTAAGTGGCTCAAGAATATTCTTGTGTTAATTTTCCCGTCGCTTCGCGTCGGCCCTCACCCGCCGCTTCGCGGCACCCTCTCCCGCAAGCGGGAGAAGGACATAGCGCGCGGCGACAACCGAGCAGTGAAATCACGAGAGTAACAGCTCTCCTTCTCCCGCTTGCGGGAGAGGGTGCCGCGAAGCGGCGGGTGAGGGCCGGAGTGAAGCGACGGAGGCATCCCAAGTCGCGCAACCTGCCGCTCCCTGCACAATCTTACCCGAACGTCCTGGCGAACCTTCGCCCTGGTTTTCGCCAAAACGTCCGTGTCCGATATGGCCGTTATCAACCGCTTCGTTCCAATTCTTCAACCGCGCGGCCTGGCCCCAGGATGAGAGAAACGCCGCGCTCGGTTTCTGCAAATAAGCGTGCGGGCTGTTAACGGAGGGGCTGCTATGCCTGTGCTATGCTGCTTGGCACAGGTGTCATTTGGGTGTCTGCGAGGACTCGACCGCCAAGCCCATGGTCTTCAGCTCCTACATCTTCGTTTTCTACTTTTTGCCATTGGCATTGGTGCTGTATTACCTGTGGCCGTGGATGGCAGTCAGGCACGTTTTTCTCACCCTTCTCAGCTACGTTTTCTACGGCTGGGCGAATCCGGCCTTCGTGCCGTTGATGCTGGTTTCCACGCTTATCGACTACATCGCCGGTCTGGTGCAGGCCTATGACGGATTTCGCGGCTGGAACGGCCCGACTCCCCTGCTGGAAGCGGGCGCGCCGCGCTCGCGCACTCAAAAAGCCGCTCTGGTGGTTTCGCTGTGCCTCAATCTGGCGCTGCTCGGCTTTTTCAAGTATTTCAACTTCGCCTCCGACAATTTCCACGCCCTCGCGCAAGCGATGGGCGTTTCGCAGGGCGAGATGAACGGCGCGCTGCGCGTCACGCTGCCGCTGGGCATCAGCTTTTACACCTTTCAGTCGATGAGCTACTCGATTGATGTTTATCGGGGCCAGGCGCGGGCCATGCGCTCGTTTCTCAACTATGCCTGCTTCGTCTCGATGTTTCAGCAGTTGGTGGCGGGGCCGATTGTGCGCTTTTCCGAAATCGCCGACCAGCTGCGGGCGCGCACTCACACCCAGGAGAAGTTCGCGCGCGGCGTGGCGCTGTTTTCGCTGGGCCTGGGCATGAAAGTGCTGCTGGCCAATCCGTGCGGCAAAATCGCCGACACGGTGTGGAACGCGTCTTCGTCGCACCCGCTCGAAGCCTGGTATGGATTGCTGGCCTACACCTTTCAAATCTACTTCGATTTCGCCGGTTATTCGGAGATGGCGATTGGGCTGGGCCTCATGATGGGCTTCGTCTTCGCCAAAAACTTCGAAACGCCCTATCAAGCGCAGTCCATCACCGATTTCTGGCGGCGCTGGCACATCTCGCTCTCGACCTGGCTGCGCGATTACCTCTACGTTCCCCTCGGCGGAAACCGGCGCGGCGAAGCCCGCACCTACATCAACTTAATGCTCACCATGCTGCTCGGTGGATTGTGGCATGGCGCGTCGTGGAATTTCCTCATCTGGGGCGGCATTCACGGCGGGATGCTCGCCTTCGAGCGCACTCAGAAGGCGGACGGTTTTTTCGGGCGCTGCCCGCGCGCGGTGCGTGTGGGAGTGACATTTTTGGTGGTCATGCTGTCGTGGTCGTTTTTCCGCGCGCCCGATCTGCCCTCGGCGCTTAACTACTGGGGGCGTCTCTTCGCCCTGACGCCCGCGCAGCCTGGCGCCGATTTGTTGAGCGGCGTGGTGTATCAGCCATACTACCTCTTCAGCATCGCTCTGGCGGCGCTTATCGCCTGGCACTCGCCGACCGTCTGGGCCTGGACGCAGCGCATCACCTGGCCCAAGGCCGCTTTTTGCATGGGGATACTGTGGCTCTCGTTAGCTGTTTTGTTGACTCAAACCTACAACCCGTTCATTTATTTCATTTTCTAAATCGCTATCCCTGAATTTTATGCCTCCAAGCCCGCTCCCGCCCGATGAAAATTCTCTGCCCCGCGATGAAACCACAGCGGCCTCTTCACTGGGTGAGGTGCGCTCCACGCCCAGCGCAGCGCCCAGGCTCAGCCGCGAAGCAGAAGCGAAGCTGGCGCTCGAAGGCACCCTTATCGGCCCCGCCGTGGCGCGCACCTTGTGTTTGCTGTTTTTGTTGACCATCTTTTGCGTGCCGGTGCTGCAAACCGTCGCCAATGCGCGGCGCGGCGCGGCGATTGTGCCCGCGCTCTTTGAAGATCGTCAACTCCTTCCCGATGCGATCCAACTCAAGGGGTTCGAGACCCGTCTGGAGCGCGATTCGGTGGCCGCGCAGTGGGTGCTGCCGCGCGTGCAAAGCGCGCTGACGCGCGGCGGAGTGGGAAACGAGCAGGCTTATGTCGGGCGCTCCGGCGCTCTGGTTTACCGGCCCGATGTGGATTACCTGACCGGCGCCGGTTTTTTGAACGCCGCCGCGATGAAAGCGCGCGTCCAGGCCGAAACAGGCGAAGCCGCGCCGGTGCAGCCCGATCCGGTGCAGGCGATAGTGCGCTTCCGCGATCAACTGGCCCAGCGCGGCATCGACTTGATCCTCGTGCCCACGCCCCTGAAGCCGATGCTGCATCCCGATCAGCTTGCGGCGCGCTACGGGGAGTCTGCGGCGGCGCTGCAAAATCCATCCTACGAGCCATTCTTGCAGCAGATGGCGCGGCATCGAATCGTGGTGTGCGACCCGACCGCGCCACTCGAAAGCGCCAAAAGTCGCAGCGGAAAAGCGCAGTTTCTCGACACCGATACGCACTGGACGCCGGAGGCGATGCAAATTACGGCCACAGCACTGGCGGCCACCATCCGCGACAATGTGGAGCTGCCCGCGCCGCCACAATTCCGCCCCAGCCGCCGCGCCGTTGTGTGTTCCAATCGCGGCGATATTGCCACCATGCTGAAGATTCCGGCGGGGGAAGGATTGTTCCCGCCGCAGCAGGTGACGACCGAACAGGTGCTGAGCGAGGATGGCACGGTGTGGAAGCCGTCGCCGTCAGCCGATGTTCTTTTGCTGGGCGACAGCTTCACCAACATCTATTCCAAAGCGGGAATGGGCTGGGGAAGCGGCGCCGGCCTGGCCGAACAACTCTCCTTTGAGCTGCGCCGCCCCGTCGATGTGATTGCCGTGAACGCCGGTGGCGCTTCCACCTCGCGCCGCCATCTGCGCGACGACCTGCTGCGTGGCCGCGACCGTCTATCCGGCAAGCGCGTGGTGGTGTGGCAGTTCGCCATGCGCGATCTGGCACAGGGCAACTGGCAATTGATCGATTTATCGACATCGGGCCGTTCGGGTTCGGGTGGGGCCAGCGTGCCGCCGCCTTTGATGCTGCGCCCCGCCAATCCGGCTGTCACGGCGCGTTTCCGCAGGGCACTGGCGCAAAAAGCCGCCGTGGTGGAAAGAAGCGGCACGCCGGTGCTGCATGGCACGGGCGGCTGGATGTTTTACCTGCCCGATGTGCATTACGTGTCGAGCGGCGGCTTTTTGCGCCTGCGCGGCAATCCGCCAATAGATGCGCTGGGCAACTTCAAGCGCCCGCTTGATCGGCGCGGCAGAAAGCAGCTGGTGTTGACCGCAACCGCCACAACCACGCTGTATCCCGCAAAAAAGGGTTTTGGGGCCGTGGCGGTGCCCCAGGCGCCGCAAAATCCCTCGTTTGCCCGTTATCGTGAGGCGTTGACGGCGCAGGGCATCACGGTTTTCGACCCCACCGCGACGCTGCTTGCTCACAAGCGCCTTTCCAGCATTCCGGTGTTCCTGCCCACCGACTCGCACTGGACGTGGGACGCCATGAACGCGACGGCGGCGCAACTGGCACAACAGCTCCGCACACGAGAGAATCTGCCGCCGCGCTCGCCGGTGACTTACACACGCGGGCCGGCCCAGGTGAGAAACATCACCGATATTTCGCTCATGCTCAGGCGGCGCCCAGGCAACAGCCAGTTCGTGCGCGTGAGGCAGACGATTCAACAGGTCAAAACCTCCGACGGCAAGCCGTGGCGGCCTTCGCCTGCCGCCGACATTCTGGTGATGGGCGACAGCTTCGTCAATATGTATTCGCACGGCGGCTACTGGGGCAAAGGCGCCGGTTTCGCCGAGCAGTTGAGCTTCCATTTGCAACGTCCGGTCGATCTCATCGCCATGGATCGGGGCGGCGTCAACAAAACCCGCAAGGCGTTGCAGCGCGATATGCTCCAGGGCCGTGATCGCCTGGCGGGCAAGAAACTGGTGATCTACGAAGTGGCGTCGCGCTACCTCATGGAACGCAATTGGGACATCATCCGCCTGCCGGCGCCCAAACCAGGCGCGAAAGCGCCAGGGGGAACTCCCACAGCCGCCGCACCGCAAAACATCTGGGTGAGCGGCACCATTCGCGCGCACTCCGCCGTGCCGCAGCCCGACACCTCGCCCTACCAGGACATGGTGATGACGCTGCGTTTGAGCAACCTGCGAGCGGTTTCGGCAGCGCAATCGGGCGTGGTGCCGCGCGGCGACATCGTGGTTTACCTGTGGGGTATGCGCCATGGCGCGCTCACACCAGCCGCCGGATGGAAAACGGGCCGGAAGGTGACCCTGCGCCTGGTGCCGTGGCGCTCGGTCGAAGAGCAATACGGCGGCTACGACCGCAGCGATCTCGAAGGCCCCGACATCGCGCGGCTACCGATGTATTGGGCGCAAATCCAGCCTTGATGTGAGACTGTTGGCTTGCGCCTTCGCGGTGCGTTGAAGTCATTTCGCGCTCTGAAGATAAGGTTTGAAGCACCGCAGCTTTCTATCTATAGCTCGTAAGAATTGAGAGGCTTCAGGAAGAGGCGGGACTGACGTCCTCTTCCAATCGGAGGCAGTCAGGGATTGGAAGAGGACGTCAGTCCCGCTCGAACCTTTCGAGGTGCAGGTTCTATAGCGGTTCTCATTTGCTTCAATTTGGGGGCTTGGTAGGGACATGGCAGGCCAAAGCATCCCAATTGGTGGAAGGACATGGCCTGCCATGTCCCTACCAAGCTATCATTTCATCTGAGAATCAGTTTGAAAAGTCCTTTTGCGGTTTGTAGTAGCGCCGCGAGGCGCGTTTGGAAAGCGCAAGAGTTGATCTAAACGCGCCTCGCGGCGCTACTACAAACCGCTTTACCAACAGCTACCGACTTTTCAAACTGATTCTAAGAACCGCTCAATTTCTTTAAGTGCTACAAAAAGCCTCGCAGTGGAAACTGCGAGGCTTTTTTCATCCGAATTTACGCGATTTTCCCCGAATGCCCTGGCGAACCCTTCCCCTCGTTTTCGCCAAAACGCCCGTGTCCAATGTGATTATTGACCACCAGTGTCCCCATCACTTCCACAATCGCGCGCAGAGCGAGAAGCGCGGTGATGTCGGAGCAATCGTAAGGCGGCGAGACTTCGACGACTTCCATGCCCGCCAGCCCTGGCGCCGACACCAAACGCAGCAGTTTCAGCACTTCGCGCGGCAAAAATCCGCCTGGCTCGGGCCAGCCGGTGCCTGGGACGAAGCCGCAATCGACCGAATCGATATCGAAGCTCAAATACACCGCTTTGGCGCCTTTCCAGGCGGTTTCGAGCGCGATTTCGGCGACTTTTTCGATGCCGAGTTCCTCGACATCACCGATGGTGAGGATGTTGGAGCCGCGCTTGAGGGATTCTTTGACGCCGATGCGCGGGCACTGCCAGCCGCCCAGCCCGATTTGCACTAAATTGATGGCGGGCGCGTTGGGGATGTTGGTGGCGTGGAACCAGGGCGTGGTGTGCATCCGCTCGTCCATGTCCTTTTCCTGCATATCGACGTGGCGGTCGATGTGGATGATGCCGACGTTGCCATCGACGTTTTCCGCGATGCCCTTTACGCACGGATAGCCAATCGAATGGTCGCCGCCGATCATAATCGGGAAAACGCCTTTGGCTTTGACAAACGAAACCGCTTTGGCGATCTGATCGAACGATTTCTCGATGTTGGCGATGGTAAACACGTCGCCCAGGTCGCAGACATCGAGCGATTCGCGCATATCGAGCGCCATTTCGTAGTTGTAGGTCGTGTAAAGCGCGCTGATTCTGCGAACCGCCTGCGGCCCGAAGCGCGTTCCGGCGCGGTAGGTGGTGCCGATGTCGAAGGGAATGCCCATCACGGCGCACTCGTAGTCGCCGACTTTGTTCACATCTTCGAGATAAGGGAATTTGAGAAAGGTGTTGATGCCCGCCCAATGCGGCAGTTCGCCGCGCGCGAACGTAGAAATGGTGCGGTCGCCGATGCTGGGCGCCGCTTCGAGGCCGAGTTCGAGGCCGCGTTTGATCTCTTCGAGATATTTTTTGTTGGGAATGCGCGCTTCCTGGGCGGCGCCTTCGAGTCCGTGAAATTGGGAGGGGTCGTTGGGATGAAAACCCTCGTCGTGAAAAATGCCCATGAGTGGTGGTGGTTGAGGTGGTTAGGTTGTTGGAATTCACCGGAAGCTGAAGCATCCGGCAGGAGGCCTGCGGCCGTTCGTGCTTCGCACGATTGCTCACCCCGTCGCAGTTGCAGACGCTGGAACTCGTGCGGAGCACGAACGGCCGCAGGCCTCCTGCCGGATGCTTCAGCTTCCGGTGAAATGGCGGCCCGCAAATCAAGCGGCCCAGAAAAAAGCGGGGCATCTCAGGGTATTTTAAAAGAATCGCGCGTAACGCCGAACTTCCCAATCGGAAATGGTGTTGTGATAAGCCTCGCACTCGGCGCGCTTGATGTCGATGAATTCGGCGCAAAGCTCCTCGCCCAGCACGGTTTTGAACCACTCGTCGCTTTCAAAAGCGTCGATGGCCTCGTCCAGAGTCTTCGGCAATTCTTCGATGCCAATTTCGTTAAGTTCCGCTTTGGAATGTTCGTAAACGTTTTCGTGATGCGCTTTTCCGGCGTCCAGACCGCGTTCGATGCCGTCCAGACCCGCCGCCAGCATCAGCGCCGACACCAGATATGGGTTGCAGCTCGAATCGGCGCCGCGAAACTCGACGCGCCCGCCGCCCATCGGCACGCGCAGGTTGAAAGCGCGATTGTTGTGGCCCAGCGCATTGAAAACCGGCGCCCACGAATAATAGCCCATCTGCCCTTTGCGAACCAGACGCTTGTAAGAATTGATCGTCGGCGCCGCGACCGCCATCAGTCCGCGCCCGTGTGCTTTGAGACCGCCGGTAAAACAGGCGCCAAGACCCGAAATCCCCACCTCATCGCCCGATTTGAAGAGGTTTTCGCCGCTCTGCGCGTCGGCGAGCGACATATTGAAGTGCGCGCCCGTCCCCGCTTTGTCGGCGAACGGTTTGGGCATAAACGTCGCCAGCAGCCCTTCCTGCGCCGCGACGTGCTTGGCCATCAGGCGCCAGAAAATATAGCGGTCGCTGGAGGTGAGGGCGTCGCAGTAGGCGAAATCGAATTCGTATTGGCCGTGTCCGTCCTCGTGGTCGAAGGAATACACGTCCCAGCCGAGTTCGTCCATATAGGTCACCATGGTGTCGAGAAACTCGAAGCCGTCGAGCATTCGTTTCACGTCGTAGCAGGCTTTGGGCTGGTTGTCGTCGGCGTTGGGGACGTGCAAATTACCGCTTTCATCCTGTTTGAGGACGTAAATTTCCGCCTCAATGCCCAGATTGAAGGTGAAGCCCAGCGATTTGGCGCGCTGCATCTGTTTTTGCAGCGCGACGCGCGTCGAAAGCGGATACGGCTCGCCTTTGAAGGTGTTTCCCGCCGCGAACCAGGCGACTTCCTTTTTCCACGGCAAAATGATGAGCGAATCGGGGTCGGGCAAGGCGGCGATTTCGTCGTCGTGCGGGCCTTGACCCAGACCTTCGAGCGCGAAGCCGGTGAACAATTCTGAGCCTTCCATCATGTGCGCGAGGTGATTGATGGGGACGCATTTGGCCTTGGGCACGCCGTGAATATCGACATAAGCGCCCATCGCGTAGCGCACGCCCTGTTCTTTGAGTGATTGTTGAAGTTGTTGGAATTGGGACATGATTTTTCAATGGGACGCTAATTTCGTTCGCCACCTTCGGGCGCTACGGCTTCGCCACACAATTTGAAAAAGTGGCGTTTGCCGAAGGCATTGCGTCCGAAGGTGGCGAACGAAGTTAGCGTCACATTCGATGATTACAAAGGTGGTTTCTCGATCAGCGCCCGTTTGACGAGATAAGTCCAGTCGCGCACGATTTGCTCGAAGAGTTCGGCGCCCATTTCCGCCGTCGCCAGCGAGGGGCTTCCGGTGTGGCCTTCGTGACTGGTTTTGGGCACCGCATAAGAGAAAACCAGGTCGCGGGTGCGGTCAACGTCATCAAAAATGCGCTCAGTTCGCACCAAATTTGGCGCGAGATGCAGCATCAGCGCGGTTTCGGCGGCGCCCGCGTGCCAGTCGAGCGCATCGGCTTCATAGGCCGCTTTGGTCGACGCCGACGCTTCGCAGACGTGTTTGGAAGCGATTTGCAGCTTCGGATGCCGCGCGCGCAAAATTTCGAGCGCACTTCGCAGCGGCGCGGCGTTGGAAACGTGGCCGCTCAGCATCAAAATCCGCGTGAAACCGTAGGCGATGGTATCATCCAAAATTTCGCAAACCACGCGCGAAAGCGTTTCCGGCGAAAGCGAAAGCGTTCCAGGCCAGTGGCGCGTGTGGCCCAGCGCGCATCCAAACGGCAATGTCGGCAAAACGGGCACGGCGGTGCGAGCCGAAACCGCGTGAGCCACGATTTCGGCGCTTAGCGTATCAACATTCAGGGGCAAATGCGGGCCGTGCTGCTCGGTCGAGCCGATGGGAAACAACACCATATCGACGCCATCGGCGCGCATATCGCGGATTTGTTCCCACGTCAAATCGGCCCACAAAACTGGTTTCAAAATCCCACCGCCTGGCCATCTTTGCGGCCATCCGAAGCGGCGCAGTAGCCGTCTCCGACTTTGCAAATCAGTTGCGCGCCACCAAAACCCCACTTTTCGGCCTCGGCGATGCGGTGCCCGCGCGCGGCGAGTTCTTGCAGCACTTGCGGCTCAAAACCACCTTCAAACGAGACTTCGCGCCCTCCCAAAACCCGCCAGCGCGGGGCGTCGCAGGCGGCTTGCGGGTTCTGAGCGCCATCGAAAAGGCGCGTCATCATTTGGAGGTGGCCCTGCGGCTGCATCGGGCCGCCCATCACGCCAAAACTGAGCAGCGGCGCGCCGTTTTGGGTGACGAAGGCGGGCAAAATGGTGTGGAGCGGGCGCTTGCCGCCCTCGACGCAGTTGGGATGCCCCGCCTGCAAATTGAAGCCGTAACCGCGATTTTGCAGCGCAATTCCCGTCCCAGGCACCACGATTCCCGATCCGAAACCGCGATAATTGGATTGAATCAGCGAAACCATCATGCCCTTTGCGTCGGCGGTCGAAAGGTAAACCGTGCCGCCGTGCGGCGGGATGCCGAATTGCGGATCGCGCGCCTCGCTCATCTCGATCAGCGCCGCGCGTTCGTCCAGATACTGCCCTTCAAGAAACTGCTCGGCGCCGATTTTCATGGCGCGCGCATCGCCGAGATAACGGCTGACATCGGCGAAAGCGAGTTTCATCGCCTCGATTTGCAGATGCAGACTGTCGGCGCCATCGAGCGGCAAAGCGCAGATTGGCGTGCGTTCCAGAATGCCGAGCGCGATCAGTGCGGCCAAACCCTGGCCGTTGGGCGGGATTTCGTGCAAAGTGCGCCCGCGATAATCGACGCCAATCGGTTCGACCCAATCGGCGCGATGCTCGGCTAAATCCGCGACTGTCATTGCGCCGCCGTGCGATTGCGAATCGGCGACGATTTTTTGCGCGATTTCGCCGCGATAAAAGCCTTCGCCGCGCGTCTGGGCGATGAGTTCGAGCGTTGTAGCGTGGTCTGGACTGCGAAAGGTCTCGCCGACTGCGGGCGCGCGCCCCGACGGGCAAAAGGTGCGCTGCCATGCGGGAAAATCGGCGAATACGCGATGCGACCCGCTCCACTGCGTGTAAGGCGAGACCGCGAAACCATCGCGCGCGTAGCGGATCGCCGCCTGGAACAAATCCTCGAACGGCAGCGACCCAAAACGCTCCGCCAGCGCGACCCACGCCGACACCGCGCCTGGCACCGTCACCGCGTCCCAGCCGTGAAGCGGCATCGCATCGCGTCCGGCGAAGCGTTCCAGATTCCACCCCTGCGGCGCGCGACCCGATGCGTTGAGGCCGTGCAACTTTTCGCCGTCCCAAACCTGCGCGAAAGCATCCGAGCCAATGCCGTTGTTGCTCGGCTCGACCACGGTGAGCGTAATCGCGGTCGCAATCGCCGCATCGACGGCGTTGCCGCCGCGCGCCAGAATCTGCAAACCCGCCTGCGCCGCAAGCGGCTGCGAAGTCGCCACGACATTGCGCGCGAAAACCGGCATTCGCTGCGACGGATAAGGGAAATCCCAACGAAAATCGGTCACGCCGCGCCGCCCCTTTTCACTGCCAACAAATCAATTTCGACATCGGCGCCGCCCGCGAGCGCCGTCACGCCGATGCAGGTGCGCGCGGGCAGCTTTCCGGCTTCAAACCACGTTGCGTAAGCCGCGTTGACTTCGGCGTAGCGCGCGAAATCGGTGAGGTAAATGCGGGCGTGCATCACGTGGCCCCAGTCGCTGCCCGCCGCTTGCAAAACGCTTTCGAGATTCCGCATCACGGCGTGAGTTTGCGCCGCGAAGTCGCCGCGCACCCATTCTCCCGTCGCGGCGACGATGGGCATTTGGCCGGTGATGCACAGCAAATCGCCCCACGCGGTCGCATGGCTGAAAGGCGCGATGGGTTGTGGGGCGTCGGGGGCGTGAATGTGTTGGATTTCCATGAGAATTTGGGGGTTGCGACCGGAAGCTAAAGCATCCGGCAGGAGGCCTGCGGCCCTGGGTGCTTCGCACCCGTCGTCGCTGCAAATTGGTTGCTCGCCTCAAACGCGGCGAATCGCTGCCACGAGGGGGTGCGAAGCACCCAGGGCCGCAGGCCTCCTGCCGGATGCTTTAGCTTCCGGTCGCCCACAATCTCATCACCTCATCGCTCGAAGAAATGTAAGCAAAACCTTCGCTCATGCACAACAGCGCGGCGTCCTGATGCTCCGCCGAAATCGCGGCGACCGCATCGCGCAGCACGATGGCGCGATAATCGAGGTGGCGCGCGGTGTAAACCGTCGCCGTCACGCAGCAGTGCGTGGTGATGCCGCAGCAAATCAAGTTTTCGATGCGACTCCCGCGCAGCAGCAAGTCCAAATCGGTGCCCGCAAAGCAATCATAGCGCCGTTTATTGCGAATGAAACGGTCGCTGGGCCGAGTTTCCAACCCGCGCGCCAGTTCGACGCCCGCTGTGCCTTCGACGCAGTGAATCGGGTCGAATTCGAGTTCGATGCCATAGTCGCTGGCATCGGCGCGGTGCATTTCGAGCGTCCAGATCACCGGTAAACCCGAGCCGCGCGCCCATTTCGCCAACCCGTTCAGTGTCGGGATGAGTTGGAGCGCGCCTGGGGTCTGCAAAACGGCGCCTGCCTCGACAAAATCGCGGTTCATGTCGATGATGAGCAGCGCGGTGTTGTCGGGCCGGATTTTCGCGCTCGGCAGGGGACGAAGCAGAAGCTGGCCCGCCATCGCCTACGATTTCTCCGGCAAGTAGGTCGCGTTGAAAAAGCTGCCCTTCGGCGCACCCGTCATCACTTTCTGGCTCACGAAAAAGTCGGAAATCTCCTTGGCGCTCTGGGCGACGGGGCCAGGCGCGGCTTCGGTTCCCATTAAGCGCGCGTTGTCGGCGCCGGTGTAGAGTTTGACTTTGGTCATCATGTCGAGTGCTTCTTTTTCGGTCGAGCCGAAGTATTTGGCGGCGACTTTGGCGGCTTCTCTGGGGTTTTTGATCGCGTATTCGTTGCCCCGCGCGCACGCCGCGACCAGAGCGCGCACGTCGGCGGGCTTGTCGGTCATGGTTTTTTGCGACACGGTGACGACATCCAGAATCAAATTCGGCGCGTCCGACGTGCTGTAAATCACTTTGGCGCCCGCGTTTCGCGCTTTGGTGATCCACGGCTCCCAGGTCACGGCGGCGGGAACTTTTTTGGCGACGACGGCGGCTCCGGCGGCATCGGCGTCCATGTTGGTGATGGTGACATCTTTGTCGCTCAAACCCGCCGAGCGCAAACCCTTGAGCAGCAAAAGTTCGTTGCACTGGCCTTTGGTGGCGGCGACGGTCTTGCCCTTCAAATCTTTCAAACTTTTGATGTTTCCCTGGGCCACGACGGCATCGGCGCCCGCCGAAGTGTCGGTGATGAAGACGTTTTTGACCGGATTTTCGCCCGCCTGCTGAGACAGCAGAATCGCGGTGTCGGCAGTTGTCAAAGCGGCGTCGAGCTGCCCTCCGATGAGCGGCGGCACGCTGTCGGCGGGGCCAGGGAACTGTTTCATCTGCACATCGAGTCCGGCATCCTTGAAATAGCCCCGTTCCTTGGCCAGAAACACGCCGACCGAACCGATCCACTGGTTGTAGCCGATTTGAAACGGCTTGCCGGAGAGTTTTTCTTCGCTTTGAGTCGTCGCAGCCGTGTTGGTCGAGGCCGCATTGGAGTCGGTCGAAGCGGTGGGCGCGGAATTGGAGCAACCGGCGATGAAAAGGCCGCCCAAAAGCGTCGCGGAGAGGGGAAGGGAATGGAGAAGTTTCATGTGAGAGATTCCTGAAGAGAAGTGGCTGAAATGGCGTGCAAAATGTCGTCGGTTGAGACTAGGGCGCCGCGTTGCAGGTATTCGAGGGCGTTGAGCGAGGCGTGGTGCGCTTCGAGGCTGGAACCGGCGACGCACTCGCGCACCACGCGAATGCGATAGTCGTGCTGATGCGCGTCGGCGCCGGTATAGTGGATGCAGACATCGGTCAAAAAGCCGATGAGAACGAGCGTTTCGACCTTGAGACCTTTGAGCAGAATTTCGAGGTCGGTGCCGAAAAACGCCGAATAACGACGCTTGGGAACGTAAAATTCGTCGTCGCGCGGCTTCAAATCGTCCAAAAACTGCGCGCCAGGCGAGCCTTCCAGACAGTGAATCGTTTCCGATCCGTCAAGTTCGCGCCCGAAATCAACCATCGACGCTCGGTGCAGTTCTTGAATCCAGATAACCGGCAAACCGGCCTCGCGCGCCGCCGCAATCACGCGCCGCGAATTGGCGACGGCTTCGGGCGCGCCCAGCAGTTCGATGCCGCTCTGTTCGGGCGGCAACAGGCTGTCTTTGGAGATGTCGATGACAATGAGCGCGGCTTTGGGGGGTAGAATTTCGGGTGTCATAAAGTTATTTGGTCTCTAAATAAGCATCAATCACGGCGCGAAAACGCTCGCCGTCAAGAATCTGATTGTGGCACGGATACGCGACCTCAACCGGCAAGGCGCGCAGTTTTTTCATGGTTTCGATGTAAGTCGGGACATCGCTGCACGGCAAAAAATCGAAGATTTCGCCGTCGTAAACCGCGTCGGTGGAAAAAAGCGCGCGGTTTTGCGCGTCCCACAGACAGATCAGGCCCCACGAATGACCTGGCGCGTGAATCACTTCGAGACTGCGGTTTCCCAGGTCCAAAATCTCGCCGTCTTGCAAAATTCGCGTCGCGGGCGCGGCGCGCGGCTGCCAGTCGTTGGCGTCGAAACCGTCCCAGGGCAACGCGCAGAAATCGGCGGTTTTTAGCACCGGATCGGCGTAGGTGTTTTCGCGCGTTGGATGGGCCAGAATGTCGGCTTCTCCGGCGTGCGCCCAGCGATTTTCAAATTCCCAGTTGCTGCCCAGATGGTCGTAGTGCCCGTGCGACGCAATTAAGGTTGGATTTTCGCTCCAGGGCCGCAGAAATTCGCGCAGCGAGGCAACTCCCAGCCCCGAATCGATCACCACGTCGAATTTTTCACCCTCAATCAAAAAGATGTTACAGCGATAATCGGCGTGGTAAAACGGCTCCTCGATATGCCGGATCCCGTCGCCGAGATCGTGGCACACGAACCAATCGCGGCGCTTGCTGAAACGGTGGCTCATAGGGAAAATCAGCCTTCGGAGATTACAGCCGTCGCCAGTTCCGCCGCGACGACTTTGCGGCCCTCATCGTGCAAAAGGTGCGAAACCTCTTTGCGGAGTTCGAAAAACTCCGCCGCGTCGCGCGTCGCCTGGTCGCGGTCGGTGCCAAAGGGCACCGCGATTTCGGCTTTGAAGCGGCCAGGGCGCGCCGTCATCACGAAAATGCGGTCGGCGAGATAAACCGCTTCGTCGATGTCGTGCGTAATCAGCAATGCGGTGGTTTTTTCGCGTTTGCGGATGTCGAGAACCAAGTCCTGCATGATGGCGCGCGTCTGGGCATCAAGGGCGCCAAAGGGTTCGTCCATCAGCAAAATGCGCGGTTTGTTGGCCAGAGCGCGCGCAATCGCCACGCGCTGGCGCATTCCGCCCGACAACTGCTTGGGAAAATGATGATGAAAGCCGTGCAAATCGACCTGATCCAGAAAATACGAGGCGCGCGTTTCCTGTTCTTCAAGCGGAAGTCCCTGCATTCGCGGCCCAAATTTCACGTTTTCGCGCACGCTGAGCCACGGAAACAGCGTGTAAGCCTGAAACACCATGCCGCGCTCCGGCCCCGCCTCGAAAAACTCCGCTCCGTCGAGAAACATCTGGCCCGAAGTCGGCTCAATGAGGCCGCCGAGAATATGGAGCAGCGTCGATTTGCCGCAGCCCGACGGCCCCACGATGGCAACGAATTCCCCCTCCTCGACCGCGAAACTGGTCGGTTCGAGCGCCAGAGTTTCGTCCCTGCCGCTTTTATAGCTTTTGGAGACGTTTTCAACGCGCAAAATCGGTTCGCTGAGATTCATCCGTTTCTCCCCATTTCCGCCCACGACAACAGGCGCGGCTGCAACCATTTGAAGATCATGTCGGTGGCGAGGCCGAGCAGTCCCAGCACTAGAATTCCCACGAAAATCTCGTCGGTTCGCAGAAAACGCTGCGCTTTCATGATGCGATAGCCCAATCCCGAATCGGTCGCCACCACTTCGGCGATCACCAGATACGTCCACGCCCAGCCAATCATGGTGCGGCAGGTTTCCATCAAACCTGGCAATGTCGCGGGCAGCAGCACGTTGAACAAAACCTGGCGCGGTCTGGCGCCCAGCGTGCGCGCGGCGTTGAGCAAATCTTTGGGCACCAGGCGCGTTACATCGGCGACGATGATGACCATTTGAAAGTAGGTGCCCAGAAAAATGAGCAGGATTTTGGCGGGTTCGCCGATGCCCGCCGCGACCATCACGAGCGGAATCAGCGCGGGAACCGGAATGTAGCGAATGAAACCGTTGAGCGGCTCCTGCGAGGCTTCGACGCCTTTGTAAGCCCCGATGAGAATGCCAAGCGGAATCGCCAGAACCGCGCTCGCCAGAAATCCCGCCGCGATGCGGAAAACCGAAATTTTGATGTCGAGCCACAGTTCTCCGGCGCTCCACAGTCGAATCGCGGATTCGACGACGGCGCTGGGCGTGGGCAAAATGAGCGGCGAGACTTTGCCGCCGTAGGAGAGGAAGCACCACAGCGCGAGAACGAGGGCAAACGTGCTTATCGCCAGCGTGCGGTAGAGCGCGGGCGAAGGTTCACCGCCGAGGCGAAACGGATTCGTTTTGCGACGCGGCGCGCGGACGATGGTGGGCGATGCGCCAGGCGCGGGGAGAATGTGGACGTCGTTGGGTGTGGCTTGCATGAGGGTTTTTGAAAGTCACCGGATGCTTCAGCTTCCGGCTTTATAAACATAAGGCGCGCTCTTCCCCAGCCCCTTATCCAGCGCCGCCCTCACGAATTTCGGCTCGATGGCGCCCGCATAATCGGGGACTTTGGAAACCTGTCCGGCCTTGACCAGAAATTCGGCGCCATTTTTTCCCGACACATGAAGCGAAGTCGGTTTGTCGCTGGGTTGCATCGCGGCGAGGCTTTCGGGCGCCGATAAAATGCGCGTGCCCATCACGAACGATTTGTAATCGGCAACCGGCGTGTCGGTGCGCTTGGCCATAATTTTTATCGCGGCGTCGGGGTTTTTCTTCCACCAGTCGATGGCGTCATACCAGGCATTGACGATTTTCTGCACCTCTTCGGGCCGCTTCTCCACCACGTCGGATTTCATCACCAGCAAATCGGGAATTGCGCCAGGAATGTCGGCGGAGTCGAAAATCGCGGTCGAGCCTTTCAAATCCTTGAGAATCTTGGTGCGCGACGGCTCCCACACCACCGCAGCATCGACTTTTTTCGAAAGCATCGCGGCGGGGCAGTCCTGCACCTTGATGTTGGTGAATTGGACGTCTTTTTCGGTCATGCCGTTGGCTTCGAGCGCCTTGAGCATGAGAAAATGGTCAACGGTGCCCAGTTCGGTCGCCACCCGTTTGCCCCTCAGTTCCTTGACCGATTTGATGCCAGGTTGAGCGATCATGGCGTCGTTGCCGTAGGAGTTGTCGTTGACCAGCACCGCCTTGAGCGGCAAACCCTGCGCGAGCGGGCCGAGCGTGTCGCCCCACGCCTGCGAATTGGCGTCAACCTGTCCCGCCGCGAGCGCATTGAGCGAGTCGGTGTAAACCGGAAACCACACCAGTTTCACGTTGGCGCCATGCTTTTTGAAAAACCCCTGCTGCTCGACGATATCCCACGCCACCCAGCCAGGCCAGTCGGAGTAACCGATGGAGATGGGTGCCGCGTCGCTCGTGGTTTCATTTGAAGCGACGGTGTTTGTCGCGGCGTTGGAAGTGGCGGTGTCGGTCGCGGGCGCGCCGCATCCGGCGAGGCCAAACGCGACAAACGCTGCGCCGCCCAGAGCGCGCAGAGAAAAACGGGAGAAAAAAGTCGGGGAGGAGGGAAAAAGGGCTTTCATTGGCAGTTGCTCGCAGAGCGAAAACTTGATTCGCGTGGGGAACAAGAGCCAATTGGAAAGCGGAGTTTCAAATTGGGGAATTATTCGTCGCCACACGCCTAAATAGGAGCGGGCTGAGAATGCAGCGTCGTGGGCCAAGTCGAAAAAGCATCGGACTTG
Organism: Abditibacterium sp.; assembly: GCA_030448265.1. Taxonomy (GTDB): domain Bacteria; phylum Armatimonadota; class Abditibacteriia; order Abditibacteriales; family Abditibacteriaceae; genus Abditibacterium. The sequence continues at coordinate 96,593 of JAUJNG010000007.1, forward strand.
TCTTCCGTTCGGTTCAGAGCCGAGAAAAGCGCATCAAAGGCGCTGTTACCATTTTAGGCGGGCGCGCGTTTCGCCCGTGTTTCGGCGAGGTAAATAAGTGAAGAAACTGGCAGCGAATGAATTCGCCGCAAAGGAAAGCAAAACCTGCCTTCGCAGGTTGTCAACCCGTCAGATTCTCGAAAGCTTGATAGGTTAACAGTCCGCGCAGGCGGACTTCGCTTTCCTTTGCGGCGAATTTATTCGCTGGCAACAACTCGACTGCGTTAAAATTTCGCGGGAAAGGATTTTCCCCATCGAACTCTCTCCCGCTCTTCTCCTGCTTTCGGCGCTCGGCTTTGGCATCGCGCACGCTTTCGAACCCGACCACATGGCGGCGGTGTCCACCTTCGTCGCCAGCCGTCCCCAACCGCGCGAGGCGATCACCTTTGGGCTCAAATGGGCGGCGGGGCACGGTCTGGCGCTGCTGGTTCTCGGCTCCGTTTTGTTTTTACTATCGCGCGCGGTCGAAGCAAGCCAGCCGGCGCTGTTTTCGTCGGGCGTTTTAGATCGTTTCGTCGGCTTCGTGCTGATTTTGCTGGGCGCCAACGCGCTTTTGCGCCTCGCCCTCGGCGACGCGATGCCGCGCACGCTCAAAGGCTGGCGCGCATGGTTTCGCGGCCAGCGCTTGCCCTCGCGCTCGCTGGAACAGCAGCTCGTCGAACAGCAAGTCACCACGCGCGCCCAGACGACGGCGCCCGAAGAAATGCCACTTTTCGGTCGCCCCGACGCATCCGCGACGCGCGCCGCCGTTCCTGGCGCGACGCCGCGCGCCGTCACCAACAACTTGTGGGGCGGCTCGGTTTTGATGGGACTTTTGCACGGCGCGGCGGGAACCGGCGCCTTCATCGGACAGGCGATGGTCGCGGTGTCGCGCCATTATTCGATTGCGTTGCTTTACACGCTGCTCTTTTCGGTCGGCGTTTTGATTGCGATGGCGATTTACTCGGTTCTGCTCGGCGGCGTTTTGACGTGGGGCGAGCGGCGCAGCGTGTCGCTGCTGCGCGGCGCGCGCGTCCTGACCGGCGTTTTGACCTGCGGCATCGGCGCCTGTTTGATGCTGGGCGTCGAACTGCCAGGGCTTTTCGACCGTTTCGTTCACTAAAAATGAGTTGGCTTTTGCACGCTCAACTGCTCGATTCGGCGTTTCCCATCGGCGCGTTCGCGCATTCGTTCGGCCTCGAAACGCTGATTCAGGAAGGTCAGATTCAAACCCCCGCCGATTTGCGCCAATACTGCGAAGCTATGCTCTTCGGTTCGTGGGCGCCGTGCGAGGCGCTGGCGGTCAAAGCGGTTTACGAGCGGGCGCCGTCGCAGCAGTTGGAGGAGTTGTGGGAGTTCGATTGCGCGCTCCATCTGTCGCGCGCGGCGCGCGAAACGCGGGAAGGGCAGCGAAAAATCGGCAAACGGATGCTCGAAATGAGCCGCGCGCTGCATCCCGATTTAGAATGGTCGCCTTTAATCAAAGCCCTGTCGAGCGGGAGCGCGGTCGGGAGTTATCCAATTGTTTACGGCTGGGCCTGTTTTCATCTGGGAGTGACGTTGGAGAACGCCGCGAGGGGTTTGCTTTATGTCAATTTGAGCGGCGCGGTCAACGGCGCGACGCGCGCCATGCGTCTAGGCCAAAGCGACGCGCAGAAAATCATCGCGGCTTTGGCGCCGCAGATCGAGAGGGCGTGGTGCGAAGTCGAAAGGCGCGATGTTTGGGAATTTGAAACCAGCGCGCCGCAAAGCGACATCGCGGCGATGCGCCACGAATACTTATATTCGCGGCTGTTTATGTCGTGAAGTGATGCGAAGGCTCTGTCACTTGGCAAACCACCCCCGCCGTCGCCCAGAGGGCACCCGACTTCGTAAGGAGGGGAGACACACTCGCAGTTGTTTTTACTGGAAGAGCGAGGCAGTTTCAATGTGGTCTCCCCTCCTTACGAAGTCGGGTGCCCTCTGGGCGACGGCGGGGGTGGTTTGCCAAGTGACAGTCAAAAAGGATAATCAATTATGCACATGGGATTAGACGCCCACGGCGGCTGGGAAAAACCGCCAACACCGAGAGACCGCGCGTTGCGCGTTGGCATCGGTGGGCCGGTCGGATCGGGAAAAACCGCGCTGGTCGAGGGTCTGTGCAAGCAACTGCGCGACAAATACAGCCTCGCCGCCATCACCAACGACATCTACACCCGCGAAGATGCCCTCATCCTGCTGCGCGCCGGTGCGCTCGACGAAAATCGCATCGTGGGCGTGGAAACCGGCGGCTGCCCGCACACCGCGATTCGCGAAGACGCTTCGATGAATTTTGAAGCCATCGAAGAACTGCAAACCCGTTTTTCCGATCTGGACATCGTGTTCATCGAAAGCGGCGGCGATAATCTGGCCGCCTCGTTCAGCCCCGAACTGGTGGATGTGTTTATCTACATTATTGATGTCGCGCAGGGCGAAAAAATCCCGCGTAAGGGTGGGCCTGGCATCACTCAGTCGGATTTGCTGGTGATTAACAAAATCGACCTCGCGCCACATGTTGGCGCCAGTTTACAGGTGATGGAAAACGACACCAATCGAATGCGTGGCGCGCGCCCCTGGCTCTTTTCCAACCTGCGCGGCGGCGAGGGACTGGGCCAAATCGCGCACTGGATCGAACATGAGTGGCGCGACTGCCATGATTGAAGTAGCGCCCACTGGGCGTCTCGAAGCGCGCTTTGAAAGCGCGGGCGGAAAAACGCAGATGACGCGGTGTTTCGCTGCGGCGCCGCTCAAAATCGCCAAAACTTTCGCGCAGGGTGACGGCCTTGGCGTGTGCGTCATGGACTGCTCGCCTGGACTTCTGGCGGGCGATTGGTATCAGTTCAACTGGCATCTGGAAGAAAAGGCCCGCGTTTTCGTCACGACTCAGGGTTTCACGCGGGTTCATCCTTCGCGCGAAAATCCGTGCCGTCTGAAGCAGAAAATTCATCTCCAACGTGGCGCGAATCTGGAGTGGTTTCCCGAACCGACGACGCTCTTCGAAGGCGCGGCGCTGCGAACCGAGTGCGAGGTCGAAATGGCCGCCGACGCGACGTTTGTGGGGTGCGAAATCGTGTGCGCGGGCCGCGTCGGGCGCGGCGAAGCGTTCGGGTTTCACGCGCTGCAAAGCCGTCTGCGCGTGCGGCGCGAGGGCCGCTTGATTTTCGTCAGTCAAACCGCCCTGCGGCCTTCCCATTTCGACCCCACGCGCATCGGCGCCTGGCGGGATTTCACGCATCAGGGCCAATTTCTCGTTTTTTCGTCGCGCGCGGGCGATGGTTTGCTCCCCGTGCTGCGCGAGGTTTTGGGCGAAACGGAGCGGGTGTGGGGCGGCGCGAGTTTGTCGGATGAGGCCGGAGTTGTCGTCTCGCTTCTGGGCCGGCGCGCCTGGGATGTGCAGGACATCGCGGCGCGACTGCGCCAGGCGACGCGGGAGTTTCTACGAGGAGCCGCGAGCGAGCAAACTGAGTGTTCACACGCCTAAACAGCCTCTTACCCGCAGAACATTGTATACCGACCCTTTCCCGCATGATTTCCAACCTGAAACCCATTGAAATTTGGTTCGCGACCGGCAGCCAGCACCTTTATGGCCCCGAAACCTTGAAACAAGTTGCGGCGCACTCGCAAAGCATCGCGCAGGGCCTTGATGCCGGCCCCGATATTCCCCTGAAAGTCCTGTTCAAGCCCATCGTGACCACGCCCGAAGAGATTCGCGCGCTGTGTGTCGAAGCAAGTAACTCGCCGCAGTGCGGCGGCGTCATCGCGTGGATGCACACTTTTTCGCCCGCCAAAATGTGGATCGGCGGGCTGTCGGTGTTGACCAAGCCCTTGCTTCATCTGCACACCCAGTTCAACCGCGATTTGCCCTGGGGCAAAATCGACATGGATTTTATGAACCTCAATCAGGCCGCGCACGGCGACCGCGAATTCGGTTTCATCGGCGCGCGGATGCGAATCGCGCGCAAAGTCGTGGTGGGCTACTGGGAAGACGGCGACGTGCATGCGCGCATCGCGCGCTGGATGCGCGCGGCGCGCGGCTGGCACGACTGGCAGGGCGCGCGTTTCGCGCGTTTCGGCGACAATATGCGCTTCGTCGCCGTCACCGAGGGCGATAAAGTCGCGGCGGAAATCAAACTCGGCTATATGGTCAACGGCTACGGCATCGGCGATTTAGTCGCAAGCATGGACGCGGTTCCCGACGCCCAAATCAACGAATTATGCGCTCAATATGAACGGGAATATGAGGTCTCTGAGGAATTGAAAACGGGCGGCGCACGCCACGAGTCGTTGCGCTACGAAGCGCGCATCGAACTTGGTTTGCTCTCGTTTCTGGAAGAAAACGGTTGCGTGGGTTTCACCGATTCGTTCGAGGTTTTGCACGGTGTGCAGCAGTTGCCAGGACTGGCGACGCAGCGCGTCATGGCGGCGGGCTACGGTTTTGGCGGCGAGGGCGACTGGAAAACCTGCGCCCTGCTGCGCGCCATGAAAGTGATGGCCGAAGGTTTGGACGGCGGCACCTCGTTTATGGAGGATTACACCTACCATCTGCACTCCGACGCCCATCAGGTTCTGGGCGCCCATATGCTGGAAATCTGTCCGACAATCGCCGCCGCCAGACCAAAAGTCGAAATTCATCCGCTTGGCATCGGCGGCAAAGCCGATCCGGTGAGATTGGTATTCGATACGCCGTCTGGCGCGGCGATCAACGCTTCGCTGGTGGATGTCGGCAACCGTTTTCGACTCATTGTCAACGAAGTGGAGGTGGTTGCCCCCGCGCAGGCGCTGCCGAATTTGCCGGTCGCGCGCGCCATCTGGGAGCCGAAGCCCGATTTCAAGGTCGCCGCCGCCGCATGGATTTGGGCGGGCGGCGCGCATCACACCGGTTTTTCGCTTGCGCTCGACGCCGAAACCCTCGAAGACTTCGCCGAAATCGCGGGCGTAGAGTTTCTGCTCATTGGCGAAGGCACGACGGTGCGCGAACTCAAGCAGCAGCTCCGCACCAACGAGGTTTATTACGCGCTGTCGCAGGGATTTGGTCGCTCTTAATTGGCTTCCGCAGAAACGCGATAATGACCGGTTCCCTCTCCCGCTTGCGGGGGAGGGTTAGGGAGGGGGAATCCTGTAACCTGGCTGAAGTTGGAACTTCCAAATTGCGAAACCTTCCAGATTCCCCCTCCCTAACCCTCCCCCGCAAGCGGGAGGGGGAACCGGTCAATTCCACACTCATACTCCCCATGAACACCCAAACCGCCGTCCGGCTTCACGGCCCCTCCGATTTGCGCGTTGAAACCGTGCCGTTTTCGCCTCAGCTCGCGCCCAATGAAGCCCTCATTCGCATTTGCGCGACGGGCGTTTGCGGTTCGGATTTGCATCCGTATGAAACCGGATCTATCGGCTCAACAGTTTTGAATCAGCCGCTCGTTCTGGGGCACGAATTTTCCGGCATTGTCGTAGAAATGGGATCCGACGTTGAAAATTTGGAAGTCGGCGCGCGGGTGGCGGTCGATCCGGCGTGGACGTGTGGACAGTGCCGCGAATGTCGCAGCGGCCATCAAAATCTGTGTCGCCAACAGCGTTTTTGCGGTCTGGCGCCCAACGACGGCAGTTTGCGCGGGCGCATCGTGGCGCCGGCGCGCTTTTGCCATCCCGTTTCTGATGCGATGAGCGATGCCGCCGCCGCGCTTCTGGAACCGCTCGGCATCGCGCTTCATGCCACCGATCTGGCGCGCATTCGTGTCGGCAGTTCAGTGGCCATTCTGGGCGCGGGGCCGATTGGTTTGTGCCTCGCGCAAACCGTGCGGCTCGCGGGCGCGTCGCCGGTGTGGATATACGATCCGCTCGAATATCGTCAATATTTCGCCGAACGGTTCGGCGCGCTGCCGTTGCCCCAAAATGTCGAAGCCGATGTTGTCATTGAAGCGGCGTGGGCGCGCGAATCGGTGCAGCGCGCGATGGAGATCGCGCGGCCTGGCGGCACGGTAGTTCTGGTCGGCATTCCCTTTGAGGACAGCGTGACGTTTTCCCATTCCGTCGCGCGGCGCAAAGGATTGACGATAATGATGAGCCGCCGCATGAACCACACTTATCCGCGCGCGATTCGGCTCGTGGAAAGCGGACAGGTCGATTTAGAAAGCCTTATTACCCATCGTTTTCCGCTTCAGGAAACGCCGCAGGCGTTCGAGATGAACGCAAAATATCAGGATGATGTCGTGAAAATCATCATCGAAAATTCCCCATGAACCCTCAATATGTCCTTGGCCTCGATTACGGCACCAACTCGGTGCGCTCGCTGCTGGTGAGCGTTGAAGACGGGCGCGAAATCGCCACCGCGACGTGGAATTACGCGCACGGCGAAAATGGAATTTTGCTGGCGCGCGACCCCAATCTGGCGCGCCAGCATCCCGACGATTATCTCGAAGGCGCAAAGCAAACCATCCTCGCCGCGCTGAAACAGGCGCAGGCGGTCGCAGGCTTTTCGCCGTCGCAAGTCGTGGGAATTGGCGTGGACACGACTGGTTCAACGCCCCTTCCTGTTGACCAGAACGGCCTTCCGCTCGCTTTCGATGCGCGCTTTGAGGGCAATTTGAACGCTCTCGCCTGGCTGTGGAAAGACCATACGAGCGTCGCCGAAGCCGCGCGAATCACCGAACTGGCGTCGCAGATGCGCCCGCAATACCTCGCCAAATGCGGCGGGACGTATTCGAGCGAATGGTATTTCTCCAAAATCTGGCATTGCCTCAACACCGACGAAGCCGTTTTCGACGCCGCGCACAGTTGGGTCGAGTGCGCCGATTGGATTCCGGCGATGCTCACGAGCACGCAGGCGCCGCAGAAACTGACCGTGAGCGTATGCGCGGCGGGCCACAAAGCGATGTGGAACGACGAGTGGGGCGGTTTCCCCGACGCCGAGTTTCTGGGCGCTTTGCATCCCAAATTGGCGCAGCTTCGCGCGCGCATGAGCGAGAATGTGCGCGCCATTGACCAGTCGGTGGGCGGACTGAGCGAAGAATGGGCGCAAAAAACCGGACTGAGTGCGGGAATTCCCGTCGCGGTCGGCGCCTTTGACGCGCATCTGGGCGGGGTAGGGGCGGGCATCGCGCCAGGAACGCTTGTGAAGACGCTGGGCACTTCGACCTGCGATTTGATGGTCGTGCCCGAAGCCCAAAATCTGGCCGATATTCCTGGGCTGTGCGGCATCGTTCCAGGCTCGATTCTGCCGCATTTTTACGGTCTGGAAGCCGGACAGAGCGCGGTCGGCGATATTTTCAACTGGTTCGTGGACGTTTTGAAGGCCGGAACGCATCAGGAACTCACGCAGGCCGCCTCAAAGTTGCAGGCGGGCGAATCGGGGCTTTTGGCGCTCGACTGGAACAACGGCAACCGCACGGTTTTAGTCGATCAGCGTTTGACGGGCCTTCTCATCGGCCAGACGCTTTACACCACGCCAGGCGAAATTTATCGCGCGCTGATCGAAGCGACGGCGTTTGGCGCACTCACCATCATCAACCGCCTGGAAGAATACGGCGTGTTGGTGGAGCGGGTGGTGAATTGCGGCGGCATCGCCGAGAAAAATCCCGTCGTGATGCAGATTTACGCCGACATCATTGGGCGTCCGATGATGGTGTCGCGCTCGTCGCAAACCTGCGCGCTGGGCGCGGCGATTGCGGCGGCGGTCGTGGCCAAGTCTTTCCCCGATTTCGCCTCGGCCCAACAGGTGATGACGGACCTCAAAGACGTGGAATACACGCCCAATCCCGACGCGCACGCGGTTTACCAGCAGCTTTTCGCGCTCTATGGCCAATTGCACGATGCCTTCGGCACGCCCCAGGGCGGCGGCAATTTGTTTAACGTGATGAAAACGCTGCTCGACATCCGCGAAACGGCTCGAAAATAAGCCACAGAGAGGCACAGAGTTTTTTCAATTCAATTCCTCTGTGCCTCTCTGTGTGTTCTCTGTGTTCTCTGTGGCTCCAAAAAATATGCTCGAAACTCTCAAACAACAGGTGTGCGAGGCCAATTTAAAGTTGGTGGCCGAAGGTCTGGTCATTCAAACCTGGGGCAATGTGTCGGGTGTTGACCGCGAGGGCGACCATCTCGTCATCAAGCCGTCGGGCGTGCCTTACGCCGAAATGCGACCCGAACAGATGGTGGTTTTATCTCTCGAAAGCGGGCAACAGGTCGAGGGCAATTTGCGGCCTTCGTCCGACACGCCCACGCACTTGATTCTGGCGCGCGCCTTTCCTCACATCGGTGGTATCGTCCACACTCACAGTCTCTACGCGACGGCGTGGGCGCAGGCCAAACGTCCCATTCCCGCGCTGGGCACCACCCACGCCGATTATTTCGATGGCGACATTCCCTGCACGCGGGTTTTGACGCCCGAAGAGATCGCCGGAGAGTATGAAGCCAACACCGGCGAGGTTGTCGTGGAATGCTTCGCTGATTTGGATTCGCGCCGCTTTCCTGGCGTTCTGGTGGCGTCGCACGCGCCCTTCGTGTGGGGCGAGACGCCCGATATTGCCGTCGAAAACGCCGTGGTTTTGGAAAACGTGGCGCGTCTGGCGTCGGAAACGCTGCGAATCGCCGCCGATATCGAGGTCATGCAAAGCGAACTCCTCCGCAAACATTTCAATCGCAAGCACGGGCCTGGCGCCTATTACGGGCAAAAATAGAGCTTCGATGGACTTAACATCGGGGCGCGTCACGCTCAAACAGATCGCGCAGGAAACCGGCGTTTCGGTGAGCACAGTGTCCCTTGTGTTGCGCGGCAAGGCATCGCAGCGCCGCATTTCTTCCGAGGTGCAGCGCCGCGAGGAATATGCTGCCCCGCAGGATTATTCGCCGAATCTGCTGGTGCGCGCGGTGCAGCAGGGGTGCGCTCACGTTTTGTCGCTTTACAACGCTTTCAACCCCAGGGATCGCGGCGATTATGACATCGATCAAGTCACACGCGCCATCGAGCGCGCGGCGGGCGCTTTCCACTACGAATTGCCGGTGCACTGCGGTTTTTCGCGGTCGGAAGAAGAAACCTATCGCATCGTGAGCGGCGGACTGGCCGACGGCCCGATTTCTCTGAGGCCGCCGCAGGAAAACGCGCTTCTCTCTGCGCCGCGCGGCTTCCCGTGGTCATTTTTGGCCACGCCGACGAGCAGGGCGCGCTTGCGAGCGTGACCAACGACATGGAAAGCGGATGCGCGAACTCACCGGCTGGCTGGTGAATCTGGGCCATCGCCGCATCGCGGCGCTTACGGATCCCAGCGCACGCAACCCAGCCGTCCCCGATCAGCTGTCGCTGGCAGGCTATGACGGCCTGCAATTTCTATCAACCAGCCCCCACGTTTTCGCTTCATTCTCGGCAACCAAAAAGTGAGCAGTTCGGTGACAACTGCGGCGACGCCGGTATCCCTTGTCGAAAGAGGACGCGAAATCGCCTGGCGAAGGCAATCAGCTTCCCGCGACTACGACCATGCGTGGGGCGACAGCGGATGCGGCCCTCAAAGGCGGCGCGGCAAATGCCGGTCGGCAAAATCCATAAACCGTGCCCAGTCATACGGCGTGAGATCGTGTTTGCCGGTTCGCAGGTGATAACCGATATGCCCGTCCAAAAGCGGCGTTTCGGGTTTGGGCAGCGAGTTTAGAGATAAACCCTTGCGCCCGAACAATTCATAGACCGGCGACGCGGCGACGCCCGACGCGAATTCGGCTTCGGGGTCGGCCCAGGCGTCCTCGGTGGCGCTGGCGATGTAGAGCAGGCGCGGCGCGATGAGCGCCAAAAGTTGGTGCTGGTCAACGGGCAATTCGCTTTCCTTATCTCCGAATTTTTTGTAGTTTGCGCTGAACCAGTGGGGGAAACCGGAGTTGATTTTGGCGATTTTTTCGCCCTGCTTGCCGCGCGCCAGCGCTGCGCCGGTGCTTCCCGAATTATTGGCGACTACGAGGGCGAATCGCGCGTCCTGCGCGCCCGCCCAGAGCGCGGTTTTGCCGCCGCGCGAATGGCCCACGATGGCAACGCGCCGCGCGTCGATTTGGGCGTCGGTTTGCAGGTAATCCATGACGCGGCTTGCGCCCCACGCCCACGCCGCTACCGTGCCCCAGGCGTCGCCGGCGCGGGGTTTGTCCCTCGCATCGAAAAGGCCGTGAACGCCGTTTTTGAAGCCGTCATCGACATCGGGGTCGAGATCGGCATTCTCGAAAACCGCCGCCGCATAACCGCGCGCGATGAGGTCTTCGGCGGGCCAAAAGGGAGACTGCACCTGGCGCGTAGGGTCGGTGTGTTTGGCGCCGCGATTGTTAATAAGAACAAAGCAGGGCGCCGCGCCAGTTATGCGATTGGGCACGAAGAGCAGCACGTTGATTGCGCCCTGGCCTCCTGGGCCGGAAAAGGAAAGCTTGATTTGTTTGCGCGTCGCCGCGCCGTTCATGGCCTCTTTTTGAACGCCCACAACCTCGAATTTCAGGTTTCGAGGCCGCTCAACCGGCGCGCGGCCATAGATGTTGGCGCGAAACAGTTCGAGTAGCTCCGGTCGCCGTTTGGTTTGCCAATCCTGCACAGAAACGACTTTCTGACCACTCGAAAGCGTGAGCGGGTCGGGAATCTCGATGGTTTCTCCGTGGAGGTTGACGCTTGTCATAACGACTAAAGCTGCTGCAAGGGGTAGATTCATAGTTTAACGAGTAGGGTTGCCGTAAAAAATTCCGCTTCCATTGGTGCCGATGAAAACACGGCCAAAGGTCTGGCGGCTCGCTTCCATTGCCATCGGCTGGTTGCCAATGGGTTTGGCGGGGTCGGTGATGTCTTTCCAGGTCGCGCCCAGGTCGGTGGAACGGTAGATTTTATCGACGGTATCGCCATCCAAACGGCCATAGATGTAAAGCGTGGCCACCGCGCTGTCCGGCGCCGCTCTGCCCAGAGCGAAGTTGACCACGCTGGTCACGCCCTCAACTTTTCTCCACTTCGCGCCGCCGTCGGTCGAGTGATAAAGTCCTTCGCGCGGCGAGCGAGTCGGCGAATGAGAATAGGCGCTGTCCTGGGTGAAACAGGCCCACAGGCTGCCCGAGGCGCCAGGCTGCGTTTTAAGATGGCTCGATGCAAAGGTGGGCAGCGTTTGACCGGCTGCGCCGTTCATTAACTTGAAACTGGCGCCGCCATCGGTGCTGCGGTAAATTTTGCCGTCGCTCTGGCTGAGCACCGTGAACGTGCCGCCGTTTTCCGGATCGGCGACAAGACGCGTTTTGACGCCGTAAATGCCCCAGGGAGTTGGCGCCGCAGACGCGGGCAGTCCGGCGCAGGGCTGCCAGGTCGCGCCGCCATCCCTGGTGTATTGCCAGGGATTTTCGACGGGCACTGGTGTCCACTCCGGCTGCGACTGCGAGACGTTGCGGTTGCACATCACCACCATGTTTTTGGGGTCGGTCGCCGAAATAGCACCGTGAAGCGGCAGCACCGTGAAGCGGCAGCACATTGGCGGGGAAACCGGCGACCTGATGCCAGGAAAGTCCCGCATCGGAGGAAACCACGACCGACGGAACGCGCCCCGCGAAGCCCTGGGTTCCGATTCGCAGCATACGCGACGGATTTTTCTCCTGATAAGCGATGCTGGTGGAATGCCCGATCCAGTTGCCGGTTTTGACTCCCAGACGGCGCGAGGGATAGGCGTCCAGACCGTTGTCGTGGGCAAAACCATCGACATCGAGGATCGCGCTCAGCAGTTCCGGCCCGATGGGCGGCGTCGCCAGCATATTGATGCAGGTTTCTTCGTGCCCCGCCACGATACTTTTGAAATTGACTTCGGACGCCTCAATGTTCTCGGTTCGCAGCACGCCCGACCAACTCACGCCCCAGACTTGTTTGGTGTTGGCGGGGTTGAAAGCCAGGGCCGAAACGTTGACAATCTGAAACTGGTAGCCCCACGGCACGGTCACTTCATGCACGGCGGGCAAACGCTTCCACGTCGCGCCGCCATCGAAGGTGCGAAACAGGCGCCCGCCGTCGGGAGCTTTGAAGCTGCCGTCCAGGTCGCTGAACCAGAATGTCCTGCGGGTCGCGCGGGTTGATGGCGATACCGACGTAAGGGACGGCTTCACCGCCAGGCGCGAAATTTCCCCATTTTCCGTTGCTCCATTTGCTGACACCGGCGCCATGCGTTGCCCACAGCGCGCCATTGGCGCCCACGATGAGGCGCCGCACATCGAGCGGCCCGTCGGGAACGAGCGCCCAGTTCGCGCCCTCATCGCGCGATTGGTAAATGCCCGCGCCCGAAACCGCCGCGTAAACCACGCTGGCATTGGCCGGATCGAAGGCGACCGACAAAACGCCCAGATTATCTTGGGCGACGGGAATTTGGGCGTTTTTCGTCCAATTTTTGCCGCCGTCGGTGCTGCGGAGCAATCCGTCGCGGCGCGAACCGAAAAGCAGCACACGGCCATCGCGCCGACTGACCGCGAGCCGTTCGCCGCCCCAGCGCCGCGCCTGGTTGCTGCCCATCGGCACGCGCAGGCCCAGTTTCGTCCAGTTCGCGCCGCGATCAACCGATTTGAATACCGCGCCATCGCCTTTGTCGGTGTAGGCGCCGCACGCCATATACACCGTATCGGGCGCGTTGACATCGAGTGCTAACGACTCCACGCCATAATAATTGGCTTCGGGATAGGTGAAATGGTTGCTGAGCGAAATCCAGCGCGCGCCGACCTCATCCCAGCGATAAACGCCGCCCACATCGGTTCGCATATAAGTGACGTGCGGCCCTTTGGGATGAACTTCGATGCCGGTCACCCAGCATCCGATGCCGCTCACCGCAACATTTTTCCAGGCATAAGACGACCTATTCTGCGCGGCGAGATGACGCGGCGCCACTTCCTGCGCCGGAGCGCAGGAAGTGGACAATTGAGTGGCTATCGCCATAAAAAGAGGGAGTTGGAGGCGGTGAAAGCGCATGGGGTCTCTTCCGGATTGTGCATGCGGGTGTTGACTAAATATCGTCTCGCGTGTAGGTCGCGGCCCGCGTGTCGATGCGCGAGTGGTGCAGCCATTTGGCGTGGCCGTCCATGAAGACGATGACGGTGCCGCCGAAGTGACGGCCGCACTCGTCGGTCAATGGCCCTGTGACATCGACGCCGCCCCCGATTTGCGTCGTGCCAGGGCATGGCTTCGAATAGCGCATCCGGTTGAAGCCGCGGGGGAAACTGCCGTTGAAAAAGGTCATGTTGCCTCCAATCACATCGCCCATCAGATATACCGAGGAGACACGCGGCACAGCCGCAATCGCCACCGAGCCGGTCTGACTGTTCACCACGTTTTCCAGAGCCGCATAGGTGTTGATAATGGGCTTTCCAAAGGTGTTGACGTAAGGATTGGAAGTGCCGTTATCAGTCCAGCCCGACCTGGCTTGATTTTCGTTTTGCGTCGGGCAATAGAAGATTTGCGTGCTCTTGATGTAAGGATAAAGCTGAAGGGGCCAGTTGTAAATTCGGTGGTGGTCAAAGCAGGCAGGTTGGGTTGAACTGTAGTTGATGGTCATCCAAAGCGTGAAGTGCGTGGCACAAGGCAGGTGGTGGCCTGGCATCACGGCTCGCGCTCCTGCTCTGCTGCCGCCAGTTGTGGGAAAAGATCCCCACAGCTTACAAACAGGGCTTAATCTTCACCGACTTCTGGAAGGCGTATCAAGAGGTCGTGCCAGACCACCAGCCCAGACCACCAGCCCAGACCACCAGCACCGACCACCAGCACCGACCTTGTGCCAAACAAGATGGACAGACCAACCATGTCGAGCGCTTCAACCTCACGCTGCCACAGCGCATCGCCAGACTGACCCGCAAGACGCTCTCCTTTTCTAAATCTCACAGCATGCACCTCATCCACATCCGTGCCTTCTTCCTGCAATATAACCTCGAACAAGCCAGAAAATACCAACCAGCCTGCGTCACTTGACCACTACCCACTATCGTTTCCTTAAATCGCTTCCGCCCATTCCCGCGCGTGGTAAGTGATGATCAAATCCGCCCCCGCGCGCTTGAATGAAATCAAGGTTTCGTCAATCAACTGCTTCTCGTTGATCCAGCCTATTTGCCCCGCCGCTTTAATCATGGCGTATTCGCTCGACACGTTGTAAACGCAAAGCGGTAGGTCGAAACGCTCGCGCGCGTCGCGCACCAAATCGAGGCAGAACAGGCCAGGTTTGATGATGAGCGCGTCGGCGCCTTCTTCGGTATCGAGCGCCATTTCGCGCAGCGCCTCGCGGCGATTGGAAATGTCCATTTGATAACTTCTGCGGTCGCCGAAAGAAGGCGCGCTGCCCGCCGCGTCGCGGAAGGGGCCGTAGAAAGCACCGGCGAATTTCGCAGCGTAAGACATAATCGGCGTCATCGCACAACCGGCTGCATCCAGAGCGCCTCGGATCGCGGCGACGCGGCCATCCATCATATCCGAAGGCGCCACCATGTCGCAACCCGCGCGCGCATACGCCACCGCGACACGGCCCAGAAGTTCGAGCGTCGCATCGTTATCGACCGTCTCGCCGTGCAAAATTCCGCAGTGACCGTGATCGGTGTATTCGCAGGCGCACACGTCGGCAATCACGCACACTTCGGGCGCCAATCTTTTGATTTCACGAATTGTGCGCGGCACAGGGCCGTTCGGGTCGGTGGCTGAGGTGCCGATGGCATCTTTGGAATCGGGAATGCCGAACAAAATCACGGCGGGAATACCCAGATTCCACAATTCGAGAGCTTCTTTAGCTGACGTATCGGGCGAAAAACGGTTTTGGCCTGGCAAAGAAGCGATGGGTTCGCGGATATTCTCGCCGGTCTGGACGAAAAGCGGCGCGATTAAATCGGTGGGTGCGACGTGATTTTCGCGCATCATGGCGCGAAGCGTCGGGTTCTGGCGCAGACGGCGAGGGCGTTGAATTGGGAAAGCCACATCTCAAATTTAGCCACAGATGAACACCGATGAACAAGATGATAATGGATAATTCTCCCATCATCCCTTCGTTTTTTCCCTCGCTTCGTAGTGCAAAAGCAGGAGTTGTTCGGCGCCCAAAGCCAGCAATCCGTAAGTGGTGCCATTTGCATCCGCAAATTCAACCTCAAAGGCCCTGCCGTTATCGTAAACCTCGACCACCGCACCGACCTGCCCACGCCACAAATTTTCGTCGGGTAAATCTTCCAGCAAAGCGACTATATCGAAAAGTTTTATCTTTCTCATCTGCTTTTTTCCTCATTCGTGTTCATCGGTGTCCATCTGTGGCTAAATTGAAAGCATGAAAGTTATCGGATTGATGTCGGGCACGAGCGTGGATGGCATCGACGCCGCGCTGTGCGAAATTTCGGGTTCGGGCGAGAGCCTGACGGCGCAAGTCCTCGATTTCAGGTGTTTCCCCTGGGAAGACGCCTTGCGCGAACGCATTTTGCGGGCGGGTGCCAATGAGTGCGATGTGCGCGAAGTCGCGCGCTTAAACGTCGAAATCGGCGAAGCGTTCGCGGGCGCGGCACTGGGGCTCATCGAAAAACACGGGCCGGTGGAGTTGATTGGCTCGCACGGCCAGACGATTTGCCATTTGCCCGACGATAGCGCCACGCTGCAAATCGGCGAGCCTTCGATCATCGCGGCGCGAACAGGGGCGACGACCGTAGCCGATTTTCGCGTCGCGGATATGGCGCAGGGCGGGCAGGGCGCGCCACTCATCGCCTACGCCGACTGGGTTTTGCTGCGCGACCAAGCCAAAAATCGGGTGATTCAAAACATCGGCGGCATCGCCAACTGCACGATTCTGCCCGCCGGTTGCGATTTGGAACAGGTGCGCGCCTGGGACACCGGCCCTGGCAATATGGTGATGGACGAATGCGCGCGCCAGCTTTTCGGGGTTTCTTACGACCAGAACGGCGAGTTGGCGGCGCGGGGCAATCCGGCGTCGTGGTTTTACGGTGATTTGGGGCGACTGCATCCGTTTTTCGCGCAAAAGCCGCCCAAAACGGCGGGGCGTGAAGAATTCGGCGCAGCGTTCGCGGCGGGATTTCACATCGTGAGGCGCGACCCGCACGATATTCTGGCCGAAGTGACGTGGATTACCGCCTATTCCATCGCGGAATCGTTGCGCCAGTTCGCGGGCTTCGAGGGCGATTTCGAGATGATTGTCGGCGGCGGCGGCGCTCAAAATTCGACCCTGATGCGAATGCTGCGCGATGAACTGCCGCGCGCCACGATTATGGGTCACGAAGAAGTGGGAATCGATTCGGATGCCAAAGAAGCGCTCGCTTTTGCGATTCTGGCGCACGAAACCATGAACGGCGTGGCGACGGGCGTTCGGGGCGCGACGGGCGCGCGCAAAGCGGCGGTTCTGGGCAAAATCGTGAGGGCGTGATCGAGGTTTTAATAACCATAGAGACGCGGAGACACAGAGGATTTTTTTGAGATAGGAAAAGAAAACTCAAAAGATCCTCTGTGTCTCCGTGTCTCTGTGGTTCATCCTGAAGCCGGACTTTGGTTTGCCCTGTGCGCCCGCGATGAAAACTTCCCTTTTGCTTCTCGGCGCCGTTTTACTGGGCGCCATTGTTCCCGCCAACGCCAAAGTCGTCACCAAGACTGTCGAATATTCGCAGGGCGGACAGGCTTTGCAGGGTTATCTGGCCTACGACGATTCGTTCAAGGGCAAACGGCCTGGCGTTCTGGTGGCGCACCAGTGGAAAGGTTTGAGCGAATACGAAATGCGCCGCGCGCGGATGCTGGCTCAGATGGGTTATGTGGCTTTTGCGCTCGATATTTACGGCAAAGGCGTGCGCCCCAAAACACCAAAGAAGCGGGCGCGCAGGCCGGAAAATTCCGCGCCAATCGCCCGCTTCTGCGCGAACGCGCCCGTGCTGCCGTCGTGACGCTGCGAAAACAGCCCCATGTCGATGGAAATCGGCTGGCGATTATCGGCTACTGTTTTGGCGGCGGGACGGCGCTCGAACTGGCGCGAAGCGGCGCCGATTTAAAGGGATTCGTGAGCTTTCACGGCAATCTCGACACGCCCAATCCCGCGCTGACGAAAAACATCAAAGGCAAAATGTTGGTTTTGCACGGCGCGGTCGATCCCCTCGTGCCTCTCGAAAGCATTCTCGCTTTTCACGAGGAAATGGAAGCCGTCAAAGCCGATTATCAGTTCATCGCTTATAGCGGCGCGGTGCATTCGTTCACTGAACGCGAAGCGGGCAATGATCCCTCCGATGGCGTGGCATATAACGAAAAGGCTGACCGGCGTTCGTGGGAAGCGATGAAAACGTTATTTGCCGAGATTTTTTAGTCGAATTGGAGAACGCGAAGCGTTAGCGAGTGAGGCATTGCAGTCAGATTTCAATAAGAGTCGGCTTTCAAACCAACTTCTGCAAGTGGATTCTGGCGCAATTTTTCCTCTTCCGGCTTGGAACTGTTCCACCATTTTCGCATGGTGTCGGAAACGAGTTTTTCCTTACTCTTCCCGCTTTTAGCTTGAGATAGTCGCGAAAAGTCGGACTGAAAAAAATAGCCTTTGAGAAGCGTTTTATTAAGTCGCACTTCTTCCGCCAGAAACATCGCCTGCATTTCCTGCCCTTCTTTACTTTCAATCGGACGGCGAAAAATGGCGTCGAGCAAACGGATTCTCGCCTTTTCAGATAACGGCGAAATCAGCCCGTATTCGCGGCCCTTCGCTTGACGAATATAAAAATGCGCGATGGCATCCACTTCTTCTCTTGAAGTGGATTTTTCGAGGCGCTCGCGCAGAAAAACCTGCACGGGTTCGGGGACGTAGCCGCCGCCATGATTCCATATTCTGGTGCGGTAGTTTTGGAGGTAAACATCTTTAGACGGCGAATTGGTGTAGCCAAGGCGAAAGAGGGCGATGCTGGGCAAACTGCGCGAATCAATCACTGCCAAAGCGTAGATAAGCGTCAAACAAAGGCAGACAGCGCCCGAAATAAGCATCTGAAGCCGAGAAAACCTTTTCTTCATGGCCCAAATAAAAACTCCGGCTGAGACTATTCAGCCGGAGTTTCGCATTATTTCCCATCCAAACTGCGCGCTTTTTTCATCTCGCGCAAGCGTTCATCGGCATCGGCGGCTTCTTCCAAGAGCGAAAGCTGCGGCGTCAAAGCCGAAGCCGGTGGAAGCGCGCCGAGATGTTCGTAGGCGCGTTTGGTGATGCGCCGTCCCGCCGGAGTGCGCGCCAGAAAGCCGATTTTGAGCAGATACGGCTCAACCACATCGACCAGGGTGTCGGATTCTTCGTTCAAAGTCGCGGCGAGGGCTTCGATGCCGACCGGCCCGCCTTCGTAAACGTCTTTGATGACGTTCATCATGGCGTGATCGAGGCGGTCGAGGCCCAGTTCGTCGATGCCTTCGAGTTTCATCCCGTCGCGCGCGATTTGCGCGGTGATTTCGCCGTCGGCGCGCACCTGGGCGTAGTCGCGCACGCGGCGCAGCAGGCGGTTGGCGACGCGCGGCGTGCCGCGAGAGCGCCGCGCGATTTCGCGGGCGCCTTCGGCATCGACCGGCGTGCCCAGAATGTGCGCGCTGCGCCGCACAATCGACACCAAGTCTTTCTCTTCGTAAAAATCGAAATGCTGCTGCAAACCGAAACGGTCGCGCAGGGGGCGCGTAAGCATCGCGGGCCGCGTCGTGGCGCCAATAATGGTGAATTTTTCGAGGCGAATCGGCAGGGGTTTGGAATACATCCCTTTGTCGAGCGTGAAATTGACGATCCAGTCTTCCATCGCCGAATACAAAAATTCTTCCACGATGCGCGGCAGACGGTGAATTTCATCGATGAAAATGATGTCGCCTTCTTTGGCGTTGACCAGAAAGCCCATCACATCGCCAGGACGCTCCAAAGCGGGGCCGGAAGTGAGCGAGATGTCGCGGCCCAGCTCTTCGGCGATGATGTAGGCGAGGGTGGTTTTTCCCAATCCTGGCGGGCCGTGCAAGAGCAGATGATCGAGCGGTTCGCCGCGCGCCATGCTGGCTTCGATAGCGATTTTAAGGCGCTCGACGGTTTCGCGCTGGCCGGTGTATTCGCGGAGCGATTTGGGGCGCAGTCCCCAGTTGAAATCTTTCTCTCCGCCGCCGTCTTCGTGGGACGAAACAATGCGTTCGCGTGACATAAGAACCTCTTTACTCGTTTCAGTGAAAGCGAAGGAAGTTTAGCGCAACGAGAGCGATTTGGCTATGAAGGCCTTTGAATTCCGCAGTTGAGCGAGCAGGTTTGTAGTAGCGCCGCAAGGCGCGTTGATGAGACATTGCACACACGCGCCTTGCGGCGCTACTACAAACCTACACGCTCAACTCGGAATGCATAAATGCCTGAAACCGAGTCGCAGGCAAAGACAATTACCTGCGGAAAACTTTGATGGCGCGGTCTGGATAATCGGTGATGATGCCGTCCAAATTGAACGCTTTCATCCGCTCTAAATCGACGATTTCATTGACCGTCCAGGGAATGATTTTGATGCCCCTTTCACGGCAGAATTTCACGGTTTCCTCATCTACCAGCAAGTAATTAGGACTGTAACCGTCGGGCACAAAGCCCAGCTTCTCGATGTTTTTCTCGATTCCGTCTGGGTTGGCCACGAGCAGAACCAGGGGCAGTCGAATCGGAAACTTGCGAAATTCCTGCAATGTCCGCACGTCGAACGACTGGATGGTGACGTGTTTTTGCATTTTGTTGCGGATGATTTCGTCATAGAGCAGCCTGGCGAAAACATCGGGCTTCGGATGAAACAGGTCGTCGCCCTGCGGGGTCGATTTGGTTTCGATGTTATACATCACCGGCTTGAGTTTCCGCCCCCGAATGGTTTTTTGGGTTTGCGCGAACACCTCGCGCAGCAGGGGTTTGTGAACTTTCATTTTCCTCTGCTGCGGAAATTTGGGGTTTCCCAGGCTGCCGACATCGAAGCGCTTGATCTGGGAATAGTCCATTTTGAAGAGGTTGGTTTCGGTTTCTTTTTGGGCCGGAATCGGGCGCCCGTTTTTGTCGAGCGAAATCGCGGCGGAAAAATAAGGCTCGTGCGAGACAACTACTTGCCTATCCCGACTCACCACCACATCCATTTCGAGAGTATCGACGCCCAATTCCAACGCCCTGACAAACGCCGGAACAGTGTTTTCCGGCATCAGACCCCGCGCTCCACGATGGCCTTGAATGTCGAAAGAAGGTGATGTTTGAGCAGATGCAGACATTGAAAATGGGAGGCAAAGACAAAAAAGGAATGGTTTCATCATGGGAAAAATGGAAGCTATGTCACCGAAAACTGGCCCTGGCGCACTGCGCCGACACGAGTCGGGTGCAGTCTATGCGAGCTGGTTTCTGGGATGCGCCAGCCTGAGTTTCCTATACTGGAGGCGAAGTTGAGGGTTTTTCCTTCGACAAAACGTTGAGGATTTTCTAAATGAGCAATAATCTGAAGAGCAATGTGTTATCTGTGTTGGCCGTTGGGTCATGTCTGGGTCTGTTGGGTGGCTGCGGTGGCGGCGGCAATGGCAGTGGAGTCGGCACTCCCACACCGACGCCGGCCCCAAACACATCTTTCGATGCCACTTATCAGGCCAGGGTCACGCCCAGCGATCCCATTCCAGGCGATGGCCAGGCGCCAACGACCACTTTAACCGTCCTGAATGGCATCGCTACGACGCAGTTCACCTTTTTTCTGCAGCCCTCGGTCGTCACTCAAGTTCAAGCGGCCATTGATGCTGGTTTGACCAGCGCTGGATTCGCCTCGGCCATTTCCGCCAATCAGGCGCCCGCCAACATCCCATTTTCCACGACCGGTCGCGTCGATGACAATGGCCGAGTCGTTTTTACTTCGACCCGCGACGTCAGCGTGTGCGGCCCAGCGACTCTCACCCTCGACACGACGCTTCCCAGCGCGTCCGGCGCGACGAGCCAGGGAAATTACAACATCAGCTTCCGCAACAACCTCACGATTCGCGTCAGTGGGCGCGACGTTGCGGTGGAAGGCACTTGCAACAACCTGCCGCTCCGCTCCGGAACTGTGGAGTTCACCCGCTAATTCCGGCTCACTCAGGGCGAAGCGGCATCGAGAGATGTCGCTTCGCTTTTTTCGTAGCCGAAATAGCCGCGTTCTTTGATTATCGCCGCGACTTCATCGGGCACCATTTTCTCCCACGAATCGTCGCCCTCGGCGATGCGGCGCAGCACGTCACGCGAGAAAATACCCAGGTAGTTGCGGTTGTAAAAATCAATCGCCTGAATTGAACCGTTTTCCATGAGGTGCTGGTAAAGGTTTTGCAAATGCGGCGCGACATGAAGTCTGGGGACAGTGATTAAGTGATGTTTATCTTGCAGCAACGGATAAACATAAAGCCGCAGATCATTTTTAAATAAACGTCCGAACGATTCCAGAATGCCGCCTTCGAGATGTTCGTAATACTTTTCATCGAAGAGGTCTTGCAGGCTGGGAATACCCATCACCATGCCGATTTTCTTTTTGGTATAACGTCCCAGGTATTGCGCCAAACGGTAGTATTCGGCGTAGTCGGAGATGAGAACCGTGGCGCCGGTCGAAGCGAGCAGTTCGATGCGGGCCAGAAAGTCTTCATAATCGATGTCGCCGCTTTCAAAAAGGTTGCGGCGCGTGATCTCGAACAAAACGACGGGGTTTTCGGCTTCCTCGCCCCAGTCGCCCATGAACTGCGCCCGCGCGCATTCCAGCATATCCATGTTGACGTGCGTCACGGGCCGGAAACTGCCGCGCTCCACGACCACGGGCCGCTTGTAAAGCACTTCGGAAGGCTGCAAAACCTCGCCGTCGGGCCGAAACATCGCGGCGTCGGAGAGTTCGAGTTCCACCAGTCGAACCGCCATCATGCGATGGTCGATGCCCTCGTAGGAGTGGCCGGAAAAATGGATCATGTCCACCTCGATGCGGTCGGAGGTGAGGTTGTCGAGGAGCGATTCCATCAGCGTAAACGGGTCGCCGTGATGAATAAAGCAACCGTAGCACAGGTTGATGCCCACGATGCCGAGCGCTTCCTGCTGCGCGATGCGGTCGGCGTCGAGCATTCGCACGTGGAGCAGCACGCAGCTTGGCTCGGCGCGCGGCGCGGTCTGGAATTTGACGCCCATCCAGCCGTGACACTCGTTGGTGCCCTTGAAATTGCGCGTCGCTACCGTGTCGGCGAAGGCGAAAAACTCGGTTTCCGCGCCGCGTTTTTCGTCCAGGCGTTCGACGATGAGTTTGTATTCGTAGTCGAGCATGGTTTCGAGGCGCCGGCGCGACACGTAACGCTCGCAGCTGCCGTAAATGGCGTCGGAAACCGTCATGTCGTAGGCCGAAATCGATTTGGCGATGGTATTGGCGGCGGCGCCGACGCGAAAATACCAGCGCACCACTTCCTGGCCGGCCCCGATTTCGGCGAAAGTGCCGTATTTGCGCGCGTTGAGATTGATTTCGAGGGCTTTCTGGCCCGTGGCGAGGGCTTCGCGTTTGGTTTCCATAAGTTGGTTTCCGTAAAAAAGTTCTTTTGTTAGGGTAGCAAAGCGATGTTTCACGCGGGTTAATTGGTTGACACTTTCCTGCATTCCCGCCGCTTCGCGTCGGCCCTCACCCGCCGCTTCGCGGCACCCTCTCCCGCAAGCGGGAGAAGGACAACGCGCGCCACGTCAACCGAGCAGTGAATTCACGGAAGTAGCAGTCTCTCCTTCTCCCGCTTGCGGGAGAGGGTGCCGCGAAGCGGCGGGTGAGGGCCGACGCGAAGCGACGGGAATGCGCCGCGAAGCAGGAAAAGCGCCCTCGCCTCATTTCTCGCATACTTCCCCCGCCCGAAACGAAATATGGCCGCTTTCAAAGACTGGTTTTTCGAAACCAACACGCCTGAACCCGAAGGTTTTCACCAACCCGAATCCGAAACTCACCACACCCACGCCTGGTGGAAAGTAATGTGTCTCACCGGCGTCGATTATTTCTCGACTCTGGGCTATCAGCCTGGCATCGCGGCTCTGGCGGCGGGCGCGCTGTCTCCGTTTGCGACTTTAGTGCTGGTTTTGCTCACGCTTTTCGGCGCTCTCCCGATGTATCGGCGCGTGGCGGGCGAATCACCGCACGGCGACGGCTCGGTTTCGATGCTCGAAAAGCTGCTCCCCTTCTGGCAAGGCAAATTGTTCGTTTTGTGTCTCATCGGGTTCGCGGCGACGGGTTTCATCATTACCATCACGCTTTCGGCGGCAGACGCGACGGCCCACGTCATCGAAAACCCCTTCGCGCCGCACTGGATGCATGGCAAAGAAGTGCCCATCACGCTGCTCTTTATCGGGCTGCTGGGCGCGGTGTTCCTCAAGGGATTCGGCGAGGCGATTGGCATCGCCGTCGCGCTGGTGGTGGTTTATATCGCGCTCAATCTGGTGGTTGTGGCGGTTGGCTTCAAGGAAATTATCACCCATCCCGAAGTGATTCCCAACTGGCAGGCCGCGCTTTTTACCCAGCATCCCAATGTGCTGGCGATGGTTGGCGCCTCTCTGCTTTTTTTTCCGAAATTGGCGCTGGGACTGTCCGGTTTTGAAACCGGCGTGGTGGTCATGCCGCTCATCAAAGGCGATCCGACCGACACCCCCCAAAACCCCGCCGGACGCATCCGCAACGGGCGCAAGCTTCTCACCGCCGCCGCGCTGATTATGAGCGTGATGCTGCTGAGTTCGTCGCTGGTGACCACGCTTCTCATCCCGCACGAAGAGTTTCTGCCCGCCGACCCCGCCAAAGGCGTCGCGCAGGGCGAGGCTTATGGCCGCGCCCTCGCTTATGTGGCGCACAAATATCTGGGCGGCGCTTTCGGCACGCTTTACGACGTTTCCACCATCTTCATCCTGTGGTTCGCGGGCAGTTCGGCGATGGCGGGCCTGCTCAACATCGTGCCGCGCTATCTGCCGCGCTACGGTATGGCGCCCGACTGGACGCGCGCCGTGCGGCCTCTGGCGCTGATTTTTACCCTGATTTCCTTCGCCGTCACGATTTATTTTCGCGCCGGCGTCGAAGCCCAGGCCGGCGCCTACGCGACCGGCGTTCTGGCCCTGATGACCAGCGCCACTATCGCCGTCACGCTGTCCGCCAAACGCGCGGGGCAGCGCAATTTGACCATCGGCTTTGGCATTGTGGCGCTGATTTTCATCTACACGACGGTGGTCACGCTGATTCAGCGCCCCGAAGGTCTGGGCATCGCGCTGGTTTTCATCGCGTCGATTGTGGGGATTTCGCTTCTGTCGCGGGTGTCGCGCACCCTCGAACTGCGCGTGGAGCGCGTCGAACTCGATGAGGCCGCCCAAAGTTTCGTCGCCGAGTGCGCGGGACGCGGCGTGCGCATCATCGCCAACAAGCGTCAGGCGGGCGACGCGCGCGAATACGCGCTCAAAGAAGACAAGCAGCGCGAAGATTCGCACATTCCCGCCTCGCTGCCGATTCTGTTTCTCGAAGTCGAAATCGTGGACGCGAGCGAGTTTTCCAGCGTGTTGCAGGTGCGCGGCGTGGATGTCGAGGGCTATCGCGTGCTGCGGGCGCAAAGTTCAACCGTTCCCAATGCCATCGCCGCGCTTCTGCTCCATCTGCGCGACATGACCGGCAAACGCCCGCACGCCTATTTCAACTGGAGCGAAGGCCATCCCATCGTCTTCATGATGCGCTATTTGCTTTTGGGCGAAGGCGATACCGCGCCGGTGACGCGCGAAGTGCTTCGTAAAGCCGAACGCGATGTGGAAAAACGGCCCATGATTCACGTCGATGGTTAGGGCAGTTGAACTGACCGGTTCCCTCTCCATTTACCATTTATAGGGAGGGTTAGGGAGGGGTGGGCGGTGCAAGTGAGCGCCCGATGGAGAAACAACTGCTCTTTCGGTCTAAACCCTCCCTAACCCTCCCCGCAAGCGGAGAGGGAACCGGTCAGCATCGCGTGGCGCAAAGGTGAAGAAGCAGGTATTCGCTTTCAACTCAAAACCCCTTAATCTCCAACGGCGCTTCCGCCGCAGCCTGATCGTCGTCGTGTTCGCCGCTTTCGCGCACGAACAAAAGCGTCGCAACCAGGCAAATGAGAAAAACGGCGGTCGAAAGCCAGAACCACACCGAAAGCGGCACGGCATCACGCGTCACATCGATAACCTGCGCCACGTCCTCCTGACGGAAACGAGCGCGCACTTTATCGGCGGTCGTCATCAAATGGCCCGCCGAAGCTACGAGCGCAAAAGCGACCACGACGCCAAAACCCTGCGCGGTTTGCATTAATGATAGAGCCTGCGCCTGTTTTTTGTCATCAACCTGAAGCGAAGTGAGTCCCAGCCACGCCGGAGTGCCCAGAATGTAGGAAATCACCATCGCCAGCATTCCGAAGCCGAACAAAGCGGCGGGCAGGGAAGAGGGGTCTTTGGCCTGAAAAAGCGAGGTGGAGGCGATGCAAATCATGCCGCCCGCCGCCAGAACGTAGGAAATCCACACCGCGCGGGCGCGCCCAATCGAGTCGGGCAGGCGGCCCAGAGGAACCGCGATCAAAACGATGAGAAGCGCGGGCAGGGCGATAAGTCGCGGCAGGTCGGCCTGTTTGACTCCGAACTGAGAATCGATGTAAATCGGGATGGTGGGAGCCAGAATGCCCACGCCAACTTGAGAGAGCGCGTAAATCGCCATCATCTTGACCAGCATGGGGCGCCCTTTGAGCAGGGCGCGCTCTTCGTCGAGATTTTCGCCGTGAAAATCGGCGCTGCGGACGGTGCGCGGAATGAAACGCAGCGCCAAGACCAGCCCGATAGCCATGAGTCCCGCGCAAAACGGAAAAACCAGGAGGTTGGTTTTGAAAACGTGGCCCAGATAAAGCCCCGCCATCGGCCCGACGGCGAGGCCCAGGCAGTAAGCGGCGTTGAAAACGCTCATCGCCGCGGCGCGGGTTTCGCGCGGCACGGCGCGCGTCATCAGGGCCGACATCGCCGGCCACAGCGCGGCGGCGGCAAAACCATCGACGGCGCGAAGCGGAATGAAGGGCCACCACTGGCCTTTGAAGACCGAGCCGAGCGCCCACATCGCAATCGGCGTCACGGAGCAAACCGCGAGTGCCAAAATGACAAAACGGCGCGGCCCGTATTTGTCGGCGAGCGCGCCCATCGGGTATTTGAAGATGGTTTCGGCGCCCGCAAACGCCAGAAACGCGAAGGCGATTTTCGAGGCGACGAACTGTTCGCTTTGCCCGAACTGACCGACGAAGAGTTCTTCCTTGAAATAGAACTCCATCACGATGAGCAGAGTCGCCCACGCCATTTCCGCGAAGACGCAGATGAGGCCGAGATGAAGCAGAGCCGGATATTCGACGAAAACACCGAGGGGGCCGGACTTTCCGAGCAGTCTTTTCATGAGGTGGGAGCGAGTTTAAGGGGAATTTGAGGTTGGAGGAGTTTTGGAAGTGTCCGTAGGGGCGTAGCGTGCTACGCCCAGGGCGTTGGAGAAACCTTTGTATGACGCGCGCTCAGGGTTTTGGGCGTAGCACGCTACGCCCCTACGGGCACTTCCAAAACAGCTTCTTAAACCTCCAACTTTCGCACCGGCTTCAAATAGCGCGTCTTCTGCCCGTTCAAAAGCGCCACATCCACGCCTTCAACGCCAAACACTCTGTCCCAGGTGCGCTCGTAGCAGTGCGCGGCCTCGGGAAAATCCATCGAAACCTCCAACGCGCGCCGCCAGAACGCGAGTGGACGGCGCCGAATCCCTTCGCGGCGCGCCACGAACTGCCCGCCGAGATAAAACCGGTATTCTTCCGGCCCCTCGCGCCCGAACAGCGCGCGGTAAAACGCGGCGATGTCGAGGCCGCCGCCATCGGGGTTTTTGCTCCAGGTCTTGAAAAGCGCGCCGTCGGGGGTGTCGGTATCGATGATGTGGCCCAGCCAGCGAAATTCCGGCGCGTCTTCGGGATTTAAAACCAGTTCGCGCAGTGTCTTGCGAAAATCGAAAGCGTGGTCGAAGGGCTTGCCCTGCGCGAAAACGGTGAGCGGCGCCAGAGTTTCATAGCGCGTCACGATGTGATGCAGATACGAATGCGCCTCGCGCCCGACGTTGGGCAGGCGAATCGCCTCGGGATGCGGCGCGTCAGGGTTTTTGTCGTAAATCGTGGCGCGAATTTGGGGCGGGATGTTGCGAAGCCACGCCAGATCTTCGGCATAACGCGCCACGACAAGTTCGATCATGGGAATCAGCACCCCAAAGTCCCCAGTTTTTCCGCGCATTTGGATCGGGAAACGCCTCCAAAATGTGGAAAACGATGGGGGTTGAACAATTTTTCTCCAGGCGCTTCTCAGTGTGGCTCTAAAATGCGAAATGCGCCGCAGCCGAGTCGAGGGAAACCGGCGGTTTTTGGTCAATATGTCGCATTGTAGTGAGGAAAGAAAGGTGTTTTATGCTTCAGTTCTTCGTCAAAATCGCTTCTCTTCTTGTGGTCGCGGGCGCTGTGATGGCGCCTTCGCGGGCGCAGGTAGCGATTTCGGGTCAGATGCCGCGCGGCGCGATTATCTCGCCGCGCGCCAAATACGAACCGGCGGGCGACAAGGTGTATCACGGCGCCTCGCTCCCCGAAACCTGGGACGAAAACGGTCTGCGGCGCCAACTGCAAACTTACAAAGCGGCGGCGGGCAAAAAACTCTCGGTCGTGACCTGGTTCGCGTCGGCCTACGAAGTGGGGCGCATGACCTCGTGGCGCCAGACTTACGCGGCGTCGCTGGCGCGCGTCAAGCGGTCGGGTGCGATTTCTTTAATCAAGTTTTCGACGCAGGATTACGTTTATAACAAGACGCGGCGCGCCGCCGATTTGAAGCAGATCGCGGCGGGCGGCTGGGATGACTATTTCAAAGACGCCGCCGCGACGGTGCGCGATTTCGGCGGGCCGGTTTTCATTTCCATCAACCACGAGATGAACGGCACCTGGTATCCCTTTTCCGAGGCTTATCCCAACTCGGGCGTCAAAGCCAGCGATTTCGTGGCGGCGTGGCGGCGCATCGTGACGGTTTTTCGTCAGACCGGCGCCAAAAACGTGGCGTTCGTGTGGTCGCCCAACGTGCCCGATGTCGGCAACGTGCCGTTTTACAAGTATTATCCTGGCGACGCTTACACCGATTGGATCGGCATTTCGTTCTACTCGGCCAACGATATGAACGATATGGACACGATTTATCGCACCTACGCCGCCAAAAAACCGTTTTTCGTCACCGAATGGGCCACCGCGCCCGAAAAAAGCCGCTACAACCCGCGCTATGTCGGCGATGCGAAGTGGATTAAACAGTTTTTCGCGGCCTTGGAAACTCGTTATCCGCGCGTGAAGGCGATTTCCTGGTTCAACTGGGACAAGGACGACGGCAACTATCTGCTCACGCGCGTGCCCGAACAGTCGCGCGCCTACGCTCAGGACATCGCCGCGCCGCGTTATCTCGACCAGTCGTCGGGCGGCGGAGGCGGCGGCAACACGGTCGAGGTGGCGCGTCTGGATGTGCCGTCGCGCGAAATTCGCTTGCGCGAAGTTACGCCGGTGCAGCGCCCGCGCGTCGAAGCGCCCCGCGTTGAAGCGCCGCGCGCCCAGGCACCGCGAAGGGAACGAATCCGTTTGCAGATCGTGCCATTGACACGCTAAGCCGGTCTGTTATGCTGTGGAGCCGAAAACCTTGGTTTTCGTCGCTTTGAACAAGTTTTGGTTTTAACTTTATGCTGACTTCTCGCTCTCATCGCACTGACGGCGGCCAAAAGCTGCCCGTCGAAGTGTTTTACCCGCGCGCTTATGTGCTGTCGAAACTGGTGCGTAATCTCACCGTCAAGGGCGCCGTTTTCGGGGCTTTCGTGGGGTTCGCGCACGCCTCGTATATGCATTCGAGCGGACAGCGCCCTGAACGCGGCGCCGCCGCGCTGCGCGCCGTAGCCGCCGAAACCGCGATGTGGAGTTTGAGCGGCGCGCTGGCGGGCCTCACGGGTTCGCTCTCCTACGCCTTTATCGGCGGGCCGGCGGGCGCGATGGCGGGTCTGGCGGGCGCCGGTCTGGTGGGAGGCGGCACGTTCGCGTCGCTGCCTTCGATTGCCGCCATGCCGCAGCATTTGGGCGCCAAAACGCAGACCGCATTGGGATACACCCCGCCCGCGCCGCGTTCGCTTTACGTTCCGGTGCGCTACGACAGCGACATCAAGGAAGAGGCGCCGCCCCCCGCGCCGCAATACAACGGCCCCTGGAACGACCGCGTGGTGTTTCTGGGCATGAACCCTGGCCCAACCGCCAAAGCGTCGCGCTCGATGGCGCAGCACGCCGATGTGACGATCATCTCGCCCTCGCTGGCGCCCGACCGCATTCGCGTGGGCGGCGCGTCTTACAATTTGCGCTCTTCAGACGGCCTCGCGTCGTTCGTTGGGACGCTGAACCTTTCTCCGGCGCAGGCGAGGGGAGTGAAAAGGGCCTTCGAGATGTGCGAAAAAGGCGCGCGCGACGAACTGGCGGGCCTGGCGCAAATCTGGGCGCGCGGCGAAAAGGGCGCCAAAATTCCCTCGCGCCTGGTTTTGGCGGGCCATTCCAATGGCGATGGCGTATGGGGCGACGACAACGGCAGCCTGCGTCTCGGCCCGCTTTTGCAGCTTTCGCGCACGCTTCCGCACGCGACGGCGCAAATCGAAGACGCTTTCGTGACCGGCTGTTATTCGGGCGGCGAAGTGACGATGGATCAATATTTGTTGATCTTCCCACGCGCCAAAACCATCTGGGCCTACGAAGCCCAGGCGCCAGGCGTGGATAACGGCGCCACCATCGACCAGTCCGGCTGGGAACGCGCCACGCGGGGCCGCGACGCCCGTTTCGTGCCGCGCACCAGCGCCGCCGCCAAGAAAAAAATGGCGGTGTGGAGCTACCAGACCGGCTATCACGCCACCGAGTCTCCCCTCGATCTCAATGGTTTGCGCGGCAAAGTGAACTGGATGGAAAACAACTTCCTGCGCCCCGCGCTGGCAGGCGAGGACTACACCTACGACGGCCAGTGGCGCATCCCGATTCGCATCACCGACCCGCACACCGGCCCGATTCGCCAGTATTATTCGTGGCTGGTGCGCCTCTCGCAGCGCAAGGATATGCCCGAAGACGAGCGCGCGTTGTGGGTCGAAAAGAAGCATCAAACCATTCGACTGCTTTATTACGGCGCCACCGTCGCGCCGCGTTTCTCGCGCGAATACGGCGCCGAGATTCGCCGCGCCCACGCCAAACTGGGCCTGCCCGCGCCCGACTTCGCGCGCCTCAATCGCGCGCAGGCGCTCAAGGCCATCGACAAATTCACTGCCAAACTCGAAAAAACGCCCAAAGCGACGGCGCAGCTTCAGCAAGTCGGCGATCTGTTGCAGCGCGGCCTCCACGATCTCAATCCCAGTGTGATTCCCGATGGATGGGTGTAAGTAGAGGTTAGAAGGTAGAAGTTAGAGGTTAGAAAACTCCTCTAACTTCTATCTTCTAACCTCTAACTGCCCTTGTCCCTCGTGACTCGTCCCGCTATAATTCCCTTTTGCCTTTTGGCGCCATCGTCTATCGGTTAGGACGCCGGCCTTTCACGCCGGTAAGGCGGGTTCGATTCCCGCTGGCGCTATCTTCCATAACCGTCTCCAAACGTCCCGCTCCGGCGGGACGTTTTTTTTGCGAGTTTTGGGTCGTTTTGGCGAGGATAGTGCTAATTCAAGTGTTTCGCCTTCCCGTTTACGTCGCAGCGAAGGCGGCGAAACTTTTCCATGCAAGCGCACCGTCCTGGCGAGATATTGGTCGTCGATGGCGACAGCCATTTTCTTTCGTTCGCGGCCACGACACTTCAGCGTCGCGGCCACGCCGTGCGCGTGTGCGCTTACGCGGCGGAAGCGCGCGAACACGTCGAACGCCACTTTTTCGATGCCGTTTTGTGCTCGACGACCCTTCCCGATTCAAGCGGCGCCGAATTTTGCGCCTGGATCAAAAGCCACGAAGATTTGCAGGGCCTTCCGGTCGCGCTTTTGGTCGAGGAAAGCCAGAATTCCGACGACCTCATCGCCAATTTGATGCGCGACGTGGCGCCTGGCAGTCTGCAACTGTCGGGGCCGCTCGCGCCCGATGAATTTATCGTGCGCACCGTGCGCGCCGAAGAGTTCGCGATTCGCGTCGCGGGCCTGCTCAAACTGCGCCGCTACCGCGAGGAAATCGGCAATGCGCTCACCGCGCTGCTGGCGGTGGCCGAAGGCGTCGAGGAACAGGACAAACGCGCGGCGGGGCACTGCAAACGGCTTTCGATCATGGCGGTTTTGCTGGGCGCGGCGCTGGGCTGCGACGAATACCAGCTTCTCACCCTGGAACGCGCCGGTTATTTGCACGACATCGGCAAAGTCGCCATTCCTGGCGCGATTCTGGAAAAAGCGCAGCCCCTCACGCCGCGCGAAATGGAAGTCATCAAGGAACACTGTGTGCTGGGCGAACGGATCTGCCAGCCCGTCATGGCGCTGCAGCCGATTTTGCCCATCATCCGCCATCATCACGAGCGCGGCGACGGCAGCGGCTATCCCGACCGCCTCAGAAACGACCAGATTCCGCGTCTGGCGCAGCTCTTTTCCATCGTCGATGTTTACGATTCGCTGCGAACCTGGCGCCCCTACCGTCCGGCGCTTTCCGACTGGCAGGCCGCCCAAGTGCTTCGCAATGAAGCCAAACTCGGTTACTGGAATGCGGCCATGTGCGAAGTCTTCACCCGCGACGTAGTGCCGATTCTCAATGACCACCTCGCCGTCTCGCGCGTGCTGTGGCCGGCAGAATAAAGCGCCGATTCGCATCTTTTTCGGAGTCGCGGGCGTTTTTGTGGGTCTGCGGGTGTTAAATTGCCTTGCGAAAGAAAATTTCGGAGGAACTTTATTTTGGAACCCGTTCGTTTTGGAGTGATTGGAGTGGGAGGCATGGGCGGCAATCATGTGCGCTCGTTCAAGGACATCGAAGAAGCGCAGTTGGTCGCCGTTGCCGATGTGAATGAGCAGGCGGCGCAAAAGGTCGGCGAGGAAACCGGCGCGCGCGCTTTCACCGACTACAAAGATTTAATCGACACCGGCGACGTGCAGGCGATTTTGATCGCCACGCCGCATTTTTTTCATCCGCCGGTCGCGGAATACGCGGCTTCGAAGGGCGTTCACGTCCTCAGTGAAAAACCGGTCGCCGTCACCGTCTCGGCGGCGGACAAGATGATTCAAGCCTGCGAAGCGGGCGGCGTTTTTCTGGGCGTGATGTTCCAGCAGCGCACCGACACCGCGCGGCGCGCCATGAAAGACCTCATCGATTCGGGCGCGCTGGGCCGACTGCACCGCATTTCGATGACCGCGCCCTGGTATCGCCCGCAGGCCTACTACGATTCGGGCGCCTGGCGCGGCACTTGGAAGGGCGAGGGCGGCGGCATTTTGATGAACCAGGCGCCTCATTCGCTCGACCAGTTCGTGTGGCTGGCGGGCGGCTCGCCCCAGTCGGTGCAGGCAATTGCTGATACGCGCGGGCACAGCATCGAAGTCGAAAACACCGCGATGGCGATTTGCGACTTCGGCGACGGCAAAATCGGTTATTTCTACGCTTCGACTGCTGAAGTGCCTGGCGGCGAGCGCGTCGAAATCGCCGGCGATAAGGGACTGCTGTCTCTGGACGATCAGGGTCTGCGCTTTTACGAGTTGGAAACGCCCCTGGCCGAGCATCTGACGACTTCGAAGGAGAATTTCGGCAGGCCCAAGGGCGCGTGGAGAACAATCGAACACGAAGGCAAAGGTCAGAGCCACGTCACCGTGACGCGCGCCTTTTGTCGCGCGATTCAGAACCAGGACGCTTCTTTGATGGTCGCCGATGGCCGCGAAGGACTTAAAGCGCTCGAACTGGCGAATGCGATTCTGACGGCGGGCTACACGCGCCGCGAAGTGTCTTTGCCACTCGACCGCGCGGCGTTCGATGTCATGCTCGAAAAGCTGCAAAACGGCGCCAAACCGAGCGAACTTCGCCTCGCCGGAAGCTAAAGCATCCGTCTGGGGGCCTGCGGCCTTGGGTGCTTCGCACCCGTTCCCACAGCCAATTGGTCGCGTCGCTCCACACATGGCGAGTCAATGCCACGACAGGGTGCGAAGCACCCAAGGCCGCAGGCCCCCAGACGGATGCTTTAGCTTCCGGTAACGAAATCAAACAAAAGACCCGCTCAATCGAGCGGGTCTTTTTTATATCTTTTCCTCTTCAATCCCAAGAGGATTGGAAGCAAACGCCCACTCCTCGACAACCTCGCCGCCAATGAGATGCTTCTGGATGATTTCCTCGCAGACTTCGGGCGTCACGCCGCGATACCAGGTGCCTTCGGGATAAACCACGGCAAGCGGCCCATCTTTACACACCCGCAAACAGCCGACTTTGGAGCGATAAGCCGCGCACTCCGGCCCCAGTTCCTTGAGGCGCTTTTTGAGATAATCCCAGGTTTTCTCGCCGTGTTTGAACGAGCAGCAGTCGGGGCCCAGACAAAGCAAAATGTGACGGTTGTAACTTCCGATGCCCAGCGAGCGGGCTTTTTCGGCGATTTTTTCAGGATTTTTCATGCGAGAATGTGGGAGTGAGCAATTAAACGCCCTGCACGCGCGCCGGTCGCCGCGCGCTTTGCACTTCGACATCGCGGGTCTCGCCGCTCTGCCAGATGCGAAGTTTGAGCGGCGCGCCTGGCGTCGAGGCGGCCACCAGATTTCGCAGCTGCCCAGGCGAATCCACCGGTGTGCCATTGACCGACAGCAAAATATCCCCGTTTTCCGTCCATCCCACGCGCCCTGCGGGGCCGTTGGTGTAAACGCCGGTCACGATGACGCCGCCACTGCGAAGGCCCAGACGGTCGGAGATATCGCCGGTGAGCGGCGCGACCACAAGGCCCAGCCAGCCACGCGAAACCTGGCCCGAACTCGCCAGTTGATTGCCAATTTGACGCGCCAGATTGCTGGGAATCGCCAGCCCGATGCCCTGATTGCCGCCACTTTCGCTTAAAATCGCCGTATTGATGCCCACCAGATTGCCGTTGATATCGACCAAAGCCCCGCCGGAGTTGCCAGGATTGATGGCGGCGTCGGTCTGCAAAAAGTCTTCGTAAGCTGAAATGCCCAGATCGCGGCGACCCTTCGCCGAAATAATGCCCTGTGTCACCGTCGAAGCGAGGTTGAACGGGCTGCCCACAGCCAACACGATGTCGCCAACATTCAATTTGTCGGAATCGGCCCATTGCAGCGTGGGCAGGTTGGGGCCTTCGATTTTGAGAACCGCCACGTCGGAGGCGGCATCGGCGCCCAGAAGTCGCGCCGAAAAGCGGCGCCGGTCGGAGAGGGTGACGATGATTTGCGTGGCGCCGCGAATGACGTGATTGTTGGTCACGATCAGCCCGCGCGCATCGACGATGACGCCCGAACCCAGCGACTGCGAGCGGCGGTCGGGTTCGCGCAGCATCCGCTCGCCGCTTTCGCCGCCGAAGAAATCAGAAAACGGATCGCGCAGGATGCGGCCAGGAACGACCGTCGTGGACTGGATGTTGACGACGGCGGGCGTGACTTTGCGCGCGATCTGGGCGTAGGTCGAAGACAAACTCGCCAGATCGGAAGCGTTGCGACAACCTAAGGCGCGCTCCTGTTTCGTGGTGTCGAATCGGCGCGGAACTGTTTTGCGCGAGCGCCGCGCCTTCGAGGCCGTTTTGCGGAACCGAAGCGCGCTGCACGCAGGCACCAACTCCGAGGCTGAGAAGCGCGATGCCGAGGGGGAAGAAAAAGGCGGTTTTGGAAATTCATAATGACTCAAGCGACATGAAGTCGCAGCCAACGAAATAGTCGGCCTTCGCCGACATTTTAACTGCCACTTTGTCGGCGAAGGCCGACTATTTCGTTGGCTGCGACTTCATGTCGCTTTTAAATTTTGGCGCTGGAACAAATCCGTTGCCATCAAGACAACGAGCGGCGCGCCTCGTTTCGTGGTGTCGAACTTGCCCAAAACGCCGCCTTCGGCGCTAAACTGCGCCGCGCCTTACAAATTCATCGCAAAGGAACCTCTTTTTATGGCTCATCAACTTCCGCCCCTACCTTACGATTACGCCGCGCTCGAACCGCACATCGACGCGCAAACCATGCAGATTCATCACGACAAGCATCACGCCGCTTACGTGAACAACCTCAACGCCGCGCTCGAAAAAGCGCCCGAACTGGCCGATAAGCCGGTCGAAGAACTGATCTCCAACTTGGACAGCGTGCCCGAAGCGATTCGCGCCGCCGTTCGCAATAACGGCGGCGGACATCTCAACCACACCCTGTTCTGGGACATCATGACGCCAGGCGGCGCGTCGCAGCCCTCCGGCGAACTTCTGGGGGCCATCGAAGCCTCGTTCGGGTCGCTGGAAGACTTCAAAACCCAGTTCAACGACGCCGGAGTCAAGCGTTTCGGGTCGGGCTGGGTCTGGCTGGTCAAGGACGCGAGCGGGAAACTGTCGCTCACCTCGACGCCCAATCAGGACAACCCGATTTCCGAAGGCCAAACGCCGATTCTGGGCAATGATGTCTGGGAACACGCCTATTACCTGAAATATCAGAATTTGCGCCCCAAATATCTCGAAGCGTGGTGGAACGTGGTCAACTGGGACAAAGTCGCGCAGAATTACGCGAAATAAACGCCGCTTGTGGAATGAAATTTGAGGAGGCATGGGTTCACCATGCCTCTTCTTTCCTTTTTCGTGCGCCGTTTTCTGACCGGAACCGTCGCGCGCGCCCTCACCGGATTTCTGGCGCGCCGTCTGCGCCTTTCGCCTGGTTCGGCCAACATCGCTTTTGTGGTTCTGACCGAACTTCTGGCCCGCGCTTCGGAAAAGCCTGGCCGATTCCCTTCGGGCGGGCGTCCCTCGAAACGACGCTGAATTTTCAGGTCAACTATGGGAAATTCACTTCTTCTGTGGCCAATTTCTCACCTAACTTCTCAACCACAATAGTTTCAACCATGAATTCCGAATTTCAGGAGTGAAAATTTCTTATGCAAGACGAACTGCGCGATCCCCTGCAATCTTCCGACGAACTGCCCTCGCTGCTCGCCACGGCTTTGGAGCGGGCCACCCAAACCCAGCGCGGCCTTCACAGCGCCGCCAACTCGATTTCTGCGCTTCATTCCGAGGTCGAAGGGTTGCGCTTGCAACTCGACGCTGCGCGCGCCCAGATTGGGCTGCTGGAAGGCAAAAGCGCCCAGCTTCAAAGCGAAAACGCAGGGTTGAATGCCAGTTTGGAGCATTCGAGGACTGAGACTGCCGATTTGCGCGCCGCTTTGCAGCGCGAACAGGAACACAGCCGGTTTTTGGAAGAGAATATTCGCCAGTTACACTTCGATTTGCTCGCCGAAGACCTGCCCAGCCTGGCGCTCAAAATGGCGATGCGGCTCACCGGCGCCGAAGTCGGGCTGTTCACCGAAGCCGACGGCGATGGAATTCTCGCCAAGGCCGGATTTGAAGATTTGCAAAGTTTTCTGGAAGAAGCGGTTTACGATTACTCGCGCCGCACCGCGCAGTCCGAAGAACCCACCGTCGAAAACGACCCGCAAAAACTGCCCGACGGTGCCGGTCTGGTCAATCTCGCGGCGCTTCCCTTCGCGGTCAAGGGCGAGATGCGCGGCGTTTTGCTGCTCGCCAACAAGCGCAACGGCCCGTTCACCGATGCCGAATGCGAAATTTTGCTCGCCATCGGCCAGCACGCAGGTCTGGCGATGCAAAACGCCAAACTGCACCGCCAACTCATTGAGGCCTACGTTGCAACCGTCGCAGTTCTGGCCGATGCCATCGAAGCCAAAGACGCCTACACGCGCGGCCACTGCGAGGGCGTTTCGCGCGTTTCGGTGGAAGTGGCGCGGCGTCTGGGCATGGAAAACGAGGCACTCGACACGGTGCGCTACGCCGCCCTGTTGCATGATGTCGGCAAAATCGGCATTCCCGACGGCATTTTGCTCAAGCCAGGAAGACTGATGACCGAAGAGTTCTCCATCATCCAGAAGCACTCCGCCATTGGCCGCGATCTGGTGGCGCGCGTTCCGGCGCTCTCCCATCTGGGCGAAGTGATTTTGCATCATCACGAGTGGTTCGACGGCAGCGGCTATCCCGACGGGCTGGCCGGCGAGGGCATTCCCATTGGTTCGCGCATCATCGGCATCGTGGACGCCTTCGACGCCATGACCACACCGCGTCCTTACCGCGAACCCATCGCCACCATCGAAGCCTTCGAGGAAATGCGGCGCTGCGCGGGCACTCAGTTCGACCCGCGCATCGTCGAAATCGTAACGCAAGTCTTATTGCAGCCCGAAGCCGACCCCGCAACCGAAGACCTCAAATCACAAACCGTGGAAACCACCAATATCGAGACGATGGTTTAACCGTGAGCCAGCACCTCTCCGACGAACCTTGGCTGCTCTGCCGTCTTACGACCTCGCCCGACGCCGCCGAAAGCGGCGCCAATTGGCTTCTGGAAAACGGCAGCGAGGGCGTGCAAATCGAAGACACGCAAATCCGTTTCGACCAAAGCGAAGACGCCACGCTCGAAGCGAGCGAGCGCGTGGTCGTGACGGGCTATGTGCGTGGTGACGAAAATACCGGCCTCGAATTGGGGAAAAAATGTCGGGAAAGCGGGCTGGATGCGAAGTTGGAAATTGAGGCCGTCGAAGCCAAGGACTGGGCCAACGAGTGGAAAGAAAACTTCCCGCCGCTCGAAATCGGGCCGTTTCTGGTGACGCCGACGTGGGAAAACCTCGCGCCGACCGAGAAAATCGTGATTCGACTCGATCCAGGTTTGGCGTTTGGAACCGGACAGCATCCCACCACGCATTTGTGCCTGGAACTTCTTTCTCAAACGGTAAAAAACGGCGTTCGGATGCTTGATGTCGGCTGTGGATCGGGAATTCTGAGCGTGGCGGCGGCCAAACTGGGCGCCGATGTCACCGCGAGCGATTTAGATCCCTGGTGCGTCGAAGCGACACTGGAAAACGCGAAATTGAACGAAGTCGCCATCGAAGTGCATGGCGACGCCGACTTGAGTTGGGTTAGGGCGCC
The DNA here is from genome assembly GCA_030448265.1 of Abditibacterium sp. Classification (GTDB taxonomy): domain Bacteria; phylum Armatimonadota; class Abditibacteriia; order Abditibacteriales; family Abditibacteriaceae; genus Abditibacterium. Next base: position 134,683 of record JAUJNG010000007.1, read on the forward strand.
GTTTCCGCTTGTGGTCGCCAATTTGATGAGCGATTTGCTGATTCGCCTCGCGCCCGAACTGGCGCGCGTTACGCAGGCGGGTGGAACTCTGGTAGTTTCGGGCATTTCCGCGCCGCGCGCCGGTGAGGTTGAAGTGGAGTTGCACCGTGCCGGTTTTCAGACCGAAATCAAACGCGAAATGGAAGGCGAGACGCGGGCCGAAGGCGACTCGCAGTGGACGGAAAAGTGGGCGGCGTTTGTGTTTCGCAGCGACTAAAGTCACCGCAAAGGGGGACGAAACCTGCCTTCGCAGGTTGAATCAGTCCGCGCAGGCGGACTTCGCCTTCCTTTGCGGCGACTTTAGTCGCTGCCCCTAAACTTCCTTCCATGCCACGCCTCTATTTATCTCCCGAAATCCTCGAAAGCGCCCTTTCCGGCGACGAATTCAACCTCGACGACGAGGGTGCGAAAAAACTCGTCAAAGTGCTGCGGATGACGCCAGGCGAAACTTTTATCGCCTTCAACGGCTTCGGGCGCGAATGGGAATGCGCGCTCACCACGGTCGAAAGCGAGGGCAAAGCGCGGGCGCGCGGCGTGGTTCTCAAAGAACGCGATGTCGAAAACGCGCGCCGCGTGCATCTTTCGATTGCCCAGGCGGTTCCCAAAGGCGACAAAATGGATTTCGTTTTGCAAAAGGGAACCGAACTGGGCGTGATGGAGTTCTGGCCTTTCGATGCCGAAAGGAGCGTCTCGAAAATCGGTTTCGATGAGGACGGCGGCGAACGCGCCGCGATGCGAACCGCGCGCTGGCGGCGCATCGTGGAAGGCGCCGCCGCGCAGTGCGGGCGCGCCGATGTGCCGATTGTGCATTCCATCGCCGATTTAGCCACCGTTGTCGATTACGGCACCAGTGGGGCACGCTGTTTGATGCTGGACGAAGCCGAAGAAACCATTTCGTTGCGCGAAGCCCTGAAACGCGACCCGATTGAGTGGGACGACGAAGCGCCGCCGCGCGTGATGCTGTTGGTGGGGCCGGAAGGCGGGTGGGCGCCGCGCGAACGCGAATGGGCGACGCGCTACGGCGCCGAGAGCGTCGGTCTGGGGGCGCGGATTTTGCGAACCGAAACGGCGGCCCTGGTCGCGGCAGCCATTTTAGGATGGGAAGCGGGCGATTTGTAGAACGTCCTTTTTATCCTTTTGCCTTCGTCCTTTAGCCTTTTCCCAGTGGAAGCGGGCGATTTGTAAAATTCAAAGCCCTAAAACCCGCGTTTGGTTTGACAAGGGAGAGGGCGACGCCTAAAATTTAGGGTGATTCGCCAAATTTTCGAGAGAGGTCGTGCTGCAGGGCTGAGTTGGGGGACAGGGCCTTTGAATTGCCCCTTACCATCAAGCCTGTTGGCGTGGCATAATTTGGAAACCAGGTGAATTCTCGCATCTCGCGGAGGCTATCAGTGAAAGAACTTAAAATCGAGCACGCTCAATCCCCCATCGGTGACAAAGACATCCATATTCTGCGGCTCGAAGGTTACGTCGACGCGCACACGTTCGCCGAATTTGAAGAAGAACTCACGCGCCTGACCGACAAAGAAAAGCAATATCATCTGCTTCTCGATCTCGAAAAGCTCACTTATATCAACTCGACCGGCCTTGGACTTCTGATGGCCACCTTTCGCCAGGTGCGCCAGCACGGCGGCGATCTGGTCATCGCTAAAATGAGCGATAAAATCACCAACATTTTCAATTTGCTGGGTTTTTCGCGCCTCATCCATACTTACCCCAGCGAACAGGAAGCTCTCGCCAAGTTCGCGCCCCCCGACGGCACCGCTTAATTCCTTTGCGCCCCCAACGCCTCGGTGATATTTGTTGTTTATGACGTCCTTACTGCCGTGTCCGACGCCCCCCTCCCCTTCAACGCCTCCAACTCCAACGGAAATTGGCTGGAACACGTGCGCGCGCCTGGCACGCCTGGCTCGCTGCCTCTGATTCGTCAGACCGTGGTGGAAGCCGCCGAAAAATGCGGTTTCGACGATGAAAACGTCGCCAAAATTGAAATGGCGGTCGGCGAAGCCTGCACCAACATCATCGAGCATTCCTACGCCACCCAGCCGCTCAATCTCGACATCGAAATCAAAGTCGCGGGCTACGACGACCGCCTCGAAGTCACCATTCTGGACTATTCCAGCATCAACTTCGCGGTCGATCAAATGGCGGCGGTTCCGCTCGATGATTACATCGCGACGGGACGGCGGCGCGGGCTGGGACTTTTCATCATTCAATCGTTTGTCGATAAAGTCGAACACCGCTTCGTGTGCGGGCAGGGCAATGAACTGCGATTGACGAAATTTTTCGCGTGATGCGAAGGCAAAAATAGAGGACGGCGGCTCTTAATTGAGTCGCCGTTTTTGTTTCCCTGACTGTGCTGGCGGCAATCCATCCTCACGAACAGCCTCATTAATAAGTAGATTGTAGTGCTGTGATTAACAGGGGGGGGGTGAAGCATAGGCAAAGCGGCTAAGATTGTGTCAAGCGAAATGATTTAGAGTTATTCAATTAAGAGGGCTGCCAAGTTTTTGTGATGTCGAACCTCCCCTTCAAGATCGCACCGGCACTTTGCGCTTTTCTGTTGCTTGGCACGGCGCCTCAAGCGTGGGCACAGGATGAAGAAGCACCCGAAGCGGGCGCGCCCGCCGCCAAAGCGACACCGAATCTGGCCATCCGGCGCGAGTTCCTCCACAGTTTCCGCTCCGCCATCGCGCGCAACCCCGACGCCGCAGCCGACCTGCTGGAAGAGTATTTAAAGCAGCAGCAGGGACGGCGCGACTCACGCCTGCTCATCGACATTGCCACCGAAGCGGCCCTCATGCTCTACCGTCACGACCGCGCCAACCCCGAACGCGCTTTGGAAGCCCTTGATGGGGTAGTGCAGCGTTTTCCTACCACGCGCTTTCGTTTTCTGGCAGTGAAAACCCAAGCCGAGATCCTCCGCACTTCGGGCAAGCCGGAGGAAGGCATCACCCTGCTGCGTGAGGCGTGGCCCCAAGTCAAAAACGATATCCTCGATCCGGTGATGCTGGCGGTGATGACGGAATCGGTGCGGACGCTGCGCGCTTTGCAAAAGCCCGATGAGGCGGTAACCCTGCTGCACGAAGCGCTGGCGATGGCGCCGCCCCTGGCCAACTGGATGAGCTTCTACACGATGCTGATCGAGACGCTGCACGATGCCAAACGTGACGCTGAAGCGATGCAGTGGGCCGCGCTGTTCTTCCGCGTGGCACCATTTCAAGAAGCCGATCTGCAACGCTCAACTGCGTTGGTGACGAGCGGCTGGCTCAAAGCGGGCGAGGTGGACAAGCCCTCCGCGTTCGCATTGGCACAGTCGCAGGCGGAGGCGCCCAATCCTCTGCAAGAAGTGAAAGCGCCCACGTTGCCTGATGCGGTGCGCGTGGCGCTGGCGGCGCGCGTGGGGCAGGAAAAGGCGCCGACACCGGCGCGCATCGCGATGCACATCGTATTGGGGCAGCCGCGCGAGGCAATGCTGGATGCGCGTGAGATGATGCTGAAAAACCCCAGATCTACTAACGCCGTGCGTGAAGTTGCGCGCGTCTTCAAGGCCGCCGATGGTGATGTGGCGCGGGCCAATGCCGCTCTGGTGTTCTATCGCGATGGAGAAGGCGCCGACCCGCTCAAGACGTTCTTTGCCGATGTTCCCGCCGCTCCCGCCGTAACACCGTAGTAATTGTTGAACTCGCCACGTTATGTCCATGCTTTGCTTTTCTCATCTCTCTGCTGGGCCACTTGACTTCTGGCCTCTGCGAGGTCACACGCGCCTGCGGGTGTGGCTGTCGATAGGAATAGCGGGCGTGATGTTGAGTGGTGCGAGTTCACCGGCCCGCGCCCAACCCAATGAGAGACGCGGAGGAGGTCAGGGGGGCCAAGTGTCGGAAGCGGAGGCACCCCTGGTGCCGTTGCTGGGCATAGGAGAGGAAGTAGTGGGGGGCGTCAAGACCTCTGCGGCGCGCTCGGCGCGACTGCTGCCTTATGTGGAGATGCTCGCCAGAGAAGAGAAGACGGCGGCGCAGGTGTGGGCGAGTGGGAAGTTCAGCGTTGAGGATGTGTTGTTCGCGTTGGAGTATCTCATCACCTCCAACGGCGTCTTGGTCGGGCGCAAAGGTAGCCCACAGGTGAGGTAGCAAGGCGAAACCGCCCGTGCGGCGCTGGCGCAACTGCTGGCGGAGCATGGGGGAAAACAACTGAGGGAGTGGGAAGAAAAGCCAGAGAGTCTGGCGCTTCGGGTGCGCCTGTGGCTGGGAGAGCATTATGAGAAGAAGGGCGATGAGCGAGCAGTGCCGCTTCTGGAAAGCGTTTTAGAGCAGGGGCAGAAACAAGCTCAGGCCATGCCGCAGAAGAAACTCAAGAACGCGCCTGCCATCTACTTTCTGGCTGCTGAGAAGTTGGCGTGGTTCTATCGGGACAAAGGAAAACCAGAAGAGGCGGCTAAGGCTTGGTTGTATGTGCCGCAACTGCTCGATGAAAGCGACTGGCGAGGGGCGGATGCCGCCATAGAAGCCGCGCGGTTCTATATTCAAACTGGCAACGAAGCTAAAGAGAAAGAGAGTTACCAAAAGGCCATTATTTCCGGTGATGAATGGATGGCTAATGCAGCTTTACGTGAATATGTCAGCCTGTTAGAACAAAGACACAAAACACAGGAGATGCAGCAGCTATTGGAAGGTGAACTTGAATCGCCGAAGGCAGCACAAGATTCCAGAAAAACTATTGTTACCGCATTACTAAGCTCCTGTATTATTCACAGGGCGAAATGGACAAAGCCCAAAGGTATGCGCGGATGGCCTTGGTTCACTACAAATTAGTGAGAGATGAGCGCCAGCGCAAGGCGTGAAAAATGCAGTTGATAAAGCCGAAGAAGTTGGACGATTTATTGAGCAATGGAAGCGGGTAGTGGTTCAGTCGGGTTGGTTTTAGCTCCAGTCTTGTCCTGCTTTCACCACATTTTGGGCCAATAGAGCGCACTTTTTTCTGTCCCATGGCAACTGTTGCCTTTTCCAAAACCAACCCGACTGAACCACTACCCCGAACACACCAGGAGGTGCCTGCTCTTGGGCACGATGGGCTCCAGACGACCGTTGTAGACCTAGTAGGAATGGAGGCCAATGTAGAGAGAGAGTGCGTCAGACGCAAATTTATCGCACTTATAGCACATGCACTTTCATTGGAACCGTTGGAGATGTATGGGGCGGGCCTCCACAGCAAGCAGTATGTAGTAGCTCGCAAGCAGGCCGAGAACAACCAGGAGTGGCTGGGGACACTCATGACCAGATCTATTGCGATTAAAAGGTTCAAACATTTTGTTCCTCAATGAACAACAAATTATAGCTAATCCGATTGAGTTACGGAGTCGCTTCTTCCTATTTCGGGAGCAGGAGAGAACCCACTGGGATTGTGGCGTTCTTGCGAGAGCAAAATGAACTTTGATGAGTTCACCACAACTCATTTTGGAACCGCTATAAATCAAGAACAGGTTACGGAGAGATTCTAAATGAGTATTTTGTTAAAACATATGCATTTGTCGTTTGAAAACACAGCGATAGCGTTTTCTGTATTGGCTATTTCTGCGGGTTCTACGCTATTTATCGCGGATGCACAAGAACCAGAGAACGTTCAATCCTCTGCTCCATGGGAGAAAATCAGTCAAGTGGATGCGCGTATTTCGGCTTCTCGCACCAGTTGGGATGCTGTTTTCTCTACTCCGACTGGGCCAACAATGTCTAAACAGCAAGTTGATCAGCAAGTTAAATGGGCTGAGGAAAAAGCACGCCAAGCTGGGGAAAGTGAAGCCAATGTTAAACAAGTCGGACAGGTCGCTCGTAAAACTTTAGAGGGCCGAGGCAAGAGATTTTCCACACACACCCAATTGAACTTCGTTCGTGTAGGCAACATAATTCGCAGCGAAATCAATTTTGTAGAGGCTAAAACTCGAGCCGTTGAAATGTATGATGGTCGAAATTCGGTTTTTGTAGAAACAATGGTCAATGGTGTTGAGTATCCACCTCGCGGATATTTGCGGAGGGAAGTCAACGAGATTTTGTCGCACTCGGCTCCCACCTGGCAAACAGCTCGGTTTCTTACCGGCATTCCTTTGGCCCAAGAACTTTCACCTCTCAATCCGGCTTTTTCTCCGAAAGACACAATTCTGCGTGAAGGAGAAGGCAATACTTTGATCCTGGAGAAGAGAACCAATCCAATAGCCGGAAAAGTTGGCATAGAGTTTTCAGCTTTACTTCGCATCACTCTATCAAAGGAACACCTTCGCCCTTTGTCCTACGAAATGATCAACCTGCTCAATAAAGGAGAGGAAAAAGGGAAATCTGGACGTGTCGATGTCAGTGGTTACAAGCGTTATGCTAATGCCATCTGGTTCCCCTCCAAAATCGTTGTTACAACTCCAGCCTTCAGGGATGAATACAACCTGATTAAAGCGGAGTTCAACGAGTCTGTGGATCCTCTGGAATTACGACTGCCACCCAACACCTCCATAGCGGACTCGCGCTTCGGCCCCAGTGTTAGAGCAATTAGGTATAAACCAAAAAATGGCGAAATTCCCACAGATAACGAAGTGCGGAAAATGCTTGGTCTGAAAGAAGAGAAAGATCAAGTCACCGAGCAAGCTGAGAACCAGCAAGAAACCGGAGGGCAGAAACAAGTGGTTTCTATGTCCTTTGCTCCTGGCTTGGGCCTACTCTGCTTGGCCTTTGGTGTGTTCCTGTGGACTCGCGCCAAAAAGCCCTATTGAAGCGACACTCTAGTTAGGCATCCTCGCATCACGATTCAAAAAGCGGGGCACTCAGTTCGAGTGCCCCGCTTTCGCCGTCTTTACCTACGCGGCGAAAGCAACCGCGCGAGGCGAAAAGCGTCTTTTGGTTGGCTCATTGCTATAATTTCGGGTGTTCCTCATCTCTTTTTCCCAACTAGAAGGAGTGGCCATGCCACAAACCCAAGTGCAATCTTCCCCCACTTGACTTAAACTCCTCATCGCCACACCCCATCAAGGAGAATTTGCCATGCCATCACGCAAAGCCACCGTCACCACTGGCCTGATCGAGCAGGTGGACACCTTCATTGACGCCAACGCCGCCGACCTCCACCGCCGGAGTTGACCCCGCCGCGCTCAAAGCGCGCCTCGCCACCGCCAAATCGGGCATCCTGACGACCGATGCGGCCAAGGAAGAAGCCCACGATACCGCCCAAGCCGCCACTCGCACCGCCGATGACGCCGAACAGCGCGGCTACGACACGGTGACTTCGGTTATCGATACGGCGGCGGGCGGTCTGGGCAAGAAGACCTCCGACGGCAAACGCATTCTGGAACTGCGCGCCACAGCCAACAAAGAGCGCAAACGCACTCGCCCCGCGCCAGCTCCCGCTCCGACGCCTTGAAATCCCGCTCCGCCCGCGTTTCATCCCAATGGCGACGGTCAACTATACGACTGGGATATTGGAAATCCCGATGGTAAAATCGGGTGTCCCAATGCGGGTTTTAGGGAGAACGACAGGGATGGCGCCGCATCCGAGCGGGCAGTGCCAAAAACGAGAGGGACGCGCGGCGTCCCTCTCGTTTTGTGTTGCGTCGCCATAGGGACGCGCCGCCGCACGGTGGGGAAATCTGGGCGCTCGATGGGGCAAACGGTTTCTCAGGCTGCCTCGAAATGACAGAACGGCCACTTTTTAACTTTCATAACAGGGTTAAACCGTTTATAATCAAAAGACAACTTAAAAAGGCCGTGAAGAGGAAGAGTAAGCGGACAGCGCGTGTTAGAGAGCCGTTCCCTGGCTGGAAGAACGGTCACGACGCCCCGCCCAAAGTCGCCTCGGAGCCGCAAAAGCGAAATTAACAGTAGTTTTTGTCGGGTGCGCCCGTGACAGCGCA
>JAUJNG010000007.1:142706-155107 GCA_030448265.1 Abditibacterium sp.
AGCAGTCGCGGGGCGTTTTTTTTCGCCTCGAAACGAGGGAGGACACTTTTATGGACGGAGCAGAAGCATTACTGGAATCATTGAAACGCGAGGGCGTCGATGCCCTTTTTGGAATTAGCGGCGGCGCGATTTTGCCGATTTACGACGCCCTGGGCAAACAACAGGACATCTGGAGCATCCTCACGCGCCACGAACAGGGCGCGGGGCACATGGCCGAAGGTTACGCGCGCGCCACAGGCCGCGTCGGGTGCTGCATCGGCACTTCGGGGCCAGGCGCGACCAACCTCGTCACCGCCATCACCGACGCTTACATGGACTCGACGCCGACCGTCTTTTTGAGCGGTCAGGTTCACTCGGCCAACATCGGCAAAGACGCTTTTCAGGAATGCGACACCTTCGGCATCACCATGCCCATCGTCAAGCATTCCTATCTCGTCAAAAAAAGCGCCGACATTCCGCGCGTGGTCAAAGAAGCCTTTCACATCGCACGCACGGGCCGCCCAGGGCCGGTTCTCATCGACCTGCCCAAAGACGTGACCGAAGGAATGCTGCCAGGCGAATACGAATATCCCGAAAGCGTCAATTTGCGCGGCTACCAGCCGTTTGCGCCCGCCGCGACCGAGCAAATCGAAGCCGCCGCGAAATTGATTGCCGAGGCGAAACAGCCGGTGCTTTATGTCGGCAACGGCATCAACGCCGCCGACGCTGCCGACGAATTGATGCGTCTGGCCGAAAAACTCGATATTCCGGTCACCACGACCCTGCTGGGACGCGGCGCCTTTCCTGGCGGGCACGCGCTCGCCCTCGATATGCTCGGAATGCACGGCACCGCCTACGCCAACTGGGCGATTCACGAGGCCGATCTCATCATCGCGCTGGGCGTTCGTTTCGACGACCGCGTGACCGGAAATCCCAAAAAATGGGCGCCCAACGCCAAAATCATTCACGTCGATATTGATGCCGCCGAACTGGGCAAAATTCGGTTCGCGCAGGTGCCGATCTGGGGCGACGTCAAAACTGTGATTGGCCAAATCACCGAGAAGGTCGCGCCCAAAAAGCACGAAGTCTGGAACGGCAAACTGGCGCAGTGGAAGAAAGACGCGCCGCTCACCTACGAAAAAACCGGCAAGCTGAAGCCGCAGTTCGTCCTCGAAGAAATCGCCCGCGCCACAAAAGGCGAGGCGATTATGACCACCGATGTCGGCCAGCATCAAATGTGGGCCGCGCAGTATTACAACCCCAAAAACACGCGGAGTTTCATCACGTCGGGCGGTCTGGGCACGATGGGCTACGGCTACCCCGCCGCGATTGGCGCCAAAGTCGGCTGTTTGATGGGACATAGGCCCGATACCGACGTGTGGTGCATCACCGGCGACGGCTCGTTCCAGATGAACATTCAGGAACTGGCGACTGGCGTTCTGTATGATATTCCCGTCAAAATCGCGGTTTTGAACAATAGTTCTTTGGGCATGGTTCGGCAGTGGCAGAAACTGTTTTATTCGAAGCGCTGGAGCGGAATTGATCTGGCCAAATGCCCCGATTTCGCCAAAGTCGCCGAGGCCTATTCGACGACAGGCATCACTATCAACGATTACGATGAAGTCGCCGACGCCGTGCGCGCCGCGCAAAAAGACCCTGGGACGGTCGTGCTCAACTTCCTCACCGACGCCGAAGAAGACGTTTACCCGATGATTCCTGGTGGCAAAACCATTCACGATCTGGTGATGGACGGCTCCGGCAAAACGGTTCCAGTTGGCGGCATGAAGAAGGAAGAAGTCGAAGCGATGGTCGAGGTTTTGGAAACCGCGACGGCCAGCGAATACGCCGGCGAGTGGAACGATGATTTGAAATCGGGGCAGCAGAAAATTTAACGGGGAAATAGGACGCCAACTTCGTTCGCTACCTCCGCACGCAACCGCTTCGCAGACACAACTTTTCTTGAAAAAGTAGTGAAAAAGTAGCGCCCAAAGGTAGCGAACGAAGTTAGCGTCCTATTGAATACGGGAAAAGTTATGAGTCAACAAAACGGAACTATCGCATCGAATGTTCCCGCGCAGTCGGCGGACATGGTTGTGGAAAACGGCGTGCCGACGATTATTTCGGCGGGCGGCGTCAACGTGATGAGCGGCGAAGAAAAGCTGCACACCATCTCGATTCTGGTCGAAAACCGGCCTGGCGTGCTGGCGCGCGTGTCGCACGTTTTCGCGCGGCGCGGCTTCAACCTCGAATCGCTCGCCGTCTCACGGACGGAAGACGTGACGGTTTCGCGCATGACAGTTGTCGTCGCGGGCGACGACGAGCAGTTCAAGCAAATCGGCAATCAGCTTTTCAAGTTGATTGATGTGATTAAAGTCATCGATCACACCCGCGACGACCTGGTGGGCCGCGAACTGGCGCTGATTAAAATTCGCATCGAAAACGCCCAGATGCGCGGCGAAATCACGCAACTCGCCGAACTTTTTCGCGCCAACATCGTGGCCGTCGATCCCGAAACCGTGATGCTCGAAGTCACGGGCAAGGCCGACAAAGTGGACGCGCTGCAAAAAATGCTCGCACCCTACGAGATTCTGGAACTGGTGCGAACCGGCCTTATCGTCCTGACGCGCGGGCCGAAACAGACTTAATTAACCACAGAGACACAGAGATTTTCTGAGATCCTAAACCTCTTTTTCTCCGTGTCTCTGTGTCTCTGTGGTTAATTTTTCGATGAATACACCGGTTCTCGAATTCAAAGATGCCACGATTCGTTTCGGCGGCCTCACCGCCGTCGCGCCGCTTTCGTTCGCCATTCCACGCGGGCAGCTCGCCGCCATCATTGGGCCGAATGGAGCGGGGAAAACCACGGTGTTCAATCTCATCACCGGCGTTTACGCGCCAACAAATGGCGAAATCTGGGTTGAAGGCGAGCGTGTCGCGTCGGCGGGCAAGAGTTTGAAGCCGCATCAACTGGTGAGGCGCGGCGTGGCGCGCACGTTTCAGAATATCCGCTTGTTCGGCGATTTGAGCGTCGAAGACAACGTGCGCGCCGCGTTCGCCTCGCGCGCCGGTTACGGTTTCCTCGGTTCGCTGTTGCAAAACGGAAAAATGGCGCAGCAGGAAAGCTGGATTGAAAGCGAAACCGCCAAATTACTTGACATTTTCGGGCTTTCAAAGCGCAAAGATGAAATTTCGCGCAATTTGCCTTACGGCGATCAGCGCCGCCTCGAAATCGCGCGCGCGACGGCGACGGAGCCGAAAATTTTGTTGCTTGATGAGCCGACTTCGGGCATGAACCCTTCGGAAACCGACGCCGTGACCCAGACCATTCGCCTGGTGCGCGAGCAGTTGAACATCACGGTGTTGCTCATCGAGCATCACATGAGCCTGGTGATGAGCATTTGCGAGCGCGTCGTGGTTTTGGATGGCGGCGTCAAAATTGCCGACGACGTGCCGGCGGCAATTCAAAACAATCCGCACGTCATCGCGGCCTACTTGGGCGAAAGCGATCCAGAACTCGATGCCGCTATCGAGCAGGGTGAATCGCTGGCCGAAGAAGCGGCCACCTGAGACGACAAAACTTTCATGCGCGTTGAATTTCTCGGCACGTCCGGTTTTCACCCCAATTCGCAGCGTCACACGTCGGGCGTTCTGCTGCCCGACGCCGCGACCGACGCGGCCTTTTTGCTCGATGCCGGAACCGGAACCTGGCGCCTCGTCGGGCGCGATTTGCCCGCCCAACTGCATATTTTTCTGACGCACGCGCATCTCGATCACGTCGCCGGACTGACGTATTTGCTCGATGTCTGCTACAACCGAGACATCCAAATCACGCTTTATGGCGACCGTTTCACCCTCAATGCCGCGCAAAATTCCTTGTTCGAATCGCCGCTTTTTCCGCTTCCCCTGCCGCATCCGATCCGCGAAATCGTGCCAGGGGTTGCTTTTGAAGTCGCGGGCGTCGGGGTCAATACGTTCGAACTCACGCATCCTAACGGCTGTCTCGCCTACCGCTTCGATTGGGGGCAAAAAAGTCTCGCCTACGTCACGGACACCTTGGGCGACGACCGTTATTTCAGTTTCATTCGCGGCGTCGATGTGCTGATTCACGAGCGCAATTTCTGCGACGATCTCCAAAAGCTGGCGCAGGCATCGGGGCACTGCACCAGCGCCGATCTGGTGCGCGCCGCGCGCTTTTCCGGCGCTAAGGTGGTCGTCGCCACCCATTTCAACCCGCTTACCGAAACCGATCCTCTTCTCGAAGACGACGTTTACGGTCAAATTCCTGGCGTGGTCGCCGCGCGCGACGAAATGTGTCTTGAGTTCTGAGGTGGTTGAGGCGGTCGGGTGTCAATCGAAAGGTTTGTAGTAGCGCCGCGAGGCGCGTTTCCACCAGTCCTTACGCTTTCTACACGCGCCTCGCGGTGCTACTGCAAGCCTTTTGAATACTATTCAACCATGAAAACTGTCATTTTGTGTGGCGGGCAGGGCACCAGACTGCGCGAGGAAACCGAGTTTCGCCCCAAACCGCTCGTCGAAGTCGGTTCGCGCCCGATTTTGTGGCACATCATGAAGCATTATCAGCACTTCGGCTTCGCCGATTTCGTGCTGTGCCTGGGCTATCGCGGCGGCATGATCAAGGATTATTTCCTCAACTACGAGGCCCACGCCAAGGATTTCACCATTCAACTCGGCGCCAAACATGAAATTTCCTATCACGGCGCGCACGAAGAGGCCGATTTTCGCGTCACCTGCGCGGAAACGGGTTTGGAAACCATGACTGGCGGGCGCATCAAAAAAGTCGCGCGCCATTTGCAAAACGAACGGTTTTTTTTGACCTACGGCGATGGCCTCAGCGATGTGGACATTCAAAAAACCCTCGATTTCCACCATTCGCACGGCAAAATGGCGACGGTGACGATTGTGCGCGCTCCGAGTCGTTTCGGCACGGTTTCGCTCGATGAAAGCGGTGCAGTGACGCAGTTTGTCGAAAAACCGTTGCAGGATAATTGGGTCAGCGCCGGTTTTTTCGTGCTCGAACCCGCCGTGCTGGATTTAATCGAGGGCGACGACACCACCTTCGAGCGCGAGCCGCTCGAAACTCTGGCGCGAAACGGGCAGCTTATGGCCTACCGTCACGACGGCGTTTTTCTGGCCATCGACACCTACCGCGAATATCTGCTGCTCAACGAAGCCTGGAAACGCGGCGAGGTGCCCTGGAAGGTGTGGAAATGATTCCCGAAAATTTCTGGCGCGACCGCGCCGTTTTCATCACCGGCGCGACCGGACTTCTCGGCGGCCATTTAACTCGGCGGCTGCTCGAACTCGGCGCCAACATCACGGTTTTGACGCGCGACTGGCAGACCCAAACCATTTTCGCGCGCGAAAACCTATCATCGCGCGTCACCCTTGTTCACGGCGATGTGCGCGATGGCGATTTGCTGCAACGGACGCTCGCGGAATACGAAATCGAGACCGTTTTTCATCTCGCGGCGCAAACTCTGGTCGGCGTCGCCAATGCCGACCCCGCCACGACTTTTGAAGTTAATATCGCCGCGAGCTGGCGGCTATTCGAGGCCGCACGAAGGCTTCCCAGGGTGCCACAAATCGTGCTGGCATCGAGCGACAAAGCCTACGGCGAACACGAAATTTTGCCCTACCGCGAAGACGCGCGTTTGGAAGGCCGCCAGCCTTATGCGGTTTCCAAAAGTTGCGCCGATCTCATCGCGCAGACCTACGCCGCGACCTACAGTTTGCCCGTCGCCATCACGCGCTGTGGCAACCTGTTCGGCGGCGGCGATTTGAACTGGAATCGCCTCGTTCCTGGCACGATTCGCAGCGTTTTGCGCGGCGAAAGACCGGTGATTCGCTCTGACGGCTCGCATTTGCGCGATTATCTTTACATTCAGGACGGCGTGAGCGGTTATTTGGCAATTGGCGAAGCGTTGGCGAACAATCCCCCTTTGGCAGGCGAGGCGTTCAATTTCGGCCACAACGCGCCGGTTTCAGTTTTGGAACTGGTGACAGCGATTTCAGCGGCGTGCGGGCGGGGGGATTTGACGCCTGAGGTGCGAAACGAGGCGAAGAACGAGATTTTGAATCAGAGCTTGGACGCGAGCAAAGCGCGCGAGATGTTGGGATGGGCGCCGCAGTGGGGGTTGGAAGAGGGGTTGCGGGAAACGGTGGGGTGGTATCGAGAGTTTTTGGAGACGTAGTTTTCCTTTTCCGTCGCTTCGTGCGGCCCTCACCCGCCGCTTCGCGGCACCCTCTCCCGCAAGCGGGAGAAGGACAAACCGGCACTCTCGTGATCTCACTGGAACTCACTGCTCGGTGGACACTGCGCGCGTTGTCCTTCTCCCGCTTGCGGGAGAGGGTGCCGCGAAGCGGCGGGTGAGGGCCGCACGAAGTGCGGAAAGTCACAAAAAAGCCCGCCGCGAACTTCGCGGCGGGCTTTTCTCTCTCGAAAAAATAAATTAAATGGCCATTTCTCGAATCTGGTCGCGCAGTTGCGCGGCGCGTTCGTAATCTTCCTGCTCGACGGCGCCGGCCAGTTCGCGGCGCAGACGGTCAGCCGCAGTGAGTGGGCGATTGTTGCGAATCCGCTCGCTCCACTCTTCCAGAAACTGGATTTCGCGGCACTGATCAACCAGATCTTCGCGCTCGACTTCGCGGAAGAAATCCTGGATGTTCTCGACACCGGCAGCGATGAGATCGAGAGCGCGGTCGTAGTTTTTCTCTTCGAGCGCGATGCAGGCCCGTGCCCGCGCGTTCATCATCAGGACGTAAGGCCGGAACTGTTCCAGCGACATGCGGTCGCCCTCGTCCTGCGCGAAATCGCGGATTAAATCGAAGGCGCGCACGTTGCGCTCGGTGTCGCGGATCACGTTCCAGTAGTCGCCCAGATGAAACAGCGACAGATAGCGGTAGTAATACTGCATCGCTTCCTGCTTGAGTTCGGCGCACTCTTCGGCGTCGAGCGAGAAGTCGAGAAATTCGACGCTTTGTTCGGCGCGCTCCTGTTGCTGCAAATGAAATTCGAGAAGCGATTCAAAACCGTGCGGACGCCTGCCGTCGGGCCGGCCCTGAGTTTCCATCTGCAAAACGCCCAGATCGAGGCGCATCTGAATTTTTTCGCGGCCATCGGCGCCCAACACACGGCGCACCGTGACTTCGCTTGGATTGTAGTCCCAACCTTGCAGCAGGACAGCCAAATCTTTGCTCATTTTTTGTCCTTTTTACCCTGCCAAAACCGAGAAATAATCAAAAAATTTCTCAACAAAAATGACGCCCGTTTTCTTTTCTCCGGCGCCGTAAATTTGGACGAACGCAATGCAAACGAGGTGCCTCTTTGTTTGCCGGTGCGTCCGCAGCGCGTCCGCAGCACGACTTTTCCCAGGGCCACTCCAAAGCGCTGTTAGACTGCCCCTCGTGTCGCAGTCGCATTATTTTTCGCCCCAAACCTCTCTTTATGACGCGCGATTGCTCCAAAGTTCGCCGCTCCAAATCAAGGCGCGGGGCCGCGCCTTGCAGTTCTTGACCGGCGGTGGCGTTTTCTCCAAAGGCGCGCTCGATGAAGGCTCGCGTCTGCTCATCGAAGCACTGACGATGGAGCCGAACGCGGTTTTTTGCGATCTGGGCTGCGGCTGGGGTGCGGTGGGCGCTTTTATCGGCCACCAATTTCCCAATGCTCAGATTTACGCCTGCGACATCAACGCACGCGCCGTGCAACTGGCGCGTTTTAACTTCCAAGGAAACAAGTTGCCAAATGCCGTCGCGTGGTGCGGCGATGGACTAAGCGCCGCGCGGAGCGATTTTTTCACCTGCATCGCGTGCAACCCGCCGATTCGCGCCGGAAACGCGGTGATTGAAAAGCTGTTCGACGATGCTCAGCACGGTTTGAAGTCCGGCGGCACGTTGTGGGTGGTAATTCGCACCGCGCAGGGCGCCAAAAGCTGGCAGAAGCGTCTCGAAACCCAGTTTGGCGAATGCGAAACCGTGCAAATCCAAAACGGTTATCGCATTTTGAGGGCCGTTCGCCAATAAAGACTCCCTTTCGCATGAAGCCGTATTTCGTTCTTTTTCTGCCCCTTCTTCTCGCCGGATGCCGCAGCGCGTCCGAAACCGTCGCCGCCAAGCCCGTCGTCCAGGTGTGGGGCGAAGAGGGCACCCAGCCAGGCGAGTTTCAAGGCCCGCGCGCGCTGGTCGCGACGCGCGACGGCTTCGTTTACGTCGCCGACCGCGCCTCGCGCATCTCCAAATGGCGCAAAGATGGGAAATTCATCAAAAATTGGGTCGCGCCAATTGCCTCTAAGGGGCGTTTTGAAGGGCCGGAAGGCATCGCGGCGTTCAAAAACGGCGATCTGGCCGTCACCAACACCCACGCCGCGCGCGTCCTCATCTATTCGCCCGCAGGCAAACTGAAGCGCTCTTTCGGCACCTACGGCACGGGTCGCGGGCAGTTTTTGCTCGTGACGGGCGCGTGTGTCGATAAAGAAGGCTTTCTCTATCTCGCGGATTACGGCGGCGCCTTCGACCGCATTTCCAAATGGACGCAAGACGGAAAGTTAATCGCGAGTTGGCCAGGGCACGGCGAAGGTCCGCGCCAGTTTCGCCGGCCGTGCGGCCTCGCCATCTCGAAAAACGGCGATTTATTGGTCGCTGACATCGGCAATCATCGCATTCAAATTCTGGATCGCAAAACCGGAAAATACATTGGACAATTCGGCCCGCGCGGGCGCAAAAACGGCGAGTTGACTTACCCTTACGGCGTCGCGGTTGATGCTCAGGGTTTGATTTACACCGTCGAATACGGCACTCATCGCGTGCAAAAATGGACGCCGGAAGGAAAATGGCTCGCCACCTGGGGCGGGCCTGGACGCAAACCTGGACAGTTCGCCAATCCGTGGGGTTTGAGCGTCGATCCCGACGGCACGGTTTATGTCGCCGATACCAACAATCATCGCGTGCAAAAATTCAAGTTCCCGCCGCTAATCTCGCAACGAGGAAATTAACCACAGACACACGGAGGCACAGAGAAAAGAAGAGGGTTTTAACCTCAAAAATCTCTGTGCCTCCGTGTCTCTGTGGTTAATTGAAATTATGAAATTCGATTACCATTCCATTCCGCCCTTTTTCAAGCCGACTTCCAAACTGCCCGACGACCCATTCGGCGTTCACGTCGTGGTCGAAACGCCGCGCGGCACGCGGCACAAATACGCGCTCAACGAAGAGTTCGGCATCATCGAATTCTCGCGCACGCTTCCCTCCGGCATGACCTGGCCCTGCGATTTCGGTTTCATTCCCCAAACCCACGCGGACGACGGCGACCCGCTCGATGTGTGTCTGCTCATCGAAGAAGGCACGTTTTCCGGCTGTCTGGTGCAGGCGAGGTTGGTGGGAATGATCGGTTTCGTCAAAAACGGCAGTGAAAATAACCGCTTGCTCGCCGTTCCAGTCACCAAAAAGGGCGCTGGAAGCCATTGGACGGAAGTGAGCGATTTGGATGACCTGTCCACGCGCACCGTTGAGGAAATCCAGGGTTTTTTGCGCCAATACAACGAATTTGAAGGCGCCAAAATCGAATTGACGGGCTTGCAGGGCCGCGACGCGGCGCTTGAAGCGGTTAAAACGGCGGTAGAGAGATGGAAAAAATTGGCTTAACTTTGAGTCATGAAGATTATTCACAAGCTCGACACCCCTTCCTCGCCTCGACGCATGAAGAGGGTTTGGACGCCAAAGGTTATTTTTCTCCTGGTTTTACTGATCTCGATCAATTGCATCCAAGTTGGATCTTTAGTGAGAAAGGCTGTTTATAAAGCAACGGATTTTACAGTTTTTTATAATACGGGCGTTTTGTTGGGCCAGGGCGCCGGCGCCCAAATGTATGAAGGGCGTGACGAAAGCACTGGCTGGCTACGCACCATCCCTCCCTTTGGACAAATGGTATTTCAGCCTTTCGTAAAAGGCGACATCCGTTTGGCAGCTATATTATGGGGGGGGATAAATCTTCTTTTGTTGGGGGCTTCGGCAGCGACACTTTTCTATGTCGCGCGGCGCCTCGATTCCAAATGCAGAATTTTCCTTGCTAATGTCCCAATTTTAATTTTGATTTTGCTGGCTTTGGCTCCTGGCAGCATTCAAGTTGGGCAGTTCAGCGTTTTATTCACCGCGTTCTGGATCTTTTTTCTGGGTATAAGCGCCAGTCGTTTCCGGCGCTGGGCGAGCGTGGCCCTGGCCGTTCCCGCCGGTATCAAAATTTATCCCCTTCTGCTTTCGGGCGTTTTCCTCTTTCAGCGCCGTTATGTGGCATTTGGACTTTCACTTGTTTTTGCGGCATCCACTTTGGCGGTGCCGTTTCTCGTTTATGGTTCACGCACACCATCGCTGACTGTGGCTTTCTGGCAAAATGCGATTGTTGGCCCCAATTCGCGAGTGAATGAATCCCAGGAGGTGGACTCAACCAGTAACCAGGGTATGGATGCCATCTTGCTGCGCTACCTTACCCACAATCCCAGGTTGGAATTGAAGAATCCCACTTTTCCTCATCTTTCATGGGCAAAAAGTTCCATTTCAAGACTGACCAATGTTCTTCGCTTAATTATCATTTCTATCGCGGTATGGGTGGGTTTTTCGGTTTGGAAGCGTTTGGAAAATTCGCCTCTCTGGGGCACGATTTTGCTGATGAGTTTGATGTGCGCCACGCTTTATCTCATCTTGCCAGGAGCCAAATCAAGATACGCCATTTATACGTTTCTCAGTTTCGTGCCTCTTGTCCTGCAATGTTTCGCGGCCAAACGTCTCAATCGCAAATCGGCTTACAAAGTTTGGTGTGCCGTTATTGTTGTTGGCTTGCTATTGACGATTACCTTTATGCCATCATCGTTACGCCTTTATGGAGTTGGGTTGCTGGGGCCTTTGATCCTCTGGGTTATAAATATCGAATTTTTGTTGAGGCTCACCGCGAAAAAACCGCGCGTTTCGCTCGTTTAGCCCAAGCGTCTCCATGCCTGACCTCTACATCATCGGCGGCCCCAACGGAGCCGGAAAAACCACGACCGCGCTGCGAATTTTCCCACGTCTGGGCGTGAGGGCGTTTATCAACGCCGACATCATCGCGCACGGGCTTTCGCCGCTCGATGTCGAGGGTGCGGCGCGCGAAGCGGGTCGCATCATGCTTGCGGAAATGGAGCGCCATCTCGCGCGCGGCGACGATTTCGCGCTCGAAACCACGCTCGCTTCGCGCACCCTCGCGCCCTTCGTGCGGCGCTGCCAGGATGCGGGCTATCGCTTCATTTTGATCTATGTTTGGCTTCGAGACGCTGATTTAGCGGTTGAACGTGTCGCCAAACGAGTCAAGTCGGGCGGGCACAACATTCCTTACGAGGTGATTCGCCGCCGCTACGAACGAGGCTTGAAAAACTTTTTCGACCTTTACTCGCCCCTGGCCGATTCGTGGACGGTTTTAGACAATACCGGCGAAACGACACTTTTTGTTGCTCAAGGGGGGCGCGAACTCGCTACAGACGTTCTGTTGTTGGACACTTGGCAAAGCATGCAAGGAGACACCGATGACTAAACAAATGCAAACGGAACTTTCACAGACGATTGTGACTTGCGCTCAAGAAGCCGTCGCCGATGCCATCGAAACGCACCGGCGCATGGGGCGCTCGATTGTGGTGAGCGAAGGTGGCCAGATCAAGCACATCAAGCCCAAAGACATCGCGCCGCGCGCTTTGCCGCACGACGAATGGGAAAAAGATTAAATTTCAGGCCAAACTCCAGCGCGCCGTCTAAACTCTGAGATGGCGCGTTTTGGCGTCCGCTTTCCTCATGCCGTTCGGCCTTTCCTTCACCAATCCGCTCGCGCTGCTGCTGTTTCCGCCGCTCGCGGTGTATTTCATCTTTCTGGCGCGGCGCAGCCTCGCCGACCTTTCGCCCGCGCGCCGCAATCTCGCCGTCGCACTGCGACTGCTGGTGTTATCGCTGCTCGTTTTCGCGCTTGCGGGCTTGCAGTTCGTCAAATTTAACCGCGATGTGGCGACGATGTTCGTCCTCGACTATTCCGATTCGATCCCGCCCGCAACCAAAGACGCGGCGCTGCAATTCATCCAGAAATCGGTCGAAACCAAGCGCGACAACGACCGCGCCGGCATCGTGGTTTTCGGGCGCGAGGCGTATATCGAACTCGCGCCCTCGACCGCGCGCCAGATCGGGAAAATTCAAACCGTTACGCCCTCGGAGTTCACCGACATTGCCGCCGCGATTCGACTCGGAATGGCGTCGCTCCCCGATGGCGCGCAAAAGCGGCTCGTGGTTCTCAGCGACGGCAACGAGAACCTGGGAAACGCGCTCGATGAGGCGCTTTCGGCCTCCTCCAACGACATTCAAATCGATGTCGTGCCGCTCACCAGCCCGCAGCGCCACGA
>JAUJNG010000007.1:155207-176037 GCA_030448265.1 Abditibacterium sp.
CCTCCAACGACATTCAAATCGATGTCGTGCCGCTCACCAGCCCGCAGCGCCACGAAGTTTTGCTGGAGCGCCTCACCATGCCGAGCGAAGCCAAAATCGGCGAGCCGGTCGAGGTTAAAGTCGTGGCGCGCGCTACGCAGGGCGTCGATGGGCAGATCAAACTGTTTCGCGATGGGAAGTTGCTGGGCAATCGCGGCGTGCGCCTCAGCGCGGGCAAAAACGTCTTCACTTTTCCGCAAACCGTCGAAGAAGCGGGCGCCGCGACTTTTGAAGCGCGCCTCGAAACCAAAAAGGGCGACGACACCAACGCCGAAAATAATCGCGCGCTGGGCTTCGTCAACGTGCAGGGCAAGCCGCGCGTGCTTTTAGTGTCGAATGAACCCGACCAGACTCGATTTCTCACCAGCGCGCTCGCCAAGGAAAAAGTCAATGTCGAACTGCGCGGGCCAGGCGGACTGCCGCCCGATTTGCGCGGCATGCAGCCTTACGACGCCATCGTTTTGGACAACGTGCCCGCCTGGGATTTGAGCGCGCGGCAGATGCTCTCGCTGCAATCCTACGTGCGCGATCTGGGCTGCGGCCTCGTCATGGTGGGCGGCGAATCGTCGTTTGGGCCTGGCGGTTACCGTTCGACGCCGGTCGAGGAAACGCTTCCGGTCACGATGGACATCAAGCAAATGCAATACATCCCTGGCGGCGCCGTGGCGATGATTATGCATTCGATGGAGTTTCCCCAGGGCAACGACTGGGCGAAATCGGTTTGTTCCCAGGTCACTCGTCAGCTCGGCGATAACGATTATGCGGGCCTCATCATTTTCGGTATGGATGCCACGCACGTTTACAAAGGCGGAATGCTCAAAGTCGGCGAAAATCGCGGTTATATGATGACCGAGATTCGCAAAATCAATCCTGGCGATATGCCGGACTTCGACGCCGCTTTAAATGTCGCTTACGACGGTCTAATTAAAACCAACGCTTATCTTAAACATTGTATTATTCTCAGTGATGGCGATCCTTCGCCGCCCGCTCCGGCATTAGTTGCGAAATTTAATAAAGCCCGCATCACGGTTTCAACAGTTGTTATCAACCCGCATGACAAATCGGGCGCGCAGTCGATGTGGAATATCGCTAAACAACATGGCGGGCGCTTTTACGAAGTGCGAAAGCCGACCGAAATTCCCAATATCTTCCTCAAAGAAGCCGCCACAATTTCGCGCAGCGCGATTATCGAAGGCGCGTTCAATCCCAAACAGAGCGCGGAAAGCTCAATTATGAAGGGCATCGTCTCGATTCCGCCGCTCCTGGGCTACGTTGGCACTTCTTCAAAGACCACAGCGCGCGAGATTCTCAAATCCAAGGAAGACGACCCGATTCTGGCGACCTGGCAATACGGCCTGGGCAAATCGGTGGCGTGGACGAGCGACGCGCGCCAGCGCTGGGCGGCGGGCTGGCTGCCGTGGAGCGGCTACTCCAAATTCTGGGCGCAGGCGGTGCGCTGGTCGATGCGCGGCTCGACTTCGGGCGACCTGCAAACCAACGTCTCGATTGACAAAGGGCGCGGCAAAGTCACCATCGAAGCCGTCGATGAAAAAGGCAATTTTCTCAATTTTCTCTCTCCCAAAGCGCGTCTGGTGACGCCCGATTACAAGGGACGGGAACTCAATCTGGATCAGGTCGGGCCTGGCCGCTACGAAGCCGATTTCGACGCGCGGCAACTGGGAACTTATCTGGTTAACATTCGCACTCAGCGCGGCGATAAAACATCTTCGCAGATCACCGGCGGAGTTTTGCCTTATTCGCCCGAATATGGCGCCATTGGCACCGATACCTATTTGCTTAACGCGCTCGCCGAGCGTTCCGAAGGCCGTTTGTTGGGATTCGATAAACCGCAGTCGGTTTTCGCGCAAACTCGCACTCCGGCGCGCATCCCAGTGGATTTGTGGCTGCCACTTTTGATGATCGCAGCGTGCCTGTTTCCTTTCGATGTGGCGGTGCGCCGTTTGATGATTGGAGAAGAAGAACTCAACAAGTTTGCGGCATCGTTTAAGCGCCGCAAAAAGGGTGTTAAAGAAGTTGGCAAGGTTCGCAACGAAGCGACGGAAAGATTGAAAAACGCGAAAAAGGCATCGCAAACCGCGCGGGTGGAGACGAAGGTCGAAACGCCGCGCGCGCCGCAGGCTCCAGGCCCCGCTCCTCAGCCGAAAAAAGAAGTTGCGCCGCCTCAAAAAGCTGCGCCGCCCGATGAGGAAATGGATGCGATGGAACGTTTGCGACGCGCCAAGCGGCGCGCGCGCGGCGACAGCGAATAAATTCGCCGCAAGCAAACGAAACCCGCCTCCGCGGGTTCAGGCCTCAGTCCGCGCAGGCGGACTTCGCGTTGTTGTTGCGGCGAATTTATTCGCTGAAACCCAATTATGACCCATATTTCCGACCTTCAACGCCGCTTCCCCACGCTTTCTCTCGACCTCGACACCACATTGCCGCGCGTTCGCTGCGGCGGAGACAACGGCGCCATCGAACTGTTTTTGCGCGGCGCTCAATTGAGCGGCTTCACGACGCAAAGTGGCCGTTCGATGCTCTTTACGAGCAGTCGAGAGCAGTCCCAAAACGAAAAACTACGGCACGGCGGCATCCCAATTTGTTTTCCCTGGTTTGGCCCCAAAATTGGTGATCCCCAAGCCATGCACGGTTTCGCGCGCAATCTGGAGTGGGACGTTGCCGAAGCCGAGGAGAAAGCGCTGACTCTGACGCTGGCCTCCGACGCACATACGCTGAACATCTGGCCGCATCCGTTTCGGCTCGTTTACCGCGTGGAGTTTGAAGCTGAAACTCTGCGACTTTCGATGAAAATTCAAAATACCGGAACGAGCGCCTTTGAGTTTGAACTGGCTCTGCACACCTATTATCGCGTCGCGGATGTCAGCGCAATTCACATCGACGGTCTGGACGGCAAAACTTACCTCGACAAAACCGAGAATTACGCCCGCAAGGTTCAAAATGGCGCCGTGACAATCGCGGGTGAAACCGACCGCGTTTATCTCGATTCCGGCGGCCCGATTACGCTGCGTGATGGCGAGAATGAGGTGCGAATTTCGAATTTGGGCGGGTGGCGTTCTACGATTGTGTGGAATCCCTGGCAGAAAAAAGCGCGCGCCATGCCCGATCTGGGCGAGGACGATTGGAAACATTTCGTGTGCATCGAATCGGGCGCCGTCGCCGAGGATGCCATGGAACTGGCGGCGGGCCAAAGTTACCAACTGCCGATTGAAATCGAGGCCCGCGCGACTATTTGAGAGAACGGAAAGGGCAAAACCGTGTCTATACCTGGCATCCCAATCCCTTTTCCCATGTTAAAAACGCCGTTTTTCGTCACCTTACCGCTCTTTTTGGCGGCCAGCGCGGGCGCGCAAACTCTGCCCGCGCCCGCGCCGCAGCCGGTGCGACCTTCCACCTCTTCTCCCGCGAATGTCGCGCCGTTGGAATCGCCGTTTCTCGAAGCGCCGCCCTCTTCCGAATCGCCCATCGTCATTGGCGAACCGGTGCGGCGTCAAAGCGGCGTGACTCCAACGCCTCAGGCTCCCAAAAAATCGCGGGCGAGCGTCGCGGGCGTCTCGATTGCCGGACTCAGCGATGCTCAGGCCGTCGCCAAACTGCGCGGCGCGCTGGCGGCGCAGCTCAAAGAGCCGGTGCGCCTGGTCATCGGCGATTATCAATACACCTTTACGCGCCAGGAACTCGGAGCGGGGCTTCCGCTCTGGCCGCTCATGCGCCAGGCGCGCGCCCGCAACGGCGCCGCTCCGCTTCGTTTGCAAATCGATCAGAAAACCCTGCTCGCGGCGCTGAACGAACTCGACGCGCAGGTGCGAGAAGATTTTGAAAACAGCGCGCTCGATGTCGGCGCCAGCGCTGCCAGAGTGAAAAGGGCACTCGAAAGCGCTCCGATTCCGTCTTCTGTCGCGCTCGCCGTGATCGCGGCGCCCCGCGCTGCCGCCAAAGCGCCGGAAACTGAAAAAACGCCCGCTCCGACGCCGAGCAAAAGCGGCAAATACGGCTATTTGCTGGCTTCGTTTTCGACGCGCTACGACGCGAGTCTGCGCGGCAGAACCACCAATTTGAAAATGGCGGCGCAAAACATCGACGGCACCATCGTGGCGCCAGGAAAGGTGTTTTCGACCAACATGGCGATTGGCCCGCGCAACGCGGCGGCGGGCTGGCGCGAGGCAAAAATGTTCGTTTCGGGCCGCGTGGTGTCGGGAACGGGCGCGGGCATCTGTCAGGCCGCCTCGACGCTTTACAACGCCGCGCTGCTGAGCGATTTGCCGATTGTCGAACGCCACGCCCATTCGATGCGTGTGACTTATGTCGCGCCCTCGCGCGATGCGGCGCTAATGTGGGGCAGCAAAGATTTCAAGTTTCGCAACACCACCGGCGGCGCGATTCGGGTGCAGACTTGGGTCGCGGGCGGGAAGTTTCACGTTCGGTTGTGGGGCGAGAAGCCGAGTGCAAAGGCGCCGGTGCAAATCGTGTCGCGGGTTTTGTCGCGGCAGGGCGGGACGAGATCGGAAGCGTTTAAACTCGTCGGCGGGCAGAAAATCCGCGTCTCGCGCGATTCGTATGCGCCGCATCCGTGAATTATTCGCGCTGACACAGCATGAAACGACTTTTCATCGCCGCACTGCTGGGCGCTGGTGCGTTGCTGATAGCAGCGCCTTCGCCTGAAGCGCGTCCTCGTCAAACGGCGACCGCCAAACGGTTGAGCGTGCTGGATTACTACTTCTTGTTGCCGCATATCAGCATTGGCGGCGGCGAATCTCGAAGCGAAAAACGGGAAATGCTGAGGGGCGAACCCAAGCCGGTGATTGACCTGCGCCACGATTATCTGCTGGTTCATCCCGATTCCTCACCGGCGGCGCAAGTCGCTGTTTTCCGTGGTGGCGGCGCAGATGTGATTGCTTACAGCACGCCCGATTTTAAAAGTGACTACAACAAGTTTAGGCTCTATCGCCTCCAAAACGGCAAACTGCGCGACGTAACGAAGCAAATAATGCCCGTTCCAGCTCGCACAGATCGTTTTCTTTACGAACTGCCACGTTTCGGCACGACGATTCACGTTTTCGCGTTCAACATTGAAACTCGAACCCGCAAACCTGCCTTCAATTTGCTCTGGCGCCGAGGCCGTTTCGTGGTGGCGCGGCTCAAGCGCGATGCCAAGCGGAAAGCCAAAGTCGCCAAAGGGCCAAAACTCTGAAACAATAACAACGGGCGAACTTCCTTTCGCCCGTTGTTCTATTTTTAGCCCTTTCCTATGAATCCCGAAGAATATGGCCGGATGCACGACCTCGAAACCAGCTATTGGTGGTTCGTCGGTCGCCGTCTGCTCTTCGCGCGGCTGTTGAAAGACGTTTTGGCCCATCGGGATGACGCGCGTCTGGTCGATATCGGCTGCGGCACGGGCGCTAATTTGCCGATGCTGAGCGAAGCCGTCGGGGCGCGCGGCGCCGTCTTCGGACTCGATTTTTCGCCGCTCGCACTGCAATTCGCGCGTGATGAGGTCGATTTAACCAATCTTTATCTTTCTCAGGGCGACGCGATGCGTCTGCCTTTGCGCGATGGCGTCGCCGACTGCGTGACGATGCTCGATGTGCTGGAACACCTGCCCGACGACAGTCGCGCGCTGTGCGAAGTGATGCGAATTTTGAAGCCTGGCGGCGTTTTGCTGCTCAGCGTTCCGGCCTACCAGCATTTGTGGAGCGCACACGACGAAGCGCTCCATCATTTCCGGCGCTACGAACGCGCGCAACTGGGCCATGTTTTGCGCGAGGCGGGCTTCCACATCGAAAAACTCTCCTTCGCCATGAGCCTGATGCCGCCTATCGCATGGTTCTGGCGCCGTTTCGTGCTGCCTTTTGGCCCCCACCGGCCCAAAAACGCGCAGCGCCATTCGCAGGGCGCGGTTTTGCCTCAAGTCCCCGACTGGGCCAACGACCTTCTGGCCCGCTATGTCGAAATCGAAGGCAAAATCATCGTGCGCCGCCCGATTCGCTTCGGCACTTCGCTCGTGGCAGTAGCCCGCAAGAAAAATTAGCCACAAAGGACACACAGAGAGGCACAGAGGAATTCAACTAAAAACCTCTGTGCCTCTCTGTGTGTCCTTTGTGTTCTCTGTGGCTAATTTCAAACTCGCAAAGCCCCGTTCTGCCCGCGCTCGATTTCGTAGCGTCGCCCCAGCAGCCACAACAAATCCGAGACGCGGTTCAAATAGCGCAAAACTTCTGCGTTGGGCACGTCTCCCACGTCGTGCAGGCGCACCACGCAGCGCTCGGCGCGCCGCGCCACGACGCGCGCCACATCCAGCGCCGCGCCGGTTCGCGTCGCGCCAGGCAAGGCCCAATCGTCCAAAAGTCCAGACGTTTTCTCCACATCGGCGACGTGAGCGTCCAAAACCGCCGTCAGTTCGGGTGTAACGCGCGTTTTGAGTTTGTCCAGCTCGCCGAGCGGCGTGGCGAGTTCGGCGCCCACGATGAAACTGTCGCGCTGCAACCCTTCGAGAATGTCGCTGATGCGCGGATCGTCGCAAGCCGCGCGCGCCAGGCCCAGAAACGAGTTGAGTTCGTCGATGGTGCCATACGCCTCGACCTGCAAATCGGCTTTGGAAACGCGCGCACCGAATAATAATTTGGTTTGTCCGGCGTCGCCGGTTTTGGTGACTATGCTCATGAGGAGCCAAGTAAAACAGCAAACGCCCCGACGCAGAGCGTCGAGGCGTTGGGCTGAACCAGTATTCAATTGAAACGGTGTTAAACGCGGGGTTTGACGTTGGCGGCGCGCATGCCCTTGCCTTCATTCGAGATCTCGAATTCGACGGGCTGGCCTTCTTTCAAAGAGCGATAGCCATCGCTGAGAATCGCGGAATGGTGGACGAAAACGTCTTCGCCGCCGCCTTCCTGCTCGATAAAGCCAAAACCTTTGGCGTCGTTGAACCACTTCACGGTGCCTTTCATCATTGCGACTGTTCTCCTGTTGAGGTGGTTCGCGCCCAAAAGCGGCCAGGCGACGAACCGGTAAATAATACGTTCCCGAAGGAACTGAGGCGATTATAGGGAGCCGTGCGCGCCTTGTCAAGCGCAGCGACTAAAGTCGCCGCAAAGAGAAGCGAAACCTGCCTTCACAGGTTGAATTAGTCCGCGCCGGCGGACTTCGCCTTCCTTTGCGGCGACTTTAGTCGCTGGTGGTAAAATGGCCAAGGTTCACTTTATGAGCGCCAAACAAAAAGTCATCATCATCGGCTCCGGCCCGATTCGCATCGGGCAGGGCATCGAGTTCGATTACGCCTCCGTCCACTGCACCCGCGCCATCCGCGAATTGGGTTACCAGGCCATCGTTATCAACAACAATCCTGAAACCGTCTCCACCGATTTCGACATCTCCGACCGCCTGTATTTCGAGCCGCTCACCCTCGAAGACGTGCTCAACGTCATCGACCGCGAAGAGCCGCTCGGCGTGGTGTGTCAGTTCGGCGGCCAGACCGCGATCAACCTGGCTGGCCCCCTCACGCGCGCCGGAGTCAATCTGCTGGGCACCTCCTTCGATTCCATAGATTTAGCCGAAGACCGCGACCGTTTCGACACGCTTCTGGTCGATTTAGGCATTCCCAAACCCGCCGGAAAAGCCGTGACGAGTCTGGAAGCCGCCGTCGGTGTCGCCGATGAAATCGGTTATCCGGTTCTGGTGCGCCCCAGCTATGTTCTGGGCGGTCGCGCGATGGAAATCGTTTACAGCGAACACGATTTGCGCTCCTACATGAGAACTTCGACCGAAATGGCACCCGACAAGCCGATTCTGGTCGATAAATACATCACCGGCAAAGAAGCCGAAGTCGATGTCATTTCCGACGGCGAAACGTGTTTATTGCCTGGCATCATGGAGCATATCGAGCGCGCTGGCGTGCATTCGGGCGATTCGATGGCGGTTTACCCGCCGCAAACGCTCAGCCCGAAAATCATCGCGCAAATCGAGGATTACGCGATTCGCGTCGCCAAAGCGCTCAAAATTCGCGGTTTGATGAACATCCAATACGTCATCGACGGCGAACAAGCCTACATCATCGAAGTCAACCCGCGCGCGAGCCGGACGGTGCCATATTTGAGCAAAATCACCGGCGTGGCGATGGTTGACCTCGCCACGAAGGTGATGATGGGCGAAAAACTCGCCGATCTGGGCTTTCAGTCCGGACTTTATCCCCTCGCGAAGCAAGTCGCGGTGAAAGCGCCCGTCTTTTCGTTTCAAAAACTGACCGAAGTGGACACCGATCTTGGCCCCGAAATGAAATCGACCGGCGAGATTATGGGCGTGGACAACAACTTCCCGCGCGCGTTGTATAAAGCGATGGTGGCGTCGGGCTACGATATTCCACTTCCCGAAAGCGCGCGCGGACACGGCGCGATTTTGACGACGCTCGCCAATCACAACAAGGAAGAAGGCGCGCCGATTATCAAAGGTTTCGCCGAACTGGGCTACAAAATCTACGCGACGAGCGGCACGGCGGCGACGCTTCACAAACACGGCGTCGAGTGCGAAATCGTCCGCAAAATCCACGACGAAGAGCCGACTTTGATGGAATTGCTGCGCGGCCAGAAGGTCGATTTTCTGCTCAACACGCCCGAGCGCGGCAGAACGCCGGAAAAGGACGGCCTCAAAATTCGCCGTGCGGCAGTGGAAAACGGCGTGCCGTGTTTAACTTCGCTCGACACCGCCGCCGCGCTTCTCACCGCGCTGCAATATCGCAAACAGGAACGCATCGTCGGCGTTCGCAGCGTGAATCACTACGAAGTCGCGGCCAAACCGTGACGCGCAGATGACCGGTTCCTTCCCCGCAGGCGGGAGAAGGAATCGGTCAAACACCCTCAACCAAACTCATGAACAAACAACTCATCCTCCTCGCTCTGCAACAGGGCAAAGACGGCTTGCTTCGCACCTTCAACGCCGTCCCCGACGACAAACTCGATTGGAAACCGCTCGATGCGGGCCGCAGCGTTCTCGATCTGGCCGGCGAAGCCGCGCAGACTCCCGCGATGGTGCGCGGCATCATCGACATGCAAACCGAAGTTCCAGCCTCGATTGGCGAACTGTTCGGCCAGATGCGCGCCCAGCGCGCAGGTTGGGGCAAAGCCGACGTTTTGCAGCATCTCGAAACCAATCACGGCGCGCTCATGGCGGCCATCGAGGGGCTTTCGGAAGAAGATTTGGGGCGCATCGTGACGATGCCGATGGGCGGCGGCATGACGATGCCGCTCGGCGCCTGGATGATGATGGCCTATCGCACCTACATCTCGCGTTTCGCGCAAATCAACTACATCCAGACGCTTTACGGCGACACCGAAATGCATTAAGCGCTCCGCTCGACTGGAATTCGAAATCCCAACGCCCCGCGAAATTCAGTTTTCGCGGGGCGTTGTAAAATTCTCCTCGGAGGCCATCGCCTTGTTTCTGCTATTTTTTGGGGAATGGATTGTGTTTGCCGTTGCATTGATTCGTCGCACCAGCAAATCTTTGGCAACGCCCGCCGACCAGTTGCCACCCAACGCCTCTCGCGGTGCGGCGTGGGCTGGACTGGGAATTGGAATCGTGCTGCTGGCCGCGACCGGTTTCTGGGTCGTGGCGGCCAGCATCGATGCCTCGCGGCCCAAGGGCGAATACGGGCACATCAACGGCATCCCGATTTCGCGTTCCGATTACGAGGCGTGCGGCGGCAACATTCCCGATGGATGTCCTGGCGGTGCCGGTGCCATCATGTCGAAATATTGGGCGCGCCGACCTTGATTTTGAATCGTCCCCCTCAAGCAAACTGAGACGCGACAAATGGAGAACCTATGATTACGCGCTTTTACGTGGACAACTATAAATGTCTGGTGAATTTTGAATACAAACCGAAGCCGATGGAATTGATTATCGGCGCGAATGGTTCGGGGAAAACGACGGTTTTTGAGGCTTTGGAGTGCATTAAAGATTTCATTGTAAATCAAAAGAAAGTAGAGGAAGTTTTTTATCCTACAAATTTAACTCGATGGCAGAGCAGAGAGAGGGTTATTTTTGAACTGCAAGTATCTGACTCAGGCAAGGTTTATGATTATAAATTAGTCTTGGAATTAATTGGATTTATGAGCTTCATTGTTTCAGAAAACTTAAGAATTAATGGTAAGGAATCCATTGATGCTAAATTCAAATCGGGAGTGGATGGAAATGGAGGAGACGAAGAACCCATAAACTTTAATATTTCGTTTTTAGAAGTAAGCATGGCTCGGGGTGGTTCCACAGATGTATTCCGCATTTGGGATGGGGATAGATCTGCCGTGGGCCATTCTGCTGATGAATTTATAGAGGCGTTGAAAAATGTCGTCTCTGTGAAACTGAATCCACCCACGATGCTTTCAGCGTTAAAAACATCACAACGCCATCCCTCCAAATCTTTTGCGAATTTTCCTGCTTACTACTTGCATCTTCTCCAAGAGAAGCAAAGTGTAATTTTTGACTTGTTACCAGTCCTTCGAGAAAATATCGAAGGTTTCCGCTCGTTCGTTTTGGAAGAGCGCGGCCCCGAAGCACGACAACTACGCGTGGAGTTTGCAGTTGAAGGAGGAAAGAAAGGACAGACGGTGCGCTATGATTTTGGCGAACTATCGGATGGACAACGTGCGCTCATCGCGCTTTACACCCTGGCTTTTTGTGAATCCGGCTCCACTTTGCTCATTGACGAACCGGAAAATTTCATTTCCTTGCGCGAACTTCAGCCCTGGCTGATGCTGCTGCGCGAACGCATCGAGGATTTTGGCGGGCAGGCGATTTTGATTTCCCATCATCCCGAATTCATCAATGTTCTGGCGCCCCAAGATGCCATTCAATTTCGCCGCAAAGACGGCGGGCCGGTGATGATTCGGCCCTTTGAGATCGCGCCCGATGTTGATTTGACTCCGGCGGAAATCGTGGCCAGAGGGTGGGAAAATGAGTAGGCCGTCAGAGGTTTTCATTCTTGGCGAAGATGCCAACAAACGGCAACAGGATTTCATTCGCAAATATCTCACAAAGCGGGGTTTTAATCATAGACAAATCCGAGATTTACCGTGCCCAGTGGGAGAAACCGCCGGAATTACCTTCGTTTTGTCCAACTATGCGAAACAGGTTCACAACTTGCGGGCCGCAACTGCCAGCAAAGGTCTGATTGTGGCGATTGATGCCGATGAAGAAACAGTCGTCAAACGCAAAGAGCAACTGGACGAGAAACTCAAAGCGGCGGGCGAAGCCGCGCGCGGCGAAGAACCCATTGCTATTGTGGTTCCCAGGCGCAACATAGAAACCTGGATTTGGTTTTTGGACGGGAACAAGGTCGACGAAAGCACCGATTATAAGCGCACCTCGGTGCGGGATAATTACGATATGGCCGACGCCAAACGCGCTTTCGCGGATTTCGTGGTTTCGGGTAGGTCTCCCTTCGAAGACTGCCCGCCTTCATTGGAAGATGCCCGTGTCGAACTGCTGCGGATTCCTCACTCATGAGGGTGAACAGCGTTGCGCCATTTAGCGCACCGGCGCAAGCGGAATTTCGCCGCGCCGTTTGCTCACCAGTCGCAGCGCGTTTTCTTCGGCGTCCTGCGGCTCGCCCCAAAACTCGGCGAGCGTTGGGCCGTTTGGGGTGTGTTTGTCGCGCCGCAAGAAATTGCCGATTTCAAACTTCAAAACGCCGAGCGCGACGCGGTAATACCAGCGAATGCACGCGCGAATCGGGCGGTCGTGATGGAAGAGGCGCGCCAGGCTTTTGGGGCGAAGCTGTATCACGCATTCGATGAATTTCACCCACAACAGCACCCGCCAGGGCGCCATGTGGCGCGTGGAGAGAACCTGGTGTTTGTAGTCCCATTTGCGCTGGTCGAGCTGAATGACCTGGCGGTCTTTGGCCTCGCGGAAAAAGGGCGTCCAGCGATGCGGCGTGACATACATCACCTGAATCTGGTCGGGATCATAATGGAGAAGCTGTTTGAGGCCGTGCCAGTAGTCGCGGTCGGTTTCTTCCTCGAAACCTACAACCCACGTCGCCATCGACAAAATATCGTGCGCTCGCAGCAGGCGAATCGCTTCGCGGTCTTTGAGGGGCGTGCCGCCTTTGCGGATTTTGAGCAGCGTGGCCTCGTCGTAGGATTCCATGCCCATCAGCCAGCGCGCCACGCCCGCTTTTTTATACAAATGGAGAATGTCGGCGTCGCGCACGATGTCGTCGGCGCGCGTCGAGCCGACGATGGTGAGATTCACGTTTTCCGCGATAAGAGCCTCCAGAAACTCGCGCCACACCCGTTTGTTGGACGAAGGGTTTTCGTCGGCGAAGTTGACGACTTCCACGCCATGCTCGCGCGCTAAAGAGGCGAGTTCGGCGGCGAATTTGACGGGGTCGCGGTGACGCCACTGCGTCCAGAACCCGCGCTGGCCGCAGTAGTTGCACAGGTGCGGGCAGCCGCGCGAAAACTGCACCACGACGGCGCGGCGGTCGCCCCAGTAAGAGTAGCGCGCGAAATCGATCAGTTCCCAGCCGACGCGATAATCATCGAGACAGCGAATCGTGGGCGCGGGCGGCGTCGCAAACGGGACGTTTTCCTTCAAAAAAGCGACTCCGGCGATGGCATCGAGCGATTCGCCCGTTTCGAGCGCGGCCATGACGCGGCGCGCGGTTTCTTCGCCTTCGCCGCGCACGATGGCGTCGATTTGCGGCTCGGACGCGAGAATATCGCGCCAGTGATAGGTCGGGAACACGCCGCCGTAAACGATTTTGACGTGGGGCATCACGGCTTTGAGTTCGCGTGTTATCTGGGCGATGGTGGTATGCGCCGAAGTCGAGCCGGAATGTCCCAGAAGCACCGCGTCGGGCCCGAAGTCGAGGGTTTGGCGCACGATTTCAGCGATGGGAAGCGGGCCGAATTCGGCGTCGAGAAGCCGAACTTCGTGGCCGTCATCGAGAAGCGGGCCGCCGATGGCGAGAAGGCCGAGCGGCGGCAGGTGTTCGCGCGGGACGCGAGAGCCAATGGCGGTGTGGGGCGGGTTGATGAGTTGGATTCGCATGGTAGGTGCGCGCTGAGGCGAGTTTGGGATGCGAGAAAGGGAGTTGCCGCCGCTTGAAACCGCAATCTGAGGCACCTGAGTGCGTTGGCCGATGGCTTGAGACCAATTCCGTAGGGGCGTAGCGTGCTACGCCCAAAAACTGGCACGCTTGTTGAGGGCGTAGCACGCTACGCCCCTACGAGAGGCGGTGCTGCTATCGCAAAGATGAAATGGCCCTTAAGCATTATTCTCATTCGCAGATTCTTCGCGCCGCCTGGCGCGGCCGTTTTAAACTGAAGCTGTGACTCATGCCATTTTGCTTTTCTCGCACGGCTCGGTGTTGTGCGGCGCGGGCGAAACGCTTTTCGAACTCGCGCGGCGCATGGAAGCGCGCGGCGATGCACCCATTGTCGAGGCCGGTTTTCTCAACTACTCCGAGCCGACGTTTGAAGCGGCGTTCGAAAAGTGCGTAGCGCGCGGCGCGACCCAAATCACCATCGCGCCCTATTTTTTGATCGCGGGTTACTTTGTGAAGGTGAGTCTGCCTCCCAAAATCGCCGCGATGAGCGAGAAATTTCCTGATGTCGAAGTAAAAGTCGCCGAGGCGCTCAAAACTCACGAATTTCTGGCCGATGCGATTGTGAACTGCGCGAATCGCGCTCTCGAACCGGAAAAATGGCGCGACATTTTGAACACCGCGCCAAAATTTTGCCGCGACAACCCGCAGTGCCCGCTCAACGGCACGCCGCAGTGTCCGCTCCGGCCCGTGCCGCGCGAAGGATAAAGGCGTTGTTTTTCAACACAAAGAACACAAAGTTCACACCAAGGGGCACAAAGGTTTTTCTTGAATTTCTTTGTGCTTCTTTGTGCCTTCCTTCGTGTTCTTTGTGTTGAAAAACGAATTTATGATGAAAACTGCTCTTTTAGTAATGGTTCACGGCAGCCCGCGCCCGCAGTCGAACGGCGCGATGTTCGATGTGGTGGAAATGGTCAAAGCGCGCGGCACCTTCGATTTTGTCACCGTGGGCTTCATGGAATGCAACGAGCCGACAATCCCCGAAGCCGCCGCGCAGTGCGTCGAGGCGGGCGCGGGAAAAGTGATTGCCGTGCCGTATTTTTTGCATTCGGGCAGCCACGTCGCCGACGATTTGCCCACGCTTTTGGAAGAGGCGCGCGGAAACTATCCCGATGTGCAGTGGCTCATGGGCGATTATTTGGGCCGCGATGAATTGGTTGCCGATGTCGTGGCGCAGCGCGTGCGCGAGGCTTTGGTTTAGCCACAGAGGACACACAGAGAGGCACAGAGAATTTTTATTTTCTTTGTGCCTCTCTGTGTGTCCCCTGTGTTCTCTGTGGCTAATTGACGCGAACTAATGGCCGCAGCGTTTCCATGCGTTTTTCGCCGATGCCCCGCACGTTATCGAGGTCGTCCACGCTTTTAAATCCACCGTTTTCCTTGCGATACGCCAGGATGCGCTCCGCCATTTTCGGCCCCACGCCTGGCAGAATTTCGAGCTGAGTGGCACCCGCGCGGTTGAGATCGAGCGGGTTTTTCTTCAAAAATTCGAGCGAAGCATTGGCCGATTCGCCGCCCGATTTGGTCGCCGCGCGCGGAATTCCGTCGCTGGCGGCGGCTTTCGAAATCG
The DNA here is from genome assembly GCA_030448265.1 of Abditibacterium sp. Classification (GTDB taxonomy): domain Bacteria; phylum Armatimonadota; class Abditibacteriia; order Abditibacteriales; family Abditibacteriaceae; genus Abditibacterium. The sequence goes on from JAUJNG010000007.1 coordinate 169,934, forward strand.
TTCTCGTTGCGGTTGTGCCTGCGCTCGCTGTGGCGGTTTTGGCGGGTTTGTCTGGTCTGGCGAGAGAACCAGGCGCGTTTTGCGGCGCCGTGATGAAGACTTCCTTCACTACTTCCTTAACGATAACAACCGGCGTCGGCGTGGGCTGGATTTTGGCGCTGACTTTGGCCGGAACTTCGATTTTGGAGCCGTCGGCGGCCCAGTCCGCGAGATTGAGCGCGTTGACATCGGCGCCAGGAAGCGCTCCGCCCGCTTTTTGTATCGCGTCCTGCAAACGCGCGCCATGTGGCAGGGTGTAAACGCCAGGTTTTTTCACCCGTCCGATGATGTGAACGCGAAGCGGCGCTGCGGCTTTGGTTTGAATCGCGGAAACGCTCACCGGCGCCGGTTTTTTCGATTTCTCGCCGACGTAGGCGCCCAGGCTGTAAACGCAGAAAAGCAGCGCCAATCCCGCGACGAACCAGCCCGCGCCCCATTTTTTGCCATCGTCGGGCGCGTTTTGCTCGGCGTGGACGATGGAATCGGCGTCGAAAATCTCGCCGCGAAGCGGAAATTGACTTGGGGCGTCCGCGTCGCGGGGCTTTTCTTCTTCAAAGTGTTGCATCGATTTTCTCCAAAAAGCGACTTAGGAGAAGTTTTTTCACCGCAGAGGCGCAGAGAAAAAGAGTAAGAAATGGGGTCTTGAACGCCCCTTAGATAGCTTCCTCATCTTTTTCTCTGCGCCTCTGCGTCTCTGCGGTGAAAAAAACTTCTCCCCGATTGCCCTGAGTTTCTCCGGCGAGAATCACACCCGCGCGCGTTTTCATTGGGTATAATTGTGGCGTCGCCGCCTGGGAGACGCCCGTTTACCCTCGCGCGCCGCGTCTCCCTCTTTAATTATGTCTACTCAACCCACCTGTGACATTGGTCTTATCGGCCTCGCCGTGATGGGGCAAAACCTGGTTCTCAACATGGAGAGCAAAGGCTTTACCGTCGCCATCTACAATCGCACCACAAGCGTCACCCAGAAACTAATGGACGACTGGAGCAAAGTCGGCAAAAACATCCACGCCGGAACCACGCTCGAAGAGTTCATCGGCCTGCTCAAAAAGCCGCGCAAAGTGATGATCATGGTCAAAGCCGGCGCGCCCGTCGATGCCGTTATTGCCCAACTCGTGCCGCTTCTGGAAGCGGGCGACATCATCATTGATGGTGGCAACTCGCTCTTCACCGACTCGCTGCGCCGCGACCGCGAACTCAAGGAAAAAGGCATCTATTTCATCGGCGCGGGCGTTTCGGGCGGCGAGGAAGGCGCGCTCAAAGGTCCCTCCATCATGCCAGGCGGCGACCCCACCGCCTACGCCTTTGTCGAGCCGATTTTTACCAAAATCTCCGCCCAAGTCGTCGATACCCTCTCGCATGATGGCCGCATGGCGCCGTGCTGCACCTACATCGGCCCCAACGGTGCCGGTCACTATGTGAAGATGGTGCATAACGGCATCGAATACGGCGATATGCAGCTCATCTGCGAAGCCTACGCGCTTCTCAAAGAGGTGCTGGGACTGAGCGCCGCCGAACTGCACGAAGTCTTTAAATCGTGGAATGAAGGCGATCTGGAATCGTTTCTGATTGAAATCACCGCCGATATTTTCTCGCGCATCGATCCCGATACCGATGGCGCCCTTGTCGATGTGATTCTCGACAAAGCCGGACAAAAAGGCACCGGCAAATGGACTTTGCAAAGCGCGCAGGACTTGGGCGTGCCGGTTTCGACCATCAACGCCGCCGTCGAACAGCGCATCGTGTCCTCGATGAAACAGCAGCGTGTTTTTGCCTCCAGCGTGCTGCCTGGCCCCGAAAAAGAAGCGTTTAGCGGCGACCGTCAGGCGTTCATCGACGCGGTGCGCGACGCGCTTTACGCTTCAAAAATCGTCTCCTACGCGCAGGGATTGGCGCTCATCGCCGCCGCGAGCAAGGAGTTCGGCTGGGATTTGTCGATTGGCAACATCGCGGCGATCTGGCGCGGCGGCTGTATTATTCGCGCCAAGTTTCTGGATCGCATCACCGAAGCCTATGGCCGCGATTCCCAACTCGTCAACCTGATGCTCGACCCATTTTTCACCGAAATCATGACCTCGACACAAAGCGGCTGGCGCACGGCGATTGAGGCGGGCATCAAAAACGGCATCGCGGTTCCGGCGTTCACGGCGTCGCTGGGATATTACGATTCCTACCGCAACGCGCGCGGCCCGCAGAATTTGCTCCAGGCCCAGCGCGATTACTTCGGCGCCCACACTTACGAGCGCGTGGACAAAGAAGGCTCGTTCCACACCGACTGGTTCGGCCTCGAAGACGAGCGACTCAAGCCTAACGAATACGCCGCGCCGCAGGGCGATGCGAAATTCGACGCCGTCGCGGTGGGCCAGCCGACAGACAGGCCTTAATCGTCAAGCTGGCACCCAAAACGGTCAAAGCGCGCTCGCGCTTTGACCGTTTTAGTTTGAGCGGGCAAAAATTGAGTGCGTTTCGACACTTTCAAGCGTCATTCTCCCAATAATGAAATTTTTCCCATTCCCGCATTTTCTCGCGTTGTTTTTGCTGCTGGGGTTCGCGCTGCCTCTGCGCGCCGAAACGCCCGAACAAATTCCCAATCCCCGCAAAACTTTGAGTTCGTGGGTTTACGATGGCGCGAATGTCATTGACGCCGCCGACGAAGCCAGAATCAACGCCGTTGCGTCGCGCCTCGAAAAGCAAAACGGGGCGGAAATGGTTGTTGTGACGGTGCGAAATTTGGGCGGGCAGAGCATCGAGGATTTTGCCAATAGGTTGTTCGGCCTGTGGAAGATCGGCAAAAAAGGCCGTGACAATGGTGTCGTGATTTTGGCTGCCATCGAAGACAGAAAAAAGCGCATTGATGTTGATTACGGTCTTCAGGGCATTCTTCCTGACGTCAAAGTTGGCGCAATTTCGCGCGAACAAATCACTCCAGCTTTTCAGCGCGAGCAATACGGTGAAGGGCTTTATGCTGGTGCCTCGGCCATCGCACAAGTCATTGACCCTTCAATTCCAGCGTCCGCAACGGCTCCGACCGTTCCTATCAACCCACCTCCATTGCGTGAGCCAGCACAACCGCAATTTCGTGAATTTCCCGTTCAGCCGATTCCTACTGGCGGCGCCGGAGTTGTTTTTGGATTGTTCGGGCTTTTGATGTTGCTGTGCCCATTTCTGGTTTTTGGCGCGTTCATCTGGATGATTATTTCTCTGTCGCGGCGCCCGATGCGCTGTCCCAAAGACCGCACTCCGATGCAGCAGCTTTCCGATGCCGCCGAAGCGCATTCGCTCACGCCGGTGCAAAAATTTGAACAGCAAATCGGCGCGCGCGATTACAAAGTCTGGCACTGCGGGCAATGCCGTCACGAAGAAATCACCGCGCACAACGAGGCGTTTTCGGCCTACAGCGAATGTCCTGCCTGCCATCATCGCACCGCGCGCCAGACTCGCCAAACTGTGCAGCACGCGACGGCGTGGGGCGACGGTGTGGAACAACTCACAGTCAGCTGCGATTGGCCGCAATGCCGCCATTCCAGTTCGCGCGCTTTTTATACGCCGCGCCATTCGGGACGCGGCGGTGGCGACTTGGCAACGGGTCTGCTAATCGGCACTCTTTTAGGTGGCTCTCACGGTCATTCGGGTGGTTGGAGCGGTGGCGGCGGGGGTTGGTCTGGCGGTGGCGATTCGGGCGGCGGTGGCGGCCACGATAGCGGGCCGAGTGATTTCGGCGGCAGCGATTCCGGCGGTGGGTTCGGCGGCGCCAGCGATAGTTGGTAAACGAGACTTTTATGGCTTCTTCGGAATATACCCCACGACCTTCATCTCAACAGTCCGAATCCAAACCGCTCCAAGGTTATTCGGACGATGAAGCACGCGATATTTACGCGCGCGCTGCCGAAATTCAAAGTCAAACCGCTTTTGAAGACGACAAACTCACGCCCGAAATGCTCTCGCGCAGCGCCAATCGCGCCGGAATAAGCGACGCCGCGCTCCAGCAGGCCATCAAAGAGCGTGACCGCGACCGCCAACTCGCCATCCAGCACGAACGCGGCCGCGCCGCGCAAAAAGCGACCTTGACCAAACGCCTGCTGATTGGCAGCGCCGTTTTCGCCGCGCTGTCGGGCGTGACGCTTTTTGGCGCGCAAAGCACGCTCGGCGCGCACGCAGCAAAGGTGGAAAGCACGCAGGCGCAGGTTCAAAACGTGTTAGAGCGGCGCCATAACCTGATTCCCAGTATTATCAATGTCACCAAAAGAACATTGGAAAACCAGCAAGCCCTTATCGAAAGCCTGAACGCGGCGAACACGGCAGTGCAAAATGCGCCCAGAGGCGATGCTAAATTGCAAGCGGAAAAGCAGCTAAGTGAAGCGATGTCGCAGACCCTCACGGCGCTGCAAAGCAGCGAGGCGGGAAGCTCGAAGGCCGTGCAAGACCTTGTTACTGCAATGGAGGGATCGGAAAATCGCATCGCGGGCGAACGCAGGAGATACAATCAAGCCGTCGCCGAATACAACCGCGCGGCGGCTAAATTCCCCACCAGTTGGGCGCGGGCGATGCTGGGTTATCGCGCGCGCTACGACACTTTTCAGGCCAGTCCGGCGGCGCTGCAAACGCCGCAGTTCAAGTGAAATGCTGACCGGTTCCCTCTCCCGCTTGCGGTGGAGGGTTAGGGAGGGGGCCACCGCAAGAGCGGCTGTTCCCAAATCGAGCGCAAAGTCCAACCGTTGCCCCCTCCCTAACCCTCCCCCGCAAGCGGGAGAGGGAACCGGTCAATCAATCTCAGACTTTATGAATTCCACCCAAACAGAAATCGTCGTCATCGGCGCGGGCGCGGCGGGGCTGATGGCGGCCATCGCGGCGGCGCGCGCGGGCGCGCAGGTTCGGGTTTTGGACGGCGCCAAACACATCGGCGCCAAGATTCTGGTGTCGGGCGGCTCGCGCTGCAACGTGACCAACGAATACGTCGCGCCCGCGCGCTTTCACGGCGAGGGCGCCGCGCCGTTCGTGACGCGCATTTTGCGCTCGTTCTCGCCTGCCGATACGCATCGCTTTTTCGAGCAAATCGGCGTTGAACTCAAACTCGAAGAAACCGGCAAGTTTTTCCCCGTTTCCGATTCCTCGCGCACCGTCCTCAATGCGCTCTTGAAAGAACTCGGTGATTCCGGCGCGATTCTCTCCACGCAAACCTCGGTTTGCGACCTCGAAAAAGGGGAAGACGGCTGGAAGATCTCCACCTCCGACGAAGAAATCTTCGCCCGCGCCGTGATTTTATGCACCGGCGGCCTCGCGCTTCCCAAAACTGGCTCCGACGGTCGCGGCTATCGTCTCGCGCGCAAATTCGGCCATACGCTGATTCAAACCACGCCCGCGCTCACACCGCTCGTTTCCCATCAGGCGCCGCACGCCAAATTTTCCGGCCTCACCCTTCCGGTTCGCCTGCAATTTCGTAAAAAAGACAGCGGCAAACTCGCGGCTTACGACGGCTCATTTTTGTTCACCCATTTCGGCTATAGCGGCCCCGCCGCGCTCAATTTGAGCCGACACGTCGCGCGCGACCGCGCCAAATTGCCCGATTCGCACGTCACGCTGCGCCTCTTGGCGCACGTCGAAGAAGGCGCCGAAGCGGGCTGGTGGCACGAGTTTTCGGGACGCGGCGCCCGCAAAACTTTCGCGGGCGCGATGAGCGAAATCCTGCCAGGCAAACTCGCCGCAACCATGCCCGCGCTCGCCAAAATCGCGCCCCAAATCACGCTGGGACGGCTCGATAAATCACAAATCGCCGCCGCGAAAACCGCGCTGTTCGAGATGCCTTTGCCCGTCGATGAAGTCGCCGATTACGTCAAAGCCGAAACGACGGCGGGCGGCATCGCGCTTGAGGAAATCGCGCCCGCGACGATGATGAGCCGCCTCGCGCCAGGTTTGTTTTTCGCGGGCGAAGTCTGCGATGTCGACGGCTGGCTCGGCGGCTACAACTTTCAATGGGCGTGGAGCAGTGGCGTCGTGGCGGGTAGGGCGGCGGCGAAAATGGTCAAAGCCGCCTCGTAGAGACGTGGGGGGGGGGGGGGGGGGGGGGG
>JAUJNG010000007.1:176047-220575 GCA_030448265.1 Abditibacterium sp.
CGGCAAGCAGTTGGCCGACGCCAGGGACCAGTACCGGGCCGGGGGGCGGGCCGCACCACCCTGCCTGGGGGGGTGTCGCTGGGGCTGGGTGGCGGGGGGGCGCGGCCCCACTTGGCCACCCCCGCCCTGTCTCCCCGGGGGCTTGACCCCCCCCCCCACCCCCCCCCCCTCTGTGTCGAGGGTTAGGGTGGGGTTCAAACGCCACAGATTTTGGCACGCGGATTGACGCTGATTCGCGCCATGAAAATTCCCCGCGTTCTCACGCTCATTCTGGCCGGCGGCGAAGGCAAGCGACTGGGCGCGCTCACCAAAAAACGCGCCAAACCCGCGCTGCCCTTTGGCGGCGTTTACAGCCTCATCGACTTTCCGCTTTCCAATTGCGCGCATTCCGGTCTGGAAAACGTCTGGGTCATCGAACAGTTTCAGGCCCATTCGCTCAACCATCATCTGGCCAACGGACGGCCCTGGGACTTGGATCGAACCTACGGCGGGCTGCAAATTCTGCCGCCGCAACAGGGCGAGCGCGAAAGCGATTGGCATCAGGGCAACGCCGACGCCATCTGGCGCAATCGCCGTTTTCTCGCCGAATTCGGCGCCGATTTGATCCTCGTTTTGAGCGCCGATGCCGTTTACCGCTTCGATTACCGCGACGCCATCGCTGCCCATCTCGAAAAGGACGCCGAACTCACGATGGTGACGACCGAAGTCGCAAGGGAGGAAGCGAGTCGTTTCGGCAACGTCAAGGTCACGCCCAAAGGCCGCGTTTCAAAGTTTCTCTACAAGCCGGAAAAGCCATTGGGCCGCGAGGTGACGTGCGAAATTTTCGTTTACGACGCCAAAATCCTGCTCCAAACCCTCGACGAACTGGTGGCGCGAACCGGAAAACCCGATGAAGAAGCGCAACTCAAAGATTTCGGCGACGGACTGCTGCCCGAACTGGTGTCGCGCGGACGGGCGTTCGCGTTTCCGCTCGGCGGCTACTGGCGCGATGTCGGCACCGTCGAAAGCTATTTCGAGGCGCATCAGGAATGGCTCCAAAGCGAGACGCCTTTTGCTCTCGATGATCCGCAATGGCCGATCTGGTCGCGTTTCAAGCCCAGAAGTCCGGCGCGTTTCGAGGGTGAAGGCCGCGCGCTGAATTCTCTAATTTCGCCTGGCTGCGTCGTCGCGGGCGAAGTGCGCCGTAGCATTTTGAGTCCTGGCGTTGTGGTCGAAGCGGGCGCGAAGGTGGAAGATTCGATTTTGCTGGGCGATGTGATAGTCAAATCCGGCGCGAAGGTGCGGCGCGCGGTGGTGGACGAGAAGCAGACCGTGAAAAAAGCGGTGGACGGCGGCGAGGAAATCGCGGTTGTGGGGTCTTAACTTAAACTGGCCTCGCCAATTTTCGCCATGCCGCCGTCTTCGCGCCCTCTGGGGCTTTTGCGTTTGCCCGAACAATCGCCGTCGCGTGCGCTGTTCAATCGCATCGCGCTGGCCATAGCGCTCATTGTGGCGGTTTCGCTGGGGCTGTGGCTCGACCGCGACGGTCTGCGCGACAACATCCATCCCGACCGTCCCATTCGCTTTGTCGATGTGTTTTATTTCACCGTCGTCTCGCTCACGACGGTGGGTTACGGCGACATCGTGCCCACGACCGGATTCGCGCGTTTTATCAACGCCGTGGTTCTGACCCCGATTCGTCTCATCGTGTGGGCGATTTTTCTGGGCACGGCCTACGAACTGGTTCTGCTCCGCACCCGCGAGGGATTCCGACTCAAAAAAATGCGAAAATCGCTGCAAAACCATTCCATTATCTGCGGCTTCGGCGTGAAGGGCCAGGCCATTCTTTCCGAGCTGCTGGCGCACGGTCACGAGCGCGATCAAATCGTGGTGATCGAACCGTCCGAAGAGGGCGCCGCCGCCGCGACGAGTGCCAGAGTCACGGCGCTGTGCGGCGACGCCTCGACCGAGGCCACGTTGCACGCCGCGAATGTCGAAGCCGCCGGACACGTTCTGGTCGCGCCGCACTCCGACGACCAATGCGTGCTGATTTGCCTCACCATTCGCGCTCTGAATGCCGATGTGCGCCTCATCGCTTCGGCGCGCGAAGAGGAAAACGTGAAACTTCTCTATCGCGCCGGAGCCGATGTGGTGGTCGCGCCCGCCGTGAGCGGAGGCCGCTTGATGGGCGCCGCCGTGCGCCAGAGCGCCGTGACGCGCTTTTTGCAGGATTTGATGACGTTTGGCAGTGGTCTGCAAGTCGCGGAGCGCGCGGTTGTGGCCCCCGAAGCGGGAAAACTGTGGGCCGAACTGCCCGATCTGAGGGGTAAAATGGTGCTGGGCATGATGCGCGGCGAAACCCAGATTCTCTTCAGCGACTGCCGCGAGATGCCCCTCGAAAGCGGCGATTTGCTGGTGTATCTCGCCAGTTACGAAGATGAGGCGAAATCGGCTTCCGAAGGCTGAAGAGGCAGCGAATCAATTCGCCGCAAGCCAACGAAACGGGTCTTCGCAGGTTGGGGCATTAGTCCGCGCAGGCGGACTTCGGGGTCTTGCAGCGAATTTATTCGCTGCCTTGCGAAGCGGCGTTAGTGCCGTCGGGCGCGGCTTCGGACGGCGCGGCTTCGGACGGCGCCGCTTCGATGGTCGCGGCGGACGGAACGATCTCCTGCATTTGCTCGGCGAATCCCAGAAGACGTTCGCGCTGAGTTTGTAAGTTCACCGCGACGTTGATGTTAGTCTTTTGCAGCGTCGCCGCGAGCGACTGCACGCGCGCAAAGGGAATGTTGGGCGATTCTTTCACTTCTCCCAGCGATCTGGCCGCGTTTTGCAGCGAGGTGTTGGCGATGCCGAAATTGCGGCGGTCGAGCGCCACAGCCGCGCGGTAGAGGCTGTTTTGCGCGTCGAGCAAACGCGCGCGGTTGTTGGCGGCCACCAATTCGTCTTTCGCTTTCTGGGTTTCGGCGCTCGCGCTTTGAAGCTGCGTTTCGTAGTCGGATTTTTGCGCGCCGAGCGCGGCGCGGCCCTGACTCAAACCGTAAAAATAAGCGCCCGCAGCGCCTATCAGCGCCACAAGCAGCAAAATGCCGAAGGCTTTGAGCGGAAAACCTTTGGTCTGCGAAGTCGAGGAATTGGAGTTCATGCCCGCGTCTGAAAGCAAAAAATGCGCCCGTCGAAATCACTTTCCGGCGGGCGTTTCCATTTATTCAAAAGCGAGTAGCTCATCTGGCGGCGTTGCCCTTTGCAATACGTATGAAATCTTCTCTGTTCCAGTGTCAGAATTGGTAGCGACCGAAACTTGCACGATGGCTCGCACAGGTGAACCAAAAGTTAAACGTTGGAAGTCCTTGGCAGCCTCGGCTGTCATACGGCCTTTGATGAGCGTGTTCTCATCAATCCGAATCTCAAAACGATCGTATTCGAGACTACCGCCGTTGAGAACGCCATTGATTATTTCGACAGACTCTTTTATTTGCAGACTTTCAAGCCAAAAAACTAAAGCACTTGCCTGTTCTGTTGTCATAACGGCAGGTTGTGGTTTGTCCTTGGTGGAAAAGGCGACAGAAGCTCCTTGTTTAGCCAATAAGGTCACCAGTTTCTGGTAATTAGATTTGACGCGCGCCTGGGTCAGGCTTTCCCGAAGTTGTGTCCTATCGGTGTTTCCATCCAGCAAGAGATGAAGGAGTTCCAAGGCTTGGTTTGGTATCTCCTGCTTTTCTTCGCTGAACAACTCCATTTGTTCCGATTCTTCCACGTTGTCGGGCGCGACGCGCAGCCCAACGCCGAAAGAGCCAGCGAACATTCCCGCACACATTATCTGGTTTTGTGGCACGACGACTCTTTGTGCGCCATCGGTAATTTTTGAGTTAAAAGCGGCATACCGGCCGAGATTAGTCACAACATCCTGGAAACTTACCAAAAATTCGCCCAGGAGCTTGATGGGCACTTGATGCGCTACAATCGGGTCACCAGTCAGGACGGCCTGAGCATCGAATAGCAAATGCGGCGCGACTTCCTGAGCTTCCAGTGCTTCCCATATGAGGGGAGCTTCGTTAGCTGCAACCTCCTCCAAAAAGTCCTGTTGTGACTGCGCGGATGCCAGCATGAAGCGGTCAGCAAAAGTTGCCTGGTCGCCTAATTCATTGACATGATTCTCAACACTATTTCGCAATGAGCCAACGCTTTGCCTCAAGTTGCTCAGGTGTTCGTTTTGAAATTCCATTTCCACCTCCTAAATGGCATTTTTTAGCCGGTTGTCAACAACTGCCACTTCGTTTGGGGCGCCGAAAGCGATGTCTAACATTCCTTTCGCCAATTTCTTCTTTACACCGTTGGCATCTAACCATTCTCTCGTATGGCCAAAGAAGCCTCGCCAATAAAGAACTGCACCAACCCAGTTTTGGTAGCTTGGCTGAGAAGTAGGCACGCCAACGATGGAGTAGGAATCAACATGATATTTGGGCTGCGTAGTTTTGTTTCCATTGAGCATTGCGCCCGCGAAGTTCTGGGCCGCAGGTGACAGACGATTCAATAAATCAGAGGACACCACAGAAACTAAATCAACATCCCCTGGATGATTTTTGCCGGTTACAAACGAACCATCGAGCCACAATCTCCCACTGATACCACTGTTTTCAAGATCTGCAATGTAGCGATTTAGGCCTTCCAAGATGCGGCGGCGCGACGAAGACGTCGGAAATCTATCAACCAATTCACTTTTGACATCAGCCAGGGTGCAAAGATGCAACCCTGGCGGCAGTAAAAATGAGTAGGGGCCAGGGGCGTTCGGGTAGTGAACGAAATTTGGTATCACGGGAAGAAAAAGCCGCCGCTATTGTTTCTACAATAGCGGCGGAAAGTCAACGTCAAAGATTTTAGCTGACGTGCGGATTGCGCTTCTCCCCACTAATCCCCATCTCCTCCATCGCCTTTTGCACCACGTCCCACTTCAACTTGCCGACCTTCGCCAGTTCCGTCAGCGTGGCGAGGGTCACATAACGCGCATCGACCTCAAAGAAATCGCGCAGCGCCTGGCGGCCTTCGCTGCGGCCAAAACCGTCGGTGCCCAGACACGCCATGGGGTAGGGGACGTATTGGCTCACGCTTTCGGGCAGCGCTTTCACATAATCGCTCGACGCCACCACGACATCGCCGCCCCCCGCCAGATTGCGCGTGATGAGCGGAACTTGGGGCGTCTCGCCAGGATGGAGCAGGTTGTGACGCTCGCATTCCTGGGCGTCGCGGTAAAGCTGCTGGTAGCTCGTCACGCTCCACACGTCCGCCGCGACGCCGTAATTCAAGAGCATGCCCTGCGCTTTGACGACTTCGTTTAAAATCGTGCCGCTTCCAAAAAGCTGGGCGCGCAGTTGCGGCGCGGCGGCGGGTTTGGCCCGTTTCGAGACGGCGGCGCGTTTGTTGGGCGAATCGCTCGATTCGCCTTCGCCGCTGTCGCCTTCGGGCGCGTTCTGGCTGGCCGTGTCGCCGCCGCCAACGATGGGGGCGCTCGAAGTCGCTTCCTGCGCGGTGCGGAACAGATACATCCCGCGCAAAATGCCCTCGCGCGTTTCGGGGCGCTGCGGCATCGGCGGCATCACATATTGCTCGTTCATCAGCGTGATGTAGTAGAAAATGCTTTCGCCGTCGCTAAACATCCGCTTGATGCCGTCTTTGACGATGACCGCAAGTTCGTAAGCATAGGCCGGATCGTAGGACAGCAGATTGGGAATCGCGTAGGCCATCAACTGAGAATGCCCGTCCTGATGCTGCAAGCCTTCACCGTTGAGCGTCGTTCTTCCGGCGGTGCCGCCGAGCAGAAAACCTTTGGCGCGGATGTCGCCGGCGAGCCAGAACTGGTCGCCGACGCGCTGCTGGCCGAACATCGAATAGTAGATGTAAAGCGGAATCATCGGCACGCCATGTGTCGCGTAGGACGTTCCCGCCGCAATAAACGAAGCCATCGAACCGGCTTCGTTGATGCCTTCTTCCAGAATCTGGCCGGTTTTGGATTCCTTGTAATACATCACGTTCTGACGATCCACCGGCTCGTATAACTGGCCGATGCTCGAATAGATGCCGAAACTGCCGATCAGACCTTCCATGCCGAAAGTGCGCGCTTCGTCGGGCACGATGGGGACGACGTATTGGCCGATTTCCTTGTCGCGGAGCAGATTGTTCATCATGCCGACCATGACCTGCGTAGTGGAAGGCTGTCTGCCGGCTTTGGGATCGGTTCCGGTATAGAACTGCTTGAAAATCGCGTCGTTGGGCTGCGGCAAACGCGGCGCCTGGTCGCGGCGCGAGGGCACGAATCCGCCCAGTTCCTCGCGGCGCTTCATCAAATACTGCATTTCGGGCGAATCGGGCGCGGGCTTGTAAAACGGAATTTTAGGTAAGTCTTCGTCGGAAATCGGAATGTGGAAACGGTCGCGGAAACCACGCACCGAGTCTTCTTTTAATGTTTTCTGGCCGTGAGTCGAGTTTTTACCTTCGCCCTCGTCGCCCATGCCGTAGCCTTTGATGGTTTTGGCGAGAACGACCGTGGGCTGGCCTTTGGTCTGCGTCGCTTTGAGGTAGGCGGCGAACACTTTTTCGGGATCGTGCCCGCCGCGCCTAATGGTGCGAATTTGCTCGTCGGAAAGCTGCTCGGCGAGTTTGCGGGTAAATTCGGTCGCGCCGAAAAAGTGTTCGCGCACGTATTCGCCGCTCGAAACGGTGTATTTTTGATACTGCCCGTCCACGATGCGCCCCATCTGCGCCACCAGATCGCCGTTGTCCTGGTCGAGCAGCACGTCCCACTCGCTGCCCCACAGCACTTTGATGACGTTCCAGCCCGCGCCGCGAAAGAGGGTTTCGAGTTCCTGAACGATTTTGCCGTTGCCGCGCACTGGCCCGTCGAGCCGTTGCAGGTTGCAGTTGATGACCCACAGCAAATTATCGAGCTTTTCGCGCGCCGGAAGCGAAATCGCTCCCGTCGTTTCGGGTTCGTCGCATTCGCCGTCGCCGATGAAGCACCACACGCGCTGTTTGGAGGTATCTTTGATGCCCCGATCCGTGAGATAACGGTTGAATCGCGCCTGATAAATCGAGCCGATTGGCCCCAGACCCATCGAAACCGTGGGAAATTCCCAGAAATCGGGCATCAGCCAGGGATGCGGATAGGAACTCAATCCGCGCACATTATCGCGCAGTTCCTGGCGAAAATTGTTGAGTTCGTCTTCGCTGAGACGGCCTTCGAGAAAGGCGCGCGAATACATTCCTGGCGAAGCGTGGCCCTGAAAATAGACTAAATCGCCGCCATCGGGATGGTCTTTGCCCTTGAAAAAATGGTTTTGCGCCACTTCATAAAGCGTCGCCGAGGACGCGAAGGTCGAAATGTGGCCGCCGATGCCGTCGGATTTTTTATTGGCGCGCACCACCATCGCCATCGCGTTCCAGCGCACGGCGTTGCGAATGTCGCGCTCGATGATTTTGTCGCCAGGATAGGCGGGCTGCTCTTCGGGCGGGATGGTGTTGACGTAGGGCGTGTTAGCCGAAAAGGGAATTTCGACGCCGCGTTTGGAAGCGTAGGTTTCGAGTCGTTCCAGAAGCGCGGCGACGCGCTGCGGGCCGGAAGTTTGAAGAACGTAGTCGAGCGATTCGAGCCATTCCTGGTTCTCGATCTGTTCGATTTCGGGGGAAGCGGCGGAAGGATTGGAGTTGGACATGATGGGAAAGGTCGCGGGATGTTTTCCGTTCAAATTTTAGCAGAGCGGAGTTTGGATGAGGAAATTGCACCTCAATGGCATTGGAACTCGAAAAACGTTTGGTCGAAACGTCGCGCGGCTAAATCTTCGTCCCGAATCAGGAAATAAGCTTTACCCAGGTCGCCCCAAATCCAATCGGGCTGTTGAGAATCCATCTGAAAGAGAAGCCGCCAATTGTGCGCTTCTCGCTCGATATTTTGCCGGTTTTCGTGCCATCGCCCGCCTTGCCGCTCGAATTCCGCGCCAAGTTGCACACCGTCTTGAATGGAAATGGGATAACCCAACATCCGATGCGCGGGTAAATCGCCCGTTTCCTCCGCAAGAACGATTTGCAAATCCTCAATGTAAATCTCACATTCTTCGTCATCCATTTCGAGTGATTCATCCACCAACTGGCTTTCGGGAAGCGTCCACTGGGGCCTGGCTTGGATGTGGCAGGATGGAATAAAGTTATGTTCGCCCTGTTTTTGGCGCGGTGGGTCAGGGAAGCGGTTCAAATTTTCATCGTTAAACCAGACGAGCTGGCCCACATCCTTGTGAAAAAAGCCATTCCAGCGATGGAAAAATGCGAAATTCCCGCTTCGCGGCAGCAAATTTTCAACATCAAACGCCGCGACTTCTTCCAGATTAATCTGCGCCAGAAAACCGAGCGGTTTGTCGTTCCAACTTGGCCACTCGAAACCCTCTGGCACATCGGGCGCGCCGCCGAATTTGCTGGCGCCGACGGGGATTTCCTCATCGTTGGCGCGCGTAGCGGTTAGGGCAATCGCGGGCCGCAAAAGTTCGATGAGCGAGTCCTGCAAACGCGCCGGAGCGTGAGCGCGAATCAGTTCGACGGCTTCGGCGCGTTTTTGGGCGAAGGTTTCGGTGGGTGTCATAGCTGGCCTTGAAACGTTTCGAGGGCCGCAACGAAGTTCGGCAAGCCCTGGCGCGACAGCATTTCGAGAAATTGCGACGGCGTTTGCGATGGGTTTCTCATGCGGCTGCGCTGAGTTTGCAGCGCGTCAAGCATTTCGCTTCGACTTGACGCGAAAAGCCCGACTAAAAAATCATCGGGCGCGATGACTTCGATTCCAAATTTGTCCAGAACGGGCGCGGGAAAGTCTCTGAGGTTGAAAGTGAGAATGAACTGCGCCCCCGCGTGAATCACTGCGGCTAAAACGTGGCGATCATCTTCGTCGGGGAGTTGCAGCGTGGGAATGAGAGATTCGTAATTTTGGACAAGCGCATCGGGAACGTGCAAATCCATCAAACGCCGCGTGCGGGCGAGGTCGCGCGCTGGGATGTCGGGGCGGTTTTTGAGGACGTTTCGCGTCCATTCATCGTGGATTTGGTTCGTCCAGCGCGCTTGCACGACACCTTGCGCCGCCAGTTGCACCAACAGATCTCGCAACGCCGCCGGATACAAAACATTGGCGTCATAGAGCGCGACGGGCGCGCTCATTGGTCGTAGAGGCCCCAGAGTTGGTTCATGCCGACCATTTCCTCCATCGCCTTATTGGGGTCTTCGCGCGCCGCGCGTTCGTAGCGCGCCAGGTCGCGCTCGCTGATAAGTTTCTGGCCGCTCACCATGCGAAAATCCAGCAATTCGAGTCGCGTGAGATCTTCCACATATTGGGCATCGACATTCAATTTTTCGCCCGCCTCTTGGAGCGAAAGCAGCTTTTCCGTCGCCCGCTCGATGAGGTAAGCCGACACATCGCGCCCTTCGCGCGCGGCGGCCTCGCGCAGTTGGTTTTCGGTTTCGGCGGGCAGTTCTAAAATTAAAGTCATTTTCTTGGCCTCACCTTCATTTTATCAAACCAAAATGGCATTTAATGAAGGCTAAACTGGCCCTCATGTCGCTTCTTCCCGATTCCCGCCTTCAAATCGCTGCCGCGCGTTTGCCCCATCCTCCGCTTTTCGTCACGGTTTCGGGCGCGCATTTGTATGGATTCGCCTCGCCCGACTCCGATTTTGATTTGCGCGGCGCCCACATCCTGCCGCTCCGCGAACTCGTGGGCCTCCATCCACCGCGCGAAACCGTCGAAATCAGCGAAACGCGCGACGGACTCGAATGGGACATCGTGTCGCACGACGCGCGCAAGTTTTTCGCGCTGCTGCTCAAAAATTCCGGTTACGCGCTCGAACAGGTGATGTCGCCGCTTGTCGTGGTTTCGACTCCGCAGCATGAGGAACTCAAAACTATCGCGCGCAAGTGCCACAATCGCCATTTCGCGCGCCATTATTTCGGGTTCGCCGAGAACCAGTGGCGCCTCTTCGAGAAGAAATCGCCGCCGCGCGTCAAGCCTTTGCTTTATATCTATCGCGTGCTTCTCACCGGTATTCATCTGATGCAAAGCGGCGAACTGGAATGCAATCTCGTCCATTTGAATCAGATTTTCGGGATTTCCGTTGTGAACGATTTGATTGCGATGAAAACCGCGACGCAGGAGCAAATCGAGCTGCCCGATGCCGATATGGGTTTCTACCGCGCCGAATACGACCGGCTGCGCGCGCTTTTGGTCGAGGCTGAGGTTCATTCGCCGTTGCCGCAGAGCGCCGATGTGCGCGCCGAGTTGAATGATCTGCTGTTGCGTTTGCGTCTGGGCGAGACAGGCATCTGAGTTTCCATCGCCAACGCTGCTGCCGCCGTCGAGACCCAGGGGCAGTTTCCTGCTCCGTTTGAGGCGCCGCCGAAGCGATGCGGCGGCGCCTTTTTGTTTTAGACTCGCCTGACGAGGTGAAGCGATGGCGACTATCGAAGCGATTTACGAAAACGGCATTTTTCGGCCCAAAGCGCCGGTCGAGTTGGAAAATGGACAGGAAGTCACTCTCGAAATGCGGGCGGCTTCCGCGCCCATCAGCGAGGAAAAACATCGTGAAATGATGCGCTTGCTTCAGGAAACTCTCCGCCTTGGCCGAGACAGATCTGACGAGGCAGAACCTGAAGATGGCAGCATCAACCACGATCATTATCTTTACGGTGCGCCCAAAGTGCAGCCATGATCTTCGCTGATACCGGCGCCTGGTTCGCGCTTTTCGTGGCCTGGGACGAACATCATTCGCAAACCCAGAATTGGTTTTCTTCCAATCGGGAGCCGCTTCTCACCACTGATTATGTTGTGGCGGAGACGCTCACGTTGTTGCGGGCGCGCCGCGAAAACCGTCTCGCGCTGCGTGTTGGCGCGCTTTTATTCGAAGAAAACTATGCCCGCATCCACTTCCTCACACCCGCCGACATTCGCGCTGGCCATCGCACTTTTGCCCAATTTTCCGACAAAGCATAGAGTTTCACCGACTGCACCAGCCGTGCACTGATGGAAAACCTGGGTTTGCGCCAGGCTTTCGCCTTCGACCATCACTTTCGCCAGTTCGCCACCATCGAGGTCGTGCCGTAGCAAGGCGCCGCCCCTGAAAAATATCGCCCAATCCGTCAAACTGCGCTCGCTATGAGCAATCCCTTAAAAGTTGGAGTTATTGGCGTCGGCGGCATCGCCGGAACGCATTTTCCTGGCTGGAAGGCCTCCGAACACGCCGAACTGGTCGCGCTCGCCGATCCCGTCGAACCGGTTTTGGAACGCGTCGCCAAAACGCAGGAAATCACCAAAACCTACGTCAAACCCGAAGATCTGATCGCCGATCCCGACATCGATCTCATCGACATCTGCACCCCCTCGGCCTATCACGCGCCTTTGGCGATTGCGGCGCTCGAAGCGGGCAAACACGTCATCTGCGAAAAACCGCTCGCGCCCACGCCGCAGGACATCAATCAGATGATCGAGGCGCGCGACAAAAGCGGCAAATATCTGATGACGGCGCAGCATTTTCGCTTTCAAAACGACACCATCGCACTCAAACGGGAAATCGATACCGGCGTGCTGGGCGATGTTTATCACGCGCGGAGTTGGATGCTGCGCCGCAACTGGACGCCGGTCCGCCCAGGGTTCATCTACAAAAAGAACTCCGGCGGCGGGCCGTGCATCGATATCGGGGTTCACATTCTGGATCTGACGCTGTGGATGATGGGCCATCCCAAACCGGTCGCGGTTTCGGGCGTGACGCAGGACAAACTGTCCAAACTCCCAGGCGCGTTTTCGGGCTGGGGCGGCGTCGAAATTCCTCATGATGCCGATGTCGAAGAGTTCGCCTCGGCCTTTGTGCGCTTCGACAACGGCGCGACGCTGATTCTGGAAGTCTCATGGCAGTTGCATCACCCGACGCAGGGCGAGGATATGCAAATGTGGCTTTACGGCACGCAGAGCGGCTCGCACTGGCCTTCCAACCGCCTGATTTCGTCCAATCTAACGACCAAGCGCACCTTCGATACTCAACTGAACGACGCCGGCAAAGGCCAGGAGCCGCACGCGCGCGAGTGCGCCGCTTTCGCCGCAGCGGTTGCCAGTGGCGCGCCCTCGCCGGTTCCCGCCGAACAGTCGCGCGATGTGCAGGCCATCCTCAACGCGCTCTACGAAAGCGCCGCGCAGGGCAAGGAAATTCGCATCGGCTGAAATCAAAGTAGAGAACGCGAAGCGTCAGCGAGTGAGGCAAGACTGTGGGGTTAAAGTAACAGTCTTGCCTCACTCGCTGACGCTTCGCGTTCTCCAAGTCGCTTCATTCAAGCATTGACCCACTTGCGCCCCCACTTTTTCCACACGATCAGCGCCGGAACCCACAACGGTGCGTAAGCCAGAATCCAGATGAGCAGTTGCAACGGCAGCTTCGCGGTCGCGGTGAAGGTGTTCCAAGCCTGCGCTCCGGTTGGGCCGAGGCTGCTCGTCCATCCAGCGGCGGGTTTGGTTTTGTCCTGCAACACGACGTAAAGCGTGGAAAGCGCCGCGTATTTCTTCAAATACTCCCACTCGGCGCGCGACTGCGCCGCGCGCAGACGCGAATTCCGCACCTCGGCGCGCAGTTGAGAGATGGACATGGCGTCGCTTTTCCCCGCCTTCGCTTCTTTTTCGCGCAAACGGGTTTGGTCGATGGAAAGCTCTTTGGCGAGCACGGCGCGGCGCGCATTGGCCTGGGTGATGCGCTGGGTGATATCTTCACCGTTGATGCTTTTGGAGCGCACCGTTCCCAGCGCGCCGATTTTGGCGACGAGGGTTTCAAACTGTTCGACCGGCGCGCGCACATCGAGCGTGGCGCTGCGGCGTCCGTCGCCGCCGGTTGAAAGCGAATTGGTGGCGATGAAGCCGCCCACGTTTTGCACGATGCCCGCGACCGACTGTGACGCGGTTTCGGCGTTATCGACCGCGACGGTTACGCTGCCTTCGCGGTGAACCGCGCGCTGGGGCGGCGCGTAGGGGGCGCCATTTTCGAGAGAGTTTCCACTGCCAGCGCCGTAAAGTGGTTGCGACGATCTGTTTTTAACCCCGCCATCGGCGAAGGTGGAATCGAGGTCATCGAGAGTCATTATTCCCGCCGAACCAGCTTCGCGTCGCGCGGGGGAGCGCCTCTGTTCGAGTGGCGCTGCGCTGTTGGCATTGCCGCGCATAGCGAGTGGCGGGACGCTGAGAGGTGCGGCGGCAGAAACCGCATCACTCGCGGCGCCTGCGGCGGGATTGGCCGAAGGCAAAGGCGCCTTGGCTGCTGCGGAATCGGAAATCGCGTCGCCTGCGTCGCTGCTTTCGGCGCTTAGACTCACCGATTCCTGTCCCGAAAATGGCTGGGACGCATTGAAGCCAACCGCTACCATAAGCGCGAATCCCGCTGTCGCCAGCCCCAGTTTCTTCACCGTGCGGCGCCGATCTTTGAGCGGCGGGGGCGGGTAGTGCGGAGCATTTTTCAGAATTTCGGCGCTTAAACCGGCGTCGAGCGGCGCAGTTTCTTCACCCTTGATTTCTTCGCTGAACCTTTCCATGAGTTGAATTTCCTCCCGACACTGCGGGCAGTTTTGAAGATGGCGGCGCACTTTCCAGCGCGCCAAAAGCGGCAATTCGCCATCAAGATAGGCCTTCAAATCGTCATCGAAGGCGGCACATGGCGCGAGATAAGAAGTTGGGATGTTCATGGCGTGCCTCCTTCGGGCGCGAGTTGCGAGGGCGCGGCGGCGTTTTCGGTCGGGCCATCCAAAACGTAGGGTTTCAAAGCGCGCCGCAGATGCGAAAAAGCATTGGAAAGCCGCGATTTCACCGTTCCGACCGGAATTTGCAGAACCTGGGCGCACTGCGCGTAAGTCAGGCCGTGCAGCTCATGCAGTTCCACGATTTCGCGGTGCAAATCGCTCAAATCGCCCAGCGCGTGATGAACCTGCTGCGAAAGTTCGGTTTGCGCGAAACGGCGCTGCGGGTCGCTCGAAACATCGCGCGAGGGCCATTCGATGTCTTCGGAACTGTTCTCGTCGCGGCGCGAGTTTTCGCGTCCCTGTTTTTCGCGCCAGCGCCAGCAGTGATGGAGCGCGACGCGATAAATCCAGGTTTCGAGCTTCGCTTCGCCGCGAAAACTGGCCACGCTTTGCAGCAAATCGACGCAGATTTCCTGCGTCAAATCTTCGGCATCGGCGTTGGAGGCGGCGTAGCGGCGCGCCAACTGTTGCACGCGCGGGCCGAAGCGGTCGAGAAACTCCTCGAACGCGCGCGCTTCGCCACCCTGGAGGCGCCGCAACAGCCCTGCGTCGTTTGCCATCAGGGGTTTAGTGACTGCGCGAGGCCAAAGGGTTCACGCGAGGCGAAAAAATTAACCGCAGACGAACGCGGATAGACGCAGATAAATTCAATTGAAATCATCTGCGTCTATCCGCGTTCATCTGCGGTGAATTTCAAATCTCGATCATCGCTTTGAGGGTATGCGAATCGGGGTTGAGCCAGGTTTCGAACTGCGCGGGCACTTCCTCCAAAGTCGCGCGATGAGTAATCCACGCCGAACTGTCGAGTTTTCCTTCTTCCGCGAGCGCAATGAGCCTTTTGAAATCGGCGGGAAGCGCGTTGCGCGTGGCCAGAAGCGTCATTTCGCGGCGGTGGAACAGCGAATCGGAAAAGGTGACTTCGCCCTGATGCAAACCCACGAAAATCAGTCTTCCACCCGCCGCGACGTATTCAAAAGCGCCGTTCATGGAGGCGGGATTGCCGGTCGCATCGAAAACCGCCGTCGGCAGGTCGCCAAGCGATTCTTCCAGAGTTTGCGGCGAAGTTTCGCGCGCGTCGAAGGTGGTTTGGATGCCGAACGTCCGGCGCGCGAAATCGAGGCGCGCGGGGTTGATGTCGAGCAGAACCGGCGTCGCCCCCGCGAGTTGCAGGCTTTGCAGCGTCGCGAAACCGATGGGGCCGGCGCCAATGACGAGCGCGGTTTCGCCTGCTTCAACCCCAGCGCGCGCGACGGCGTGCGCGCCGATGCCCAGCGTTTCGATGAGCGCGAGTTGATCGAGCGAAAGCGCGTTGGAAACGTGCAGTTTCGCGGCGGGCAGAAGCAGAAACGGGCACATCCCGCCATCGACGTGAACGCCCAGAACGCGCATCGAAGTGCAGCAGTTGCCCTTTCCGCGACGGCACGCGATGCACTCGCCGCAATTGAGATAAGGTTCGACGGCGCATTTGTCGCCAATCCGCAGGTTTCCGACATTGGGGCCGATTTCAACGACTTCCACGCCCAGTTCATGCCCCAGCACGCGCGGGTAGGAAAAAAACGGCTGCCTGCCGCGAAAAGCGTGCAAATCCGTCCCGCACACTCCAGCGCGATGCACTTGCACCAAAACTTCGCCACTGCGAGGCGATTGTGGTTCGGGCGCGTCGGCGATGCGCGCCATTTCGGGCGCGTCGAGAAGAAGAGTTTTCATGGCAAAAGCGCGACGGGACGGCAGGGCGCGCCGGAAAATTTTTGGCCGTTGGTGCCGCGAAAATTGAGCGGCAGGGCTTGAAACGTGAAAGGTGTTTCGACCTCGAAAATGGCGGCGGGAAACGACAGCTCTTCGACAATCCACACGCCCGCGCGCAGCAAAATCTCGTGGGTTTGTGCATTCGCCTCGCCCATGCCGCCGATTGAAAAATGATCGATGCCGACGGCGCGGGCGCCGTGTTCGACCAGCCAACGCGCGCCCTGCGGCCCCAGAAACGGCGATTGATGCAGCCATTCTTCGGTCGGCGCGCGTTTTTCGCCCCAGCCGGTCGCCAGAAGCACGATTTTGCCGCGCACATCAAGGTTTTCGAGATGAGAAACACCGATTTCACCCTTCGCTGCGATGCCGCGCACATCGGCGATGATGGCGTCGCCGCACCAGTGTTCGAGCGGAAAATCTTCCACGCCCGCGCCGCCAAAAATTTTGTGAAGCGGCGCGTCGAGATGGCTGCCACTGTGCGAAGCGAACCTGAAAAACTCCATTTGCCACGAATCGGGCGCGTCGCCGGAATGGGTTTGGAGACCAATCGCAATCGGCGGATGCGCCGGACAATTGGGCGCGCCATCGAAAAGCGGCTGCGACAAATCAATGATTTTCATGCGATTTTCAACCGAACGCCAGCGACTAAAGTCGCCGCAAAGGGAGGCGAAGTCCGCCTTCGCGGACTAATGCATTAACCTGCGAAGGCAGGTTTTGCTCTTCTTTGCGGCGAATTTATTCGCTGGCAGGTGGCAACTTGGGTTAATCATTTATCTGCGGCTCATGGTTTTCCGGTCTGCCACTGGGCCAGGTCTGGTTTCGAATGGGCTGCAAAATCGCCAGGACTTCGCGCAGCAGTTCCTCATCGAGCGGTTCATCCATCCAGCGCACGTTTTTTTCGATGTTTCCCACCGACGCCGTGCCAACCAGCGTGGTGGCGATGGCCTCGTTTTGCAGCGCGAATTGCAGTGCGAGTTTGGAAATATCGGCGCCGCGCGCGGTGCAAAACTGTGCGGCTTCGGCGCATTTTTGCTTCACCGCATCGGGCGCCGGATGCCAGTCGGGGGCGCCGCGCTGCGTCAAAAGCCCCATCGACAGCGGCGAGGCCGAAATCACGCCCACGCCGCGCCCGTGCAGCGTCGGCAGCAGCTTTTCCAGCGAGGTGTCGTTGAGCGAATAGCGGCAGTAGCTCAAAATCGTATCGACGGGGGCCTGCGCCGTCACTCGCTCGAAAATGGAAAGCGGCAATCCGGTAATGCCCACGAAACGCACTTTGCCGCTCTCTGCAACGCGGCGCAGCGCGGGCAGCGTTTCGCCGATGATTTGATCCAGATCGCCGAATTCGATGTCGTGGCACTGAATTAAATCCACATAGTCCACGCCCAATCGCGACAGACTTTCATCGACTGACTTCGTAACGCGCGCGGCGGAAAAATCGAATTCATCCTCGCCGTAGCGCCCGACTTTGGTGGCCAGAATGTAACGCTCGCGCGCGACGCCCTGGAGCGCGCGGCCCAGGACAGTTTCGGCGCGCGTCAGGCCGTAGAAGGGCGAACAATCGATGAAATTGATGCCCAGATCGAGCGCGCGATGCACGCACGAAACGCCCTCATTTTCATCGATGTCGCGAAAAACCGAGCCGAGCGGCGACGCGCCATAGCTCAAAATCGAAACGGACAAACCGGTTTGCCCCAGAGAACGAAATTTCATGCTTCCCATTTAGCCACAAAACGAGGGATTAGAGAACGCGACGCGTGAGCGAGTGAGACCTGACTGCGACTTGAGATGAACAGGCGTTGAGGAAACCAGACTGCACAGCCTCACTCGCTGACGCTTCGCGTTCTCTAATCTGTGGCCAAGCTCAAATGTGAATTGCTTTGGATTCCGCCGCGAACGCCGCTTCTTTCACGCACTCCGACAGCGTGGGATGCGCGTGGCTGGTGCGCCGCAAATCTTCGGCGCTGGCGCCGAATTCGAGCGCGGCGACCGCTTCGGCGATGAGATCGCCCGCGCGCGGGCCGATGATGTGGACGCCCAAAATGCGGTCGGTTTTCGCGTCGGCGAGCAGCTTGACTTTGCCCTCGGTGTGTCCCAGCGCCCGCGCGCGGCCATTGGCCAGCATGGGAAAGACGCCCTTTTTATATTCCACGCCCGCTTCTTTGAGCTGCTCTTCGGTTTTGCCGACGCCCGCGATTTCCGGCTCGGTGTAGGCCACGCCAGGAATGGCGTCGTAGTTGACGTGCGCGTAGCCCGAGGTGATGCCTTCGACGACCGCGACGCCTTCTTCCTCGGCTTTGTGGGCCAGCATCGGCCCCGCGATGACATCGCCAATCGCATAAACGCCCACCACGTTGGTTCTGAAATGAGAATCGACCGGAATGCGGCCCTTTTCATCCACCGTCACGCCCGCCGCTTCCAGATTCAGGCCGTCCGTATTGGGCAGTCGTCCCGCCGCAACCAAAACGCGGTCGGCGGTCAGCGGCTCGCCGCCCTCGATTTCAACGACGGCTTTTCCATCGACGACTTTCGCGCTTGTCACTTTGGTGCCGAGTCGAAATTCCAGGCCCTGTTTTTTGAAGATTTTAAAGGCTTCGTCGGCGATTTCTCGATCCATGCCAGGCAAAATGATGGGCAGAAACTCCAAAACCGTCACTTTCGCGCCCAGTCGCTGCCATACGCTGCCCAGTTCCAATCCGATATAGCCGCCGCCAATCACCACGAGATGCTGCGGCACGGTCGGGTAGGAGAGTGCCTCGGTCGACGTGCCGATGATGTCGTAATCGAACTCGATGCCGCGCAAAACCGACGGCTTGGAGCCGCTTGCGATGACGATGTGTTTGGCCTCGATTTCCTCGTCGCCCACGCGCACGCGATTCGGCCCAATAAATTGCGCTTCGCCTTCGTAGCGCGCGACTTTGTTCTTTTTGAACAGAAACGCGATGCCGTCAGTGAGGCCCTTGACGATTTCATCTTTGCGCCCCAGCATGGTGGGCAAATCGAGTTCGACATCGCCCACTTTCACGCCGAATTTGCCGAGCGAGTTTTTGGCTTCGAGAAAGCGTTCGCTCGATTCCAAAAGCGCTTTGGAGGGAATGCATCCGACACGCAGACAGGTGCCGCCCAGACGCGGATTTTTTTCGATGCAGGCGGTGTCGAGGCCGAGTTGCGCGCCGCGAATGGCGCAAACATAACCGCCAGGGCCGGCGCCGATCACTAATAAGTCGTGAGTTTTCATAGAAATAAAGACGAGGCGAAGGAAACTGCGAGCCTCGCAACAAGTCGTATCTGCTATTGCGAAGGCGGGTTGAATTTCCCATCGAGCTTCAAGACGATAGTTTCGCCGTCTCGCGCGCTTTGCACACTCATTTCCAGCACATAAGAAAGTGAAATTTGATGCTTCTCGCTCACCAAATCAACCTCGAACGAGCCGTCTTCGTCCGCCATTTTTTCGAGATGGTCGCGCAGAGGTTTTAACACATAAAACGGCACTTTGAGTTGTTCCTGCGGGTCTTCGCCGTCTCGCAAGCGATAAAAGATGCTTGCGCCGCGACTTTCAGGCAGGGGTTGAATATGAATCTCACGCGCCGCGTCTTTAATGGCGTAGGCCACGAGGGTAGCAACGATGCGCGCGATAGGGTCGCCATGGGGCTGGGAGTTGAAGGGAGTCAAGTTGAGCATAGCTTCTTCTTTTTGGCGCTCAGATTCGGCTGGAAAATTCTGCGATTAAACCAAAGCGCGCGACGAGAAATCGTCGCGCGCTTTTCAATCCTCTTTTTTGGGCGGTAGGCGTTTGGCCAGTTCCAATTCGACTCGCAGCATGAAGT
Organism: Abditibacterium sp.; assembly: GCA_030448265.1. Classification (GTDB taxonomy): domain Bacteria; phylum Armatimonadota; class Abditibacteriia; order Abditibacteriales; family Abditibacteriaceae; genus Abditibacterium. The sequence continues at coordinate 195,385 of JAUJNG010000007.1, forward strand.
TTTCGCGTTCGTGGCGTTCGTTTTCGTAGTTGTGCTGGTTTTGCAGAATGGACAGCCGCAACGCCTCACTCAAATGCTGAACTTCCAAGCGCAAACGTTCGATTTCCCGTTTATTTTCCTCCTGCGTCTGCGTGAAAATGAGCAGCGCGCGCAAATAGTCGGCAAGAGTTTTGAGGAAATTCATTTCTGCCGCAGTAGCGCATCAATCTCGTCCAGCGTCGCACGGGTGCGTTTTTTCGAGATTTCAATGCTTTCCTGATAACCCTTCATCCGCTCCTGCGAGGCCGCGATTTCGGCGAAAATGTGCTTGATTTCGGTTTCCAAAGCCTCCGCTTCGGCTTCGGGAATCTCAATAGTGATGGTTTTTGCCATGATTTATAGCCTCCTCAAACCTCCAACAGCATCCGCGACGGGTTTTCCAAACACTCTTTGATGCGCTTCAGGAACGAAACCGCCTCGCGGCCATCGACGATGCGGTGGTCATACGTCAAGGCGACATACATCATCGGCGCGATCACGACCTGCCCATCCTTGGCGATGGGGCGTTCCTGAATGGTGTGCATTCCCAAAATGCCCGATTGGGGCGCGTTCACAATCGGCGTGGAGAGCAAGCTGCCGTAGATGCCGCCGTTGGTGATGGTGAAAGTGCCGCCGGTGAGTTCGTCGGGCGTGATTTTGCCTTCCTTGACGCGCGTGGCGTATTCGGCAATCGCCAGCTCGATTTGGGCGAAGCTCATGCGTTCGGCGCGCTTCAAAACCGGCACCACGAGCGCTTTGCCGCCGCCAATCGCCACGCCGATGTCGAAGTGGTTTTTGTAAACGATGTTTTCGCCGCGAATCTCGGCGTTGACGGCGGGGAAGAGTTTGAGCGCGTCGATGCTCGCCTTGACGAAAAACGACATGAAACCGAGTTTGATGCCGTATTTTTTGGTGAACGAGTCCTGATGCTGTTTCCGCAAATCCATCGCGGCGCTCATGTCGATTTCGTTGAAGGTGGTGAGAAGCGCGCCGGTTTGCTGCGCCTCGACCAGGCGCTGCGCGATTTTGCGGCGCAGGGGCGTCATGCGCACGATTTCCTCATCCTCTTCCGTGACTAAGGAGGGAGGGGAGAGGGGGGAGGGGGGAGGTTGGGGCGCTTGAACTTGCGGTGTGGGCGGCGCGGTTTTGGCTTGGGCGGCGTTTTGGGCGTCTTCTTTTAAAATCCGTCCGCCTGGGCCGGTGCCTTGAATTTGCGCGGCGTCGAGGCCGTTTTGCGCGATTTCGCGCGCGGCGGAGGGCATCACGCGCGGTTCGAGTTCGGTTCTGAGGTTGGAGGGCTGGCCGACGGCCTGATCGATGGCGTCGCTGGAAAGGCCGACGCGCACCTCTTCGGCCTGGGGCGGTTGCGTTCCCACCGCGAGGCCATTGGCGCCAGGATTGGGCGTGTCGCCGGACTGGGGCGCTTCGACACCTTCGGTTTTGGCTTCGCCGGTGGGCGGCGTTTCGCTGCCGGCGGGCGTGGGAGTTGCGGGAGTTGATGCGGCGGGTGCGCCGTTGGACTTTGGCGCGGCGCCGGCCTCTTCCAGAATGGCGATGACTTCGCCCACGAGCGCGGTATCGCCCTGTTTTTTGAGGATTTTACCGACCACGCCGCCTGAAGGCGCGGGCAGTTCGACGGTGGCTTTGTCGCTTTCGAGCATGACCAGAGTTTCGTCGGGCGATACGCTGTCGCCTTCGGCTTTGAGCCATTCGCCCAGTTCGACTTCCGACACGCTTTCGCCAACAGAAGGGATTTTGATTTCAACGGACATGGGAGTAATCTTTCAATGTTCAGCGTTCAATGTCCAATGTTCAAGGTTTGGTTTGAAATTCAACATTGAACATTGGACATTAAACGTTCAACATTGAACAAAGGGAATTGTAACGCTTAATTCGGCTTTTTGCTTCCACCTGATACTTTGCTTTGCGCGGTTTGAACACTCTTTTTGAAAATGCGAATCAGTGCATCGACCTCGCAGAGCATCGGCTGCACGCGCGGCGGATGCTCGATGAGCGGCGTGCGCTCGACCAGCAAGAGCCAGCGCTGCGTTTCACGCAGTTCTTTGAGGCAGATGCTCATCTTGTGGATAAAATCGGCGGTTGATTCGGTGGCCTGTGCTTCGGCGTGGTTAGGGAGTGGCGAGGTGCCGGAACGCAAAAGCTGACCTGCGACATGATTTGCGGCGCGGGTTTTTTGCATCTCTTCGGTCAGGCGCACGATGGATACCGAAAACTCCAAAAGGCGTTCGGCAAGATCAAAGGGATGCTGCGCGCTCATGCTTTTGTTCAATGTCCAATGTTGAACGTTCAACATTGAAAGATTAGCGGTCGAAGGCCGCGTCGATCAATTCCTGCTGCTCTTTGCGATGGCTCGATGCGCTGCCCGTCGCCGGACTCGCGCTGCGCGCTCGCGTCGAAGCCGAAAACTCGAAGCGCTCGTTCAAAAAAGCGCGATAGGCGTATTCGAAATGACGGTAGGCGCCCATGTTTTCCGGTTCCTCCTGCACCCAGACCACTTTGGTGCCCTGCGCGTAAGATTCGAGCGCCCGTTCCAGTTCCTCCTGCGCGAGCGGATAAAGCTGCTCGACTCGCAAAATCGCCACGTCGTCGGCGCCGCGCGCTTCGCGTTCTTTGTCGAGTTCGTAGTAGATTTTGCCAGAGCAAAGCAGCACTTTTTTGATGTCCGGCCCCATGCGCCCGCCCGTATCGGGCAAAATGCGCTGAAAGGTGCCGGTTGCCAGATCTTCCAGGCTCGAAATGCACTCCAGATGGCGCAGCAGCGATTTGGGACTCATCACGATGAGCGGTTTGCGCCATTTGCGAAGCACCTGGCGGCGCATCAGATGAAACATCTGAGCCGGCGTGGTCGGGTAGCAGACCTGGATGTTGTCTTCGGCGCCGAGCATCAAAAAGCGCTCCAGTCGCGCCGAGGAATGCTCTGGCCCCGCGCCCTCGTAGCCGTGCGGCAGGAGCATGACCAGGCCCGACAGGTGCTGCCATTTGTCTTCCGCCGAGACGATGAACTGGTCAACGATCACCTGCGCCGTGTTCCAGAAGTCGCCGAATTGCGCTTCCCAGATGCACAGCCCGCCCAGAAAGTCGAGCGAATAGCCGTATTCGAAGCCCAGAACGCCGATTTCGGAAAGCGGCGAGTTGTGAATCTCGACGCGCGCCTGTTCCTTGCCCAGGTTGAGCAGGGGAGTGAATTCACCGTCGTTTTCGACATCGTGCAAAACGGCGTGGCGATGCGAAAAGGTGCCGCGCTCCGAGTCCTGACCGGTGAGGCGAATCGGAATGCCTTCGGTGGAAAGCGTGGCGTAAGCGAGCGCTTCGCCCGCCGACCAGTCGAGCGGCATTTCGCCCGCCGCCATTTGCGCGCGCGCCTTGAGAATGCGGTTGATGCGAGGATGCTGGTGAAAATCTTCGGGCACTTTGGTGAGTTGTTCGAGCAGCATCGAAAGGCGTTCTTTGGGCACGCCGGTCGAAATGTCGGGCGATTCGCATTCCAGGCCACCGATGTAACCGCCGTGCGTGCGCCGCACCCGATTGGGCGCCACATAATCTTCCGAGTGCGCCTCGCTGAGTTCGGTTTCGAGCTGCTGGCGGCGCCGGTCGGCAATCGCATCGGCTTCGGCGCGCGTCACGCCGCCCAGTTTCAAAAGCCGGTCGAGATAGGCTTCACGCACCGGTTTGCGCTTGGCAATCGCAGCGTAAATGACCGGTTGAGTGAAAGTGGGTTCGTCGGTTTCATTGTGGCCCAGCTTGCGATACCCATACATATCGATGACGGCGTCGCGGCCAAATTTGCGGCGGAAATCCATCGCCATCTTCACGACGGCAGCGACCGCTTCGGGGTCTTCGCCATTGACGTGGAAAATCGGGATTTGCAGCATTTTCGCTACGTCGGTGCAATAGTGGGTCGAGCGCGCTTCGCTTGGCCCCGTCGTGAAACCGATCTGGTTGTTGACGATGACGTGCAGCGTGCCGCCGACGGTGTAGCCTGGCAGCTGCGACAGATTGAGCGTTTCCTGCACCACGCCTTCGCCCGCGAACGCAGCGTCGCCGTGAATCAGGATGCACAGCCCGCGCTCGCGCAGGTTGTCTTCGATGCGGTCTTGCTTGGCGCGCAGTCGGCCCATCGCCACCGTGTTGACGAATTCGAGATGCGAGGGATTGAAACAGAGCGCGAGATGCACTTTGCGCCCCGACGAGGTTTGCCAATCGTTGACGTAGCCGAGATGGTATTTGACATCGCCGCCGCCCTGATAGAGATCGGGGTCTTTGTCTTCGAATTCGCGGAAAATATCGCGCGGCGACTTGCCGATGATGTTCGCCAGCACGTTGAGGCGCCCACGATGTGACATCCCGACCACGATTTCCTGCACGCCCTGTTCGCCGGCTTCTTCAATCGCCAGATCGAGCAGGGGCAGCAGACTCTCGGCGCCTTCGAGTGAAAACGATTTCGCGCCGGTGAACTTGCGGCGGATAAATTCTTCGAAAGCGACGGCATCGGTGAGGCGCGTCAGAATGCGAACCTGTTCTTTGCGCGAGAGTTCGAGGCGGTTTTGCGTCGATTCCATGCGCTGCTGGAGCCAGTTGCGCGCGTCGATGTCGTCGATATGCGTAAATTGCACGCCGATGGTGCGCGAATAGGTGCTTTCCAGGCGCGAAATGAGTTCGCGCAGGGGCAGCATTCCGGTGGGTTCGATGGTGCGGTCGCAGGCGAAAACCCGCTCCATGTCGCTTTCCCTGAAGCCGTAGAAAAGCGGGTCGAGTTCGGGAATGACGGGCTTGGGCGTGAAGCCGAGCGGGTCTAAATCGGCCAGCAGATGGCCGCGCACGCGGTAATTTCGCACCAACTGAGTGACGGCTTCCTGACGGGTTTTGGCTTCGTCGGCAATCGCGGCGCGTTTGGCGCCATTGGCGGGCGCGGTTCCGTTGCCGTTGGCGTGGCCGTTGTGGCCGTTTTTCGACTCGCCCGCCGGATTGAAAATGGAGGAAGGCGTAAAAGTGGGGCCGAGCTGGGTCGAGCCGTTTTCGCCTTCTCCAACGGTGGGAGCGATGGAATGGAAGTAGCGGCGCCACTGTTCGGGCACGCTTTCGGGGTCGCGCTCGAAGTCGGCGAAAATTTCTTCGACAAAGAGCAGATTGGAACTGTTGGGTAACTCTTTCATAAAGCACGTCCTTGAGGTCTGCGGGCGGAATTTTGGGTGCAATTACAGACCGTGCCGTGCAACGCCAGGTTCACTTCAGTTGATGGAAAATCATGGGAAGGAAAAGTTGAAACGGCGGCGCACGAAAACCGAAAGGGGAACGATTTTCGATTCATTTGTCAGGATAGCAAAACTGTTCGCTAGTTTCTTTATCAATGAACCAAATTCGCCCAATTTAAAATATTTTAATGGAACAACCACAGAGGCACAGAGACACGGAGTTTTTGGCGAAGACACGCCGATAGCTTTACTTTGCTCTGGCCTTTCTCTGTGTCTCTGTGGTTGGTTTATTGATGTCTCATTAACTGTCGCACTGGGACGTGACCCTCCTCAGTTTGAAGTGCTATAACTCGAAAAATGCCTTCCCCAATTTCTCCACAGCCCCGCCGTCTTTCGGTTTCGACCTGGTCTTTGCATCACTGGCTCGGCGCGCCGCCGTTTTTCGGGCCGGAAGGGTCTTCCTCCAATTTCAGCGGCGAGAAACTGCTCAAATTGCCCTCTCAACTCGCCGCTTTCGGCATTTCGACGCTGGAAATCTGTCACTTTCATCTGCCGACGCGCGACGAAACCTTTCTGGCGCAGCTTCGCGCTGAACTGGAGGCGCATCGCATCGAATTGTGGGCCTTTCTCATTGACGACGGCGATTTGAACCATTCCCAGCACGCGGCGCGCGATCAAACGTGGATCGAAAGCTATCTGCCGGTCGCCGCGCAACTGGGCGCGCACTGCGCTCGCGTGGTCGCCGGAAAAGGCCCGCCGACGCCCGAAAACCTCTCGCACAGCATCGGGGCGCTCCAAACGCTGGCGAATCGGGCCGAGGGGCTGGGTTTACGCCTGCTTACCGAAAACTGGTTCGATACGGCAGGCACTCCGGCCTCGACACTTCAGATTTTGGACGCCCTTGATGGACGGTTGGGGCTGATGCTCGATTTCGGCAACTGGAAAGGCGACGGCAAATACGAAAATTTAGCGCGCATCGCGCCGCGTGCCGAATCGTGCCACACCAAGGCCGCTTTCACAGACGGGCAGATCGAGCGCGAGGATTACCTCCAGTGCCTCGAAATCACCAAAAACGCCAATTTTCAGGGGCCATACACGCTGATTTATGATTCTGGCGGCGACGAATGGAACGGTTTGAGCCTCGAACGCGAAATTGTTGAACCTTTCTTGCATTAAAAAAGCCCCGCGAATTTCGCGGGGCTTTTCGATTTACGAAGCGATGAGTTTCTCAGTTTTCTCGTCAACTTTTCCAGTCATGACGCGGACGCCTCGATCCTTATTCATCCAGTTGAACATCCAGTTGAAAATCGAAACGAAGCGGTTTCGCCAGCCCTGAAGAAACATGACGTGAACCACCAGCCACATCACCCAGCCAGGGAAAAACGTGCCCCAGCGCGTGCCCATCTTCATCGGAATCGGCTTGGAAGACGAAACGATGGCCGCGTTGCGTCCGATAATGGCCATCGAGCCTTTGTCTTTGTATTTGAACTTGCTCGGCTGCCCGCCCGCCGCGATGACCATGATGTTTTCCGCCGCCTGTTTGGCCATCTGCACCGCTACCTGCGCGACCTGGGGATACGCCATCACGCGGTCGCCCCATTTGAAGCCTTCGAGATACGCCATGTCGCCCACCACGAACACATCGGGATGTTCGGGCAGATTGAGTTCTTCATTGACCTGCACCCGCGCGCCGCGCTGCAATGTGAGCCCAAGTTTGTCGCCCAGCATCGCGCCGCGCACGCCCGCCGCCCAGATGACGGTGCCCGCCGCGAGGGTGCGGCCATCTTTGAAATTGACCACGTTATCCGCCACGCTATCGACGGCGGCGTTGAGCATGATTTCCACGCCCCGATCTTCCAAAACTTTGGCGGTCGATTTTTGCAGCGGCGACGGCCCTTTGATGGCCGGATCGCTAAAGGGCAGCATGATGTTGCCCATCGCTTCGATCAAAATCACGCGCGCCTGCGCCATATCCAGGCTGGGAAAATCGCGTTTGAAGTTGTATTTGAAGAGTTCGACGTAAGCGCCCGCGAGTTCAACCCCCGTCGGCCCTCCGCCCACGATGGCGACGGTCATGAGCTGCTTGCGCTTTTCGGGGTCGGTTTCGGTCTGCGCTTTTTCAAACGCCGCGATGACGTGGTTGCGAAGTTCTTCGGCCTGATCGACATCTTTCATCGAAAAGGTGGTTTCGGCGAGGGCATCGTTGCCGAAATAAAACTGCGCGCTTCCCGCCGCCAGAATCAAATAATCGTAGGGAATCGGCGCGCCGTTTTCGATCTGCACCTGTTTACCGGCGAAATCGACGCCCGACACGTCGGCGAGCTGAAAATCGGCGTTTTTATAAGAGTGGATGAGGCCGCGAATCGGGTAGGCGATGGAGGCCGAATCGAGCTGGCCCGTCGCCACCTGATAAAGAAGCGGCCAGAAACCGTGATAATTGTTGCGATCCACGAGCAAAACATCGACGGCCTTGTTGCCGAGCGTTTTGAGCGCCGAAAGTCCGCCGAATCCGGCGCCGACGATGACCACTTTGGGCCGTTGGGTAGCAGTTGCCATAACCAAGAAATTCTCCGAGCGTGTTGTGCCTCGCCACTCGCGCCTTAAATCGTTCATCGTGGCGAGAATCCGAAACCTTGTGAATTCTATCACGAAGTCGGGGCCACTTTTCAAGGTGTGAGCGGGGAAAATTTTGGAAACGAAGTGTTGAATTGGCCAAAAATTTGTCTTAGGCTTGCCACTCTCAATCGAAAGGGGACAAGATGAACATTCAAGTTTTGGAGATCAGCATTTCGCCGGAAGACATCGCCGGCGCGGGGCCTGGCATCATCGCCAACCCGATTGCCACCGCGCTGAGCCGCGCGACCGGCGCGCGCTGGCGGGTGTGGGACGGTCGCATCGCGCAGGAAATGTGCGCGCCGTATCGCGTGGTGTCGCTGCCGGAAAATGTGGTGGAAGCGTGGCACACCACCAACGATTTTTCAAAGCTGCCGCCGTTTAGCTTTCAAATCGAGTTGCAGGACGAGGAGAAATTCGCCGCTTGAACGTCCTTGCGACGACAAAACCGCCGCTTTCGATGAAAGCGGCGGTTTTGTTTTTAAGGCGGTGTTGAAAATTCCTACGACCAGCACCACCCCATTTCGGCAGAAACAAGTTGTCGCAAGTGCCGCCGCTTCTGTCGCTCGATTTATTGATTTGAAAGGCGTAGCCTGGGTAGATTTAAGGGCGAAAAGCTCACACGAAAACGGCTTCTTATTGATAATGGGGCGTCGGCGGGCGTTTGGAAGCTTCCGGCGCCAATGGCTGTCTCGCGCGGGAACGGCAAGTAATAACCAGTGTTGCGGGTTTTGGATTTGGCCCCGAAAAACGGGGCGAGAAGCGGATTTGAAACAATAAATTTACAAAAAGACGTTTTCTAATCGATAAAAATCGCCGTTTTAGGTCTTTGCTTCTCGCGTTTCGGTTCCCAATACGCCTTGAGCGGCTAAACCCGCAACACTGGTTAATATAGCACGTTTTATGTGAGAAATTAGGCGTTGTGGCCCTGTTCTCAAGTCAGGTGCAGATGGATGACATTCCAACTCAAGTCCTTTCAATACTTACTTGCTTTCCTCTTCAATCGTCATGATGAAGACCCTATATATAGCATAAACCATGCAAGGGAAAGCTAATGCAAGAACTTTGAGTATTGCTTCACCTTCATTTCCTTTTATGTCAAACATCCGCTTAGCTAAAAACATATAAAAAATTATTGATAAATCACATGTAGTGGTAATTAGGCGGTGAGAGCGATTTGTTTTCATAAAATTCGATTTCTGGGGCGCAGGTGGCAATCCTTCCATGCCTCAATTTTATAACACAGGCAAAGAAAAACCCACACGCGTTTCTCCTCGGCGGGAGGTCTCATCCACGGTTTAAGCGATGCTGCGCCGCAGTTCATCTATCGTCTGCGGCCCCTGCGTGGCGCGTTCCTGCTGGCGCTTGATGGCGGCTGCCAGCAGCCCGCTAAAAAGCGGGTGAGCGCGCGTCGGGCGGCTTTTGAATTCGGGATGGAACTGCGAGGCGATGAAATACGGGTGGTTTTCCAACTCGATGATTTCCGCCAGACGTCCATCGGGCGACAGCCCTGACAATTTGAGGCCCGCGCTCGTGAGTTGGCGGTGATAGCGCGGATTGACTTCGTAGCGATGGCGATGGCGCTCTAAAATCAGGCTTTGACCGTAAAGCCGGTGCGCCAGAGTGTTCGGCGCGATGGAGCAGGGCTGCGTGCCCAATCGCATGGTGCCGCCTTTTTTCTCGACGGCGCGCTGTTCCTTGAGAATGGCGATGACGGGATGCGGCGTCTGGGCATCGAATTCGGTCGAATGGGCGCCTTCGAGACAGGCGACGTTGCGCGCGAATTCGATGACGGCGGTTTGCAGGCCCAGACACAATCCGAGAAAGGGCAGATCGTTTTCGCGCGCCCAGCGAATCGCCTCGATTTTGCCTTCGACGCCGCGTTCGCCAAAGCCCCCAGGAATGAGCAGCGCGTCGCACTCCGACAATTCGCGCGCGATGCCTTCGCGGTCTTCGGCGTCGATCCACACGATTTCGGCGGCCGCTTCGTTATCGAGCGCGCCGTGTTCGATGCTTTCGACCACCGAAATATAAGTGTCGGGCTGCGCGGCGTGTTCGAGATATTTGCCGCAAATCGCCACTTTGACCGTGTGTTTGGGGCTTTCGATGGTGCGGGCGATGTGCTGCCAGCGCGAAAGGTCGGGCGTTTCGTCGGGCAGGCCCAGGCGCTTCAAAACTTTTTTGGCGAAGCCCTGTTCTTCGAATCTGACCGGCAAATGATAGATGTGCTGCGCGTCGAGGCCCTCAAGGATGCCGTCGATGGAAATATCGCAAAACAGCGCGATTTTGGCTTTCATTTCGTCGGAAAGCGGCGCTTTGGTGCGGCAAATCAGGATGTCGGGCGTGATGCCGATATTGCGAAGTTCCCGAACCGAATGCTGCGTCGGCTTGGTTTTCATCTCGTTTTTCGGCCCCACGAAAGGAACGAGGGTGACGTGAACATACATCACGTTTTCGGTTCCCTCGTCGATTTTCATCTGCCGAATCGCTTCGGTGAAGGGCAGCGATTCGATGTCGCCGATGGTGCCGCCGATTTCGATAATGGCGATATCGGCGTCGTTTTCGTGGGCGTTGGCGCGAATGCGGTCTTTGATTTCGTCGGTGATGTGGGGAATGACCTGCACGGTGTGCCCCAGATAATCGCCGCGCCGCTCGCGCTCGATGACGCTGCGATAGACCACGCCCGTCGTCATATTGGAGAGTTTGCCGAGGTTTTGATCGACAAAACGTTCGTAGTGGCCCAGATCGAGGTCGGTTTCGGCGCCGTCTTCGGTGACGAAAACTTCGCCGTGCTGATGCGGATTCATGGTGCCCGCATCGGTCTTCGGTGACGAAAACTTCGCCGTGCTGATGCGGATTCATGGTGCCCGCATCGACGTTGAGGTAGGGGTCGATTTTCTGGATGGAGATTTTGAGGCCGCGCGCTTTGAGAAGCGTGCCCAGACAGGCCGTCGCGATGCCTTTTCCGATGGACGAAACCACGCCGCCGGTCACGAAAACATACTTGGTCATAAAATTAAAGGGAGTCGGAGGCGGAATTGCGCCCCGATGATTTTACCAAAATGCGTTTTCGACTTCGCTTCGGGTGCCAGGAAAGGCGCTTAATCAGGAATCCGGCCACAAAATGGTGAGTTTGGGCCATCGTTCCTGCCAGCCTTTGGTGGTCATGCGCCGCAGATAAACGGCTTTGGCTTCGGGCGTCACCAGGTTGGGCCGCACCACGAGGCCAAAGAGATCTTCGAGACCAAAAGGCGCGATGATCTCGATTTGACCGGCGTCGGTGAGCGAAACGCCGATGGCCGTCACAGTTTCGGCCCAGCGCGAAATCGCATCCTCAATGGAATGGTAGGGCCGGTCGCGGTTGTAGAGATGAATGGTGGCCTGATTCACCGCCTCCCACTCCACATCCGGCACGCAATGCGAGAGTTTTCGATTGATTTCGGCTTCGCTGCGAGCGTCCGCACCGCGCGCATCGTAAAAAAGCACGTCGATATCGGAGGGGTAAGTTTTTCGCGCGTAGCCGTGCAAATCATCCCAAACGAGGTTGCGAACCGCGCCCGCCGCGATGCACCACTGTTCCACATGGAGGCTTCTTACCGCGCGCAGTAGATTCATCAGCCAGTCATCCTGTTCGATGAGCCGAATAAGTTGCGTTCGGTGCGGCACTGGGAAGGGATCTGGAGTCATAGTCGAACGGCGACAGCACGGGATTGTCGCGTTCGGCACACAGCATAACAGCAAAGGATTTGAATTTGCGCGCCGCTACCAACTCGTGGCAGAACAGGGACAACCGTTAGGGTCAAGGAAAAATATTTATGGCAGAAACAATTTTCGGAAAAATCGCGCGCGGCGAAGTCGCGGTTTCGCTGCTTTATGAAGACGAAGTGTGCGTCGCCTTCCCCGATATTTCGCCGCAAGCGCCGGTGCACCTTCTGGTGATTCCGCGCCACCCCTTCGAGGACGCCTACGACGCCGATGCCGAAACTCTGGGGCATTTGCTCCACGTCGCGGCCAAACTGGGCGCGCAAAACTGCCCTGGCGGGTTTCGACTCGTCACCAATCAGGGCAAGGACGGCGGGCAAAGCGTGCAGCATTTGCACATTCACGTTCTGGGCGGGCGCCAGTTGGCATGGCCGCCAGGATGAAACGCTTTTTCTTCCGAACGGCGAGCGCGTTTTTCGCCCTCCTCGCGCTGAGTGGATGCCGAAAATCGGCGCCGGTGCCCACTCCCACTCCCACTCCGCGTCCCGCGCGCCCCAAACCACGCGCCGTGCGTCCCAAACCACGCGCCGTCAAACCCCAAATCGTTTACGCGGTTCGCACGAGGGAACGGGTCTTCGCGCTCACTTTCGACGACGGCCCGCATCCCACTTACACGCCGCAAGTGCTGGCGGCGCTCAGAAAACGCGGGGTGAAAGCCACTTTTTTCATGGTCGGCTCGATGGTGCGCGCTTATCCGAAAATGGCTCAGACGGTTCGCAAAGCAGGCCATGTGACGGCTAATCACAGTTGGAGCCATCCTTTCAAGCCTAAAGCGCCCCACACCGAAGTCGAGCGCACCGACGCCGTGATGAAACGCGTTCGGGGCGCGCCAAACACGCTGTTTCGTCCGCCTTACGGCTTGCTCCACAACGGCATGGCTCAAGCCGCACTCAAACGAGGCGAAAGCGTGATTATCTGGTCGAGTTTCGGCGCCGATTGGGAGAAAAACGCGACTTCGGCGAGCATCGCCGCCAAAGTTTTGCGCCACGCCGCGCCTGGCGGCATCGCTTTACTGCACGATGGCGGTGGACATCGCGGCGCGACCGTCGCGGCTTTGCCCATCATCATCGACACCCTGAAAAAGCGCGGCTACCGTTTCGTGACCGTGCCGCAACTCCTCAAAATGGGGCCAGTGGTTTCCAGTCCGCCGCCGCAAATCAAACGGCCTGCGGGAGACGGGTAAACTTCTCACTCTTATGGACACCCTCACCGAGCGCATCACCAATTCGTGGAAAGAGGCCCTGAAAAGCGGCGACACGACGCGCAAAGACACGCTGTCGGGCCTGCGCGCCGCGATCAAACGAGCCGAGATCGACGCCCGCACCGGCGCCGAGTTGGACGACACCGCGCGTCAGGCCGTCATCGACAAAGAAGGCAAAAAGCGCCGCGAAGCCATTGAGGAATACACCAAAGCGAACCGCCTCGACCTCGCCGACAAGGAAAAGGCCGAACTCGACATCATCGCCGAGTTTCTGCCGCAGCAAATGACGGATGATGAACTCCTGGCCGTCGTGCGCGACTCCATCGCCGAGGTGGGCGCGGCGAGTCCCAAAGAAATGGGCAAAGTGATGGGCGTTTTAGTCCCCAAAATCGCCGGACGCGCCGATGGCAAAAAAGCATCAGCTCTGGTCAAAGAACTGCTGAGTCAATGAACAATTATTCACCACAGAGTCACGGAGACACAGAGATTTTTTGAGATTCTTACCCTCGAACCTCTCTGTGTCTCCGTGTCTCTGTGGTGAATTAAAAGAAGAACCATCTTGCAAAAAATCGAAATTTCCATTCCCGCGCCCGATCTGGAAGTCGCGCGCCTGTTTCTGGGCACCAACGACGAAACGCGGCGCCTCATCGAACGCGAACTGCCCGTCACCATGCAACTGCGCGACGGCGAATTTCTCATCGCCGGCGAAGAAGCTGACGCGCAAAAAGCCGCGAATTTGGTGTCGCAACTGCTCGAAGTCGCGCACAACAGCCGTCGCGGTGGCCGCGCCTTTTCGGGCGCCGATGTGCGTTATCTGGTGCGCCAGGCCCAGGGCGGCGCGAGTGTCGAAGGCGCCAAAAAAATGCTTTCCGATACGCTCGTCACGACCGAGCGCGGCAAGCCGATTGGCCCGCGCACGTCGGGCCAGAAGGAATACGTCGATGCGCTGCGAAACTCGGAAATGTGCTTCGCCATCGGCCCCGCCGGAACCGGAAAAACTTATCTCGCGGTCGCCGCCGCCGTCGCCGCACTCAAAGAGAAAAAAGTGGCGCGCATCATCCTGACGCGCCCCGCCGTCGAAGCGGGTGAGCGCTTGGGCTTCTTGCCAGGCGATCTGGAAGCCAAAATCGACCCCTACTTGCGGCCTTTGTATGACGCGCTTTACGACCTGCTCGATATGGAAAAAGCCGCGAAATTATTCGAGCGCAAAGTCATCGAAATCGCGCCGCTTGCTTATATGCGCGGGCGGACTTTGAATGATGCGTTCGTGATTCTGGACGAAGCGCAAAACGCCACCGGCGCGCAGATGAAAATGTTTTTGACGCGACTGGGTTTTGGTTCGCGGATGGTGGTGACGGGCGATATTACGCAAACCGATTTGCCGCGCGGCGAGGAATCGGGCCTCAAAGCCGCCGCGCGGATTTTGCCAGGGGTAAAGGGTATCGAATTCGTTTATCTGGGCGCGGCGGACGTGGTGCGGCATAACCTGGTGCAGCGCGTGATCGAGGCTTACGATAAGAATGAAAATCCGGAGCGGTTTTAGGAATTGGGAAGTTTTCCAAAGCTTCGCTTTGGCCCTCACCCGCCGCTTCGCGGCACCCTCTCCCGCAAGCGGGAGCAAGGACATAGCGCGCCATGACAACCAAGCAGTGAATTCACAAAAGTAACAGTTTCTCCTTCTCCCGCTTGCGGGAGAGGGTGCCGCGAAGCGGCGGGTGAGGGCCGCACGAAGTGCGGGAAACTAAAACTTCAAATCAACCCAAATCATGCGACCCAATCGCCAGCGCACCGAGCGCGCCCGCGAACTGCGCCAAACCCAAACGCCCTTTGAAGCCAAAATGTGGAGTTTGCTGCGCGACCGTCGTTTGGAAGGCTTCAAATTTCGCCGCCAGCACCCCATCGACCGCTTCGTCGCCGATTTCACCTGCGTCGATGCCAAATTGATCATCGAACTCGACGGAAACAGCCACGACGACCGCCTCGAACAAGACGCGGCGCGCGACCAGTTTTTGCGCGACAACGATTGGCATACACTGCGCGTTCGCAACGCCGATTTATTGCACAACGGCGAAGGCGTCATCCTCACGGTGTTGGATTATTTAAGCCGCTAATCCATTTCCCATGAATTCGTCCCCCTCCCCCGAAAGCACTCCCAACGCGCTCGAAACCGAGCCGCGCGGCGAGGTTTCGGGGGCGCAGCTCTCCGCCGATGCGCTCGAAGCCATCGCCGTCGATACGCCGCTCCTGCCGCCGCGCGAGCCGCTCGGCGTGCGCTTGGCGTCGTATTTCGGGCGCCACTTGCTGCTGCTTTTCGTGGTGAGTTTCGCGTCGTTGTGGGCGATTTTGAGTTTGCCTTCGCCCTTCAACCGGCCCGATTTCGCGCCAGGACAGCTCGCGCCGCGCGATTACGTCGCGCCGCAAAACGCCTACTTGCCCGACCGCGCCGAAACTCTGCGCCGCCGCCAGGCCGCCGCCGCGCTCGTTCCGCCGGCCTATGAACCCGCGCCCTCAGCGCAGGCGCAGGCGCTCTTGCGCCTGGAGGAGACCGTTCGAAAAACGCGCCGCGCCGCTGCGAATTTGAGTTTGCGAGCGCCTGCCAAACCCCAGAATCTGGTCGCCCTTCCCGATGAAAAGTGGTTCCAGTCGCGCGCCGGATGGCAGCCCGCGCCCGCGCTTTTGCCGACGTTGCGCGCCCTGCCTCCCGCTCGCTGGCGCGCGGTTGAAACCGCCGCGCAAAACGCGGTTCGAGACGCTTATTTGCGCGGGCGCGTCCGCTCCGATGTCGCCGACGATGTGGGGGCGCTGCGCCCTCTTTTGCGCCGCTCGATAGCGCGAAACCCGACAGGGGAGAATCTCTCGGCGCCGGAGCGCGAAATCGCTTTTCAACTGGCCAGAGCCGCCGCGACCGTGCCCAATGTCGTGGTCAATCAAAAGGCGACCGGCGAAGCGCGCCAGGACGCTTTCAACGCGGTTTTGCCGGTGTTTTTGCACATCGAAGCCAACGCGCCCCTCGTGCGCGAGGGCGAGCGGGTTTCGCCCGAACAGTGGGAACAGTTGCAGGCGCTGGGGCTCATCGCGCCGCGATTTCGCCCGCTCGAAGCCCTGGCGCACGGCGCGCTGTGTTTTCTGATTGTGGCGGGCGCGGCGGCGTATCTGGCGCGCGGACAGCGCGATTTGATGGAACGGCCCGCCGCGCTGTGGCTGGCGGCGGTGGTGCCCATTGCGTTTCTGGCGACTTTTCGCGCTTTTCTGGGCGTGCCGCACGCCGAATTGATGATGGTGCCGCTCGCCGCCACCGCCGCGATGCTGCTCACGGTTCTCATCGACACCCGCGTCGGACTGCCCGCCGGATTCATCGTGGCGGCGCTGTGCGCTCTGATGGCGCGCGCCGAAGCCGGACTTTTTCTGGCCGCCACCATTTCGGCGTGGATCGGCGCGCTTTCGGTCGCCCAACTCGCCTCGCGCCTCGCGCTGCTGCGTTCAATTGTGATTCTGATGGCGTGCAACGCGGCATTGGCGGCGTCGCTGGGCGTATTGCGCGAATCGCCGCTCGAAGAACTGCTTTCCAGCGTGATGTGGAGCGCTCTGGCGGGTGCGGCTTCGGTTGTGGCGATGGCGGGGCTGGCGATTTTTCTGGAACGGCCTTTCGGCATCACCTCGCATCTGCGGCTGCTCGAACTGCTGGCACCCGATGAAACCGTGATCCGGCGCATGCAAATCGAAGCGCCTGGCACCTACACCCATTCGATGACGGTCGCAATTCTGGCCGAAGCCGCCGCCAAGTCCGTCGGCGCCGACCCACTTTTGTGCCGCGTCGCGGGGCTTTATCACGACATCGGCAAGCTGCGCCGCCCGCACTGCTTCATCGAAAACCAGAGCGGCGACAACATCCACGACCGCCTCTCGCCCCAGCTTTCGGCGCTTCTCATCAAGGCGCACGTCAAGGACGGCCTCGAACTGGGCCGCGCGGTGCGTTTGCCGGCGCCGGTTCTGGAAATCGTCGCGTCGCATCACGGGACGAGCCAGATCGTCTACTTTTTGCACCGCGCGCGGCAAATGGCGAGCGAAGGCGGCGCGCTCGATGAGAGCATTTTTCGCTATCCTGGCCCCAAACCGCGCTCGCGGGAAGCGGCGATTGTGCTGCTGGCCGATTCGGTCGAGGCGTCGGCGCGTTCGATGCCGCAAATCACGCCCGAACGCCTGGAAACGCACGTTCAAACCATTCTTTCCGAGCGCCTGCGCGAAGGCGAACTCGACGAATGCGACCTCTCGCTGAAAGAACTTTCGACGGTGCGCGACGCCTTTGTGGCGGTTTTGCGCGGCGTTTTGCACGGACGCATTGCCTATCCCGATCCGGCGGCGCTTTCGGGCGAACTTTCGGGTTCGTCGCACGACTGGGTGCGTCACACTCTGGGCGAGCGCGGCGATGAAGCGCCGCGCAACGCGCCCAAAGTCGCCGCGCCCGCCGAAAAGCGGCAAAATAAAGACAGGCGCCGCAACTGGCTGCCCCGCGATGAAAACGGCGCGCCCGCTTCCGGCACGAAAATCGAAGGCGTTGCCTCCCCAGACGACGCCCCAGGTCATCCCGAACGCCGTCGCCGTTTCAATTCACCCTTCCATGCTCCTGGCCCCGCCCCCCGCAACGGAACCTCCTCCGCCGAAGTCCAAACCCCGAAGACCCCAGCCGAGCGCAACCTCTCCGCGTCTCGACCTGCAAACGACCTGGAGCCGCGCCGCGCGCCAGTCGCTGACTCAGATAACGCCGCCGCTCAAAGCGCTCCACATCACGAAAACGGCGCAAACGGCCATCACCGCGACGCTCCAAGCGGCCCCGCCGCGCTATCGCGCACTCAAAACCCGTCTGGCGACGCTTGATTCCCCGCTTTTTTCCCTCGATTTCTCGCTCGTGGACGACGCCAAAATCCAAACCGTCAACCGCCAGTTTCGCGGCCTCGATAAGCCCACCGATGTGCTGTCGTTCTCGCAATTCGAAGACAGCAACGGCTTCCCCGTAGATTTTCCCGCCGATGGCCAAGAAATCGCCTTGGGCGATTTGATGATTTCAATCGAAACGGCGGCGCGTCAGGCGCGCGAACTGGGGCACTCGTTGGAGCGCGAAATCGCCTTTTTGTGCATTCACGGCACGCTGCATCTTCTGGGCTACGACCACATCCACAACAGCGACCGCCGCGTGATGTGGAAATGGCAGGACGCCGCATTTGCAGTGTGGGAGGAGGGAGGAGGGAAGTGGGGAGGAAAAACAGACCTCCCTCCTCCCTCCTCCCTCCTCCCCCCTCCCTCCTCATGCTGATACTTCTCGCCGCGCTCTGCGGCCTGATCGAAGCGATGTTCACCGCGCTCGAAGTCGCGCTTGGCAGCGTTTCGCGGGCGCGTTTGCGCGCGCTTTCGCTCGCTTCGGGTGAAGAAGGCAAAGGCGCCGCCGCGCAGATGCGCCGCGCGCGCCTCGCGCTGGCGACGGGGGAACGGCCCGACCGCCTCGCGTTGCTTTTCATCGCGGTGACTTCGCTTTCGCTGTGGGGCGCCGCGACGTTTTTGACCTGGGCCGCGCTCTCCGAACGCTGGCCGCTTTGGGTCTTGGCTATCGCCCTTGTGGTGCTTTTGTTCGTTGCCGAAGTGCTGCCGCTTCTGGTCGCGGCGCGCCACGCCGAAGCCATCGCGCTGCGCGGCGCGGGCATCGTGGCGCTTGCGCTGCGGATTCTGTCGCCATTTTTGACACTTGTGGGCGGCCTCGCCTACGGCATGGCGCGGCTGATGGGGAGCGGGCCGGACGCTTCGCCCCAGGTCACGCAGGGCGAACTTCGCACCGCGCTGGCCGCCGCCGAGGAAGAAGGCGTCATCGAAAGCGAAGAGCGCGCTCTCATCGAAGGCGCGATGGATTTCCGCGATAAAATTGTGAGCGAAGTGATGACGCCGCGCATCGACATCGTGGGCGTGGCGGCGAGCGCGACTTTGCCCGAAGCGCTCGAAATCGCGCTGCGCGAAGGCCACTCGCGCCTGCCGGTTTTCGACGGCACCCTCGATAAAATCGTCGGTATTCTGGCCACCAAGGATTTGCTGCCCCATCTGGGCGGCGCGCTCGAAAACGGCGATTCGAGCCACAAAACCGTGCGCGATGTGGTGCGCGTCGCCTATTTCGTCCCCGAAAACAAAAAAATCGCCTCCACTTTGGAAGAACTGCGCCGCCAGCGCACGCTTCTGGCGGTGGTGGTCGATGCCGACGGCGGCACGGCGGGGCTGGTCACTCTGGAAGATTTGCTTGAAGAGCTGGTCGGCGAAATTCAGGACGAATACGACCTCGAAGAGCCGCCGCTTCGCGTGATTGAAGACGAAGAGGGCGCGCTGCTCTGCGACGCCGCCTCGACGGTGCGCGATTTCGGACGCTTCTGGGGCCAACATTTCAAACTCGCCGCCACGTTGCGCGGCGCCGGTGGCGCGCCCGCCGAATCGGGGCAGTCTCTGGCCTCGCTCGCGCTCGAACACTTTGAAAACGTGCCCCAAATCGGCGATTCGATTGTCGTCGGCGAAGCCGTCGCCGCTACGTCCGCATTGAGGAGGTCAAAATTTTTCTGGGCAGCACTGAAGTCGCCGCAAAGGGAAGCGAAGTCCGCCTTCGCGGGTTAATGCATCAGTCCGCGAAGGCGGACTTCGCTTCTCTTTGCGGCGACTTCAGTCGCTGCCCCCACTCATGTTTCCGTTGCTCCCTTCTCTTCTTCTGCTCTTTTTGCTTCTCGTCGGCCTTTTCGCGGCGTCCGAAGCGGCGCTGGCGGCGACCAACCGCGTGCGTTTGCGCCATCTGCTGCGCCTTCAGGCCAGCGACGAACAAAGCGCGGCGGGCCTGCTCTCTTCTGATTTGTCGGGCGACGCGCAAAGTTTTATCGCGACGGTCACCATCGCGGCCAACGTGCCGCTGGTGGCGGCGGCGAGTCTGGCGCTGATGTCGGGCTGGACGCGCTACGGCGCGCCCGTCGCCGCCGCGATTTCGCTGGGCATCGCGCTTCTCACCGTCGCTTTGTTTCAAATCGCGCCGCGCCTGCTGGTTTCGGCGCCTGGCGCGCTGGAAAATTTGTGGTGGGTGCGTCCGGCGCGCTTCATCGTGGCGGTGATGCGGCCTTTCGTCTCGCTGATGCTGTGGTTTGGGCGTCTCATTCTGGCGCCGCTCGGTCTGCTGGACGCCGCCAAAGCGCAGGACGAAGAGCAGAGCAACGACGAAGAAATCCGCGATTTAGTCGAAGCGGCGGACGCGGGCGGCGCGCTCGAAGAGACCCGCGAACTCATCGAAAGCATCTTCACTTTCGGCGACACCCGCATCCACGAAGTGATGATTCCGCGCCCCGACATCGTGGGACTGCCCCAGACTTGTTCGGCGGCGCAGGTGATGGCGCTTTTGCAGGAAAGCGGCCTGTCGCGGCTGCCGATTTACGAAGATTCCATCGACCGCGTTGTCGGCATTTTGCACATCAAAGACGTTCTGGCCTGTCTGGGCGCGGGTAAAAGCGATTTTGCGCCGCGCGATCTGCTGCGCGAGCCGCTTTATCTGCCCGAATCGCAAAAAATCGATGTCGCGCTGGGCACCATGCGCGCCCAGAAAAACCATCTCGCCATCGTCATCGATGAATTCGGCGGCACGGCGGGGCTGCTCACCGTCGAGGACATTCTGGAAGAGTTGGTGGGCGAAATCGCCGACGAACACGACCGCCGCGAGGAAGAACCGCTTGTGGTGTTGGACGAACACACCGCGCTCGCCGACGCGCGTTTGCACACCGATGATCTGGAAGAACTGTGGGACTTGTCGCTTCCAACCGGCGAATTCGACACCATCGGCGGTTTCATGCTCGAAAAATTAGGCCGCGAACTGCGCGTCGGCGACCGTTTGGAGTTGTCGAACTCCTTGCTGACGGTTCACTCGATGCGTGGACGGCGCCCGCGCAAGATCATGCTCGTCAAGCGCGAAGTGGAAGGCGATGATGCGGGCGCGGGTGAAGTTGTTTCGGCTTAGTTGCAGCGAATAAATTCACCGCAACAATGGCGCGAAGTCCGCCTGCGCGGGCTGAATGTTCCCCAACCTGCGAAGGCAGGTTTCGCGTTGTTGTTGCGGTGACTTGAGTCGCTGCCTCGACTTTCATTCGACTTCGCGCTCCTTCGCTGTTAAAGTGCTTTGCAAAAACTGAAAAAGGCGAAATTTCTATGGCAGTTACGGTTAAAATCGACGACAAAACCCGCGCTCCGGCCAAACGCGGCTCCAAAAGCGGCCCCGACGCAACCGGATTCGACGCCTACGTGCTTCCCGCCGACTCCTACAACGGCCAGATGGCCCTGGTCATCTGGCTCGTGCTGCTGGCCCTGATCTGCCTGCCCTGGTGGTTTTTCGAATCGACGCTGCCTTTCGCCATCGGGATGCCGCTCTGGTGTTTATTCGCCTCCGTGGGCACGCTCTGGCTGGGGCCCAAACTCACCGCGCGGGGCCGGCGCGCGGCGGGCAAAGGCGCGATTATCTCCTCCGCCAATCAGCCGCAAATCAAAACGCTGATTGGCAAGGCTTCCAAAATTTTGGGCATCGCCGAACCCGAAGGCTTCCTCGAAACCTCCGCGACTCCGGCGCCCCAACAAGCGGCGCCTCCCCAGGCGTCGCCCGCTCCTCCGGTGTCGAGGGAGGAAGCGGGACGCTTGAAAAGCCTGCTTCATAACGCCTCGCACGCGGCTGCCGAAGCGCTCCACCGCGAGGAAAAAGTGCCCAAATTGATTCGCAACCTCGGCTCGCCCAGCGTGCGCATCGTGCCGCGCGCGCTTCTGATTCACAAAGAGGCTTTCGAAAACCTCGATGCCCACGAAGTCAGCGCCCTCGTGGTGCGCGCGCTGGTTCACGAGCGTCAGGGGCATTCGCGGCGCCTGTTTCTGCTCGATCTGGTGGAAACCACGCAACCGGCCACACTACTGGCTTTAGTGTGGCCGGTGCTGATTTACGCCAAAATTCTGCACGCGATGTGGCTGCCGCACGCCCAGCAAAACGCCGACAGAATCGCGCTGTTCCTGGTCAAAAATCCCAATTTGCTGCTGTCGGCGATTCTCAAGGACATCGCGGCGCGCGATGCCCATATGCAGGAAATGCAGGTTTCGAGCGCTGATGTTTCCAACTGGATCAACCAGCGTGGCCACATCGGCATGGCGGGCGAGGAAATCTCGACCCAATACAAACTGGGCCGCGCCATCCACGAAGACCCGCCGCTCGAAATGCGTCTGCAAAACCTGCAAAACTGGGCCAAATCGAGCGAGTATTCGAGCGGGCTCGAAAAACTGAAAACCAGCCGCTAAGATGAGGCGTTGAGATGTGGGGGTGAAAGAAATGACGACAAAGCCGAAAATTGGGGCGAAAACCAAAAAGACGGTGGACAAGCCGCGCAAATTGACCAAAAAAGAGCGCGATGAAGCGTTTGAACTGATGAACGAAAACTTTTCCAAGGCGATGACGATTTTGCTTTCCGATTTAGAAAAGCAAAAATTAGGGAGCAGGAGCCTGAAAAGCTCGTGAAAATCGCGTTCGACACCAACATTATCATTTCGCGCAAAGTCACGGTTTTTCCTCGCAATCACTATTTCTCGCCCATCGTGATGGTTGAACTTGTCGCGGCCACACAGAATAAAACCGGCCTCAAGTTTTGGGAGGCGACTCGAATTTACGCCGAAAAGTTTGACCGTTTCCTGGTTCCTACTGCCGAAGACTGGTGGGAAACCGGAAAAGCCCTCCAACGCCTCTCGCAGGGTTCCAAACGCGAAAATTTCGGTTCGACGCCCAAAGTTTCGCCCGAAAAGCGCAACCGCTTGTTCAACGATGTTCTGCTCGCCGTTTCGTGCCGCCGCGCCGGAATTACCGTCGTCACCGACAACCTCAAGGATTTCGAGCGCATTGGGAGCGTGTGCCGCATCAAATTTTCGAGCGGCGACGCCTTTTTCACGCCGCCCGATGCTTCGGCCTGACGCACAAATAGGCCACCATCAAAACGCCCGTTAAAGCCGCCAACCCTAATTTGAAACCTGGCGGCAGCGTCGTTGGCGTGATGAAGCCTTCGATGAGGCCCGCCAGAACCAGCATCATCGCCACGCCCGCCAGAAGCTGCACGGCTTCTCCCCCCGCCAGGCGCAGCGCGTCGCGTCGCGGCAGATCTCCTGGGGCATAAATCGCGCGCGCCAGAAGCAGTCCCGCGCCGCCCGCGATGCAAATCGCCGTCAGTTCCAGAACCCCGTGCGGCAAAATCACGCTCCAGAACAGGTAATCGACGTTGGCATTGGTCGCCGCGCCCGCGAGTCCGCCGATCATCAAACCATTGGCCACCAGCACTAAAGCGGTTCCCAGACCCGCCGTGACGCCCAGCGCGACCGCCATAATCGTGACGCGGATGTTGTTGGTCATAATCCTTGAAGAAACTTCTGGCGAAGCCAAAGTGCCTTCATACGCTGTATTAGCGCCCCAGCCAGTGATTTGTTTGTTCTGGGCGCGCGTTTTAACGGCATTCATTGCCTCTCGGCGCATGTCCGGATCGGTGATGAAGAGTTGAATGTTTTCCTCGTTCGTCCAGACCGAAACGTAGGCGCACAACGCAGAACCGAACATCAAAATCGCGGCGAGAAGAATTGGTTTCCAATGGCGCCGGAACGCGGCGGGAAAACCGAAAAGAAAAAAGAACAGCCCGCGCGAGGGCGAGGCGGGTGGGGCGGAGTAAATCTGGGCATGGGCGCGCAAAACCAGGGCGTTGAGGCTTCGCACTAACTCCTGTCCGGCGAAAGTGGAGTTGTAGCGCGTCTGGGCGCGCGCGAGATCGGCGCTGGCGCGGCGGTAGAGCGTGCCCATTTCGTGGAGTTCGTCGTCGGAAAGCGCGGCGAGACGCGCATTTTGCGACCTATCGACCAGTTCGTGAAGGCGCGACCACGCTTCGCGGCGGGCGCGCACGAAATTTTCGGGAGTGCGGGGCATGGGATTGCGGATTTTTGATTGCGGATTGCGGATTTGGGTGAAGAGGCGATTTGACGGCGGCCAGAGTGTCAATTACCCTCAAATCGCTTTCCGCTACGACGCACCAGTTTAATCGGACGCAATTCGCATGGATTTTCTTCACGACTTACACGACCCCGACGGTCTCAAGCGCCTCATCGCCGCCGGCGGCTATCTGCTACTTTTCGCTATTATTTTCGCTGAAACTGGGTTGCTCGTCGGCTTTTTTCTGCCTGGCGATTCCCTGCTTTTTATCGCCGGCTTTGTCGCCGCCAATGGTGAAAAATTCGGCGTTGATCTGGCCATCGGGCCAATGATTCTTTTGCTGTGCATCGCAGCGATTGTGGGCGATACAGTCGGTTATTTCATCGGGCGCAAAGCCGGCCCCGCGCTCTTTTCAAAACCCGATTCGCGTTTTTTTAAGCGCAAGCATCTCGAAAACGCCCACGCTTTTTACGAAAAGCACGGGCCGAAAACCATCGTTTTGGCGCGCTTCGTTCCCATCGTCCGCACTTTTGCCCCGACGGTTGCGGGCGCGGCAGGCATGGATTATCGCCAGTTCTTGACTTACAACATCCTCGGCGGCATCGGCTGGATCGTTTCGATGACTTTGCTGGGCTACTTTTTGGGCGAAATTCCCATCGTGGAAAAAAATCTCGATAAAGCGGTCGTGGGCATCGTGATTTTGTCGATTCTGCCGATGGTGTGGCACGCCGTCAAAGAAAAGAAAGCGGCGAAATCGCGGGGCGCAAGCCTCGCTGCGCCCTCGGTGGAAGCAGCGACCAAAGAAAGCGTGAATTGACGCTTCGCACTTTGCGTTCTATAATAACAAGGCCCTGACGTTGAACGAGACGCAGACCCGTAGAAAATTCCGTTGCCTGGCTCCCCGAAAGAGCCAAAATTTAGGGGCAGCGGCAGCATTTGGAGACCAAGTTTTGAGTTCAGACAAGAAAAAACATCGCCGCAAAGTCAAGACCCACTGGGCCAAAAAGCGCCGTCGCGCTTCGCGCGCCCTGCGCCGTCGCGGACGCTAAGGCCCCCGCGCTCGCTCTTTTAGGAGCGAGAGGCGCGGGAGCCGCACCCGCAGCCAGGTCATGGGGTGGCAATCGCCACACGCGGCGCCGTTTTCTCGTTCGGGGCCAAATCAGGAAGAAAAGGGAAGCGTCCAAGACGCTTCCCTTTTTCGTTTGACAAAGCGACATGAAGTCGCAGCCAACAGAATGTCGGCCTACACCCCACACAAAGTTGGTGTATATTAGGGGAACGCGAAAAAAAGTGTGGGGTCGGGCAGTGTGGATGTAATTGGAAAATTTGAGGAAAAAAGAGGCCGGGCGGGCCACCACACCCCCCAGAGAGTGTGGTGGGGGGGGGCGCGGGGC
>JAUJNG010000008.1:0-9068 GCA_030448265.1 Abditibacterium sp.
AGGTGCAACGTAAACAGCCTCTACCTCACCAGCCGCGACATCAATTTCAGCGAAACCAACCACGTGTCCCGCTGCGTCCTGTGCGACCAGAAAAGGATTTCTGGCCATGCTGGAAGCGTAGCCAGCCGGCGTCAGGAATCCCGCCCACGCTTCGATTTCTTCGGACGTGTAATGTGTTTGGGCGCTCTGGCGAACCGCGGCCGTGTGAACCTGCCTCAGCGCCTTGCCATCTTCAGGAACCGCCTGTCGAATTTGCATAGTTATGGTGCTAAAAGGAAGTGCAATGTATTCCTATATAACGCAAATACTGACAGCCCCAATCAGCCCCAAAGAAATAACTGCCCCCATCAAATCCTCTCCTCCCGCCTTTGCCCCTTGGCGTCTTTGCGGTTGATTTATAAGGAAATTATGCGATTTATCGTCGCCCTCACCGGCGCGTCGGGCGCGATTTACGCGCTGCGACTGCTCGAAAAACTCGTCGCCGCGCGCCATTCTGTAGATGTCGTTCTCTCCGAACCCGCCTGCGTCTCGCTCGCGGCGGAAACCGACATCAAGCTGAGCGCCCATCACCTCGACCTCGAAAAACTTTGCCCCCACGGTGCCGAATTTCTCACCGCGCACAATCCGCGCGACATCGGCGCCACGATTGCTTCGGGCAGCGTGTGGCACGACGGCATGATCGTGGTGCCCTGCTCGATGGGCACGCTGGGCCGCATCGCGCACGGTCTGAGCGACGATTTGATTTCCCGCGCCGCCGATGTCACGCTCAAAGAACGGCGCAAACTGATTCTGGTCACGCGCGAAATGCCGCTTTCTCTGCTTCACCTCAGAAATATGGTGAGCATCACCGAAGCGGGCGCCCTCGTGTTTCACGCCTGCCCGCATTTTTATCATCGCCCGCAAAGCGTGGAGGAAGTTGCCGATACCGTTGTTGACCGCGTTTTAGACCATCTCGGCGTCGAAACCGACACGCGGAGGTGGAAAGAGTAATGGCCACGACAACCACCCAACCACCCAACAACCCAGCCACCGCGCTGCGCGCTTACCTCGAACTCGTCAAGTTTTCCCACACCCTTTTCGCGTTGCCCTTCGCGCTGGCCTCGATGCTGGTCGCGGCGCGCGGCTTTCCCGACGCGCGCATTTTCGGCTGGATTTTGGCGGCGATGATCGGCGCGCGCACCGCCGCGATGGGCTTCAATCGCATCGTGGATCGCCACATCGACGCCCGCAATCCGCGCACGCAGAATCGTGAGCTGCCTTCGGGCAAAGTATCGCTGCGCGGCGCGGTTGTTCTGGTGATTGGGGCGTCGGCGCTGTTCTTCCTCGCGGCCTTTCAACTCAATTTTCTGGCGCTGGCTTTGGCGCCGCTCACGCTCCTAACGCTTTTTTTCTACTCGTTTTGCAAGAGGTTCACTTCGCTGTCGCATTTCGTGCTGGGTTTGTGTCTGGGCATCGCGCCGGTGGGCGCCTGGGTCGCGGTGACGGGCCAAATCGAACTGGCGCCCGTGGTGCTGTGCGCCGCGATTCTGGTGTGGACGGCGGGTTTCGACATCATCTACGCCACCATGGATATTGACTTCGACCGCGCCGCCGGACTGCATTCGATGGTGGCAAAACTCGGCGTGGCGCGCGCGCTGTCGTTTGCCAAAATCCTCCACGCGCTGTTTTTGGTTTTTCTCCTCGCTTTTGGAGTTTTGGC
Organism: Abditibacterium sp.; assembly: GCA_030448265.1. GTDB lineage: Bacteria > Armatimonadota > Abditibacteriia > Abditibacteriales > Abditibacteriaceae > Abditibacterium. The sequence continues at coordinate 1,700 of JAUJNG010000008.1, forward strand.
GCAATTGGGGCCGCTTTTTTTGGTTGCGACGGCCTTCATCGGTGCGTTTTTGATTTACGAACACCGTTTGGTGCGCCCCGATGATTTGCGCCGCGTCAACGCCGCGTTTTTCACCGTCAATGGCGCCATCAGCGTGTTTTTCCTCGCGGTTGTGGCAGGGATTGTGTTGTGGCCGTAGCGCCGCTTCGTGGCTATCCGGATAGGCTTGTGTTGCAGCGACTAAAGTCACCGCAACAACGACGCGAAGTCCACCTGCGTGGACTGGGGTTTCCCAACCTGCGAAGGCAGGTTTCGCGTCGTTGTTGCGGTGACTTTAGTCGCTGCCGATTAGGATGCGCTCGTTACTCCAGCGTGAAAGTGATTTCCGACGACGCGCTTTCTTTGCCGTCGCGGGTCAAAACGATGATTTTGGCGGTGTGTTCGCCTTCGACGAGGCGTTCGCGCTCGATGGAAATGCGATAGGGCGCCCTGTTGGTGATGGCGCGGGTTTGTCCATCGACCTGCCAGATGATGCCGCGCGGCTCCATGCCAAGCGGAAGCTGCGCCCACAGGTTCAAATCGCCCGAAACGGTGTCGCCGTTTTTGAGACCGCGCAAAAACGGCTCGTCGATGGTGGCGGCGACCGCGCCCGTCACGGCCAGCATATCCTCGTTGCTCGCGGGGCGCAGCGCCAGACCACCTCTGCCCTGCGTCGTGCCCGCTTTGACGGGGCGATTCCACTCCGTCGGGTTGAACGCAACGCGGCTCAAAAAATGTTTGTCGGCCACCAGTTGGCGATACGTCGCCAGCATACGCCCGTCGCTCAGCAGCGAGTAATTGTTGTTGGCCAGGCCCGCCTGAACCGTATCGAGCGAAAACCAGTTGACGGATTTGACGCGCGGAAAACCATCGCGCAGCGCGGTGTAAAAGCGTTTGGTTTTCTCCATCGCCCAGGCGACGGTTTCCTGGCCAGTTCCCTTGCACCACACCGTGGCGGCGAACTCCGAGATGTGAATTGGCTTGCGATCGGCGTAGAGGTCGTAAACAGTTTTAAGAAAGGCGATGGGGTCTTCTTCGCCCGATGGGTGGTTGATGTCGCCGTTGTGCACGAAAACCGAGTAGATGTTGACGCCTACCCAATCGACCCACTGATCGCCAGGATAGTAGAGCGGGATGGAGCGCGCGGGTTCGGCGAAGGGCGTCCACAGCATCGCCACGTTGGGCGCCTCTTCCTTCATAATCTGCGAGACGAGCGCAAATTTTTCTTTGTAAAGCGACGGGAATTTGTCTTTGTCAACCGAGGCGCCGCCGTAGCGTTTGAGGCCCCATTCGCCGTTCATTTCGCTCGCCCAACGCAGAAAAATCGGACATTTGGCGCGCGCCGCGTCGCGCGCCCAGGCGCGCAGATAGGCTGAATCGTTGACTTCCTTGAGTCCGTTGTTGGGTTCGAACGCGATGTGAGGCGCGCCGCCGTTGCGCGTCACTTTACGCACCCATTCGAGCGGAAAAGGGCGGCCATAGCCGACGTAGGTGAAATAGGAGGCGTGTTTTTTCTTGGTCAGCTCTTCAAACGCGGCGATATTGCCCATCACGGCGGTATCGCGCTCGATAAAGGCGCCGATGTAGCAGCCCCGCGCCGGTTCGAATTTGGCGAGTTGCTGGGTGGCGCCCAGATTGGCGGCGCGGCTCAGGCGCGCGGGCACCAGAGCGGCGGCGCTCAGCAGGAGAAAATCACGACGTGACGGCATGGGGAAGAAGGAAAACCCGAAATTGGGTGCGGGTGCAGTATAAAGCGTGTCTCATTGAAGACCAACAGTTCGCTCGACTGAAGTCGGCGCTATGGGCCAGCAAGCTGGCTAACTTTCGGCCTGCGCCGAAACCAGGCAGTTTGGTTCCCGCGAAGGCGGGAAGTTGGCGAGCTTGCTCGCCCATAGCGCCGACTTCAGTCGAGTGAACGCTAAGAACAGCGTTTTTCACCGAAGTTCCACCGACAAACGATCGAAAACCGGTTGTCGTGCCAGCGGGTCTGGAATCCGATTCGCTTTTTGTCAGGGATTGGGTCGTTTTGACAATTGGTCTGCTAAAATAAAGCCACATTTCCCATTTGCACGATTTCGAGTCTCTTATGGCCGCCGAAACTTTTCCCCCTTCCACCCAAAGTTCTTCCCTCGCGCCCGCAACCAGCGATGCCATCGTGGAGCGTCCCGCCGGCATTACGCCGCGCGCCGCGCTGCTCTCCATCGCCCTCGCGTTTTTCTTCGGCTACGTCATTCCCATCGTGGACATGAAGATGCGCAACACCTTTCTGGGTGCGACGCATTTGCCGCCTGGCGCCATCGCGTCGCTTTTAGTGCTGTTGCTGGTGGTCAATCCACTCCTGCATATGGTCTCCAAAGCGCCCGCCAAACTGGGCGCTCTGCTGCTGGGCACGCTCGGTTTCGCGGGCGCGGCGGGCTTTTTGTTCTGGCGCGGGCTTTCCACCAACAACCTGGCGTTTGGGTTCTGGCTGCTGGTGGCGGCTGCGGCCATCGGGGTGCTGGTAGTTTTGCTGGGGCGCAAACCGCTCACGCGCAACGAAATTCTGGTGGTTTACATTTCGTGCCTGTTTTCGTGCCTCACGCCTGGACACGGCGCCGAAAACGTTTTCGTGGTCAACCTCATCGGACCGTTTTACTACGCCAGCGACGCCAATAAATGGCTCGATTTTCTGGTGCCCTATCTCCAGCCCTGGATGACGCCCGCGCTCAATGCCGGTAACGGCTACAACGACGGCGCCAAAGATATGGTGGGACAGTGGTTTCTGGCCAACCAGAGCGGGCAGATTCCCTGGGGCGCGTGGCTGGTGCCGCTCGTGGTGTGGGGCGCCTTTATTTTCGTGCTTTACACCATGATGGCGTGCCTCACCGTGATGCTGCGCAAGCAGTGGGCCGAGCGCGAGGCGCTTTCGTTTCCGCTTCTCAAACTGCCGCTCGAACTGACCGAGGATGTCGATAGGCCGCAAAAAGGCGCCATCGGCGACTTTTTTCGCAATCGCTTGATGTGGATGGGTTTTGGCGTTGCGGTCTTCATCCAGATGCTGCGCGGTCTCAACCTTTATTATCCCGATGTCCCGACGTTTCCGCTCGACCTCATGACAGGGCAGCTTTTCACCGAAGCGCCCTGGAATCAAATTGGCGGCGCGCCCATGGTGGTGTGGCCCGTTATCGTGGGCATTACCTATTTGCTGACAGCCGAAGTTTCGTTTTCCTTCTGGTTTTTCTACTGGTTCGTCAAATTACAGCTCATCGCCGCCTATTACACCGGTTTCGCGCCCGCGACGCTGCCCAATGCCACCGGAGTGATGGGCGCGGGCGCGAAATCGTTCGCTTTCTACCAGCAAATCGGCTGTTATCTGGCTTATGTGGCCATCATTCTCTACACGGGCCGCGAACATCTGCGCTACATCTTCCTGCGCGGCATCGGGCGCCGCAAAGCCCAGCCGGATGAACGCGACGAGGCGATGTCGTATCCCGCCGCGTTCTGGGGTTTTGTAATCTCATTCGCCCTTATCGTGGGCTGGAGCATCGCGGCGGGCCTCAATCCTCAACTCGCGCTGCTGCTGTGGACGCTTTATCTGGTCATCATCATCGCCCTGACGCGCATCGTTTCCGAAGCAGGCATTTTGTTCGTGCAGCAGGGCTGGGTGCCACTGGGAACCATCGGGCAAATCACCAACGCCGGCCCAGGCCATTTTCTGCTCTCGGAAAGCTCGCTGCCGCCCGCCGCGATGCTGCAAGGCTCCCTCATGACCGATTTGCGCGGTTTCATCATGCCCTCGTTCATGCAGGGCTTCAAACTGGCCTCTGACCGCAAAATCGCGCTGCGTCCACTGCTGATTTTGATGATGCTCTGCTCGCTGATTTCGCTCGCCATCGGCATCTACATGAACGTGAAACTGGGCTACGCGCAGGGCGGTTTAAGTCTCGATCCCTGGTATGCGGGCGGCGCCTCGAAAGCGCCTGCCGAGGCCAGTGCCAACCTCGTCAAAGGCGTGCGCGACGCGAGTTATTTCAACCTCGGCTGGGTCGGTCTGGGCGTGGTTTTGACCTACGGCATGATGCTGGCGCGTTCGCGTTTCGCCTGGTTTCCGCTTCATCCCATCGGTTTTCTGCTGGCCCACTCCTATCCTATCAACGCGATCTGGTTTTCGATTTTTCTGGGCTGGATGGCCAAAGTCACCATCACCCGCTTCGGCGGCAGCGACACCTATCGCAAAACCACGCCGCTCTTTCTGGGCCTCGCGCTGGGCGATGTGGCGATGATGCTCTTCTGGCTCATCATCGACGGCTGGCAGGGCCGCGTCGGTCACAAACTGATGCCAGGCTGAATGAGAGGCGAGAGACGAGAGACGAGAGGCGAGAAATTGCAGATGAAACTTTCTCGCCTCCCGCCTCTCGCTTCTCGCCTCTGAATAACGGCGAACCCGCGCGTCGATGGCCCGTCTGTCGGCGCGTTCCTGACTCCATTTGCCTGTCAAATCCTCAACGTATCGAGTTATTATGAAACGAATCTCCCTTTCCCTCGCTCTGGGACTGTCCTTCCCTTTTCTGGCTGCGCCTCTCCAGGCCCAAACCGTCGTGACACCGCCTGGGGCGGCTGCGGGCGTCGCGGCGGAGGTCAACGGCGAAAAAATCATGAGCGCCGACCTCAATCGCATGGTGGCGGCCATCAAAGCGCAAAATCCCGAATTTGCTACCAACACGCCGGCCGCCAACAAAGCCCTGGCGCAAATCAAAACGCAAATTTTGGATGAAATGATCGCCACGCGCCTGCTCGCCCAGGAAGCCAAGCGCCGCAAAATCGTGGCGGACGCCAAAGTCGTGGACGCGGCGCTTGCGAGTGTTAAAACCGGCAACGGCTTCAAAACCGACGCCGAATTTAAAACCGCTTTGCAAAAAGACGGCAAAACTCCCGAAGATCTGCGCCGCGCCATCGCCGAAGAGTTGGCAATTCGCGAGCTTTCCACCCAACTCGCCGCCGACATCACGGTGTCGGGTGACGACATCGCCACTTTCTACCGCGCCAACCTCGATAAGTTTGCCGTTCCCGAAGGCGTGAAGGCGCGCCATATTCTGCTCGCCATCAACCCCAACGCTCCGGCGGCGGAAAAAGAGCGTGTCCGCAAGCGCGCCCAGGATTTGATCAAACAGCTCAACAACAAAGCCGATTTCGTCGCGCTCGCCAAAACCAATTCGGACGACCAGTCCAACAAAGATCGAGGCGGCGAACTGGGAGCTTTCGCGCGCGGCCAGATGGTGAAAGCGTTTGAAGATGCCGCTTTTGCCGCGCCGGTCGGAAAAATCGTCGGGCCGGTCGAGAGCGATTTCGGCATTCACATCATTCGCGTGGACGAAAAAATTCCGTCGCGCACCGTTCCCCTCGCCGAAATTCAGAAAGACCCGCAGATGAAAGCGTATTTGCTCAAGCAAAAAGTGCAAAAGCGCCTGGACGACAACATCGCCAAACTCAAAACCACGGCGAATATCAAGAAAAACGTCTAAAACCGAGCGCCAGAGCCACCAGTTCTCGCGCAGAGACGCGGAGACGCAGAGCAATTTCAGAGAAAACTCTTTGCGCCTCCGCGTCTCTGCGCGAGAACTGAACGAGCCTGTTGTAGCGTTTTTCGCGTTGACAGCGCGCAGAGAGGGCATTACAATTACCTCTTGCCCCTGAAAACGACGGTTTTTTGGGCCGTTTTGCCGGCATAGCTCAACGGTAGAGCGTCACTTTTGTAAAGTGAGGGTTGCGGGTTCGATTCCTGTTGCCGGCTTGTCCAGAAGTTCGCTTGAACTTCCAAAATTCGCAGAGGTGGCCGAGCGGTTAATGGCGTCAGACTGTAAATCTGATGACGAAAGTCTACGGCGGTTCGAATCCGTCCCTCTGCATTTCCCCAGCGCCTCGGCGCTGACAAATGCCGCCATGGCGCAGGGGTAGCGCACGTCTTTGGTAAAGACGAGGTCGTGAGTTCGAATCTCACTGGTGGCTTGACAGTTATACTTTCGGCTTAGCCGAAAAATAGGAGAGTAGCATAACGGTAGTGCATCGGTCTCCAAAACCGACGGTTGCAGGTTCGAATCCTGTCTCTCCTGTCCTCGTAAAAGAAGTGCGAAATTCGTCAAAGCGGCGGGTTTCGCGCTTCGTTTGCGTGTGGGAGAGGCTCTAAAGCAGAAAATGGCCATCGTTAAAACCACACCCAGGGAAACTGGCAGCGGCCCCGAATCGGGCGACTCGAAAGATGTCGTCAAACCGGTGGATCGCACCAAGTCGGTCGTCAATCCAGGCGGGCAGCCGCTCGTGCGTCCCACTCGCTCCGTCGGCGCGCCCCTGCGCCAGCAATCGAGCGTTGGTGCGCCCGCAGGCCCCAAAACTTTCGTCAACGATACCGTTAACGAACTGAAACGGGTGGACTGGCCAACCAAAGAACAACGCAACGCGGGCACCATCGTCACGATTGGCCTGCTGATTTTCTTTGCCCTTTACATCACCGGTCTTGACACCGCCGCGCGATACCTTTTCATCGCCTTAGGCATTCTCCCTCCCGACGCGCCGCAATAAGCGGCCTAAACCTGACGCGAAAATTCTGACAAAACCGGAAGCACTTCCGGTTTTGCGCGTGCTTTCGCGTCCGCAATGAGTTTTTCGCTCCTCGGAGCAACGCTTTTTGGGCGCAACATCATGGCGAAACAGTGGTATGCCGTGCACACCTATGCCGGCCAGGAAAACAAGGTTCAACAGAACATCGAGCGCCGCTCTGAAGTGGTAGGCTTGCGGTCGCGCATTTCGCGCGTCATCGTGCCCACCGAAGAAGAGAAAAAGCTGCGTAACGGCAAGCAAGTCACAGTGAAGAAGAAAATCTTCCCTGGTTACGTGCTGGTCGAGATGGATATGGACGACGAAACCTGGCATTTCATCCGCCAGACCGTCGGCGTGACCGGATTTCTGGGCCAGGTGACCGGAACGGCCTCGCGTCCCGCGCCGCTTTTGCAAGCCGAAGTCAATCGCCTGCTGGGCGAGGGCGAAGGCGTCGAGATCCTCAAACAGACGGCGATTTTCCACAAAGGCGAAAACGTCAACATCATCGCCGGCCCGTTCGCGGGCAGCGAAGGCCGCATCGAAGATATTCACGTCAAAACCGAAAAATTGACGGTCACCATCCCGATTTTTGGCCGCGAAACCCGCGTTGACCTCGATTTTTCGCACGTCGAACGCATTAGTTAGTAACGAGTGGCGAGTAGCGAGTAGCGAGAAATAATCTCGTCACTCGCTACTCGTTACTCGCCACTCAATAGGAGAAAAATGGCGAAGAAAGTTACAGGATTTATCAAGTTGCAGTTGCCGGCTGGCAAAGCAA
>JAUJNG010000008.1:9168-113835 GCA_030448265.1 Abditibacterium sp.
ATGGCGAAGAAAGTTACAGGATTTATCAAGTTGCAGTTGCCGGCTGGCAAAGCAACGCCCGCGCCGCCGGTTGGCCCCGCGCTGGGTCAGCACGGTGTCAACATCATGCAGTTCGTCAAATCGTATAACGAGCAGACGGCAGCGCAAGAAGGCACCATCATTCCGGTGGAAATCACCGTTTATCAGGATCGTTCGTTCACCTTCATCACCAAAACGCCGCCTGCGGCGGATTTGCTGAAGAAAGCGGCGGGCATTCCCAAAGGTTCGGGCAACCCGCTCAAAACCAAAATCGGCACGGTTTCCGAGGCGAAACTGCGCGAAATGGCCGAACTGAAAATGCCGGATTTGAACGCGCCCGACGTCGAGGGCGCGATGAAAATCCTCGCCGGAACCGCGCGTTCAATGGGCATCGAAATCAAAGGTTAATCCAAAGGAGAACGGATATTATGGCCACCAAACATGGCAAACGCTACCGCGCTCTCGCGGAGAAAGTTGATACGTCCCGATATTACGCGCTGAACGACGCCATCGAACTCGTCAAGACGACTTCGAGCGCCAAATTCGACGAAAGCGTGGATGTCACGGTCGTTCTGGGCATCGACCCCAAAAAAGGCGACCAGCAGGTGCGCGGCACCATCACCCTGCCGCACGGCACCGGCAAAACGCCGCGCGTGGTTGCGATTGCGCGCGGTGAAGCGGCGACTGCCGCCGAAGCCGCCGGAGCCGACGCCGTTGGCGCCGAAGACATCATCGAGCAGATTGATAAAGACGAACTGCAATTCGATGTTCTGGTCGCCACGCCCGACATGATGCGTCTGCTGGCGCGTCTGGGCAAAAAACTGGGGCCGCGTATGCCCAACGCCAAATCGGGCACCGTCGGGCCGAACCTGGGCCAGATTGTCGGCGACCGCAAAAAGGGTCAAATCGAATATCGCAACGAACCCAAAGCGGCGGTTGTGCATTCGATTATCGGCAAATCCAGCTTTGAACCGACGGCTCTGGTGGAAAACGCGAGCGCCTTGATTGGCGCGCTCAATCGCGCCAAACCTTCGGCATCGAAGGGCACTTATTTGAAATCGGTCACGCTTTCCTCGACGATGGGGCCTGGCGTCAAAGTCGATCCGGCGAGCCTGCGCTAAACGCGAGGAGAATTATCATGGTCGAAAAGAAATACAAAGACAAAGAAGCTCTCGTCGCCGAACTGCGCGAGGATCTGGGACGCGCGACGGCGATTGTCATCACCGAATATCGCGGCCTCAAAGCCGGCGATCTGGTGAGCATTCGCAAAGACCTGCGCGGCGCCAATGTCGAACTGCGTGTGGTTAAAAATACCCTTTTGCGCCGCGCATCGGAAGGCATGGCGATTAACGACTTGGCGAACCAGCTTCAAGGCCCCAACGCCATCGCTCTGGCGTTTGGCGAGCCGACTGAAGCCGCCAAACTGCTCTCGGCCGGCGAAAAGCGGCTCGATCCGTTCAACCTCAAGGGCGGCGTGATCGAGAGTATGATCGTGGACGGCGCGCAGGTTTCGGCGATTGCCAAACTGCCGTCCAAACTGGAATTGCAGGCGAAAGCGGTCGGCGCCATTCAAGGCCCGCTCGCGGGATTGGTTTTCACTCTGCAAGGTGTCCTGTCGCAATTTGTGGGCACGTTGCAGGCGAAGGTAGAGCAGGAATCCGGCTCTTAATAACGGATTTAACGCTTAATTTGGCTAACTGAGGCAATAGGCAACAGGCAACAGCTTGTGCCGATGTCCTACGCCTAAACTAACAGTTATCCTGCGAAAAGGAAAAAACATCATGGCGAGTGAAAAAATTCAAGGTATTCTCGATACGGTCGGCGGACTGACCGTTCTCGAACTCAACGAGCTTGTCAAAGAGCTTCAGGAACAGTGGGGCGTCACGGCGGCTGTCGCGGCACCAATGGGCGGCGGTGGCGGCGGCGCGGCTGCCGATGCACCTGCGGCTGTCGAAGAGCAGACCGAGTTCACCGTCGTCCTGAAAGACGCGGGCGCTCAGAAGATTCAGGTCATCAAAGCGGTGCGCGAAGTCGTCGAGGGTCTGGGCCTCAAAGAAGCCAAAGACCTGGTGGACGGCGCTCCGGCGACCGTGAAAGAGGGCCTCACCAAAGAGGACGCTCAGAAGATGAAAGAAAAGCTCGAAGCCGCCGGTGCGGGCGTCGAAGTCAAATAATTTCATTTTCACACGAGAAAAACGCGGCAGAGAAATCTGCCGCGTTTTTTGCGTTTGAAGTCGCTCCATCTTTGCTGTAATCTCAAAGCATGAATTACGAGGACATCATCACCATCGGGCCGGACAAACGGGGTGGCAAGCCCTGCATTCGCGGGCTGCGAATCACGGTTTATGATGTTCTGGATTATCTGGCATCCGATATGAGCGAGGCCGAAATTCTGGCCGATTTCCCCGACCTCACCCACGAAGATATTCGCGCCTGCCTCGCCTTCGCCGCCGACCGTGAGCGCAGGTTGTTTCTGGTTGCGGCATGAAACTTCTCTTCGACCAAAATTTATCGCATCACCTGGTCGAAGCGTTGGCCGATGTCTACCCCGATTGTCAACACGTTCGCAATGTCGGTCTCAAAGCGTCGCCCGACACCCAAGTTTGGAATTTCGCTCGCAGCAACGGCTATACGATTGTCTCCAAGGATGCTGATTTCTATCAACGGAGTTTGCTGCTGAGTTTTCCTCCCAAAGTCATCTGGTTGAAATTGGGGAATTGTTCAACGCAGGCGGTTGAGCAACTTCCGCGCGTTCATTGGGAAGATGTGCAAGAATTTGATGTCGATGGTGAAGCGACTTTTCTTATCTTGTCGTGAAAAGAGGACGTTGCGGAAAGAGACGAAACAATTTTGTAGAATCAAATTCAAATGTCTACCAAATCCACTATCGCTCACGGCCCAAATTTCCATCTGTATAACGAAGCGCTTGACGAAAGCAACGTATATCTTGAAGTGGAGGAGACGCAATTTGAAGCGGGTTATAATCGTGTTATGGTGCCGATTCCCGTTCATATTTGGGAGGTTATTCGCCAATACGCCGGTATTGACTTAAGTTATGCCGACAAAACAGATGAAGAACTCAGGCAATATGTTGAAGAGGAAGTTGACAAACGCATCAAAAACTATGGGGAGGCCGGTGAAAAGGTAAGAGGATTGATCTCTTTATCGGGTGCGATAGCCTTTGGTGCGGCAGATGAGCCGAAAGCACAACAGGTTGCCCAGGGCATCGCTTATTTCACCCAAGTGCGCGAACATCAGGCCCAAGTCAAGCAGGCTATTCACGAACTGGAACAAATGAACAGGCGAAAGTAAAATTACAGATGAAATGGCACTTTCACCCCCCTGACATCCTTTATCCGTGCTCTCAATATGGGCGGCATGGTTTGGGAAGGTAAAGACGAATACGAAACACTGGACGCGGCTTTTCAAGATTTGGAGCAAAGTCTTAGGCAGTGGATGCAAGGGGAAGTCATAGAGCCAAAGTAAGACGCCTCGCACGGGACGGTAACGGGCGAGATTTCCTTCAACGTCGGCGTAGGCCGCTCCCATCTTGAAGATGAGAAAATGAAACGGCGCTTCGCAGTGAAGCGCCGTTTTTCGCTTTCGCAGTCGCCCGCGAAATTTGCTGCAAACTGGGGCTATGACCGATTTTCTAACGCGATTTTCCGCGCTTTCCTCGCCCGCCACTCTCAAAACCCTCGACGTGGGCGCGCTGGGCGGTCTGGCGGCGTTTTTCGTGACCGAGCCGTTTGGAAATCACGATGCCCCAGGCGGTTTTTTCGAGGCGTTGTGGGGAACGGCGCTGTGGTCGGGCGCCATCGGCGTGGTTCTGGGCGCGATTCTGCTCGCCTACGACAATTTCAACTCGCTGCGCGGGCAGTGGCACCGCGATCTACTGCCCGCCATTCCGACTTTTGGGATTTTGGGAATGCTGGGCGGCGCGGCAGGGCAGATTTTCTATTCGCTCTTGCAAACGCCATCGCTCGATGCCGTAATGCGCGCCGGCGGCTGGGCGTTGATGGGCGCGGGCATCGGCTTGGGCATTGGCACGCTGCGCCGCGATGCCGTGCAAGCCTCGCGCGGCGCGTGGGGCGGACTGCTGGGCGGTTTTTTGGGCGGGTTTTTGTTCAACGGCCTCGCTCTGGTGTCGGATGCGGGCGGCGGCACGTTGTCGCGTCTGGTCGGGCTGGCTTTGACGGGCGCCGCGATTGCGTTCGGACGGCAATTCGTGCAGGAAGTCCTCAAAACGGCGTGGCTGCTGGGCATTTCGACCGGCCCTTACGAAGGAAAAGAAGCGCCGCTCACCAAAAATCGCGTTTCGGTCGGGCGCGACGCCAGCAACGACATCGCGCTGTTCCGCGATGAAAGCGTGCCGCCGCATCTGGGCGCACTGGTTTTTGAAAATGGAAACTGGAAATGGAGCGGCCAGAGCGCCAAAATTGACGGGGTTGCAACCCCCGACGCGATTTTAAAGCCGAATTCGATCATTGAATTCGGTGCTGCGAAGTTCCGCTTTCTCGACCGTTCGCGCCACGACAACGCCATTCCTGTTGCGTCGCCTCAGGTTGCGGCGGCGCCGGTGCGTTTGAGACTGCGCCCGCTCGCGCCTGAAGCGCAGTGGCCGATTTTGGAACTGCAAGACGGCCAAACTGAAGCCTCGATTGGCCGCGCGCCGACCTGCGATTTCGTGCTTTCTGCCGCGACGGTTTCCTCGCAGCACGCGAGGTTGTTCCGCAACAGCGCCGGTTTGCAGCTACGCGACGACCATTCCACCAACGGAACCTCCCTTAACGGCCAGAAAATCGCGCCGCAAACTGCCGTGACGTTGCGCGAAGGCGACCGCGTGAAATTTGGCGAAGTCGAATACAGGGTGGAGGCACGCGCGTAGGAGCAAGTTCAAGAGCGACTTGCGCTGAGAAGCTCCATGAACTCAAGAACATCTCCACTTTGTTTTGTGGTCTTTGTTAAGCACCGCTACGGTCTCACACGCCCACAACTGGTTCATCCCTGCGGGCTGCCACTTGACGCAACCCTTATGAGGCACACTTTAAACCACAACGCGGTTCTCAGATGAGTTAATTGGGCGGGTTCGTAGGGACATGGCCTGCCATGTCCTTGGAAAGCCTCGCACTGAGTCGAAGGACATGGCAGGCCATGTCCCTACCAACCTATCATTTCATTTGAGAACCGCATTAAGCAGCGCCCCAGGTATTGGGGCGCTGTTGGGTGGAACACTTGTCATTCCTGTAGAACTGGTCAAGTGAAGCGCTGGCCTGTAAGCCGGATTCTGTGACGCCCGAAACTTACGTTTCACGCGCCGATGATCATTTCTCTGCCGCCGCGATTGCTCGCGCCGTGACGGGAAGGATTTCTCCTCCCCGCAGCGACCAACCCGAAAACTCGGCGGGCCGCGTCATCGTTTTCTGCTTGGTCTTGCACCAGACGGAGGTTGCCTTGACACACGATGTCGCCACCATGCCGGTGCGCTCTTACCGCACCTTTTCACCCTTTCCTTCGAGTGCGGAGTTAAGAATGCGGAATCAAATCACTCCGCATTCCGCATTCTTAACTCCGCACTCGAAAGTGGTTTGTTTCTGTGGCCCTGTTCCGCGCTTTGAATTTGCTTCTCGCGGGTCGCCGTTAGCGACCGTCCTGCCCTGTGGTGTCCGGACTTTCCTCACGATTTGAAACCAAACCGCGCGATCATCCGGCCAACGCTTCAGCTTTATTTTAACGATTTCGGCGCTTTGAAGTGCGCTTTGACGGCGGGCAGGTTGAAATAGATGAGAGTAAAAACGCACAGCGCCGCGTCGAACCAATGCAAAAGCGGGGGCGATTTCGAGGCGAATTCTCCCAAAACGTCGGCGGGAAGGAAATAGAGCGGCAAAACCAGCGCGGTGAGATAGAGGGTGACTAAACGCGCCCAATTCGCGCCGCGCCACACGAAATACGCGGATAGAAGCGAGAGAACTATGATAATTCCGTCCGAGATTGCCGCTTCAAGCCGCGAAACTGCGGGGTCGCGCGGGTAGAAAAGCAGATAGAAAACCAGCGACGCCAGGCTCAACACCAACCAGAGGTTCAATCCAAGCGGCGCGCTTTTCGCGCCCTGCGGCGGCGCGAGCGGCGGCACTTCAGGAATGGGTGGTTTCATAGCTTTTCGTTTTTCAATTCCAGCAAGAACTGCCGCGCGATGCGATATTTTTCCAACCGCATTTCGTCTTTTTCGGTTGGGTTAGCGATGCGCCATAAATCCAGATTATCCGTCAAATCGCCGATTTTAACGCGCCGCGCGACGGGATTCTCTGCCACACGCCGAATCGCCCGCATATAATCCTCTTTTTCATCGGCGCGCTTGGTGAGGGCATCGACCGCCGCGACAACCTCTTCCGAAAAGCCCATCGCGCGCAAATCAGCGAAGGACACTTCGCAGTCCTCGACGACATCGTGCAAAACCGCCGCGATGCGCTCGGTTTCCGATGCCTCGCGGCCCAAACTCATCATGACGCGAAGCGGGTGCAAAATGTAGGGCGCGCCCGCTTTGTCGATCTGGCCTTTGTGCGACAACGCGGCGAGGGAAATAGCGTCTTCAAGAGTTGGTTTCATGCTTTGACTCAGCTTACGCAACCAGAGGATTTCGGCTCACAAACTCCTAAAAAAGGCCCAGATGCGACAAAAAAACAACGGCGCGAACCTTTCGCGCCGTTGTTTCGAAATCAGCTTTGAATTTAGTTGCAGCCTTGCTTGAACGGATCCCAAATGCTGTTGGTGCCACCCACCTTCAAATCTTGATCTACGGAAATTCTGCTATACGGCAAAGCCTTGACGTGGCCATCCATGAAGATGGTGTTGATGGTTTCCATGTGCCGCGCTTTGCCCAGCGCCAACGCCTGTTCATCGGTCGGCCTTCCGCTTGGTGCGAAGAGGTTGGAATTGCCGAAGTTTTTCCAATAGACTCTGTGATCGCGCGAGGGCTCGTAAATGTCCCCTTTCAGTGTGCAGGGTTCCGAGCGGCTGGCGCCCAGGGGCAGAATGTTGTAATAACTGGCATCTACCATCGCTACCGTGTTTGCGGGTTCTACAACCCGTGCCAGAGGGAGGCCAGGTGGCGAAGTCATCACTCCAAGAGAAAATTGAGCCGCACGCAGCGAGTAGTTACTGGCAGCATAAGAGTTTTGTCCGCCGTAGCTTTGGAAGTTATCTCCCACCGCCGTATTGACACCGTCTTTGTCGATATTGACCCAGGATCCTGGTTTGGAGGGGCAAGCGAAAATTTGATAGTTCTTGACGTAAGGCTGAAGCATTTGGCTGAAGAATGTTGTTCCATCCGTCACGCTTCCCGTGCCTGCCTCATCAGCGAATGGATTTCGTGTGCCAATGCGATAAGCGACACCGATCTCATCATAATCCTGGGAATATTGCATCATTCCCAGCCCGATTTGCTTCATATTCGACTGGCACGACGAGCGCTGTGCATTCTGTTTGGCGCGCCCGAAAACGGGAAACAGGATCGCGGCGAGAATTGCAATTATGGCTATAACGACCAAGAGTTCAATGAGTGTAAACGCTTTTTTTGCGACGCGTGGCGCCGTTTGGGGCGAAAAAGAGTGGGGCATGGTAAAAATCTTCGAAACGACACTTGCAGTTGGTTTGCCAACTGGCGCTAAGGTTACTTCTGCCGTGTTAAATCTATTCAAAGGACAGGTTAAATCTCGATTTCACGCGCCCAATGATCCCGTAAATGTTTCGCCGTGCTGATTCCAATAACGCACTCGCCCTCAACACGCATCATCAGTTCAACAGCACCAAGCCCCACTTCTATTCTCCGAGTTGTCGCAGCACCCGCTCGAAATAATGATGTTCCGTCCCGCCGAACATCGCAAACGTGACGCGGCGCAGGCAGGTTTGTGGATTCTGGGTCAAAAACTCGACCGCGACGCCCAGCGCAAGCGGCGCGGCGCGCTCGATGGGAAAAGCGTAAACGCCCGTCGAAAGCGAGGGAAAAGCCAGCGATTCGAGTCGGCGCCGCTGCGCTTCCTGCAACGCGCCGCGATAGCTTTTGGCCAGCAGTTCGTCGCATTCCAGCGCTCTGGCTTCTTTCCAGACTGGCCCCGCGACGTGAAAAACCCACTTCTGCGGCAGATTGTAGGCACGCGTCACCACGATTTCGCCGGTTTGGGCGCCGTTGGGCGCGACTTCGCGCAGTTCGGCGAGCATTTGCGGCCCCGCCGCGCGATGAATGGCGCCGTCGAGCGTGCCGCCGCCGCGCATTCGCGTGTTGGCGGCGTTGACGATGGCATCAGCGCCGATTTCCAACACGCTGCCGCGCACGACTTCGAGTTCGGTTTGACCAATTGTCATAAAAGTAGGAGTTACGCAGTTGAATCTTGACCGTTTGTAGGGGTGCCGCGAGGCGCGTTTCTGAGACGTTGTTCATATGCGCCTCGCGGCACCCCTACAAACGGTCAAGATTCAACTGCGTAACTCCTAAAAAGAAAAGCGAGACGCTGAATGAAGCGTCTCGCGTAGGTGTTTGGATTCAAAAATAGGCGGAATGGGAATCGAACCCACCTTCAAGCACTTTATAAGAGTGCCTCTCACCACCAGTGAGACTCCCGCCCGTGACCCTTGCGTGTCACGAGCAGGTATTCGCTGAAAAAACCTTTGAAATGCCATATTGAACACCAGTATAAGGGAGATTTTCAAAGGCTTTCGCTCAATTCCCCGCGCACCTGCATCAAAATCTGGCCGAGTTTATTCTGGCCGGTGCCATTTTTCCCACAGCCCCAGTAGGAATCGTTGGGCGCGTTTTCGATGAGGTGTTCGTCGCCCGTCGAAAGTAAAAGCGCGCGGATTTCGGCGTGCGACTCGAATTTGCGGCGCACGGCGCGCAGCATTACTTCATCTTTGACCCTTTCCCAGTCGGCGCGAAGCGGGACGGCGCGGCTGCGTCCCAAGCGCGCCGCGATCATCGGCGAATTGGCCGTGCGGATTTGCTCCCGATACGCTTCGTCTTCAAATTTTTGCGCCTGGAAATAATGCTCGCTGGTCGGCCAGCTTTGGCCGTCGAGTTCAAACGGATGCGCCGAAAAATTGGAAAACGCGCCGTAGGCATCTTTGGTCGAATAAAAAGTAATGGGCATGATTTTTTGCGCCTCTTTTTGTGACTTTAAACCAACTCCCCCGACAAAACACCATCCTTCCAACTTCGCGCTTTAAAACGCAGCAAATCGCCGCTTTGAGGCGCGGCGCCGCCAACTTCGACGCGCGCTTTCATATACGCTGGCGTGAGTCCTTCCGCGACGCCATCCGCAACGGTTTCCACCAGAATTTCGTTGTCGCGCCCCAAAAATCGGCTCGCAAATTCGCCCGCCAGTTCATCGCCCAGCGCGATCAGTTCGGCAACGCGCCGCTTTTGCACTTCGCTCGGAACCAGACCGCCCAGCTCTTCGAGATGATTAGCCGCAAAAGTGTCAGGGCGCGGCGAATAGGGAAAAACGTGAACCGAGGAAAACTGCGCCGCGCGGCACAACTCCATCGTTTCGCGCCATTCCTCTTCGGTCTCGCCAGGAAAGCCGACGATGACATCGGTGGTCAGCCCCGCATCGGGCGCGATTTCGCGCCAGCGTCGCGCCCATTTGAGATACAATTCGGGCGAATAGCGCCGCCGCATCCGCCGCAACACCCCGCGCGAGCCGCTTTGCAGCGCGAGATGAATGTGCGGCATCACTTTGGGCGTCGCCGCGACGGTTCGGAGCCACGCCTCATCGACATCGGCGGGGTCGAGCGACGAAGTTCGCACCCGCTCCAATCCTTCAATCGAAGCCACCGCGCGCAAAAGCGCATTGATTTCCGCATTCCCACTCCCCTTCTCCCCTTCTCCCCTTCTCCCCTTCTGGGAAAAGTCGCCCATCGAAACGCCCGTCACCACCAACTCGCGCGCGCCTTCGGCGACGAATTCGCGGGCTTCGCGCATCAACTGCTCGCGGTTTTTGATGACCGAAGCGCCGCGCACGCGCGGAATGATGCAGTAGGAGCATTTGTGGTCGCAGCCGTCCTGAATTTTGAGCACGGCGCGCTCGCGCGTCGGCGCGGGAATCGGCTCGCTGCCGGTTGAGGCGCGAAGTTCGGCGTAGTTTTGCGCCCACTGTTCGAGGTTCTGCAAGCGCGCGATGGCGCGTTCCGGCAGTTCGAACTTTTGCGCGTTGTTCAATACTAAGGCGCCAGGCGCGGCGATTTCGAACTGATTGGCGTCTTTGGTGGCGGCGCAGCCCGTCACGGCGACAACGGCATCGGGATTGTTGCGCCGCGCGCGCGAGGCGGCTTTGCGCGATTTTTTATCGGCCTCGGCGGTCACGGTGCAGGTGTCGATGACGTAAAGGTCGGCGCTGTCTTTAAATTCGACGCGGCGAAAGCCTTTCGACACCAAAATCCGCGCGATTTGATGCGAATCGTATTGATTCACCTTGCAGCCGAGCGTGTAAAGCGCGAACGTGGGGCGCCGCGCCGACGCGACCGAAACGGCGCGCTCTTGAACTTCGCGCGGCATTTGTGGCAAAAATGAGATGGGGGCGGACATGAGGAGGGAGGAGGGAGGAGGGAGGAGGGAGTTGAAGGTTGCTCCTCCCCCCTCCCTCCTGCGAAGGGCAACAATTGTGAGCCGTAGCAGTTTAATTGGTTGGCGGGGAGAATAAATTCATGTTGATTGTGGCGCTGCTGTGCGCGTTTATTTTTTATGCGGGGCTGTTTTTGCTGTGGGAATCGAATCGGGTGCCGCTCGACAGCATGGCCGCCGTGTTGGCGGCGGTCAACAGAATGCTGTTTTTGCCGGAAAACGTGGTTTTCACGATTTTTCGCGGCTTGCTGCTGGTGGTTACTTTGTATGTCGTGGGCGATTTTCTGCTTTCAACCGCCAAACGCGCCACACGGCGGCGCAAGCAAGACCAGAAAGACGAATTGAGCTGGAAAAAACCGCCGCGAGTCTAAAAAACGATTTCAAAACGCGCGACTTGGGCCCAAGTCGCGCGTTTTGAGTTGCGATGAGCGAAAAACCGGCGATTCGCGTCGCTTTTCACGGTCTGGCGGCGGGCGGCGAGGCCGTCGGGCGAGGCGAAAACGGCAAAACCGTCTTCGCGCCCTTCGGCGCGCGCGGCGATGTCGCGCGCGTCCAAATCAGTGAAGAAAAAAAGACGTTTTCGCGCGGCTTGATCGAAGCAATCGAACTCGAATCGCCGTCGCGCACAACCCCGCAATGTCCACAGTTTCGGCCCCACACGCCGCTTCAATCGTGCGGCGGCTGCACCTGGCAGCACGTTTCGCTGGGGGAGCAGCGCGAGGCCAAACGCGACATGGTGCAAAACGCGCTGAGCCGTGTGGGCGGTCAGGAAGTCGAAGTCGAAGCGGCGCGCGGCGGTGCCGGTTACGCTTATCGCAACAAGGCCGATTTCGTGGTGGGACGCGAGGGAATCGGCTTTTTCGCGCGCGAATCGCACGATTTGATCGCGGCCAAGGTCTGCCCGATTCAGCATCCGCAAAACGAAGAAATTCTGCGCGCCGCGCCGGGAATCCTGCAAGAAAATCCGCAGTTCGCCTTCGACGCCGCAACGGGGCGCGGCGATTGGCGCCGTTTGGTGGCGCGGGTTTCGACCCAGGGCGAAACGCTGGCGACAATCGTCACGGCACATTCGAGTTGGAGCGAAAGCGGGCGCGTCGCGGCCCTTCTGCGCGAGCGCGTGCCGTCTTTAGTCGGCGTTCTGGCGCGCGGGCCGAAAAGCGAGGCGAAACGCGTCTGGGGCCGCGATTGGTTAGTGGAAAGCGCCAATGGCCTCAATTTTCGGGTTTCGGGTGAGGCGTTCTGGCAGGTGAATGCCGAAATTTCGCCATCTTTGGCTCTTGGCGCGCTCGAACTGGCCGAGGTAAAGGCGGGCGAGCGGGCGCTGGATTTGTTTTGCGGCGCGGGTTTTTTCGCGCTGCATCTGGCGCGCGCGGGCGCGGATGTCGTGGGCATCGAATTCCATCGCGGCGCGATTCGGGACGCGATCTGGAACGCCAAAAACGCGGGACTTCAGGCCGAATTTCGCGCCGGCGATGCGGCGCGCGAACTGGGGCGTTTCAAACGCGGCGATTTCGACCTCGTTTTGCTCGATCCGCCGCGCGCCGGTGCCGCTGCGTGTCTCGAATCGCTGCAACGCATCGCGCCAAAGCGCATCGTTTACGTTTCCTGCGATCCCGCGACCCTCGCGCGTGACGCCAAAACTTTGTGTGGCGGCGGCTATGTCTTGCGCCGCGCTCTGGCGTTCGATTTGTTTCCCCAGACCGCGCACGTCGAAACCATCGCATTGTTTGAACGCAGCGAACTGTTATAGAAAACAGCATTGCAATTTTCCACGCGAAAACGCGAAAAAACGATGGGCCGCGTGCCCCAAATGTGATAAGAATGAAGGGCGCGTTTCGCCGCTTTCATCGCACTCTCAGCGCCCGCCATGCAGCGCTCTGTTTCCTCCTTTCGCCCCGTTCCATTTGGTCGTGCCGCTCTTGCAGCGACGATTTTTTGCGCCTTTTCGGCGCTCCAGACCGCGCGCGCGGACGAATTTTCGCTTTTGCCCGCCGGCGACCCGATTTACGCTCAGCTTTCGGGTCTGGCCAAGCCAGGCGAGGCCAAACCCGCCTCGCTGACGCGCTACGAAGCCGCGCTTCAGACCGCGCGCGCCCTCATCGAAATCCAGAACCGCGACCCCAAACGCGTGTCGAGCGCGCAGTGGCGCGCCGTGAAAGGACTCGTTAGCGCACTGCGCGGCGAACTGAGCCAACTGGGAGTCGATGTCGGCGCGGCGCTCGAACTGGCACAAAATGGTTTGAAGCCCCCCAAAGCGCCCGCGACCGATTCGCGCGCGATGGAAGCGCCCGTCGATTTCACGCCGCGCACATCTCCGGCGAAAAGCACCGCGCCGCGCACGGGCGGGCTGCTGCTTTCTTCGCCAGGCCCAAGCGATGCGGGCGTTCGCGGCACGTCCATTGAAATTCCGCTCTCGCAGCGCCTGCGCGTCGAATCGGCGCGTTTGGCCATCGAGCGCTCGGCCCAGGATCCTTTCGCGGCTTCGTTTGGCGCCGCGCCGCGCGGGGGAACTTCCCAGAACGGGGCCGCGCAGGAATTGGCGTCGCAGAACACGCTTTCCTACGATTTCAGTCGTTGGCTCACCTTGCGCGCCGCCACGTCGCAGCGCGAGTTGGGGGGGGCGCAGGGTGATTCGCCGCTGCTTTCTGCGCCGCTTTTCGCGGGCGCGACAGAGGCCAAAGCGAAGGGCGGCGGACTCGATCTCAATGTCGGGCCAGGCCTCAAAATCTCGACCGAAATCGAAAAATTGCGCGCCGATACCGGAGCGAGCGCCGCGCGCATCGGCGGCGGCGCAGCGCTTTCGCTGTGGCAAAACCGGCTCTCGATGTCGATGCACCTCTCGCGCCTCTTGCCCGAAGACGAGGCCGTGCTCCCCGCGACGGCGGCGCAACTGGGCGTCGGCGTCGATGTGTCGCGACGGCTCAGCCTCAATCTGCTCTATCAAGGCTTGTTCGCGCAGTCCAAAGACAACAACGCGGGCCGCGTTTCGGGCGGAGTGAGCCTGAGTTTTTAGTTTGGGAGGCAGTCAAGGGGGAATACGGAATACGGGAGACGGGAGTTGAAACCGCTCCTTCCATCTCCCGTATTCCGTCTCCCGTATTCCCCCCTTATGTCCATCGTTTCCTTTCCACGTCTCATCGCTCTGACCGCCGCCGCGCCTTTGCTGATGGCGGTTCCGGTTCTCGCTCAGGAAGACACTGCCGCGCCGCCCCAGACGGTGGAAAGTTCGCCCGAAGCCGCGACGGATGAACCCCTTTCCGACGATGCCGAAACGATGACGGAAAACGAAGAGGCCGCGCCGCCTCTCGAAGCGCTCCCCGAAATCGGGCCGGAACCCATCGGGCCGGTGAGCAGCGCGAATGATTTGCCTGCGCCCGCCGCGCCGCCGTCGCGCCTTTTCGCCGACGAGATTTCCTACCAGAACGATCTCATCATCGCGCAGGGTTCGAGCGAGAATCCGGTGCGCTTCGAAAGCGGCGCCGGAAAACTCACGGCACTGCGCGTGCAGCTCGATATCCTGAACCAGACCGTGGAAGCGAGCGGCACGGTGCGTCTGGAGCGCGAGAGGGTGGTCGAAGTGCGCGAACTGCGTCCCAGCGAACTGCCCAAACGCGGCTATCGGGAAACAGCGCTGGAGACCCTGAGCGGCGAAAATTTGCGTTTCGATTTCAAAAAGCGCACTGGCCAGTTCGACAACGCGCAGTTGCAGCTCGCGGTGGTGTCGATTTCGGCGGGGGCGCTTTTCGTCAACGGACGCCGCTACAGCGCCAAAAACGTGGTTTTGCGCCCTGGCAGCATGAGCGCCGAGGATCGCCGCATTTATGGCACGCCGCCGCTCAACATTCGCGCCAGAACCATCGAGGCGACAGCAGGAGATGGCACGCGGCCACCCAGCGTAGCGGTAAGGGGCGCCGGACTTTACTTCAAAAACACTAAAATCCTGCCCATTCCGTCCTACGTGCTTCGCAGGGGACTGGGCGGCGGGCCGGCTCCTGGGCCTTACCGCCTCACGCCTGGCATTTCGTTTTCCTCTGCCGACCGGATTTTGGTCACCACGCGCCTGGCGACCTCACTTTCCCCCACGCCAGGGCGCCTCACTCTGGGCGCCGACATCGGGCTGTCGCAGCGCATCGGCTTTCGCGGCGGACTGGGATTGGAATCGCAAAGCGGCGCCGGTGAGTTCATCGCGCGCGCGCGGCGCAACGACATCGTGGAAACGCAGCTCACCAACCGCATTCTGCTCGACCGCACGCCCGAAATTCTCTACAACTCGCCCACCTTCGCCGCGTTCGACCTTCCTGGCGGACGCCGCGCCGGTTTTGCCTTTGAAACCGCCTACGGACGCTACGCCGAGCGCCTCATCAACGCGCCCGACGCGCCCGCCGTGCGCGCCTCGCGCCTTTACGGGCGGCTGTTGTTTTCCACGCAGTTGCGACCCGTCGATGGCCCGTTTCTGCGCCTGTTCGCTTCCGCCGCGCGCTACGGCGGCGCCAGCACGCGCTACAACAGTCGCGGTTTCCAGGTGGGATACGCGGGCCGTCTGCTTTCGCGCGTGAACGGCGAAGTTTCGTTTCGCTCGACTTCGCTTTCGGGCCGCACGCCGTTTCTTTTCGATGAAATCGAAATCGCGCGCGAGGTTCGCACCACTTTCGATGTCGAACTTTCGCCGCGCTACATCGTGCCCATCGACTTGCGCTACGATCTGGCGCGCCGCGCTTTTCGCGACACCACGTTCGGAATTTTGCGCTCTTATAAAGTCTTCGCTTACGGCGTGGTTTACCAGAGCGCGCGGCGCGATTTGCGCCTCGAAGTGCGACAGGGGTTTTAATTCACCGCAAAGACGCAAAATTTTTTCGGAGAATTTCTTTGTGTCTTTGCGCCTTTGCGGTGAATAGTTCAAGGCGTCCAATTTGCGAAATACCGCGCCCCAATGTCTCCCGAATTTTCTCGTGAATGGCTCGAAACCAACGGCATCGGCGGTTTTGCCTCCGGCTCGATTGCGGGCGCCGTCACGCGCCGTTATCACGCTTTTTTGTGCGCCGCGACCCGCGCGCCGCAACAGCGCGCCGTTCTAATTTCCAAAATCGAAGAAACCATCTTCCTTGACGACCAAACTTTCGCTTTGAGCGCCAACATCTGGCGCGGCGCGATTTCGCCGCGCGGCGACCAGTTTTTGAAGGAATTCGCGCTCGACCCGCTTCCGCGCTGGATTTACGAAATTCCGCTCCCAACCGGCACTATTCGTCTCGAAAAAACGATCTGGATGCCGCGCGAATCGAACACTTCCATCGCGGAATATCGGCTTCTCGAGGGGCCGCCGTGCCGCCTTTCGATCCGGCCTTTCGTCACGGGCCGCGATTACCACTCCACCCACTGCGCCAACCCTGATTTCAACCGCGCGACGCAGATTTCGCCCTGCCAGATGACGATGCAGCCCTACCCGCATCTGCCCGCGATTCATTTTCTGCACGACGGCGAATTTCGGCCCGCCGGCGACTGGTTTCATTTTTTCGAGTGGCCCATCGAAGCGGAGCGCGGCCTCGACCCCCACGAAGACGCCTGGAGTCCTGGCACGTTTGCGCTCGAACTCAGCGCCGAACTGGGCGCCGTTTTCGCCGCCACGACTGCGCCTGCGCCGCTCGAAACGCTGCTGGAGTCCAAAGCAACTGAAATCGCGCGCCGCACGCAAATCGCGGGCGGCACGACTTGGAGCGAAAGCGAAAACCGCCTCAAACGCGCCGCCGACCAATTTATCGTCAAGCGCGAAGACGGTCTGCACACCGTTCTGGCGGGCTATCACTGGTTCACCGACTGGGGCCGCGACACCATGATCGCTTTGCCAGGACTGTGTTTGACGACGCGCCGTTTCGACATCGCGGCTTCGATTCTGCGTTCGTTTGCGGGCGCGATGAGTCAGGGCATGATTCCCAATCGCTTTCCCGAAGCCGGAGAGGTGCCCGATTTCAACACCGTTGACGCCACGCTGTGGTTTGTCAACGCCGTCTCGCGCTACGGCGACGCTTCGGGCGACTGGGACACGGTGCGCGAGCTTTACCCGAAACTTTGCGAAGCCCTGGACTGGCATCTGGCGGGCACGCGCTACGGCATCAGGGCCGACCCCGAAGACGGACTGCTGCGCGCCGGTGATGCCCACTCGCAACTGACGTGGATGGACGCCAAAATCGGCGATACGGCGTTTACACCGCGAGCGGGCAAGCCGGTGGAGATTCAGGCGCTGTGGCACAACGCGCTGTGCGAAACCGCGATTCTGGCGCGGCGTTTCGGGGATGAGAACACGGCGGGCATCGCGCTCGAATGGAGCCGCAACGCCGAGGCGCACTTCGCCGACAAATTTTGGAATGAGGCCGAAGGGTGTCTTTTCGACTGCATCGACGGCGATTTCCGCGACGGCGCGATTCGGCCCAATCAGATTTTGGCGGTGTCGCTTCCCAACCGAATTTTGGGCGCGGAATTGGAAAAATCGGTCGTCGCGGTCGTGCAGCGCGAACTCCTCACGCCCTACGGTTTGCGCTCGCTGAGTCCCCGCGATTCGCGCTATCGCGGCACCTACCTCGGCGATAGCTGGGCGCGCGATTCGGCCTACCATCAGGGCACGGTCTGGACGTGGCCCATCGGCGCGTTTTTGAGCGCGTATCTCAAGGTGAACGGCGGCTCAAATGAAGCTAAAATACAGGTGCGGCAATGGCTGGCGCCGCTCATCGCGCATCTCGATGAAGCGGGAATTGGCTCGATTTCCGAGATTTTCGACGGCGACGCGCCTCATGCGCCGCGCGGCTGCATCGCGCAGGCGTGGAGCGTGTCGGAAGTGCTGCGAGTATGGGAAGAACTGAAATGAAACATTATGGACTTTTGATTGCGGCTATTGTGTGTCTGGGCGCCTCCGCGCGCGCCAACGATTCGGCGTTTTCCGGCGTGAGCGGCACGCCCAAACCGATGCAGGGCGAACATCGCTCGATTGCGATGCAAAGCGAGAAAATCGTCATCACGACCGATGGCGAAACCTATCAAACCACCGTCGATTTCGTTTTTCGCAACGATGGCGGCGCGTCGAGCGTGCAGATGGGCTTTCCCGAAACCTCTTACGGCGATGTCAAATCGGCCACTCAAACCGCGTTTTTGCGTTTTGCGACCTGGGTCGATGGCGACAGGGTGCCCGCCACACGCCTCATCACCCGAAGCGGCGAAGGCAATACCGAGGCTTACTGGCTCAAAACCGTGACGTTTGGGCCAAAGCAGACGCGCCGCGTGCGCGTTTCCTACGCTTCGCCGCTGGGCACAGCCACGACATGGGGCCTTCGCAATGCGCTGGCTTACAACTTCACCGGCCAAAACTGGAAAGGCAAAGTGAAGAGGAGCGATCTGGAGATTCGCGTCACGGGGTCGGGCCTGTGGACGGCTTTGCCCATTTTTGAGGGCAAGCCCGTGCCGATGACTCTCGAAACCGGAGCCAAAAGCGCCATTTTCCGTAAAACCTGGCGCGATTGGCAGGCGCAGGGCGATTTCAACTTCGGCCTCACGCGCACCGTTCCGTTTTGGATGCTGGATCGAGGTTCACTGGAAACCCCACCAGAGTGGCTTCGGAATACCGTCACTTTTCGCGTGGGCACCGTGCCCGCCGAGCTGCCCCGAAATATCGCCCTGCCACCCGCTTTCACACGCAACGGCGTGACTTATATTTCGCTGCCGCATCTGAAAAACCGTCTCGATGGTTTCGGGGTCGATCTGAAAAGACGGCGCCGGACAGTGCCCAAAGTCGATTTGAAATGGAACGCCCAAACCGGCGTTTCA
Organism: Abditibacterium sp.; assembly: GCA_030448265.1. Lineage (GTDB taxonomy): Bacteria > Armatimonadota > Abditibacteriia > Abditibacteriales > Abditibacteriaceae > Abditibacterium. The sequence continues at coordinate 27,611 of JAUJNG010000008.1, forward strand.
ACGCTGGTCGCGGGGCCAAAAACGCTGAATTTCGCGCCCCAGGTCGGCTCGCCCGCGCCAGTTCTCTTGCGCGGTCAATACGGCAACACGCTTTATGTGCCGCTCGCGCCCGTCGCCAAAACGCTGGGACTGTCTTTCCAACTCGACCCCAAAAACCGGCTTTTCGATTTGAAGCGCGGCACCTGGTCGGACAAATGAAAACCCAGCCGTTCCCTGGCGAGATAACGCTGATTGTGGCGCAGGAGCGCGTCAAAAAGCATCTCGGCGCGCGGGCGAACGTGTTCATCGACGGCAAATTTTCCTTCGCTCTGAGCCTCGAAGTCATCAACAAACACGGTCTGAGGCCGCAAATGCGCCTCGACGCCGCGCAGCTTGCGGCGCTGTTGCGCGAGGATGGCGAGGCCAGGGCGCTGGTGACGGCGGCGAATTTCATCGGTTATCGCCCGCGCTCGAAAAGCGAAGTGCGCGCGCGATTGGAGCGCGACGAGTGGAGCGAAGAAGTTATCGCGCGCGTTGTGGAGCGATTGGAGGGTGCCAAAATGCTCGACGACGCACAGTTCGCCGCCGGTTGGGTCGGCGCGCGCGAACGCTCCAGGCCGCGCGGCTCGCGCCTGCTGCAACAGGAACTGCGGCACAAAGGCGTGGCAAAAGAAGAAATCGAGGCGGCGCTTCCCGACGCCGAGGCCGAACTGCACAACGCGCTCGCGGCGCTGGGAAAGCTGGAGCGCAAACTGGCGCCCTATTCGGGCCGCGACCGCGATCAAAAAGCCATCGAACACCTGATGCGGCGCGGGTTTGGATATTCGACCATCAAAGCGGCTCTGCAACACCAAAACGAAAATGAAGAGTGAAGCGACCTCTGGGGAAAACCACAGAGACGCAGAGACACAGAGGAGAACAGAAGATAGAGAGGCTCAAAAGACGGGCCTCTGCTCCTTTTCTCTCTGTGTCTCTGCGTCTCTGTGGTTTTTCCCTTGATAGGTGGCAACTTGGGTTAATTAAGGCCAATTTCGCGGAAACCGGCATTCAAGTTGCCTCGTTTTGGAAGACACGACTCTCCTGGAGAACATTTTCATGGCCACCAAAATTTCACCCAAAACCACCGCCAAGTCCAACGGCATTGCCGCGAAGAACGGCTTTCACGCCGACGGCGCCAACCAGCCCATTTTGCACCAGCGCGGGCCGATCATTCAGCAATACGGCACCGTCCGCGATATTCCCATCGGCCTCGATGCCGCCGCGCGCAAGCAGTCGGTGGACGCGCTCAATCAGATTCTGGCCGACACCATCATGCTGACCATGATGTATAAAAAGCATCACTGGCAGGTGAGCGGGCACACGTTTTATCAACTGCATCTGCTCTTCGACAAGCATTTCGAAGAGCAAAGCGCGCTTGTCGATACCATCGCCGAACGCATCCAGCTTTTGGGCGGCGTGACAACGGGAATGCCCGCTTCGGTCGCCAGACTCACCAAAGTCGAACATCCGCCCGAAGGTGTCGAGGAAGTGCCCGCGCAGATTTCACGTCTGCTTGAAGCGCATGAACTGATTCTCACCCAATCGCGCGAATTCGCCGCCAAAGCCAGTGAACGGGGCGACGAAGGCACCAATGATATGCTGATTTCCGACGTGGTTCGCACCAACGAAATGCAGGTTTGGTTCATCGCTTCGCACCTGGTCGATGAACCGCTCGTCCACGCCGGAAGCGTTCCCGATTCAAACCATTAAATCGAGACAAAAAAAGCCCGCAGAACAATTGTTCTGCGGGCTTTTTTTGTGGCGAATGTGAAACGTGTGAAAGGCCGAAGCTGTAAGCCGCCGGAGGAAGCGACAAGTCAGACAGCTTGTTGATGGCTTCGACGCCGATTTTCCCAACCCCTTGACGCGCAGTTTAGGCTCGGCTAAAATGCGCTTGGCACGAAATTTTAGTGATAGCTAAATATATGATTAGTAGTCGCTAATCGAAGCATAAATGGACAACGAAAAAAGGAGAAACCATGGATAAGCAAACCCCTGTGAGCGGCGGTTCGATGAAATCTGACTTGACGATACGGCGGGCGCGTGTCGGTGACGAGGCGAAGGTTCAAGCATTCGGGCGAGCACTGTGGTTTGAACAGGGCGTCGAACCCGCTCCCTGCGTGAGCGGCGTGTTCGCAAAGTATTGGAATGAAACTTATCTGCGCATGACCTTCACTATGCCGGAGGGCGGCTTTATCGTGGCCGAGCAAAATAACGTCATCGTTGGTATAGCGGCGGCTAACGTCAAGTCCAACGCGCCAAAAACGGCGCTTCTGTCCCGACTCTGGGTGCTGCCCTCGCATCACGGCAGGGACATCGAACGTGCGCTCTTGAAAAGATGTGAAAGGGCATTGCCGCGCACCGTGACGACTCTGCTGACCAGCGTCGTGCAGCGCGACGAGAGCGCATTGCACTTTTATGCCGGTGAAGGATTCAACGCGGTGCGGCTTATCGAGTTGGGCGACGGCGAGCACCGCAACGTCTTCGTCGAAATGACTAAACCCATCGGGCGAAGCGCGATGTTCACAATTCGCGCGCCGCAGAAAACCGTTGCCAGCTTGAACTGACCTGTTTTGCGCTCATACCTCGCTGCGTTTGGCTCGAAGCGACACCGGACAGGGGGCCGATGCGTAAGGTGAAAACTAAGGAAAAACATCAATGAAACAATGCCTGTGGCCAGTGACGTTCCAGGATAAAACGCAAAGGTTCGACCAGGTGTTAATCCGTCATGCGCTGGGACGAAAGAGGATGTCCCGCGTGACCGTAATTCCATCGCATCCAACACAGCGATTCCTCAACTTCCGGTTGTCTATCGCTTTCACAATTTTTGTTTTTCTTCACGCGCACCATCTCGTTTACGCCCAGCCCGCCGCGCCATCGGCCACAGCGCCAGCAGTCACGGCGCCACCAGCGACAACGCCGCCTTCGGCCACTATCACGCCGCAAAATGGCTCTCCGGATGCCGGAGCCGCCAAAGCCGCGCCCACACCCGCACCCATCAAACTCGGCCAGTTCACTGTTAGCGGTTTTAACCGCACGCGTGGTGAGAGCTTCGACTTCTTTGAGGGCGCGACGGGCGACGGCAATTACAATTACGTCGGTAACCTGTTGCGCGTCGGCATCGGGCTGAGCCGGCCCAAAACCGACTTCCAATTCGATCTGAATCAGCCTACGCTGTTCAACCTGCCCACTGATGCCGTTACACCGCCGCCCGCCGGACAGTTGGGTTTGGGAGCGTCCTACTTCGCGGCCAACGGCAACGACAAGCAGCCCCAGGGCATTTTCGTCCAACAGGCGTTCGTGCGCTTCAGGGGGATAGGTGGCGCCGCCAACAGCCTGCGACTGGGCCGCTTCGAGTTCTCCGAAGGCGTCGAAACCACGCCCAGGGATCCCAGTCTGGCCTACCTCAAGCGCGAGCGCATCGCGCAGCGCCTCATTGGAAATTTCGGATTCTCGCACGCGCAACGCTCGTTCGATGGCCTGCAACTGGTTCGCAATACGCCCGCCGGCAACATCACTCTGGTCGGCGCGCGTGCTACCGAAGGCGTCTTTCAGGTGCGCGGCAACGGCGAACTGGACGTGGATTTCCTTTATGGCGCCTACACCGTGCCGCGCGCCCGCAGTGACGCGCGCCTCTTCGCCGCGCATTACCGCGACGGCAGGAGTGACGTTGTCAAGGTGGACAATCGTCCGCTCGCCCTGCGACAGGCCGACCGCGAAAACATCGGCGTCACCACGCTGGGCGCCCACTATCTCACTGCTTTCAAAACCGGCGGCGGCACGGCGGATGTGCTGGCATGGGGGGCGCTGCAAGACGGCGACTGGGGCAACCTCGATCACCGCGCCGCCGCGCTGGCCCTCGAAGCTGGCTACCAGCCGCGAAACACGCGGCTCAAACCCTGGCTGCGCGTGGGCTACTTCCGTTCGTCGGGCGACCGCGATCCGTCCGATGGCCGGCACGGCACGTTTTTTCAAATGCTGCCCACGCCGCGCATCTATGCCCGCTTTCCGTTTTACAACCTGATGAACAACGAGGACGCTTTCGCCCAACTCATCCTTCGCCCCAACCCCAGGTTCACGGTTCGCCTTGACGCGCACCAGGTGCGTCTGGGCAACGCGCGCGACCTTTACTATGCAGGCGGCGGCGCTTTTGAGGACGACACCTTTGGCTACGCCGGTCGGCCTTCAGGCGGTAGCAGGAGCCTATCCCGCGTCTATGACATCAGCCTGGATTATCAACTCAGCGCGCGCACGCAAATCGGCTTTTACCTGGGAGCAGCGTCCGGTGGCCGCGTGATTTCCAACATCTACCCGCGCAACGACAACGGACGCTTCGCCTTCCTCGAAGTCACCAACCGCTTTTAGCGCTCAGCTTTTAGCAACGCGAACCTGCGCCATATCATCCGGAACACCAGATAACACACGCCTGACGCAGCGAAGCAACGTGCCCCTGTTGCAGCGCCGGTTGCCGCGTGGCGGCGCGCATAGAGGACGGGCGCATGCATCGCTGAATCAACTCCTCTGCGACTGGGCGCACGAGTCACGCACGAACCTCGCTGCCATCATCGTAGCACGGCGGCTGGGTTTAAACATTAACTCGCTACTGTAACCCCACCTTGAGCGTTTATAGAATAAGCACCCCGTAACTATGAAACGTTACGGAGTGCTTTCTTCCGGCCACAGTCAAGCTGCGCGCAGGCCACCGAATGCGGCGCAAAACGGACCGCCTCTCCATTCGTCGCTCGATCTATTGAAACAGTTCATTTCACCTTTGATCCGATGAGGAGGCCACCAGTTCCGGCACGGATTGCCGTGATCGCTGTGGCGTGTCGGCGAGAAGTTCGGGCGTGGTGTGGCCCACATCCATGCGCCGCGCGCGCGTCCGCGCACGGCCACGTCGCCGTTCGCGCCACATGAGCGCGCCGGTCACGAATAATCCCGTCGGCACAAAGCCAAGTAACACGTAGAGTGCTTTCACCGGCATATGCAGCCCGAATAGCCCGCCCCAGGTGCCAAAATGCAGGGGCCGCAGGATGCGCAGAAATTGCTGCCCCATCGCCGCGCCGCGTGGATCATCCACGCCGAGCACCTTTCCGGTGCGTGGGTCGAGGTCGATCTGCACCGTATCCGCGCCTTCGACGCCTTCGGGATAACGCCGGCTGACGCCCAGGGCATCGGTTGCCTCGCGTGGCAGACGCACCTTTGCCAGTTCGGTGTTTGGCGCAGCGAGAGCCGAGCGACGCAGCAGTTCGTCGAGCGACAAATCGGGTCGGCGCGAGCGCGGTGCTTTGGGCGCTTGGGGATGGGGCGGCGTGTTCGTCAGGCGGTAGACCCACGCCTCCACCGGTTCATTGAAGATGAACGCTGCGCCCGATAGCGTGATCACCAGGAGCAACGGCAGCGAGTAGACGCCGAAGGCGTTGTGGCAGTTATGCACCAGACAGCGAAAGGGGGCGCCGCGCTTGATCTTCAGGCGAGAGGGCAACTGCTTCCATTCGCGCGGCCACCACAGCCACAATCCGCTGGCCAGCAGCAGGCTCAACAGCAGCGCCCCGTAGCCATTAAGAATCACGCCCCGCTCGTCGAGCAGCAACTCACTGTGCAGGCATTTTATCCACGGCATGAGCGCCTGACCGCGCTGGCGCTCGCCCACCACCCGCGTGCGGAAGGGATCGACAAACACCTCACGCGAGGCCAGGCCGCTTTTGCCCAGCCGGAACTCCCATGTGTTGCGTCCGTGCTGTGGTGCGTTCAACTGGCGAATCCATTCGCCAGGATACTCCCTGCGCACGACGGCCACGAGTTGCGACACCGGCTTCGGCTGGCCCTGGGACTCCACACGCATCAGGTGCGGGTTGAGGCGCGCGTCGAGCGCGAGGTTAAACACCATCGCCGCGCCCGTCAAGCCTAACAGCGCGAAGTATAGCCCCAGCACCAAACCGAGCCATAGGTGGACGAAAAACACGGCCTTGCGAAAAAAGGCAGCCATTGACATCAATCATTCTCCAAAAGGTTTTAGCAGCCTCGCCGCGAGCGCGACGGAATTAGCTACCGAAATTTTAGTTAAGGCTAAAAATAAAAACAAGAGTATTTAATAAAAAAATTAGTCTAATCTAATTTTTTTAGAGTCAAGGGTAAGACCAGGAGATCAATGGCTTAGGAGTTACGCAGTTGAAGGGGTTAAGCTGGAAGAGCGATGAACGCGCCCCGCTGTGCTGAACTGTGCCGAATCGGATTACATCGAGTTCTTGCTGGCAGCCCAGAGCGGCTTCGGCTGCGTGGAAGCGGCCAACAGCCAGGCCGAACGCTTGCACAGCGCGGCCCACGAGAGGAAAGGCATTCAGAAGTTCCTTTTCGCCGAATCTGTTGGCGCTGGCCGCTTTGCCCAGATCGGGATTCCAGCCCCAGAGCTTATGGCCCCTTTTGTTGGGGTGTTCGAGAGAAGAGGGCGCACGAGTCACGCACGGACTACTCGATGCTGCTCGGTTCGATCTTGTTGCTAATTGTTGGGGCAGGGCGATACTCACCCGAATCGAACATCCGCCCGAAGGCGTCGAGGAAGTGCCGGCGCAGATTTCGCGTCTGCTTGAAGCGCACGAACTGATTCTCACCCAGTCGCGCGAATTCGCCGCCCAGGCCGGTGAACGAGGCGACGAAGGCACCAACGATATGCTGATTTCCGACGTGGTTCGCACCAACGAACTGCAAGTCTGGTTCATCGCTTCGCATTTGGTTGATGAACCGCTCGTCCACGCCGGAAGCGTTCCCGATGCAAACCATTAAACCGAGATAAAAAAGCCCGCAGAACCTTTGTCCTGAGGGCTTTTTCGCACGTCGAGAACGCGAAGCGGCGGCGAGTGAGGTTTAGCGAATATGGTTTGTCGGCTTCAATCTTCTTCCGGCTTGCCACCCACATCGACAATGACGCCCACGCCACGCGGATGAACGATAAGAGTGTTGATTTCCCCTTCGTCCGGCCAATATTCAAAGGCAATACCCTGAGCCATATCGTCGTAGTAATGCTGACGTTTCTGATGTTCTTTATCGTAGACAAGTCTGGTGATACTCATTTGGGGATAAACCTTGCGAACGAGGTGAAGTGGTGTTGCTGTTGAAACCCTCTGAGCAGTCTTGAACCGAACAGAGGTCACCTCGACCTGAACAACGCGATCCCGACGATAAACGACTTCTAAGGTGTTCGGACTTTTTCGATAGGAGGGAGTGGAGTTTGTCCGCCAGAGGTCGCTTTGAAGGCTACCTGGCAATCTAAACGTTGTGGTCGGTTTTCCTAATGCCGCACGCACAGTAGCGCGATGCATACCCAATTTAATTGCACCGATTCTTTCGCCCGCCACAACAGTGATAGGGAGTGTGTGTGGGCGTATGGCTCGGCCCTCGGTGTCCTTTGCGGCTCGCGCGGGGCGAACCAATGCAGACCAACACAAAACCCCGTGCGAAAGAATGAGAAGGCACGTCAAGATTTTTTTCATAACCGCTCCCTAAACGCCCGATTTTCCTTGCTCGCCGTCATTGCGAAAGCTACGCCGCAATCGCCCCCATCCTTCTGGCGTTTCTGGCAGTATGATCTTTGACCTTTGCAGACCAATGCCGCTTTAATCCAGCCCGAAAGCGTCCTTCAACCTATCCAGAAAACCGCGCGGGTGTTCTTCGATCTGCTCGTTTTCGATTTCGGCGAGTTCGCGCAGCAGTTCGCGCTGGCGGTCGGTGAGTTTTTTGGGCACCACGATGCGCGCCACGCATACCTGATCGCCGCGATAGCCGCCGCGCGTGGTGAAGCCTTTGCCGCTGAGTCGAAACGGCGTGCCGTTCTGGGTTCCGGCGGGCACCGTAATCTCCGCCATGACGTGTTTTTCGCCGTTCATTTCCAGCGTCGGCACTTCCATTTTGTCGCCGAGCGCGGCCTGCGCGTAGGAAATGTTCATCACGTGCAGCACGTCGTTCTCGCGGCGCTGAAAGTTGGCGTGTTCCTCGACCGAAATAAAGCAATACAAATCGCCAGGCGGCGAGCCGTTTTGGCCGTCCTCGCCCGCGCCGGTGACGCGCACGCGGTCGCCTTCATCCACGCCAGGCGGAATCGCAATCGAAACTTCGCGCTGGCGGCGCTCGCGGCCCTCGCCGCGACACGTCGGGCACGGATTGGCGATGATTTTCCCGCGCCCGCCGCAGCGAGGACAGGGCGCTTCCTGCACGAACTGCCCGAAAAAAGTGTTGCGAACCTCGCGCACGCGACCAGCCCCCGCGCACTGCACGCAGCTTTCCGGCGAACTCCCAGGCGCCGCGCCCGAACCCGAACACGTCCCGCAGGTGAGAAGCGTCGGCACGCGCAAATCTTTGGTAACGCCCGCCCAGCATTCTTCGAGAGTGAGCCGCACATCGGCGCGAATGTCGCTGCCGCGCCGCAAATCCTGACGCGCGCGCGTTCCCACGCCGCCGCCCGCCGCGCCGCCGAAAAAGACTTCGAATAAATCGCCCAGACCGCCCGCGCCCGAAAAATCGACGCCAGGGCCGCCGCTCACGCCTTCGGCGCCGTAGCGGTCGTAGCGCGCGCGCTTTTGCTCGTCGGACAGCACGTTGTAGGCTTCGCCGATTTCCTTGAACTGCTTTTCCGCTTCCTCGCGGCGCTGCGGGTTGACATCGGGATGATGCTCGCGCGCCATTTTGCGATACGCCTTGCGAATCTCATCCGCCGACGCGCCGCGCTGCACACCGAGGGTTTCGTAATAATCTTGAGCCATTGTTAAAGAAGGGGAGAAGGGGAGAGTGGGAGAAGGGGAGTGGGAATCGAAGCGGCCCCTTGTAGGCTCGACTTCTACTCCCCTTCTCCCTTTCTCCCCTTACTAAGCGTTAGCGCGCCACTTTCACGCGGCTGGGCCGCAAAACCTGGCCATCCAGCGTATAGCCGCGCTGGGTTTCCTCGATGATGGTGCCCGCATCGGCGCCTTCGATTTCGAGTTCTTCGAGCGCGTCGTGCTTGGTGGGGTCGAAAGTCGCGCCCTGGGTTTCGATGGGTTCGAGTCCCGCGCTTTTGAGCGCGGTTTCGAGCTGCTGTGCAATGAAATCGAGGCCGACTTTGAGCGTGGCGACATCTTTGGCCGTGCCCGCGTGCTGCAGGGCGAGGTTGAAGTTGTCAATCGCCGGAAAAATCTCTTCCAACACGCGGCGCTTGGCGCGGGCGCGCTCTTCATCAAGGCGGCGCAGGGTCTGGCGCTTGTAATTTTCAAATTCGGCGCTGAGATACGCCAGTTTTTCTTCGCTTTGCGCTAATTCCTGCCGGAGTTGCAGTTCGGTGTCTTCAGCGAAAGGATTGGTGTCGTCGAAAGTTTCGATTTCCTCTTCGGAATGTTGACTCATAAAATGACCTCAAAAAATGGGAAAAATGCGAATGAAAGCGGCGCCGCCGCGCGGCGCCCCTCAAATTTTGACAGAAACAGGGAGTCAGCGAATAAATTCGCCGCAAAGGGGAGCGAAACCTGCCTTCGCAGGTTGAGGCAGTCCGCGCAGGCGGACTTCGCCTTCCTTTGCGGCGACTTTAGTCGCTGACTCCTCCTTTAAAACGATTCGAGTGTTTTTTGCAAACGCGCCGCCAGCGCCGGAACCAGGGCGACAGCATCGGCGTAGCGCATCCGCGACGGCCCCATCACGCCCAGCGCGCCCAGCGTTTCGCCGCCCGCGCCGTAGGAGATGCCGACAAACGAAAACTGCGTCACGGTCTGTTCGAGATTGGGATCGAGGCGCGGCATTTCGTGCCCGATGCGAACCGCGCGCGAGGTCGAAAAATTGGGCGGCAGCTCCTGCGCGACGCGCAAAAGTCCACCGATGGCGCCTTCGTCTTCGAACAAACGCATCGCGGCGCGCGCGGGGCCGATTTGCGAAAATTCCGGCTCGTCCAGAAGCGTTATCAGGCCCTGAACCACGATTTTTTCGTCGGAAATATCCTGCACCGAATCGCGCACCAACTCCCACACGCGCCGCGACAAATCTAACACCGGCGCGTCGTGCAAGCCTTTGGAAACCGTCTCGAAATCGAGGCCGCGCACCTTGGAGAGATTCTGCCCACCCAGATTTTCGTTGAGAAAATTGACCACGACCTTCAAACGCGAGGCGGAAATTTCGGCGTCGATTTCAAACAAACGATGCTCGATGCGCCCCGCCGCCGTGACCAGAACCAGGATCAAACGGCGCGGCGGAAGCGGGTTGAGCTGCACGAAACGCATCGTATCGCGCGAGGCCGAGGGCAAGCTCGCCACCGCCGGATAGCCCGTCAATTTGGCCAGCACCACCATCGCTTCGCGCAGCGCATCCTCGACCGACGCGGCGGGCGGCGCCACGACTTCCAACTGGCGCTCTTCGGCGCCCGAAATGGCGCGCGGGCGCAGCGATTCATCGACGTAAAAGCGATAGCCCGCCTCGGTCGGCACGCGCCCCGCCGAAGTGTGCGGCTGGCGCAAAAGTCCCAGATTTTCGAGTTCGGCGAGTTCGTTTCGCACCGTCGCGCTCGACAGCGCGCCAAACTGCGCGAGCAGCTTCGCATCGAGCGCAATCGCGCCCGATCCGACCGGCTCGGCGGTGAGAACGTAGCGCTCGACCGCCGCTGCTAAAATCGCTTTTTGTCTGGCTTTTAACTCCATGATTGTTGAAGGCTAAAGGATGAAGGCTAAAGGCTAAATCACTCTCAGTTTTCGCAGCCTGGCTTGATTCAGCCTTTAGCCTTCATCCTTTAGCCTTTAAGTGATCGTCCCCGCGCCTATCACCTCGTCGCCGTCGTAAAGCACGGCCATCTGGCCTGGCGTGACGCCCTGGCTGGGCGCATCGAATTGAATTTTAAATCCATTGGCGTCCGCCGCCACGATTTGCGCCGGATGCGCGACGCTGTGAGCGCGCAACTGCGCCGCGACTTTTTGGCCCGCTCGCGGAATGGTTTGCGTCCAGGTCGCGCGGGTCGCTCCGAAACCGTCGTGCGCCAGTTTCTCGCGGGAACCGACGATCAGGGCGTTGTTGGGCGCGTCAATTTTAGTCACGAAAAGCGGGTTCGCCGCCGCGATGCCCAGCCCTTTGCGCTGTCCCACGGTATAACGCGCCAGTCCGTTATGGTTTCCGACTTTGACGCCGTTCTCATCGAAAATCGGCCCAGGCAGCGCCATTTGCGGCGCGCGGTCGATGACGAATTTGGCGTAATCGCCGTCCTCGACAAAACAAATTTCCTGCGAATCGGGCTTGGTGGCAACGGCCATTCCCAGTTTTGCGGCGCGCTCGCGCACCAGCGGTTTTTCCATTTCGCCAATCGGCAGCAAAACGCGGCGCAGTTCGTGCTGCGTGAGCATTCCCAGAACGTAACTCTGGTCTTTGCGCGCGTCGTTGCCGCGCCGCAGATGAGTTGTGCCACCGGCGTCGCGCTCGATGCGCGCGTAGTGGCCCGTCGCGATGAAGTGGCAGTCCAACTCGTCGGCGCGCTCCAGAAAAGCGCGAAATTTGATCCATTCGTTGCACCGCGCGCACGGATTGGGCGTTTTGCCGTCGGAATACCCCGCCACGAAATCATCGACGACGCGGGCGTGAAATTCGTCCTGCAAATTCAGCACATAATAAGGAATATCGAGCAAATGCGCCACGCGCCGCGCGTCCTCGCTGCTTCCGACGGTGCAGCAGCCGCCGAAACGATGCGCGGCAAACGGGTCGTCTTCGCCCGCCCACAGTTTCATCGTCACGCCAATGACTTCATACCCTCCCTCGACCAGAAGCGCCGCCGCGACGCTCGAATCGACGCCGCCGCTCATCGCCATTAAAACTCGTTGTTTCATTTTTTCTCATCCAATCGGCGCAATATCGCCAGTCCCACCGCGCTCACGACCGCCAGAATCGCGCTGAGCAGCGCCCACACCACATCGGCGAAAAGATTGATGCGGTGAATGTTTTGCCGCGCTTCCGCCACGAAAACGGTTTTCAAATCGCCGTCTTGCGAGACCGAAAATACCGCATATGCGCGCCGCAATTCGCCCCAGTCGAGCAGCGAATAATAGGAGCAAAGCGCGCAGAAAAGGAATCCGCTCACCACGCCAAACCATAAAAGTGCGCGTGTCATGCTATTTGCCTCTTTTCGATGAGCCGCAAGCAGCGCGCGTTCCAAATCCGCCTTTATCTACGTTCCCTGAGACGCCGCAGCGTCTCCAAAAACTCATCGACTTCCTCGACGGTATTTTGCGTCCCGAACGAGACGCGCAGCGCCGATTTCGCCTGCTGGGGAGCATAACCCATCGCCGCCAGAACGTGCGACGGCTCCAGGGCGCCCGACGCGCACGCCGAGCCGGTTCCCACCGCGAATCCCGCCAAATCGAGACTCAGCGCCAGCGATTCCGCTCGCGCGCCCTGCACGATGAAACTCGAAATATGCGGTGCGCGCGCCGCATTTTGAGTGATGATTTCGACTTCCATTTCACTCAGCCCATTTTCGAGCCGATTTCGCAAAGTTTCGAGATGCGCCGCGTTGGATTCCAGATCGCAGCGCGCCGCAGTCGCCGCGACGCCGAACCCCGCGATTGCGGGCACGTTTTCGGTTCCGGCGCGCCGTCCGCGCTCCTGCGCGCCGCCGCGCAGGAGCGGCTTCATCTTCGTGCCGCGCCGGATGTAGAGCGCGCCGATGCCTTTTGGCCCGCCGATTTTGTGAGCCGAAAGTGTGAGGAGGTCAAGGGGGGAGGGGGGAGGAGGGAGGGGGGAGGAAAACCCCAAACCTCCCTCCTCCCTCCTCCCTCCTCCCTCCTGAAGCCCGTCCACATCGAGCGCCAATTTCCCCGCGCTCTGCGTCGCGTCGCAGTGAAAAAGCACGCCGTTTTCGTGGCAAATTTTGGCGACCTCAGCGACGTTTTGCAGCGCGCCGGTTTCGTTGTTGGCGCTCATCAGCGACACCAAAAGCGTCTCTTTTCGCATCAGTCGGGCGATTTCTTCAGGTTCGACCACGCCATCCGAGTTGGGCCGCGCGAAATCGACCTCGAAACCCAGTTCGCGCAGCGTCTGGGCGCTTTCCAGAACGGCGTGATGCTCGATTTGCGAGACGATGAAATGACCGCGTTTCCCCAAATTGGCGAAAGCGACGCCCAAAAGCGCCCAGTTGTCGCTTTCGGTTCCGCCGCCCGTCCACACGATTTCATCGGCGTGCGCGCCGATGAGTTTGGCGACCTGCGTGCGCGCTCCATCGAGCGCCATGCGCGCCGCGCGCGAGGTGGCGTAGGGACTTGAAGCGTTGCCAAACGTGTCGTTCCAGAACGGCTCCATCGCCTCGCGCGCGGCGGGCAGAAGCGGCGTCGTGGCGGCGTTGTCGAAGTAGATGCGGGTGCGATTCATCAGTTTAAAAAGTTAACCCAAGTTTGTCTTGCAGCGAATAAATTCGCCGCAAAGGAAGGCGAAACCTGCCTTCGCAGGTTGAGGCCCCAGTCCGCGCAGGCGGACTTCGCCTTCCTTTGCGGCGAATTTATTCGCTGCCATGTAAAGTTTTCTCATGTCGTTTTCCCCTCAATTTTTCGCGCCCGACCCCGACACCCAAACCCTTCATTTCGCGCTCCACGCGCTGGGTTTTTCCGACGCGCCGCGCGCCGAAAGGCTGCTCCGCTCGCTCGCCAAAACCGATGAGGAAATCGCGGCGCTGGGCGAGATTTTCGATGATTTGCTCGAAAATTTGAGTCGCAGCGCCGAGCCGCAGCGCGCCCTGCTCAACTTCTCCAACCTCTGCGACGCCGCGCCCGACCACGCCGCGCTGTTCGCTCGTTTACGCCAAAATCCCACCGCACTGGCGCGATTGGCGCGTTTGTTTTCGTGGTCGCAGGCGCTCTCCGATTCGGTGATTCGTTCGCCCGAAGCGCTCGAAATCGCCTTTGAAGGCGGATGGGCACTGTCGCGCGGGCAGGTGCGCGAACTGGCGCGCGCGCAACTCGAAAATTTAGGCGGCAAAGCGGCTTTCGATGCACTGAGAAAGTTTCGGCGCGCGCAGTTCGTGCGGATTGGGCTTGTGGATTTGGACACCGATAGTTGGCGCGATGCCGCCGATTTCGCGCTCGTGACGCGCCAGATTTCCGATCTGGCGCAGGTCGTCATCGAAAGTGCGCTCGATTTGGTCTGCGAGGGGAAAACCGAGGGTTTTTGCGTGCTGTTGCTGGGCAAAGGCGGCGCGCGCGAACTCAATTATTCTTCGGATGTCGATTTGATTTTTCTTTCCGAAGGGCGCGACGATGCAACCCAAATCGGACAAAATCTGGTGCGCGAACTGGGCGAAATTACGGCTGCGGGCCAGATGTATCGCGTTGATATGCGTCTGCGGCCCGATGGCGGCAACGGCGCGCTGGTCACGCCGTTTGGCTACGCGCTGTCCTACTACGAATCGTATGCGGCGCCGTGGGAGTGGCAGGCGCTCATCAAGGCGCGCGTGGTGGCGGGCGATGCGAAGTTGGGGCGGCGATTTCGCCGTTTCACGCGGCAAATCACCTGGGCGCGGCGCGGCGACGACGGGCATTTGCGCGAAGTCTTCGAGATGAAAAAACGAAGCGAAAAAACGCCCGACGGACTTGATAAAAACAATCTCAAATCGGGGCCAGGCGGCATCCGTGACGCCGAATGGATCGTGCAGCAATTGCAAATGATGATCGGGCCGACCCATCCGCGCGCCCGCGCCAAATCCACGCTTCGCGCGCTCGATGTTCTCGATGAAATGGACGCGCTTTCGCCCGATGAAACCCGCATTTTGCGCGAAGGCTATTTGTGGCTGCGCGTCGCCGAACATCGATTGCAACTGTGGAACGAAAAAGCGATTCGGGTGTTGCCCCAGAAAACCGAGGAAAAAGCGGCCCTCGCGCGGCGACTGGGCTGCGACTGGCGCGGCGAGGCAGCCTCGCGCTGGCTCGACGAGGAACAGGCGCACTGGATGGGCGCGATTCGCGCGCTGTGCGAGCGGCTGTTCTGGTCGTTTTTTCACGGCGAAATCGAGGAAATCGACGCGCTTTTGCCCCCGAAATGGCGCGATGGGCCCCAGTTGGCGCGGCTCAACCGGCTGGCGCACGGCACGCAGTCGAGGCCGCTTCCCGCGCCGCTTTCGCGCCAGATTCGCGCGGCTTTGCCAGGCGCGATGCGCGGCTTGGAGCGCGCGGCGAATGTCGAACGCGCGCTCGTCAACTTCGAAAATTTGTGCGAGGCGTCGGGCAACCGGCTGTCCCTGCTGCGTTCGCTGGATTCGTCGCCGCGTCTCAGTGACGCGATCTGGACGATTCTGGGCGGCGCGCAAACTCTGGCGCAAACCCTGATTCGCTTCCCGCAACTGCTCGATTTAACCGCCAATCGCGCGCTTCTGGAACGCGCCCGATCCGCCGACGAAGCGCGCGCCGCCTGTCGCGATTACTGCCTGACTTTCCGCGACCGCAAAGCCGCGCTGCGGCGCTGGCGCGGGCGCGAACTGCTGCGAATCGGGCTGCGCGATCTGGTTCTGGAAGTTTCGCCGCACCAAATCACCGCCGAAATCGCGCTGCTGGCAGGGGCGTGTCTCGATTTAGCCTGCGAAGAAATTCGCGGCGAACTGCGGCCCGCGTCGCATCAAATCGGCTTTTGTATTCTGGGAATGGGCAAATTTGGCGGCGTCGAGATGCATTACGGGTCGGATTGCGATGTCGTTTTCGCCTACACGACCTACGAAGCGTCGCCGCTCGCCGCATCGACTGCGGCGCGCTGGGCGGAGCAGCTCATCGCGTTTTGCGGCGAACGAACCGAAGACGGCGCTGGCTTTCCCCTTGATGCGCGTTTGCGGCCCTACGGCAGCAGTGGCGCACTCGCCTCGCCGTTGGAGGCGTTGCGCGAGTATTTTGAGAGTGAAAATTCCGGTTTCGCGGCGTGGGAGCGTCAGGCGCTGACGCGGGCGCGTTTTGCGGCGGGCGACGGCGAGGCAGGCGCGCGCGCGATGGCGCTGGCGCGCGGCGCCGCGTTTCCCGAAGTGTGGCGCGCAAGTTGGAGCGACGAGTTGAAGCACATCAAGAGTCGCGTCGAGAAGGAACGCGGCGCCAAGGGCGAAGTTTTCGATCTCAAAATGGGGCGCGGCGGGCTGGCCGACATCGAATGGGCCGCGCAGTGGCTGGCGATGAAACACGGCGCCCGTTTCCCCGCAATGCAGACGCCCAGCACGCGGGGCCAACTGAGCGCGGCGCGCGATGCGGAGTTGCTTTCCGAGAGCGAATGGGAGAGTCTGGACGAAGCCTACACCTGGCTGCGGCGCGCCGAACTGCGCCTGCAAATCGCGCAGGAAGGCGGCGCCACGACCGCGAAATGGGGAAGCGCTCAGGCCGCATTGTGGGCGCGCGCCGCGTTTCCAGGAGTTGAAAACGGCGAGGCGACGACGCGTTTCGAGAGCGAATGGACGATGCACACCGCGAGGGCCCGCGAGGTGTTCGAGCGGGTGCGCGATGGTTTGTAGCGATAACGGCGAGTGACTGCACTTCTTGCGATCATGGAGAATTTTGAGTCCCAACCCACTTTCGGGTAGAGCGTTGCCGATAAAATCGCCTCTTTTGACATCGCCTGGCCTTTCACTAAGACGCAGCAAGGGATGGTAAACGGACTCGCTATACTTAGAAGTGATTGAAGCCCTCACCAGTAAAGCTCGATCCCCTATAGCCCGTTGTCCCCAAGGATATTTATATGATTCTGAGAACCCTAATCTGCAAGCGTGATTTGTTGAATGGCTGTATCTGTTTAAAATCTGTTGTGGCTGCGTCTCAGGAGAAGATAAGGTTAGTAATCCATGAAGATGGTTCGCTTGATGAACGAGACGTTGAATTTCTGTTCAGCCAGATTCCTCAGATGGAAATAGTCAGGAGGCGGGAGAGCGAAGAAGCGGTTAAGGAGAAGTTACAAAAACATCCGAAATGTCTGGCGTATCGGGAACAGCACCCTCTATCAAATAAACTTTTAGACATTCCACTGCTGAATGAGGCAACCCTGAACTTTATTGATTCGGATATTCTTTTCTTTCGCAGAATTGTGAGGATATTTCCCGAAAACTTGTGTCCCGTTTTTTCAAAAGAAGACGATCAGGGATACTCTGGCCCATTGCTAAAAATTATCTCTAAAAGCCAGAACAGGCTGCCCTCTGGATGCAACACAGGGTTGTTTCGGCTTCCTCAAACTATTTACGACCTGGATTACATCGAATGGTTTCTGAGCCAGGAGGATTTATGGCAAATCGCTCCCGCTTTGAAAGAGCAAACCTGTTTTGCTCTTTTGTTTGGTCACGAAGGATGTAAAATTTTTTCTCCCTCAAATCTCAGATGCACACATAAGAAAGCTGTGGTCACAGAAGCGACAATTGCAATCCATTTCATCGCTGGATTGAAAGAAAAGATTCGTGTTCTTGCTGATCAATCAAGCGAGTCGATACAGTCCAATCCAATCACAACATTTCGATATTTAAATGCCCGCGAGTTGACTGTGGCATCCGCGATTAAGTCAAATGCTGCATTGGCTATTAAAAGGGAAATTAAGAGAACAATCAAAAAGAGACATTAAACAGTGGGATAGGCTATTTAGTTCGCTTTTTCTGAGAGTTGAGAACGCGAAGCGTAAGCACTGAAGTGATTGAAACCTTCATCGGTAAAGCTCGATCCCCTATAGCCCGTTGTCCCCAAGGATATTTATATGATTCTGAGAACCCTAATTTGCAAGCGTGATCTATTGAATGGTTGTGTCTGCTTAAAATCTGTTGTGGCTGCGTCTCAGGAGAAAATAAGGTTAGTAATCCATGAAGATGGTTCACTTGATGAGCAAGACGTCGGATTTCTGTTCAGCCAGATTCCTCAGATGGAAATAGTCAGGAGGCGAGAGGGGGAAGAACTGGTAAAAGACAAGCTGCACAAACATCCGAAATGTTTAGCGTTTCGGGGCGAGCATCCTTTATCAAATAAACTTTTAGACATTCCACTGTTAAACGAGGGCACCCTGAATTTTATTGATTCGGACATTCTTTTCTTTCGTAAGGTCGTGAGGATATTCCCTGACGATTTGGTTCCCGTTTTTTCAGAAGAAGACGCTCAAGGATACTCAGGGCCGTTACTAAAGCTTATCTCTAAAGGCAAGAATAGGTTACCTTTTGGATGCAACACGGGGTTATTCCGGCTTCCTCAAACTCTTTATGACCTGGATTACATCGAATGGTTTTTGGGACAGGAAGATTTATGGCAGGCTTTCCCTAATCTGAAAGAACAAACCTGTTTCGCTCTTTTGTTTGGTCACAAAGGATGTAGGATATTTTCTCCTTCCCAGCTTAGATGCACAGAAAAGGAAGTTGAGATAACAGAGGCAACAATTGCAGTTCATTTTGTTGCTGCCTTAAAAGCAAGGATTCCGGCTTTTACCGACCAGTCAAACCTGTCGATACAGTCCAATCCAGTCACAGAATTTGAGTATTTAAATGCCCGCAAGCTGACTGTCCCCTCCGTGATTAAAAGAAAAATCAGAAGAACAATTAAAGCGAGGCATTAACCACCCTTACGGTTTTACTGGGCGCAGCCGTCCACTTCCATTTCGCCCACCAACTCTTCGATCATTTCAAAAAGCTGGTCGAACTCGATGGGTTTGAGGAGATGGGCATCGTAACCGGCGCTGCGGGCGCGGCTGGTTTCGGTGTGGAGGTCGTAGCCGGAAAGCGCGATGGATTTGAAGGGCGCCAAATCGGGCGCGGCGCGCAGATGGGCCATCAATTGGTAGCCGTCCATGCCAGGCATTCCGATGTCGGAAATCACCACGTGGGGGGCGAAATCGGGCGCGACTTCGAGGGCTTCGTCGCCCGAAAGCGCGGTTTTGACGGCGTATTTGCGGCGCTGCATCATCAAATCGAGCATGGAGAGCAAATCGGGTTGGTCGTCCACGACCAAAACGCGCAGCGAGGAAGAAACGGCGGGGTGGGACATGATTCGCTCTTAATTCAAACAAAAATCACGCGGCACAAAATCAATGAGGCCGCTAAACCGCGACGGGCGCGTGGCGTTCGAGCAGTTCCTCGATGAGTTCGTCGGTGTCGGCGCCTTCGGCCTGGCCTTCGAAGGAAAGTATAATGCGGTGACGCAGGGCAGGTCGCGCCACGAAATCGATGTCTTCGAACGAAGCGTGGAAGCGGCCTTCGAGCAGGGCACGCACTTTGGCGGCCAGAATAAGCGCCTGCGCGCCGCGCGGCGAAGCGCCGTAGCGCACGAAGCGTTTGACATTCTCCGTCGCGTATTCCGAATCGGGGTGCGTGCCCAGAACCAGATGCACGGCGTGTTCCTGCACGTGGGGCGCAACCGGAACTTCGCGCACCAATTGGCGCAGTTTGAGAATCTCCGCCGCGCTCAAAACCGGCTGCGGATTGTCTTCATAGCTGGTGGTGGTGCGGTTGAGAATTTCAAGAAGTTCGTCCGCCGAAGGGAAATAGACCTTCAGTTTGAAGAGAAAGCGGTCGAGCTGCGCTTCGGGAAGCGGATAGGTGCCTTCCTGTTCGACGGGGTTTTGCGTCGCGAGAACGATGTAAGGCTCTTCTAATTTGTAAGTCGTGCCCGCGACGGTGACGCTTTTTTCCTGCATCGCTTCGAGCAGCGCCGACTGGGTTTTGGGCGTGGCGCGGTTGATTTCGTCGGCGAGCAGAATGTGGGTGAAAACCGGCCCGCGCTGAAACTCGAAACGGCGGCGGCCTTCGGGCGTTTCGGCGAGGATGTTGGTGCCGGTCACGTCGGCGGGCATGAGGTCGGGCGTGAACTGAATGCGCGAAAAATCGAGGCCCAAACTGCTGCCCAGCGCACGCACCATGAGCGTTTTGCCAAGGCCTGGCACGCCTTCGAGCAGGATGTGGCCGCCCGACATCAGGCCCATCAAAACGCCCTCGACAATCATTTCCTGACCCACCAGAACGCGCGCCATCTGGTTTTTGACGGCGCTTAAACGTTCCTGGAAATGGGCTACTGCGGCGGAGGCGTCGAAATCTGGGGATTCGGTCATAAAATGGGTGGTTGGGTCGTTAGGTGGTTGACGGGCCAAGTTTACCTGTTAGGACTTACGCACGGCTTGGTTTCGCTCGACTGAAGTCGGCGCTATGGGCACCTTCGGTGCTAACTTCCCGCCTTCGCGGGAACCACACTGCCTGGTTTCGGCGCAGGCCGAAAGTTAGCGAGCCTGCTCGCCCATAGCGCCGACTTCAGTCGAGCGAAATCAAGCCGTGCGTAAGTTCTACCTGTTTTGGCGTTGGCTTTCGAAGCAAGCCCCACCTCGCCGCGTTTCAGCCGCTCCAGGGCGAAGCGGTGGTGGTTTTTTGCAGTTCGCGGACGGTTTTGTTGGCTTTGTAGCCCGAAAACAGCGCGAACAGCGCCCAGATGTGCAGCCCGACGCCGATCCACTCTTTGAAAAACGCCGTGAGCAACATATCAAGCGTGTAAAGCAGGCCACCCGCGATGAAGGCCCAGTTTGCGCCTTTGCTGGCTTTGGCGCCACAGAGGGCGAAAAAGCCGATGAGCAGGAAATCGAGAACCAGGGCGATGCCGTGAGCCGCACCACCTAATGTTCGTGCGCCAATGTCAATAAACAGCGTGGCGGCCAGGCCGAGGAGAAACGAGGTGTCGCTGCCAAAGGCAAGAAGCAGCGAATTGACGACCGAAAGTCCGGCGATCCAGTAGAACCAGTTGGCGCCCGAACTCCGCATCTGCAAAGCGCTCTGGAGCGCGTCATTGGGTGCATCGGGGGCCGTTTCGACAGGCGCGGGCGCCGGTGCAAGCGGCGGCGTGGCGCTCGGCGGCGCAATCGGCGGCGAAGCGGCGGGCGCATTGAGGTCGGAAGAAAAAGGCTTTTCGTTCATGGCAAATAATGTAGTGGGACGGCCAATTCAAATGGACAAAAATTTTCGGGGGGTCGCCCCCCGATTGGCCACCGATTTTGCAACGACGGGATGGCGGGGTCATGTGACCAATTTGATGCGCGCAGAACCCGCCCCGGCCCCCTCGTTGTTATGGCGGGTTTACCCATTTGCAACTTCCTGGCTCGTTCTGTTTAAAACAGGACCCGGCGTGTGTGCCAACCCCTCCAAACCAAGGAGGGGGCGGGGGAGGTTTCCCCACATTGCCGTTAAATCTCTTTTTCCATCTCCCATCGCGTCACTTCGTAGCCGCCTTTTTCATACAGGCGGCACGCCGCCTGGTTGGAAGCGGTCACGGTAAGGCGCAGTTTGCTGACGCGGCGGCTTTTGAACCATTCGTCGGAAAACCCAAGCAGCGATTCGCCCAGTTTTTGGCCGCGCTTTTCCGGCACGATGTAGAGGTTGTTGATGTAGCCGTAACGCTCGCTCGTCCAGGTGTTCTGGCACACCACGAGCCAGATGAAACCGCAGCTTTCGCCGCCCGATGGCCCTTCGTCAAGCACGAACAGGCCGTGCGCTTCGTCGAGCATGGCGCGGCGCAAATCGTGGCGAAAGGCCGAGGCGAAAGTGTCGTTGAAGTGGAAGGCGGCGAAATTGAGCGCGTAGGTTTCGCTTTGCCACCGGCACACGATGTCGGCATCGTAGTCCCAGTTGAAGGGCCGGAGCGCGATTTTGCCCAACGGTCCCACCCAGCGCAGCGCCGGTCGCGGCAGGGCGCGCGGCGCGTGCAACGGGCGCGCAACGGAGGCGGGGGCATCCTCGCGCTTGCGCTGCGCCAGGCCACGCCAGGGCCAGATCAAACCTTTGGTCAACGCCTTCATCGGGGTGCAGTTTACGCCATCATTTGCGGTCTTTGGCGTTTTTGGTTTCGAGTCTTTTTCGCCGATTGCGCTTGTCGCGCGCGCGGCTTTTGGCGAACACTGGGGCCGCGTCGGGCCACACCAAGCCCTCGCCCCCATTTTCGTCCCATTGGAGTTTCTTCTTGCGCGTCTCTACTCTTCGCGAACCTCGCATCGCTTATTTTTCGATGGAAATCGGCTTTCAAAGCGATATTCCCACCTATTCCGGCGGCCTCGGCGTTTTGGCCGGCGATACGCTCAAATCCGCCGCCGATCTGGGCCTGCCCGTCGTGGCGATGTCGCTGCTTTACAACAAGGGCTATTTTCGCCAGCATCTCGATCCCGACGGCTGGCAAAGCGAAGCCGCCGTCGAGTGGAATCCCGCCGAAAAGGGCATGATTTTGCTGCCCAATCGCGTCAAGGTGCGCCTCGAAGGGCGCGACGTGCATCTCGCGGTGTGGCGCTTCAACCTGGTCGGCGAAAAGGGCGACATCGTGCCGATTCACTTTTTCGACACCGATCTACCCGAAAACCACGAATGGGACAGGGGCCTCACCTACCATCTCTACGGCGGCGACGAGCGCTACCGCCTCAAACAGGAAGTCATTCTGGGCATTGGCGGCGTCCTGATGCTGCAAAGCCTGGGTTACAACGTCAAGAAATATCACATGAACGAGGGCCACGCCGCCCTGCTCGTTCTGGAACTGCTCAAGCGCACCAAACGCAGCGTGGAAACCGTGTGGGACGAAAATCTGGTGTGGGACGTGGAAAGCGTGCAGGATTTGTGCGTTTTCACCACCCACACGCCCGTCGAGGCCGGACACGACCGTTTCAATTGGAATCTGGTTCAGGAAGTGATGGGCGACACTTTTCCCCTCGATGCCTTCCGAAAATTCGGCAATGAACACGAGCAGTTGAACATGACGACGCTCGCGCTCAATCTGAGCGATTATCACAACGGCGTGGCGAAAAAGCACGGCGAAGTCTCGCAGAATATGTTTCCTGGCTACGAGATTCGCTCCATCACCAACGGCGTCCACTCGCGCACCTGGACGGAGGCGCGCTGGCAGAAACTCTTCGACCAATACATTCCTGGCTGGAGCGCCGAGCCGGAACTGTTCGTGCGCGTCGATCACATTCCCGACGCCAAAATCTGGGAAACCCATCAGGAATGCAAGCGCGAACTGATGGAAATCGTCAAAAATCGCACCAAAATCGAGATGTCGCCCGACATTTTGACCATCGGCTTCGCGCGCCGCGCCACGCCCTACAAACGCGCCGATTTATTGTTCCGCGACATCGAACGACTCGCGCGCATCGCGGGCGGCAGGTTGCAGATCGTCTACGCCGGAAAAGCGCACCCTCGCGACGGCGCGGGCAAAGACAACATCCACAAAATCATCGAAGCGGCGCGCGCCCTTTCGGGAAGCTCGATTCCGGTGGTTTTTCTGGAAAATTACGACATGGCGCTCGCTCTGAAAATCATCGCCGGCGCCGATGTGTGGCTCAACACGCCGATGCGACCGCGCGAGGCGTCGGGCACGTCGGGCATGAAAGCCACCCACAACGGCGTGCCCAATTTTTCCGTTTTGGACGGCTGGTGGATCGAAGGCTGGGTCGAGGGCGTGACGGGCTGGAGCATCGGCCCCGAAGCGACCGAAACCAATTTGGAAGCCGTCGATGAGAGCGCCGACATCAACGACCTTTACGAAAAACTGGAACACGCGCTCTTGCCGACCTATTACGCTGATGACGATCACGCGAGTTGGATTGCGGTGATGAAAGGCGCCATCGGCAAAAATGCGTGTTATTTCAATACGCACCGCATGATGCGCCAATATGTGACCGAGGCGTATATTCGTTAAGGGTAGAATCGATATTAAGTTTTCAAACCTCCCCCGCCCCCTCCTTCGTATTGGGAATCATTCTCGGCATTGCTGAAATGGCAAACCCCAGCATTTTTATGCTGGGGTTTGGGTGCTGATAATAGAGGTTATGTGAAATTGTTCAGGCTTCCGTTTGGGTCAATTCCATCAGGCGTTCGGGATGAAAATGAATCTTGAAAGTTTCATCATGAAACTCGGCACCGGCTTCACGGCTGATGATAGTGAAGACACCTGAATCTGCCAAATCACCTATTGCACGGGTAATCAATCCATTCAATTCGCGTGCTGACCGTGGGGCACCGTCTTCAGCGAATTTGACGGATAAATCTAACGGCCTGAACTGAAACAAAACAGGCGTTTCCAAAACCGATGTCAAACAGGTAATCCCAGTTCCCATATCACGGCCTACCCATACGGTAAGCAGTATGAATGACAACAGCAGGCCAAATTGACCAACATGACTTTCAATCCGTTTCCGGTTGTCATCTACCGCGTTGAAGAGCGTTGTGGGGTCAACGCCGATTGGGAAACCATTCTGGTCTTTTTCGGGTTGGGTTTGGTTATGGGCCATTTTCTTTTCTCCCTTGTTTTTAGGTTGGTCAGGCTGCGGCGTTTAGGCTGCGGCCTCGGTTCGATTATTATTCCCAAGTCAGCCAATTCATCACGTTGCGGGCAGAATTCAAATCGGGTTGTGCCTTTATACCTACCGTATCAACATTTTCCCCAGGTTATGTCATTCATCACATTGGCATCATTAGGAGGGGCGTCAAGTTCACTGAGGCGTTTGAGTGAAAACTTGCGGTAACGCGCTCGACTCCCCTCCTGCTCGACTCCCCTCCTTACGAAGGAGGGGGCGGGGGAGGTTTGATACCTGCCAATTTCAGACAAACAAAAAGGGAAGCCGAAATTTCGGCTTCCCCTTTTTGTTGATTCGCTCTACCTGTAGCGGCGCGCGGCTCCGGTGCGACCGTAGCGCTTGCGATACCACGCAGCGCGGCGGGCTTCTTTTTTCTTATCCGAACGATATTTCAGATAGGAACCGGCGGTAGCGATGCCGCCGATGGTGGCGACTTTGCCTTTGCCTTTAATCAAACCATAAGCCGTCACGGCGCCAGCGCCGATAGCGACTTTTTTCCAGGTTTTGGCGTCGGCCTGCGCGGGCGTCGCGGTGAAAGCGCCGCCGAGCAGCGAGGCGCTCAGCACGCCGAGCGTGCCCAAAGCGATTTTGCGATTTTTGTTGAGAGTTTGCATAGTGTCCTCCATTGCCCTTTCAGGCAAATGCGAGACCAACAGACTCCATCGCCCTGCGGCGGTTCAAATTTTTTCTGCGCCGTTTTCCCACCATTTTGGCCCGCGCTCGCCGAGCGCGATTTTCGCCGCATTCACTCGCGCCCGCGCCGTGGTTTCCGCTTCTTTGTCGCCGCTTTTGAGTGCGGCGCCCACGGCGCGGCGCGCGCTCATCAGTTCATTGACCAGCTTTTGGCGCTCTTCTTCGGGCAGATTGGGATTGGTCGCGCGCCATTTGCGGCCCTCGATGACCACGTGATGCCCATCCGCCGTTTTTTCCACTTTTTTCGGCTTCATTTCGCTCCCCGCCGCTTTTTGGCGACCAGAATCCATTGAAAACCGAAGACTCGCGGCGCCAGGCGCAGCATTATGTGTTGCGCTTTCATCAGAATCTTAAAGACGGCGCGATTTTGCAGACGCGGAAACAGTTCGTCAAGTGGCACGCCCGTCGGCGTGGCCCGCGTGACTTGCAGGCCCGCGCCTTCCAACAGGGCGCGCGCCGTGTCGAGGGTGTAAAAATGCAGGTGAGTGCGGTCGAGAATGCCCCGTTCCATGTGCGGGAAGAAGCCCGCCAGCAGCATCAGGCGCACCGCGATGTGCGCGACGTTGGGCAGCGACACGATGAACACGGCGTCGTCGCTGGTGGCGCAGTGGAGCTTGTCGAGAACGGCGGCGGGATCGCGCAAATGCTCCAGAACATCGCCGCACACCACCGCGCGATATGCCGATGGCGGCAGCGCGGTTTCTTCGACCGTCGAATGAAAAATGTGGCGGTAAAATGGCCGCGCGAAGTGCGCGCATTCGGGATTGGGTTCGATGGCGTCCACGTCGAGGCCGCTGCCTTCGAGCAGCTGCCCCAGAAAACCCTGCGCCGACCCGACATCCAAAACGGGCGCGCGCCCCAGACGCCGCACGAGCGAAGAAATTTGTTGGTGACTGCTTTTGGGGTCGTGGTGAAGGCGGTAATAAAGCATGAATTGGGAAAAGCGACGCTTACGCCGACTCCTCAGCCGTTGCAGGCAAGGCGATGGCCACTGCCCCCACCAGCAGCGCGAACGGCCAGAAATAGTAGTTGGCGAACGCCTGCTTATTAAACGCGAAAAACCCCAGATACGCCACCGCTCCCGCGCTGCACCAGCCGCTCGCATCGCGCGGCGCGCGGCGCAGGCCCAGCGCCAGCCCCGCCAACAACGCCGCGAAGCCCCACACCGGCGACAACTGCTGTCCCGTCGCGTTGAAAACAGTCACCAGATACGACAGCGAATCGGCGCGAAACGGCTGTTTGAACTGAATTTCCAGCACGCTGCGACTAAATCCTGGCCAATCCCACAACGCCAGAGGCAGCGTCAGCGCGGCGGCCACGCCCAGCGACTGCCACAGCACCGTTCGCCATCTGGCTTTTTCGGGCACCAGAAGCGGCAGCAGAGCCAGCAGAAAAACCGTGTATTGCTTCGACGCCAGCAGACATCCCAGCGCGAGGAACAACCAGCGCGGCGCTCGAAACGCGCACCACAGCGTCGCGCCCAGAAAAAACAGCGTGACCGGCTCGATCCAACTCAAAAGCAAGACGAAAATCGTGGGCGGAAACAGCAAAAACAGCGTGGCGGCGAGTTGCGAGGTCGAACTGGGCCGCGCCGTCGCCAGAAACCACGCCGCGCCCGCCAGGGCGAACACATGGGCGAAGCGGAAATCGCCCAGCCAGTGCCCAGGCAGACTGAAATACAGGCTGAGCGGCAAATACGGATACCCGAACGGCAGTTTCCCGTCTTTTCCGGTCGCCCCCGCGAAGTAAAACGGCAGATCGGCGCCCATGACATTGGGCATTCGCACCGAATACGGATTCTGCCCCACGCTAAGCAGCCGCGCGCCTTCCTGAGCGAAGATTTGCACGTCGTTTCGCACCCCGAAACGCAGTTGAGTCGAAGTTTTTTCGTCGTGGCGCGCCTGAACCAGCGTCGAAATGCCCATCGCGGCGTGCAGAAACAGAAAAAGCGGAAACAGCGCGCGCCCCAGCGCAGGGAAGCGACTCAATCGCCCTACCAGCGCCGCGCCCAGCGCACACGCGGCGAGGGCGAGCGCGAACCCACCCCACCCCGCCTCGCCCCCATCGGGCACCAACCACAGCGCCGCGAAAATGGTGGCGCACGCGGCCAGAACGAAGTGGAGCGCGCGCCGCGAATTGGGCACCCAAACTGGCGCGAAGGCGGCCAGAAGCGCCGCGCCCATCGCCAGCGAGAGCCACACCATGCCCACCGGCGCATAACGCCCGCCGTTGGCCTCAACTGCGAGTGCCAGAAAAAACGCGGCGAGCGTCGCCCAGATCGCGCGGCGCGGCGCGGAGAAAGAGGAGGAAGAAGGCGTCATAAATCGAGACGCCCTCATTTTATCGCGCCCGACGTCGCTTGCCTTCTTAAGAAAAAACCACAGAGACACGGAGAGAAAGAGGGAAACCGGAGCAAGAGGGGCCAAAACACGGGCCGATACTTCCTTTTCTCTCCGTGTCTCTGTGGTTTTCCTTCCTTGGTAGCAACTTGGTTTATTTAAACGGGAATTTGTCGAACAGGGAGCCGATTTGAAGCAGCGCTTCCGCGTTGCCACGCGCATCATCGACAGGATTGTGACTGTGACGCGTTTGGCGCAGCTTCTTCCAGGCGCTGGCGGCGGAAAAATCGCGCGTTAAGCCCGCGTATAAATCGCCGATGCGACGGCCCGAAAAGCCAAATGGATTCGTGCCCAGGTAAAAGTGGAAATACCAGTTGATCCACTGCCAGTCGAAGGCCAGATTATCGGAAACGAAAGTCGAGCGGCTTGCCCCAACCTGAATAATCCAGTCGTGAAAATCGCCCATCACTTTTTCGGGGTCGCCGAATTTTTCGTGCTGTTCGCGAGAAAATCCGCTCACGGCGAGCGCATCGGGAAGCCACTCGGGTGAAATCGGTTTGGTTTTGCCGTAAAAAGTGCGGTTCAAACCAGGTTCAACCACAATCGCGCCAAAACAGACCCTCGAATAAACCGACGGAATTGGCCCATCGGCCTCCACATCAACAACGATAACCGCCATAATTTTTCTCTTTGGATTAAGAGATTAACCAAAAATCAGGGCTGCACAAAAAAACGCAATAATGAGAAAAATTCATTCTTGCGTTCTTTTGTGCCTTTTTACGGCTGCTTTCTCAACGCGACGACTGAGGGTTGGGAGTTACTCGACGCGGCGAGTGCCCGCTTTGGCGGTCATGGCGTCGGTCGAGGTGGTTTTGCCGTTGAGGAAATCGACGGCTTTTTGCAACACCGCGCCGCGTCCGGTTTTTTCGTCTTCCTCGCTCGACTGCACCACGATGTCGGGCGCGATGCCTTTGTCGGAGATGTCCTGCTTGGAGGGCGTGAGATATTTGGCGGTGGTAATCACCAGAGCGCCGCCGTTTTTGAGATCGACCAGAACCTGAACGCTGGCTTTGCCGAAACTCGGTTCGCCGATGATGGTGGCCTTGTCTTTGTCTTTGAGCGCACCCGCCACGATTTCGGCGGCGGAGGCCGAGTAGCGGTCAACCAGAACCGTCACCGGCATTTTCAGGTTCATAAAGCGGCCTTTTTCGGCGTTGTAAGGTCGTTCCTGACCGCTTCGCTCGCGCGTGATGACGATGGGGCCGCTCTGGATGAAACGACTGCCGACATCGACGGCGGAGTTGAGCAGGCCGCCTGGATTGGAGCGCATATCCAAAATCAGGCCTTTGGCGGGCGCGCCGCCGTTGCCCGCGACGACTTTTTTGAGCGCGGCGCCGAATTCGTTATCGGTTTTCTCGTTGAACTCTTCGAGCTTGAGCCAGGCGATGTTGCTGGGCAGCCATTCGAGCGTCACGGGGTGCATTTCGATCAAATCGCGCTTGAGCTGGATGTCGAGAACGTCGTATTTGATGTCTTTGGGGTTCTTGGGCGTGTTGAGTTTGCGCTCGATTTTGAGCGTGACCGGAGTGCCTCGCGTGCCCCTGATGTAGGAGACGGTGGCGTCTTCGCTCATGTCGGCGGTGGAGCGGCCATCGATGGCCAGAATCACGTCGCCGCGCTTGATGCCCGCGCGCGCGGCGGGGCCGCCCGCGATGGGTTCGACAATGAAAGGCCGCGCCGCGCCCCAGGGCTTGGCCTGCGGGCTGCCGGCGTATTCGTCTTTGACATCAATGCGCGCGCCGATGCCGGTGAATTCGCCTTTGTTGGAGACCAGAAATTCGTTGTAGTCTTCGGGCGTCATGTAGCGCGTGAAGCGGTCGCCCAGAGCGCGCATCGTTGTAGTCTTCGGGCGTCATGTAGCGCGTGAAGCGGTCGCCCAGAGCGCGCAGCATCCCACGAATCGCGCCGTAGGTGATTTCGGTGTCGTCCACTTTGGTCTGGACGAAGTTTTCCTTGATGGCGCGGCGCACTTCATCGAGGGTTTCGTAGGGCTTGAGATCGGGCTTGTAAGAGCGAGCGCCCTTTTGCGCGGCGGCGTTTTGTGCCATGACGTTGCCGTCGGCGGTGCGAGTGAGCGGCGCGCGCGCACTCGACTGTTCGGGCCAGCGCCACTGAGCGGGATACTGGGAGGCGCGGGTCGAGTAACCGGCGCCAAAAGCGGCGCTCAAACCCAGAGCGACAAAAGCGACGTTTAAGCCGCGCGTTTTGAAATTCATACGAAAACTCCGAGGGCCTCGCCGGAGCGAGGTGGTCAGGGGACGCTTAGGAGTTTGCCATGAAGCGTTAAGAAGCGTCCGCAGGGTGTGATAGTGCGGGTTGGGAATTTCAACACAGAGAACACGAAGAGACAGAGGTTTACAGAGGGAATTTTGCGGTTTTCGATACCCAAATTGTTTCCAACTCTCTGTGAACCTCTGTCTCTTCGTGTTCTCTGTGTTGAAATTCCCAACCCACACACCCATTTCAGCGCCCGCGCAAAAAGCTGCTGGGATTGATGGGCCTGCCGTTTTTGCGGACTTCGAAGTGAAGATGAGCGCCGGTCGAAGCGCCGGTCGAGCCGACGCTGCTGAGGAGTTGTCCGGCGCGCACCGGCTGTCCTGGACGCACGCCGACGCGCGAGGCGTGGCCGTAGAGCGTGGAAACGCCGTTGCCGTTATCGACGATCACGGTTTTGCCATACGCCGGTTTCCAGCCCGCCCAGACGACGCGGCCACTTCTCGCGGCGCGAATCGGGGCTCCGTGCGCGGCGGCGATGTCGTGGCCGGTGTGGAGTTTGCGGCGCCCCGAAACCGGATGATAGCGCACCCCGAAGCGCGACGAAACCCGCCCCCGCGCCGGAAGCTGCCAGCCGCTCGAACGGCGCAGCGAGTCGATGTCCATCGGCGCGATTTCGACGCGCGGTGCGAGGCGCGGGGCGAGGTCGATGCGCGGCGCGAGAGTGCGAGGGGCGCTGGATTCGGGGCGGCGGCGGGAGTAGCGGTTGGAAGAGTAGCGCCGGTTGGAGTAGCGGTTGTTGGAGTAACGGTTATTGGAATAGCGGCGGTAGGAGTCGCGCCGTCCGGTGCGGCGGGAATCGCGGCCATAACTGCGGCGCTGGGAATATCGGTTGTAACTGCGGCGTTCGGCGGCCTCGCGCGCGGCAGCGCGGCGCTGTTCCTGTTGGTATTGCTCGTAGCGCGCGAGTCTTTCGCGTTCGCGCGCGCGAAACTCGGCCTGACGGCGCAGCGCGGCCTGTTCGCGCGCCGCCTGCGCTTGATATTGCGCCAGAACGCGCGCTTTGCGCTCCTGAAGAGAGCCGATCATGCCGCCGATCTGCTGCGACGACTGCTCCTGCGCGAAAGCGTAGTTGATCAGAGCGAGGCGCGAGGCGTTGAGGCGCTTCCACATCTGGGTTTGCTCGCGCTCGCCCGCCGCGATGCGCGCGCGTTCGCGGCCCACTGCCGTTCTCATCGCGTTGCGCTGGTTCCACTGCGCCATGAGCGCATTTTGGGCTTGCACCAGTTCGGCTTTATCGGCTTTGAGTTCTTCCTGAAGCTGGGAATCGCGCTGGGTGATGGCCTGAAAAAACGCCGCGCGGCGTGTCAAATCGGAAAGCGAAGCCGAGCCGAGCGCGACCTGCAAATAATTAGTCTCGCCGCGACGCTGAATCGCGGCCAATCGCCGCGAGAACTGGACGCGGTGCGCTTTGTAGCGCGCGGTGACGCGCTGAATGCGCTCGCGCGTTTGGGCGATTTTATCTTCCGTGCGGCGCATCTGGCGCCAGTAGTTGTGGTAGTTGGAGTTGGCCTCTTCGAGCAGATTTTGGGTGCGCCGCAAACGATTGTGCAGAAATTCGACTTGCTGGCTTTGCGCGCTGGCCGTCGAGCGCGCTTTCTGGGCCGACTGCTGCTTCTGGGCTTTTTGCCGCCACAGCGAAGAAATCGAGTTGCCGATGTCGTCCAGAATGCCGGCGCGAGCGTCGCGGGCCGCAAATCCGAGACACAAAACGCCGATTATCATCCAGGGCGCGCGTTTTTTCATCGAAATGGAGGTCATGAGGAAGTTTTCAACCGATTTTTTGTCGCATCGACCGTGCGCCATTATAGCACGCGCGACGCGCGCTTTTCCACCTCGGCGGGGCGAAAAACGAAACGGCCCCGTCGCAAAACGGGGCCGTTGGAACCTATGAGAAGTTAGACCCTGCTCTCGCTGGCATAGGCTTCTTCGCCGTGCATCGACAAATCGAGGCCGCGTTCTTCGCTTTCGTCGGTGGCGCGCAGGCCGCCCAGGGCTTTGATGGCCGTCAGGATGACGTAGGACATCACGAACGAGTAAGCCGCGACGACGGCGGTGCATTGCAATTGGAGCAGCAGCGTGGAAAGTCCGCCTGGCACGATGAAAGCGTTGACGCCGCTCAAAGCGCCGGTCGCGAAAATGCCGGTCAAAAGCGCGCCGGTGAAGCCGCCCACGCCGTGAACCGCGAAGGCATCGAGCGAATCGTCGACTTTGCCCCTGGCACGCAGCGTCGCCATGACGTAGCAGACGCCCGAAGTGATGGCGCCCACCAAAATCGCGCCGGTCGGCGAGACGAAGCCGCAGGCCGGAGTGATGCCCACCAGACCGGCCACCGCGCCGGTTCCCGCACCCAGGGCGCTGATTTCTTTGCGCGTCACCAGATCGATGATCATCCACACCAGCATCGCCGCCGCCGCGCCCAACGTGGTGTTGACGAAAGCCATCACGCCCAGCGCACCGGCGCCGCCCGCGCTTCCCGCGTTAAATCCATACCAGCCGAACCAGAGCAGTCCCACGCCCAGCAAACAGAGCGGAAGCGAATGAGGCAGCATGGGGCGCGAGCCGTAACCGCGGCGCTGCCCGACCACAAGGGCGCCCGCCAGAGCCGCGAAACCGGCGTTGACGTGAACGACCGCGCCGCCCGCGAAGTCCATCGCGCCCTTGGTGAAAATCCAGCCCGCCGGATGCCAGACCCAGTGGGCGACCGGACAATAGACCAGCAGGCCCCAGAGTCCGATGAAAATCAGGTAGGGCACGAATTTCATGCGTTCGACGAGCGCGCCGGAAATCAGGGCTGGAGTGATGATGAAAAACATCATCTGGAAAATCATGAACGCGCCGTGCGGCACGGTTGCGAACAGTTCGATGTCCGCCGCTTTCTGGTCGGCCTCGGGAATGGCTTTGCCCTGCGCGTCCACCGTCATGGTGAGCTGCACCGGTTTGCCGTCCGCTCCAATGGCGGGCGGATAATTGTCGGTAAAAAGCTCCATCGCGGGGGGCAGACCGGCCCAGCCCAGACCGCCGTGATAGGGGTTTCCGTTGTTGCCAAAAGCAATCGAGTAGCCCGCGACGACCCACAAAATCGCCATCAGCGCCATCGCGCTAAACGACATCATGAGGGTGTTGAGCATATTTTTGCCGCGCACCAGACCGCCGTAAAAGAAGGCTAAAGCGGGCGTCATCAGCAGCACGAGCGCCGCCGAAGCCAAAACCCAGGCGGTATCGCCGGTGTTGGGGGCGAAAGGCGCGGGTTCGGGCGTTTCCGAGGCCGAAGCGCCCCCACCCTGGGCATAGGCGTGGCCGGTCAGGGCGCCAAAAAGCGCGGCGAAGGCCAGGGGGAGCGCCATTCGCGCGGTCGTAAAGCCGAGCGCCTTGGCGCAGGGTGAAACAAAAAGCGTCTTGAAAAATTCCGTCACAGATTCCTCCAGGAAATTCGTGCCGCATCGCGCGTTGGCTTCGAGAGAAGTGCGCTCCGGCAAAATCTTCTGGGATTATAAGCCCACCCCGTTGCGCCCAATTTACGCGTTTGTTAATTCCGTGTTTCAATGCCGCGCCAGTTGTGTTTCGACAGCCAAATCCCACTCCCACTTTCTCCATTTCGCTCAAACTGCTGCTTCGTGAATCCCCACAATTCCCCTATCGAAAACGCGCTCGAACGCCTTTCGCGCGGCGGCACCGAAATCATCTCGCGCGCCGAACTGTGCGACAAACTCCAAAAATCCGCCCAAACCGGCCAACCGCTTCGCGTCAAGCTGGGCCTCGACCCCACGGCGCCCGATATTCACCTCGGTTTCGCCGTCGTGCTCAAAAAACTGCGCTTATTTCAGGATCTGGGGCATGAGGCGCATCTCATCATCGGCGATTTCACCGCGCAAATCGGAGATCCATCGGGCAAATCCAAAACGCGCCCTCAACTCAGTCGCGCTCAGGTCGAGGAAAACGCGCGCACTTATAAGGAACAGCTTTTTCGCATTCTGGACGAATCGAAAACCGTCGTCCATTTCAACGGCGACTGGCTGGGCAAAATGAATTTCGCCGACGTGGTGCGCCTCGCCTCGAAATATACCGTCGCGCAGATGCTGGAGCGCGAAGACTTCGCCAGACGCCTCGCCGAGCAAAAACCCGTCGCCCTCCACGAAATTCTCTATCCGCTCTGCCAGGGCCAGGATTCGGTCGAAATTCGCGCCGATGTCGAACTGGGCGGCACCGATCAGCGCTTCAACAACCTCGTGGGGCGCGAACTTCAGCGCGCGAGCGGCCAGGAATCGCAAGTGGTTCTGCTGATGCCGATTCTGGTCGGTCTCGATGGCACGCAAAAAATGTCGAAAAGCCTGGGCAACTACATCGGCATTTCCGAGGCGCCAGGGGAGATGTTCGGCAAAATTATGAGCCTGCCCGACGCCGCGATGCGCTCGTATTTCACGCTTTGCACCGAAATTCCTGAAGCGGAAATCGAGAATTTGCTGGCGAATCACCCGATGGACGCCAAAAAGCGATTGGGCCGCGAAATCGTGGCGCAGTATCACGGCGAAGAGGCGGCTACCGAAGCGCAGGACGCTTTTGAAAAGCAGTTTTCGCGCGGCGAAGAACCCGAAGAAATGCCCGAAGTCGCCATTTCGAGCGGGGAACTCAGCGCCGCCGAGTTATTAAAAATCTGCTTTCAAATCACCGGCGGCGAAGCCAAACGCATGATTGGACAGGGCGCGGTGACGCTCGACGGCGCCAGACTCGACGATTCCAACCAGAAAATCGCGCCCCAAAACGGCATGAAACTTAAAATGGGCAAGCGCCGCTGGGCCAAAATCAAAATTGATTAACCACAGAGACACAGAGAAATTTTTGAGAGTTGTTTTCTCAAAATCCTCTTTTTCTCTGTGCCTCCGTGTCTCTGTGGTTCATTCCTCCTTATGAGTCGTTATCAAACCGAACTCGAAAAGCATCTCGAAAAATACGCTGGCCCCATCGAAGCGCGCTTCGAAAACCTGCTCATCGTGCGAGCCACGAAAAACCGCGACTGCCACATCGTCACGACCTGCGATTTGAGCGATGCGCCCATGAACAGCCCCCAACCGGAATGGAAATGGGCCGAACTGTGCGCCCTTTTGCCCTCCGACTGGCCTCTCGACCCCAAAATCTGGGAAAGCGACCCCAATTTCGGCTGGCCCTTTCGTGAGTTGCAGCGATTGGTGCGTTTCGCGCGCGAAAGCGAGTCGTGGCTTGGCTTCGGCCACTCGATTCCCAACGGCAACCCGCCGCAGCCGTTTGCGCCCACAACGCGGCAGTGCGGCTCGTTTTTGCTACCACCTCTCGAACTGCCCGAAAAATTCGCGCGCCTGCGCCTCGAAGACGGCGAAATCTTGAATTTCTGGGCCATCGTGCCGATTTACGCCGACGAACTCGCCGTCAAAGTCAACCAGCGAATGCCCGCGCTGCTCCAGGCGATGACCCAAAAAGGCGTCAGGGACATCATCGACCCCACGCGCCCCACCATTTTCGAGAAATCGCGCGCGCCCAAAAGCCTCAAAAAATGGCTGTTAGGTCGTTAAAAACGCCTTGTTTCAAAATACATTATGGAACACCTTGAAACTTCGCTCTCTTTCGGTTAAGTTCTGACGAGGAGGCGATTTCAGTGAGTGAATCCATGATGGAAGAAGAAGCCGGAATGCTGTCGGCGGAGGCGGCGCGCCAGATTTTGGACATCAGTCCCACCACTGGGCCTGACGAGGTGCCTTATGACGATGAAGCCTATCTGCGTCAGAAGATGATGCCGTTTCGGGCGAGCCTGGCTTTGTCGCCCGATGGCCAGTGGATCGCGCTTGCCCTGCGGGGGTTCGTAACGGGAGACGATCCCAACGATGGCCGCGATGAGGCCGAGCCGCTCCAGGCTGTGGCGGAAGAACTGGCGGGATGTGAAGTTGTTGTCGTCAACACTCAGAGCGGCGAGATGCTGCGGCCTTTTCGAGATTTTCGAACTTCATTTTTGCCCGCCTGGTCACCCGATGGCCGGTTTCTCGCCCTGCTGGGTCAGGATGGGGAACGGCGCTACCCGCGTCTCACGCTGTGGGAGAAAGGGCAGGGAGAACCGCGTGTTTTCGAGGCGGCACCGATGTCGCCTGTGACCGGTTTTTTGGCCTTGCGGTGGACTCGTGATAGCGGGCGCTTAATCTTCAAAGTGAAAGACTTACTGGATGCCAGCCCTCTGGTGCAACGTCAGACGACTGAGGAAACCGGTGTCGAAGCTAACTCGCGCGAAACGCTGGGCGTGCTGGATGTGAGGACGGGGCAGGTGCAAGTCTGGGGAGAGATGACCCGCGCCTGCGGCTGGCGCCTGTCACCGGACGAACGTCGCGTCGCCTTCGCGCGCTTCGTGAAATCGCCACTGGCGGCGCGGCACAACCAGGCCAGCTATGTGCAACTGGTCGCAGTGAATTTGGACGATGGGGGCGAGATTCCTCTGGGAGAACCGCAAACCGACAACTGGGGCGCCTCTTTCTCCTGGTCGCCCGATGGAAGTGCCATCGCCTGGGTTTGTGCGGCCCATCAAAGCGAAACGCAGCTCTTTGTGGCTGAACTGGACAGTCCAGAACGGCTCTGCGCCATTGCTCTGCCTACCGGCACCGAGTTCGGTTGGTTCGATGTCGGGTCGTATCCCGCTCCCACGCCGCGCTGGAACTCGCAAAGTTCGCAGTTCAGCTTGCCAGGCAAAGGCAAGCTGTGGCGCTTCACGCGCGATGGGCACATGCTGAATGCCATCGCTCTCTCGCAGGAGCAGGGTTACGATTGGTTTTGCAACAGCGTGACGGCCCTCGACTTTTCGCCCTGCCCACCGACCGCTCTGAGCGTTTCTGAGAACGAAGACGTGGAGAAGGACGAAGTCTGGCTGCTGCGCCCCGATCAGGTGTGGAAAGTCGATTTGGCGACCGAAGCGGTGGGGCTCATCTGGAAAAAGAAGCCGGAAGTGCCACGCATCAGCAGCTACTGGACTGAGCGCGCTTTCGACGCGGCTACGCAGCAGTTCTACACCGTTCGCAGCGCGCCAGAAGGGGCCGTCACGCTCTGGGCCATCCACCTCCCAACAGGCCAGAGCCGCCGCGTCGCCTTGCTGCGGGAAGGCGTTGGCGCGACCCGATATGGAGCGATTCACCATTTGTCGTGGACGCTGCCCGATGGCACGACTTGCGGCGGCTCTTTGCTGTTGCCCGTGAATTGGGAGGAGGGCGACAGACCACCCGTTGTAATGAATGTTTACGGCGACGATAGGAACAACGGGAAACTGAGTGAAGCCCACTTTCACGCCACGGGTCTCGTGGTCGATCTCCATCTGCTCAGTGCCAATGGTTACGCAGCCTTCGTGCCTGATTTGCCCCAAACCGATGAGCATCCGGCTGGAAGTCTGGTGGTAGCGGGAGAAGCGGCCGTTGAGGCGTTGCGGGGAAGTGGCCTGGTCGATGCCGAGCGGGTTGCGGTCATTGGCAACAGTTATGGCGGTTATACCGTGTTGTGCCTGCTAACCAACTCGAAATTCTTCCGCGCTGGGGTCGCCTCCAATGGTGTTTACGATTTGGCTTTCTCGGCGACCAATGAAGGCTGGGGCTGGGCCGAATCGGGACAGGGCCGGATGCGGGCCACGCTCTGGGAAGATCCGCATCGCTATATTGAAAACTCGCCGCTCTATGCGCTCGACACACTGGAAGCGCCGCTGCTGATTCTGCGCGGCGGTGGCGACCGGTGTGTGGATAACAGCGCCAAACCCCTCTTCGCCTCATTGCAACGGCTGGGAAAGCGTGGCGAGTTGTTGACTTACCGCGACGCGGGACATGCGCCGATTTCGTGGAGCATCGCTGCCCAGCGAGATTTGCACCGGCGATTATTAACTTTTCTCCAAGAGCACCTGGGCCAGATTTGAAAGTGAAATTCCCTCGCTAAAAGGGGTTGTCAGGGGCCGTTTGAGCCGCGATTGCCCAACGCCGCATCTCGTCTGATGCCGTGTTTAGCTGCGGCCAACATGGAATGAGCTGCGATGCTCACCACCTTGTTTCAAAAATCCATAAAACAACAGGAGGCGATTCAATGAGTGAATCAACAGTTGAAAAAGAAGCCGAAATGCTGTCGGCGGAGGCGGCGCGCCAGATTTTGGGCATCAGTCGCACCACGATGCACCGTTTGCTGACGGGCGGAGAACTGCACGGCTCGAAAGTGGGCGGGCAGTGGCGCTTTCGGCGCGCCGATTTAGATGCCTACGTCGAGCGCGCGCCGCACGACATCGCTGCGGCGGCGCTGCCCGCATTGGAAGCCGAAATTCGCTGGTGGATACCGGCGCCCGAATCGGGAGATGAAGCGGCGACATCGGAAGCGAAAATCGGCGCTCTGGCGGAGGCGATCCTCTCTCTGGCGCTGCGGCGCGAGGCGTCGGATATTCACATCGAGCCGCGCGCCGATGGCGCTTTGATTCGTTTGCGCGACGACGGCGTTTTGGACGACGTTCGCACCCTTCCTTTGCCGCTTCTGGCGCCCCTCGTGGCTCATTTCAAGAAATTGGGCGCCTTAAATGTCGCGGAAACGCGCGCGCCGCAGCATGGTTGGGTTTCAGTGCCCCTCGCCGGTCGAAAGTGGTCTTTGGCGGTGGCGACTTTGCCAGTGGGCGGCAATGAAGCGCTCACCATTGGATTTCAATCTCGCCCGTCGCCAGCGTCGCTGCGCGTTGGTTTTGCAGATTTAGGTTTGCCCGCCGAGGCATTGGAGCGTGTTGGCGAATGGCTGGAACAGCCTCATGGACTGATTTTGGTGGTTGGGCCGGAAGGAAGCGGGAAAAACACGACTTTAACCGCTTTGATGGAGCAGCTCACCACGCCGGAACGCAAAGTGATGGCGGTGGAGGAAGAAACTGTGGTCGTCGTGCCTGGCGCAGTGCAGGTCGAAGCCAACAACACGACAGGGCTTTCGATGGCTCAGGTGCTGCGCGCGTTCATGCGTCACGATCCCGATATCATCGTCGCGGGCGCAGTGAGCGAACGCGAAGGGGTCGAACTGCTGCTGCGAAGCGCGCACAACGGCCATCTGGTGCTGGCCGCGATGGATGCCGCATCGTTTTCCGATGTCATCGCGAAGCTGGATGAGATGGAAATCGAGCCGTTCGTGCTATCCAGCGCTCTGCTGGGCGTGGTCGCGCAGCGCCTGGTGCGCCGCGTGTGCCGCGACTGCACCGTTGACGATGCGCCCGACGCGGCTCTGGTGGAACGCGCGCGCGCGCTGGCGAGCGCGGGCGGCTACGAAATGCCGGAAAAAGTGAGTTGGAAACGCGGCGCGGGGTGCGCCAAATGTCGCGGAACGGGCGCACGCGGGCGCATCGCGCTTTACGAAGTGGTTTCCAACGCGGGCGAAATCGCGGCGGCCATCACGCGCCGCGCGCCCAAAGACGAATTGGAAACCCTCGCGCGCGCAGCGGGATCGCTCGATGTGTTCGCGGCGGGCGTGCGCGCCGCCGTCGAGGGCCAAACTTCGCTGAGCACCTTGTTCGTGTCGCTGGCCGATACGCTTCGCCGTTGAATGGCACACTGCTCTGGTGCCCAAAAATCCCGTTCCCAGTCGCGCGCAAACGGCGTTCGCGCGCGACATCGACGAATTCATCGCCCACGTTCAGGCCGAGCGCGGGTTTTCGCCTCACACCGCGTCGGCTTATCGCCGCGATCTGGAGCAATACGCGCGCTGGATGCTCAAAAACGGCCTGAGCGCACCGCGCCAAATCGAGACAGCGCACGTCACGCAGTGGATGCACGACCTGCGCGCCTGCGCGCCGGAGAATTCGCATGGCGGGCGGCTTTACGCGCCCGCGAGCGTGGCGCGCAAACTGGCGGCGGCGCGCTCGTGGCACAAATTCCTGGCCCGTGAACGGGAGTATCCCGACCCCGCCGCGCGCCTGGAAAGCATCAAAACCGCGCGCAAACTGCCGCGCGTGTTGTCGGTCGAGCAGGTGCGCGCGCTTCTGGAAGCGCCGCGCGGCGCCGATCTCATCGCCACCCGCGACCGCGCCATCCTCGAACTGCTCTACGCGGCGGGTCTGCGCGCCTCAGAACTGTGCGCGCTGCGAATTTCCGATCTCGATCTGGAAAACGGACTGGTGCGCCCGCGCGGCAAAGGCGACAAAGAACGCCTGGTGCCGCTTTCGCGCGCTTCGATGCGCGCCCTCGAAGAGTATCTGGGCGGCGCGCGGCCTCAGCTTTTGGGCGTGCAGTTTGAAACCGGCGGCGCGCCCAAACGCGGGCGACCACGCAAAATCGCGCCCCCCATCCGTCGTTCGCGGCGCAGCGCAACCCTGTTTGTCGAAGCGGGCGGCGATGCTCTGGCGCGGCTTAATCTGCACTCGCTTCTCAAACGCTACGCGCGCGAGGCCGATTTACCTGACTGGGTGACGCCGCACACGCTGCGCCACTGTTTCGCCACTCATCTGCTGCACAATGGCGCCGATTTGCGCGCCATTCAGGAGATGCTGGGGCACGGCGACATCGCCACCACGCAGATTTACACCCACGTCGAAACTCATCATTTGCGCGCTTCATTCAAACGCGTCAGCGAGTGAGGCTCCACTGGCACTTTTTAGTTGCAGTTACGCCTCACTCGCTGACGCTTCGCGTTCTCCACACTTCAGAGTGAGCGTTCAATCATGCGTTTGAAACTCTCATAAACAGAATTGTTTAAAAATGTCAATTTGCGGGTAAAATCTATCATCCTCGAAAATTCCGAGTTCAAAAGGAGACGATTTGCCCCATGGATATAGCCGAAGTCGGACAAATTTCGCGCGGCACCGTGATTCGGGTGCTGCCTTATGGCGCTCTGGTGCGCCTGGATAATGGAACCCTCGGTTTGGTGCATATTTCCGAAATCGACGATCATTTCGTGCACAACGTCGCCGATTACGTCATGCCCAACGCGCGCATTGTGGTGAAAGTGATGGCCTGCAAAGCCGATGGGAAGTATGAATTTTCCATCAAGCGGGCTAAGGGCGAAGTCGTGCCGGATTCGCAGCCCCTCGAATATGAAGCGCCGCCTGAAATCGACAATGGCTGGGTGGACAAACGCGAAACGCGCGCCGCCTTCGATGAAAAACTGCGCGATTTCCTGAGCGATTCGGGCGAGCGCCTCACCGATTTGAAGCGCCACCACGACGCCAAACTGCATCGCCGCTCGCGCTGAAACGGTGTCTGCCAGCCCTTGTTTTTCTGTTGCGGCCTCTGCAGAAAAGTGCTGAATCGAGAACTGTCTATAGCAGAGAAAACGGTCGCACTGCTTACCCCGCCAGAGCAGTTCAATTTTTACGGCTTCGAACCGCGTGGCGACAATAAGAAGAACGACGAGAGGCGGGGAACTTGGGGGCAGCGCGCGTAGTTCATTCAATTTCTGGCGCGAGGCGGAAAAGAACGGTCAAGTGGGAACAAGCGTGGCGCAACGAAAATCGCGTCGCTCCGCTTCCCAAAAGCTGCGGCGCTTTGGAAGAGGCCGGCCTTTCAACGGTTGAGTCCGTGCCGGAAATCGAAAAGCAGTGGTTTCCAGTTAGTGATCAGCGGACTTTTTTGGCGGGCGCGACAAAATCAAAAGAAAAATTCTTCGGGGCGGGGCGGTTGGAAAACAAGAGAAAATCGTTATTGCGCGCCCACAGAAAAGCTTTCCCAGGCAAGGGGTTCCCGTCGCGCCGTTTGCGAGAGAGCAGAACGAAAACTCGCCGGCTTTGTTGAAAATAGGGCGTTAAATCGCTGCCGTCGCCCTGCAAAAACCAGGGCGAGCGGGCAATGGCTTTCGCATCGAGCCAGGAGGTGTTGTTAAAGTTCAAGATCTGAATGGGGCGGCGCAAATAGAAGATGGCGGAAGGCTGAAAGACATCCACTTGCAGCACGGTTTCTCCAGGGCGCGTCTGGCGGCTTAAAGCGCGGAGCATCGGCGAAGCATCCTCGTAAATGGCAATTCTTCCCGCCAGGATGAGTAACACCGTAAGAAGCATGGACGCCACCGCAAACTGAATCAGCAAGGCTTTGCGGCCCTCTCTTCGCAGCCAGAAAAAGGCGACCGCGCCAAACCCGATCATCGCGATAGGGATGATAACTGCGGCGAAAGGCCAGCCGACCTCTTTGGGCAAAGTTTTATCGTTAGTGAGATAAACCGTAGCTCCTGCGGCGAGGCTGCAATAAGTAATGCCCAACACAACTGTTGTCACCACCACGAGCCATTTCTTTTGTGCCCCGATCTGACTCATGCCGTGGGCGGTGAGTAAAGCTACAGCAGGAAAAACAGGTAATATATAGGACACCAGTTTGGTATTTGACTTGGACAGAAATAAAACCACCACGACGATCCACACTACTAAATAAAGAACCGGACGCTGTGCGGGATGCCTCAGATTTTTTAAGTTCGCCAAACCTGGAAGTAAGAAGGCTGTCCAGGGCATCATACCCAGTAAAATGACCGGCAAATAATACCAGAAGGGCTGTTTGGAATGATACTCCTGAGAATCAGCGAAGCGCTCCAGGTTTTGTTGAACGAAAAAAACGTTCCAGAAGCCAGGCCAGTGCAACTCCATGACTCCATACCAGGGCAAAGACAGCGCGGTGGCCAGGACAAGGCCAAGCACAACCCCGCGCCAGTTTATAGCGCGCCAGTTCCAGCATAAAGTCAGGTAGGCCGCGCCCACCAGCAAAGGCAGCGCGACGCCGATGGGGCCTTTGGCAAGCATCGCCATGCCCAGACCGATGCCCGTCACGATATAAGGCCACCACCCATTTGCCATGCGGTGATTTTCCTGGCTGCCGGCCAGCCAGAGGCCCCAGAAAGCCGTCGTCATGCCGGCGCATAAAAGCATATCGGTGTTGAGCGTGCGGCCCAAAGCGGCCGGTAAAAGCGCTGTGGCCCAAATCAAGGATGCTCCAACTCCCGTAGTCTGGTCGAACGCTTGGCGGCCCCAGATGTAAAGCAGAAACATGACAAAAACTGCCGCCAGAGCCGGAGCCAGCCGGCCCGCCCATTCCGTGGCCCCAAAAACCTTAAACAGCCCGCCCGCAGCCCAATAAACCAGTGGCGGCTTCACCGGACGAGGAATGGTATTGAGATGGGGAACGATCCAGTCGGCATTACCGCCTGCGATGCCCCCGCTCATTTCGAGAGCCGCAGAAGAATAACGCCCTTCATCGGGATTCCAAAAGGGTGCGTAGCTTAATTGGCTTAGTAACAGAATCGCACCCAGTAAAAGCCACCAGGAGGAAAGATGCACGCGAGTCGAAGGAGAAGTGCCGGACATATTGTGATAAGTGATAACGGAAGACGGTCGCATGATCCGGAAGAAATGATTTCTCACGCTTCCAATTTGACTTCACCCTGCGGTAGTGGTCTTCTGCTCGCAGAAGACCGCTACCCACCCTGCCAACCCAGACACTCCTACAAATGCGGATGGGGAGATTTTTTCTCGATCACAACAAAGGTGGGAGACAAAAGGCCTATGCCTCGCGTGATACGCAGACGAATTAAAAAGTAAGGAAAAAACCCGAACAACTTCGCACTGGGTGGGAAGATTCGCCGGATATCCTTAATTCCAAAGAAATGTTTGTGCGTCGGATTTTGCAGCTTTTTTGGCGTTTGCCCAAGACAACGCATTAATGGATAAAACCAGAACGCACTGTTGGGAGTCGTTAAAACCAAACGTCCATTGGGTTTCAGAACGCGAATAACTTCCTCTCGAAAAAAAACCGGATCGTCGAGATGTTCGATGACTTCAGTGCACCACACCAGATCGAAACTTTCATTGGGAAACTGCAACCCCTGATTGACATCCATGACAATACACTCTTTATAATGGTTTTCTACGTCAATAGATGTGACTTTATAACCCCTGGATTGCAGCCAACGGCTCTGGGCACCTTCACGACATCCCACGTCCAGAGCGCTCTTGCCATGCCCTTTGGAAACAAAAGAAAGTGCGATTTGTTTTCCTTTTGTTGTAAAACGACAATTTCCCTGTCCTAAATCAATAGGAACAGATTTAAATAATTGAGTAATGTTCATATTCCACAGGTCAACTTATTTGATTCAACGGACAACTCAGGGCAACCGGAACAATTCATCCCGACTCGTTATAATCGAATTATACAGGATAGATAAATGTCGTTTATTTTCTCCAAAAGGTTGTGTCCCCGCTTTCACTTCTCCGTTCCATTTCGCAAAAACAGCGCGCCAAGCAGACTTGAAAGCCATATCGTAGTTTGAAACAACAATGACCACGCCACGATTTGCCCCTGCAACAGCGTTGGAAAATAAGACTGCAACAGGCCCAGGGCCGTCGCTTCGCGCACGCCCAGTCCGCCGATGCCCACGGGAATCAGGCCCGACAAGGCCAGGAGCGGGGTCAGCCACCAGAACACGGCCGACGGCACATTCAAATGGGTCGCGCGCGCCAGAGCGATATTTAAAACCACCTGACTGGCCTGAAAAAGCAGCGACAGCCCCAGCGCGTTCCACAAAGCGCCGCGATGTTGCGGTTGAGCGTAAAAATCGAGCGATTGGCGCAGCGCAGCGAACCGGCCCGCCCACTTTCCACCACCCGAAAGGCGCCCCGCGAGTTTCCATGCTATCGCAAAAACCGTCAAAAGCAGCACCGCGCCGCCCAGGATGGCCGTTGCGCTGCCTGCGGTGCCGCGAAACATCAGGCCAAGCCCCGCCAGAAAGAGAAGCGCCGCGAAACCGGTCAGGCGTTCGACCACAACGGAAGCCGCCGCATCGGAAAGCGAAACGTCCGCCGCGCGGTTCAGCAGCGAGGCGCGTAGGGCATCGCCGCCGATGTTGGTCGGCAGCCACAAATTGCCGAACATTCCGGCCAGATAAAGGCGGCAGCACGTCCAAAGCGGCACTTCGACGCCGCGTGCGCGCAGCAAAAGCTGCCACTTCCAGGCGCAGAGCGCCTGTCCGAGCCAGCAGAACGCCACCGACGCGACCAGGACAAGCGGCGACACCTGTTTCAGCGTCGCCGCGATGTGGCGCGCCGTATCACGCTGCAACAGGATGATCGCCAGAATCAGCGCGCCCAGAACGGCGCGAATCATCCATTTGCGCGTCGCGCCGGTCGGGAAGCGGAGAGGTTTTTTCATCGCTGCAACTTCAGGTCGCTTCCGGCACTTTGACGGGCTTTATTTGCTGCGAATCGTGTTGCGAAGCGGTTTCATCTCCCCAATGCGCGTTTCCAACTCGTCGCCATCGGCAAGCGGGCCGACGCCTTCGGGC
Organism: Abditibacterium sp.; assembly: GCA_030448265.1. Taxonomy (GTDB): domain Bacteria; phylum Armatimonadota; class Abditibacteriia; order Abditibacteriales; family Abditibacteriaceae; genus Abditibacterium. The sequence goes on from JAUJNG010000008.1 coordinate 72,529, forward strand.
GTGCCGGTCATGATCACATCGCCCGCTTCAAGCGTTATCGCCTGCGACAAAAACGAAATCAGGCGCGCCGGCGAGAAAATCATCTCGCGGGTGTGGCCGTCCTGCCGAATTTCGCCGTTGAGGAGCGTTTGCACGCTTAAATTCGCCAGGTCTAAACCGGTGTAGATGTAGGGGCCAAGCGGCGCGTAGGTGTCGAGCGATTTGGCGCGCGCCCACTGCGATTCGCCGCGCTGAATGACCCGATCCGAGATGTCCTGCGCGGGTGTGACGCCCAAAATATGGTCGTGCGCGTCCGCTTCGGGGATGCGTTTGCCGCCCTTGCCAATAACGAGCGCAAGTTCGGCTTCAAAATCGGTTTTGTGTTCGGGAAAGGCGATTTCTATTTCTCCGCCGTGCGCCAGGAGCGCCGTGGGCGCTTTGAACCACATGAGCGGGTTTTCGGGAAGTTCGTTGCCGTGTTCGGCGGCGTGCGCGGCGTAGTTGAGGCCGATGGCGAAGAGTTTTCGCGGCGTCACCGGCGGCAGGATTTGCAACTCTTCGACGCGCGCGCTTTGTCCGCTTCGCGTCGGGTTGCGAAACAGGTCTTCGATGAAATGGGCGATTTCGCCGTCGTCCGAAAATTCGATTTCAGCGTGGCGCGGCGCGTCGTGGAAAAAAAATTGGCCGTAAACGGGCATAACGAATAGATTTTAACCGTCTGCCGGAACTGACATTACGCATCGGCGGGATTTTGAACCACAGAGGCACAGAGGAATACGGGAGTTGATGGAGACAGCGTGCCGTTTATTCCCTAATTTTCTCTTCTTCTCTGTGGTTCAAAATCCCCAAAAATTATGACCAAAGCCGCCTTTTTTGGCCCAACCGAGCAAATCGAGCGCGTTTACGCTCAGGGCCGCCGCGAAATCCTCGAATCGCGCGCCGATTGTTATCCGCATCTCGTCACACAAGACAATTTTGAGCGGCACGCGCCGCAGTTGGGCGATCTGGAAGTGATTTTTTCGACCTGGGGCATGCCTGCGCTTTCCCGCTTCAAATCGCGCAATTGCCCGATTTGCGAGCGGTATTTTACGCGGCGGGCAGCGTGCAGCGTTTCGCGCGCCCTTTTTTGGAGCGCGGCATCGGCGTGGTGAGCGGCTGGGCCGCCAACGGCGTTCCGGTCGCGGAGTGGACGCTGGCGCAGATTCTTCTCGCCAACAAGGGTTATTTTGGCAACGAACGCGAGTTTCGCGCCGCGCGCTCCAAAAAAGAGGCTTTTCGCGGGCGCGGCAACTTCGGCGCGACGGTTTCCCTGCTGGGCGCGGGCGCGATTGGGCGTCTCGTGGTCGAACTGCTGCGCCCGTTTCAACTCCAAATCTGCGTTTTCGACCCGTTTTTAAGCGACGAAAACGCCATCGCGCTGGGCGTCGAAAAAGTGACGTTGGACGAAGCCTTCGCGCGCGGCGCTGTGGTTTCCAATCACCTGGCGAATTTGCCCGCGACGGTGGGAATGCTGAAGGGCGCCCATTTCGCCGCGATGCGGCCCCACGCGACGTTCATCAACACCGGACGCGGCGCGACGGTGCGCGAGGCGGAGATGATCGAGGTCTTAAAAAAACGCCGCGATTTGACGGCTTTGCTGGATGTCACTTATCCCGAACCGCCGCGCCAGAATTCGCCGCTCTGGAAGATGGAAAACGTGTTTTTGACTTCGCACATCGCCGGTTCGATTGGCGACGAAGTGGTGCGGATGGCCGATTATATCATCGAGGAGTTCGAGGCGTGGCAAAGCGGAAAGCCGCTGCGTTATGGCGTGAGTCCGGAGATGCTCGAAACGATGGCGTAGAGGTGCGAAACTGCGGATTGGGAGGTTTCGCGATGAATCATTCACGTTTGCGGCGCTGCGGGTTTACGTTTTGGGAAGTTGTGGTGGTTTTGGGAATCGTGGGGATTTTGGCCTTGATTTTCATGCCGGCTTCAACCCGCCACCCAGAAAACAAACTCAGTAAGAGGTGCCAATCGCACCTGAAACAAATTGCGTTGAGCGTTCAGCAATACACGATGGATTACGACGGGCAATTTCCACTTGTGGCCACATCAAAACCTCGTTTCGGCTGGGCCGATGTGATTCAGCCTTATCTAAAATCACCGCAGGTTTACCAATGCCCCGCCGAACAAAATTCGCCGCAAACTGACCCAACACAGCCGCAATACACCGATTACTGGTTCAACGCCCGCGTGGCGAGGAAATACCAGACGGACATTTCCAAACCGATACAAACGATTTTGCTCGGCGAGGGCAACCACGGCACCGATGCAACGAACGCGCGCTATCATCTGCTTCAACTTCCCGCCAAGTGGCGCAGCGACACCAATTCGCCGCTTTACCGGCATCTCGACGCCGCTAATTTCGCGTTTGCCGATGGGCACGTTAAATGGTTTCCAGCTAAAAGTTGGAAGAACCCTGTGTCCCATCAGCGCGGCGCCACGTTTTTGCTCGGTTCTGGGAAGTAGAGAACGCGAAGCGTGAGCGAGTGAGGGCCTGACTGTTAATTGGAAGTGGCAGTTACGCCTCACTCGCTCACGCTTCGCGTTCTCCAATGGCAAGTCCGATTCTTCTCTTGTTAGGCACGACACGCCGTGTCCCTACGAGAAATGCCCATCGGAAACGCTCAATGCCGTCAAACCCACGTTTCAGGCCGGCATACCAGCACTTCGATGCTGGTTTGATCGAAGAGCCTTCCCACCGTGTCGCGCGCCTGGCGCACCACGTCGCCCAGGCCGGAATCGGTCGAAAATGTGGCGCGGTTGTCGTCGAGCCATTCGGGAAGCGGCAATAGCTCGCCCTGAATCGCGCCCAGAACCTGGCCGATGGAGATTTGATCGGGGCTGCGAGAGAGACGATAGCCGCCGCCCTGCCCTTTTTTCGATTCCAGAATGCCGCCGCTTTTGAGATCGAGCAGCACCTGTTCGAGATACTTGCGCGGAATGTTGGACTGTGCGGCGATGTCGGCGATTTGCGCCCATTCGTCGCGCGCGTGGGAGCGAATCAGATAGGCGAGCGATTCAAAAGCGTATTTGGTCGTGTTGCCGAGGCGCATGAGGGGACTTTCAGGGGCTGGAGTGCCCCAAAGTCTATCCGTTTCATGGAGTTTCACCGTTATTTCAGCAGAAGCGCCAACCACACAGATGTGGAGAGAAATGTCATCATCTCCCCACTTTTTCTTCGCGCCCTATTGTCTCTGCGCGAGATAACCTGTTTTGACGGAAATTTGCCGCCGTGTTATGCTTTGTGCCACTACCTGACTCCAACCCGATAACGGTGTTTTTGCGGCGCGGGTTTTGGCGCGGCGACATGGCATTTGCGCTGCGCCCCAACGGCCTTTTCGGGGCCTCATCTCGTTCGGTTTTCATTTAAAAGGACAAATTATGCGGTTTCGGTTATTGAATCCACATCGTCGGCGTGCGCGCCATCTGGGTGTTTCTCTGGGCGTTTCGCTGTGTGCGGGCGCTTTGCTGGTGGCGGCGGGGCCAAGGCCGGTTTTTGCTGCGCCCACGCTGGGCGGCGACGAAAACGGCCCCCAGGTGCAGATCGTGCAGCCTGGTTATCAGGACGTGTTGAAAGGCCGCGCCAAAATCATCATCGCGGTCAAGGCGCAGAAGTTCAATCCCCAGTTCGTCGAAATGTTCGTCGACGACAAGCCCGTCACCAATGGCCCGCTTCCACTCACGGCGGCGGCTTCGGCAAACTTCGAGTGGCCCACCACGCAATACACCGACGGCCCCCACAAACTCACCGTGCGCGTCACCGACACGCAGGGTTTTCGCGGCTGGGCCGAAGTCAACGTCTACATCAACAACGACAAAAAACGCGACACCGCGCCGCCCTCGCTGCAATGGCTCAACGTCGATGCCTATCAGCAGATTTCGGGCACGGCCAAAATCGAGTTGCAGGCGCTGGATAATTTCGGCGTCAAATGGATCATGGTTTCGGTCAATCCGGCCTCGGATCCCAACCGCAAACCCGCGTTGCGCTCGTGGCTGCTCAACAAGCCGCCTTACGTCGTTGAATTCGACAGTTCCAAAGTGCCCGATGGCCTTTATGCGCTTTCGGCCAAAGCCTGGGATGCGGTCGAGCAGGAAGGCGAAGCCGCCTCGCTCACAGTTGGCGTGATTAACAACGGCGACCTTAACGCCACCACCGTCGGCGAAATGCTGGCCGGTATGAGGGCGATGGAAAAGCCGAAATTGGCTTCCCTGCCGCCCAAACCCGCCGTCGCGGTCGAGGCCACGCCCCGCACTTCGAGCAACGCGCGAAACGCAACGCCCGCGCCCAGCCCGCGAGTCACCAGGAACACCGCGCCCGCAACGCCAGTCGCGCCCCGACTTTCGACGCGCCCTGCGGCTTCAACCGCGCGCGTCGTGCCGCCCGCTTCGCCTGCGACGCTTGAAAACAAAGGCGCGCCCAAACGCGAACCCGTGACCCGCGCCGCCGCGCCCGCAATGGCGTCGCGCGCCCTGAGCCGCACCGCAAAACCGCAGATTGCCCCGCCGCGTTTGGCGACCAATCGCACCGCGTCGCCGTCCAGCCCGCTCGATTTAGCGGACTCTCTCGACGCCGCAACACTCAGTTCGGCGGGCCAGACTCTGGAACCGCGCGTTTCACGCCGCGAACTCGAAAGCGGCGAAGTGCTGCCCGATTCCAACGGCATCGAAGCGAGCCGCGCCACAGTGCCCACAAGCGAAACGCGCGCGCTCGCAGGCCCTCTCCCCGAAACTCCCGCCGCGAATCCCACGTGGAGCCAGAACGGTTCAAGCGATGCCACCCGCCTCGCTTTGAACGCGCCCGCGCCCATCGAAGCGCCCGAAATGGCCCGCCAGGGCCGCGTTAGCGACCCCGAATCGCTTGCGGCGCGCGTCGAGGGCAGTGCGCCCGCGCTTTCTGCGCCCGCTTCCGGCACCAACTCGCGTGTGGCCCCGCAAGTGGCCGCCGCGCCAGCGATGGAAAAAAGTGCGCCCGCGCCGTCGCGCCTCGCCTCGCCGCAAACGGTTGCACCTCAAGCGGTTGTGCCGCAAAAAGTTGCACCCGCCGCATCCAATAAGAAAACGCGCGTTGCCGCGTTGCCGCGTCCCGTTAAACCGGCGATGCGCGAAGCCATCACCGCGATTACGGTGTCGCCGCTCGAAGTCAAAACCTCCGACGCCATTCCCGCCTTTCACGTCGCGGCCCGCGCCACCGATTTACGCGCCGTCGCCGCGCGTTACGGCTTGCCGGTCGAAGTCGTCGCGGCATGCAACGAGTGGAATTCGGCCAAAAAACTCGTCGCGGGCGAGAAGGTGAAGCTCCCCACGCAGCTCAAAGTCTCCTATCAGGGCGTTCCGGTCGAGAGCGACGCGCCTTCGATGCTCGTCGGCGGAACGGGCGTGACCGCGTTTCGCTTTTTGTTCGAGAAACAGGGCGGAAAACTGCTCTGGGATCCGAAAAAACAGCGCGTCACCGCCACCAAAGGCGACGGCAAAGTGACGCTCACCATCGGCTCCAACACGGCCAAAGTGGGCGACAAAGACGTGATGATGGAACTGGCCGCGTTTCTGTTCGAAGGCCGCACCATGATTCCCGTGCGCTTCTTCGAAGAAGGCCTCAACGCGCAGGTCGAATGGGATCCGCAAACTGGACGCCTCGTGGTGGCGATGGCGGGCTGATTTGGTCGCAAAGCGAAAGGGGCATGGCTTGCCATGTCCCTTTCGCGCGTTTAATGGACGCGCCGAACGTTCAACCCCTCCCAGCACCACGCCCTCGCCATGACTCAAATTTTCTGTCCCCACTGCGCCTGGAAGCCACACCCCACTGATTTGTGGTCGTGCGAACCGCGCTGCGGCCACGAATGGCACACCTTCGACACGCGCGGCCAATGCCCCAAATGCCGCAAGCAGTGGGCGAAAACGCACTGTCCTGCGTGTGGGAAGTGGTCGCCACACGTCAGTTGGTATCACGACGATCCCGAAGAAATCGCGCGTCTGGAGCGCCTTTTAGACCCCATCGAAGCGCCGTGCCCCGAATCCGCTCCCGCCTGAACCCTCCATGAATTCCCCGTCCGAGGCCGCCGTTTCCGGCGCCGAAAAAATCGTCTGCAAGTTCGGTGGCACCAGCCTGGCCGATGCCGCCCAAATCCGCAAAGTGCGCGCGATTGTGCAAAGCGACCCGCGCCGCCGCTTCGTCGTGGTTTCGGCGCCAGGCAAGCGCGACCCAAACGACGCCAAAATCACCGATTTGCTGCTCACCTGCTGGCATCTCGCGGCGCAAAACCTCGATTATTCCGAGCCGCTTCATCTCATCCGCGCGCGCTACGACCAGATCGCGCGCGACCTGGAAATCGCGCCGCTCACTTACCCGCTCGATGAGGCCGCAGCCGAACTCGAAAAACTGGCGCGCCGCGAACCCAATCTCGCCACGCGCGACTGGATGGCGGCGCGCGGCGAGTTTTGCCACGCCCTGCTCATCGCCGAGTTTCTGGGCGCCCGATTCGTTCCGTCAGGCGAGTGCATTCGCTTCGACGAAGAGGGCCTGCTCGACCCCATCTCCTACGCCAATCTCGCCGCCCTGATGAGCGATGAGAGCGCGATTTACGTCGTGCCAGGCTTTTACGGGCGCGACCGGTCGGGCCGCATCAAAACCTTTCCGCGCGGCGGGTCGGACATCACTGGAGCCGTCGTTTCGCGCGCCGTCGGCGCCCTGGTTTACGAAAACTGGACGGACGTTTCGGGCCTTTTGATGGCCGATCCGCGCGTCGTGGAGCATCCCAAACCCATCGAAGAAGTCACCTACCGCGAACTGCGCGAGCTGGCCTACATGGGCGCCAGCGTTTTGCACGAGGAAACCATTTTTCCGGCTTCGCAGGCCGGAATTCCGATTCAAATCAAAAACACCAACGCGCCCGACGCGAGGGGAACCCGCATCGTGGCGACGCGCGACGCGAGCGAAGTCGGCATCGTGGGCATCGCGGGGCGCAAGGGGTTTTCGACCATCTACATCGAAAAAGCGATGATGAACCAGCAGCGCGGCTTTGGGCGCCGCGTTTTGGAAATTCTGGAAACCAACGGCGTCTCGTTCGAGCATATGCCCTCGGCGCTCGATTCGATGTCGGTCGTGATTGGCGACGAGAATTTCGACCAGCACGCGCCCACCATTCTCAAGGAGTTGGAGCGCACTTTGGAGCCGGATCGCATGGAACTGCTGCCCCCGATGGCGCTGATTGCGACCGTGGGCGAAGGCATGGCGTTGCGCGTGGGGGTCTCGGGGCGGCTTTTCGGTGCGCTGCGCGAAAGCGGCGTCAACGTGCGGATGATCTCGCAGGGCGCAAGCGAAATCAACATCATCGTGGGCGTCTCGGAAGCCGATTACGAACGCGCGGTGCGCGCAATTTATGGGGCGTTCGTGGCCTGATTTCCTTGGGAATCTCGGCAGCAGAAGGCGAGACTTGGCTCTAAACTCCAGGCTGCGAATCAAAACCGTTCGACATTGGATAAAACGCTGTGCTATTTTCTGATCCAAAATGGGGAAAAGGGTGCGTTGCACTTATCGTGGGCGTAGCCGGTTTTACTTTGCTCAGCGCGACGATGAGACATTTTAGCTGGTCAATACCAAGGCCAGTCGGTGCCTTGGTCGGTTTCCTCCTTTTTCTTGCGATTGCACGTTTCATCGTCAATCAGATATTTGATTAAAAGCGGGTGCAAATATGTTGTTAGGGGCACTTCTTCTTTTGCTGGTCGTTCTGTTGGTTTTGCGCCCGCTCGCTCAGCGCCAGCGAGAACGCGCGCTGGCCGAGCGGCTCAAGAAAACTCGTGATCCAATGGAAGCCATGATGGCCGTTGACAGCGCGATGCGAGCGAGCAAACGCGAAGGCGGCTGGATGGAAAAACTGCGCGAGTCGTATTGGTTCTGGCTCAGGTAAGTCAGATTTCAGCGAACGGGCGCGTGAAATAGGAATTCGGCGGATGCGCGAACTAATGGACGCCGCGCCGTCGAACTGATTTGCGCGATTTACCAGTCGAGCCGCGAAAATCGCGTTGTGCGGTTTTGAGGTGCGGTTTAATGACCAAACGGACTTTCACCGCACTGCTCAACAGGCAATACTTCACAGAGTTGGAAAGGAGACATTATGTTCGGCTTCGGTAAAAAACGACGTGAACAAGAAGAAGCGGAAGCACAGAGAGCAACCGTTGTTGCTGCTGCAGAAAAGAGACGGAAGGAGATGGAGGCCCTCGCTGCAAATCCCGAAGTCGCTGCCAAAGCCGCTCAATCCCGTGCAGTTGCTGCTGCCGAAGTTGCCGAAGATTCACGCAGAACACAGATTATGCTTGAGCAGCAGCGTGAATTGCAACGAAAAAGAATTGCGTGGGCGCGCAACAATCAGGAAGCAGTAAATAATATTACAGACACGATTGCTCGTCAAATATCCGATGAATTTATACGCAATGCAACTGCTGAACAACAGAAATTTTTCCATCAGGCGAATGCCTCAGAGGCAAGATACATTATTCATAGGAATTTATGTTCAGATGTGGTTGCCTCAATCTTTAACGCAAATTACAAATCAGGGTTTACCGCTTTAGATAACGCTGCTCGTGGTCAGCAAGAAAGGATAAAACTTGAATTTTTTCGCCAGGTTGATGAACGTATGACAGATGCCACTACAAAAAAGGCTGCTCCTGTTAACACACCTAATCCTTCTACAATAGTTGCTCAAGCAATAGCTCTGAACGATGCAGCACTCGCTACTGCCAATGCAGGTCGAATAGATGAGGCTTTGGCACAGTGCCAGCAAATCATCACCCGCTTTGGAGCGATTAACCATTCTCTCCACAATCATGTGCCGCTCCGCACACAGGTCGCACGCGCGATGAGTAACTGTATCATTTTACTCAACAAGCTCAATCGAGATGAAGAAGCTTTAGCAATTGCAGACGCTCTTGGGCAACGGTATGCAAGTGATTCTGCTCTTGAAACGCGAGAGAAGGCAGCCAATGGACTTATGTTGGCTGGTGCCATTCACACGAAACACGGTGACGCCGGAAAAACTATCGAATTCTGTGATGACGTATTTCGCTGGTTTGGGGATGGCGTGGCAAGCTCCTTTGAGAGGATTTGCTCAGGAGCTACCACCAGCGCTTTTTTGATGGCACTCAAAGCCGGACTCTGGCGCGAGGCCTTAAGGGTTATAGAGCGATTGTCCCTACTTCAGAACAAGAGTCTCGTCGGTCTCCTTTTCGCGGAGGCCGCGCTACTTGCAGAAGAACGAGATAGTGGACAACTCAGTCTGGTCGAAGCTGTGGAAGCGGGAGACTCCTTGTTATCGTTGGTCGACGACTTGGCAGATAGCGCTCAAAGCGAGGCGGCGACGGTAGAACGCCAACAACTTGTAGCGAGTATTGAAATGATGCTTGCACGGTGGTTACTTGATGGTGGGGCATGGGAGCGCGCGCAGGCTTTGCTCGGAGCAACTCAGCGCCGATTAGAGAATACGCCTCTTGACCTTTCCACCTCTGAACTAAGAATGCTCAGGGAAATGCAGGCTGAGCGTATGCGATTTGGTGCACCCGAAGAGTTGACCGAAGTATACGTATTCAGGCTCGACAATGGACGCCGGACTCCTCATGTAGATGAATTACTGAAGAGGAAGGGTTCTCATCTGGATGACCTGTTGAAATAGGAAACCCAAGACATTTATCAGTTGATCGTCCTATACATTCTAATGGTGGTTGTATTAGGGATCGAATATTTGTTCATCTGGTTCGTAGTATCAATTGAACATTGGAATTTATCTATTTAATTAATACTCGTTTCTCACTTCGCTTGTGGCGGGTGAAATTAAACATTAACTCGCTCCGAACTTTTCGTGAATCCGTTTCATAAACGCCGTTTCCAACCTGACGCGGCGCTCTAAAAGGCCTCCGCGCGGGCCTGGCGCGAACCAACTCAAGTTTTGGTAAGCACGGTCAACGGCGCCGAAACGGTATTTGTATTCTTCGGCCCCGCGCAGAAAATCGAATTCGCGCGCGCCTTCTTCGATGGCCGCTTGAAAAACGTGCGCGAAAAGACAGGTTCCCACGCTCCAGCGCATCAGTTCCGGCTCGAATCCGCCGATGAAAAACCAGTATTTTCCGTCCCAGAAGTAGCAGAGCAGCACGCACACCGCCGCGCCGTCGCAGCGCAGCGTCCACAATCGCAGCCAGTCTTCGACGAGGAATTTTTCGCACACCAGACGGTGAAAACGGCGCCGGTTGGCGAGGGCCAGAACGCCGGTTTGACCGCGCGCCCGCCAGCGTTTGCCGTGCAAGCGAAATAAATCGTCCAGCGCCTTTTCCATTTGCGCGGGCGTTTGGGCCAGTTCGTATTCGACCTGAAACTGTTTTTCCAAGCGTTTGGGATAGCGCTTGATCTGCTCGCGCATATTTTTGCCCAGGCAGCGCACATAATCATCGAAAGTCGCGGGGAAACTTAAGGTCGGACAGGTTTCGGCCTCTTCAACGCGCCATCCGGCCTCTTGCGCCAGAGAAACGAGCGGCGAACCCGCTTCGATTTGCGTTAGCTGCGCGCCGTGACAACCTTGCGCCAGATTTTCGATTTCGCGCCACAAATCGGGCGCGGCCCCTTCATTTTCCAAAAGTGCGCCGCCGCAATCGGCGATGTTTTGGCCCCACATTTCCAGGCGCCGCGCGGCCAAGCCGCGACTTTGCAGCCAGATTTGCGCGCCTGGCACATCAAGGGCGTGAAAACGCTTGCCGCGTCCGAAGATCTGGACGTAGGCTTCGCGGTAGGGAGAAGTTTGAAAAACGGTCATGCGATTTCGGGCGATTTCCTCATTTCTTCCCACGTCGCACCCACTTCGGCGCCCGCCAGAACGATGAGCGACGACACATAAATCCACATCATCGTCACCACCACGCCCGCGACGCCGCCGTAGGTCGCTTCGTAGCGCGTCACATTGCCCAAGAATTGGGCGAAACCCCATTTGGCAATTTCCCAGCCTAATGTCGCCACCAATGCCGACGCCACCACGATGCGGCGTCGCGGCGGCGTGAGACGATTGGGCGTGAAGCGGTAAAGCAGGTAAAACATGGCGAAGGTGAGCGTTAGCGAGGCGCCCCTGCCCAAAAAATCCCAGACAAACGGCGCGCGATTGATGAAAAAATCGGGAAAGCGCGCCGCCAGCGATTGCGCCAGCGACAGCGCGAACGTCACCGCCATGGAAAGCAGAAAGAGCGCGCCCGTCCCAAAAATCAAAGTCCACAGCGCGATCTGATGGCCCAGAAACGAGCGCGCCGTCGCGCCAGGAAAAATGCGATTCAAAACCGTCGCCAGGGTGTCGAAATAAGCGCGCCCGCTCCACAACAGCGATCCCAGCGCCACAAGCGACAGCGTAGCGGCGTCCGGCCCCGCCGCAATCGAGCGCACCGCGCGTTCGATTTCGCCCGCGATGCCCGCGCCCGCCGCGCCTGGGAAAAATGCGGTCACGAACGCGGCGAAATCGCGCAGCGCGAGCGCGTTTCCGGCTAAAAAGCGCGCCAGAATCGCCACGCCCGCCAGCGCGAGCGGGAAAACCGAAAGCAACCCGAAAAACGCCAGCGCCGCCGCCATAAGCGGGCAGGAATCATCGTTCCAGCGTTCAAAAAGGCGCCAGCCGAAACGCACCGTCGGGCGCAAAAACGGCGCGCGCTGGAGGAAATTTTCGAGAAAGGGCGGCATAACTACTAAAGGCTAAAGGATGAAGGCTAAAGGCTAAGTCACTTCCAGTTTCTCGTAGCTCTGCTTGATTTAGCCTTCATCCTTCAGCCTTTCAGACTTCCACTTCCACCCAGCGCGCATCACTCGCCACGAACTGCATCGGATAATCGTGCGCTTCGACCGGCACGCGCGGCACAATTTGACAGTCGAAACCCACGCCGACAACAGTTTGGGCGTCTCCTAAAACGCGGTCATACCAGCCGCCACCGGTTCCCAGCCGCCCGCCAGCGCGATCGAAAGCCAGACCTGGCACCAGAATCAATGGCACTTCCTCAATTTTCTGATTTGCCAACGGCTGGCGCACGTTCCAGGGGCCGATTTCGACGTTTTCCAGATTCTCCAGACGCCAGAACGTCATTTCGCCGCGCTCGACATTGACGCGCGGCGCCGCGACAGTGCGCCCGCTTTGCAGCAGTGATTTGATCAGGATATTGAGGCAGATTTCCTGCGGGCGCGCCAGATAAACGCCGATGATGCGCTCTGGGCGCGTTGCCAGCCAGCACTCAATGCGGTGGCACAACGACCACGACGCCCGCGCCCGCGCGCTTTCGTCCATCATGGCGCGGCGCGCTTTCATTTCCAGGCGCAGCGCCTTTTTCTGCTCGATAACCTCGTCGCACACAACGGTCATGAGATCCCCCTTGGGTTTCTGGCGAGTATGCCGCCTCTATGCTATCATACGAGGTGCATTTTAGCGGCCCTTGACCCAACGTTGAATTTTTCGACTGGGGCGAAGGGTTTAGTTGCTGAACCGTTGCGGGTCAATGGCAAGCCGAAGCGTCCCCAGGGCGCTGTCGGCTTTCTTTTTGACCTTTAACCCAAATTTAACGATTCGAAAGAGGACATCATGGCACGAGGCGAAAATTGTTTGATCGCGGTCGCGGGCGCGCCCACAGCCGTCACCAACTGCGCGATTGCGGGCATTATCGACGAGATTGGAGCGGGCAGCGAAATCGCCGACGTTTATGGCGCCATTTCCGGTCTGGCGGGCTTTCTCGACGGCAAATCTGTCGATCTGGGCGCGCAAAAACGCAAAGTCATCGAGGGCCTGCGCCGCACGCCTGGCTCGATTTTAAGTGGCCGCTACCGCTTTTTCGGCGAAAGCGACGGCGAAGCGCTCATCGCGGCACTGCGCGGCAAAGACATCGGCACGCTGTTTCTGCTCGGCGGCCTTCCGGCGATTGAACTGGCGAAATTCGCCGTCGAAGCCGCAAAAACGGCCAATTACGATTTGGTGGTTCTGGCGCTGCCGCTTTCGGCGGAAAACGAGGTTGGCGCTGGCGACCACACGCCAGGCTACGGCAGCGCGGCGCGTTTCGCGGCGATTGCGACGCGCGATGCCTCGCGCGGCGCGCAGGGCGGCGAAGAACCGATTGTGGTGTTGGAATTCGGCGGCGCGGGCTGCGGCTGGCTGGCCGCGTCGAGCGTTTTGGCGCGCGACGCCCAGAATCCGGCGCCGCACTCGATCTTGCTGCCGGAACGCGAAGTGAATGCCGAAGAACTGGTCGAAGAAGCGCGCCGCGCCTATCAAAAATACGGCTACGCCGTCGTGGTCACGACTGACGGCGCCAAAGACGCGGCGGGCGAAGCGCTCGACTGCGCCACGCTCACCGATTTGCTTTCTGACAAGCTCAATCTGCCGGCGCGCTACGACAAACTCGGCCTTTCGGCGAGTGTTTCGGGCGCCAACGTCGCGCGCGCCGATTCCGATGAAGCCTACGGTCTGGGCGGTCTCGTGGTGCGCTTGGCGGAAGACGGCACATCGGGCTACGCCGTCGCTCTCAACCGCGAGGGTGAAGGCAAGGGCGAAAAAGGCTACAAAGTCGTGGAAAGCACGCTGCGCTTCGAGCAAATCGAAGAATACCCGCGCGCCGTCCCCGCCCATTTCCTCACCGAAAACGGCACGGGCGTGAGCGAAGCGTTTGTCGATTGGGCCAAACCGCTCATCGGCGGCGCGCTGCCGGAATATACCTCGCTGGCTTGAGCATCAATTCGCTCGACTGAAGTCGGCGCTGACCCAGAGGGTGCCCCGCGCTGCGCGCTGACTTTCGGCCTGCGCCGAAACCAGGCAATGTGGTTCCCGCAAAGGCGGGAAGTCAGCCGGAGGCCCATAGCGCCGACTTCAGTCGAGCGAACTGTTGGCCACGATGCAACTCCAATGAGACACGCTTTAGGAATGCGAAAAACGGCCTCTCGAAACATCGAGAGGCCGTTTTTCATCTCTTGATATGAATCAATTGCTCATCTTTGATATACGTCTCCTGCGCTCGAAACTCTTCGAGGGACATAATGAATTCGGATTCCAAAGCTAATTCATCCCAAGCCCAATGAATATAGAGATACGCTTCTTTTGCGTCTGCGCTCGCATCAGCCAGCCAACGGCGGAAATCAGGATGTAAGTTAGCGTGCAAATCTGATTTCCTGCGATTTTCCATAGCACGCGCCTGATTTTCAATAGCACGCGCGATTTTGTTTTTCGACCAGCCTTTTTTGTCGTATGTCTTGAATACGTGTTCAGGCGCGCCTCGACTGAATAAGCCACACGAACACATCCCATAGCCGACAATCACAACGGAAAATCCGTTCATCTTCTCCGCGATAGCCACATAATGCGACGGCCAGGCGTGCATTTTTTGTGGCAGCGCATCAATCCATTTTTGCTGCACTGAGGGGGAAGTCCCACGTTTATCATGGTGCACATCGCTTTTCACCAAAATAGTCCGCCATTCAAATCTTCAATTGCGGCCACGCGCCGCCGATATGTCCGGCGTGAAACCGCACCGCGTTTCGCTTCAAAGCAGCTTCAAGTTCGCGCGCATCGCCGCGAAAGGGCGCGCCCGCTTCGTCCGTCACGGCTTTCCCCACTTCTTCGGGCGGCAAAAGCGCGACGATTTCTCGCGCCAGCGCCAGCGCGGTGCGCCACGCAGTTTTGGACTCGACCAAATCGGGCGCGGCGCCTTCCCATTCGATTTCGTTCCACTCCTCGCGCGAAGTGCGAGAATTGCGCGCCGCTTCGTCCAGAATCAATTGCGGATTCCAGCCTTCGTCTTTGCCGCACGCCGCCCACGCGAGCAAACCGAGCGGCGCGACCTGCCGGTGACAGGTGAGCGCATCAATCCAGTCGCGCGTTTCCACGCGCCCGACGAGCGCCAGAATTTTATTGGTCGCCAGATCGAAAGAGTGCAAAGTCAGGCCGAAATCGGCGTGCGGCAGAAGCGGGAAAAAGCGGAAGGCGCTGTCGCGCGCCCATTGCATCAAAACGCTTTCCCCATTTTTCGCGATTTCCGCTTCGACGTAACCAGTGCGTTCTCGCAAAATCTGCAAGTTGTAGCCCGCATTTTGGAGAGCGGCGCGGTCGGCCTGCCAGGTGGTTTCCAGGGCTTCGAGCGTGTCATGGAACACGTCCACATCGCGCGAAAGGCGCGGTGAAAGCAGCAAATCGCCCAGCGCCGCGCCGCCCGCGACATAGCTTTGCCCGTTTTCAACGCGGTTTCGCGCCAGCAAACGACAGACATCGCGTTGAAAAGAGGAAAGCGCCATCGCCTGGGGGTTTAACTCAATTCGCGCAGCATTTGACGAGCGCGCACCCAGGTTTGACGGTCGCCGCGCGCCGCGATTCGTTCTAAAACGCGCCGCACGCTCGCTTCATCGGCGGGAAAATAGTCGCGCGGCAGCGACCACAGCGCGCGGACGCGATTGGCTTCGATGAGATCGCGGAGTTCGCTCCTAAATTCGGCTGTCATGCTTTATTTCCGATTCGCTTTGCGCGGAAACACATCGGTTTGCAGATTCGCCACGCGGTCTAAAAACAAAATCCCGTCGAGATGATCGATTTCGTGCTGCATGGCGACGGCCTCAAAATCTTCGCACCTGATTTCGCGCCACTGCCCTTCCACATCCTGAAACCGCACCGTGACGGCAAAAGCGCGGCGCACATTCGCGGTAAAATCGGGCAGCGACATACATCCCTCGCGGCCTTCGCGTTCGCTCTCGCGCGCGATGATCTGCGGATTGACGAGCGCGAAAAACCCCTGACTTTGCGGCCCGAATTTGCGATGCCCCGAAGTATCGACCACCGCAACGCGCCACATTTCGCCGATTTGCGGGGCCGCCACGCCCACGCTGCCGACGCCCGCGCGCATGGTGTCTTCCAAATCTCGAATTAAATCGCGCAGCGAGGCGCCGAAATCGCCCACGACCGCGCAGGGCGTTTTGAGGCGCGCGTCGGGCACGAGGAGGATGTCGCGGATCATAATAAAAGGCTAAAGGATGAAGGCTAAAGGCTAAATCACTTCCAGTGACGGCTTGATTTAGCCTTTAGCCTTTAGCCTTTAGCCTTCATCCTTTAGCCTTTAGCCTTTAAAAGAGCCTTCATCCTTTAGCCTTGTCAAAGCGTTTCTTCCTCAATCGCGCGCAGCGAAATTTGCAAGCTGGGCGCGCTGTTTTGCAACTGCGCTTCCAGTGTTTCGGGCGTTAAATTCGGCGGGAGTTCGACTTCGAGCAGCATGATATACACCGTGCCCGCCGAGGCGACGCGGGTTTGAACGTCGGTCACATTCACGCTACGGTGCGCCAGAATTCCGGTGAGATGCGCCAGAAGTCCGGTGTTTTCCGGCCCGTAAGCGGTCAATAAATAACGCGGCGCGTCCGAAATTTCGGTTTTCGCTTCGGAGATCGGCGTGACATCGACAACCAGGCCATGCGAGGCGCGCAGCGATTCCAGTTTCGCGGTCAACTCGTCAATCGAGGCGTTTTGCGGCGGCGCGACGGCCAAAATCATCGAAAATTGGCCCGACAGCCGCGTCATGGTGGTGTCTTCGATGTTGCAGCCGCTTTCAAACAAAATTTGCGCGACAGCGTGCGCCATGCCAGGTTTGTCGGGGCCAACGGCGGTGAGAATGAGCATAATTTTGATCGGTAGAGAACGCGAAGCGTCAGCGAGTGAGGCTCGACTGCAAAGACACAGTGGCAGTCGAGCCTCACTCGCTGACGCTTCGCGTTCTCTACGATTCTTTGTGGTGAATTTCAATCGAGCTCCGCAGCTGCCGCCCGCATTTGGCGCAGAAATCGGGGTTGTTCACGTTGGGATATTCGCAGTAGGCGCACGGCGCCGCGATGGGCGCGGTCGCTTTTTTCGGCGCGGCGGCTTCGTTTTGTTTGCGCGTCCACAAATAGAGCGGGAAAAACACGATGAGAAACAAAAACACGCCCACGCCCCAGCCCAGCGCTTTGACCGTTTGCAGGCCGCGCCGCTTTGCGTCGGCGGACACCCAACCCGCGACAATCGCCGCGATGCTCATGCCGATGAGTTGTGCGGTTTGTTGATCCATTTAGGAAGCGTCCTCGCTCAAAACTTTTTTGAGAATTTCATTGACCAGAGCGGGATTGGCTTTGCCGCGCGTTTCCTTCATCACGCCGCCCACAAACGCGCCGAACGCTTTCTCTTTTCCGGCGCGATAATCTTCCAGAATTTTCGGGCTTTTTTCGATGACGGCGCGGCAAACCACCTCCAGTTCGCCCGTATCGCTCATCTGCCTCAAACCCTTCTCTTCCACGATTTGCGCGGCGTCTTTGCCGCTTTCCAGCATCGCATCGAACACATCTTTGGCGATTTTTCCCGAAATGAGGCCCTCGTCAATCAAGCGAACAAGGCCCTGAAGCTGATGCGGCGCGACTTTGGTTTCGGAAATCGAAGTTCCACTCGCGTTGAGACGGCCCAGCAACTCGTTGGAAACCCAGTTGGCGATGCCTTTGGCGTTGCCGAAACCCTGCGCGGCGCTTTCGAAATAGCGCGCGATTTCCGGCGCTTGCGTCAGCACTTCGGCGTCGTATTTCGACAAGCCTAAATCGGTTTCGAATCGCGCACGTTTGGCGCGCGGCAGTTCGGGCATTTCGGCGCGGATGCGCTCCAGCCATTCGTCGGTGATGTGGAGCGGCGCCAGATCCGGTTCGGGCATATAACGGTAATCGTGCGCGTGTTCCTTGGAGCGCATCGGCTGCGTGGTGCCGCTCGCGTCGTCCCACAGCATGGTTTCCTGCTTGATGACGCCGCCGCCATCTAAAACCTTGGTCTGGCGCGCGATTTCGGAGCGCAGAGAGTCGCGCACCGCTTTCATCGAGTTGAGATTTTTGATTTCGACGCGCGTGCCGAACTCTTCGCTGCCCATCGGACGAAGAGACACCGAGGCTTCAAAACGCAGGCGTCCCTGCTCCATTTTGCAGTCGCTTATTTCCAGAAAGAGCAGAATTTCGCGCAGCGCGGTCATGTAGGCGTCGGCTTCTTCGATGCTTCTCATATCGGGCGCCGAAACGATTTCCAGAAGCGGAATTCCGGCGCGATTGAGGTCGATCAGGCTCGAATCGGGGTCGCCGACGGCTTCGCCGTGACTCGATTTGCCGGTGTCTTCTTCCATGTGAACGTCGTTCATGCCGATTTTTTTGAGGCTGCCGTCGGGCATCTCAATTTCGAGATAGCCGCCGAAACCGAGGCATTTGTCGCGCTGCGAAATTTGATAGCCTTTGGGCAAATCGGGATAAAAATAGTGTTTGCGCTCGAAAAAATTGTGACGCGAAATGTCACAGTGCAGCGCCAGAACGCTCCGCAGCGACAAATCGACGGCCTTTTCGTTCAAAACCGGCAGCGCGCCAGGAAGACCCAGCGTGACCGGATCGACGAGCGTGTTCGGCTCGGCGAGGGCGAGGTTGGGCGAGGCGAAAAACTGTTTGGAAGCGGTGAGAAGTTCGGCGTGGACTTCCATGCCGATGACGATTTCGTAATTCATATTTTCAAGGCTCAGGCGGCAGTTGGAGCGAGACGTTGCAGTTCGGGCGCTTGCCAGGCGATGCGGAACTCATCGCGGGGGATGCCCGCCGCGATGAGTTCGGGGACAACGCCTTCGCCGATGCCGTCCCAGTGAATCCAAATTTTACCATCGTTGATTTCGAGGTGAACCACAGCCTGATCCAGATAACGCTCGCCGTTCCAGCCGGTATAAAACAGTTGGTAGTGGCCCGATTCGTCGTCAAAAATGGTATGAATGCGCACCTCGCCATAAGCAGGTTTGAAAACGGCGTGTTCGCGGATTACTTTTTTGATGGCTTGGGGCCATTGCTGGGGCGCTAAAATCATTCGATCCATGACATCTCCTTATGCAAACGGGTCGGCACCACGATGAGTTTCATTGCGAGGTGGGCGCGCAGTCGCGCCAAAACCGGATCGCGGAACAGTTTCTCAAAGGCGAGGTCGGGAAGCGCCAGATAAAGCGTGCGCTGCGGTTCGCGCTCATTGAGGGCGAAGCGGTAAATCGCGTGTTGGCCGATGGCTTTTTCCAGTTCCGCGATACTGGAATTGGCCGTAAAGCTTTTCACCTCAACGGCGAAGGGCGTTCGCCACGCTGCGCGGCGATGGCGCCCAGGTCAACGTAAAGCGAAAATTGGCCAAGTGCCAGTGTCAAAGGGTCGTGCGTGATCGTCCAGCCGTTTGCTTCGAGCAGACGGCGCACCAGGTCGTGAATGATATCGCGCTGGGGCATGGGCCTGTTTCGTCAGCCGAGAGTGAGCGCCGCGCGATTGCCTCCGCTTCCCGAAAGCGACTTTTTTGCCGTCGAGAGTGACGTTTTCCGCGAGCGTGACCGACTGGCGCACCTGCCAGCCGCGCGGCGTCTGAGTCCAGGTATCGCGCGCAAGGGTGATGTTCTGGTAGCGGCGCGGTTTGCCGTTTCGCAAAAAAACCAGGCGAATTCTCTGTTTGACGACCACAATCGCCTCGTTTTTGTGCCAGGTGAAGGATTGAATCTGCGCCGACGCCGGCGAGACGCGGTGCGCTGAGGCGAACGCCGCGCGCATTTCGCGTTCGAACTCGGTGCGGTTCTGGAGGTCGCCGCGCAGTCCGCGCGAGGTGTAATTGGGCGCCGTGAGGGCCATGATGGCAGGCAGATCCTTGATTTCAAACGCGCGGCCATAGCGCAGATAATTGGCCGCAATCACTTTATGCGCCGCCTTTTGCGCCGGAGTTTCCGCCGCGAAACCCGCGCCGCACCCCAGCAGGACGAACAGCGAAGCGAAAACGCGGGGCTTGAAATAGGTCATCAAGGGCCAAGTTTGGCTTACTCCGTCACCAGATTGCTGCCGCCGCGCGATTCTTCCCACTCGTTGAGGTTGCGGAGCGTCGTCGCGGCGATGTTTTCCAGCGCCTCGCGCGTAAAAAACGCCTGATGGCCCGTGACCAAAACATTTTGAAACGAAAGCAGTCGCCCGAACACGTCGTCGCCCAAAATTTCCTGCGAGCGGTCTTCAAAAAACAGGTTCGCTTCATCCTCATAAACATCAATTCCCAGCGCGCCAAGCTGCCCGTTTTTGAGCGCAACAATGGCGGCGCGGGTGTCGATGAGGCCGCCGCGCGAAGTGTTGATTAAAAACGCGCCGCGCTTCATCGCGCCCAGAGTGTGAGGGGAAATGAGATGGTGCGTGTCGGGCGAAAGCGGACAATGCAGCGAAACGATGTCGGACTGCGCTAACAACTCGTTTAACCCGATGAGTTCGACATCGAGTTCATCGAGCGCGGGCGAGGGAAATGGGTCGTAGCACAAGACGCGGCACCCGAAACCGAGCATGATTTTGACGAAACACAGCCCGATTTTTCCGGTTCCGACCACGCCGACGGTCTTCCCGTGCAAATCAAAGCCGAGCAAGCCTTCGAGCGCGAAATTGCCCTCGCGCACGCGAGTGTTGGCGCGCGGAATTTTGCGATTGAGCGCCAAAAGCAGCGCGGCGGCGTGTTCGGCGACGGCGTAGGGCGAATAGGCCGGAACGCGCGCCACGCCGATGTTCAGTTCGCGGGCGGCGCCCAGATCAACTTTGTCGAATCCGGCGCAGCGCATCGCAACGAAATTGGTGCCGTTTTCGGCCAGGATTTGCAGAGTTTCGCGGTCTAAAACGTCGTTGACGAACGCGCACACCGCGTCGTGATTTTGGGCTAAATTCGCGGTCTGGGCGCCCAGGCGCGGCTCGAAAAAGGAGAATTGGTGCTTCTGGCCGCCGATTTGGGCGTTGGCGGCTTCGAGGAAGCGCTGGTCGTAGGGTTTGGTGGAAAAAACGGCGATTTTCATAAAGGTTAGGTTCAGGCGGCGGCGAACGATGTCAATTCGCGGCGCGAAGGATGCTGCCAGGCCAATACGATTTGCGACGTGGGAACACCCGCATCCAGGAACTCGCGCGCTACGCCTTCCTCGGTGCCATCGAAGTGAACCCAGAGTTTCTCTCCGCGCAACTGGAGATGGATGACCGGCCCGTGAATTCGTTTCGAGCCTTGCCAGCCACTATAGAACACCAGATAATGCCCATTTTCGTCGTCCAGAATCGTTTCGACTTCGATGCCTGGCGGAGCCGGTTCTTGGGCGTAACGCTCGACAATTTCGCGGCACAGGCGGCCAATGTTTAGTTTGTCCATTGCACAATCTCCTCTTCACGGGCGCGGTAGGTGACGAATTT
This sequence comes from Abditibacterium sp., assembly GCA_030448265.1. Lineage (GTDB taxonomy): Bacteria > Armatimonadota > Abditibacteriia > Abditibacteriales > Abditibacteriaceae > Abditibacterium. Next base: position 93,779 of record JAUJNG010000008.1, read on the forward strand.
CAGGGCGCAGCGCGCGATGAGTTTTTGACTTTGCGGCTCGGCCAGCAAGCCGTTCCACACATCGTCGGGAACCGCCAGAAACAGTTCGCGCCCTGGCTCCTGCTCCTCGATCAACACATCGTAGAGCAGGAATTGCCCGATGGCCTTTTCCAATTCGCTTACTTCGCTCAAACCCGCGAAACTTTTGATTTCAACGGCGATTTTACGTCCCGCTTTTTCAGCGGCAATGGGTGCCTCGGCGCCTAAATCAACGCGCACGTTGCGAGTGCCGAAAATTAGGGGATAAGGGTCGTGAGTAATCGTCCAACCCTCTTTTTCCAGAGCGCGGCGCACGGCGGCATGAAACACATCGCGGCGAGACATTCTTGAATCGTTCAGGCGGCGGCGAACGGTGTGAGTTTGCGACGGTGCGGCGGGTGCCACTCGATGACGATTTCTTTTTCCTGCACGCCCTCGCGCAGCAAATCGGCGACGATGCCGTCTTCGATGCCGTCGTGAAAAACGTGAATTTTGCCGTCGCGGATGCCGAGATGGATTACGGTGTGATTAATATGGCGATTGCCTTCCCAACCCGTCGAGATCCATACATAATTGTCGGTTTTCTCGTCGAAAATCAAGATGTTCTCCGTTCCCTCTTCCGGTTTGTAGAAACTGGCCCAATCGCTGATAGAACGCTTGATAATGTCTCGAAATTGAGTCACTCGATCCATTGCACAATCACCTCTTTGGCATCGTCAAACAGAATCATTTTGAGCGCGCAGGACGCGATAATAGATTGGCCTTCAATGTTGTTCAGCAGTGACTGGTAGGCATCTGAAGGCAAAGCCACAAAAGTTTCGCGCTCCGGATCGCGCACCGAGAGAATACCGCGATAAATGATGAATTGGCCGATGGCCTTTTCCAACTCGCTCATCACAGCCACACCCAGAAAACTTTTGATTTCAACGGCGATCTTGCGGTCTCCGCGCTGCGCTCCAATAGCGGTTTCCGCACCTAAATCAACATAAGTCTTTCGATCTCCCAGACGAAGATAAAGCGGGTCGTGCGTGACGACCCAACCCGCTTCTTCCAACAACCGGCGCACCAAGTCGTGAACGCGATCTTTCTGAGGCATGATTTCCTACAAATTGGGACGCATTTCGTGCCACTGCGTCGCATCCTCATAAGCGCCCGCCACGCGCAAAAGCGTGGATTCATCGAGCAATTTCCCAATCAGTTGCAAACCAATCGGCAGCCCATCGTCCATTCCACACGGCAGCGAGAGCGCCGGAAGGCCCGCCATGTTGACCGGAATGGTGCAAACATCGGCGAGTTTCATCGCCAATGGGTCGCCCGCTTTTTCGCCGAGAGCAAACGCCGTCGTGGGCGCGGTCGGGGTTGCCAGAACGTCGCATTTCTCGAAAGCGGCGTCGAAATCGCGGCGAATGAGAGTGCGAACTTTTTGCGCTTTGGCGTAATAAGCGTCGTAGAAACCGCTCGACAGCGCGTGGGTGCCGATCAAAATGCGGTGCTGCACTTCGTGCCCGAAGCCCGCCGCGCGCGTGCGCGAGGCCATTTGGATCACATCATCCCCAGGTTCTACGACGCGAAGACCATATTTCACGCCGTCGTAGCGCGCCAGATTGGAACTCGCCTCGCTGGGCGCGATAATGTAGTAACTGGCCAGAGCATATTCGGTGGTGGCCATCGAGATTTCGACCGCTTCGGCGCCCATTTCCACCAACTTGTCAATGGCGGCGTAAACCGCACCCTGCACCGCACCCGAAACGCCCTGAGCGAAAAACTGGCTTGGAATCCCGATTCTCAAACCGCGCACATCGCCGGTGAGAGCCGCGCGATAATCGGGCAGGGCGCGGTTGAGGGAAGTCGAATCGCGTTTGTCGTGTCCGGCGATGGATTGCAGCAGTAGCGCGGCGTCTTCGACCGAATTGGCAACCGGCCCGATTTGATCCAGAGAACTCGCATAGGCCACCAAACCGTAACGCGAAACCAATCCATAAGTCGGTTTCAGTCCGACGCAGCCGCAAAAAGCGGCGGGCTGGCGAATCGAGCCGCCGGTATCGCTGCCCAGCGCGAGCGGAACCTGGCGCGCCGCCACGCTCGCTGTCGAGCCGCCCGAACTGCCGCCTGGCACGCGAGAAGTGTCCCAAGGATTGCGGGTCGGGAAAAACGCCGAATTTTCGGTGGATGATCCCATCGCAAACTCGTCCATATTGGCTTTCCCGACAATGACAGCGCCGTCGCTAACGAGCCGTTCCACGACGTGGGCATCATAGGGCGACACGAAATTTTCCAGCATCCGGCTGGCGCACGTCGTTTTCTGGCCTTTGGCGCACAAATTATCTTTGAGCGCGACCGGCACGCCGCCCAATGCGCCGATATCTTCGCCAGAGGCGAGGCGGCGGTCGAGCGAATCGGCGCGTTTGCGCGCTTCGTCGGCGAAAACCGAAATGAAGGCCGCAATTTGCGGTTCGAGCGCTTCGATGCGAGAGAGAAATTCGTCGGCCACTTCGCGGCACGACACCTGTTTGGCTTGAATACGCGCCGCGATTTGAACGGCGGGAAGTTCGATAAGGGACATATTTTTAGGAAGACGGGAGACGGAATACAGGAGACGGAAGAAGAGGTTTCAACTCCCGTATTCCGTATTCCGCAGCTACTCCGCTTCGACCACACGCGGCACCTGAAACATTCCGCCCGCGCTTTCGGGGGCGTTCTGGAGCGCGGCTTCGTGGCTCAGACTCAGTTTGACGACATCGGGGCGCAGCACGTTTTCGAGGGGCATTGCGTGCATCGTCGGCTCGACATTTTCGGTGTCGAGTTCGCCTAAAGTCTCGAAATAGCCCAGGATTTGGGACAGTTCGGTGGCGATGCGCTCGCGCTCGGCCTCGGAAAGTTCGAGGCGCGACAAGAGCGCGATATGCTGCACTTCTTCGGGAGATAATCGCATGGTTTAAGTAGAGAACGCGAAGCGTGAGCGAGTGAGGCCTGACTGCGAAGACAAGTGACAGCCAGGCCTCACTCGCTCACGCTTCGCGTTCTTCACGCTGAGGGAAAATTCGGCGCAGGGACGCAGTTTAAGCGGAAAAAGCCGCGCGGTTTCAGTTGGCGGGTTTCGCGGGCGCATTTGCGCGCTGCGCCGCCAGGGTTTCCAGAATGGTTTTGAGGCGCGCCGATTCGCGGCCAAACGCCGTCCAGTCGCCTTTTCGTCCGGCGCCCTGCGCCGCTTCGTGCGCTTGCAGCGCCTGGGTTTCGAGCGAGGCGGGCGCCGTTGGCGGCGATTGCGGCTCCTTTGGAACCGCGAAACCGAGCCGCGCCGCGCTGACCGATTCACCCACGCTCACTCTGGCGTCCACGCCGGCGCCGGTGAGCGCCACGCGCCATAGCTTCGCCCCCGCGCCCGATGCGGTTTGGGGCGAAGTGAAAAACGCGCGCGCGATCCACCAGCCGCCAGGCGCGGCGGGGTCGGGCCACAAAAACGGTTCGCCCGCTTCGACAGGCGCGCTGGGACGCGGGATTGTGTTGAGTTGGGCGTCGATGGCGCGCAGTCGCGCCGCGAAATCGCCCTCGCCGCGCCGCAAGACTTTCTCGCCGCGCGCGGCTTCCAGAACGTGCCAATCATTTTTCCCAATCGCCGCGACGCGCAAGACTTCACCGCGCGCGGCATCGAAACCATTTTGGGCGGGCAAAATCTGGATTTCCTCGCCCGAATTGGGAGTCGAAAGCGCGCTTTCCAGTTCCATTTGCGCGCGCAACAGCTCGGGCGCGGCGTCGATGTGGGCGCGAAGCGGCGCGGGCATTGGCGCGGCATCGCGCAAAGTCTGCGGCAGGGCGCGGCGCCACGAATTGAGCAGGAAATCGCGGCGATTCGAGGGCACGGCGAAAAACTCAACCGCGCCGGTGCGCGCGTCGAGCAGCATCCCCATCGAATCGGACGCCGCGTTTGCGCCCGCCAGTTCGCCGGACGGCGCGCTCATCGCGCCAGGAAAATGAGAACTTGTGGCGCACAGGGGCAGCATCCAAAACGGGTTTTCGCCGTTTGGAACCAGTCGCGCCGCGCCGCAAGCTTTCCAAAACGGCGCCAGACGCCGCGCGCGTTCTTCGGCGCCGCGAAACACCAATAAATGCGAAAAGTTGGCGCCATCGAAGGGCAAAAACAGGTCGCGCAGACGCCACGCCCACGCCCATTTCGCGCCCCAACTGCGAATTGGAACGCCGATGGGTTCATTGGAAAAGAGCGAGCGGCCTTCCAAACCAAAAAACGCGCCCGAACCGGCCAACGGCGCACCCGAAACCTCATTTTGCGGCCATTCGAGACGCTGCAACGAAAGCGCGGTCGATTCGTCGGCATCGCGCCGCGCCGTCCACGATGTCGCGCCCACTTTTTGGCCCGCCAGAAGCGCGCTCCACCGTCCACTGTCAGAGTGGAGCGTCGCACTTTTCCACTCCACAAGCTGGCCGTTTTGAAACCGCGCCCCGCGCCGCGTTCGGAGCAAGGTTTTTTCGTCCCAAACGGGCCACGCCTGCTCTAACGGAGTTGCGGCGCCAGACGGATCCGATGGGGAAAAATTCAAGTTCCACGCCGCGCGCGTCGCGTTTTCGCGCTGCGCGCGCAGCCACGCGGTTTCGGGCATCAGCGCGCGCGCCGGAGCGAGCAGAAGATTGGCCATTGCGGGCGCAAACAGCGCCGCGCCCAATCCCAGCGCCCAGCGCGCGCTGTGGCGCGGCGCTTTGTTCGTCTTCGCGCGGCGCATCAGATGCGCCGCGAAAATCAGGCACCCCAGCGCGCCCAGCGCCCAGAGCGGAAAAGAAACGAAGAGGTCGCCGCTCGTAAGCGGTCGGCCTTCATCCAGAGCGAAAATTTGCGTGATGTAGCCCAGCGCGCGCAAAAACAGCAGCCACGCAGCCAATCGCCACCGCGGGCGCGGCAAAACCGACGGCGGCGACGGCTCGCGCGCCGCCAGAAGCGGCAGGGCGCGCAGGATGCCGCTCGCGGCCACGATGAGGAACAGTCCGAGCGAAAAATCCCACAGCGCGCCCAGAAACGGCGCGAAAAGCGGCAGAAAATGCGTCCACAGCGACGCGGGCAAACCGAAGACAGTGAAATCGGAGTCGGCGCCGCCGCGCGCAAATAAAAAGTCGCTCCAATGCCCGCGCGCGAAATCGCGGGCCAGAAACAGCGCCCAGAGCAACGTCAGCCCCCACGCCCAGCGCGTGGCGCGATCTCGAAGCGGCTCGAAACGCGACAAACTCCCGCGCAGTGGCGGCGCGGAGTGCGAGGAAATTCTGGTGACGGCGCCCAGAAAACCGCGCGCCAACAGCAGACAAAACCCGAAAAACGCGCCGAACAACCCAATTTGCGCCCCGACGCGCGCGCGCCACAAATATCCCATGCCCAGCGAGGCGAACCACTGCGCTTCCGTCCAAGCGTAAATCGCGCCGTCGAGCAGCCACAGTGCCGCGAAAAACCAGATCAGCGCGCGAAAAATGCGGCGGCGCCACAACCACTCGATGGTTCGAAACAGGGTCAAAACAACGCGGGACACGTTATTTCATTTTATGTTTTCGCGTCACTGTGGCGCTGTAACGAAGAGGATGGCATTCATCCACGGGGACAGATTTCACGATTTTTGCGGATAATTTGTGCGCTGCAATGCGATTTGTTCCTTCATCCAGGCGATTTCGCCGACTTTCATGCGGCGTTCGAGTTGGGCGTTGAGTTGGGCACGGAGCGGCCACAAACCCAGCGCTAATCCGAGAAGAATCACTGTCCACAGCAGTGATAAAACGCCCGCGCTGCGGCAGCTAAGGCGCAGCGCGAAAAGGAAACTCGCGCGCCGCGCGCCCTGGAGTTCCCACCGCAACGCGCCCCCAAACGCCGCGAGGCTGAGCGCGCCAAACAAAAGAGTGTCGGGCCACAGCAAGTTTTTCAGCGCGCCACTGAGGGCCACGAGCAAAAACGCGAAACACGTCGCCCACAAACACCAGCGCATCAAACGCGCGAGGCGCGGTTCAGGAACAGAGGCCTCGGCGACGGTCTCGAGGCGAAAACGCGGCCCCAAAGCGCGGCCCAGACGCCGAAACCGCACAATTTCCAGCGACAGCGCCACAACCAGCGCGGCAACGGCAACCGCGAGCGAAAACGGTGCTTGAAATGGCGTGCCGTCCCACAAACCGCGTCCATTCGATGCCGCCACAAGCGCGAAAAGCAAGAAAACCAGCCACGCCGTAGCGCGCGAACCATGAGAACTCGGTTTGTCGGCCCCCGCGACGGCTGCGCGCGGCGCGACGCCCACCCAGCGACGGCGCCGCTTCCAAGTCGTAAGCGCGACGGGAAGCAGCCAAATCCCCCCAATCGCCGCGAGATATTGCGCGCTGAGGAGCGCGAAATTTCCGCCTCGAATCGCGTTGGAAACATTGAAACTTTCCCACGGTTGCGAAGCGAAAAACACGGCGAACGCGCCCGCCAGCGCCCACAACGAAAAGTTGGCACACAGGGCAACTTGTCCGCGCGTGGGGACGTTTTGGGCCTCACGCGCCGCCCCTCGACTGAGTGCCAAACCGGTCAGCCACAGCCCCGCGCCACCCCAGCAGAGCGACGCGATGCTCAGAAAAAACCAGGGCGCGTCAACTGCAAGGCGGCCCCAGGGCGCGGGCAGACCGAACTGCGCCCACGAATCGGTGTGAATAAATTCGCTCACCTGCACATTTATTGAGGGCCGCGCCACGAAATCGGCGCGCGAAACCAGATCGGGGCGTCGGTTTTGGCGGGCGTAATCGTCCCACGCCCGCGCCAGAGAGCGCCCGTGAATCGTCGGGTCGATCCACTCCCAAGAGCCACTGGGAAGCGGCCTTTCCACCGGCGGGCGCAACGCAAACAGCTTTTCCAGGGATTGGCGCGCATTGGCTTCACTCATCATTGCCTCGATCAGAGTGCCACTGTTTTGCCGCAAGAGGTGATTGGTGCCTAAAATCGCGGCGCCGATTTCGAGGGCGCGTGCATGATTTTCGACTTTACGGGCGCGCACCGTTTCGGATGTCGCGGCCTTCGTCGCGTTTCTGATGGGCGAATAATGGGGATAGGCAGTGCTGTGAAACACCGCTAATTTTTCTTCCCAGAGCAGGTTCTGGTGTTGTTCCAGCCATTCGATACGCGCGCGCGCCGTGCTGTTGGTGTAGTCGGCGTAGCGCGCGCACCTGGCCGTTCGTTGCAACGCTGCGATAGCCGCTTCCTTTTGCCCCAGAGCGAAGCGGAAAATCGCTTCCATCAAGGGCCAGAACGCATTGTCCGGCTCGCGTTTTTCGCCTTCGATTGCGGCGCGCACCGCCGCGCGCAAACCTGCGGCATCGAGCGTGTGCGTCTGACGCGGGGCCGGTCTGAGGGGTAAGCCGTCTCGCGTCTCAAGGAAGAGAGGATAGACGAGCGAAAGTCGCAGTCTCTGCGCGCGCAACGCCATATCATGTGGAAAGCGCGCGCTCAAATCGTCCAGTTGCCGCAGAAGCGCCGCGCGTTTGGCGGGGCGCGATTCGCGGTAGATCGCGCGTTCGACTTTCCAGGCCAGAAGCACTGGCGTGTTGGGAAAGCGGCGCTCCAGACTTTCGACGCGCGATAGCGGCAGGCCAAAACCTCCTTCCGCCTCAGTTATCAGCAGCCCAGAAGCGCGAAAAATTTCGCGCGTGGGCGGAAAAAGCGCGAGGAAAACCCACAACAGCACGAACGCGCGCGCGCCAAACGGAATTTCCGATATTTTCATGGGAGTGGAAAACCCTGCAACCTCAAAGCGAATCGGGGTGCAATGCCCACAATTCGCGGGCGTAAAGCGGCCCGTAGGCGCGCAGAAACTGCGGTGCAACGGGCACGGGCGCGACAGGCGGCGGGGGGCCGCCATTGGAAAAATAAAGCGCGCCCAAAACCAGCATCGGCAAAAAGGCGCCGAGCGCGCCCGAACCAATAAATTGGCCGAGCGGAAGTCCCAGAAAGGCTTCGAGGCGCCCTAAAAGCGTGGTTTGCCGCGCCGCGCTTCGTTCTTCCAACGCGGCCAGAACGCGGGCGTTGAAATCGGGCGAGGCGGCGATTTTGGGGTAATCGTCGAAAGCGCGCCGCGCCGAAGCGGGCCAGGATTCGTTTTCGTGGTTCATTCGGCCTCCATTTTCTGCCAGATTTGCCGAAATTCGGCGCGCGCTTGATGCAGCCGCGAGCGCACCGTGCCAACTGGAATCGCCAGAACCGACGCCATTTCCTCGTAACTCAGGCCGTGCCATTCGCGCAGAATGAGCGCGACGCGCCCCGATTCGGGAAGGGCTTCCAGCGCGGTTTCGAGCGCGATCCTGGCGTCGATTTGCCCAGCAAAATCGCCGCTCGGCGCGCTGTTTTCGCGCTCCGGCTCGTTTGCGGGCCGCGCGCGGCGCCGTTTTTCGAGGCAGATGTTGAGTGCGATGCGATAGAGCCAGCTTCCGAAACTCGACTCGCCGCGAAAATCGCCCAAACGCGAAAAGGCGCGCACGAAGGCTTCCTGCGCGGCGTCGTCGGCAGCCTCGCGGTCGTGGAGAATCTGGAAGGCGAGGTTGACGATGCGTTCGCGGTGGCAGTCGAGCAGCCATTCCAGCGCCGCAACTTCGCCGTTTCGCGCGCGCTCAAGCAAGGCAGCTTCATCGTCGCGGCGCGAGGCGAGCGACGCTTTGAAGAGCGGAAACGGCGGAAAAAGGGCTTCCATAGCGGGACTTGGCCGATTAGATGGCAAGCGGCAGGAGAAAAGTTCGCGCGGGCCGAAAAGCATTTCAAAGGAGAGAACGCGAAGCGTCAGCGAGTGAGGCACGACTGCGACTTCAACGTGGCAAAGAAGCCTCACTCGCTGACGCTTCGCGTTCTCTACGCTGAGCGATTCGAAAAATGCGCTAAGTCGCTCCATCGAGCGGTGATAAAACCCGATAAGAGGGTGCCCGACAATCTGGTTTACGGAGGTTTGCGATCTGGAACGAAGCGCGGTTTTTACTCAAGGCCTCGCGGCCAGGATTTTGGCTTACGGCGATCTGGTTTTACCTGCTGCCGCTCGGCTCGCGCGCGCCGTTTCATTCCTGGGAGTTCTGGCTGGGTCTGTTTTACGTCGGGTTTCCGCTTGGCACGCTGATTTACGCCGCCAACGACCTCACCGACACCGCAACCGATGCGCTCAACCCGCGCAAAGATTCGTGGCTCTTCGGCGCGCGGCCTACATCGGCGCAAATTCGCGCGCTGCCCCTGCGAATTTTGCTCATCCAGGTGCCCTTCGCGGCGCTTTTCACCTGGTTGCTCGGCCCGCGCGCTCTGATATGGCTGGCCGCCGTCTTCGCCTCGTCACTGCTTTACAACGCGCCCCAAATCGGCGCCAAAGACCGTCCTGGCTTCGATGTTCTGGCGCAAGTTGGTTATTTGCTGGTCTTCATTCTGGCGTGCTGGCTGACCGGTTTGCCGCTCGCGCCCTGGTTCGTTTTCGCGTTCGGGGCGCTGTTTGCGATGCACTCGCACCTCTTCGGGCAGATCATGGACATCGAGCCGGACGCGCGCGCCGGACGCCAGACGACGGCGGTGTGCATCGGCGCACGGCGCGCCAAAATCCTCATTTCGGCGCTGCTGTGCATTGAAGCGATGTTGGCGCTATTCATTTCGCACAAGCCCTGGCTGCCGGTTTTTCTGGTGGGCAGCGCGCTTTGGTTCACGTTCGATAATTTGATTTTGTGGCGCGACAAACCTTACGCGACATGGCAGGCGAAAGGATTTTTCCTGGGCTGGAATGCGTTGCTGGTGCTGGAAATCGGGGTGAGCGCGATCTTTTAGGGTTCACACAAAGAAACAAAGGTTACACAAAGGAACACAAAGAGGTTTTTAAGAATTTTCTTTGTGTTCCTTTGTGTGACCTTTGTTTCTTTGTGTGAACCTATTTTTCCGGCACGTTGGCGCGCAGTTCATCGAGCCACACCGTCGGCTCGGCATCGCTGGGCGCGCGCCAGTCGCCGCGCGGACTCAAACTGCCGCCGCTTCCCACTTTGGGGCCGTTGGGAACGCAGCTTCGCTTGAACTGCGAAATGCCGAAAAAGCGAAAACAAAACACGTCGAGCCACTTTTTAACCGTCGCCAAATCGTATTGATTGCGCTTGGTTTCGCTCAAATCGCCTGGCCACGAGCCGCCACTTTTATTGAACCACGCGCTGTAACTAAGAAAAGCGACTTTCGAGGGCCGAAAACCGTAGCGCGAGATGTAATACAGGTTGAAATCCTGCAACTCATACGGCCCAACTTTCGATTCCGTGCTTTGAATCGCGGCTTCGTCGTTGCCTGGCACCAGTTCGGGCGAAATTTCCGTGTCGAGAATGGACTGCAAAATCGCGTCGGTCTGCTCGTCGAATTGCTGCGTTGAAATCACCCAGCGAATCAGAAATTGAATCAGTGTCTTTGGAACTGAGGCGTTGACATTGTAGTGGCTCATGTGGTCGCCGACGCCGTAGGTGCACCAACCCAGCGCCAACTCCGATAAATCGCCCGTCCCCAGCACAATCCCGTTATGAAAATTCGCCAGTCGAAACAGGTGCGAAGTGCGTTCGCCCGCCTGCACGTTTTCAAAAGTGATGTCGTAAACCGGTTCGCCCTCGGAAAACGGATGCCCCAGATCGCGCAGCATCTGGAGGCAACTCGGCTTGATGTCGATTTCCGCCGCCGTGATGCCGAGCGCGTTCATCAGGGCGTGCGCGTTGGATTTGGTGCCTTCGGAAGTCGCGAAACCTGGCATGGTGAAACCGAGGATGTTCTGGCGCGGCAGTCCGAGTCTGTCCATGGTTTTGGCGGCGACGATGAGGGCGTGCGTCGAATCCAGCCCGCCCGACACGCCGATGACGATTTTTTCGCCCTTGATGGAGTGCAGCCGCTTCATCAGGCCGTGAACCTGGATATTGTAGGCCTCGTAGCAGCGCTCGTCGCGCACGCGCGGGTCGTTGGGGACGTAGGGGAAGCGCTCGACGTTGCGGCGAAGCGGCATTTCGCCCTGGGGAATCTCGAACTCGAATTCGACGCGGCGCATTTGCGGTTTGAAGTGCGAAATGGTGTCGTGAAAGGAGGTGAAGCGCATGCGTTCCTGCGCGAGGCGTTCGAGGTCGATATCGGCGAAAATAACGTGCGGCTGTGCCGAAAAGCGCTCCGATTCGGCCAGAAGTTCGTTGTTTTCGTAGATGAGCGCGTGGCCGTCCCACGCCAGATCGGTTGTCGATTCGCCTGGCCCCGCCGCGCTGTAAAGATAGGCCGCGACGCATTTGCCGGACTGCGAAGCGCACAAATTCTTGCGATAATCCGCCTTGCCGATGGTGATATTGGAGGCCGAAAGATTGGCCAAAACCGTCGCGCCGCTCAGAGCGGCGAAGCTGGACGGCGGAATCGGCGTCCACACGTCTTCGCAAATCTCCATGTGCAGCACGAAATTTTCGAGGTTTTGGGCGCGCATGGTCACATCGGAGCCGAAAGGCACGGTTTGTCCCAAAATTTCGACCGAGTTGAAAGTCGCGGCGCGGCCCGAAGTGAACTGGCGTTTTTCGTAGAATTCGCGGTAGTTGGGGAGATAGGTTTTGGGCGTAATCGCCAGAATCTGGCCCCGATAAACCGCGATGCCGCAGTTGTAAAGCGCGCCCTCGAAACGAAGCGGCGCGCCGACGAGCAAAATCGAGATTAAATCGCGGCTCGCAGCGACGATTTCAGCTAAAGCGGCGCGGGTGGCGTCGAGAAGCGCGTCCTGATGAAACAGATCGTCGTTGGAGTAGGCCGAAATCCCCAGTTCGGGGAAAAGCGTGACGGCGGCGCCATTTTCTGAGGCGCGGCGGGCCAGTTCGAGAGTTTGCGCGGCGTTAAATTTCGGGTCGGCGACGCGCACGGCGGGGATGGCGACGGCGGCGCGAATGAAACCGTGTTTATAAATCGAGTGAAACGGGAGGGGCATGGGTGGCAGTGTAGGCAATTGCGGCGCGAAAACGGCGGAACAGGGCAAATCCGTGATTGTGTTGCAACGCGCAGCTTTTCGGCTCTGGGTAAAATATCACGCATGAACAACGGGCCATTCCTCGAAAGCACGCACACCAAAAAATCAGGGCATTCCAGAAAATCGTTTCTCACGATGCAATGTGACGATTGCAGTCTGAGTGCGATGGCCGTTGTTTTTGGGATAGGAATCGTTTTAGCAGGATTAATCATTGCATTTTTAGGTAGCGGCATTAATTCATTCATTGCCTCACCATCGGATATAACGGTAGTGTGCGTGATTATCTGGCTTATCTTTGTGATATGGTTTTGGTTTTCTTTAGTCTCTATCGCCAAGGTTAATAAAAAATCCAGGGTTTCAGATACGGAACTCCTTGCAGTGCAAGGACTGTTTTTCATCATTGTCTTTGGGAACTGGATATTCGCGCCGCCTCAATTTAAATCTGTTTATCATCAAGTCAGTTTGGTTTTTGAATGGTGTGTAATCGCTTTTCACGTCCTCTACTTCCTTTTAGCTCTATGCGTTTGGGTGCGTTTGCCATTCAGATCGTATATCGCATTCGCACTTATGTTATCGTTGGCTATGTTCCAAACCCTGTATTAAGTGAACAGACAGGGTCACATCGTCGCCGCTCTACTTGCCAACCAACATCTTCGCGGCGCTTTCGCCGGTTTCGATGGCGCCTTCCATGAAGCCTGGCCAGGTCTGCGATAAATGTTCGCCCGCGAAAAGCACGCACTGATGCGGCTTTTGCAACTGGGGACGCAGCGTCGTCCACTGGCCAGGCCGGTAAAGCGCGTAAGCGCCCTGCGTGTAGGGATCGCGCTGCCAGGCGTAAGACGCGACGGCGCGTGCCAAAGAGGGAGCCTGGGGGTCGATAGGCACCAAATCGCGCGTGATGAGGTCGCGGCGCGTGACCTCGTTTTGCGCGGCGAGGACATCGGCCTTGTCGCCGATGGTGTAGGAAGTGAGAATGCCTTCGCGGCCCTTTTGATGTTTGGTGCTGTGAAAGTGATAATGCGATGTCCCATCGCTAATCAGCCCGAAATCTTCGCGCTTCCAGAATCTCTCGCTGAAAAGCACGTTGCTTTTGAGGATGCGCGCGTATTGCAGCCCGTCGGCGGCCAGCGACTGCGCGGCGGGAAGCGGCGGATCGAAATGAATTCGATTCAGAACCCGCGCCGCAACGGTGCAAATACAGGCATCGGCCCGCCAGCGCCGTGCGCCGGAGCGCACATAAACCTGCGTGCCGCGCTGGTGAATCGCTTCGACCGGCGTTTGCAAGTGAATCGACGCCGTTCCGATGCGCCGCGCCAGTTCCGCCGCGAGGCGCCCGTTGCCGCCGGTCATTTTGAAATCGCATTCCGAGGTTTCATTCGAGCGCAGATACTCCTCTGCCGCGACGAGGGCCGAAACGTGGCGAATCGACTCGCCGAAATCGGTGCTGTCGATCAAATCGGCGAGCCTCAAGTCGTCCTGCGAGTAGCCCAGGTTGCGCAGCCACGTCCACCAGTCGTAGCGGTCGAGTTTTGCCATTTCGCGCGGCGATTGGGAACGCAAAACCTCTTGAAATCGCTCCATGGCCTGGTTGGCCGTGGGCGAAAAATCCCATTGGTCGGCGGGCGTCACCCGTCCGCCCCGCAGCAGGGCCTCGTTGAAGCGATGATCTTGCAAGGGGATGCCGAAACTCGCGCACAAGGCGCGGATGCGATGGTGATGTTCGCCGATCCATTCTGCGCCCAACTCGCAAATGAGGTCGGGCTGCTGCGGCAGGCGATGGCTCAAAACCCGTCCGCTGACGCGATTGCGAGCTTCCAAAACCACCACCTCCCATCCGGCCTGACGCAATTTATAGGCGGCGGCCAGCCCCGCCAGCCCCGCGCCGACGACGATGCACGACGGCGCGGCACGGCGACCCAGGGCCGAAGCGAAGCTGTCTGGCGCCAGGAGCGAGTTGCCCAGCGCGGCGCTCAAGGTCAATGAACTCGCGCCGCGCAGAAATTCGCGGCGCGATAGCAGTGAACTCATGGTTTCATCCTCCGAGAAAGCCACATCTCTGCTCACGCATCACCAACAACCCGCAACAAGTGATTCCGCGTGTTGAATACATCACCCACAAATCAACCGCCTCCACGCCGCCGGTGTCAGTTGAGGCGGAAGGATTCCACTTGAAAACCGGCGAAACGAGCGCAGGTGGAGGCGCTTTATCACGCGCCGCGACGAATTCGTGAGGCCGCGCCCGCGCCACCACGCGCAGGGGTTTGGTGGTGTCATTTGGCTCCGTCACGGTCGCGTTATTTCACCGTCAGCGGCATCATCTCGGCGCTGCCGAACACGCCATAGACGCCGCGTTGATGCAGCCACTGCGCGCGATGGAGATAGCCCAGCGCCGTGCCGCACACGTTCGCCGCCATCGTGGTTTCGTCGCCCAGAATGAACTTGTGTTCGCTGCGCTGGCCGTCGAAGGTGATGCCCGTGAGCGTCATGGTGGTCGAAACCGGTTTTTTGGCGTTGCGCGTGTCCATCACGCCGCCCACCGTCACTTGATCGCGCTCGCACACTCCGGCGCGCTCCAGCATCACGTCGTCGGCGTGTTCCATGTTGTAGAGCGTGAGTTTGCCGTCGCTTTGCCCCAAAACCTCTTCGACTTCGGCATCGGAAAGCGCTTTGGCGGAGTCCACGTCCCAGCCAGGCAAATGCGCGATGTCTTCGCGGATGGTGGCTTTGTAATCGTCCCAGCGCGCGATGCCCACGCCCCACCAGATATGCACCTTTTCCACCTTCACGAACGACTGCGCCGCGAGGGCCGCCGCCGCCGTCAAAAGTCCAGGCGTGGCGCCGCAGCCGCTTAAAAACGTGCATTTGTTGTCCTGCAACAGCCCGTCGAGGTCGAAAATCATTTCCATGGCGCGCGTGCGCTTGAGCGCATCGACGAGCGCGCCCTGAAAGCCGCCTTCGACAAAACGCTGCACCACACAGGGAATGAACTCGTTGGGCAGATTGGGCAGGGCGAGGAAAACGCCGTCGTATTCGTCTTTGAGATTGATGATTTCGCCGATGGCATCACTGGAACGCTGTCCGCCTTGCATTTGCGAAACGCTGCCGCCGACTTTGACGTTTTGCAGTTCATTGGCGTCGATGCCGGTCGGGTTGAAAACGAAGCCGCCCGCATCGGCGACGGCGACGAGTTGCATTTGGGTTTTTTGGGCGATGATTTGCGCGGCGGCTTTGCCCAGTCCGCCGGCGCCGAGAATTGCTATTTTCATGGTTGTTTTAGAGCCACAGAGGACACAGAGAAGTCACAGAGAGGCACAGAGGATTTTAAATGGTTTAGAGGCGCACGCGCTTGAGGCCGAGTTTCGGGGTGCCGAAGTTGAGGATTAAGCACAGAGGCCAGCCGGTTGTGGTGAGGTAGTTGAGGGCTTGAGCGATGTGTTCGTCAGTGATGGCATCGACGGCTTTGAGTTCGAGGACAATCAAATTTTCGACCAGAATATCAACGATATATTGTCCCACAACAACGTCGTCGTAAACCACGTCCAGACCGACCTGCCGGTTTATCGCCAATCCTTGTTTGCGTAGTTCGTGGGCCAGCGCATTTTCATAAACCTTCTCCAGATAACCAGGCCGCAGCTTTTTAGCGACCGCAATCGCACAACCCAAAATGCGCCCCGACAGCTCCTTTAATTCCTCCTCTGTGTAACTCCGTGCCATTCTCTGTGTCCTCTGTGGCTAATTTTTCTCGAAGACCAGAGCGCCGATGTGACCTCCAAAACCGTAATTGAGGCTTAGAACCGCGCCAATCTCCATTTCTCGCCCGATCAAGGGAATGTAATCCAACCCCAATTCGCCCTCGCCCTGTTCCAGATTCAAAGTTGGCGGCGCGAAATTATCGCGCATCGCCAGCAGACACACGGCGGCTTCCACCGCGCCCGCCGCGCCCAGTAAGTGGCCGGTGAGCGCTTTAGTCGAGGAAAGCGGCACGCGCGTCCCGAAAACCGACGCGATGCCGCGCGATTCGACGGCATCGTTGATCGTCGCGGTGCCGTGGGCGTTGATGTATTGAATTTCGGGGTTTCCGGCGCGCCCCAAGGCGTCTTCGATGGCGCGCGCAATTGAAGCGCCGCCTGGACTCATCGAAGTCATGTGGCTCGCGTCGCATTTGAGGCTCCAGCCGCTCAAAAAGCCGTGAATTTTGGCACCGCGATTTTGGGCGTGTTCCTCGCTCTCCAGCAGCAGCAAGCCGCCGCCCGATGCGGGCACGAAACCGTCGCGGCGCACGTCGAAGGGGCGCATCACGCCGCTTTTCGACAGCGCGCCCATGTTGCGGTAGGCCGCCAGCAGCAGTTCGTCCTGCGGCGCTTCGCTCGCTCCCGCTAAAACGATATCGGCTTTATTTTGCCGAATGAGTCCCGCGCCCAGTGCCAAAGCATGGGAAGCGGTCGCGCACGCCGCGACGGGACTCAAAACCGCGCCGTGCGCCATCGCAAAAGCGGCCATGGCGCGGGCGTCGCCGTCGCAAAAGGGCCATGATTTCGCTTCGCCGTCGCTCCACGCGGGCCACGACGCCACCACGCCTTTGGAGGAGCCGAAACACACGGCGCGGCGCTCCCACTTCGGCTGGTGCAACCAGAGTTGGTTGCGCCGCAACAGAATTTCGCCCCACTTGGGATCAAAATGACTCAGCCGTCCGCGCGCGGGGTCGTTGGGCTGTTGCCACGACTCGCTCCTTGGCCCCCAGAGAAAGCAATCGTCGCCGACATTGCTTAGGGACACGAAATCGGTAATCGCAACGCGCATTTTAAATCCGGCAGTCGCTTCGCAGAACCTGGCCCGAAACTCGGCTGTGGAGAAGACAAAGGCACAGCGCCGCGAAACTCCCGCGCGCATCGGCATCGGGAAGCCAGTTTTCGCGTTCGCGCGCGCGTAAAATTTCTTCTCCCAGCACTTTCGACAGCTCCGAAACCGCCCATCCTGGACACACCGCGTTGACGCAGATTCCGCCTGGCGCCGCCTCGCGCGCCGCCGTTTTCATCAGGCCCAAAATCGCCGCTTTGCCCGCTCCGTAGGCGCTCTGACCCATAAAACCGCGCTCGGCGACGCGCGAACTGACTAAAACCAGGTGCCCGCCGCGCGGCAGAGTTTGCAGGGCGGCGCGCGTGACGAAAAAGGCGCTTCGGAGGTTGATTTTCACCATGTCGTCCCAATCGCGGCGCGAGGTGCGAAGCAAAAGCGCGTCGCGGTTGCGCGCGGCGAGATGAATCACGGCGTCGAAATGGCGATTCTGGAACAAAGTTTCGACCTCTTTTTCATCGCTCACATCGGCGCGCGCCAGTTCGCAGCCGGTTTGGTCTTGCAGCCGGAGAGCGCGATTTTCGTCGTGCCAGAAATTGGCGACGACACCAAAATTCGCCTCCACCAGAGCGCCGACGAGCGCGCTGCCCAGCGTTCCGGTCGCGCCTGTCACCAAAACCTGCTTTTGTGGTTGCATTTTGCGGCGAGGGCAGTTTATCAAGCACACTTGGCGCCATGAAAATCTGGCTCAACGGCACGCTTCTGCCCAACGGCGCCCTCGACGCTTCCAGCGCGGGAGTGACACTCGGCTGGGGCGTTTTTACCACGCTGGGCATTCGTGGCGGCGCGCCACGATTTTTAGAACGCCATTTCGAGCGCCTCCAGCACTATGCAGATGAGGCGCAGATTGATTTCGAATTCGATTTCGAGGCGGTTTCGCGCGGACTTGCTTCTGTCGCGCGCGCCAACGGCGTTGCGAATGGCAGCGCGCGCCTCACGCTCACCCAGCGCGGCGATGGGCGCTGGAACCACCAAAAAGGCAGCGATTTTTTGATTTTCGCCCTCGAAACTTCGCCCCACAACGAGCCTTTGCGGGTTCAGCTTTCGCTCTATCGCATCGAAGCGCGGCGGGCGCTGGCGGGGGTAAAAACCACGTCTTATCTGCCCTATTTGTGGGCGTGGCGCGAGGCTAAATCCAACGGTTTCGACGAGGCCATTCTGCGCGATGGAGACGATAACTTGAGCGAGGGCGCGCGCGCGACGCTGTTCTGGATCAAAGGGGGCGAACTTTTCACGCCGTCTCTCGAAACCGGCTGTCTGCGCGGCATCGGGCGCGATTTGACGCTCGAATGGGCGCGCGAGCGCTCGATTGGAGTGAATGAAGGTCGTTTTTTGGCGGGGGAAGCAGAAAACGCCGATGAGGTGTGGCTGGTGTCCGCCGCGCAGGGGCCGCGCCTGGTCGCGAGCTGGCACGATGAAGCGGGCGCGATGCGGCGTGAATTTGGGGCGCCGTCCGAATTAGAGCGCGATTTGGGGGCGTGGTGGGAGAAGAGCGATTGAAAGGCACTAAAGCGACATGAACTCGCAGCCAACGAAGTAGTCGGCCTTCGCCGACACAAGAACAGTCACGGTGTCGGCGAAGGCCGACTACTTGGTGGGCTGCGACTTCATGTCGCTTTGGTGCCTTTAAGGACTATATATCAGCAGTTGCTCAAAATTAGCCCGCGTCGAAGTCAATGGTTTGAAAGCCGTCTGGATCGAGCGCGGCGCGAAAATCATCGACGACGGAGCGCATTTCTTCGACGCCCTCATCGTCGGCTTCGAAATTTTCGGCCAGACGAAGCGGCGGGGCTGGGGCCGGAGCCGGCGCCGTCGGAGGCGAAACGCGCGAGGGAAGCGCGCCAGGTGCCGCTTTTTCGACCGCAGCCACCAGACGCGGCGCCGAAGTTTTCCAGCGCGCGGTGCGAAGCTGAGGCGTGTTTTTGGAAGTGGAAAGCACGGTCAGACGCGGCGAACCCAAAAGCTGCGGCGTCGAGGCGAGAACACGCGGTTGGGGAGGCGTGACCTGAAGCGCAGGCACGGAACGCGCGGGCGTGGCAGCCGCAGGTCGGGGCGAAGTGGGCGCGAGCGCGACGGTCACGGCGCGCGGCGCGACGGGGGGCGCTTCGGTTTCGCGTTCTGGGGTTTCCATTGGCGCGGGCGCGGCCTGGACGCTTGTTGCGGCGGTGCGGCGCGGCGCGGGCGTCAGGGCCGCAGGGGGATTAAGCGCGAATTTTTGCGGTAACGAGACGGCGCGGCGGCGTGGCGTGGCAGGCGAAGACGAGACAGAGGCCGCGCGGCGCGGCGTGGCGGCAATGGGGGGCGCAGCGTCGGGCAACGGCGTTTCGGGTGAAGGGGCGAGCCAGAGCGCATTGTTCTGCAAAGCGATGAGCCAGATCGCCAGCGCCGGAACCGCGAGCGAGGGAAGCGCCGAAATCGGAAAAACGCGCCGTCTGGGTTCGCGCGAAGGCACCGCCTCGACGCGCGTGGTGCGCGCCAGAATTTGGGCGCTCAAATCGCGGGGCGCGAACTCTGAACCGGTTTTTTTTCCTTGAGGCGCCGCAAGTCCCAGCGAGTCGCTCAGGTTAAAGCGCCGTTTGCGGGCAAAGGCGGCCAGGCGGCACGCCATCAGGACGCGCCACAGCAGGGTGGGCGGCGGCGCGGGGACGGGAATGGCGCGCAGCAGGTCGCGCGAACGGTTCCAGTCGAGCCAGCGCCGCGCACACATCTGACACACCAGCAGATGGGCGCGGGCGCGTTGGGCCTGCAGTTCGTCGGCCTCGCCGTCGAACAGCGCCATGACGAAAGGCGCTAATGTCTGGCAATCGTCGTTTTCGCGGGGGGTGTTCATGTCGCTTCGCGGGGAGTGCATTGGGGAAACGCGGCGACCTCGACCGCGAATTTGTGGGAGCTTAGAAACACCTGGCGCCACAGTGTTGCATGGAGGAGTGCAAGTTCTCGGATCGAATCGGAAGGAAATGTAATAACGCTGAGGTCAATAGGTTGAGGAGAAACGCAGTTGGATCCTCAACAGCCACTGCCTTCAAGCGGGGCTTGGGGCCACTTACAAAACAAGGGTGTTTAGATTTGAAAAGGGCGCCATCCCCCCCACCAACAAAAAATAAAAATCGCCCGCCCAGAAAAGAGGGTTGTTACAATAAGCAATTAAAATTATTATGACAGAAAAAACAAAATATAAAAGGTTTAAAATGTATAAGCCCGCAAAAA
>JAUJNG010000008.1:113845-212666 GCA_030448265.1 Abditibacterium sp.
CCCACACACCCTATCCTTCTGGCTCGTTCTTCGGAGCTGTGCCCGGCCGGGCCCCCCCCCCCACCCCGCCCCGCCCCCCCCGCGGGCGCCGCCCCCCCCCCCCGCCCCCCGCCCCCCCCCCTCGCCCCCCCCCCCCCCCCCCCGCCTCGACCAAATTTTCCACTGCGCCAGCCCTGAGAGCCTGTTGAGTCAATGACGCTTTGACTTTGAAGTGCCGGAAAACACGTCATGCTCTCAGGTTCCAAGTGATTCGCGCGCCAAAATCAGCCCACTGCAAAGCGGGCGTCTCTCCAACGGCGAAATAGTTCCAGTTCGCCGCCGCCGGTCGTCGCTTGCAGTGCCGTATCGATGCTCTGGCCCGCGCCCAGTCGTTGCAGCGTTTCAACGACCGCTCCGGCGCCGTAGCGCGCATAAAAGAAGGCCACCAGCGACGCCGCCTGCACGCGCGCGACCTCGGCCCCGTCGGAGTTGCCCTGGCCGATTTGCGCGGCGATTTGCGCGGGTGTCAGCAGCGCCCCCGTCGCCGCCAGCGATTGCAAAGACGATTCATTGCCCGCGATTAAAATGCCGCCCGTGATGCCGGCGACGACCGAATTACCCAATCCTGAGCGCAGCCAGACCGGAACGCGCGTTCCGCCTTGGCCAAAGACGTTGAGCAGCACCTCAGTGTGCAGGCGCGCCAGCACCGTCGCGGCGATGCCGCTCGTGGGGACGACGCGAGTGCCGCCCGTTCTCGGATTGGGCCGCAGGACGCGTTGTAGGGGCAGGCGCTGCATCACGATGCGCTGCCCCACGACATCGCCGATGGCGCCGTTGGGAACGCGCACGACGGCAGTGCCAAGCCCCAGAGCGCGCCGGTAAACGGAGAAGGTCGCGGCGGTGGGAAAGATGAGGATTTCCTCACGGTCGGCGCGCCAGCCGGTGCGCGACCTGGTGAACGCCGCCACCGCCGGAAGCACGGAGGCCAGCGCAACGTCGCCAGGAAAGGCGCGCACCGTGATAACGGCGTCGCCGGTGCCGAACTGCTGCACGCGGGGCGGTTCGAGCCGGAAAATCCCCGCGATGCGCCCCATTTGAGCGCTCCAGCCGCGCAGCGTCGCGGCGGAAAGGGGCGACGCGCCGCGACGCGCCGTTTTGGTGCTCGCGGAAGCGGTGGGAAGCAGAGAAGCGCCCGTCGCTGCAAAACCAAGCGCGCGCGAGGCGTCGTTCAAGAGCTGAGCGCGCACCGGCGAAGGCTGATTCAGTGGCTGCGAGGCCGCCGCCAGCAAAATGCCGCGCCACAGCGCGACTTCGGCGGCACCTGGCGCCAGGGCCGCCGCCGCCTCGACGGCGCGCGAGGCCGCAACTCCTTCGCCGCGAGAGAGAAACAGCCGCGCGCGAAGCAGGTTGATGGCCGCGCCAGCGCGGTCGCCGCCCGCGCCCAGCAGCGCGGCGTAAGCGCCCGCTTCGGCGCGGCTCAAAACCACGCGCGCATCGGTGCCCGAAGCGTCGAGATCACTGGCTGCGGGCGCCGCGCGAGGCGCCGGAGCGGGCACATCGGTTCCAAACGCGGGCAGAGCGGGCGAACTGCCTGAGTCGCCCGCCTGGGACAACGCCTGACGCAGCGCATCGGGCGCCGCGCCGCCGCGTTCGATGACGCTCGCCGGCACGCCGACCAGAGTCGCGCCCGACGTTGGCAAAAGTGTGAGCAGATTGCGCGCGAACTGGGCGCCGTCGCCGCGCTTCTGGTCGATGGAATCAGGCGTAAAAACGGCCCAGCCGCGCCCAAAGGGAGCGAGCGCCGCCGCGTAAAGCGGGCGCGAGTTGTTGACAACGAAATCGGAAACTTGCAGCAGCGGAGTGCCCGCCGGATGGCTTTCGACGAGATGATCCCCCTCGCGCATGGAATAAAACACCACGTTCACGCCAGGCAGCTGCGTGGGATTGGAATCGGGCGTGCGCGGCGCGGGGCGAGCGGCCTCGCCCCACAAAAGCGGATGGGCGCCAAAGGGCAGCGTGGCGCGGGCACGCCCAAATAGCTGGCCCGCCACGCGATTGTTGCCCTGGCGCGCTTGAACAGTGCGAAACCCAAATTGGCGCGCCGCGCTGTTGTGCAAAAACACGATCCCGCCGCCGCGCACGTAATTCAGCAAGGCCTCGCGCGCCGCCGCGTTGGTTTCGAGCGATTCCTCGCTCGCGCGCAGCGAAACCGCACTGGGATTGCGCGCCAAGGTCGCCGCCAGTCCCGCCAGGTCGTTTTCTTCGATCAGCAAAACGCGCGAGGCGCCGTCTGGCGCCACCGGAGCGGGCACTGCGGGTGCGTTTTGCGCGCGAAGGGGCGGTGCAAACGCGAGGAAAGACAACAGCGCGAGCCAGAGGATTGGGTGATTGGGTTTCATGGGAAGAGGGACGAAGTTTTGGATCTAAAAAGTCCTCAGTTTTGTAATTTCCAAAGAGGCAGCGAATGAATTCGCCACAAAACAACGAAACCTGCCTGCGCAGGTTGAGGCCGCAGTCCGCGCCGGCGGACTTTGTTGCCTTGCGGCGAGTTCATTCGCGGCTCAACGCAACGGCGCGCCCTGCAAATGGCCCTGAGAATCGAGCGCGAAGGCCATTCCACCCATCGCCATCACGCCGAAATCGGCACCAAAAGGCGTCGTCCAGCGCCGCAAAACGCGGCCATCGCGCGGGTCGAGCAGGAAAAGGGTGCGCGCATCGCCGCCCGCCAGCAGCGCTTTGCCGCCCTCGAAATCGACCAACTGCGCCGCGAAACGCGCCACGCCGCCCAGTTCGAGACTCCAGCGCGCCGCGCCGTTTTTCTCATCGAAAGCGCGCAAAAGCCCGTCGTTGCCGCCCACGACCACAACGCCCGCCTCCGCCGCGACGACGGGCGCGCCGCGCAGCATCACCATCGAAGCGTTCTCAGTTTTGTTCTTGCGCGGCTCTGAGCGCGGCGCCGCGAAGGTTTTCCAGATTTTGCGGCCGTTTTGGGCCTCCAGCGCCACGACGGCGCCTTCGTCGTTGCACCAGTAAACGCGATTTTCCGCGACGGCGGGCGCGGCCAAACCGCCGCCTGGCGAGCGCCCATCGCTGGGAAAACGCCAGCGCAGCGCGCCGCTCACGCCATCGAGACACACCAAACCGCCGCGCGAAGTCGCGCCCGCTCCAAGGGGCACCAGAAACGAAGGCGGCGTGCCTTGCAGCGCGATAATCGCCTCGCCCGTCACGCCGCCCAGAGCCTTTCTCCACAACGGTGCGCCCGAAACGGCATCGAAGGCGGCGACGTGGCCTTCATCGTCGCCCACCGCGATGATTTCGCGCCGCGCCGCGCGCAGATGCGCCGGACGCGCCACCAGAGTCGAAGGCAGCGCGCGCTGCCATTTCACGGTTCCCGAAGGAAAATCGAGCGCGGCCACAATGCCGTCGCCGCCCGCCCAGAACACCCGATTCGCGGCAAAAAGCGGCGCCGCGCCTGGCGCGAACGCGGTGGAAAAAAGTCGGCGCGGCGCCCACGATTCGCCCAGGGGCGAAGCCAGCCACAGACCGCCGCTTTGCGAAGTGAAAAGCAGGTTGCCATCCGAAGCGGCGACCGGCGCCGTCGCGGGCCGAAAACGCAGTTCGCGCGTCCAACTGGCGCGCAGTGAGGTGGTATGCGGCTGAAAAATCCACCACACCAGCAGGGCGACGAGCGTCAGACCGAGCAGCCACAAAACCAGGTTTTGCACGCGGCGGCGGCGCTGCAACTGGTTGCGCCGCCGCGCGCTGCGCGTGCCGTAGATGCCGAGCGGGTCAAGGCGCACGTTGCGTTCGTTGCGCTCGGCGCGGCGCGCGGCATTGGAAAGAGAAGACGGCATCAACGAAAAACTATCACAATTGCGGCTGGCGTGGTCTGGCGGTGCGACATGGAAACCACCCCCGCCGTCGCCCAGAGGGCACCCGACTTCGTAAGGAGGGGAGAGGAAACCACCCCCGCCGTCGCCCAGAGGGCACCCGACTTCGTAAGGAGGGGAGACCACACTCGCAGTTTCATGTTCTCATCTCAAAGAACGAGGGTGTTGCAGTGTGGTCTCCCCTCCTTACGAAGTCGGGTGCCCTCTGGGCGACGGTGGGGGTGGTTTCCCGTCGCACTCCTACTGCAACGCGTCGTTACGGCGTCCGCAACCTCATTGATAACACCGTGGTTTCCCGTCGCACTCCTACTGCAACCCACCCACCGACGGATCAAATCCCTCGGAAAACTGGTTGCGCCCAAAGCGCGTGTCGGCAAAAGGAAACGCTTTAATGGCGAGGTCTAAACGCAGTTCGTTGCGCTGGCCGTCGTAGGTCGCGTAGAGGTTGAAGCAGTGCAAATCGCGCGTGATGCGAAACTGGGTGAAATCGAAGGTTTTGGCGAAGCCGTCGTAGCCCGCCAACGCTTGAAAACGGGTTTTTTTGCCCAGATTGACGTCGAGCGAAGCGTTGGCGCGGGTCAGGCCACGTCCGCCTGGGTCGTAGCGGATGCCGAGCGCGAGTTGGCCGCCGCCGAAACGGTTGCGGTTGCGCGCCACGCGGATGTTGGCGTAGATGTCGCCCAGCGACGAGGCATCGGGTGATGCGCTTTGATCGTTTTGCAGGCGGTAGGAGGTGCCCAGCGAAGCGTAGAAACTCGCGTTGGGCGCGTATTGGGCGCGCGCGATGATGTCGCGGGTGAAATCGTTTTGAATGTCGCGCCCCCCCGTCACGCTGAGGCGGAAATTGCGGCTGGTCTGGAGCGAAAAAGCGTAGTCGAGATATTCGCCAGGCGTGGAAAAATCGAACTGAAAGGGCGTGAAACCCAGGGTGCGCTGCTTGGAATAGTTGACGCGAAACGTCGCGGGGCCGAGGCGGTTTTCCGATCCCAGGTTGTAGCCGTAATTGTAGCGCGCCGTGTCGTCGGAGTAAAACGCCTGTTCGAAGTTGCCCGACGCGCTGAAAATCGACTGCGAAGTGCCGCTTCCCAGCAGGCGATAGCTCTGGGCGCGCGGGGTGAAGTAGAGATCGGCGCGGCCTTTGTTCTGCTCGCTCGACGGCTCGTTGAAGCGGCCCAGACTCAGCGAAAAGTTGCCAGGCAGAAATTTCGCTAACGCGGGAATGCCCAGACGGTCGGTCGAAGATTGCAGCGAAAGTTCGGGGAGCCGTTCGAGCTGATACGGTTTTTTATTGACCAGATCGTCGTGCATTTCGGCACGCAGAAAAATGTCGAAGGCGGCGGCGGTTTTGGAAAGCGTGAACGAATTGTCGAACGTCGCGGCCTCGTTGGTGGGCGCGACGGTTTCGCCGCCGCCCGCGCCCGCATCAGTGGGTGTTGGCGTGGTTTGTCCGACCTGCGAGCGGTTGAGAAAGGAGCGAGCTTCGAGCGCGTAACCCGACCCGAAATTCTGGCGATGATCGAGGGAAATCGCGCTGTTTTGCGAGTCGCCGAAGCCGAAACTGGAGCGATTGAAAGAGTAAAACGCGTTGGTTTGCGACTGCTCGCCGGTTCGCACCAGGGAAAGCTGGCCGTTTTGCGATTGCACGCCTGGGCCGGTGAGCGAATTGTTTTGGGTCGAGTCGAAGCGGATGTTGGAATTGTAGCCGCGCGCCAGTTGGTAGCTGCGATTGATGCGCGCGTTGATTTCGCGGCCCCCGCTTTTGCCCGACAGCGCATAAAGATAGAGAATGCCGCCGAGGGCATATTCGCGCTGAAAACCCAGGCCCAGACCGCGTTTTTGCAGGGCGTCGAGCAAAATCGAATCGGTGAGTTTGGGCGTGGCGCGCAGGTCGTAGATCGAGCGCGTGAAATAGCCGTCGATGGCGTTTTGGCCGAAGGTCGCCTGCAAGGGCTGGCGCCGCGTGCGCGAGCCCAGAAGCGAAATCACATAAACCGGCAGCGGCAAAATGCGCCGTCCGAAGACGTAAACCGCGTTGCGGCGCAGCACGATGCGCGAGGGTTCGCCGCCTGGCGTGCGATAAAACTCCAATTTGCGCGAGCGGATGTAATAGTCGCCGCGCTCGCAAGAGGTGAATTGAAAATCCTGGCCAGAAAACGTGTCGTAATCGCCCGTGACGGTGCCTTTGCTGACATAAAGCGGCTCCAAAACGCTGCCAGGCGGAAAAACTTCGGGCGGAAAGGTGGCTCCCAGATTGGAAAGCGTCCAGCGCCCCGCATCGAGGTCGAAGGTGAGCGACTGGCCCTGAAAAACCTGCCCGCGCACCGTGACGGTGAGGTTGCCGATGAGCGTGGCGCGGTTGGTGTTGTAGTCGATGAGGCCCCTGTCGCCGCGCACGGTGAATTCGCGGTAGCGAAAGATGGCGCCGCCTGGCGCGAGCGCGATGCCGCGCTCCATGTCGTAGATGACATCGCTGCCAGGCGATTCAAGTGAAAAATCGCCGCCTGGCGCTTCGGTTCCGCTCTGAATATCGCCTTCGACGGGCGCAGTGGTGGCATCGGGTGTGGGCGAAGTCGGGGGCGCGGGCGTTGGAGTGGCGGTGGGAAGCGGCGCGCCGGTGGGCGAAGCGGAAACGATGTCGGCGGGCGCGGTGGGCACGCCGATTTGCGCCGGTGGCGGCGCGGGCAAAACCGTGTTGGGATTGTCGAACTGCGGGTTTTGGTCGCGCGGCAGGGCCGGAGCGGGCGGCACTTCGGGCGGAATGCCTGGCGGAGGCGGCGCGGGGGGCACGTCGGTGTTGGGCGCCAGAACCGGCGATTGAACGGCAGGCGTGGGCGCCGGTGCGGGCGTTGGCGGCGTAACGGATTCAGGGGCGGGCGCAGGTTCCACAGCGGGTGCGGGTTCTGCAACAGGCGCGGCGGGCGCAGGCTCGACAACCGGCGCGGGCGCGGCGGGCGCTTCCTGGGCGAAAGCGGGCGTCAAGATGGCGGGAACGACGCTAAAAAGCGGCAGAACCCGCGCGAATCGCGGCTTCACCCTTTCGGGGCGCCACAATTTTGGGTTTCGCTTGCGTTTGGGAGTTGGTTTGAGGATCAATTTCATCGTTCGCGCACCAGTAAAACCGCTCCCACGACCAGAAACAGCACGTTGGTAGCCGCCGCCGCGACGAACGGCCCGATGTAGCCCGCGATGCCCAGCGCGCGAAACCAGCCATCGAAGCCCTGCCACAAAAACGCCAGCAAAAACGCCGCGACCAGGCCCGCGAACGAGCCGTGACGCGCGTAGCGCAGCGCGAGCGGCGCGGCGCACAGCGCCATCACGAAACACGCGCCAGGCAGCGAAAAACGGCGCCAGTAATCGACCTGCGCGACATTGAGCTGTCCGGCGTCGGAACCGGTTTTCTTGAGCGCCTCGATTTTCTGCGCCAGTTCGTTGCCCGTCATCGAAAAGGTTTGTTTTTGCTCGCCGAAAAGGGTCGAAACTTCGGACGCGACGTTGATGCGAAATTCGCTGGAGCGCGATTCGCCGCGCTGCGAGCCGTCACTGTTGTAGGCGTGCGTCACCACGTTTTGCAAAATCCACTGCCCTTTTTCCTGGGGATTTTCGTGCGCCGTCGCCGCGATCATCACGATGGGAAACGTGGTGGGCGCAAACGCCGAATAACGCGAGGCGTCGCGCTGGTAAACCATCACATTACGCATCACGCCGTTTTCCACGGTGCCGACGTAGAAATAGTAAGGCCCCGCGTGAAAATAGCGGTCGGATTCGATGAAGGGCGCCGCCGATTGGCCAATCAAGCGCGCCAGAGATTTTTCGGCCAGGGCGTTGGTTTTGGGCGCCACTTTTTCGACGATGAGCCAGTTGACTAAGGTCGCGCCCAGCGCCATCACCAGAAACGGCGCCACAATGCGCGGGAGCGACGCGCCGCCCGCGCGCAGCGCCAGAATTTCGTTGTCGCGCACCGCGCGGTTTAAGACCAAACACACGCCCAGAATCACGCCCGCCGGAATGCCCTGCACCGCGAAACCTGGCGCCGCATAGAAAAACAGCTTGATGACCGGCGCGATGCTCATGCCCTGATTCACGACCGAATTGATGGCCCAGTAAACGAAATTGCCCGCCAAGACTAAAATCAAAACGATAAGGCCCAGTGTCATGGGCAGCAGCATTTCGCGGGCGTAGCAAAAATCGAGCTTATTGAGGCGAAAAAACGAGCCGCGCGACAGCGCTGGAGACGAGGCCGGAGACGGCATCGGGGATGAGGCAGACGGTGGGGAATCCGGCGGCGAAGCAGCGACAGTGGCCATAAAACGACACGCGGCGTGGGGCGTCGCGCTGGAAATTGGAGGTGCAGAAAAATTATAGCAAGGGCCAGAGTGGGGCTGTGACAGGAATTGTGGAAGTGCCAGAGATGGGGCTAATCGGGTTCAGCCCCTCCCCGACCCTCCCCACAAGTGGAGAGGGAGTCAAACTAGAATTTCAACGTTTTCACTCTCCGTTGCATCAAAACGGAGCAAGTCGCAGTCTGACTCCCTCTCCACTTGTGGGGAGGGTCGGGGAGGGGCTGAACGTCGCACCAAAAATTGCAAAAAAAACCGCCGTGTCGAAGTTCGACACGACGGTTCTCTTTTCCAATTTCAGGTTTGACAGACCACAACTTAAGGTGCGACGGTCGCTTCTCCACCCGCCGCGACACCGAGCGGCGGCACAGGGGCAGGCAGTTGCGGCACAACCGGTGTTCCTGGCGTGGGCGCAATGCGGTTGGGCGTCGCAATCGCAGCCGGAGTGCTGGGCATAGCCGAAGTGCCTGGCATCGCGCCAGGAAGGGTTGGGGCCGTGGGTCGAGACCCAGCGGGAACCGGCTTGGGCGCGGCGGGCATCAAAGTGGACAATTCGGGGATGACTGGCGACATCACGAATCCGTTGGCGAGTTCTCTGAAAGCCTGTTGCGCCGCCGCGTGGATGCGCGCTTCCGGCGTTTTTCCGCCGGAGGGCCGCGAGATGACTTCCACCGTCTCGATGGGTTCGGGTTTGCCCTGTTCGTAAAGTCGGCCCGAAACGCGAAGCAGCACCGTCGGCGCGGTGGGCGTGCCGCCGGTAACCAACTCTTCCAACCGCACATCGGCGATCATCGGGGGCTGCTCGAAGGCGAGCTTGTCGACGATGGCACGCGCCGTTTCCAGAGTCGGCGTGGCCACAAACGGGGTTATATCGGTTTCGGCGAGGCGTTTTTCGACCAAGCCGCGCTGTAGGAGCGGGTTGAAGCGGTGAGGAATGGTCGGCGAAAACTTGCCGGTCGCGGACAGGGCCTGTTGCAGGTCGGACTCCACGAGCGGCGCGACGGCGCGCCCCAGTTCAGGATTGCCAACCCAGGTCGCGGAAGGAGTGACCGGCAAAACCAGCAAAACACGACGCCCAGGCCAGGCGGTGATCAGCCTGGGCGGCGCCACTTTAGGAGTTTTAGTTTTAGGCGCCGCGTGCGCGGAAGTGGCGAGAAGCGGTGCGGTCGCGCCAAAAGCCGCAACCCAGAACAGGGTCGCGGAGCGCGACGAAAAGCGAGGACGGAGATTCATGAAAATTTTCCTTTGACCCAGGTCAAAATCCTGTTCTGGATCTGTTCCTACGGCTCGACCCGAAGTTTCTTCTTGCTCTGGAATTGAGAATAGAGCTCTGATTGCCTGTGATACTGTAGATTTGGCGGATGCGGTCGCCGGTGCGGGCACCCACCGCGCCACCCGACACCAGAGCGCCGGTGGATTGGTTGCTATCGACGGCAATGATGGCCAGTTCTCCAATCTTGCGCCGTTCGGTAACTCCCGTGGCTCGGTTGGGGAGATCGCGCAACACCGCGTAGCGCTGCCCGTTCACGACACCGTCGCGGGCGCCGATGGAAAGTTCGACATCTTCCCTGGTGGCGTTAAGGACGGAGCCTTCGCGCCGGTAGGGGGCTCTCAACTGGCGCGCGGCGACGAAAGCGACTTTGTTGATGGCTTCATCGGTCAAAAGCTCCCTGGCGGCCTCTATCGTCCTCTGATCGGCGCTGGCTTCTGCCTGAGTGCCGTTGATGTAATCGCCGGTGGCGGCTTCGAGCTGTCGCAGATCGAGGCGAACCCGCGAAGCGCCGGTGGGAGTGGTGGCAACGCCCACGACTTGCCCCGTAAAGACGTATCTCGCGCCCAGCACCTGCGCCAGACGAACCTGGGTGACGACATCGAGCGGATCGCCCAGACCCGCCTGCTGGACAATCGCTTCCTCCACACGCTGGCGCGTCACGACTTCATAATTCCCCGACCGCTGCAACTCGACAGCGAAGGCATCGGCAGCTTTGCGGCCCAGGAGCGGGTCGAGAGTGGGCGCCACATCGAAGTCCACCACGACAACGGTTTCTCTGGTCGGCTGCGCCTGAGAGGGCACGACAAAAATCGCACTCAGCAAAGCCACAAACAGGGGTAATATCCACAGGCCGCGCGTGAAGCGGCACGGCAGGGCCAAACGGGTTGGAAGAGAAGGTGCAGACACAGACATCAAGTCGCCTTTGGAGAGAGTGTTGGGACGGATTTTCGAAAAGTATGAGCCTTCGAAGTGAGACGAATTGTAGGGAACTCGCGCCTCCTTGTCAAGCGCATCCGCGTCGGGCGCGCCATCGCGCCGCCCCTGGCCGCGCGCGGCACCCATTTCGCCCCTCCTTCTTCCTGCTCCCCCAGCACTCCTTATGACCCCAATTTTTTTCCACAAATGGCAGGGCGCCGGCAACGATTTCGTGATTCTCGACCTGATTTCCCGCCCGATGCCGCCCGATTTCAATTTCCCCGCCGCCGCGCTCGCGCTCTGCGAGCGTCGCCTGGGTGTTGGAGCCGACGGTTTGCTTTCTCTGGAACCTGCCAACAACGGCGTGGATTTTCAAATGCGGATGTGGAACCCCGACGGCAGCGAAGACACGATGTGCGGCAACGGTCTGCGCTGTGTCGCCGCGCTCGCCTGGGCGCAGAAACACGTCGTTAACCCGCGATTTCGGGTGCAAACCCGCGCCGGCAACCGCGACATCGCCATTCTCGGCCCTCATTCCATCCGCGCCGCGATGGGAGAACCCCTTTTCGAGCCGTCGCAAGTCCCCATCGCCCTCCCGCAGCGCGGGGATGCCATCGACATCGAAATCCGCCTCTCAGATACGAGCCTGCGAGCCACAACGCTTTCCACCGGCTCGACTCACACCGTAGTTTTTCTGGAAAATCCGCTTTCCGACGCCGATTTCCAAAAATGGAGTCCGCTTTTGGAAAACCACCCGCTTTTTCCCCAACGCACTTCGGTGATGTGGGCCGTTGCCGAGGGCGCAGGTCGTTTCAAAATCCGCATCTGGGAGCGCGGCGCGGGCGAAACCCTCGCCTGCGGAACCGGCGCCTGCGCCGTCGCCGTCGCCGCGCAGGTGGGCGGTCGAAGCGCAGAAAAGGTCGCCGTCGAAAGTCGCGGCGGCGTTTTAGAAGTCGAGTGGAGGCGGGGCGAAGAGATTTTTCTCACCGGCCCCGCACACCCCGTTTTCGCGGGAGTGTGGAATTTTTGACCGCTTCCCACGCCCAGCGATTTTCTGATTTGCGTTAAGGGTGAGGGCAATGTTTTCGTCTCGCAAACACAGAGACACGGAGACACAGAGACATTGGAAATCTTCGTTGCAATTTCTCGGTGCCTTCGTGTCTCTGTGGTTCAAATTCTGGCTACGAAAATTTCCACAGCGATTGCGCCTGGGGCCGTCCCGAAATCGGGTGCGGCGCGACGCGAAGCGGCACTTCGTAAACCGCCGACAAATGCGCTTCGCTCATCACGATTTCGGGCGTCCCGCTCGCCACCACGCGCCCCTCTTTGCCAAGCAGAAGCATCGAATCGGCGATGCTCGCGGCGAGGTTGATGCCGTGCAAAACGCAAATCGTCGCCAATTGTCGCTCGCGGGTCAACTGGGCGATTAATTCCAAAATTTCGTGTTGAAAACGCACATCGAGCGCCGAAACCGGCTCATCGAGAAGCAGAACCGGCGCCTGGGTCGCAATCGCGCGGCACAGCAGAGCGCGCTGGCGCTCGCCGCCCGATAATTCGCCGAGTATTCGATTTCGCAAATCGGGCGCGACGAGCGAAATCGCGCTTTCGACGGCTTCTTTGTCCCTTTGGGAAGGCGCTCCATAAGCCCCCAGATGCGCGGTGCGGCCCAGCATCGCCATCTCTTCGAGCGAGATTTCGCCATCGTATTGCGGCGATTGCGGCAACAGCGACACCAATCGCGCCCGCGCCACGCGCGCTGAGGGCAACGAATTTTCGCCGAAACGAAGATTCCCGCTCTGCGGCGCCACAAGTCCCGCGACGGCGCGCAAAAGCGTGGATTTGCCGCTTCCGTTGGGGCCGATAATCGCCAGAATCTCGCCCGCCGCGACTTGGAGCGAAACGCCATCCAAAACGCGGCGCGCGCCCAGATCGGCACTCAGATTTTCGATGCGAAGCGCCATTTTTATCCCTTGCGCGCCAGAAACAAAAAAAGCGGCACGCCCAGCAGCGCGGTCAAAATCCCCACCGGCACTTCGATGGGCGGAAACAAACCGCGCGCCAGAGCATCGCAGACGCAAAGCAGAATCGCGCCGCCAATGGCCGCGCCAGGAAATAAAACTCGCGCGTCGCGCCCGCCCAGCAAACGCACCCCGTGCGGCGCCAGAAGCCCGACGAAACCAATCAGTCCCGCCGCCGCGACGCTCGCGGCGCTCATCAAACTGGCGGCGAAGAGAATCTTGCGCTGCAACGCGGTGATTTCGACGCCCAGACTCGCCGCGTCTTCTTCGCCGGCGCGCAGCGCGTTCAAATCGCGCGCGCAACCCAGCAGAATCGCGCTTCCCCCCAAAAAAGCGAAAAGCAGAACCGCGTTTTGCGCCCACGAAGCGCGCGTCAGGCCGCCCAGCAGCCAGAAAGCGATCTGCTGCGCCAGATCGAGGCGCCCCGACAGCGCCACCACCAGGGACATCAGCGCCGACAAAAACGCCGACAGCGCCACGCCGCACAGCAGCAGTCGCGCCCGATCCTGGGAAAACGAGAGCGCATCACCGCGCCCTTTACCCAGCGCGAACACCACAGCCGAAGCCGCCAGAGCGCCGCCCAATGCCAGAAAAGCGCCCGCCTCGAAACCGTTCCAGCCTGGCAGTTGCAGCGCCGCCGCGACCGTCGCTCCCAGCGCGCCGCCCGCCGAAATCCCCAGCAAATACGGCTCGGCGAGCGGGTTGCGAAACAAACTTTGCAGTCCCGCACCCGAAACCGACAGGCTCGCGCCCACCAGAAGCGCCGCGACGGTGCGCGCGGGGCGCAATTCGAGAAAAATTTGTCGTGCGGGGTCGCGCAAGTCGGGGTTTTGGCTCCACAAATCCAAAAACGAAACCGGAGCGCCCCAGGTGAGCGAAAGCAGCGTCGCACCGCCAAGTCCCAGAAAAAGCAGGGGCCACAGGAGCGCGGAGGCGCGGCGGGAAAGCATGCGGGACAATGGTTTAACGCAACACAGCGCACCAGGCGTGGCCCCAGCAACCGAGTTCGATGACATTTTTCGCGGCGTGAACGGCAATTTTGCGCGCAGGGGTAGCGTCGGCACGCAGTTTGAGACACACTGGCACAGGTTTTTGGGGTTGTGGTTTGCCACGATCCAAAATTTTCTGGAGACACAATCATGAAAAACATTCGCTGGACACTTTTGGCGGCCCTCATTCTGGCCGCGCCGACCACTGTGCAGGCTCAAGACGCCTCGACCCCGCCCGCCGCCGAATCGGGCGCCCAATCGGGCGCCGAATCGGGCACGGTAACCAACGCCGAGGCCGATACGACCACGACCACGACCACCACGACCTCCGGCATCGAAGCCGAAGGCACCACGACGCTGGACGAAACCACGCAGACCACCGAACTCGCCAACACGGGCGGCGCGCCGCTCGTGATGTCGCTGGGTGGAATGGCGATGGCGATGGGCGCGTTCTTCCTGCGCCGCCGCGTCAGCAACTAACTCAACCATTCAACGAAAAAGGCAAAAGTTGAGGGTCAAAAGCCCTTCAACTTTTGCCTTTTTCTATTTCCCATGCGCCGTTTCGTTCGCCCCCTGCTCAATCTCGCCATCCTCGCGGGCCTAATTTTAGCGGCCTGGCCCGTCGGCCAAACGCTTTACGGCGTGTGGAATCAGCGCGCTCTGGCGGTGCGCTTCGCTTCAGATTCCAGCAGAGGAGCGGAGGAGAAGAGGAGCGGAGG
The DNA here is from genome assembly GCA_030448265.1 of Abditibacterium sp. GTDB lineage: Bacteria > Armatimonadota > Abditibacteriia > Abditibacteriales > Abditibacteriaceae > Abditibacterium. The sequence goes on from JAUJNG010000008.1 coordinate 127,966, forward strand.
AGAAGGAAGCAACCAGGCGAAAACGGCGAAGAAGAGCAGGAAGGCGGAAGCTATCTCCTCCGCTCCTCGGCTCCTCCGCTCCTCCGCTGGCGCTGAAAAGCGCGCGGCGAAGCCGCCCTGGCGTTTGACCAGACTTTCGATTCCCGACATCAATCTCGAAACGTTCGTCGTGCAGGGCATGGACGATGCTTCCTTGCGGCGCGGGCCAGGCCACGATCCCAATTCGTCGCTGCCTGGCGAAGGCAACTGCGTGGTGGCAGGGCATCGCAACGTTTACGGCTCGTTTTTTTATCGTCTGGATGAACTTTTGCCAGGCGCTCTCATCACTCTCGAAAACCGCGACGGCCGCTTCGATTACATCGTCGATGCGGTTTTCGTGACGCCCGCGAGCAATTTGACGATTTTGCAGCCGCCGCCCGCCGGTGCGCCGCCGGTTCTCACCCTTATCACCTGCACCCTGCCCCATTCCAACAATCGCATTATTTTACAGGCCAAGTTGAGTTCGGAACTTTGAAGCGACCCAGTAGGGAACCAGTTATGCAAAAAAAGATTTTGTGCCTCGTTGGGGCAAGTGTTGTGCCCTTCATTATAGAGTCTGTATACCTACTGTTCTTTCGTTGGGCTGAACCTTTCACAGGTATAGGAGATACCACATCCTTTTTTCTTAGTTTGGCTGCGGGACTCGTGTTTGTTTTTTTCCTTCCAACCAAAGCGTTGGAACGTATCTTGTCCGCATTACTGTATGTTCCCACCGCTGGATTCATTCTGTTTTACTACTCACTAATGGTCATTGGGCATAAGTATAATGTGTGGTTGTAATAGGGCCTTCTGCTTCTTTGAGTAGTGGTTCAACGAAGGTGTTGACTTAGGCGCCGTCTCAAGCACGCCGCGCGAACGAGTGCCACACCAGAAATGGCGCCAGGAAAGCGAACGACACCGCCACAATCACCGCCGAAGCCGGAAAATCGCCCAGAAGGGACAGCCACAACCCAATCGCGACGGCGCCCACGCCCAGAAGCGGCGCGAAAATGGCGGCGCGATTCCAGCGCGGCGCCAGCAAAAACGCGGTTGAGGCGGGCACGATCAGCATTGTAGCGGTCAGCAACACGCCGACGGAGCGAATCGAGAGCGACACCGCGACGCCGATGGTGAGAAAAAGCAGAAAATCCCAGCGCGCCGCGTTGTAGCCGAGCGTCGAAGCCATGTCGCGGTCGAGCGAAACCAGCAGGAACTCCTTGCCGAAAAGCCAGTGAATCAGGCCAATCGCGGCGAAAACCAGCGCCATTTGCAGCGTTTCGGACGGATAAACGGCCAGCACGTCGCCGCGCAACAGGGTGAGCATATGGCTTTCGCCCTGCGCGCTCTTGGCGATGAGCAAAATGCCCAGCGCCGTCGCCAGGGTGTAAAACACGCCGATGGAAGCGTCGGGCGGCACGCGGCGCGGCGCCCAGCGCCTCGAAAACAGCGTCACGCCCAAAAGCATGAAGGCCAGCGCGCCCCAGAGCGGCGCAAAGCCCAGCAAAAGCCCCAGCGCGATGCCCGCCGAACTAATTTCGGCCAGAGCGACGCCGATAAACACCATGCGCCGCGCCACCACGAACAAACCGAGATAAGAACACAGCGCCGCCACGACGACGCCCGCGTAAAGCGCCTGCCACAAAAAGGCGTTGGGATCGGACACCACATCGGAAGCGAGCGGTTCGGCGTCGTGATGCGGATGCTCGGCGCGCTCTGGCGGCACTGGCGAGGGAAGCGTCGGCACGACGGGGTCGTCGAGCGGCAGATCCTCGATGTTTTGCGCGAAAATCGGCGCGCAGAGCAGCAGGAAAAGGCTGAAAAGGGAGAACCAACGGCGAAAATTCATAAAAAGAACGCATTGAGCGCATCTGACCGGTTCCCTCTCCGCTTGCGGGGAGGGTTAGGGAGGGGTCAACGGTTGAAGTGGCGGTTTTTCTTTATCGGGCAGAGACTTTTTCGCGTTGACCCCTCCCTAACCTCCCCGCAAGCGGAGAGGGAACCGGTCAACTCTCGCCTCGATTCTACACAATCGCGCGCACGCCCTCGACTTCCAGAACCCGCATCGGCACGCCGTAAAATTCGCTGAGATAATCGCTTTGCATCACGGTTTCGACCGGCGCGAAATCGAAGCGGCCCTGTTGAATCAGGCCAATGTGTTTGGCGTGATTGGCGACGGCGCCCAGCGAATGCGTCACCATCACAACCGCGACGTTGTGCTTGTGATGAACCTCGTCCACCAGGGCCATAATCGCTTTTTCGCCGGAAATGTCGAGGTTGTTGGTGTGTTCGTCGAGCACCAAAACGTCGGGTTCGGCCACCAGGGCGCGCGCGATGAGGGCGCGCTGTTTTTGTCCGCCCGACAGTTCGCGGAAGAGATGGTTTTCCAACTCGCCAATGCCGACTTCTTCCAGCGAGGCGCGCGCCTTGTCGGTTTCGGCGCGCGTGGGCCGTTTGAGCGCGCCCAGACGACCAAAGAGTCCCATTTTGACGATTTCGAGCGCGGTAAGCGGAAAAATTTCGTCCAGTGATTGCAGCTGCGGCACATAACCGAAATGCAGCGCGCCGCGCGGAAATTCGACCTGTCCCGCGACGGTGGGAAGCAAACCCAGAAGGGTGCGGATCAGCGTGGTTTTTCCGGCGCCGTTGGAGCCGACAATCGCCAGATAATCGTCGTTTTCAATCGAAAACGAGAGGTTCTCCAGAATCGCGGTTTTGCCGTAACCGGCGGCGACGTTGTGAAAACGCAGCAGGGTTTCGGCGGGCTTTTCGGCAAGGACTTCTTTCATGCCAACTCTCTTGGCCTCGCCAGGTGAAAACGAAAAAGCATTCTCATTTGATTCTGATAATCGGACTTAGTTATTGGACTTATTGGAGAACGCAAAGCGTCAGCGAGCAAGGCTGGACTGTCACTTGGGAGTAACAGCCCAGTCTCACTCGCTGACGCTTCGCGTTCTCTACTTCCTAAAATTCGCGGTCGCTAAACACCAGATAGCCGATGGCCAAAAGCACCGCCATATAAAGCAGGCCCGCGCTCCACGCCTTCCACACCAGAGGAAACGCGACGACATCATCGGTGACGAGTTTCTGGCGCACATCGAAATGATCCATGCGCGGCAGAGCGTAATAAACGATTTTGACGACGCCCTGCATCATGCCGCCCAGACCGCGCTCATTTTGATCCGTGCCGCCGTGCGCGTCGCCTCCGAGATGGCTCCAGTAGGAACTCATCTGCCCGCCGAAATAGGCCAGAAAACAAAAAGTGATGGCGGTGATGGGCGTCACGATAAGCGAAAGCGTCATCGAAAGCGCCGCCAGAACGCATAATTGCCCGTAGTTGAGAACGAGGGCTTTGAAAAGGTTGGCGAGTTGAAAACCCAGCGTCGCGGCGGGGTTGCTGGCCGTTCCCTGCGTCCACACCGACGCGCCGCCCTGCTTCAGGCTGAACAGCATATAAACCAGCAGAAACCAGGCGCCCAGCAAGACCAGACAAAACAGCAGCGTCAGGCACAGCCCCAGAAATTTGCCGACCAAAAATTCGAGACGATTCACCGGCTTGGAAAGAATGGTGAGGATGGTGCGGCGCTCGATTTCGGGCGGCACGAGGGAAACGCCCAGAAAAATGGCGATGAGAATCGTCATTCCGATGATGAAACCGGTGCCGAAATCCTGCAAAAAGCGCTGTTCTTCACCGAGTTGAACGAAGGTGAGCGAGCCGGAAAAGCCGATGACGATCATCGAAAACGCCAGAAAACCGATGACCCAGCGACGCCGCAGCGCTTCCTGCAAAGTGGACATAGCGATGGTTCCGGCGGTGGGCGTCGCCAGCCAGGTCAAACCGGCCAGAATCAGAAAACCGAGATAATCGGTGGGCAGGCGTTCGCCCTGACCCTGCTCGTTTCTAAAACCAACAAAATGATAATAGAGCGCGAGTGCGGCAATCAGAGCGAGGACGAAAATTTGTCCGGCGCGCCATTTGGCGGGCACCGGCAGGGCTTCGAGAGGCGCCGCGCCACGCGGTGTCAGGGGCGCGGGCTGCGTGGGAAGCGCGGGGGATGCGTTCATGGAAAATGACCTCGAATGGAGAAGTGGAACGCGAAAAGTATACAGGGGAAGCGCGGGTCGATTTTCGCCAACGAAGGGAACCGGTGACCCAACGACATCTCAATTGCAGCAGACGTGATCGCTGCACACGCGGCACGAGCGGCACAGCATCCGGTTAAAAATGTGCGCGCCCATCATGGTCAAACCACCCAGCACCATGAAAGCGATGCCCCACAATTCAAGCGGATGATCGTGAAAGCGCTCGTGAAAGATGCGCCCCGCCACCAAAAACGCCAGCGCCACTCCCAGAACCGCGAAAACGCGGCGCTGTTTGTGTTCGCGGAATCCCAGACACAAACTTAGCGTGCCCAGCACTCCCGAAGCCGCCAGCAGTCCCCACTCGACCGGCTCGGAAGCCAGAAACCCCAGTCCCACGAGGGGCAAAACCGTGATGAGGAACGGCATGAGGGCGCAGTGAACCGCGCATAAAAAGGAGGCCGCCGCGCCCGCTTTATCCAGGGATTCGGTTGGGGACGCGATTTGAGAACCCGCATCATCGGTTCGCACGAAATTTAACATGATTTTTCAATCTCAATAAGCCGGAAAGATTTTAACGCCTACAGCAGAGGCGCGTTGCCGGTAAACGCGCGCCACAACTCGGTTTTATCCAGTGCGGGGCCGATGAAGACCAATTCAGACGGCGGCAGCGCGTTCAAAATCGAGGTCGCGAAGCGCTCGATTTGAAATTTCGTGCCCGCAACACCGGTGAACTGCACCAGAAACAGATCGTTTTCGCCGGATATTCGCACGAAACCTTTGGCGCGCCACACCTCCGAATCCAAATTCTGCAGCGCGGCTTCCAACTGTTCGCGCCCCATTGGTTTGGGCATCGGCACGACGAGGGTTTGCGCGTGCCCGTGAACCGCTTCGCGCGTTTGGGGCGCATCGTGGGCGAAATCCGCATCGAAAATGCGCGTCCAGAACGCCCCAAGGTCAATGGCCCCGCCGCGCGCAAATTCGAGGCGCGCGTGGGGATTAACGTCACGCAAAATCGCTTCGGCCTCAGCAATTTTGACTTCGCTCTGGCCCTGAAACGCTAAATCGCTTTTATTGGCGATGACCAAATCGGCCAGCGCGACTCCCCGCTTCAAAAGCGGTGCGATCCGGCCTTGGGTTTTGAGTTCCGGCAAACGCGGCGCATCGACAATGCAAACCACCGACGCCACCCGCACCAGAGGCAACAGCGCCGCGACAGTGAGGCCATCGAGCATCACCAACGGGTCGGCGAGACCGCTCGCTTCGAGCAAAACCACATCGGGCTGCTCCTCGCGCGGCAGGCGGCCCAGTTCGAGCATTGTCCAAATCATTTCGTCCTGCGACGAACAGCACGCGCAGCCGCCCGCCAGAGCGCCCAGCATTTCTGCGCCGCTCTCGCGCAAAATCGCGCCGTCGATATCGGCGACGCCGAATTCGTTGATCACAACCCCAACTTTGAGGCCGCGCGTTTGCGCGTCACGGATGAGATGACGCATAAAGGTCGTCTTGCCCGCACCCAGAAACCCGCTGACCAGGGCGATGGGGAGAAGTGGTTTGCTCATTTGGTTTTAGCCACAGAGAACACAGAGAAGTCACAGAGAGACACAAAGAATTTTCTTGAATTTTTCTGTGTTCCTCTGTGACTTCTCTGTGTCATCTGTGGCTAATGAGAAGTCATTATCTGTTGAAGAGTCTAAAAACGCCGGAACATCGGGACGTTCCGGCGGTGGTTTTAGCGTTCTTCTTTGAACGACACGTGTTTGCGAAGCAGGGGATCGTATTTTTTGATCTCCATGCGTCCCGTGGTGTTTTTCTTGTTTTTGGTGGTGTAGTAGCGGTATTCGCTTTCCGAAGAGCGCAGTTTGACGATGACGGTGTTGCCTTTTTTGGCCATGATTTCTCCTCTAAACGTCCCTTTTGAGACAGCAACTTCATTATATCAGGCGCGTTGCGGTGTGCCAAAGGCGAAATAAATTCCCTGAACTGGAGGGCATTTGGATTTTTTGGCGCGTTACTGCGGCACGAAGGGTCGGGTTTTGCCACCTTCGCGCTGCCACAAGCGCGCTTCCCCAGCGCAGGCGCGCGCCAGCGCTTCCCAACTTGGCGCCATCGCCTCCGGCGGCGTAGGACGCGACCATTGGTGCAGCGTTTGGGCGCGATACTCGACGCCCACTTCGGCGGCGACGCGCGTTTCATACTCCGCGATCCAGTCCAGCGCGCGTTCGAAAATGTGCAGCGCCGCGAGGCATTCCTCGGCGCGGCGCACGAAACTGTTCCATTATCTGTTTCGGCTCCCAGGCGCGCGGCGGCGGGTGCGGCGAAAAACCGAAGCGCGACACGAAAATCTGTCCGTTGGCATCGCCGAAACACAAGCCGAAGCCCCACAGCGTGGCGTTTTCGCCGTTCGGCCCGCGCCAGGCGTAAGTCGTGGCGCCCAGAATGCCGTCGGGCGGCGGGGTGCGCTCGAAATCCCATTGCAGCAGCAGATTGGCGCGCGCTCCGCCGCTTTCGCGGCGAATATCGCAGCCCCAGCACCAGCACTGTTGATGCAGCAAAGCCGCGCCGCGCTTTTTGAAATCGCCGCCCAGCGTCATCCACACCCGCCGCTCGCGCCCCTGTTGTGTGAGTTGCGTTTCGGTTTTCATGGCGGTGCAGCGACTCAAGTCGCCGCAAAGGCAGGCGAAACCTGCCTTCGCAGGTTGATGCACCTGCATTAGTCCGCGAAGGCGGACTTCGCCTGCCTTTGCGGCGACTTGAGTCGCTGTCTATTTAGCAGCCCCGATTTCCTTCAAAGTTTTGCCAGGCACGAAGCGCACGACCGAGCGCGCCGCGACCGAAAGCGCTTCGCCGGTGCGCGGGTTGCGCGCCTCGCGCGCGCTTCGCTCGCTGATTTTGAAGGTGGCGAAACCTGGCAAACGGATCTCGCCTCCCGCTTCGAGTTGGCGCGCGACGACGGCCTCATATTCTTTGACGACGGCCTCGACGCTGCTGTGCGGCAGTTCGGTATTTTGGGCGATGGCGCTCACGACATCGCTGCGACTCATGATTTTTTCGGACATAGTTTTGGTCTTCCTTGGCGATTTTTGGTCAATGGCAGCACCGCGCGCTGCGCTTTGCCGCCCTTAATTATAACGGACTTTCGTGATTATGAGAAATCATAATCAATAAAGAATCCCCGCCGCGAGCAGCGGGGTATTTCAATGAGAGTGTAACTTTGGCTGTCAAGGCGCGGCGTAGTGGTGGCTGCGGGTCAAAAGAGGGCTAACTGATCAGGGGAAGTGGGCGCGGGGGAGTGAGCCGCGTAGAGTTGTCGGTAGGTCACATCTTGCCCTTTTTCTTGGCCTTGGTCGCGCACATAATCCGCGATGGTGTGTTCGTTGCCTTGGGGCCCCACCGTCGAGACAAAGTAGCCGTCCGACCAGAACTCGCCGCCCCACAGCTTCTTTTTGACATGGGGACACCGCTTGAACACTTCGCGCGCCGTCACGCTCTTGAGAATCGTGATGATTTTGGTGGGGCTGTAGGTGGGAACCGACTGCACCAGAAAATGCACATGGTCGCCATCGGTGCCAATTTCCAAAAACTCGATCTCGTAGCGCTGTGCGATGTCCAGACATACCTCGCGCACTGCGCTGTCCACAGCTTGGTCAATCACAACACGCCGATATTTGGCAGGAAACACTGCATGATAAAGCAACACGCTTACATTGTGACTTTTGTGGATGAGACGACTCATGCCTCAAGTCAAACACAGCGCACTCGCCTCGCTGACGCGAAGCTCGAATCGCCGCAAGCGGCGGGGTATTGACCCACAGAAGAATAAATTCGCCGCAAAGGAAGGCGAAACCTGCCTTCGCAGGTTGGGGCATCAGTCCGCGCAGGCGGACTTCGCTTCCCTTTGCGGCGAATTTATTCGCTGCCTCATTTCACGCATGTCGGGCAGGTGCCGTAAAGCGTGAGTTCGTGGTCTTCAACAACGAAGCCGCCTTCCAATTTCGTGTTGCGCGGCAAATTGAGCGGGCAGACATGAATATCGAAGACCTGACTGCATTTGCGGCACTGGAAATGTTCGTGATGGCCCAGGCGCGCCGGTTCGAAGCGCGATTCGCCCGAAGGCAAAATCACGGCGTGAATCTGGGCGTTTTCCTGCAACAGCTTCAAGGTGCGATAAATCGTGGCGATGCCGATGCCGATTTGCTTTTCGGTCGCGCGCTGGTGGATTTCCGGCACGGAAAGCGGCCCCGATGCTTCGGAAATGACCTGCAAAACCGCGTCGCGCTGGCGCGTCTGGCGCTGGCCGAGCTGGGTGTTTTCTTTCACGTTTTCCGGTTTGACAATTCCGCGTCGCATCATTTTCCTCGCTTTATTGAGAGATTTTATCAATTGGCGACGCGGCGCGCTCGCTGTGGCCATAGATGAATGCCCAGCGAGAGCGGAACCGCGAACAGCGCGCCCAACATCTCGGCGGGCGTGTGATAGCGCTGAAACCACATCAATGCGCCGTAACAAACGGTCGCCAAAGTCGCGGCGAGGCCCCATTTTCGGCTCAGAAGCCAAAACCCGACGAGCAGGGCGAGCGCAACGGCGAAGTGCGTTGAAGGGAAATCTTCGCCCCACAACTCGCGTTTTTGGGCGTATTTGGCGAGTTGTCGCACCACGATAATCGCCAGCCCGCTCCGCAGCAGAAAAGTCCAGGGCGCGCCTCGAATGCAGCGAAAAGCCGCCACAATCAATGCCACAATCAAAAACGGAATGAAGAGGTCGGCGAGGGTGTCCAGTTGCTGGTAACTCATAAAAAGGGCGCGACAGCGTGTCGCGCCCTTTTATTTTGGCGCAATTAATTAACCCAAGCTGCACCCCCTGAAAAAACCACAGAGACACGGAGGCACAGAGCAAAAAAGAGGAGAACCGGAGGGAGAGAGGCCAAAAAGACGGGCTTATCCCTCCTGTTCTCCTCGGTGTCTCTGCGTCTCTGTGGTTTTCCTTTTATAGCTGGCAACTTGGGTTAATTAAGAGCCGCTCTGGTTTTGGCAACCAGATTATCAATGAGATTGATGTAGCCCTGTCCGGTATAGGACTGCACCGAATAGGGCCCGACTTCATAATTCGCGCCGCTTTGACGCTTGATCAAATCGGCGAAACGGCGCGGATAAATGCCTTCGATCAAAACACCGCGCACGCGGTCGCGCTTCATATTGGAAGCGAGTTGCGAGAGATGCGCCGCCGAGGGCGGAATACCAGGCTTGGGTTCCAGAGTGCCGTATTGACGAATGCCGAAGCGCCGCAGGAAGTAGTTGTAGGAGAGATGGTAAGTCACAATCGGACGGCCCGCGTAGGGCGCCAGAGCGCGCTTCCAATCGTCCATTTTGTTGTCGATGGCGCGGTTGAAGGCCACATAATTGGCGCGGTAAGCGTTCGCATTTCCGGCATCGACGCGAATCAGGCCGCGCACGATGTTTTGCGCGGCGCGCTTGGCGTAAATCGGGTCGTAGAGATAGTGCGGATTGCCTTCGGGATGCACGTCGCCCGACGCGCCCGAAATGCTCCCGACGGGCGTTTCGATGCGTGGAATGCCCGTCGAAGCATCGACGTAGCCGCGCCCGCCGCGATTAAGATTGCCGTTGCCCGCCGCATTCATCAGGGAGTCCATCCAGATGTCGAGTGACAGTCCCGAACGCACGATCAAATCGGCGCGCGCGATGCGCGACACATCGGAGGGACGCGGCTCGATGGCGTGATAATCCTGATTCGGCTTGGCAATCGAATACACCGAGACGTTGCCGCCGCCCACCGCTTTGGTGATGGCGGCCAGTTCGGGAGTCGAAGCGACGACTTCGGTCGCGGCGCGCGCGGAGTGCACCCAAAATAGCAGCGCAGCCAGGGGCAGTAATTTGAGAAATTTCATGGTGATTTGACTCTTGAATAGGACGCTAACTTCGTTCGCTACCTTTGGACGCAACGCCTGCGGCGAACGCTACTTTTTCTTAAAAAAGAAGTGGCGAAACAGTAGCGTCCAAAGGTGGCGAACGAAGTTAGCGTCCTATGGAATGGTTTTCATTCCAGTTCGTGAGTGTGCGGCCCCAGTCCGATGACGAACTGGATGCGGCCTTCGGTGTAGTTGCTTTCGCCAGGGCGGTCGCCGCGCGTGCCCATGAGACGAACGTAATAGCGCTCGTTGAAGTTGCGGGTGTAGATCAGCGAAGTCGCTTTTTCGGTTTCGCCTGGAGCGTTGACGAAATCCGATTTTTCGTGGAGCAAACCGATGTCGTTGAAACGGTTGAAGCGGTAGTTGCCCAGCAGGTAATAGCCGTCGCTCCTGGTGGTCGGCAAGCCGCGCGGATTGTAGCGAAAATACTCGCCGCGCAGCAAAAGCCGCTTGTTGTTGCCCAGATAACGGCGCAGTGAGACATCGAAGCCGCTCAAGTTGAGGCGTCCCGTTGCCTGCTCAACGATTTCGTTGTCGTTGTTGTCAATGCCGCTAAAGTTTTCGATAAAAGCGCGTCCGCGAGCGTGCGAAAGCCCTAATTCGACCTCGTTGTTCTGGCCCAGCGAAGTTCCCATCCACAGCCGCGCGTTGTAAAAGCGCGACAGTCCCGCGCCCACGCGATTGGGGCCGCCACCTTCAAAGGGATCGGACGGGTCGGAGGTGTTGAGGCGTCCGCCCGCTTCTTCGCCGCCCGAAAACGCGCCCAGGCTGAGCCGCGCGAAGAATTTTTTGCCGGTCGGCAAGAGGTAGTTGAGGTTGATGCCGTTGCCCACCAGCGCCTCGCCCGCGACCAGATTTTGGCGCGGCACCACCTGACGCGAGTAAAGCCAGGAATGGGGATGCAGTTCTCCGGTGCGGCCAAAGGGCGCGAATTTGCGCCCGATCTGCACGTTCAGGCCTTTGCGCGCGCCCAGATAAGTCAAAAAGCCTTCCTCAACGCCAAATTCGCCCTCGCCAGGGTTGCCGACGATGAAGGTGTCGTATTTGACGTTGGGATAAACGTAGCCCTGAATGCCGATTTCGCCTTCGGTGTCGAGTGAATTGCGGCCCTCGTCGCGCTTGTCAGTCGAAAACAGATATTGCGTATCGCCGATAAAAGAAATATCGGGCAGGAGCAGATAATTGCGGCTTCCTGGCGCCGCCGTTGAAGTTCCAGTCGCGGCGACGGCGGCATCGGTGGGCGCAGGCGCAACGGGTGCCGTTGGAGCGCCCATCGCTCCGGTGCGGCCCGCTTTGAGGTTTTCGACATCGCGCAGCAACTGTTCCCACACCGCGCGCGGAATGGTGACGGTTTCGCCCGCAGTAGAAGGCGCAGGGGTGCTGGGCGCGACAGGCGCGGGCGCCGCCGGAGCGGGCGCGCCAGGAAGAGGTTCGTCGGGGATGGGCACGTCTTCGGGATTGTCCTGCGCCAGAGCGAGAGATGTTCCCGCCAGCGCCAGCGACAAACCAAGGGCAGAAAAGGGATAACGCATAAGAAGTTCTTCCCAGATAATAATGAGAATGCGTTTTCAATTGTAAATGACGCATCGGGATGCGTCAATGGCACTGGAAGATTTTTGAGAGACAGGCGGGGCTTTGCGCCCTCTTCCAATCCTCAGTTCCTTCGATTGGAAGAGGGCGCAAGCCCCACCTGGACCAACTTTTCACTGCGTCAAGCCAGAAAATCCGGCAGGATCTCTTCAGCACGGCCCACGAGGTTTTCCGCGAAGGGCGAGGGGCCGTCGAGCGGGGTGAGATTGAGGTAAATCGTGCGCGCTCCGGCGTAAACGGCGCCGCGCACGAAATCGGAGGCCGGCGAAACCACACCCGACGTGCCGATGGAGAGAAAGAGGTCGCAGTCGCGCAGCGCGCGTTTGACGCGGGTGATGGCATCGAGCGGAAGCGCTTCATGGAAAAGCGTGATGTTGGGACGAAGCGGCGCGCCGCAAACGCGGCACATCGGCACGGTTTGGGGAATTTCGGGGTCGGAAAACGGCTTCGACTGGCAATGGGGATTGGTGCAACGCGATTCGAGAAGCGAGCCGTGAATCTCGGTGACATCGCTCGAACCGGCTTTTTGGTGCAGGCCATCGACATTTTGGGTCACGAGCGTAATTTGCCGCTCCGCACCCCATTTTCGCTGCCAGTTGGCCAGAGCGAGATGCGCGGCGTTGGGCTGCACGCCACTCAAATTCGCGCGCGCTTTGCCATAGGCGCGCCACATTTCGGGCAGCATTTCCATCACGCGGCGGCCATCGGAAACGGCGAGCAGTTCGTGCTGCCATTTACCGTCCGGCCCGCGAAACGTCGAAAGCCCCGACGCCGCCGAGACGCCCGCGCCAGTGAGAACCACGATATTGCGATAATTCTGGGTTTGCAGTGGCTTCATCGTATCCAAGTTTTTTCAGGGAATGAACCACAGAGACACGGAGACACAGAGAAAAAAGAGGTTTTTAATCTCAAAAATTCTCTGTGTCTCCGTGTCTCTGTGGTTCATTCCCCAACAGTTCAGGGCGCTTTTTTGGGAGTGGGTTTCGGCGCTGGAAACGCCGCTTCGAGAATCGCTTTGGCGACCGGAACCGCGTTTTCGCTGCCGTGACCGGCATTTTCGATCATCACCGCGATGGCAATGGTCGGTTTTTCGGCGGGCGCGTAGCACACCCACCAGGCGTGAGGCAAAACCTTGTTGGCATCTTCCGCCGAGCCGGTTTTGCCCGCGATGGCCACATGGGGCAGCGCGATGCCTTTCTTGGCGCTAATGCCCACATTTTCACTCTGGGGCGTCGCCGTTTTCAGGATTTTCCCATCCAGAGCGACCGCCTTTTGGAGCAGATGCGGCTTCCACAGCGTGCCGCCGTTGGCAACCGCGCCCGTCGCGAGCGCCATTTGCAGCGGCGTAGCGAGAACGTCGCCCTGCCCGATGCTCATGTTGAGCGTGTTGCCGTCATACCAGCGCGCCAAATCGGGGCGCGATTTGTTGACCTGAGCGCGCCACGCCGGATCGGGCACCAGCCCCGCTTCATCCGAAGGCAGGTCGATGCCGGTTTCGCGGCCCAGACCAAATCCGCGCGCGACGGTGGCGAGATAAGTCGGACCGCTCCCCTGAGGATTGCCCATTTTCAAACTGGCCTGATAATAAAAAACGTTACAGGAAAACGCCAGAGAATCGAACAAATCGATGTTCGCACCGTGCGTTTTCCAGCAGCCGAACCAGCGTCCCAGGCGCATACCGCCGCTGCAATTGATGCTGTGGCGCGTGGAGAGGCTGCCCTGCTCCAGTCCCGCCGCCGCCGTGATCATCTTAAAAGTCGAGCCAGGCGAAAAACGCGATACGACGGGCCGGTTCAGAAGCGGATGGCCGGTATTGCGCGCAATTTGGCGGTAGAGCGGGCTGAACTGCGCTTTGGGCAGCGAAAAATGTTGGGATTGAAAGTCGGGCGCGAAGCGAGGGCCAGAATTTCGCCGTTTCGCGGGTCAATCGCCGCGACCGCGCCGTTGTTACGCGCTTTGCCAAGGGCGATTTCGGCGGCCTTTTGCAACCGTAAGTCGAGGGTCAAACGCAGCGTGGCGCCAGGTTTATCGGCGATGCGGTCGCGCGGACGAACGGGCCGTCCCCGCGAATCGACTTCGTATTCCTGCGCGCCGCGCGTGCCCATCAAGAGCGCGTCGTATTGGCGTTCGAGGCCGCTTTTGCCGATTTTGTCGTCGAAATGAAGCGGGCGGCCCGCTTTTTCGGCCCGCTCCAGTTCGCGCTCCGTCACCAGGCCGGTATAGCCCAAAACGTGCGCTCCCAGTTGGCCCTGCGGATAAAGCCGTTTCAAGTCGTCGGTGACCAGAACCGCGTCGCTGAGGCGCGGCTTGTTCTCTTCGATGAGCGTAATGGTGCGTAAATCCACGCCCTCGGCGACCGTGACCGGATCGTAAAAGCGCCCGCCGCGCCTGGCGGCGTCGGAAAGCTGCGCTTCAAGATCATTGGCCGTCGTGCCCAGCAAAAACGCCAGAGTCCCCAGAATCTGGGCGCGCGCCTCACCCTCGCGCTTTTTCGAGGGCAGCGTCCCAGGCACGAGCGCGACCGAATGCTGCGAACGCGAAGTCGCCAGAATCGCGCCGCGCCGGTCGAGGATGAGGCCGCGCGGCGCCTCGAACGGCACGCGCGCGATGCGATTGCGCTGCGCCTGCACCATATATTCGCCGCCGCGCACGACCTGCAAAAACCACAATCGCGCCAGCAAACCAAAGAACGCCAGACACAAAAAACCGATGCCCCACAGCGCGCGGCGACGCACTTTGAGAGCATCGGCGATATCCCAGCCGGCGCCGGTTGCGCGGAATTTGCCGGAAGGAGGAAGAATGGTAGCCATAACTGAGGAGAGGAGGAGGGGAAGTGGGGAGGGGGAGGTTTTGCTGCGAGGGCACAGTGTAAGCGCGAATTTCGCTTCGCCGCAGGCCAAAAACAAAAATGTAACTTTTCTTCACTCTTGCAACAAATCCTCCCTCCTCCCCACTTCCCTCCTCCCTCCTGAGTCACGGCTCCAGCGGGTCAAGGAGCGCGTCGCGCGGAATATCGGTGTCGGAAAGCGCATCTTCGTCCAGAGCCTCGATATCGATATGGCCTGGCGTGTTCAAATCGTCCATTTCGGGCACGTTGAGTTCGGTGTGATCGGCGTATTCCATGTTGGCCATGAGGTCGGTCATGGTGATTTCGGGCAGCGAGCCGTCTTGAATATCATCGGCGTCGAGATCGGCGTTGAACTCGCTGCTGGGATCGAGCACACCGGCATCGGCCTGGCTGCTGGGCGAATCGAGCGGCAAGGGCGCCGCCGCCGAGGTCGCGGTTTCGAGACTGTCGGTGGCATAAGCAATGTCGTTTTGGTCGCGCGGGTGAGTATTTTCGGGTTTAATCATGGTTTTTCCTCGCCGGATTTGCGAGCCAAGACAATGCCACACACCCCAAAATTCAGTGGGTCGCGTAAATTATTGGCGTGCCCATTCGAATTGGAATTCTCGGCGCCGGAAGCGCGGCGCGGCGTCACTGTGCGGCGCTTTCGCGGCTCGAAAACGCGCAAATCGTGGCGTTTTGCGATATCGCCGCGCCGCGCGCGCAGGAAATGGCCGAACTCTTCGGCGCGACGCCCTACTCTTCTCTGCCGCGAATGCTGGGGCGCGAAAACCTCGACGCGCTCTACATCTGCACCCCGCCCCACGCGCACGGCGCCTACGAAATCGCCGCTATCAAGGCCGGATGCGCCTTATTTATCGAACCGCCAGTCGCAAACAACCTTCGCACCGCGCAGAGCGTGTTGAGCGCGCTGGGAAAAAGCGGTGGTTTGTGCAGCGTGGGCCATTTCTGGCGCTATTTTTGAGGCGACAACGCGCTTGAAGAAGGAAATCGGCGGCAGAAACGCGCAGCCGCCGCTTCTTCTGTCGGGAAAGTGGCTCGCGCCGGCGCCCGCGATGGCGTGGCGCCGCGAGTTGAAAACTTCGGGCGGAATCTGGCTTGACGAGGGGTATCAACTGCTCGATTTGACGCGCGTTTTCGGCGGCGAAGCGAAAAGGGTGAGCGCGTTTGCGGCGTCTCTGGAAATCAAGAACGTGTTCCCCGAAGCGACTACACCGGATGTGTGCGCCGCAATTTTGCAACTGCAGAACGGCGCGCTGGCCTCGTTTGGCGCCGCGACAATCACCGAATCGGAAACGCAAAGCGAACTTTCGCTTTCCACGCCTCAGGCCCAGTTTTCTTTGCGGGGAAACTGTTTGAAAATCACACGCGGCGCGGAAGAAACCCATTTCAACGGCGCGGACGACGCGATTTTGGCGCAAAACGCCGCATTTTTGCGGGCCGTCGAGAGCGGCAAACGGACGGAAATTCGGACGACTTACGCCGATGCGATCAAAACTTTACGCCTCGCGCTGGCGGTGAATCGCGCGGGTCTGGGCAGCAAAACGGTCGATTTGTAACGATAGTCGTGGTTTTTCCCGTCGCTTCGCTCCGGCCCTCACCCGCCGCTTCGCGGCACCCACGCCCAGAGGGCACCCGCGCAAGCGGGAGAAGGACATAGCGCGCCACTTTAACGGAGCAGTGAGATGAACAAAGTGGCAGTGTCTCCGCTTGCGCGGGTGCCCTCTGCGCTCCCGCTTGCGCGAAGCGGCGGGTGAGGGCCGGAGCGAAGCGACGGGAAACCTCCCCAATGAGGTAAATTTCTCTGCGCCCGCGCCGTTTTTCGCGCGTCGTTCCCCGTCCATGTTTCGCGCCCATCAGGAAGCCTTTGGCCAACTCTGTTTCGACATCTCGTCGGGCAAAATCTCCAATGTGCGCTCGATTATCTGCTCGATTACCCCAGGCGGCGGCAAATCGATGCTGCCCGTCATCGCGGCGAACACGCTTTTGCCCGCCGTCGCCGACCGCGTGGCGTGGGTGGTGCCGCGCCGCTCTTTGCAGGAACAGG
Organism: Abditibacterium sp.; assembly: GCA_030448265.1. Classification (GTDB taxonomy): domain Bacteria; phylum Armatimonadota; class Abditibacteriia; order Abditibacteriales; family Abditibacteriaceae; genus Abditibacterium. The sequence goes on from JAUJNG010000008.1 coordinate 144,472, forward strand.
CCGAAGCCGAATTCGCGTCGGGCCGTTCGCGCGAACTGCTGCACAACCAGCATCTGATTCGCAAAACGACGGGCGAACCCGATCCCTGTCGCGGACTGTCCGGTTTTTGCACCACTTATCAGGCCATTGGCTCTAACAACGCCTTTTTGCGCGACGATTTCGACGCTAATCGCTACGTTCTCATTTTGGACGAGCCGCATCACGTCGAGGAAGGCGGCGCGTGGGAAAAGGCGCTCGCGCCGCTCGTGAAGCGCGCGGCGCTCACGGTTTTCATGTCGGGGACATTGGAGCGCGGTAATCGCAAAAAAATCGCGTTTTTGCCTTATGGCGAGTCGATGAACGGCGAAATCGTGGATTTATCGGGCGCGAGCGGCGCCGCCGCGATTCAATATCCGCGCGCTCACGCGCTTTTCGATAAAGCCATCACGCCGATTCACTTCGAACTCATGGACGGAACCGCGCAGTGGATCGGGCGCGACGGCAAAACCTATGGCACGCGGCTTTCGGCTGCCGGAAAAGACTCCGCCGAAGCGATTTACACCGCGCTCAAAACCGAATTCGCGATGCATCTGCTGGACGAATGCACCCATCACTGGCTCGAATACCGTCAAAATCACCCGCGTTCGAAGATGCTGGCGGTGACGGCCAACATCGAAGACGCCAAAAAATATGTCGAGCATCTCAAGCGGCGCGGCGTGAAGGCCGCGATTGCAACGAGCGACGATTCGGCGCTGGCGACGCGAAATATCGGTCGTTTCAAGGAAATCGACACCAAAAGTTCCATCGGCTGTTTGGTGACGGTCGCGATGGCTTACGAAGGCTTGGACGTGCCGCCCGTAACGCACATCGCGTGTTTGACGCACATCAGAAGCAAGCCGTGGATCGAGCAGATGATTGCGCGCGCCACGCGCTTCGATGCTCCCTCTGGCGCGTGGGAAGAGCAGATGGCCTTTATTTACGTCCCCGACGACCGTTTGATGTGCAACATCATCGGGCGCATGCAAGACGAGCAAATCGTGGCCATCAAAGCGCGATTAGAGGAAGACGAACTCGAAGCGCGCGCCGCGCGGCTGCTTCCCGATCCGTCGGAAAGAAGAACCATCACGCCGGTGGGGTCGGGCGCTTTGACGCGGCGCTGGAGTCGCGTGGGAAGCGCGCCCAAGGGTGAAAACGCGGTTGCGCGGGAGGAAATTCGCCCGCCGTCGCTGGCCGAGGCGGAACTGCGCGAGCGAATTCAGGATTACTGCAAAAATGTCGATGTCCTCTTTTTCGGGCGGGCGTGGGGCGAAACCAACAAGCGCGTGGTGAAGACTTTCGGGCAGTCACGCGCGCATATGTCGCTTGACAAATTGCAAAAAGTGATGGTCTGGCTGGAAGAATATTATCCGCTTGGCTCGATGACGCGGAAGTGAAATGATTTGCGCTCGGTCAAAAATGGCCTCAACGAGCCTGAAGCGTAAGCGAGCAGCCTTGACGGTGTTGCTGTGATTTCGACTAAGCCACTCGCTTACGCTTCAGGCTCGTTGAGGCCGTCTGCTCGTCGAGTAGAAACGCGACGCGCGGTTTCTTCTCTCATTCGCAAAACGCGCGCACAGATTCCGGCGTGTCAGCTAAAATAAAGGGCGTTATGAGCGGCTATCAAGACCCTTTTTCCGGCTTTTTCAATCTCCCGACCATCCTGTGGTGCCTGTGGGCGGGCTTTATCGCCTTCGTCATGCTGTGCATTTTCATCGGTTTCGACAACGACGGCCTTTTGCATCGCATCGAGCGGCGTCTGGGCATTCGCAACGTCGATGAAAAAGAAGACGATGTTTGAGGTTTGCTAAAGCGACAAACGAAAACGGCGCGATTTCCAAAGAAATCGCGCCGTTTTGCACTTTTGAGGTTTAGTGGCCGGCCAGGGGTGTCCAGCCGCGCGTGAAATAATCGTTGAAGGTCAGCATGAACATGATGCCGACGAACACGATGCCGGTGCAGGCGAAAATTTGCACCAGACGGCTCGAAAACTTGACGTGCATGAAAATCAGCACAATCGCGAGGGCTTTGGCAACCGCAATCGCCATTGCGACCGGCGTTGAAAAGCGACCGAGCGGAAGCATATTCTGATCGATCCACCAGGCGCCGACGGTGACCAAAAGCAGCACCATGAGCAGGCCGAAGACGGCGTAATAGGTGCTCATCGCCACATGATGGGTGTGGTCGTCGCCGTGATCTTCGTCGTGAGGGCCAAATTCCGGTTCGGTGCCGCTTCCGGCGTGGCCGACGTTGCCCGCGACCCGTTCGGGAACTTCCAGTTGAGAGGTGAGGCGCTGGGGGGTTGGTTGGGACATGAGGGGAAATCTCCGTTTAATGAGCGGCGCCAGTCATGGCGTGGAGGGTAATCAGATAAAGCAGGGGATAAAGGAAAACCCAGATGATATCGACGAAATGCCAGTAGAGGCCGAAAATTTCGACGGGCTGATCGTTGGCCGACGCGGTAAAAATGTTGGCGTGGGCGTGGCGAATGTAGAACGCCAGAATTCCCAGGCCAATCACCATGTGAAGCGCGTGCAGGCCGGTCATGCAAAAGTAGATGACGAAAAACATCTGCAAATGCATCGAGTTGACGACGCCCATAAATTTGGTGTCGTGCCCGCCGCCATGACCGCCGCCATGACCGCCGCCGTGGGCGCCGCTCGCCGCCGACTCGTTGTAAATCGCCTGCCACTGCTGCTGCGGATTAGTGCCTGGCAGAACCGTGCCGCCGCCGTTCACGCCGTCGATGGTCGCGGCCACAAAGCCTTTGTGCGCCAGAGTTTCGGTTGGATTCCAGTTCAGGCCAGGAACGATGCCTTCGTGATAATCCGCCGCCCATTCGACGGCTTTGATGCCCAGAAAGACGGCGCCCAAGACCCAGGTCACGCACAGCATGGTGAGCAGCAGCTTTTTGTTTTTCATGCCCGCCGCGTGAACCGCCGTCGCAACCGTAAGCGAGGAGCAGAGCAGAACCAGAGTGTTGGTGAATCCCAGCGTGTTGTTGAGCAGGTGGCTTCCCACGCCCCAGGGCGACAAAAAGCCCTGTTCGTGCGCCTGCACTTCGAAAAGACTGCGATAAAGCGTGTAAACGAAAAACAGCGCGCCGAACGTCATCACTTCGGTGACGAGGAAGACCCACATTCCCAGCGCATTCGACTCGCGCTGCTGCGCCGTGTCGGTGAAGTGGTGGTGCAGATGCGCGGGGCCATGACTGCCATGCGCGTGTTCGTGCGAGTCAAAGCCGTGCGCCTGAACCGGTGCGCCCTCGAATTGGTGTTCGGGACGAGTCGGTTCGCCGGAATGGATGGCAACGTTAGACAATTTCGGACTCCTTGACCTTTTGCTGGGCTTCTTCGTGCATCACGCGCAGGCGCACTTCGTTGGCAATGGCTTCCGATTTCTCGAAAATGCGCTCCGATTCAACGGCATCGTAGGCGTAGGGGCCGACGGTGACAATGGGGGTGTATTCGAAGTTGGTGAGCGGCGGCGGCGAAGGCGTCTGCCATTCCAGGCCGGTGGCCTCGAACGGGTTGGCGCTGGCCTTGGGGCCGTATTTGAGCGACCAGGTGAGGTAAAGAACCGGCAGCAAAAAGCCCAGCGCCAGAACCGTCGCGCCCGCCGACGACATGATGTTGAGGAACTGAAATTCCGGCGGATAAGCGTGATAGCGGCGGTGCATACCCCACATTCCGAGCAAGAATTGCGGGAAAAAGGTGAGGTTGAAGCCGATGAAAAGGATCATCGCGGCGGCTTTGCCCCAGGCGTCGTTATACATGCGGCCCGTCATTTTGGGCCACCAGAAATGGATGCCGCCCAGATAAGCCGACAGCGAGCCGCCCACCATCACATAGTGGAAGTGCGCGATGACGAAATAGGTGTCGTGGAGATAAACGTCGGTTGCCATCGCCGCGAGGTGAAGGCCGGTCAGTCCGCCGATGGTGAAAAGTCCGATAAACGCCAGGGCGTAAATCATCGGCGTGGTGAGGCGAATCGAGCCTTTATAGAGTGTGGCCGTCCAGTTGAAGACTTTGACGGCGGAGGGAATCGCGACCAGAAACGAAATTAGCGAAAAGACCATGCCCGCATAGGGCGACTGCGACGAAACGAACATGTGGTGTCCCCACACCAGAAACCCGAAAATGGCGATGGCGATGGAGGAAAACGCCACGAACTTATAGCCGTAGATGGGTTTGCGCGAAAAGCAGGCGATGATTTCTGAAACGACCGCCATGCCAGGCAAAATCATGATGTAAACGGCGGGGTGCGAGTAGAACCAAAAAAGATGCTGAAACAGCACCGGATCGCCGCCCAGTTTGGGATCGAAGATGCCCACGCCGAGAGTTTTTTCCACTAAAACCAGAACCATCGTGATGGCGATGACGGGCGTGCCCAGCACCTGAATCAAACTGGTGGCGTAGTGCGACCAGATGAAAAGCGGCAGACGGAACCAGGTCAGGCCTGGCGCGCGCATCTTGTGGATGGTGACGATGAAGTTGAGGCCGGTGAGAATCGAGGAGAAACCGGCCAGGAACACGCCCATGATGACCCAGGTCGTCATGCCGTTGGAATAGGTCGAAGAAAGCGGTGCGTAGAACGTCCAGCCGGTATCGACGCCGCCGGCAAACAAAGCCACCAGCGCCAGGGTTCCGCCACCCGCGTAAAGGTAGAACGAAAGCAGATTGAGCTTGGGAAACGCCACGTCTTTGGCGCCGATCATCATCGGCACCAGGAAGTTGCCCAGAACGGCGGGAATCGAGGGGATGAGGAAGAAAAACACCATGATCACGCCGTGCGCGGTGAACATGCGGTTATACATTTCGGCGCCCAGCATCCCCTGCGGTTCGATGAGGTTGTAGCGCACCATCGAAGCCGCCCAGCCGCCGATGAGGAAGAAAATCGAGATGGTGACGAGATACATCAAGCCGATGCGCTTGTGATCGAGCGTGTAAACCCACGATTTCCACGAAAAATCGTTGTTGAGATAATGCTCGTGCGGCACATCGAGCGAAGGCGGCGCCGTAGCGGGCGTTTGGGGCGTTTCGACGCGCGGGGGAGTCGCGACTGCATCGCCGTTGGCGGCAGTGGCGGTGGCGCCGTTGGTTTCGAGCGGCCCGTCGGAGCCGATGGAGCCGCCGCCTGCGGCTTCGGGACGATCATTGGGTTGGTTCAACATCATAATGCCATTCTACGCGGCCTGAGCCGTCGGGAGCGTTGGTTCGAGTTGCTTTAAGTGTGATGAAAAATGAACCACAGAGACACGGAGACACAGAGTTTTTTGGGTGGAACTGCAATCACACTTTTTCAGGATTTACGCACGGATTGTTCGCTCGACTGAAGCCGGCGCTATGGGCACCTTCGGTGCTAACTTCCCGCCTGCGCGGGAAAACAACGCAGTGCTTTTTTCGGCGCAGGCCGAAAGTTAGCGGCGGAGCCGCCCATAGCGCCGACTTCAGTCGAGCGAACAACCCGTGCGTAAATCCTATTTCTATTTATCTCTTGTTCTTCTCTGTGTCTCCGTGTCTCTGTGGTTCATTTATTAAAAGTCGCTACAGTCGGTTTCAGCGCGCCGCGCCCTGCCCTGTCGGGGTAGCCGTGCGCGCTGGTGTCGCGGTTCGCGCCGGAGCCGCAACTCCATTTCGCATCGCCGCGCCGTTTCGCATTTGGGCGCCGTTTCGCACCGGAGCCATCGCGCCGCCGGTGGCGCCGCTCGGCACCTGCGAGCGCCGACCGTTGGAGTAAATCGGCACCACGGACTGAGTGTAATTGTCCGTGCGATAAGGATTCAGCCCGCCGCGCTGGTCGTCGTTGCGGTTGCCGCGCATGCTTCCCGCGCTGCGGTCGATGGAAGCCTGGTTGGAAACGATGCCGCCGCCGCGAAAAATGGCTTCGCGGTCGTTTTGGTTCGACATATCGCCTGTCGGACTGCCCTGCCCTTCGCGGCCCGATACGTTGTCGCTCATCGGCTCGAAGGCACGGCGCATCATCGCCTCGCGGTCAACCTGATTCGACATATCGCCCGTCGGATTGCCGCCCTCGCCGCCTCGACCCGAAAATGCATCGCCGGCGCCGCTCATCCCCATCGCGCCGCCGCCGGTTTCCTGACCGGCATAAGGCCGGTAACCCAGCGCACTGCCGTTGGAGGTGCCGTTCGAGGTGCCCAGCGATTTGATGTAGTCGATGAGCTGAATCACCTCTTGTTCGCTCAGTCGGCCCCGATAAGAGGGCATAATCGGCTTGTAACCCGCCGCCACTTCTTTGGCGGGCAGGTAAATCGAGTCGTGCAGATAGCGATAGTCGGCAATCACCGTCGTCGCGGGCAGATCGGCGCGCCAGCCGTTTTCGGCGATTTGCACGGGGCGAGGCTGGCCATAAATGCCCGCCAGATTGGGCGCGCGCACGTTGGCGTTGGGGCCGTGACAGCCGGTGCAGCCGTTTTCGCGGAACAGAGTTTCGCCCTGCGCGGCGACAGTCGTGGCGACGTTGCCGGTATTCATCCAGCTTTCAAATTCGCCAGGATCCATCACCGTAACGTAGCCGTTCATGATGGCGTGGTTGGTGCCGCAATACTGCGCGCAGAAAATGTGGTAGCGGCCTTTGCGCGTCGGGGTGAACCACATCTGGGTGTATTTGCCTGGCACCACGTCCATGTTGAGGCGAAAGGCGGGCAAACCGAAATCGTGAATCACGTCTTCGGAAATCATCGTCAACTTGACGGGTTTGCCGAGCGGAACGTGCAGTTCGTTCATTTCCCATCTGCCGTTGGGATGCTGCAGCTTCCACATCCACTGCTTGCCGACCACGAAAATTTCGGTCGCATCTTTGGGCGCGCGCACGGTCTGGAAATAAACCACCGTCGCAAACAGGAACATCCCGACGGCGATGATGAGCGGAATTACCGTCCAGATCATTTCGAGGGCGATGCCTTCGTGATGCGGCAGCACGCGGTTGACCTTGGTTCCCTGCCGGTAGCGGACGATGAACAGCACCAGAAAAAAGGTCACGCCGAGCGCGAACGCGACGCAGATCGCCGTGATGACCCAGAACACGGCATCGATTTGAGGGGCCACGCTTGACGCCTGAGGCGGGATAAAGGGAAGTAAATCCAGAAATTGTTGAACCATAAAATCGCGCCCCCAACGGAGCCTTCTTCAAATGTGGGCCATCTTGCCCTCTCGCTCACACCTGTCCCAGTTGCGGCGCGCCCGACGCCTTGTCGCCGCGCCCGCGTCTTTTCTCCATTATCACCATGAAAGCAATGCCAAGCAAACCGCCCAAAACCGTCGCCAGCGAAATGACTCGCACAAAAGCCATCACCTGAAACGAGTATTTGCCCGTCACCGGATTGTAGTGAAAACACGACAAAGCGATCTGATCAATCACGCTTCCGATGCGTTCTTTGGAGGCTTCGATCACGCTGAAGCGCAAATCGCGCGGGTCGTAGTTGAGCTGCAAAAAATAGCGCGAAATGCGACCGTCGGGCGTCGCTAAGACAATGCCGTCGGGGTGAATGAACTGCTTGCTGCTGGCGTCCCAGATGTATTTGATGCCCAGCGATTTGGCGAGAGCTTTGATATTTTTCTCGTCGCCGGTCAGAAAATGCCAGCCCTGTTTAGCGCTCGCGCGCTGATATTCTTTGAGGCGTTCGTCTTTGGCGTCCTGGGCGATGAGCGGGCCTTCGCGCGGGTCAATCGAAACGGTGAGAACGTCGAACTCCTTGCCGGCGCTGAACTGCAACTCGTTGAACGAAGCCGTCATGGCGCCGAACTGCGCCGAGCAAACCTGGTCGCAGGTGAGCTGCAACATTGAAATCATCACCGGCTTGCGCCCGAAATACTGGCCCAGCGTCACGCTTTTGCCACCTTCGTCCTTGAAATTGAGGTGAAGCGGCAATCTTGCATCGAGGTTCTGGTCGATGCCGACTTTTTCCTTGAAATCTTTGGGCACGCCGCCATCGGGCGCGGTGTAGTCGAAGAGATTCTTCCCCGTTTTTTCGGCGGGATTGGGCAAGCCCTGCGGCGCGCCATCGGCCCACGCGGGCGAGAGCGCCGCCAGCAATGCGAGCGGCAGCGCGATGCGGCGCGCGGCGCGAAGGATGGGGAAAGAAAATACGGCCATTTGACGTCTCTTTTTGATCGTTGCTGATGTTACGCAATTGGAGAGATTTTGAACCACAGAGGCACAGAGACACGGAGAAACAATCAAGGGGAGAATGCCACGAACGGCATATTGGCAACACGTTGTCTCAATCAAATCCTCTTTTTTCTCTGTGTCTCTGTGGTTCAGAATCCCTCCAATTGCGTAACATCGGATAGTTACTTAAGTTGCTTAGCGGCTCAGCCGCCCGCTTTGCAGCGCGCGTCCGCCGCTCGAATCGGTGCTGAATTTTTCGTCCTGCGTTTCCCAGTAGGGGCGCAGATCAAAAGTCGCGGGTTCGACGTTTTTCTGACTGGGAACGATGTTCATCGAACCATTCTTCTCGCCCGCGATGAAGCGGGGATGTTCGGGCTGCCAGGTCATGATGGCGGGCGTTCCCTTGCTGGGCGCGCCCGAAATGCGCTCGATGGCGCGCGCGACCGGAATGCGAATCGCCTCGCGCCCTTCGGCGTCGCGGAAGCGCTGGTAGCCGTTGGCCTCGTTGAACTGCGTCACGATTTCGTAGTTGCGCTTGTCCCAGGGAAACACATCGGGCGTTTCGGCGCCCCGCTCCTGCGCTTCCTTGAACTCGTCGGTGTAAGCCTGCGGCAACAGGCGCGGTTCGGGCGGCACGATGCGCTCGGTCATCGCGAGGGGCACCCTCGCGTCGGCTTCTTCGGCCTGGCGGTTGAGATAGTTGAACATCCCGAACATCGCCGCCATCACCACGAGCGTCGATACTAGAATGATGCTCAGGCCCGACACCACCGCTTTAATGTTGGCGTCAGCCGATTCGTAACCCGATTCAACTCCGTAATCTTGTGTGCCTTGCGGCTTCATATCAGCCATGAGCGTGCGTCTCCTTTCTCATTTCGGCATTCGCCATTTCGGGAAGCGGCCAGTAGCCTTCCAAACGCGGATCGTGCTGCGGCACAATCGGCGCGTTTTCTTTTCGCATTTGGCCGCTCCACGCCCACAGCCAGATGCCGCCCAGCAAAAGCGGCACGCCCAGATCGGCCAGAAGCGATGCGGGCATTCCGGTAAAGGGCGTCTGGCGGAAGGTGGGAACCACGTAATACCAGAGGTCTATATGTCTTGCGACGATTAGAAAAGTCGCCAGTCGCGCCAGATTATGAATATTGACCTTGGTTAAGCTCATTAAAAGAAACAAAAACGGCAGCGCGAAGTGCAGCGCGATGTTGGCGGCGCCGATATATTCCCAGCCGTAGGAAGTGCGGTGAATCTGCCAGGTCGCTTCTTCGGCGATGTTGGCCGAATACTGAATCATGAACTGCGAGAAGTTGGTGTAAGCCCACAGCATGGTGAAGGCCAGCATGAAGTTGCCAATGTCGCGAAAATAGCGTTTTTCGATGCTCTGCACGATGGGCAAATCGCTGCCCAGCCGCTTGAGCAAAACGATCATCAAACACAGCGTCGAAAGCCCCTGCCCGACCAGAAAAATCGCGCCCCACAGCGAGGAAAACCAGTGCGGCTCCAGGGTCATCACCCAGTCGATGGTGGCGAAGGTGGTGGTGAGCAGAAACAAAATCAGGCCCCAGCCCGACATCAAACTCAAACGGTGGCGCGTGATGGGATTGTCACCCAAATCTTCGTCGCGCGACCATTTGTTGAGGAAATGAGCGAGCGCGAACCAAATCGTGAAATAAATTCCCGCGCGCAAGAGCCAGCCGAGCGGGTTGAGGTAGCCGGATTTGGCGGTGAGAATTTTGTCGCCCGCCACCAGTTTCATGTCGGCCCATTCGTAAAGCGCCCCGTGACCTTCGGGCATCGACAAAAACATCGCCACGATGAGCGGCACGAACATCCCCAAAATATAGGGCCAGCAGCGCGTCGCGGCTTCAAGCGGGCGGCGCAGGATAAAGCCCCAGCCGCCGCCGGTGACGTGATGGCCCATAAGCCACGCCGTCGAGCCGATGGTGACGCCGAACCAGAACATGAAGGCGTAAAGATACGACTGGAAAAACGTATCAGGCGAAAAAATGAGGCCCGCCACGCATAAAACGAGACCAACCGCCGCATAAATCGGCGCTTTGGCGCCCAGTGCGGCGAGGCGCGGGCCGATGAGATCGTTGATGCGCGTGTCGGTGCGCTGCGCTGGTTCGGGGTGATCTTGAGTTTGTGTTGCCACGAATTTAATTTCCTAAAAGAGCTGCCTGGCTTCGCTTTGTCCGAAGTTTTAAAAGTGTCTGCAAGATGTTTTTCGTTTTCATTTGTCATTCCGAGGGAGCCTCGGCGAGCGAGGAATCAGTGACAGCTTCGAGTCAGTTCCGGAACTTGGCGGACATTGCAACTGATTCCTCGGTCGCTTAGGCTCCCTCGGAATGACAAATCGTTCTCACCGATTCGCCCCCGCCGCGCCGGTTCGCGGCGCGAGTTGCTGCGGAATGGTGCGCGGAATCGGCTGAGCCGGTGCGTTCGCCGAAGGCGGCAACGGTTTGGCGCCGCCGAGCGTGCGGTCTTCTTCGTTGAGGCCGTTGCTGCCCATTTCGCCGGCGCCGCCTGGCCCCGTGCCGTGATACTCGCGGCCCGCCGACGGCCCCATATTATGCGGGTTGATCGGCGGCTGCACCTGAGGCGTGGTGCCCAGTTTCACATCGGGCGGAACATCGGCGAGGGTGGCGTTTTGCGAACGCTGCAAGGCCCGAATATAAGCGGCGATGGCCCAGCGATCCTGCGGCGGAACGCGGTTGGCGTAGGAATACATCGAGCCGTAGCCGTTGGTGATCACGTCGAAATAATGGCCTTCGGGCGCGTTGCGGAGCCGGTCGATATGATACGACGGCGGCTTGGCGAACCCGCGTTTGACAATCATGCCGTCGCCGTAGCCGCCCAGACCGTGACAGGGCTGGCAGTAGATGTTGTAGCGCTCCTGCCCGCGTTCCAGCACCGCTTTGGTGGCGTTGGGCGTGGTCGAGGCGCGCATGATCGGGTTGTAGGTGACAAGCGCCCCGTTTTGCGTGCCGTAAAACGTCGGCTCATCGAGGCGTTCCTGTCCGCGCGCGACCGTGCCCGACGGCGGATGCTGCGACACGCCGTTGTTGTCGAAAAAGTTGATCGCCTCGTAGGGTTTGAGCCGCGAGTTGTTCCACATATCGACGGGCTGGAATTTGTAATCGCGCGTGCATCCGGCCAGGCCCAGGAGGACGAGCGGCGCGGCCCACTTCGCATTTGAAATTGAAATCATTGCTGTTTGCGCCTTATTTCTCCACGATCTCGACGTTCAAAGCGCCCAGACCCTGCATAAACGCCATCGTTTGATCGAAATCGAATTTCTTGTCGCGCGACTCGATGGCGAGGAAAAAGCGGTCTTGCGAGGCGCGGTCGAAGCCTGGCGTGTTGTAAATCGGATGGTAAAGCGTCGGCAGACCATTAAGAACCAGCATCCCGAACACGCCGGTGAGCGCGGCGAACAAAATCGTCATTTCAAAAGTGATGACGATGAAATTGGGCCAGGTGTGATAGGGCCGCCCGCCCAGGTTGAGAATATACGACTGCGTGTTGGCGAACCACTGCATGAAATAACCCGTCGTGGCGCAAAAGCCCGCCGCAAAACATGAGCGCGGGCATCTGTTTGTTGCGAAACCCAATCGCTTCCGACAGTCCCTCGACGGGCATCGGGGTGTAGGCGTCCATGCGGGTGTAGCCCGCAATGCGCGCCGCGCGTGCCGCCGCGATGAGTTTGTCGGTATCGTCGAACTCGACCGCGATGCCCCACACTTCGCGTTTGCCCTGGGCGCGCGTGACTTCGGCGGCGCGAAGGTCGGCGCCGCGATTGTTGCTCGACGTGAGTTCCTGCGGCTCGCGCTCCAACACCGCGACGGCTTTTTTCAAAGTTTCAATTCGTGACATATCAAATCACCTCTTACAAACGCAAGTCAATGAACCACGGTGTTCGCTCGACTGAAGTCGGCGCTATGGGCGAACAAGTTCGCTGACTTCCGCCTTCGCGGGAACCAAACTGCGATGTTTCGGCGCAGGCCGAAAGTTAGCGCGAAGCGCCCATAGCGCCGACTTCAGTCGAGCGAACTCAAGCCGTGCGTAAATCCAATCTGCGTCTCTGTGGTTCATTTTTTACACCTCTAAGAAGCGTGTGCTGCACTCACCGAAGCATCGCTGCCCGACAAATCGGCGTTGGGATGCCCTCCATTTAAGTGAGAGTGGGCATCGCCGTGATGGTGCGACTCGTGATGCACCAACTCGCGCATTTCGGCCATCGCGATCACGGGAAGCATCCGGCAAAACAGCAGGAAGCAGGTGAAAAACAGGCCAAAAGTGCCGATGTATTGCAGCCAGTCCCATCCGGTGGGCGTGAAGTCGGCCCACGACGAAGGCAAAAAAGTGCGCGTGAGCGACACGATGATGATGACGAATCGCTCCAGCCACATCCCAATCGAGACCAGAACCGAAATGATGAAAAGCCATGTCAAATTGGTGCGGACTTTTCGGATGAAGAGAAACCAGGGCACCACGCCGTTACAAAAAATCAGGCCCCAATACGACCAGCCATACGGCCCAAAGGCGCGGTTCATCGCCATGAAGCGCTCGTAGATGTTGCCCGAATAATAGGCCGTCCACGCTTCCATGCAGTAGCCGTAGAACACGAAAATGCCCGTCGCGAGCATCACCTTCGCCATGTTTTCCAGATGGCGCATGGTGATGAAGTCTTTCAAATTGAAGATTTCGCGCATCGGAATGGCGAGAATCAAAACCATCGCGAAACCGGCGTAAACCGCGCCCGCCACGAAATAGGGCGGGAAAATCGTGGCGTGCCAGCCAGGAACCTGGGAAAACGCGAAGTCGAACGAAATGGTGGAGTGAACCGACAAAACCAGCGGCGTCGAGATGCCCGCCAGAATCAGATAGACCGCCATATAGCGGTGCCAGTGCTGATTGGAGCCGCGCCAGCCCAGCGCCGCGATGCCATAGGCCTTTTTAATCCAGGGTCGAATCGCGCGGTCACGCAAAGTTGCCAGGTCGGGGATGAGACCGACATACCAGAACAAAATTGAAACCGTCGCATAGGTCGAAACCGCGAACACGTCCCATTCGAGCGGTGAGCGGAACTGCGGCCACATTCCCATCGAGTTGGGAAGAGGAAAGAGCCAGTAAGCGTATTGGTGGCGCCCAACGTGTGACAACACGAAGAAGCCCGCGCAAAACACGGCGAAAATCGTCATCGCTTCGGCGAAGCGGTTGATCGAGGTGCGCCAGTTCTGGTGGACGAGCAGCAAAATCGCCGAAATCAGCGTTCCGGCGTGGCCGATACCGATCCACCACACGAAGTTCACGATATCGAACCCCCAGCCGACGGTGTTGTTGATACCCCAGATGCCCACGCCCATCGCAAACAGATAAACGGCGGCCACGCCCATGCACGCCAGCAGCGCGAGGGAAAAGAGCAGAAACAAAACCCAGCCTGGACGCAAACGGTCGCGCAGCACGACATCGGAAACCCTGTCGGTCACCGTCGTGAGCGAGTTGCCCGCTCCCAAAACGTCGAAAGTTTCGTCGGCATCCACTACCGGCGAGGGCAGACGGCGCCCTATTTCTCGTGGTGATATTGCAGCCATAATTCTTCAAATTGCGCTCTGCGGCGCGATATTTTTCGTTTTCAACCCATTTTCCGCGTTCGTAGGGACACTGCTTGCTGTGTCCTTGGAAAGCGTAATAATCCATCCAAGGACACAGCAAGCAGTGTCCCTACGAGATCCAGAAAGGTTTCAGTGTCCGCCTGGTTTGTCTCCCACTTCCTGTGACTCGCCTTCCTCGCCGTGCCCTGCGCTGTTGTGTTCGCCGCCCAGAAACGCCGGTTTGTCGAGAGCCGCCAGCGCCGGATTGGGATTCTTGAAGCGCGCCAGATAGCTGGTGCGCGGCAAGGTGTTGAGTTCGGTCAAAATCCCAAAGGTGAGCGGCCCGCGTTTGAGGCGCGTCACCTGCGAATTGGGATCGTTGATGTCGCCGAACACAATCGCGTTGGTCGGGCACGACTGCGCGCACGCGACCTGAATTTCGCCATCGGCGACCAAACGATCTTCTTTATCGGCCTGCTGCGTCGCGTAGCGCACGCGCTGGATGCAGTAGGTGCATTTTTCCATTACGCCGCGACTTCGCACCGTCACGTCGGGGTTCTGCATGAGCTGAATCACCGGCGTCTGCTGGTCGGCATACTGGAGAAAATTGAAGCGCCGCACTTTGTAGGGGCAGTTATTTTCGCAGTATTTGGTGCCCACGCAGCGATTGTAAATCTGCTCGCTGATACCGTCGGGCGAGTGCATGGTCGCGTTGAAGGGACACACCGGTTCGCAGGGCGCTTTTTCGCAGTGCTGACACATCATCGGCTCGAAATAGACTTCGGGGTTCTCGTAGGAGCCGCGATAATAGGTGTCGATGCGAATCCAGTGCATTTCGCGGTTCATCAAAACCTGGTCTTTGCCCACCACCGCCGAATTGTTTTCGCTCTGGCAGCTAATCACGCAAGCATTGCAGCCGATGCACGATTGCAAATCGACCGTCATGCCCCACTGCTGCGTCAAGTTGGCGCGGCCCTTGAGCTTGGCTTCGATGGCTTCTTCCCGATTCACTTCGTCGCTTTTGTAGAGTTGCAGCGCCAGCGGATCGGCATTGCGCGGGTAAAACGAGTCGAACCCTTCGGCCTCGCGGTTTTGAGGAATGAGCCGTTTGTGTCCGCCGCCATGCTCACCTTCGCCGTGTGGCGCCGCGCCATGAGGCGCCGCGCCGCCGTGAGGCTTGGCGCCGTTGTGACGTTTGCCGTCGGCGTGATCCTGGGGAACGGTGTTGCCCATGAGCGGGCCGGTCGAGTTTTCGTGGCCCTCCGCCATCACGTTGCCAAACGCCTCGCGGAACTGGGGCGGGTTTTCGGGATAAGCGAGCGGCACGCCTTTTTTATCGAGCGGGCCGGTGGGCAGCTTGCCCTGAAGATAATTGGCGAAAGTGCCGACGCGCACGATGTCGCGGCCATGGGTGCCGTCGATGTCGAGATCGGCGGTTTCGGGCGTCAAGATGTTGTTGATGACCTTGGTTTTCGACTCGTTGGAAAGCAGGAACGCATCGCCGATAGCCGTCTTCGAGCCGTTGGGCGCGATGAGGTTGTGCTTGGTGGTGGTGGCGATTTTGTAAACGTTGCCGGTGAGTTCCAGAGTGGCGCCCGACGCGAAATAAGGCGCGTCGGAAGTGCGAATGATGTTGGCGTTGAAGCCCGCGCCCGTCCCGATTTTGCCGACCCGATTGCGTCCGTAGCCCATGTGAATGGTGATCGAGTCGTCCGGCTGGCCTGGCAGCAGAAACACCGCGCCTTTCACCGAACGGCCACCCAGCGTCAAAATGGCTTCTCTGTCGGTGTTCCAGCCGTTCTTGAGCGCCGTGTCGGGCGAAACGAAAAAGGCGTTGTCCCAGGTGATTTTCGAAACCGGCTTGGGACACTCCTGCAGCCAGGCGTTGTTGGCATAGCGCCCGTCCCAAATCGTCGGATCGGGCCGAATCGAGACTTCCAGACCCTGGGCAACCGGAGCCGGAGATGGCAGCCCCGCCGCGAAACCGGCCCTGAGCGTGGCGCCCAGCGCGGGAGCCGCCGTGCCAGGAATAAAGCCTTCGTGGAGCGTTCTCTGCCAGAAGCGGTCGAACGCCATGTTCTCGACGCCGCCGCGCCGCGTCAGCCAGTAGCCGCGCACCGCGTCGTAGGCCGACAGGTTGGGATTGCCCGCGAAAACCGCGAGCATTTCGACCGGCGATTTCGCGCCCTCGTAAAGCGGCTTGATGAGCGGCTGCACGATGGAAACCGTGCCATTGATGGCGCGTGCATCGCTCCAGGTTTCGAGATAGTGCGTTTCGGGGACGTGCCAGTTGCACAGAACCGAGGTTTCGTCCTCGTTGTGGCCGAAATGAATCCGCGTTGGCACCCGCTTCATCGCCTCGGCGAATTGGATGTCGGCGGGCGCCGAGTAAGCCGGATTGGCACCCATAATCAGCAGAGTTTGCACCCGACCGGCGTTCATATCGGAAACCAGTTCGCGCAGCGCCGCGCTGTGCTGGCGGGGGTTGCCCTCGACCGGTTCGTGATAGGAAACCGTGCCCGTCGCGCCCGCGCCGCCCAGGGTCGCCGTCATGGCGTGCGCCAGAGCGTTGACCGCCGGAGTCTGGTTGAAGCCCGCGCACACCAGAGCGCGCCCGCGATGCGCGGTCAAATCGGCGGCAATCGCCGCGATCCATTTCTCGCTATTGGCCGGCAGTTCGCCGCCCGCCGCGACGCCTTGCACGCCCACCGCGCTCGCCAGAGCGCGCGCGAAACTTTCGATTTGCGCGGCCTTCATTCCCAGACGATGATCGGCCATCGCGCCGGTATTGGTCGGCGTCGATTCGATGGTATAAAGCCGGTTCATCCGCTTCTGGCCTTCGGTCAGCTTGCGGCCCGAAATGAACTGCGCCGCATACTCGACGCGGTTCGGCTCTTCGAGCAGAAAATCGCAGTCGAGCGAAACAATCACATCGGCGCGCTCGAAATGATACACCGGATGCAGATCGCGCCCCATCGCCAGCAGAACGCCCGCGCGCACGTTGTCGCGGTTGATTGGCTCGTAGGAATACCATTTCGAAAGCGGCAGTTGGCGCTGGATTTCGGCGAGCTGCGCCAGTTGCGTCGGCGAAGTGATGGTTTCGGTGAGAATCGACAAGCCCGCGCCCTGCGTAGCGCGCGCCTGCGCGACCGCCGATGTCGCGGCGCCCACAAAAGTCTGCCAGTCGCTCGAAGCGCCGCTTTGACGCACGAATTGGGAGCGGTCGGGGTCGTAGAGGTCTAAAATCGAGGCCTGCGCCCACACATCGGTGCGGCCCCAGGGGTTGGAGGGATGATTGGGATTGCCCTCGATTTTGGTGGGGCGCCCTTCGTGACTTTCCGCCGTCACGGCCAGCGCGTAGCCCATGAAAGGCCGCGCCGTCGCGTAGAAAAGCGGAATGCCAGGCACCAGATTTTCGGGCGCGGTGACATAAGGCACAATCTTTTCCTGCGGCTGAAACGCGCAGCCCGAAAGACCGGCGAGCGCGAGCGACGCGCCCATCAAGCGCAGAAAATCGCGGCGCGGAAGTGGCGCCCAGTCTTTGGGCGCCTGGCCAGGGAACTCGCGGCGCAGCATTTCGCCAAAGCCTGGCTGCTCGGACAATTCTTCGAGACTGCGCCAGTAGCCCTTGCCGTTGGTGGCGGCGAGTTTGGCGCGCGCCGCTTCCAAATCGAGCGGGGTTTCTTCGAGTTTGCGGCCGGTTTTGTCGGTGATCTGAATCAATGAAGACATGGTTTCGACGCCGTTCTTAATGGTGGCAGGTGTAGCAGTCGGTCAGTTGGCGTTCGTGGCCGATTTTGTATTGTTTGACGAGTTTGCTACCCAGTTCTTCCTGGGTGTAGGGCTTTTTGGTGTCGGGATTGATGCCCGCGTCGGACGCTTTCCAGCCCATCGTCCACACCGCTTCCTTGGGTCGCAGGAATTTTTCGGGGTGGCGATGGCAGTCCAGGCACCACTGCATCGAAAAAGTGTGCACTTTCTGGGCGAGCGGAGCCTGATCGATGCGCCCATGACACGATTCGCAGCCCACGCCGTTGTTGATGTGCAGCGAGTGGTTGAAATAAACGAAATCGGGCAGATCGTGAACGCGATTCCAGTTGAGGGGCTGGCCCGACGTGTAGCTCGCGCGCACCGGCGCCAGTTCGGGCGAATCCGACCAGATCTGCGAATGGCACGACATACAGGTGTGCGTATCGGGAATGCCCGCCGAAGTCGATTTTTCAACCGCGACGTGACAGTAGCGGCAGTCGATGCCGTCGTCCATGGTGTGGTGCTTGTGCGAAAACTGGACGGGCTGTTCGATGGGATGGTAGACCCGATAGCCGTAGGTCATGTTGATGGCATAACCGGCCCCGATCAGGCCAGGAATGCCCAGTGCGCCGCCCGCGATAACCATTTTGGCTACCGTGTTGCTCGACGGATGAAACAGTTGCGCCATAGAAAAAAGACCTCTTTCGGTCGAAAACTCAAGCTAAAACCGATTTATCGACGGCCATTGCGAGAAACAACAGCGCCAGATAAATCATCGAATAGTGAAACAGCGACGAAGCGCGAGGCCGATCAATCTGCTGATAGAGCCTCGCGCAGCCGCGCAGCAAAACCAAATTGAGAACAACAGCGGCCAGGGCGTAAACCCAGCCGACTCCCATGAGCACCGGCACGAACGAAAAGGCGACCGTAAAAACAGCGTAAACCGCGATTTGAATCACGGTGTGCCGTTCGCCCTTGACCACGGGCAGCATCGGCACGCCAGCTCTGGCGTAGTCATCTTTGATCAGAATCGCCAAAGCCCAGAAATGCACCGGAGTCCACACGAAAATCAGCGCGAACAGCATCCACGCTAAGGGCGTGAGTTCTCCGGCCACCGCCGCATAACCCACAAGCGGCGGAAAAGCGCCCGCCGCGCCGCCAATCACGATGTTGCTCCAGGTGCGGCGTTTGAGCAGCAACGTATAAACGATGACATAGACGACCAACCCCGCCAAGGCCAAAGTCGCCGCTAAAAGGTTGGAACTGAACCACAAAAGCGCGAAAGAGAAGCCTTCCAGACCAAACGCGAACCACAGCGCCGCGCGGGGATGAATTTTTTCCGTTACGGTCGGGCGCGACGCGGTGCGCTCCATGCGAACATCGAGATCGCGCTCGCACACCATGTTGATGGCGTTCGAGGCCCCCGCCGCCGCGTAAAGTCCTGTTCCAGTCGCCAAAAGAAGCCACAAACCGTGCAGCCATGAATCGCCAGGCCAGCCTTTGGCGGCGATAAACATCGCGGCCAGAGTGGTGAAAAGCAGCAGCGAAATCACGCGCGGCTTGGTGAGGTCAACGTAATCTTTGACCGTCGCGCGCGCGCCGTTCAAAACGGCGGCGGGAATGTGTTCGACTTCGACTTGGGGCACGCCGACCGCGAGGCCCGACGCGCACAGCAGCACCAGACAGATCCACAACACATCGGCGGCGGCGGTGTGCAAAACCTGCATCCACAGCGGCGCCAAAAGCCCGATATTGAGCAGCCCCAGCACCATTTGCAGCGAGAGCATGAACCAGATGCCGTAAGCGAAGCGCCGCGTTTGCGCCGAAGGCCGCAGGTGCTGAAACAGTCCGGCGGCGAGCGATAAAAACATCGCCACCACGACGGCGGTGTAAGGATGCAGCGGCCGCGCGCGCATCACCAGGTTGGCGGTCGGCAAAAGCGCCTGCTCCATGACCTGCAAATGGTTTTCGGGTGGATAAAGCGTGTCTCCGAGCGCCGAAATCGCGCCCGTGATGGTCAGGCCGAGCATCGACACAATTCCCGCCATCGCCAGAAACGCGAACGGCCCCTGACCGCGCAGTTGCAGCTTCAGTTGCCCGCTCGCCCACCACGCCGCAAGCGCAAACGAAGCCGCCAGAAGCAACGTGTTGACCTGATGCCCCGCGAACCACCAGACCCGCTCCGGCGCCTGCGAATAAGCGACAAAGCCCTTCTTAACGAGCACCATGCCGATCCACGACTCCAACAGCGTGAAAAACAGCGCGCCGCCGAGCGCGAATTTGACCGGATGTTTTTTCGGGAAAGTTCGCCACGCCCAGACGATTTGCGCCAGCAGCAAAAAACCGAGCAGCATCGTCGAAGCGCGGTGCGCGTATTCGATCCAGGTTTTGGTGTGCGCGCCTTTGGAAACGGTGAAAGCTCCGCCGCAGTCGGGCCAACTGATGCCGCAGCCATCGCCCGAACCCGACGCGCGCAGGTAAACGCCCCACAAAATCACGAGGATGACGTAAACGAGCAAGCCCCACGAAAAGCGCGCGAAGCGCAAATGAGAGGCAGTGGGAGATTCGGACATGGAACGGCTGGCGGGCAAAGAACGGGGGGAATTGGGGTGTCTGCCAAAGGTATAACGCAGCATCGGCACTCGCGTCTGTATCGAATCGCTAATCTGACGAATAAGGGTCGGAATTGATTTATAGCTCTGCTGCTTGACGAAAGGGAACGGGCGGGCTAAGATGCAATTGCTTTTGCGGGATATGGCGCAGCTTGGTAGCGCGCTTGACTGGGGGTCAAGAGGTCGTCGGTTCAAATCCGGCTATCCCGATGGAAACGCTTAATTTAGGGCAAAGTTTGGCTTTAGAAAGCCATTCTTTACCACACTGCAATGCCTTTCAGAATCAAATTCTGGAGGGCATTTTGCTTAAAAGACAGCTTGAATATGAGAGAAATTCAGAGGGGCGGATAACATCTTGTATTCGCCTTTCTGACCTTGAGAAAATTTCTCAAGACTGGATTTTCGAGGGCGAGTTTCGCTCCCATTCACCAAAGACGCTTGAAGCGCGTCATATCTTCTCAAAGAACCTCTTATGGTTCCTGAGAGTCAGTTTGAAAAGTCCCTTGCGGTGAGAAACACCCGATTGGAAGAGGGCGCAAGCCCCGCTTTCGAGAGTGCAACAAGCGGGACTTGCGCCCTCTTCCAATCGTGGTTTGTCCATCGCAATAAGACTTTTCAAACTGACTCTGAGAACGCACTTGATTAAAATCCGGTTTTTCTCGCTGTTTTTGAGGGCCGTTGAGGCGTTGTCCTGATGGAGAGCAGCCCCTCTTCCGAGGGAAGAACAGTGGGAGTTTTTGGCGATTTAATGAAAAGGCCCAAAACGTCCGCATACGTCCGCATAACTGTTCCAAAGAACACGCTGTTTCGGGTGAGAAACCCTCTATCTCTGCCGATTTGCCTTGACCAGACCGCACTGCGCGCCAGATCAAGGCACACCGCAGGGCATCAGGGCGTTGTTCCCGTGTGTTTGGCCCGCTGGGCGGGAATCCACCGGTAGAGCGTGGGAATGGAGATGCCCAGTTTTTGCGCCACATCTTTGGGCAAAACGCCGCTGTCGAGAAGCTGCTGTGCCACTTGGAGTTTGGAAGGCGTCATTTTGGGCTTGCGCCCACCGACGCGCCCCTGCGCTCTCGCCGCATCGAGTCCCGCCCTCGTTCGTTCGACCCGTAATTCCCGCTAAATCTTTGACCCTGCGCCCCAACCGGTCGAGTTTCCACACCGCGAGCGTGTCGCCCGCGCGCAGGTGTTCGAGAGCGCGCTGCAGGCCAGGGCGCTCGCGCTTGGAGCCGGAGAGTTTGTCTTGGTAGATGCGCTCGCATGCCGCGTTTTGCAGGGCGGTGGTTTGCGGGTCGAGGTTCTGGTCGTGGGTCGAGACGCGCGCGTAGCCGATTTTCATAGCAATAACACCGATTCAGGGCGAGATTTTCTCCCAAAACCGCCGTTTGAAACCACGGATTTTGACACAAGATGTCAATTCCAGGCAGGTTTTGGCCAGTCGCTGATGTCATTGATGATCGGGGCTTTGGCTAAAATTTCCTTCATGCCATTACTTTCACCACACGCGATTGCGGATCATCCTGTTCTCACCGCTTCGCAACGGGAGGAAATCAGCCGTTTTTGGGATGAAAACGGCTACTACGTCCTGGAAAATGCGCTTTTGAGCGAAGAAGTCGAAGCATTGCGCGCCGAAACCGCGCGCATTTGCGCCGGTGAAGCCGGAGAGATTCGCGGCGCCGAGCCGCGAAAAGAAGGCGAAAGCGATGACGCATTGCTCCAGCGCTTTTTGTGCATCCACTTCCCGCACAAAATCTCGCCCCTGATGCACGATATGCTGTCTCATCCCGCGATTGTGGAGGTTTTGACGTCTGTGATTGGCCCCGATGTCAAGGCGATGCAGTCGATGCTCTTCATCAAAGCGGCGGGCAAACCAGGCCAAGCGTGGCACCAGGACGAAGACTACATCCCCACGCGCGACCGCAGTTTGTGCGGCGCCTGGATCGCGCTCGACAATGCCACAACCGAAAACGGCTGCCTGTGGATTATTCCTGGCTCTCACAAGCCTGGAATTTTGTGGGATCAGGAATGGCACGCCGACCGCCGCTTCGACTGCGCCCTCGAATCGGTGGGCTTTCCTTACAGCGACGAAGACGCCATTCCGGTTGAAGTTCCCGCCGGAAGCGTGGTGTTTTTCAACGGCTATACGCTCCATCGCAGCCTGCCCAACACAGCGCCGTCGGGCTATCGCCGTGCGCTGGTGAACCATTACATGAGCGCCCAGAGTTTTTTGCCATGGCAGCACGCCCGCGAAGGTGAACGGGTGAACATGGCCAAACTCGATTTCCGCGACATCGTGATGGTCGCCGGAAGCGACCCGTTCGCTCACAAAGGCCTGGAACATCGCACCGCGCCGCACGTTCGCGCGGCGGGCGACGGCGGCTGCTCCAATGGTCTGGAATACGAAGATTAATGGCAGCGAGAAAACTCGCTTGACTTCAAAAAGGCCCGATGATGATTCATCGGGCCTTTTCTTTTGGTTCACTCATCCCATTGTGCAGCCGTTGCAGTGTCGAAGGCGGCAAACGTTTCCCCTCGGCGGCGAGGCGCTGCGTTTCGCGCGGGGTCAATCCGTAAACGCCTTTGAAAACGCGCGAAAAGTGAAAAGGCGATTGGAATCCCGTCAATTCGGCGACGCGCGCCACCGAGTAGTTGGAGCGCGACAGCAGCAGCGCCGCCCGTTCCAGGCGCATCAGACGAAACATGGCCAGGGGCGAATTCCCCAGCGTTTTTTGGAAAATGCGGCACAGATATTCGGGAGAGACGCAGGCGGCACTCGCGATGGTTTTGAGTTCCAACCTCGCCGCCGCATCCTTTTCGATCTGACCCGCCATAAAGGTGATGGCTCGCTGCACCGGATCGGGCCAGTGAGCGAGCGAAACGGAGTGGACTTCGGTTTCTCCAGTGAGAAACGCCGTCAGCAGAGTTGACGCCAATACATCGCGCAGGGAAGCCGAACCCTGGGGCGACCATGTGATCAAGTGACCAAACAAGGTGTCGAGCAAATCGCCGTCGGCAACCTGCCTGATCAGGGGCCACTCAGAGGGCGGCGGCAAAGCAGGTTCCCCTTCCTCAATGGAGAAATGAAAAAACCCGTGGCGCGTGTTGCGCTCTTTGTCCCAGATGAACTGATCGATGCAAGGGGGACGGCAGAGCAGCAACGATCCCTGAGGCAACCCGATTTCCTGTTGCCGGTTGCCCTTTCGATAGAAGTATTGGGCGTTTCCCTCGACCATCCAGACGAACTCGTAATCCCGCAAGTGGCGCGGGCCAAACGTCGCTCCTGGCGGATAAAAAGCGATGCTGGGACAAGAAGCAAGCGACAAAATCATGAAATCGCCTTCGATAACACGCCTGGCTGCCGGCTGGCGTCCTCCTGTTTGATAGGCTTAATTTTGGCTTTGTTGTGCCGGCATTGCGACCACAAGCCTTTGACCCGCGCGATTGGGGACGGCGCCAGCTAGGGCGCAACATCTTCCGACTCGCTGAGGATGCTCTCCCCAACCCGCGACACTAATTTTAGAATCAGTCTGAAAAGTGCTGAAAAGTGGCGGTCTGGCTGTCTTGGTAGCGCCACGATGAATCGTGGCGCTACCAAGACTTTTCAGACTGACTCTTAGAACTTATGACCATTCCTTCCTACCTGCAACGTTTTCAAGAGGCCGGCGACGACCCAGGCGGACGCGAGGCGGCCCTGCGCTGGTTCGCTCAGGCCAAATTCGGCCTGTTTTTGCACTACGGGCTTTACAGCCTGCTGGGGCGGGGCGAGTGGGTGATGTTTAACGAAAAAATTCCCGTCGCGCAGTATGAAAAGCTCAAAGAGCAGTTCACCGCACACCGCTTCGACGGCGGGGCCATCGCCGATTTAGCGGTCGAGGCCGGAATGCAATACATCACCATCACGACGCGCCATCACGACAGCTTTTGCCTTTTTGCCACCCAGCAGACCGATTCCAACTCCTCCAAGCGCCGTGCGGGCGCGATTTGGTGGGCGAACTGGCCCTCGCGTGCCGCGAGCGCGAGCTGGGATTATTTCTCTACTACTCCTATGCGGCGGACTGGCGGCATCCCTATTTCTTTCCGCGCGAGGCGGGCTGCACTTTCGCGCGCCCCGCTTACGACCCGCCCGATCCGGCGTATCGCTGGCAAAGCGACGCCGACATGGCGCGCTACATCGAGTTCGTCCATCACCAACTGCGCGAATTGTTGACGCAATATGGCCCCGTTGCCGGTGTGTGGTTCGACCCGATTCTGCCCTATTATTTGCGTCCCGACCTGTTCCCCATTGAAGAGACTTACGCCCTGATTCGCTCGCTCCAGCCGCACTGCCTAATTTCCTTCAAGCAGGGCGCCAACGGAACGGAAGATTTCGCCGCGCCGGAGTTTGCCGCCTATCCGCTCGGCGAGCGGGTGCGCCAGCACGGCGGGAATGACGCTTCGGTTGCCCTCGCGCAAGCGGCGTGGGAAGCGAATAAAGACAAGCACAACGAAATCTGCGCCTGTATGCACCCGTCGTGGGGCTACCACGAAGGCCCCGACCAGGCGCACAAAACGCCCGATGACGTTCGGGCGATGCTGGCCAACGCCGCCGCGAGCCGTTGCAATTTGCTGCTCAACACGGGGCCTTTGCCCGATGGAAGCATTCACGCTACCGATGCGGCCACGCTGCGCGCGGTGGGTGAGAGAATTCGCGCCGCAGGTTTTCCGGCGCCCTCGCTTGCGGCTCCCGCAGTGGATTCCCACGGCGGTTTGGCGTGAGGTTCAGCAGGGGGCAAATTATTTCAATGGCGCACGTCCACGTCGAAACGTTCGGTGTGATAGCCAGGCCAGGAGCGCGCGCGCCGCGAGGCCGTGCTGTCGCCGCGTAGCGGTTTTTCGATGAGTTGCCCATCGGCCACGGCGTCCGAGCCGCGTGCGATGTGGCGCCGCGTGAGTTCCTCTCGCAGTTCGCGTCGTTTTTCGTCGTGTTGAGGCTGGCGCGCGAGATCGGTGAGTTCGTGCGGGTCGGATTCGAGGTCGAAGAGTTGCTCCTGGCCGCCTTCGGGATAGAAAATACTTCCAGCGCCCGTCGGTGAGCGCGCAGCACGCCCCAGCAGGATGCGCGGCTTCGAGATAGTGGCGCGTGGGCGCTTCGCCCTGGAGCAAAGCGAGCAGGTTTTGCCCGTCACACCCTGGCGGCGCTTCACCTCCGGCGGCGGCGGCCAGAGTTGGCATGATATCGGCGTGGGTGACCGGAGTTGAAACCCTGGCGCCGCAATGTCGCTCCCAACTCGCGGGCAGGCGCAGCGCGAAGGGAACGTGAGATGCGCCTTCGTGAAAAAACGCCTTCGAGCCGGAATGATGGTCGCCGAGCAGTTCGCCGTGATCGGAGCAATACAAAATCAGGGTTTCGCGGAACAATTCCAGATCTTGCAGCGCGGCGAAAACGCGGCCCATGTTGTAATCGCACTGCGTGATGAGGCCGTAATAAGCCGACCGCGCTTCGCGGATGATTTCGGGTGAAAGCAGATCCATCGACTCTTGTTCGCGCGCCCGTTTAAAGGCTTCGGGACACTCCTCGCCGCTCCATTCGCCAATGAAGGGCGCCGGAATATCGCTGTTGCGATACATCGAATAGTAGGGTTCGGGCGGTCGAGGCGGGCGGGTGCGGCTTGGAAAACGAACACCACAGCAAAAACGGTCTGGTCGGGTCGCGGCGCTCTAAAATGTAATCCACACACTGCTCGGCGATCCACGAAGTCAGCGTCAAAATCTCCGGCACCGTCGCCAGAGTGGGATAGAGTTCGGTTTGTCCCAGGCCGTGCCGCATCGGCTGAAACGGTAGGCCCGAACGCGCCATCTGGCGATAATAGTCAGCGGGCAAAATCATCTCTTCCCAACCGTGACGGCAACGCTGTGGGCCAAAGTGCATCTTGCCGATGGCCGCCGTTTGATAGCCCAGTTCACGCAGCACGGTCGGCAGCGTGTTCGCTTCACCGAAGTATTTTGAGGTGTCGCCGTTGCCGGTCATGCCGTGCGCGTAGACAGTTTTGCCGGTCATGATCGAAGCACGCGCTGGAACGCAAAGCGGGCAGTCGGCATAGGCGGCGTCGAAGCGCACGCCTTCGCGACACAAATGGTCGAAGTGCGGCGTGCGCATCCAGGCGGGTGCGCGCGGGCCGCAAGTATCGAAGCGCTGCTGATCGGTCGTGATGAGCAGAATGTTGGGCTGTTGAATGCTCATGGCGTGCCTCTTGATTGTGCTTTCAATCCGAAATCAATGCCCCCGCGTTTATAAACTTCGCGCCATTTGGCCAGTGCGGGATAAGCTCTGGTGGGTTTGGCGAGCGAGCATTCGTTGGGCTGCAAGATGCGCGGGATGGCGCATTTTTGCTCCTGCTTTCAGTGCTGCGCGCCGCTCCAGCCATCGCCGCAGGGGCCGCCACCTTGATACTCCTGAACGGAAGTCACGGCTTCGCCGCGCATATTGAGAACCGGATGGTAGAACCTGGCGACCTGCTGCGACGCCTCGTCGATGTAGTGGCCGATGAAGGTGCGGCGCCAGCGATGGGAAGTGCGGTTGGGGCCGGAGCCGTGAATCAGGTTGCCGCTAAAAACATCGTCGCGCCGCGCGGCACGGACACCGGAACCGGCTTCTGGTCGCGCGGAAAGTGGCCGATGTGCGAGTCGCCGTAGTTCAGCCAGCGCTCTTTGCTCTTCTCGCTGGGGCACAAAATGTCGCCGCGATGCGAGCCAGGCACGACATAGAGGCAGCCGTTATCCAGATCCGCGTCATCAATGGCCGTCCACGCCGCGATGCAGGTCGCGGGCTGCGCCACAAGATAAAAGTTGTCCTGGTGCATTCCCTGCCCTTTGGCGCCAGGCGGCTTGAAATAATACATCGTCTGCGCTCCCAGAGCCGGCTTTTCCAGGAGTGATTCGAGCACCGCCGCGACGTTGGGGTTGAGAAACCATTCCTGCACTTGCTGGCTGTGGCGATGGGGATTCATGGCGCGCACCTGGCGCTGAGTCGGGTCGATCTCCTGGAAGGAAGAACCGCCGTCGAAAACCCTGCCATCGCCGATTTTGTAGGCCTCGAAGAAATCCTCGATTTCCTGGATTTGTGGGGCAGAAAACAGGTCGGGAACAATGCAGTAGCCCTGAAGTTCAAACTGGCGCTTTTGCGATGCGCCGAGCAGGGGCAAAACGGGGGTGGTTGCAGATGGAGTCATGACTGAAAGATTAGCACCTCGCGTGTCGCGCTCGAATGGATTAGCCTGCTAACTTCCTGTAATATCTTGCTGGATGTTTTCTCGTCTCCAAACGCCGTATGCGCCCGTTACCCAGCTTATTTGCGGTCAGTTTCGTCATCAAGGGCCCTCCTACTCGAACTGGCGACCCAGGGGCAGTGAGGATTGGCTGCTGATTTACACCGATGGCGGGGCGGGTCAGTTCAGCACACGCCTGGGTTTTCTGACCGCGCGCGAGGGCGAGGTTGTGCTTTACGCGCCTGGTGATTTGCAAGATTATCGCACCTCGCCTGGGGCGGATCATTGGGATTTAACCTGGGTTCACTTCCGGCCCCGACCGCATTGGGAAGCCTGGCTGCATTGGCCACACCACGAAAATGGCCTCCGATACCTGGAGTTGTCGGGCAATGAAAGCCGTGAACCATTTCGCGCGGCCCTGGGGCGAATGTGGGAATTTTCACGGCGTAGTATTCCTGGGGCGCTCGATTTCGCTTCGAATGCTTTGGAAGAAGCACTGCTGTGGGCCAGTGTCGCGGCTTCGGGCACGGAGGACGCCACGCCCGACGAGCGTGTGCGTCAGGCTGCCGATTACTTGTCCGCGCATTTGCAGGAGCCGTTTCGTCTGGAAAAACTGGCAGCGCGCTGCGGTCTCTCCATGTCGCGTCTTGCTCATCTGTTTAAAGAGCAGACTGGACTCCCCCCACAACAGTTTTTGGAACACAGGCGGATGCAGCATGCTTGCCACCTGCTCCGTTTAACCGGACTCAGCGTTGCCGAGGTCGCACACGAAGTGGGATATGACGACCCATTTTATTTTTCGAAGCGCTTTCGTCGCAGTGTGGGGCAAAGCCCGCTTCGCTTTCGTCGCCAACTCGATGCACAAGAGTTTAGTAGCGGTTCAGTTGCGGGCGACGCCGAGGTTTGAAGTTTGTAGTAGCGCCGCAAGGCGCGTCTCGCAGCAGCCTCACACTTTCTAAACGCGCCCTACGGCGCTACTACACACCTGCTGTCTTCTCACAATGAGCCACTAACCAAAAATCAATGCCCGCCACGCTTGTGAACTTCGCGCCATTTGGCCAGTTCGGGATAGGCTCTGGTGGGATCGGCGTAAGTGTTGCCAGCCAAATCGACGCCGCGCGCCAGATAAATCTGATGGCCGTCATCGGGCATACATTTCACGCTGGTGGGCATGTAGCGCATAGTGTAGCCGCAACGCCGTTGGCTGCTGGTGTTGGGCGGGCTGCCGTGCATGAGCCTGCCGTCATGGAGCGAGCATTCATTGGGCTGCAAGATGCACGGGACGGCGCGTTCTTCCTCGCGCTGCTCTCTCAAAATTTCGGTGTTGAACACGTTTTTGGCAGTGTCAACTGCGTCGTAATCGGAGTAGCCTTGGCGCCCACTGTTGTGAGTGCGTGGAATCACCGACATACCTCCGTTTTCGGGACTGGACGGATCAATGGCGAGCCAGACCGTGATGACTTCCATTGGATTCAAGCGGCTACCCCAGTAAAACGAATCTTCATGCCAAGGCACGCGCTTGCCGTCGCCCTGGGGTTTGGAGATAAAGTGGCTGCTCCACAGCGCGATATTCGGCCCGATGATCGGCTCGATCAAATCCAGGACTGCGTCATCGAAGAGCCAATCGAACAGCTTGGGGTCGGCGAAATGCGGCACGTCCATCGCTTCGGGGCGAAAACCTTCAGGTAACTTGGCCAGTTTCTCTTCGAAGTGGTTTTGGAGCGCCTCGAACTTGGCGGGCGCGAAAACCGGCTGGTTGTAGATCAAATAGCCTTCGCGGTTGTAGAACTCGACGTGTTCGACAGAAAGACGCGGGCGCGTTGTGGTTTCTAATGTGAGCATGAATCATCCTTCTTGATTGGTCGCCAATCTGGACAACTTTGTTTACAGCACGCTACTGGTCACGATAACTTCTTAGCTATGACCGGCAGCAGCCGGAAAATCGAGGCGAAGTCGCTCACCTGACCGGCGCGGTTTGAGACGGGGGTAGCAGGGGGGCGATACGGGCCTGTGTCAGTCCCGCAATGGAAATGTAAAGCGGCGATTCGCTCAGTTCAATCTGGAGAATGCCCCCGCGCAGCGTCGCCTGACGTGGGGCGCCGTAGATGTCGGTGATCGCCACGCGGCCCACGCTCATCGGGATCGGCACCGTGAGGTTTTTGGTGCCTCGCCTCATCCAGGCCACGATCACCGGCTGCTCGCTGCCGCGCGGCAGAAACGCATAGACATACATATTGGCGTCGCCGGTTTGAAGTCGTCCCAGCCATTTCCCGTCGTTGAACTGATGAATCAGATTGGCATACGCCACAATCGCCGGTTTGGGCTGGCTGTCAAAGCGAATCAAGCCGAAATTGTGCTCGGGATTGGTCGCTACGGTGCCGTCGTTTCGCATGTCATACCAGAAGATTTTCTCGACGCCTCCAGCCAACTGCACCGTCATCATTCGCACCAAAAGGTTCGCCTGCTGTTGTTCGGTGTAGGGGTCGTAGCCGATGGCAGGCGCTGTGCCGCGATACGAAGAGTAGCCGACTTCGCCCGTCCACACCGTCCAGGGCAAGTTGTTCTGGCGCGTGAACTCCCGAAAGGCGGGCAGTTGCGGCAGCATCGCCTGTTCTTCAGGCAGCGAAGCATAGCGGTGAAAGTTGTAGGGGTGTGGAGAGATGATGTCGATGACATCGGCTTTGGCACCCTGCGCGAAGAACTGGCGATACCAAATGAGCTGGTCGATGTCTTCCCAGGCGATTTTGGCGCCTGGGTCAGCGGCCTTGAGCGCTTCGCTGATTTGGCGGCCATAAACCGTGAACGGCTTGATCCACGGCCCGCCGTCCCAACTGCCGCCCAGTTTCATCCAGTTGTGGTGCGGTTCATTGACCAGATCGTAATAGTCAACGTCGGCGCCGTAAATCTCGGCGTAGCGGCGATGCCAGGCGGCGACATCACTGAAATCCCAGGTGCCGTCGGGCCTCTTGTTCTTGTCCATTGGGCGCGGATATGAGGTAAAAACCGGAAAATAGGCCAGCCCGTTGGCTCTGGCCACGCTTACGGCCTGGTCGAAGTGCGACGGCTGGCCTTCCCGAATCCAGGCGATGCCGGCGCGCTTGACGATGGCTCCGACGGAGACCGGCCAGGCCTGGTTGAAATGGGTGTTGACGCCAAAGGGCGAAGCCGGATTTTTGGCGGCACCACGGTTGGCTGGAATTACCGCGTAGCGCGCCTCGAAGGGATGCAGTTTGCCTTCGACTTCGAGCGCGATGCGATAGAAACCCAGGGCCTTTGGCAACTCAAGATTGGCGCTGAAGCCGTTGGCGCGCGAGAGCGCAAGCGGCGGCAATTCGGTGACAAGCGTATCGCGCGCATCGAAGACTTTGGCGCGCACGCCCAGGCGCGGGATGGCGGCGGCATCCACGTTCGCTGCCAGTGTCGCTTTGACCGCGTCGGTGGGGTAAAACAGGTTGCCTGGCACGGTGGTGCTGAAACGCAGGGGCGCTTTTTGCGGATCGGCGTTGACGGGCGGCGCGGGCTTGGGCGCGGCGGGCGGCGCGGGCACGGCCGGAGCGGGCTTGGCCGCAAAAGCGGCGCGCTCGGCTGCGAGTTGGGTCTCATTAAGCGCCGTGACCACCGTTATTTGGTCGAGATCGAAACTGCTGGCGAGCGGGTTTTCCCCGCGCCAGAGGCCGATATTGATAGCGCGCAATGGCTGATCGAGAACCCCGTCGTCGGGCGCGCGAAAGCCATGCTGCCACAGGGCGGGATCGTTCACATCGGCGCTCAGGGTTTGCCAGTTCCCCGTGCCGGTGTAGTCCAGACGCACCCAGAAGCTTTCATTTTTGGCGTCAATGAGCCGCAGCGCCAGCACCGTTTTTTGCGGCGCGCGCACCGACACATTCACCTGACTGATCTGCGAGGGCAAAAAGCCGCCGACTTCCACGAGGGCGCGTCTGCCACCCTGGCTGAAATCGTAATTCAGGCGCACGGCACCTGGAGAAGCCGCGCCCTGAGCCTGCCACGAAACCGAAAATCCGGTGGGGGATGGCGTGGTATCTTCACCCGCCAGCACGATTCGAGGTTGCTGTTCGACAGCGAAATCCGCGACCGTGACTTCTGCAGCACCGGCGCACCCAGATGTTGCGCTCATGGCGCCGGCGCCCAGCGCCAGCAGCGCGACGAAACGCGCCACGCCGCGACTGGCGGAGAAACGCTTGATAGTTTTCTGTGCCTCGCAAGGCTGGTTGGATTGAAACATGATTTTTGGGATTAGGGAGCAGTTCCCCGCGCCGGTTATTTTGCGTTGCGAAAACGGCAACCGGCATATTGCTCGTCCTCGTGATAAAGCTCCTGATGCTGCGACCGATCAATGGTGTAAGCCGACTGGGCGGCATAGTGGAATTGCAGCGCCCACCGGCCCTGCGGCGAGTTGTTGGGCGGCGTGCCATGATGCACCAGGGACGAAAAAAACAGCGCCCCGCCTGGCGCGAGAGGCACGATAACATCGTGTTCCACATCCACGCGCTCATCGGGCAACTGGCAGTCGCGCTTGTGGACGTGCGGCACCGGCCCCGCCTGGTGCGTGCCAGGAACGACGTGCATACAGCCGTTTTCCGCCGTTGCGGCATCGAGGGCGATCCAGACGCCGATGATTTTCTCCGGCGGCCCCCAAGCGAAATACGCCATATCCTGATGCCACGGCTTCTCCCTCCCCACGAACGGCGGCTTCAGCAGCGCCATGTCCTGAATAAGGTGGCACGGCTCGCCCATCAAGCGTTCCAGAACCCCGTTGATTTTCTGGCCCAGCGCCAGCACTTGCAGCCGTTTTTCGTGTTCGACGAAAAAGATCACGCGGCGCACGACGTGGGCGCGCTCTTCCGGCGTCATGGTGTCCCATTGCTCCCGATATTCCGCTTCCGGTGAAACGCCCGTGTAGTCGGGCACCCGCCCGTAAATCAGGTCGGACAGCGCTGCTTTTGCCGTCTCGACTTCCTCCATCGAGAGGAGATGCTCCATCGCCAGAAAACCGTCACGATGATAGGCGGCGACCTGCGCTTCGTCCAGCGCGGTGGGATCGGGTAGTATGGGCGCAAGCGTCGAGTAGCGATACAGGTCGCGCGGGTTCGGTTCGGTCATAGTTGATTGTTTGTTCATGAGTTTTTCCTTGTTGATCCAGTTTCTCTCTGGGGTTGCTTCACTGCGGGGCGAGCTGCACGACATCCTTCATCCTCGCGGCGGGCGTGACTTGCAGGCGCACGACTTGGCCGTCTCGATAGACGCCTTCGACAATGGTGTTGCGCGGTGCGTGCAGCTTGAACTCGACATCCCACTCTTTGGGCCAGGCTGGGAACAGCCGAATGGTGTCGCCATCGCTTTGCAGCAGCATAGTTTGTAGCGCCATTACTCCGACATTGCCGTGATCCTGATCGGGAATCCAATCGTAGTTCGGCCCCCAGAAGGCCGGAAAGCGACTGCCCTTGTGCTTGGCCCCGAAGCGAGCCGTCAAACGTGCTTTGGCTTCATCTGCCAGGCCAAGTTGGGCGGCCTGGATCTCGTCCTGCGCCCAGCCACTGTTGCTTTTGACGCGACGGCCCTCATAGGAACGCCGCGCGATTTCCAGATTGGATTGGGCCACTCCGTAACGCCGAAAGGGGAACACCGCATACAGTTCGGGATTCTCCACGTTTTTGGGTTCACTGTTGATTTGCTGGGCCGGTAGAATCACCCTCGCGCCGTCTTTTTCGCCGATTGGAAGCGGCGGCAACTCGCTGTGCAGCCGTTTCCATTGGCTCTTCTGCTCTGGCGTCGCCTGCGGCAACGCCAGCAGCGCTTCCAGCACGGCTTGCAGTCCGGCGATATCGGGGGTTGGGTTCACCACATCGTGGTAAGTTTCCAACGACTGCGCCGGTTTCATTTCCAATCGGCCCGCCGCATCACGCGGATAATGCTTGTCGTAGAACTCAATGACCGCGCCAGCGAAAGGCAACGCGGTGTCGCGCAGGAATTGCTGGTCGCCAGTGTGGGCGAAGTAATCCAGCATCAGGGTAGCGTTCTCCAGAACGCCGACATAATAATGGCGAAGGTAACGATTGTCGATGTAGGAGAGCGGCTTGTCCTCACGCTTCCACCCGTAGTTGGTGTTGACGTAGGTGCCCCAGAAATAGATCGTTTCGGGAATGTAGGCGCCGCCGTGATCGAAGAAAAGCCGTGTCCGCTCGCGCGCCAGAGGCAACGCCGCGCTATGCATCCTGAAAAACGGCATCATCATCTCGAAGTCGCCCGACCCCAGCATCGGCCAGTAGACCAGGCGCGTGTTCTGATGCCAATACGGGCCACCCCACAACCGGTAATCGGCGTCGAAGGGCTTGCCTGGCTCGCGCGAATCAACCGTGAAGAGGCTGCCGTTGAATTTGATCGGGAAAGCGCCGCGCCCCGCGCAGGCGCTCATGAAACGCTGCAAGATATAGCCTCGTGTCACGATCTGCGCGGCGCTGTCCGTGTTGTCGGAAATGCGAATCCAACTGCGATTCCAGAACCCATCCCACCACGCTCGATGTGCCTGACGCGCCTCTTCGACGCCGGTTTTGGCGATGCGCGCGATTTGCTCATCCAACCGTTTTTGCCACTCTTGCGGCGTCGCGGTTTGCGCCGTGAAGGGATAAATCGAGAGCCGGTGCGCCCTGCGCGGCGCCGATTTCAAGGTCGTGGCGTTTTCGCTGGTCAGTCCCTCGCCCTCCATCACGGCGCCGAAAGTGCGGCCTAAAAGTGGGTCGGACTGCGTTTTCATCCATTGGCCCAGTCCCTGCAATTGCATCGTTTCGGGCCAGATCGACGACGGGTTGCGATGAAACCAGGTGACGCGCTGCGGTTGCTGGGGCACAAGGGTATCGCCGCTTTCGATGATGGGGCGAGGCGCCTCATGCAGCCCATACGCTGAATGTATCTCATCACCTTTGATTTCGCGCGGTTCGGTGCGCCACATTTCCAGCGAGGCCCGCAGTGTCGTGGGCGCGCCGGAGGCTTCGACGTGAATTACCGGCTGATTGGCATCCACCCACACGCGCAGAGTCGTCTGAGCGTCACTCTGTCCGCCGGTGATCTCGATTTCGCC
The DNA here is from genome assembly GCA_030448265.1 of Abditibacterium sp. Taxonomy (GTDB): domain Bacteria; phylum Armatimonadota; class Abditibacteriia; order Abditibacteriales; family Abditibacteriaceae; genus Abditibacterium. The sequence goes on from JAUJNG010000008.1 coordinate 178,913, forward strand.
CTGACGCAGCAAGAGCGTCTGGCGAAACGGCGCGCCCCCAGCGAAGGGATTGGGTTCGAGGCGCACGCGCACACGCCCCAGCTTGAGCAGGCGCCCGATTTCGCTCCAGGCATCGGTTGTGGCGATGTAGAACAGCAAATCGCCGTTCGGTTCGACCCAGACGTTGAGGCCAATCTCACCGTTGCCCAGGGGCATTGAGCCGGAAGAATTGGCGCTCGGCGTATCCCATGTCACGTTATAGCGGTCGAGCGCGGCGCCGGGCGCGGGAGTTGTCATTAGCATCATCACTAGCAAAAGAACGAAATACAGGGATTTGTTCATTGGAATCTTTTTCGTTACACAATTGACCAAGGCCTATATTCAGCGACAGAACTTGTGAGTTCCCTCGCCTCAGCCTGCTGTCGGCGCGCTCATGGTGCGATTGAAGCCCATGGTGTCCTGGCCGCGCACCACAATCGCGCAGTGACCCGGATGCAGCGGCGAGCGATCCTGCTCGATTTTGACGATTGGCAGCGTCACGCGCACCGACATACCAAGGCGGCGCCGACTGGAGCGGTTTGGCTCCGAGTGGTGTAGCAACTTCTCGTTGAACAGGAAAAACTCGCCGGGTTTAAGCTCCATATTGACCAGTCGCTCGGTCGAAAACGCGGAGGGGTCGGCCTCCTCGCTGAAAGCCATGCCGTCGCGCGACGGGATGTGGGGCAGCACTTTCTTGTGCGAACCGGGCAAAATCTGCACGCACGAGTTATCAACCCTGACATCATCGAGCGCGACCCACGCCGAGATGTTGAGAACCGGCTCGATGGGCCAGTAATTCAAATCCTGGTGCCATGGAATCTCCTTGCCGCCCGGCTCCTTATTGAAAAAGTTGGTCGCCCACAGCACCAAATCCGGCCCATACAGGCTCGCCATGCGCCCAATAATGGCGGGATGCGAGGCCAGATCGAACACCACTTTCGAGTCCATGTGCCGCGATTGCAAGCGCGTTTGGGGATTGGGGCCGTCTTTGGTGAGGACGTGCGCATCAATGTGCGCCACAATCGCCGCCATCTCGCCGAGCGGCACGGCGGCGAACGGGCCGAGATAACCGTTCTGATGGAAGAATGCGATCTCTGCGGGCGAAAGAGAATGGGAGTCGGACATAAGTCGGGAAACCTCGCTGGGATGTTCAGTCATCGGTGGAGCTGGTAGTTGGTCAGGCTTTCTCAGGGCCAAAAAGAAGTTCAATCGCGCACGTCCACCTCAGAGGAGCCGGTGTGATAATCGGGCCAACTGGTGCTGCACAGGTGTTCATGCGTGCATGGCGCCGGGGGCCGCTCCGTGGCCGAAAGCACAGTGAGATCGCGGCGTCCGCTCAAATGGCGGATGTCCTTATCGGTGCGTAGAAACCTGGGACGGTCGGGCATGGTGTATTCGGCGGGCATCTGCCGCTCGCTGCCAATCCACGCGGGGATGTCGATGCCGAAACGCATGCGATCTTTGCGCCCGACGAGTTCCATTCCGTGCGCCGTGTGGTAGCCACCCAAATTCCAGAATGGCCCCGCTTCCATCCACATCAGGCTGGTGCCGAACACCACGGCCACGCGTGGGTCGGGCGCAAACAGCGTGTTCCAGAAGCCTGCGCCCGCGCCGTGCCGCGCCAGCAGATGATATAAATCGTGACTCTGCCAGGCGGTCGAGGGAATGATGTCCTGCTCACTGCCCCAGCCCGAAGCGGAGAGAAAGAAGCCGGTGGGACTCTGGTAATGAGCGTAGGTGCGATCCGTTTCGTCCAGAAAACGCGCGAGTTCGGCGTCAGGACGGGCGCGGTGGAGGCTTTCGATGGCCGACAGCGTGATGCCCATGCCGCCGATCAGCATCGGTTCGTCGATTTTGATCCACTGTCCATCCACGCGCTGCCACAAGCGGTGCAAACGTCTTTGACCGTGACGATCCACCCAACTGCTGCGAATGACGTGGCGCGCCAGCGAAAGCGCGGCCTCGAAATACTTTGGCTCGTTGTAGCGCCTCGCAGCCAAGGTCAGAGGATGAATCATCAGGCCGTAATACTCGGCGGGTTCGATCATGTTCTGGTCGCCCGTGCCGCGCAAAGCGCCCGCGCTTTGTTCATCGGGCAGACCGCGCACATGGAAGTTGGCGACCAGAAAATCGAGATCGTGGCGCACCCTGTCGTCCCATTCGCGGTGCTGGAAGGCTTCCATGTGCGCCAGACGCGCCCACTGGCGGCAATATTCCTGGTTGGCGACGCTGCCTTTGGAAGCGCCCGTGCCGTAAATTTTGTCGCACGCTTCCAGATTGCGGCGCACCGCGCGGTCGATTTCTCCGCGCAGCGCGCGATTTTTCGCCTCATCGAGCCATTGCGCCGTTTCCGACAGCGCGACGCACGGCACCATATTGTGAATCAGACCGCGCTTGAGCGTCTCGCCGATCTGAAAGCCGATGTGTTGGAACTGCCCGTCGGCCTGAAAGCTGTGGCATTGAAACGAAACCAGGCTTTCCAGCAACCTTTGTCCGCGCGGGTCGCTTCGCCGCTTCAAAGCACGCGCCAATCCTGGCAGCAATGGTGAGGCGAACGTCGAGTGTCCCGCCGTGAAGTCGCCGATCAGAAAGGGATTACTGCCCCACACCGAATGATTGTGGAAGCCGTGAATCGCGCCATCGGGCTGCACCCACGAATGGAGCCAGCGACCCAGCGTCGCGGTATCGGCGCGCGTAATTTCAGATGTCATGGGCCTTGCACCTTGAGCCTGCGCCTGTGGCGCCCAGGCCATCACTGCGCCTAAAGCCACCGCCAGTCCGATGGCGAACCGGCGGCGCGTCAGTTTCTTCAACGGCTCCACCACACCACCGGCCACGCCAAGCGCATCGGGCTGGAGCGGTGCGGGTGCCGCGTTGACGGTTGTTAGAGCAAAGGTCATTTAAGGCGACGACTTGATCTGAGGGTGAGCCTGACAAGGTCTTTCCACTCAGCGCGCTTGTGGATTCGCGCACCACTATGGCAGCTTCTGCGAGGCGCCACTGGTCGATGGTATGCGAGGGAAACGATGGGGCCAGAAAGGCGATGTGTAACGGATGTTCCTGGGCCGTTCCACTCCGCCTGATTTTGGGGCGCCCACTGGCGCCGCGCACCAACAAGCCTTCGTCGAAGAGTTGCTGCAAAGCCCGCCACGCCGTCACGTCCGAGACACCCACTTCCAAGGCCAATTGCCGCTCTGCCGGCAGACTTTTGAGCGCGTAATCGCCGTGAGCGATGCGCTTTTTTAACAAATTTGAAAGCTGTTCGTATTTAGGCATAGCATTTTGCTACAAGGAATGCTTTATTATACCCATTCTTTTTAATTTTCAAACATCCTGATCCAAAGTTGTCGAAATACAGAACCACACCCTCACCTGGCAGGGGGCCTGACGACGCCGAGCAATTGCTCGACGCCGATGTCCAATTTGCCGGCGGCATCGAGCCGGAAGAAGTGCGCGACGGAGAATCTCACACCACGTTGTAACGGTCAAATGCGCTGGGCGCAGCAATGTCGTTTGCCATGTCATTCCTTCCTTTAGGTTGCGTCTGCGCCGCATTGCCGCACTACAACGCGAGTAACAGCATTGAAAGTCAAGGAACTCTTTTCACGAAATCTCCCTCCATGATGGCTCCACAGCCGGATTGAGCGCAGGATTGCGCTCGAAGCGGGCGCGGATTTCCTGCACGTAATCGCGGCAGCGGCGCGCCGTCGCGTAAGAATCGCCACCCAAATCGTAGGCTTGCATCACAAGCGGACCGCGATAATGCCGCGCCCACAAATGCGCCAGCCAGCCGGCGATGTCGATTTGTCCTTCATCAATCGGCACGGTGCGGAATGGCGCCGGCGCCGGCAGGACGTTGAGTAGCGCGACGTAACCCAATCGCTCCATGCCGGGCAACTCCAATAAATGCGGCAAATCGGGTGCGCCCCGATGCAAATGGGAATGCTTGGTCGCCAGACCGGGACAAACTACTTTGGCGCCGGCTTCGCTCAACACGCGAAGTTCGGCCTGCGGTGTGTCGGTGAGAAACCAGACGTGGTTGTAAAGATTGCCTGCCATGCCGTGTTCGGCCAACATTGCGTCTGCGGCGCGGACAAGACGCGCGGCGCGTTGCCAGTGTCGTTCTTCGGCGTGCGCGGAGCCGGTTTCGTGAAATGCGCCGCCGCCTGCACTGGGATTGCTGCCAATGGTGAGGTTCAAATAAGCGTGCGGCGCCAACTTCGCCAGCCGCTCGATGATGCGTCGCAGCCGCTCGATTTGCGCGTCCAATTCCTCGGCTTCGTCGTCCGCGACGCCTTTGGCCACCACATACATTCCGGCGCGGCGCAACCCGCTCGCATCCATCGCGTCCTGCGCCGCCTGCCAGAGCGCCCCGTCGTCCGGCTCGATGGTCACCCATTCATAACCGTCGTAGCCCAAATCGGTGGCGATGGCTAAGCGGGTTTTGAAAGGGTAGTGACGGCGATGACCGTTGAAATGGGCGTCGAAGAGAATCAGCGGATTGGGCAGGCTCATTGCATCTCCTCGCCGGCGGCGACCGGCACCGACTGGCCCGCTTGCGTCGAAGCGTAGAGGGCTTCGAGAATCGCGTGAATCAGCAATTGACGGCGAGGCGGCGAGGCGGGCGCGCGGTCTTCCCGAATCGCCGCCGCCATGTCGCGTAGCGGATAGACCAGAGTTTCGCGCCATTCCGGGCCAGCTTCGGGCAGCGCTTCGCTTTTGAGTTCGTCGGCGCCGCGATATGCGTGCAGCACCAAGCCGGGCAGTTGAGGATCGGGAATCATCGGCAAATCCAGACCGGCACGCAGCCCGCGGATTTCGACCAGATGGCGCGCCGGACCGTGTTCGGCGGCGCGGCGTTCCCAGCGCACGCTGAGGCCGCCTTCGCACAGCATCTCGGCGGCGAGCCAGCCGTCTACATCGGGCGCGGGTGGACGGCGCTCCTCGCTGAGCGGCATAAAGCCGCCCATCGTGGCGAACAGCATGTGTGGCTTCCAGGCGTCGGCCAGGACGTAGCTGAGCCAGTCGAGGTCGTAAACGCCCCAATCGAAGGCGTTGCCCCCGCCGGTTTTCGCCGGGTCGTTGCGCCAGGCCGGTAACACGGCGCCGACCCTCCACGCGGCGGACACACCTAAAAAGGTGACGCGGTAGAGCGACCCAAGCACACCTTCCTCAATCATCTGCCGCGCGCGTCGTGTCGAGGGGACATCGTGAAAACGACACGAGCAACAACCGACCTTGAGGTGCGGCTTCGCGTCCGCCGCCGCCATCACCTCGCGCACTTGCGCCGCATTGAGCATGAACGGTTTTTCGCAGAGGACGTGCTTCTCCGCCGCGAGAGCCTCCAGCACCATATCGCGGTGCAAAAATGGCGGCGTGGCGATATAAACTGCGTCCACATCCTCGCGCCGCAACAGTTCGCGGTAGTCCTCGCAAACGATTTGAGCGCCCAGAGTGGCGGCCAGCTTTTCCGCCGCCGCGCGATTTACATCGGCTACGGCCACCGCTTGCAGAGCCTCGTCTTCGTGAAAAACCCACGACACCAGTTCGGAGATGCGGCCCGTGCCGATAATACCGAAGCGAATTTTGTTCATGTTGTTCCCAAATTACTTTGTGTGTTACGTCACCCAGTTGATGTTCATGGCGCGGGCGAATCGGCGCAGCACATGGCCATGATGCCCGCCAAAGACCGCGAGATGATGCGGCATTCCGGCGTGACACAAATCGTCGAACCACGCTTCGACATCGCGGCCCGCGACCTCTACCAGCCCATTGGTGCCCATCAAATTGCGGCGCGGCACCAGGGTTTGCGCTTCCTCAGCCATGAGATGATAGCGATTGTCGCAGCGCCACAAGCGAAAAAGCGTGACCGGCTGGTCAGCGGCTAAGTCAGCGTTGACGACGAGGGGCTTGCGGTCGTTGAAGTGGCGCGCCAGGCGCGGGCCGCGCGCACTGCCGACCGGCTCGCACAGCGAGAGCGGCGCATTGCCGGGATGCCACAGCGTGATGGTCTTCGCGCTGTGTTCGAGCCAGTCGGACAGGTAGCCGCGTCCCAGTCCCAGCGCCTCGCCCATCCAGCACGAAAGCGCGCCGTCCACGTCACCTTCGAGCGCAATGGGATAGCCTTCCGAAGAGAGACGCACCATCGCCAGATAAGGCCATTGCCCGAAAATATTGGGGATTTCGGGCCAGCAACGCAGCGCCAGCGCATCCAGACTCTGTTCCTCCATCATGTGGCGCATGGCCAGGTAAAAGCGCGACTGCAACGGCAAGTCGTCTTCCGTTACGTCCTCCATCGGCAGGCCCATCTCGCGCACGCGGGCCACATCGTCGCCCACCGCGTCCTCCGGCATTTGCGGCACGGCGTCCAGATACTCCTGCAACCCGAAATGATGCAGCTGCACGCCCAGTTCGCGGTTGAGTTGAAACGGGTCGGCGTGCAGGTCGATGAAGCCCGGCGCGTGCTGGCCGACCAGCCCCACTTTGCCGTTGTGCAGGCGCTGCACGGCGACGGCGACGCTCACCGCTTCTTCAAGAGCGCGTCCAGTTCGCGCATCGCCGGGGTCGCCGTAGAGAAGCTCGAAAGGGCGCTGCAACTGTCGCAGAGTCGCCGCGAAAACGTGCGTGCCGACCAGCGAGCAGGAGCTAATCATCGCGCCTGCGGGTTCCTCCGGCGTGGCCCACAGCACCAGAGGCGCATCCCAGCCCTGCGCCAGGATCGGCGACAGACGGCCATCGCTCATCGTGGTCTGCAACACCACGAGCACTTCGCACCGCTCCCGGCGGCAATCGGCCAGGGCGCGACGCAGTGAAGCATCATCGTTGGCTTTGGGTTCGGGAACGAAACAGGAGAAAGCCGATTTCTCCAGCGTCTCGCGCACCGCACGCTCCATTCGCGCGCCCCACTGCGGGTCGAAGCCGGGGCGCTTGCGGCCTAAAAAGAGCACGCCCAATCGGGGAATGTTACTGGTCATTTTCACGCTCCAGAAGCGGCGGCAGCGAGCGGCCAATCTCTTCTTCCACGGCGGCATCGAACGGCGGCACGTCCGTCCACAAACGCCATTCTTCGCGGTGTTCGACGACCTCACCCGGCTCTATCGTGTGGAGCGGGCCGAGGCTCTCAACCTCAAGCATTTTTTCGTTGGTGAACAGTTCACAGTTGCAGCCCATGTCCGGATAAACGGCGTCCGCCTGGAAAGCGAACCGCTTGACGAACAAGGTGCCGTCCAGCCAGTAGGCCGCCTGGCCGGTCTCGCCCGCCAGACCGATTTTGAACGGCTCCCGCCCGCGTTCCTGACGCAGCGTGATGAAGCGGCTGCCCAGGTGCAGACGCGGGTCGCGCAAGTCGCTGTAAGGCCACAAAATCAGCGCGCGATTCGGCAGCAGGTCGCGCGGATGCTGGCCGCGCGGCGGCTGCGGCACAATCGCCACGCCGCCCGCCTCCATCACCGACAGCGCCCACAAAGCAAGCCGCCTGCTCTGCGCGCCGATGTTCGTCACGCGGTGGACAATCTCCACACGCGCCTCCTGCGGATGAAGGGTGAGGCGAAGCTGCTTTTGAAATCCGGTCGCTTCCGGCGGCGCCGACAAAAGCACGGCCTCACCCTCATTTTCATAAGCGACCGGAGCGTTGTCGGGATAGTAAGTCACCTCTAAAGTTTCGGGTGCCAGCCAGAGCCGGTGACCGCCGCGACTTTTCCATTGGGCTTCGCCGCCGCTTCCGCTCTGCTCCTCGAAAACCTTGAAGATATTGCGGCCCGCGCGCGGCGACAGCGACAGGATACGCGGCCCGACTTCGAGCGTGACGATGAGTTCGAGATGCTCGTTGGCCAACCGCAGATTGCGCTCCCAGCCTTTGAACGGCACGATTTCTTCTATCATGGCAAAGGCTTAAATCCCAATCGAAATATGTTTGGTTTCGAGAAACGCTTCCAAGCCTTCGCGCCCCAGTTCGCGGCCCAGACCGCTTTGCTTGAAGCCGCCGAAGGGACACTGGCTCGTCGTCGGCACGCCGTCATTGATGCCGATGGTGCCGGCTTCGATGCGCTCGGCCAGACGAAAAACGCGCGCCATGTCGCGGGTGAACGCATAGGCGCTCAGTCCGAACTCCGAAGCGTTGGCGAGCGTGATGGCTTCTTCCTCGCTCTCGAAAGCCGTCAGCGGCGCGACCGGCGCGAAGATTTCCTCCGCCGTGCAGCGCGCCGTCGGCGGCACGTTTTCCAGCACCGCCGGTTCGAGAAAAAAGCCCTTTCTTTCCTGCCGCCGCCCGCCGCAAAGGACTTTGGCGCCCTGGTTCGTGGCGTCCTCGATGAACTCCAGAGCCTGACTCACACTTTTTTCGTCGTTGAGCGGGCCGATTTCCACGCCGGCTTCCAGACCATCGCCGACGTTGAGCTTTCGTGTGGCGGCGACAAAGCGGTCGCGGAACTCATCGAAGACCGCGCGTTGCACATAAAGCCGGTTGGCCGCGATGCACGACTGGCCGCGATTGCGAAACTTGGCTTTCATCGCTTCGCGCACCGCGACTTCCAAATCGGCATCTTCAAAAACCAGCAGCGGCGCGTTGCCGCCCAGTTCCAGCGACAGCCGTTTCACGCCATCGGCGGCGGCACGCATCAGCTTTTTGCCGACTTCGGTCGAGCCGGTGAACGTGACCTTGCGACACAGCGGATGCTCCATCAAAGCAGCGGCGATTTCCGACGAAGGCCCGACCAGCACACTGAGCACTCCTGCCGGCAGTTGCGCGGCTTCGGCGCATTCGGCCAGAGCGAGCGCGCACAACGGCGTTTGTGAGGCCGGCTTCAGCACGACCGGACAGCCGGCGGCCAGCGCGGGCGCGACTTTGCGAACCGCCAGCACAAGCGGGAAGTTCCACGGGCTGATGGCGCCCACCACGCCGACCGGCGACTGAATGACCAGATGCCGTTTGCCTTCGACCTGATGCGGCACGACGCGACCGTAGGTGCGACTCGCTTCGGCGGCGAACCAGCGTAGGTGGTCAACCGACATGGCGACTTCGCCGCGGCTTTCCGTCAGAGGCTTGCCGTTTTCCAGCGTGATGATTTCGGCGATTTCGTCCTGGTGCCGCTCCAGTTCACCGGCGATGGCCAGCAGATAAGCGGCGCGCCGTCCGGCGGGCAAAGCGGCCCAGGCCGCGAACGCGGCGTGCGCGGTCTCGATGACCTGAACGGTTTCGCGCCCGCCAACGGCGGCGACGGTGGCGAAAGGCGCGGCGGTCGCCGGATTGACAATCTCGATGCGCCCGTCGCCGTCGCTCCACACGCCGCCCAGATAGAGTTTGTGATGTTTCATTGCGGCACTTTTTTCCAGTCGTTGAGAAACGTTTCGATGCCGGCGTCGGTGAGAGGATGGTCGTAGAGTTGATTGAGAACTTCAAAGCTCATGGTGCAAACGTCGCTGCCGCACAGCGCCGCTTCCAGGACGTGCAACGGCGTGCGCACGGCGGCGGTCAGCAACTGCGTTTCAAAATCGTAGTTGTCGTAGATGGTGCGAATCTGGCGCACGACATCCATGCCGATGTGGCCGATGGCATCGAGCCGCCCCGCGAACGGGCTGATGTAAGTCGCGCCCGCTTTGGCCGCCAGCAGCGCCTGCAACGGCGAAAACGTGACCGTGACGTTGGTCTTGATATCCTCGGTGGACATTGCTTGACGGCGGCCAATCCTTCGCGTGTGTTGGGCACTTTGACCACGACGTTGTCAGCGATGCTCGCCAGCAGCCGTCCTTCTTCAACAATCGCGTCCCGCTCCAGCGCGACTGTTTCCAGACTGACCGGACCGTGAACCAGCGCGCAAATCGCGGGATACAGTTTGCGCGGCGATTGTCCGGTCTTGGAAACGTGCGTCGGATTGGTCGTCACGCCGTCCAGCGCACCCCAGCGCAGAACGGTCTTAATTTGCTCGATGTCGGCGGTATCAAGAAATATCTTCATAGCAAGTCCAATCTCACGGCCAGATAAAGTATTTTGCGCCCAGCGCGCCTAAAAACAAAAAGACGCCGTAGCGCAGTCGCTCTTGCGAAACGCGATGAAAAAAGCGCGTCCCCAGCAAAATCGCGGTAAAAACCGGCAGCGCGCCCCAGAGCGCCGTTCGCCACAACTCCAGCGAAAGCAGCCCCGTGGCGCCGAACAAAATCAGGCGCAGCACGGCGGCCAGTCCGAAGACGACTTGCAGCACGGCCACCGCCGCCTCCTTGCGCCACGGCTGCGAATACACATACGCGATGGCCGGCGGCCCACCCATATTGAAGGCGCCGCTCAAGCCGCCGCTGACCACGCCCAGCGCAAAGCCGGCCCGCTCTGGTATCCCCAAGCCGCCGCGTCGCGCGAACGCCAGTTCATTGACCGCCGACGCTATCATGATCGCCCCCAGCAGACGCAGCAGGAGCTGATGCGGCGCCAGCACCAGCAGATAAACGCCCAGTGGAACGCCGCAGCAACTCCCGATGATCAGCGGCCAGCCGGTGCGCCACTCGAAATGGCGGCGATTGGCGAACAGGGTCAGGGCGGTCACCAGAATGTTGAAAACGACGGAGATGGCGGCGGCGCTTTTCAGGTCGAGCAACAGAGGCAGCAGGCTCATCGCCACCAGCCCGAAGCCGAAGCCGGTCAGTCCCTGCACGAATCCGGCGAGGCTCAGAACGAGAATCACCACGCCGGATTCAACAGCCATGAAAACAGTTCATTTTTTGAAAGCGGCCTCAATCCGCGAGAAACTTGTCGTCCATCAGCTTTTGCAAAAAAGGCAGACTCCGTTCGGCCTGCTCGACGGTGCCGCATTCTGCGCTGCCAAATTGCGGCGCACCGTGCGGTCAATTTCGGCGTGCAGAGCGCGATTTTTCGCCTCATCGAGCCATAGCGCGGTTTCCGACAGTGCGACGCACGGCACCATGTTGTGAATCAGACCGCGCTTGAGCGTCTCGCCGACCTGAAAGCCGATGTGTTCAAATTGCCCGTTGGCCTGAAAGCTCGCGCTTTGAAACGCCAGCAATTGTTCGAGCAGTTTTTGCCCGCGCGCGTCGGGCCGCTGCTTCAAGCATGCGCCAACGCCGATTAGAGCGGCGAAGCGAAAGTCGACTGCCCCGTCGTGAAGTCGTCCAACAGATAGGGATTGCTGCCCCACACCGAATGATTGTGGAAGCCGTGAATCGCGCCGCCTTGCTGCACCCACGAATGGAGCCAGCGCCCCAGCGCTGCCACATCGGGCTGGACAGTGCGGTCGCCGCGTTGACGGTTGTTACAGCAAGGCTCCAAACTCAATAAATCAAGGGCGGGTTCTCGACGACATGGCTTTTTCTCACCACGCACAAAGGGTTTGTGCGTGGGGCGCACGCGGCCTATTTCGCGGCTGCTTCTCGCGCGCGGCGCGCCACGGCGGGCGCTTCAACGGGAATGAAATCGTCGCCTGGACGACAGGGCGGCACGGGTTCCAAAATCGCGCGGCGCTGCGGTGTGAGGCGGTTGAGCAGTTCGGGCGAATACTCATAGCCGTAGCGCGTGCGTCCCCAGGACGGGCCGTAGCGATAAATCACCACGCGGCGCTCGCCAGGATTGGTGCGGTTGCTGCCGCCGTGCATGACACCATCGACGAACAAAAGCGCATCGCCTTTTTTCAATTGCGCTTCAATGGCGCATTCGGGGAGTCCATCGGTTTTGCCGCCTTCGCCCCCATACTCGCGCGGGTGAGGAAGAGGCAGATTGGACTTGTGGCTGCCAGGAATGATGGTCGTGGCGCCGTCGCCTTCGCCGATGTCGGTTAAGGCCATCAGAATGTTGACCTGCCCGCAGGTGAACTGCCCGTTTTCATACAAATACTTGCCACGTAATGCGCCTTTGTAGCGGCCCGAATGCAAGCCGTGAAAGCCACCCGAAGTGCGCTGCGAGGTGATGCACTCGTCGATGAACAAGCCTTCGACGTAGGTGCCTTGCTCGCCGGCATATTTCTGCACATAGGCCAGCCAGGAGGGATTGTCGATGAGTTCTTCAAACGGGCCGCCAATTTCCAGGCAGTGATGCAGTTCCATTCCCGTGGCGGGGTTGTAGTCGCGCCGTTGCGCGCCTTTATACCATCCGCCCATCGGCAGGTCGCGTGGGAACTGGTCGAATTCGGCGTTGAGTGCATCAAGCAGTTGGGGCTCAATGGCGTTTTTGAGAATCAGGTAGCCGCGAAGATCGAACAAATAATCTTCCATTGGTGTTGGTTGTCGCATGGTGAGATGAAAAGAGGGTGAAATGACTCGCTTGGGTTAGATTGTTACACAGAGCCACGTCTTTCAAGGCGCGGCTCTGTGTGACATCAGTCATTTATTGAGACGCTCTAAAATATTGGAGCGTAAAGATTGCTGTTCTGTGACGTGTTGGACCTATGGGGTTCATTCGGAGTCAGGCCAAACTCTCCGCTCCTGATCGAGGTGTATCTGCGCCATTTTGCGTGGCCATCCACGAAAAGCAGGTTGCCGCCCTCGAAGTGGACGTTGGAGTAAAACTCACGCGCCGGAGTGCCGCCCCACTGGTGCCAGGCATAGTAACGAGGAGTAGTCAGGTTACCGTTGAAGGCGGGCCGCTGATACGCGATGTTGGTTCGCTGCCAGTTCTCCTGGATATAGATGATCTCCGCCGTGTTGGGCACCGAGGCGACGTTGCGCTGCATCATGACGCCGTTGCCGAAGAAGTTGGTATCGCTGACGGCGGTCGGTCTGGCCGTTGTCGCGTTAGGAGGCGCGCTCGGGCAGGCGTAGATTTGAAAGCTCTTCGTGTAGGGCGTGAGCAGGCTCAAATACGCTCCTTGCGCGTTGGGTTCCCCGAAGTTGACCACGGCGCCTCCTGGAGGCCGTCCTTTGGGCGTCATTTCGTCGTAGTCCTGGACATACTGCATGAGTCCCAGCCCTACCTGCTTCATGTTGGACAAACACGCCGTGCGGCGGGCATTCTCTCTGGCGCGCCCAAACACGGGGAACAAAATCGCGGCGAGAATAGCTATAATAGCTATAACGACCAAAAGTTCGATCAGGGTGAAACCGGAGCGGCTCTGGAGCCGCAGGGGGAAGCGGCTATGATGTGAGACAGTGAGCATTGAACTTCTCCTTGTTCGTCGGGGCGACGAATTGATCTAAGAGTGAGCCTGAGAAGGCCTTCCCAGCAGGCGCGCTCGTTGATTCGCGCACCACGACGGCGGCTTCGAACGATTGCAGCAGCAAAGGCCCTTGCCACGGTCCCCCGCCACGGCCCATCCATTGGAGACAGGTCAAGAGGTAGGGCATGGTATCGGGCGCTTCCAGTGCGGTCAGCGAGGGAATCTGCAATGCGGCCAAAGTTCCACCGTTGATGGTGCAAAGCGCCACGTCTTCTCCCCCACGCAGGCCCGCTTCGTGGAGGGCGCGCATCGCTCCAATGGCCGCCGGAGGCGTGATGCATAAGAGCGCCTGCGCCTCGAACTGCCTTTGCGCGAGCAGACGCCCCATGGTTTGGTAGGCGCGGCTGAACGGATCGCTGTAGGATTCGACTGGCTCATCGATGAGCGGCCCGCTAAAATGATGCGCCGCCATCCAAATCTTCCATTGCTCGATCCACTGCTCGATGATGGCATCGTGCGGCTGCACATTCAAGCAGGCGATGGAACGGTGGCCCATCGCTTCGAGATGATCCAACAATCGCTGCACCAGAACCGGCGGTAACATCCGAATTGAGGGGATGCCGGCGTGGCTCATGTCGTTGTCCAGCACCACTAAGGGACGCTTTGACTGGCTCAGCCGCTCAATGAGGGGCGGCGGCATCGTTTCGGTGCTGGGCAGCAAAAAGGCGCCGTCGAAGCCTTCCAGCGCGCCAAGGATGACCGGATCATCCCAGTGAACGTAGGGAACATGGCGCACCTTGCCGCCAAGCCCCGCCGTGGCACGATCCAGATCGAGGCGCCAGCGATCAATGGCATGCGAGGGAAACGACGGGGCCAGAAAAGCGATCTGCAACGGATGTTCGGCTGCAATTCCACCACGCCTGATTTCGGGGCGCCCGTTCGGGCCGCGCACCAGCAAGCCTTCTTCCAGGAGTTGCTGCAAAGCCCGCCGCGCCGTCATGTAAGACACGCCAACTTCCAAAGCCAGCTGCCGCTCTGCCGGCAGACTTTTGAGCGCGTAATCGCCGTGAGCGATGCGCTTTTTTAACAAATTTGAAAGCTGTTCGTATTTAGGCATAGCATTTTGCTACAAGGGATGCTTTATTATACCCATTCTTTTTAGTTTTCAAACATTCCGGTCGGAAATCTTTCAAATACCGAAGAACTCCGTAGCTTGACAGGAGGATTTCCTGGGTGCCAAGGGCTGTAATTCAAGCCTCAAAGTGCTTTGGGAACAGAACATCCGCGCTCATAGAGGTTTTTCCTGGATTTGAATTTAGCTTCTTCCCGCCATTGAAATGGCGTCTTACCGGCTTCCCACCGTCACCAAAGGGACGGAGCCTTCGGGCAGACGCCGCACTTGGCCAGGCACTTTGGCCTCCCCGTCGAAAGTGGACTGAATCGCCGCGAAACACAATGCCAGACTGTCCAGATTGTTGCGCGCGCTGTTTTGCGGTTCGCGATTTTCCTCGACCGCGCACAAAAGTTCGCCCATTGTTCCGGCGAAGCCGCCAGGAAACCACGAGCCTTCGAGTTGCGGCGAAGCGTGGCCCGCTTCGGTGGTGAGCGTGACGGTTTGTTCGCTCAAGCTGGGGCCGGTGGAAACGAGGGAACCGCGCGTTCCGCCGATGTAGGAATGATCCTGCGCGCCGAATTTCTGGTGAGCGTCAAAAACCAGGCTCGCCTGGCCGCCCTGGTAGCCGATGAGAATCTGCGCGGCCATCGGCGGCTTCATTTCCTGGCCCAGAACATGCGTTTTGGTGGCGAAAACCGATTGCGGGGCGCGATTGACCCAGAAAGTCGCCGTCGCGTCGAACCAGTGAATCGCAAAATCATACATTATCAGGTCGTGGATGGCCTCGAACGGCGTGCCCGTGACCCAGGTGTGATCCCAGTGAACCTGCAAATGCGACGCGATCACATCGCCAATCAGTCCGGCGCGAATCGCCTCGCGCATATAGGCGAAATGCGGCGCCCAACGCCCGTTTTGATTGACCGCCAGCCTGACATTCGCGGTTTCAGCGAGCCTGACGAGTTCTTCGCCGGTGTCGAGATCGAGAACGAACGGTTTTTGCGACAAAACGTGTTTGCCCGCCGCAATCGCGTCCTGGAGGAGCGGCACCCGTTCGGGCGGATGGGTGGCGATGTCCACCACTTCGATGTCGTCGCGCTCCAAAACGCGCCGGTGGTCGGTGGTGATGGCGGCGTCGGGATACCATTCCGCCGCTCGCCTCTGGGCATTTCCCTCGGTTTTGTCGCACAGCGCGACGACGTTGAAACCCTGCTGCCGATACGCCTTGAGATGCGTTTGCGTGATGCCGCCGCAGCCGATTAAGCCGATATTGGGGTTGTAATTTTGGGGTTTGGGCGGCAGATAGGGCAAAACCGGCGCTTCAAATTGCGCGCCGAATTGGGTTTGCAGACTGTAATCGGTTTCGGATTTGGTGGTTTTGGACATGGTTTTTGAGGTTAGGCGAATGAATTCGCAGCCAGAAAAAAGTGTCGGCCTGCGCCGACACCTCGCAGTTGCCGCGTCAACGAAGGTTGACGCCTTTCTCTGGCTGCGAATTCATTCGCCGTTACGCCAGCAGCGCCAGAGTTTTCTTCTGGGCGCTGGAGGCGAGCGCGGTATCCACGATTTGCTGCCCGATGCGGCAGATTTGCGGGTCGAGCGGCGGGTGAAGCGGCACTTCGCCGCGAATGTGCGCGATGAAATGTTCGATGGCGGCGCGGTTGGGCGCCGCCAGTTCATCCACAGGCAGTTCAAAGCCTTCGGGTTTCGCGGCGGTTTGAACGCGAATCGTGGTTTCGTAATCGTAGCTGGCAATGGTGCCCTGAGTCCCGACGATGTTGAAGCCGCATTTGGGTTGCGGCTGCAACTGCCAGGGATTGGTGAAAGTGCCCCAGCGCGTCTCGAATTTCGACAGCCCCGCGCCGTAGTTGCAAACCGTGACGGAGTGTTCGTCCACTTCCAAACCCTGGGGAATAAAAGTCATCGAAGTGACTTCCGAGGGCGATTTACCGCCGAAAAACCAGCTTCCCAGCGTCACGCCGTAGCCCAGATAATCAATGAGCGAGCCGCCGCCGGCGTCTTTTTGATAGAACCAGCTCCTCGATTTGCGGCGATTGGCTTCCTCCTCGCCGACTTCCTCTTTGTCGGCGAGATGGCGCATCGGGCCTTGATTGCCGTCGTAATAATGCACTTCGATGACCTGCCCAATGGCGCCCTCGTCAATCAAGCGCTTGCTGGTGACGTGCGGCGGATACCAGGCGAGCGGCCAGTTGATGCACAATTTGACGCCGTGTTGTTGCGCGGCGCCAATCATGCGGTCGGCGTCGGCAAGCGAAATGGCGAAGGGTTTTTCGACCAGAATATGCGCCCCATATGGCGCGACCAGTTCGACCAACTCGGCGTGACGCGCAATCGCCGGACACAAAATCACCATTTCGGGCCGCGTCTCTTCGAGACATCTGCGGTAATCCGCGTAAACCCGCTCGGCGGGAATCGAGAAGTTTTCGACGGTTTTGGCGACGTTTTCAGCGTTGAGCGGATTGTCGTCGGCGATGCCCACGATTTGCGCGTCGGGATGCTCGTGAACCTGGCGCAGCAAATCGCCCATGTGCATGTGATCGAAAGAAAGTCCGGCAATTTTCATGATTTCTCCTTGAAACTGTAAACCCGCGCGGGCGTGGCAACGAAGACTTTGTGAATCAGTTCGTCACTGATTCCCGCCGCGCGCATTTGGGTGCGGAAGTCGCCGTAAAGATAACCCAAACCAGGCGAGCCGCCATACGATTTCCAATAACTGCGCCGCGCCGCATCCATTCCCAGCACAATTTGATCGGGAAACTCCGGCAGCAGCGTTTTTAAAAGTTCTAAAGTCGGGTTGGGTTGTTGTTTGGTGCGAAAATGAGAATCGTATTCGATGGTGACGCCGGTTCTCAAAACTTCGCGGTGATAATTCGGGGCGGGGTTGCGGTCGAGATGCGATAAAACGACGTGACTTAAATCCGCGCCGTGTTGTTTGAGAAACAATGCTTGTTCGAGCGCAAAATGGCCTGCTTCGGTGTGAGTAAGAATCGGTGCACCAGTTGATTTTTGGGATTTCGCGGCAGCCTTAAACACGGTTTGTGTAGCTTCATCCCAACATTGGAGCGCTGCGATTTTGACGAGGCCAGCTCGCACTCCGCGAAATTGCGTTTTAATTTTTCGTGATCCTTTGATCTCCACACGGAATAGAAGCTCCCAATCTTGCCAGTCAAGCGCATCCAGTTCGACTTGATCGATGAGCGGATAATACTTTGCCAAATGATGCCCCGTGGGAGCCACGATATGAACCCCGCTTTGCCGCGAAACCTCCACCAGCTTGTAAAAGTTCGCCCCACAATCTGAAGGCATCGAATCGACGACCGCGCCCACGCCCATCGCCTTCAACTCCTTCAACTCCGCGACCGCTTTTTCCACGTCGTCGAGCAGAAAATCCGGCTCGTTTTCGGTCGCAAACGACGGGTCAATAATAATGTGTTCGTGGGCGTAACAAACGCCCAGCTCTGCGGGCGCGATGTCGCCTAAAACGGTGCGGATGAAGGCCATGTCAATTCCAGTAGTCGAAGCGCTCGCCCGCGCGCAAAACGCGATAATTTTGGCCGATGCGTTCGCACTCCGCGACGAATTCATCGGGCGAAGCGGTGTTGAACTCGAACATCTCGAAATGGTGGGGAATCACCCATTTCGCGCCGCTTTCCTTGGCGCACCGCGCCGCTTCGACGCCGTTCATGTTGCCCGCCACGCGCCGTTCGGGCTTGTTGCCGTTGATGGGCAGGAGGGCCACATCGAGGTTGAAGGGCCGCAGTTTTTCGATGAGGCCATCGTAAAGCAGCGTGTCGCCGGAATGATAGACCGCGAAAGGGCCGAATTTCACCACGAAACCCATGAATTTATGACGCCCCATCTCATCAGTTTCGAGTTCGTTATGGGCCGAGGCGATGCCGTGAAACTCGAAGGGGCCGATCTGCTTCGATTCGCCTTCGGTGAGGCCGAGAGGAAAATCGATTTCCAGTCCGACTCGCTCCCCAACGAAGCCGCGATTGGCTTCGGGAATGAGAAATTGGGTGAGGCGATTCTGCCTCCAAATCGGCTGGAGCGTTGCCGCGTCGAGATGATCGGTGTGGTTGTGGGAACTGGTTACTACGTCGATAATTCCCAGGTCTTCGATGCGGTCGGGACTTAACACCGCTTCGGTCATGCGAACGTGGGGTTTATCGGTTTGCGCGTATTTTTCGGAAAGCGAATCCGAGAGATAGGGGTCGAAAAGCACGCTGTTGAACTTCCAGAGCAGATAAAAACCACTCTGGCCCAGCCACCAAAGCGAAAAACCATCCTCTTCGCGTTTCTGCTTGATGTCTTCCAATAACCCGTCGTCTTTTTGAAATGCGGCAATCATGATTTTGGAGCCACAGAGGACACAGAGAATTCACAGAGTGGCACAGAAAAAATCCTCCGTGCCACTCTGTGAATTCTCTGTGTCCTCTGTGGCTACTTCAACCCCAACTCCTCGCGCACGATTTGAACGCCCGCGCACATATTTTTGAGTTTCTGGCTCGCGGCCCAGCGCGCGGTCTGGCTCAGGCCGCAGTCGGGCGCGAAACTCAACTTCTCGGCGGGCGCATATTGGAGGCACTGCCGCACCCGCGCGGCGACATCTTCGGGCGTTTCGATGTAATACGACTTCACATCGATAATCCCGACCGAAACGTCGCGTTTTTCGGCCATTTCCGCGATGCGTTCCAGTTCGGCGAACTCGCGCGAGGCCATTTCGACGTGGATTTCATCGACTTTGAAATCGAGAAAATCGGGCAGCATCGGCGCGATGTGGCGCAGGCCAACCGCGCGCGCTTTGAAGTTGCCGAAACACAGATGCGTTGAAAGCCGCGTTTTGCCCGCGATGGTTTCGACGGTGCGATTGAAAATTTCCACGAAGCGTTTGGTGTCTTCCTTGAAGGCGTAGCAGCTCATGGACGGCTCATCCACGGTGATTTCGCGGCATCCCGCCGCCACGAGCGCTTCCAGTTCGGCGCGCACGAGCGGCAACAGCGCTTCAGTGAGCGCCCAACGGTCGGGATAATCGGCGTTGGGCAGCAGGCGGCCCGACAGCGTATACGGCCCAGGAATCGAGGCTTTGAGCGTCACGTCGTCGCGGCCCGCGTAAGAAGCGCGAAACAGCTTTTGCAGCCGCTCGAACTCCTCAACGGCGCCCAGACCGCGCGGCGCGCTGATGGGGCCGGTGACGGCGTGTTTGCCGCGCTGGTCGTGCGCGGGCGGCCCGAAACGGCGCGGCGAGGCGCTTTCGAGTTCGATTCCGGTCAGAAATCCGTAAAACGAGAGGTTGAAATCGAAGCGCGTCTGCTCGCCGTCGGTGACGACATCGAGGCCGGCGCTCATCTGGTCGTGAAGCGCGCAAACTACGGCGTCGGCCTGCATTTCCGCGCGGTCGGCGGGGCCAAATTCACTCAGGTTCGTCACGGCGAATTCCAGCCAGCCAGGAAAGGGATACGAGCCGATAACGGTGGTGCGAAGGGGTCGAGGTTGCATGATTTTTGAGATTTTCCAATTGAAGAATCAATCGTAGGGGCGTAGCGTGCTACGCCCTAGACGTTGAATGGGTGTTTTGACTCTTGCACTTGCAGCGAGGGCGTAGCACGCTACGCCCCTACGGGCACCCTAAAAATTCTCCTTCCAATCGTGCGCGCCAGTGCGCGCCGCCTCTTGCGGCACTTCCAGCACCGCGCCGAGGTTTCGCAAGCGTTCCTGCAATTGCGAAATGTCCACCTGCCGCGCGCCTGCATCGGTTTCGAGCGATAACGTGGCGGCGATTCCGGCGGCCTGGCCCATGCTCATGGTCTGGGCCATCGAGCGGCACGAAGCGTGGGCGTCGTGGGTGGCCGAAAAACAGCGTCCCACCATCCAGATTTCGTCGCGATTGTGGGGAATGAGGGTGCGATAAGGCACATCGTAGGCATCGCCGTCAGGAATGTAGCCCCAGACCGTTTCTTCTTCGCCGCCTTTTCCGGCGCGATGATCTTCGACGGGCGCGCCGCACAACAAAACGGTGTCGTCGAAGCGGCGCACCTCGAAGCAGTCGTCGCGCGTGAGGCGATATTCGCCGTAAACGCGCCGCGTTTCGCGCACGCCGATCTGCGTCGAAAGCGCGGCCATATCCGCACGCTGGAAGCCCGCCACGCGCTCACGGAAAAACTGCTCGTAAAGAAACGCCTGGCGGCGGCCTTCGATTTCGGCCCGCGTCAACTGTTCGAAATCGAGCGGGTCAACGTCGGCGACGCGCACCGCGACGGTGGAAATCACGCCCCGCATCGGCAGCAAATGCGCGCTGCCCGCTTTGCGCG
This sequence comes from Abditibacterium sp., assembly GCA_030448265.1. Lineage (GTDB taxonomy): Bacteria > Armatimonadota > Abditibacteriia > Abditibacteriales > Abditibacteriaceae > Abditibacterium. Next base: position 199,465 of record JAUJNG010000008.1, read on the forward strand.
GCAGCGGAAAACCGGCGTCCACGGCTTCGCTCATCTTTTCCATCATCATGGTCTTGCCGCCAGAGGCGTTGAACTCGTCCCAATCAACGTTGCTCATGCGAAACGTGGTGGTGAGGGTTTGCGCGGGGTCAATGTCGCCCGCCCGTTCAAAGGGAATATCGGCGAGAGCGCACAAATCGGCGTCGCCCGTAGCATCAATGAAACGGCGCGCCCGCACCTTGAAAAAACCACGTTTCGACCAGAAAATCGCGTGTTCGAGGGTTCCATCGGGCGCGGTTTCGACATCCACCAACTGGCAGTGCAGCCACACCCGCACGCCCGCCTGCGCCAAAAGCTCATCCCACACCAACTTGAGCGTTTCGGGATTATAGGTCACGCCGGTTCCGGCGCCGTAAGTGTTGGGCCGCAGATACATCGCGCGGCGCGCATCGAGTGCGTTCACCACGCGGTCTGGAATGCCGCCCGCGACTTTTTTGGGCGCCTCGCCTGGCGTAAAAAAACCGTAAAACGTCGTCAGCGCCTGAGTGGAAGTGCCGCCCGCGAATCCGTAGCGTTCGACCAGCAAAACCGCGAAATCGCCGCTTTCGCGCGCCGCCAGAGCCGCCGCGCAGCCCGCGCTGCCCGCGCCGACCACGAGAATATCCACCTCGGCGAGAACGGGAATTTTGGAGTGATTCAGAACCTCTAACATGGTTTTGGAGCCACAATGAACACGGAGAATCCACAGCATCAATCCGTGTTCGTCTGTGGTCTATTTCCCGACTGTCGCATACAATTTGGCGAGGCGGTGCGCGTGTTCATCATAGGCGCTTTCAAAGAGTTCGACCGCGCGCTCGGCGCCCACGACAGCCACGCCGGAAAGCACTTTGGGCGGCTGTCCGGCGCGCGTCAGGCGCAGCGCGACTTCGGCTTTGATGCTGTTGATCAGCAGGCAGCCCGCGACGGTCGAACCAGGCGCGACGGGCGTATCGAGTCCTTCGATGTGAACCATCGCATCGCCGACCGGCGCGCCGGTATCAAGCACCAAATCCGCGAAATCCTGGAGTTTCTTGCCTTCGGGATGCCTGGAAGTCGAGGCCTGCGAATGCGCTTTGGAGATGATCGCCACCACTTTGATGCCGCGCTGCCCAAACTCCTGCGCCATTTCGATGGGCACGAGGTTGCAGCCGCTCGAAGAGATAATCAGCGCGGTGTCCGTTGGGTTCAAATCGAAATTCCGCAAAATGCGCGGTGCCAAACCCGACACGTTTTCCAGGAACATCGCCTGACGCTGGCCGTTGGCGCCCACGACGAGGTTGTGAAACGAAAGCGACAATTCGACGAGCGGATTCCAGCCAGGAAACGAGCCGTAGCGCGGCCACATTTCTTCGACCATGATGCGCGAATGGCCCGATCCGAAGACATGCACCATGCGACCCGCCAGAATAGTTCCCGAAAACCAGTCGGCGGCGGTTTGAATAAGTGATTCCTGCGCGGCGACGGCCTGCATCAAGCCCTCGCATTTTTGAAGATATTGTTGAGTGGGAGTCATTTAAGTGCCAATTTCGCGGCGCCCAGCGCGCCCGCATAATCGCCCAGCGTCGCGGGCACGATTTCCACGCTTTGGCCGCCTGGCCGCCATTCGGTTTCGTCCAAAACGCAATGCAGCGGCTCGAACAAACTCGCGCCCGCCGCCACGATGCCGCCGCCCAAAACCACGATTTGTGGGTCGAGAACGTTGATCAAAGAAGCGATGGCGCAGCCCAGCGCGCGTATGGAGCGCAGCCAGATCGTGCGGGCTTCGGCATCTCCGCTTTCAAAAGCGCGCACCAAGTCGCGTGTTGATTGAAAGCGGCCACCCGAACGCGCGCCCACCGAATGATCGCCGATGAGGTCTTCCAGCGAGCCTGGCGTGTTCACGATGTCGGGCGCGCCGTCCACGTCGAGGCAAATGTGGCCGAGATGACCAGCGCGGCCCAGCGCGCCCTGCAAAATGCGACCGCCGGCCAGAATCGCGCCGCCCACACCGGTGCCCAGCGTCAGCATAAAGGCGTGTTCGCGGCCCTTAGCCGCACCCAGCCACGCCTCGCCCGCCAGAGCGGCATGAGCATCGTTGAAAACTCGCGTTTCGAGGCCTAAAAACTCGCCCCAATCGAAGTTTTCCAACCCCTGCAAACGCCCTGGCATAAACGAAATCGCGCGATTATCGCGGCGCGCCAGACCAGGCGCCGCCAATCCCACGCGCTGCGGCGCGCCGCATTCGCGCGCCAGAGCCTCGACCTGACTTTTCACCGCATCGCGCCACGAAGCGAGGCCGTTATCATTGGTGTGGGCGCGCCCACGCTTGAGTTCGGCACCGTCGGGACTCACGGCGACAGTTTTGATTTGCGTGCCCCCAAGGTCAATTCCGATCTGGTAGTTCATGGTTTGTGGCGTCAGCGCGGCGTTTGTCCTTCCGAAACCATCCAGCCGCCATCCACGAACAGGCTTTGGCCGGTGCAGAATTTCGAGCCGTCGGAGAGGAAAAACACGGCGGCGGCGTCCAAATCTTCGGGTTTTCCGATGCGCCCGCCATCGAGCGGCTGTTTGGTGGCGATGAAATCGAGGATTTTTTGGTCGCCTGCGGCGCGCTGCGCCATCGGCGTTTCGACAAGCGCGGGCGCCAGCAGATTGAAACGAATGTCGTGCGGCGCGTAGTAGCCCGCGCACGACCTGGTAAAGCCCACCGCCGCACCCTTGGTGGCGGCGTAGACGTGGGTCGCGAAAAAATCGCGCGAGGGCGATTGGCCCAAAACGCTGCCCATATTCAAAATCGAGCCGCCGCCTCCCTGCTTCAAAAACTGCCGCACCGCCGCGCGATTGGAGAGAATCAGAGAGGAAAGATTCAGTTCGAGCGTCGCCGCGATTCCCACATCGGTGACTTCGTGGAGCGGCCCGTCGCCCATTTTGCGACCCGAACCGCCCGCAACGTGATACAAACCGTGAAAACCGCCAAAAACGTCGAGGGCCGCTTCAATGGCACGCGGCGCGGTTTGGGCGTCCGAGGCATCGCCCGCCAGAGCGCGGCACGACTGGCCCAATTCGGCCTGCGCTTTGGCGCCGCTTTCGGGATTGCGCCCCACCACCACCACCCGCGCGCCCTCGCGGACAAAAGCGCGCGCGGCGGATAACCCCAGACCCGTCGTGCCGCCAATCACCACCAGGACTTTGTTTTCCAACTGCATGGCTACTCCCAAACTCAGCCGCAGTTTTGAATTAACAAATCAACTGGTCAAGGCATCTGATATGAATATGGGAAGAAATTTTCAGCTTGTCGTTCACACAATGTGTAACCTCTCTGCGGGCGTTGTCATTCTGAGGAGGCACGACGAGGAATCAGTCGGGGTCTCCACCCATTTCGGCCCAAACGAGCCGAACCTGCGGCTGATTCCTCGGTCGCGGAGGCTCCCTCGGAATGACAAACTCAAACGCCGAAAAGAAGCCACACATTGCGTGTTGCAAATCATGCCTCGTTCTCGTTCGGCCCGTGTCGCAGAGATCAAAACCCGCTTGCAGACGCGCTTAAGCGCCGGCGTTCACCGTCCAGGCGACCGTTTTCCTTCGGCGCGCGAAGTGGCGTCGCGGTTTGGCATTTCATATCAGACGGCGCATCGTCTGATGGCCGAACTGCAAAGCGAAGGCTTGCTGGAGCGGCGCGCGGCTTCGGGAACTTTTATTCCTGGCGGCAAAGTTGTGTGGGACGGCGCGCACCTGTTTTTCTCGGAACGGGCCAGGCGCGAAGCTTCGTTTGGCGCGCGACTGGTCGAGAAATTGACGCGGCGTCTGGCACGCGACGGCGTGAGTTTCAAGCTTTCGCTCGGCGAAACGGTCAAGCCCAAACGCAACTTTTTTCCCGTCATCTGGGAATCGCCTGAGGCGCTGCAAGCCTGCGTCGAAGCCCAGACGCCCGCGCTTTTGCTCAACAACCGGCCCGCGCCTGGTTTAACGGCGACCTGGCTCGATTCGGTTTCAATTGACGATTTTTCCGGCGGCGCCAGTGCCGCGCAGCTTTTGTGGGGGCGTCTGGGGCAAAACTGCCCCGATCTGGCGATTTTAGGCGGCCCGCGCGACGATGCGCGCAATCAGGCCCGCTTGAACGGCTTTTTTTCGATAGCGCCTCAAACGCCGGTTTTCGAGGCCGGAAGCTGGTTTTTCGAGGATGGTTTTCGCGTCGCGCCGCGAATCATTGAAAGCGGCGCGCGCGGCGTCTTTTGCGCCAACGACCGTCTGGCCGAAGCGATTTTGCGCTGGTGCGGGCAGCAAAACCGGCCCGCGCCGGTCGTGGTCGGTTTCGATGATGCGCCCATCTCCGAGCGGCTGGGCTTTACCACCATCGCGATCCCGTGGGACGAATTCATCGCCGGCGCCAGCGAACTCATCAAACGCCGCATCCATGGCGATGCGGGCACGGCGCGCCAGTTGCTGCTCACGCCGCGCCCGATTTTGCGGATGGAGACGGAGACTCATGCTTCTGGAATGCCAGATGGAGCTTGAGAAACGGGTCGTTCCTCATCCCAAGCGTGGGGCTGTGGCTCGGGTGTCGGAGCAGCAAAAAAGGGCAAAATCACGGTTTTAGTGGAAAATGGGGCCGATTTCTCTGCCCAGAAAGGCTGCCGCCTTGCGTCCGATAGCGGCGCGCGACGGCGGCGAGGTCTATAGAACCCAACTTCGAAGGCTCTCTTGATTTGGTGTCCCCTGCCTCGCGCGCGCATTTCACAAAATTCGTTGTTTGGCAATTGCCTTCTCGCAAACAGCCCTTTGTGAGTGGAGGAAGCGAATGCCTAATAGACCTCTTGCAAAAGTAGCGAAAGTGGTTTGTAGGGGTGCCGCGAGGCGCGTGTGGAAAGCGTCGCAGGATCTCCACACGCGCCTCGCGGCGCCCCTACAAACCTACGAACATCCAAATCTCTGCACTTTTGCAAGAGGTTTACTTATAGCGGTTCGGAAAAGCGTTGTCCTGCTGCGTAGCGCCACGAAGGTGGTGGCGACTCCAGGGCCTCGCCAGAAAAAACACGCTCTATGGAAAGCCTGTTCTGCTTTCGAGTCGCCACGACCTTCGTGGCGCTACGGTGGAGACAATGCTAACCGGAACCGCTATAAAGGCATCACTTGACGGCCAACGCTCACCGCCAGAGCGGTCGTGATCGCTTCCAGCTTGCGCGCGCTCACCTGCCCCACTTTCTCCCCGAAGCGCACCACGTCGAGTGCCCGCGTCTGAGCGGCATCAGTGCTGCTTTTCTTGGTGAGGCCGTTTTCCGCGTCGGGCGAAAGTTCCACACACCATGCCATGCTCGGATGTTCGGGCTTCCAATGCACGACCGGCGCGCACAATCGCATCGTCGGGCGTCCCACCGGCGGCTCGGACAAAATCACGACGGGGCGCATCTTTCCCTGCTCGCTGCCCCGCGCCGGATCAAGCTGCACGCGCCAAATCTCGCCGCGTTTAGGGTTGAGGAGCGCCATTTATCGAGCGGCGCCTTTGGCTTCGCGCTCCGCTCGAAACTGCGCCTCTTCCTCGTCCGAGTAGTAATCGGCCCCGTCGTCGTGGAACGGCTCGCCGCCCTGCGCGCGCCAATCCGCAAGTTCCGCCGCGCCTTCGGGCGTGGCGTAGTAACGCGCGGCGACCTCGCCACTGCGCCGCATCACGATGGCGCGCGCGGCTTCGGGCGCCTGCCCCAGAGCGATGATCGCCCCGTCGCGCCGCGCCTCGTCGCCGCCGTTCATATCGCGCCAAATCGCATCGGCGATCTGCTGCGCCGCGCGCGCGCTTTCGACTGGAACAGGGGAAGAGGTTGGGGGCGGCGTGTTTTCGAGCAGGGCGCTTTCCGGCACGCGCCACAGATTGCCGCGCTTCACGCCGCGCAAACGCCCGCGCTGCAACTGGCGCCGCACGCTGGTGGGATGAATTTGCAGCCTTTGCGCGGCCTGCTCAACCGTTAAAAGCATTTCCGTCATGAGGGGCCTCTGCGTCGAATTGTATCACAACGCCTCACATTGCCTCTTTAGCCAAAGCGACGGCCTTCGCCGACAATTCAACAGTCACGATGTCGGCGATGGGACTACTTCGTTGGCTGCGACTTCATGTCGCTTTGGCTCCCTCTCAGAATGACGTTCCTTTGCGACTTTCTATACAGACTCTCAGCGTGAAGGGCGGATCTCTTGTTTTTCTCTGCGCCTCCGCGCGGGGCGCGAGAACCGAATGACTTCTTACACTTCTCCCTCCATGCCCCATCTCCATCCTCAACTTCGCTCGCAGTTTGCTTCCGATTTCATGGAGGCGAGGGCTTGATGATAAGCCGCGACCACCGCCGCCGCGGCGAGGTCAGGAATCTGCCTTTCGAGAAAATCCAGCATTTGTTCGTTTCGGTTGTTCATATTTATGCCCTCCAAGTTTTCAACCGATGCCTATGCGCCTCTGGTGAACTTTACGAAGTTTGCACCGGCGGCACGAAAACCCACAGTCCCAGCACATCAGGCGGCAGCTGGGCTTCAACGCGCACGGTGCCGCCGCTTCTGGCCGCGTCGCGGGCGCGTTTGTGCGAGGCCAGCAGTTCCTCCGCCCGTTTCCTGGCCACCTCGTCAAGAGCGAGCGCCAGGTGCGCGAAATCGCGGGTGATGTTTTCGATCATGTTGGCCGTCAGGTCGTTGGGCACGTTGGCAACCGGAACGGCATCGAGCAACTTTTCGGCTTCCTCACTCGAAAGCCACTGCGCATCCTGGGGCGCGCCGCGAAAGGCGAGCAGGGCGCAGTCCTCGGCCAGCAGCGCGCGCTCGGACACGGCGTTTTTCGCCTTTTGATGAATATGGAAGCGCATCCGCACCAGGAGCAGCATGGTGCGCTTCTCGACGCTCTGGGTTCGCATCGCGCCGCACCGCGCGGCGATGGGATTTGGATGCAACTCATCGAGCGCGCTTTCCAAAACATACGACGCCAGACCGCAAACCACCGTTTTTGGGATACAGGTAAGGGAGCCTCTTCCCCCACGCGATGACCCTTTCGACTTTTGGCGACCTACAAAAGGTCGCTTCGAGTTCCCGATCAACGCAGGGATTTGGGTAACAATTAAGAGGAGATAAACGGCACCAGAGCCCAAGGTTTCCAATCGGAGCAAAAGCCGCCATTTCATGAACACTGAGCACAAAACGCAGGAACAACTGGCCACACTGGCCGAACATCTTCGTGTCAGACGGGTGGCCATTCTAAGGGAGTGGCGTGCCACAGTGGACAGGGATCCTGACCTGACCACAGGTTCGGCCTTGTCGCGCACGCTCTTCAACGACCACATTCCCGACATCCTGGATTCTTTCTCCCGCAGGTTGCAGGCTTGGCCCGAGGAGATAAACGCTCAGGAGCAAGGGCAAGAGGATGAAGGCATGACTGCCCATGGGTTGCATCGTTGGCAGCAGGGCTTTCGGCTGCGCGAACTGACGCGAGAGTGGGGCTATTTGCAGTTGTGCGTGGTAGACGAACTGGAAAGTTATGCCCGTGCTCATCCCGAAGTGGAACCCGCGACTCTGGCGACGGCGCTGCGGGCCTTGACCCACTTGTGCGTGGCGGGAGTGAGTGACAGCGTGGAGCAATACTGGCAACTTCAACAGGCCGAGGCCGCAGGCCGTCTGCAAGAGTTAGAGCAAGCCGTTGCTACAGTCAATGAGATTGAAACCGCTCGTGCTGCCGGATGGCATCAGGCAGCCCACGACCTGCGCGGTGGCGTCACCGTGGTCTCGGTGGCGACCAGTCTCTTGAATGATGACGAAGTGCAGGAGCCGGAGCGTCGTCAGTCGGCTGCCATCCTTCAAAAGAGTGTGTCGTCGCTGCACACTATGCTCGACAACTTGATTGATCTGGCCCGCTTAGATGCCGGACAGGAACAGCGCACGGTCGCGCCCTTCGATGCGGCGGCACTGCTGGGCGATTTTTGCTTGATAATGCAGCCCGTGGCTCAGACACATGGTCTGTCATTGGAGTGCGAGGGGCCAGGCTCGCTTCCCGTGGAAGGCGACCGTGCCAAAGTGCATCGCATCGTGCAGAACCTGGTGCTCAACGCCATCAAATACACGCCGCGCGGCGGGATTAATGTGAGGTGGGAAACCAGTCAGGAGAGTGATACCAGGCGCTGGATGGTTTCGGTGCAGGATACGGGCTCGGGATTCAATGGTGCTTTGGGCGCCTCGGTGATGAACCGCCTGCGAGTGGCGACGCAGGGTGCGCAGCAGATTGAAGCCACGGCTGTGGCTGAGGGCACATCATCGAACCAGGATGAACCTGCGGTGACCTTGGCTTCTCAGTCGCCGTATCTGCCCTCCTCGCCCCTGCAGGAACAGGTGGGAGAAGGCATCGGCCTGTCCATCGTGAAGGGCCTTTGCGACTTGATGGACGCCACTCTGGAAGTGGAAACCAGCCGTGGTCAAGGCTCCACTTTTCGTGTCACCTTCCCCTGTTCCTATCCGCAGTAGGTCGGTGCACCAGATTTCAAATCGCAAATCGCAGCGAAAAAACCATTCTCTAAACTCATCCGGTCGTGTAAGAGGTAGGCAAACCTTTCGAGAAACCATTTTAAAAATCGCCGTTGAGCGTCAATAGACCTCTTGCAAAAGTGAGAATTGCGTCATCCTGAGGGGAGCCGTGCGACCTGAAGAATCTGGTTGGAGTCTCCACCAAATCACGTTGGCTTCATTTCTTGAGAACCACCCTCTGCGAGAAAAAGAACTGTCGGTTTCGGGCCTGACGCCATTACTGGCGAAAGAGCGATTTCGTCACCTACAACTTTAAATCGAACCTTCTGGGGTTGAAAAACGAGTTCCCGTGGGTCGCGTGGCAGCCAATGGCGAAACTGATCTATGTTGACCAGACGGCTCCTGGCCCGACGCAGCGCCGTGGTCATTGGGACGAATAGTCATCGTTTTTCCTCGACGCGGCTTCGTTCGCTGAGCGCGATGAGGCCCAGCAGCGCGCCCCAGTGGTAAAAGCGGTCGGAGTGGTCGTAGCCACATCCCATTCCTGTATCGGCGTGGTAATTCTCGTGAATGTGGCCGTGCTCTCTCCACTCCCGCAGCAACAAAGCCGCGCTTTTTTGGGCCAGAATCTCTGCCTCTGCCGTTAATCCAGCACGGCGCAGGCCCAGATAAACCAGGTAGTTCATCGGCGCCCAGATTCTGCCGCGCCAGTAGTGCTGCTCGCCATAAGCCGGATCGTCACGCGAAATCGACGGCATGACCCATTCTCCGCCGAATTTATCGGGATTGAGAAAGTGTTCGTCCATCATGCGGCGCGCCTGAGGGGGCGTTGCGGCGCCGGCCAACAAAGGATAGAGATTGGTGGGCGACACGCGCGGTGAAAACTCGCCGGTATCGCTGCGACGATTGGCGAAGATGCCCTTTTCTTCGTCCCACAGCCGTGTCAACTGGCTGCGAAAACCCTGGCCACGAGCCGCGAGTTCATCGGCTTCGGGACGCCTTAACTCGCGCGCAATGGAGGTGAGCGCTTCGCAATCGGCCACATAGAGTGCGTTCAGGCCGGCATCTTGAAGAGTTAAGCAGTGGGTTGAGGAATCATAGGGCACATCGTCATACATCGGCGAATTATCGAGTCCTGATTCCAGTGCGGCGCCAAAGCGTTCGCCAACGCCCTTGGCGGAAAATTCCCATTCGTTACCGGTTTGGGGATCGTAAGGATTGGAACCCCACGCCAGAAGCCCATCGACGACGCGATTTTCCAGCCACCAGCGATTCCAGATCAAAAGGTCGTCAAACGTGAGTTCAAGCAGCCAGCGGTCGTCAAAGCGCTCAAACAACCCCCAAATCGTCATCGAACCCACGGGAGGCTGCGAGCGGTCGAGACTTTTAAAGCCATGGGCGTTGGAGACATTGGGCACGAAACCAGCGGGCGTTTTCTCACGCAGAATCTCGATGGCGTTTGCATAGGCAATCTCCCTCAAACCTGTGGCCGCCAGCGACGCGGCGAAAAAGGTATCCCAGCAGAAGAGAACCCAACCGCCCTGACGGCTCGACCAGTTCCGAGACACCGGCGAAATCACCCGTTGTTTGGAGGGATCATAAATGGTGTCCCACGCCATACAGAACTGGATGGCGCCGCTAATTTCAGCCTCCTCCAATCCATTCGGCTCCAGCTCCGCACGCCGCTGGGCCATGATATGGCCGATCTCTTCGAGAGACCGCTCTTTTCCCGTGAACAGGGCTAACCGGCCATCGAGCGGCAGCGCCAGATATGGCCCCAGCGCCCTGGTTTGAGGTTCTTCAACGGAGTTGGTGCTGGTGCCAAGAGACCTCTTTTCCCCTTCGGGCACGCTCGCGTGCAATGAGGAACCTTGGCGCGACACGGAGCCAGGGAAGTTCCACAAGAAGCCACCCTCGACGATCAGCAACGGAGTTTTGAAGTGATTATGGCACGCGAGCGGCGTCGCCAGACATAGCCAGTCTTCGCCATCAGTCGCGGTTTCCACACTGATTTCCACGCCCCGCCAGGCGACCTTGAGGCTGGTGTAGGCGCCATCCCAGGCGCGCGGGCCAGGAACCACGGTTTCGACATCATTACCCAAACGCCCGATGAGCGATTCCTGCAAATGGCCGCCATCGCGGTATTCTTTGATGCCGAGACGAAAGGCCAAGCCGGAGGGCAGATGGACGTGAGTCAACACACTACGCGTGTCCCAGGTGTTCCAACCCTGGGCGAGTTTCTTCTGCAAATCCTGGTAAAGCTGGTGGGATTGGTTCATCTTGTTCAATATTGTCGAAGCGCGGCTGTGTTGGCCTGCAAAATAAATGGGAAAAGAGCCGTTAACCCAAGTTGCTACCCCGTAGGCGCGTTGTCATTCCGAGGAGGAACGACGAGGAATCAGTGGCAATGGCGACTCGTTTGAGCCGAAAATCGGTAGAAACTGCGGCTGATTCCTCGTCGTGCCTCCTCGGAATGACAACACTGACAGTAGGTGGCAACTTGGGTTAGTTGCCGTCAGTTCGCTTCAATAGCGTGCCCTGATCCCCGATAAAGGCGCAGTGGCCCGTCGAGTTCGACCTTGAGCACGGTTGCGTTGGGGTCGAGTTCACTTTCAGGCACCTCAATCCACAACACCCCAGGAACATTGGCCCACGGCGCGCCGCCTATGGTGCGATGCGCGACTTCATGACCTGAGCCAACAACCGAAACACGCCGCACCTGGTTGAAAATCCCCTTGACCGCGACTTCATCCCAGGGACGGTCAAAAAGGAAAAGATAGAGCGTGGTTTGGTCGCTCGAAAGCGTGCTGGCGCCGTAGAAATGACCGGCAGGAAGCCCCGCGCCGGTCGAGTAAATCGCTTCTTGGTGAGGGCGAATCCACGCTCTAAGAGCTTCGAGACGCTCGACGTGTTCGGGCTGGATTGTGCCGTCAGCGCGCGGCCCGATGTCGAGCAGCATATTGACGCCCATTCCAATGCACTCGCAAAACATCCGCACCAGCTGGCGCGCCGATTTATGATTGTGATCATTGGGCTGGTAGCCCCACGAATCGTTGATGGTGACGCAAAACTCCCACGGGCCTTCCGGTGCCACAATCGGCACCCCCTGTTCGGGCGTTTCGTAGTCGCCATAGCCGCCCATGCGCGAGTTCAAGATGACGTTCGGCTGCCACTGGTGAAGCGATGCGCTGAGTTCGGGATAACGCCAATACTCCTTGCGCGGCTCCCAACTGCCGTCGAACCACAAAAGTTCGGGTTGGTGCCGCGAAACGCCACATCCGGCCCAGCATTTCGCGCTTGATTTCGCTCAGTTCGGGCCGCGCGGCCAGATTCGTCATTTCGTGCGGGTCGTTTTGCAGGTCGTAGAGTTCGTCGTCAAAGCCGTTGTAAACGTATTTCCACTCGCGCGTTTGCACGCTGCGCTGGGTGTAGAGCAGCTCGACGCCGTTGAACTGCGTGTGCGCCTCGTCGGGCCAACCATAGGGCGTATGACCACCCAAAAACGGCACCAGGCTGCGACCGGTCAGCCCATCGGGAACCGGCGCGCCCGCCAGTTCCAGAAACGTGGGCGCGAAGTCGGCGAGCGAAACGAACTCCTCGATTTCGCGGCCACTGTGCGCGATTCCCTGCGGCCAGCGCAGCGCGCACGGCACGCGGTAGGCTTCCTGAAACGCCGCCACTCCCTTGCACCACAAACCATGCGCGCCCGCGTAGTCGCCGTGATCCGAAAGGCGCACCACCAGGGTTTCCTCGCTTTGCCCGTTGGCTTCCAGAGCGTCCAGAACCTGGCCGAAATAGGCGTCGGCGAGCGCGCAGCTCGCGTAGTAATGCGCCAGCGTTTCGCGCGATTCGGCCTCGCCGAGCTGATCCCAAATCTGGCGGCGCTGGCGGCGATAGATGCGTGGTTTGTCCTCTAAATCGTCGGCAAAAGAGGGCGGAAGCTCGGTTTGCGCCGCGTCGGGAACGGGGGCAGCGACGGGCACGATGTAAGGATCGTGGGGAGCCACGATGCCCACGAACAGGCACCACGGCGTCCCCTCGTCGCGCCGCGCGCGCTAATGCTGGCAGTTCGTCGAGCGCGGCGCGCACGACCTTGGCATCGCTTTGCAACGCCGGATGAGTGCCACCCTCGTCGCGCCCGTAAAGGCGCGCGTTGCCCCAGCCCTCGCGCACGATTTCGCCACGTTTGCGCTCTTGATTCGGATGGTAATCGCGCGCTCTATGGCGCCACTGCTCCAAACTGGGCTGCATAACCGAGCCTTTTCCCGCCGTGACCGCCAGTTCGCGCCAGCCGCGTTGGGCGGGATTTTCGTCGTCCGAAACGTGCCATTTTCCTGACCACGCCAAGTCATATCCCGCATTTCGCAAACCTTCGCTCCACGTCGCAACGCCCGCTTTGAGGCCGCAGCTCAGGCGCGTGGGCGTGGACACGTTGTTCCACACGCCGTGGCGCGAGGGAAAAAGGCCGCTCAGAAACGTGGCGCGCGAGGGGCAGCAGTGCGCCGTCGGGCAAAAGGCGCGCGAAAAACGGAGGCCCTGGGCGGCGAAGGCGCGCGAATGGGGCATCGAGGCGGGATGATCGGGATGCAAAACGGCGGCGTTTTCCTGATCGGTCATGAAAATGAGGAGGTTGGGACGCGATGGCATTTTAATTTCGGTGCGGCGAGTTTTAGTGCGTTGGGGTCGAAGGCTCAATGATTTCGCTCCGAGGCGGGGGGGGAGCCCAC
>JAUJNG010000036.1 GCA_030448265.1 Abditibacterium sp.
GAGGCGGCCGGCCTGCGTTTTCTTTCGCCGCCGTTGGCGGGGCGCCTGGGTGTGCTCCCTCGCGGTGGTCGTGCTGACTGCCTCCCCCCCCGACCTTCTCCCTTCCTTTGTTGTCGTGTCTGCGTGGGCCGAGCCGCCCGACTCGCTGGCGGCCCGCTCCGCCGCGCCCGCCCGCCCCGCGCCCCCCCCCCCCCCGCCTCTGCTGCCTCTAACCGTGCCAGTCTCACGAAACCACGTTTTGCGCCGTTCCATCCAAAAACGCCGCGACATTCCCCGCGCTGATATCCAAAAGCCGCCGCCGGCTTTCGGTCGAGGCCCAAGCAATGTGCGGCGTCAGGATGCAGTTGGGCGCCGTTAAAAGCGGGTTATCGGCGGGCGGCGGCTCGACGCTGAGGACATCCGCCGCGAAACCGGCCAATTTGCCATTGCGCAGCGCCTCTGCGACGGCATTTTCATCGATGAGGACGCCGCGCGCTGTGTTGAGCAGAAACGCCGACGGTTTGAGTTTCGCAAGGAATTCCGCGTTCACCAGACCGCGCGTTTCGGGCGTTGCGGGGCAGTGGAGCGAAACCACATCGGCGAGCGGCAGGGCTTCATCGAGCGGCAGACGCGGGGAGGGCGAATCACCTTTGGGCTGGCGTCCTGGCAACTGCGCGGCGACGATTTTCATGCCCAGCGCTTCGCAAACCGCCGCGACGCGCCCGCCAATCGAACCCAGGCCGATCACCACGAGAGTTTTGCCGTCCAGTTCGGTGAGGGGGAAGTTCCAGAAGGAGAACGAGGGGCTGCGCGTCCAGTCGCCCGCTTTGACGGCGGCGTCGTGCGCTCCGGCGTGCTGAGTGAGTTCCAGCAACAGCGCGACGGTGGTTTGAGCGGTCGAAGCGGTGCTGTAAGCGGGCACGTTGCACACCGTGACACCGGCGCGCCGCGCGGCTTCGAGGTCAATAACATCGTAGCCCGTCGCCAAAACCGAGACCAAACGGAGATTGGGCGCCGCTTCAAAGGCCGAGGCGGGCAAAGGGACTTTGTTGGTGAGAACGATGTCGGCGCTCTGGATGCGCGCGGCGACTTCGTCGGGCGCGGTGTTGGGATGAAGCGTGAGTTCGCCCAGCGCGCGCAGGGGCGACCAATCCATGTCGCCCACATCGGTGGGGCGGGCATCTAAAACGACGATTTGTCTGGGCATAATCAAGGATAAACAGTGTAAACGCCGCAGAAGGAAGGGGCAGACGCTTTTGGCAACTCGCTGTTTTGCACTGGGTGAGGGATTTCGGGGAAAATTCACATTATGAATCAAAAAATTTTGGGCGCCGCGATCTTCGGCGCTGGCTGGGTCGCGGGCGAACACGCCAAGGCGTATCAGAAATGCGAAAGAACTCAATTGGTGGCCGTCGGGTCGCGCAAACTCGCATCGGCGCGCGCCTGCGCTGCGGGCGTGGGCGCGAACGATGCGCTGGTCACCACCGATTTCGATGAACTCCTCGCGCATCCCGATGTGGACATCGTTTCGATTTGCACGCCGCCCGCTTTGCACGCCGATTTAACGATTCGCGCCGCGCGCGCCGGAAAGCACTTGTGCATCGAAAAACCGCTCGCTCTCGACTGGGATTCGTGCCTCGCCATGCAAAGCGCGGTGCGCGAAAGCGGCGTCAAAACGGTGGTTTCGTTTGTGTTGCACTGGAATCCCTCGCTGCAAAACACCAAACATCTCATCGAGCGTGGCGCGGTGGGAACGCCGACATATATCGAAGTCGATTACTGGCACGGCCAGCAGAAATGGTATCCGCAATATCCCTGGTCTGTGACCAAAGCGCAGGGCGGCTCGTCGCTGCTCTCGGCGGGTTGCCACGCGCTCGATGCCCTGCGCTGGTTCGCGGGCAACGATAACGCGATTGTCGAAGTTTCGGCCCTCGAAGCGCCTCATCGCGGCGATAACCCCGACTGGGAATACGCGCCGTCAACCCTGGTGATTTGCAAATTCGCTGACGGCACCCTTGGCAAAGTCGCCTCGATTCTGGACTGCGTGATGCCTTACCAGTTCAACATCGACATCATCGGCACTAAAGGCACCATCCGTGACAACCGCGTGTGGAGTCCCGAACTGTTCCCAGGCCAGACCGACTGGGCGACGATTCCCACCGTGTTGCCCAATTCGGGAGACGTGACGCATCATCCCTTCAACGGCCAGATCGAGGCGCTTTGTGCCGCGATTTTAGACGATGTTCCATGTCTGCCCGACCTGGATGATGCCATCAAAACCCATGAGTTGCTTTTTGCCGCCGACCAAAGTGCCGCAACCGGAAAACCGGTCAAATTGCCTCTCCAATGAGGCGAGCCATCAAAAACGAAAGGCGGGCCACCCTGCGCTTTTCCGCTTGGGAAAGTGCAGGGCAGCCCGCCTTTCTGGTTGTGGTGTGGCGATGTTCGCGGTTTTCAAATTTGCCGCGAACGCCGTTCGCTTAGAGGGGTTCTCGAATGAAGCACAGGTTCGTAAGGACATGGCCTGCTATGTCCTTCGACTCACTGTCACGCTTTCCAGGACATGGCAGGCCACTTAATGTGGGACTTGTTGTGAAGGGCGGTCACCTTTTATCGCCAGGCTTGAGTGGCAAGGTTTGTAGTAGCGGGGGGGGGGGGGGGGGGGGGGGGGGGGGGGGGGGGGGCCCCAACCCGCCCCCCCCCCCCCCACACCAACACAAAAACAACCACACAAAAAAACACAAAAACACACACACAAACAGACACAGACAGAAACACCACACCAACAAAAAAAAAACACACACAAACAAAAATAAAAACA
>JAUJNG010000009.1:0-181188 GCA_030448265.1 Abditibacterium sp.
TGCCAGGCGAAAGAAAACGGCGCCAGAAGCGGCGAGAGCGGCCAGGCTTTGCAGTCCGTAAACCAAACCGATTCCCAATGGACTGCAAATCATAACCGCAAGTCCAACGGCAATGAAAATGAGGGCGCGCTTGAAATGAGGCATCACGTTCTAAAATCTCCCAATTTCGGCAAGGATTCAAGCACTTGAGTGCCTGCGACAGGCGGGGCTGACGCCTCCTTCCAATCTTCCATATCTCGATTGGAAGGGTGCGTCAGCCCGCCTCGCTGCAAAAACGCGCTTCGAGAGGCCATTTCGAGGGTTAAACTACCCCCTGCCGCTCCCCAATTCTCATGGCCAAAATTTCCACGCGCTACATCTGTCAGGCTTGCGGTTACTCGTCGGCGAAGTGGATGGGGCGCTGCCCCGAATGCTCCGCGTTTTCCACGTTTTCCGAAGAAAAAGTCGCCGCGCCCACCAAAAAATCGAGTTTTGAAACCGCGCGCGGGAGTTCGGGAAGCGCCGCGCCGCAGTCGCTTTCGTCGGTCGAAGCCCAGAAAACGCCGCGTCTCTCGACCGGAATGAGCGAACTCGACCGCGTTCTGGGCGGCGGCGTGGTGCCTGGCAGTCTGGTTCTCATCGGCGGCGATCCTGGGATTGGCAAATCCACGCTGCTCATCGAAGCCTCGGTGCGACTGGCGCAGATGTATGGTTCGGGGCTGTATATTTCGGGCGAAGAGTCGGTTTCGCAGGTCGGGCTGCGCGCTTCGCGTCTGGGTTTGGAATCGGACGATTTGCTTTTAGCGGCGGAAACCGATCTCATCAACATCGAAAACCACATCCGCGAACTCAAACCCGCGATGGCGGTCGTGGATTCGATTCAAACCGTGCAGCATCCTGGATTGGACTCGGCGCCAGGAACCATCACGCAGGTGCGCGAAGGCGCCACGACGCTGCAACGGCTCGCCAAAGAGCTTTCGGTGCCGATTTTTCTGGTCGGGCACGTCACCAAAGAAGGCAATTTGGCCGGCCCGCGCGCGCTGGAACACATCGTCGATACGGTTTTGCAATTGGAAGGCGAAACCCACACCCAGTTTCGCATCCTGCGCGCGCTCAAAAACCGTTTCGGCTCCACCAATGAGCTCGGCGTGTTCGAAATGACCGAGGGCGGCATGGAAAGCGTGGAAAATCCGTCGCAGTTGTTCCTTTCGCAGCGCCAGGAAAGCGCGCCAGGCAGCGCAGTGGCGGCGGTGGTCGAGGGCGCGCGGCCTTTACTGGTCGAAGTGCAGGCGCTGTGCGCGCCGAGTTATTTCGCGGCGCCGCGCCGCGTGGTGACGGGCGCCGATTACAACCGCGTTCTGGTGGTTCTGGCGGTGATTGAAAAGCGGCTGGGGCTGCGATTGGGTGATATGGACGTGTATATCAACGTCGCGGGCGGCATCAAAGTGGGCGAACCGGCGCTCGATCTCGCGATTGCGCTCGCCGTGGTTTCGAGCGTGCGCGATACGCCGCTTCCCAAAACTTTGTGCGCGTTCGGCGAAATCGGACTCGCGGGCGAAGTGCGCGGCGTCGGTCACGCCGAGCGGCGGGCGAGCGAGGCGGCGCGTTTGGGTTTTTCGCACTGCTGTTTGCCGCGCGCGGGCGTCGAGCGATTGGGGCATTTGGAAGGCGAAACCGAGTTGCGCGCCGTTTCCAGCCTACGCGATGCCGTTGAAACCTGGCTGCCCGATGCGCTGCGCGGACGTGATGCGGGCGCGGCGGCTCATCGCTCTTCTTCGCAATCCGGTGATAAAAAAAGCCGTTTTGGGCCGCAGAATGGCTCGAACGGTGCCACTCCCCAAAACCAATCTCGCTTTGCCGAAGGTCGGGGCGAGGCCGTCGGCAGCGATTCTTCCGAAGAGTTCGAACCGGAAATGTAGAAAAATCGGAATTTCGCCCGCCACTCCACCAGTTTCCCGCATCCTGCGCGGTTTTTATGAATACGCAACGCTTTGTCTGGGCCGCCACGACGCTTCTTTTTGGAATCGCGGGCGCCATTTTCGGCGCTTCCCTGGGCCAGCTTTACACGGCGTGGCCCGTCACCTTGGGCCTGGCGAATTCTTCGCTGGGTCAGCTCATCCGGCTCATTCCCCTCACGCTTTCCATCGGTTTTTGCATCGTGCTGGCGCGCTGCGGGTCGGGGCTGGCCGACAAAGTGCTGCTGCCCAGCGTGCGGCAGCTGCACGATTTGTCGGCTGTCGAACGGGTTCTGGGCGTGGGCGGCGCGTTTCTGGGGCTGGTGTTCGGGGTTCTGGTGACGCTCCCCGTTCCCAACGCGATAGCGCCTTCCACCGCGCCGCTTTTGCTGCCCATTAAATTTTGTATCATGGCGGTCACGACCGGCCTGGGCATGGCGTTTTTCGGCGGACTGCGCGCCGAAATGCTCAAAGTCTTTCCCCAACTCGAAGAAGAAGTCGTCTCGCAGTTCGGCGGCGCGACGCCCAAATTTCTCGACACCAACATCATCATCGACGGGCGTCTGGCCGATATTTGCAAAACCGGTTTCATCGAAGGGCCACTTTTCGTGCCGCAGTTCGTCCTTGAAGAAGTGCAATACATCGCCGATTCGAGCGATTCGATGCGCCGCGCGCGCGGTCGGCGCGGCCTCGACGTGCTCAACGAGATGCGCGAGCTGACCGCGCCGCACCAGGTCAACGGCCAGACGGTTTCAGTTCCTCTCGTCCATGTTTTGAACGAATTTTCGCCCGCCGTGCAGAAAATCGCCGCCGTCGATTCCAAACTGGTCGCTCTGGCCAAGGAAAAACACGGCTCGATTGTCACCAACGATTTCAATCTCAACAAAGTCGCCGAGCTTCAGGGTGTGCGGGTTTTGAACCTCAACGAACTGACCCAATCGCTCAAACCGGTGGTTTTGCCAGGCGAGGAGATGCAGATTATGCTCGTCAAAGAAGGCAAGGAGCCGACGCAGGGCGTGGGCTACCTCGAAGACGGCACGATGGTGGTGGTCGGCGATGGCGCCGCGCACATCGGCGAGACGTGCCGCGTCACGATTTCGACGGTGTATCAGACCGTCGCCGGCAAAATGATTTTCGCCGAACTGCGCGATAAAGAATCCAAGCCAGGCATGAGGGGTAGCGGCGACGATTTGTTTGAAAGCGAGGGGGAAAAGGGCAAACATGACGATTTCGGCCATCGTTCCGGCGGCGGGCTGCGGCGCAAGGGCCGCACTTAGCGGCAACAAAATTCTGGCGCCGCTTTTGGACGAAAATTCGGTTTTGTTCTGGACGCTTAATGCCCTGCGCGCCGCGCCTTACGGGGAAGCGGGCGCGGAACTTCTCGAAATCGTGGTTGTGGCGCGCGCCGACGAATTTGAGGCGATAGAAGAAGTTTGGAAATGGTGCGCGTTTTCGCTGTGGCGCCAGACCATTGAAGGTGGCGCGACGCGCCAGGATTCGGTTTTTGAAGGGGTTAAAGCGGCGCGCGGCGAGTGGGTTTTGGTTCACGACGCGGCGCGGCCCTGCGTTTCGGGCGAAGTGATTTCGCGCACCGTCGAGGCAGCGCAAAAAACCGGCGCCGCCATCGCCGCCCTGCCCGTTTCCGATACGGTCAAACGCGCCAGCGCCGAACATTTCATTGCCCAAACCTTGAATCGAAATGAAATCTGGCTGGCGCAAACGCCGCAGGTTTTCCGGCGCGATCTTTTCTTGGCGGCGCTCGATAGCGCGCGAAACGAGGGTTTCGAGGGCACCGACTGCGCTTCGATTATGGAGCGCGCCGGTCATCAAGTCGCGCTTGTTGAAGGCGATATCAACAATCTCAAAGTCACCTACGCCGCCGATTTAGAACGCGCGGCGGCGATTTTAAAAGCCGGACTTGGCGGCTACTATTCGATCATTCCATCGCACAATCCTCATCGAAAACCATGATTCCATTTCGCGTCGGCATCGGCTACGATTCGCACCGCCTGGTTGAAGGCCGAAAACTCATTCTGGCGGGCGTCGAAGTGCCGTTTGAAAAAGGTTTGGACGGCCACTCCGACGCCGATGTGCTGCTCCACGCCATCTCCGACGCGGTTTGCGGCGCCGCCGGATTGGAGGACATCGGGCGCCTCTTTCCCGACACCGACCCGCGCTGGAAAGGCGCCGACAGTGGAGTTTTACTGTCGCAAATCGTCGCCCTGGCACGCGGCGAGGGGTGGGACATTGTCAATATCGACGCTATTCTCATCGCGCAACGCCCCAAAATCGCCGATTTTGTCCCGAAAATGCGAGAAAATGTCGCAAAACTGCTGCAAATTGAATACAATTGCGTTAATATCAGAGGCAAGACGGCGGAACAGTTGGGCGCGCTGGGTGCCGGATTGGGCATGGCCGCTCACGCTGCCTGTCTCGTGGCTCGCAAAGATTGAATCATCATTCAACGCTCTGCGGCCCTGTCGCATTTTCGTTGACAACTGGGAATTTCGGGAAGAGGCCCTCAACCTGCGAAGGCAGGTTTCGTTGTTTTGCGGCGAATTTATTCGCTGCGACAGCGATTGAAGACCCAAACTTCTCTTTTGGTAGAGAAATCTTAGGAAAGGTTGTGAATCTATGCTAACTGCCGTCAATGTGCAAGCGCGCGGCTGCGAAATCGACCCGCAGATGCGCGAACACTTCGAGGAAAAGCTGCATGGCCTCGAAAAACTGTGGTCGCGCCTGGACGATGCCCAGGTTCGCATCACCCACGAACGCGGCCAATATGTGGCCGAAGTGACGCTGTTCGCGGCCGGACTTATCACCCGCGCCGAAGAGCGCGCCCACGATTTGCGACAGGCCTTTGATGCCGCGCTGCACAAGCTGCAAGCCCAGCTCAAGCGCTACAAAGACAAGGTGACCCAGAAAGCGCGCCGCCAGAACAACCGCGACGACACCAACGGCGTGGTTATTCATCCCAAGTCCGCGCCTGGCCTGACCGCTCCGGCGACTCTCGCCGCGCTCTCGATGAACACCGCGCCGGAGAACGAAAGCGTCGCCATGGACGGCGGGTTCGCGAGCGACGGGAAAATCGAGGGCGATGAAGCGCCCGCGACTCTGGTGCGGCGCAAGCAGTTCGCGCTCAAGCCGATGTCGCCCGACGAGGCGGCCTTGCAAATGGATTTGCTGGGACACAATTTCTTCGTTTTTCGCGACAGCAAAAACAATCAGGTCAGCGTGGTCTACCATCGCGCAGGCGGCGGTTACGGCCTGATCGAGCCGGTCGTGGACTGAGCACTGAAGCAAATTCAATAAAGGAAAAATGGAGGGAGATGCCTTGTGCTGCCCTTCGTTTTTCCTTTATTGATGCTAATTTATTGAGGTAAAACAAAATTATGCCAGGACGTCTTTGGACCAAAGAAAAACTGATAGCCGAAATCAAACGGCTCCATGCGGAAGGCGTCGACCTTTCGCCGACCGCGATTCAAAAGACCCATTCGGCGCTGTTTTCTTCGGCGCGTTCGGGTTCGCACTTCGGCTCGTGGCGCGACGCCATCGAAGCGGCGGGCTTGGATTACGACGATCTCAAGCGCGTCAAACAGCGCTGGAGCCGCGAGGAAATTCTGCTTCGCATTCGCGAAATGCACACGCAGGGGCACGATCTGCTCGACCCCAAATTCAAAATCAAAAACCGCAGTTTGTATCTCGCGGCCTGCGCCCATCGCTATTTCGGCTCCTGGCGCCGCGCCGTCGAAGCGGCGGGGCTGGATCACGAAACCATGCGCGAAGGTCATATTTGGACGCGCACGCGCATTTTGCGAACCATTCAACAGCTTTCGCAGGAAAACAAGCCCCTCGGCTGGGCCTACATCGAAGAACACGAACCTGGCATCTACCGCGCCGCGCGCCGCAAGGAAAACTTCGGCTCGTGGGCCGCAGCGCTCCAGGCGGCGGGCGTCGAAAACAGTTCCCTGCGCGGACGCGGCGCGAGCGTCATCACCGGCATCGCGCCCACCATGATGATGGCGGGGGACGATGGCGCCGAAGTTCCCACCGGTGAACCGCTCGACGCGAAGTTCGAGTGCAAAGCCTGAATTTCTGTGTAAAATCGGGCTGGAAAGCCGGCTTTTTTCCATCTCTCGATACCATTTCACACCGCGCCCCGAATTTCGAGGCGCGGTTTGGTTTGTCCCAGTGATGCGGTCACAGGAAGTATCTGATGGGCCGCTCATACACCTAATGTGTGACTTGCACGGCTTCCCCCTCCCTAAGAATCAGTTTGAAAAGTCCTTTTGCGGTTTGTAGGGGTGCCGCGAGGCGCGTTTAGATCAACTCTTACGCTTTCCAAACGCGCCTCGCGGCACCCCTACAAACCGCAAAAGGACTTTTCAAACTGATTCTAAGAACCTATCCGAATAGGCTGGGAGCGCGAGCATCCCTGCTCGCACTTTTGGGGCGAGCAGGGATGCTCGCGCTCCCAGAGCCTCCAGGTTCAATGCCCTCTTCGGATAGGCTCTAACCCTCCCGCGCTTGCGGGGGAGGGTTAGGGAGGGGGAAGCCTGGCATTCCCGCATCTATTTCCCAAGGAAGCACGAAGCGAAAAAGTCACACATTAGGTGCTCCTCCATTTGTCTGCCCTGGCCGCGAAGGTAGACTGCGCTTTTCGCATTCGTTCTTATGTCGTTTTCCCTCGTCATTTTGCACCACGACAAAGCCGCCTATTCGCGCGCCTGTCTCGACAGCGTGCTGCGCTGCACGGCGCGGCCGCTTCAGGTCATCAACGTCAACAACGGCTCGCGCGACCAAACCGCGTCGCATCTGGAAAGTTTCGCCGTCGAAGCCCAAAAAACCGGCATCGAAAGCCAAATTTTGAGTTTCGAAGCCAACATCGGCGCGGTGCGAGGCCGCAATGAGGCTCTTGGCGTCGCGGCGGGGCAATATGTGGCGTTTCTGGACAACGATACGCTCATTTCTCAACCCGATTGGCTCGAGAAGCTCGCCGCTTTCCTTGAATTGGCGCCCCAATGTGCCATCGTCGCGCCCAAACTGCTGTTTCCCTGGGCGCCGTTCGACATCGAATGCTGCGGCTGCGCGGTTTCGCCCAAAGGAAAAATTCGCTATCTGGGGCGCGGCGAAGCGCGTGACTCTATCGCGGAGCCGCAGGAGATTCAATGCGCGATTTCGGCGGCGTGGCTGATGCGGCGCGATTTGACGGCGCAAATTGGGATGTTAGACGAAGCGTTTTCGCCGGTGCAATACGAAGATCTCGATTTTTGCTACCGCGCGCGGGCGGCGGGATTCACGGTTTGGACTGCGCCCAGCGTTGAACTTTTCCACTTCGAGCACACCACGACGGCGGGGAGTGGCGACATCAATTTCGCCTACGTCACCGCCAAAAACGGCGTGCTGTTCAAAAAGCGCTGGGGCGCGATGTTCGCGGGGGAAAACGGCACGAGCGAAGACGACGCGACGTGGCGCCAACTTCCCAAAATGGGCCTCGACGACCTCGATTGGCGCGCGCTGCTGGCGCCGCCGCGCGAGGAGCGGAAGGCGGTTTCGTTTTGAGTTCCTTTCCCATCGGCGAATTTCTCTCCCAATTCGCGGCGGTTTTGCCGTCGCTGTTGGTGCGCTTCATGCTGGCGTGGGCCGCGACCTTCGTGATTCTGATTTTCGTGGTTTCGTGGCTTCGCAGACATATTCGTCCCCAATTTTTAAAGGTCGATGCCGGAATTCGCGCCTGGGCGCGCGAACTGCGTTACGCCGATGTCACCGCCACCGGCCCTGGCGCCGACGAGCGCCACGCGCGCACCTGGTTTTTCCGCTTCTGGACGAATTTTGCTTCGGCGCCCTCGCTGATTTTAGGCTCCCTTTTCGTGGCGATCTGGGCGGCGGGCAACGCCGCAGAGCCTCGATTATGGTATTTGCCAGGCGTATGCTACGCCGGTTCGATGCTGCTTTCTTTTGTGTCGAAGCGCATTTTCAAGCGCGTTCGCCCCGCGCGCGCCGAGGGCGCGTTCGGCCACAAACTCCAGGACGGCTCGTTTCCATCGGGCCATTCCCTGACCTGTTTTTGCTTCTGGTTCATGCTGGCCGCGACCGCGACGGCGGCGGGTCTGGCCTCGATCTGGGTGGCGCTGATACTACTGGGCGTTTTTCTCATCGTGGCGCTGACGGGCATCAGTCGCGTTTATCTGGGCGTGCATTTCCCGACCGACGTGCTGGGGGGATACTCGATGGGCCTGCTGTGGTGTGCGGCCTGCTACATCGCGCTGCGTCCGATGCTCTAAGAGGCTATTTAGTTGGATTTTCAACACAGAGAACACGGAGAGACAGAGGGAGATAGAGGATTTTGCTTTAATGCTTTGATTTCCCTGCTTCCCTCTGTTTTTCTCCGTCTCTCCGTGTTCTCTGTGTTGAAAATCCAGCCAGTGGGGAAAAAAGCGCCATTAACTCAACAGCCTCTAAGCACCCACACTGCGGGAAAACCATGAATACCGACACCATGAACCAACTCAAAACGCGCCTCAAAAAAATGATCGTGGAGCGCCTATTTTTGGCGGTTGCGCCCGCCGATATCGCCGACGACGCGCCCCTGATGGAAACCTACGACATCGATTCGGTCGCGCTTTTCGAACTCGTCGTGGGTCTGGAAGACGAATTCGGCATTTCGCTGGAAGACGCCGATTTTCAGGTCAGCGCGTTTCAAACCGTCAATTCGATGGCCGATTTCGTTTCCAAAAAGGCGGAGTAACGCGCCTTGCAAGCCTTCTTTTTTCCCACCGGCGACGCTTTGCGACTCTTCGGCGTCTGGCGCGGGGTGGAAGCGGCGCGGCGCGTTTGGGTTTTGTGCCCGCCTTTTGCCGAAGAAGAAAAATCGGCGCGGCGCGTTTTGACCCTCATCGCGCAAGAATTGGAAAAGCGCGGCGAGTCGTCGCTACTGTTTTCGTTTCGCGGCACCGGCGACAGCGAGGGCGATTTCGCCGCCGCGAATTTAACCGCATGGCGCGAAGATTTGCGCGCGGCGCGTGACGAAGTGAAAAAACGCGCGCCCCACGCGGAGATCGCGCTTTTGGGCGTGCGTCTGGGCGCAACTCTGGCGCTTCTGGAAGCCGAAAGCCTCGGCGCCCAAACCCTGGTCTTGATCGAGCCGCTCCTGTCGGGCCGCTCGTTTTTGATGCAGCAGAGCGCCAAAAAACAAATTCGCGCCCAACTCACCGGCGAAGCCGAGGCGAAAAGCGACCATTCGCCCTCCGATGATTTGGACGGCTGGAAACTCGGTGCAGGGATGAAAACCGAACTTTCGACTCTCGATTTGAAACGCGAAATGCCCTCATTTTCGCGAAAGGCTCATATTTTCCAAGTCGGGCCGCGCGCTGAAGTCGCGCCGCCGTTGCAACACTTCGCCGACGGCTTGAACAGCCAGGCGCGCGCCGTCGTGATGCCGCCGTTCTGGAATTTGATCGATTATTCCGATCCCGCGCCGCTTCTGGACGGCTTGAAAAGCGAGGTTTTCGATGGCTGAACACGCCCTCATTTTCCCCAACGCGCGCGGCGAAAACCTCGTCGGCGTTTTCCACGAACCGCTTCAGACGCCGCGCGCCGCGATGGTGATGCTGCACGGCTGGAGCGGCACGCGATGCGGCCCCCATCAGATGCTCACGCGCGCCGCGCGCTTGTTTTGCGAGCATAACTACGCGATTTTGCGCTTCGATTTCGCCGGACGCGGCGACAGCGACGGCGACACCGAACTCGCGACCCTCGCCACGATGCAAGGCGACGCGCGCGCCGCTTTCGCCTGGATGCGCGCCCAAACTCCCGCGCCGCTGCTGGTTC
This sequence comes from Abditibacterium sp., assembly GCA_030448265.1. Classification (GTDB taxonomy): domain Bacteria; phylum Armatimonadota; class Abditibacteriia; order Abditibacteriales; family Abditibacteriaceae; genus Abditibacterium. The sequence continues at coordinate 9,765 of JAUJNG010000009.1, forward strand.
TGGGCTTGTGTTCGGGCTGTGAAATCGCCGTCGCGAGCGTCGAAGATTCGCTGGGCGGCGCGATTTTGTGGAGCGCGCCGGTGTTCGCGGCGCTGCCTTCGGAGGAGCGCGCGGCCAAAAAACGCGGCGCCAACCTCAAAAAATACGCGCGCAAACTGCTCAACCCTTCGACTTACGCCAAAATTTTGCGCGGGCAAATCGATACTCAGGCGGTGTCCAAAGCGATGGCCGGCGGGGGCGGCGCGGCCTCGAAAAACCTCGAATCGAACCAGCCAGGGCAGTTGCCGCGTGGGTTTCGAAATGCGGCGCTCGAAAAATGGCGCGCTTTTGAGGCGCCGCGCTTGCAGATTTACGGCGGCGCCGATCCCATCACGCCCGAAGCGCTGGGATGGTATCGAGACAACAGTGGGCGCGAGGCGGATGTCGCGCTGATCGAGGGTGCCAACCATTCGTTTTACGGGCTTGATTGGGAGCATCAGGTCTTCGAGAGAACGCTCGAATGGCTGGGGAAATGGCAGAGAGAACGGGAGAAATAGCGGCCAGCCAGAACCATTGAGGCTTGGTGTTTGGCCCCTCCCGTCGCCCAGAGGGCACCCGACTCCCCACCAGTGGAGAGGGAGTCAGACTCCCATTTGCAGGTTTTCGCTCAACCTGCCGCCAAAACGGAGCAAGCCGCAGTTTGACCCCCTCTCCACTGGTGGGGACGGACGGGGAGGGGCCAAACACCAAATCGCAGTGGCTCTCGAAGGGCAATTATTTACCTGAGAAATCGGTTAAAATAGCCCTGTTCTCGTTGCCGCATCATTCTTTATCGTTTGGGAGACATTTCATTTATGGACGCCACAACCCTTGCCCACACCACGACGGAATCGCAATCTTCCTCGGAGCGCACGACGGTGCTTTATCTCAACCACTCGGCGCAGATGAGCGGCGGCGAAGCTTCGCTGCGCTCGCTGTTGTGGGGCCTGCGCCGCGCCGATTTGCCCTTCGACGCCATGATTGCCCTGCCCGATGGCGGGCGGTTTGCCGAACTGCTGCGTGATGAAGGCTGGAACGTGACGCTCGCGCCCCTGCGCCGTTTGCAGCGTCCGCGCGGCATTATCGAGAGCATGGCATCGCTCGTTCATGTTTTGCAGACCGCGCCGATGATCTGCCGTCTGGTCGAATCGAGCGGCGCTCAAATCGTGCATTCCAATTCGACAACGGCGCATCTGGTGGGCGGGGTCGCGGGCGAACGCACGGGACGCCCCACCATCTGGCACTGCCGTGACCTGGTGCCGCTTTCGCGTCTGGCGCCGCAACTGGCGGGCAAAGCGACGCGCGTCGTCGCCATTTCAAATTGCGTGGCCGAACTTTTGGAGCACGAAGGCGTGCCGTCGGAAAAAATCGTCGTGGTGTCCAACGGCCTCGATCCCGACGAATGGCAGCCCAAAAAGCGCTCCTTCTTGCGCGAATCGCTTGGTCTGCCCGACGACGCCTTTGTTTTCGGCGTCGTGGGCCAGCTCGTGCCCTGGAAAAACCACGCCGCCTTTATCGAAGCCGCCGCCCAGGTGTGCGCCGATACCGGCTGCGGCCCCGCGCGCTTCGCCATCATCGGCGGCGATCTGTGGGGCGAACAGGCGCCCTATGTTCAGGAACTGCGCGAACTGGTCAAAAAACACGATTTGGTGGAGCGCTTCAACTTCGTTCCGCATCAGGCCGACGGCGCCGACGCTGTGGGCGCGCTCGACTGCCTGGTGCATCCCACCCACGACGAACCTTTTGGCCGCGTCATCATGGAAGCGATGGCGCTTTCCAAACCGGTCATCGCTATGAACGAAAACGGGCCGCGCGAGATCATCACCCACGAACACGATGGCATTTTGGTCGCGCCCGACGAAGAAAACGGCCTCGCCGAGGCGATGAAACGGGTTTTGAGCGACGCCGCCTTGCGCGCCCATTTGAGCCGGCACTCGCGCGCCAGCATCGAAACCAAGTTTCACATTGACGACAGCGCGGCTAAAATGGCGGAGGTTTATCGAGAACTGGGCGTGTGAAGTCGGACTCAAAAAATAACTGTTTTAAATAGCTTGACAGGTTTGTCTGAGCGATGACGCAGCCTGACACGCAGGCACAGAGAGAAACGGAATTTTTAAATTTTTTCCCTTTACTTCTCTGTGCCTCCGTTTCTCTGTGGTTGATTTGGAAAAGGGCGGACTTACCACGTTGGATTCTGCAACAGCAGTTCCTCGATTTTCTCGGCTTCAAGCGGTTTTGAAAAGAAAAAGCCCTGCGCGAAACCGCAGCCCATGGCGCGCAGGTTTTCGAGCTGCGCGGGGGTTTCGACGCCTTCGGCCACCACCGACAGCGACAGACCGCCCGCGAGCGATAAAATCGTGTTCACGATCTCGTTTTTGGCATCGGGGCGCATCTGGGAGACGAAAGAACGGTCGATTTTGAGCGTGTCGAGCGGGAAACGATGCAGGTAGGACAGTGACGAGTAGCCCGTCCCGAAATCGTCCATCGAAAAGCGAATGCCCAGTTCTTTGAGCTGCAAAAACATCGCGGCTGCCGATTCCGAGTTCTCCATAATCACGCTTTCGGTGATTTCCAGCTTGAGATGGTGCGGATCGACGCCGGTTTCGGCCACGATTGCGCGCACTCGCTCGATGGTGTCGGTCTGCGAAAACTGCTGCGACGAGAGGTTGACCGCCATGAAATGAGGCGTTTCGCCCTCGAACTGCCGGCTCCAACGGCGCGCCTGACGACACGCCTCGCGCAAAACCCACCAGCCCATCGGCACCACGAGGCCGGTCTCTTCGGCGAGCGGAATGAACTCGATGGGCGGCACCAGACCGCGCGTGGGATGCTGCCAGCGCACTAAAGCTTCATAGCCGCAGATCTGGCCGGTTTGCAGCGAGATGATGGGCTGGTAATGCAGCAAAAGCTCGTCTCGCTCGATGGCGCGCCACAAATCGGTTTCCATTTCGAGCATTTTCACGGCGCGCTGGTGCATGCTGGCGTCGAAAACCTGATGGCGGGCGCGGCCCAGGCTTTTGGCGCGATACATCGCGGTGTCGGCGTTGCGCAGCAGTTCGTCGGGCTTCTGGTCGCCGCCGCGACAGGGCGCCACGCCAATCGACACCGTGACGAAAACCTCGCGGCCTTCGAGCGCAAAAGGCCGCTCCAATTCTTTTTGAATGCGCCCCGCGACCTCGTTGACATGATCCGAAACGTGCGCGGCGTCGCGGATGTCGTCGAGCAAAATCGCGAACTCGTCGCCGCCCAATCGCGCCACCGTATCGCCAGGGCGCAGGCACGAATCGAAGCGCGCCGCCGCTTCGACCAGAAGTTGATCGCCCGCGCTGTGCCCCAGAGAGTCGTTGATTTTCTTGAAGCGGTCGATGTCGAGAAACAGCACCGCAAAGGTGTATTCGGGGTTGCGTCCCGCCAGGGACAGGGTGCGCTCCAGGCGGTCGCGGAAGAGGGCGCGGTTGGGCAGGCCGGTGAGCACGTCGTAGAAGGCGTTGCGCGAAAGCTGCGCTTCGGCGATTTTGCGCGCGGTGATGTCGGTTTGCGAGCCGGCGATGCGATGCGCCGCGCCGTCGTCGCCCGTCACGGCCAGGCCGCGTCCCAGCATCCAGCAAAACGATCCGGCGGCGGTGCGCAGACGATACTCGCACTCGAAATGCGGAGTTTGTCCGCTCAAATGGGCGTCCAGGGTGGCGCGCAGAGGCCCAGTGTCTTCGGGATGGACGCGCGAAAACCATTCGTCGGGAGAAGAGCCGATGGCATCGTCGGCGTAACCGATCATCTTTTTCCAGCGCGGCGAGAAGTAAATCTGGTCGTTTTGAAGGTTCCAATCCCATAAACCGTCGTTGGCGCCCTGAGCAGCGAGGGCGTAGCGCTGTTCGCTTTCGCGCAGCGCGCGCTGCGATTCGACGCTTTCGGTGACATCCTGAATCGAACCGACCAGGCGCACGGCGCGGGCCGCCTCGTCGGTTTCGATGTGGGAAAGCGTTTGCATGGTGCGCTGGGCGCCGTCGGGCCGCGCGATGGGGACGAGCATGGCCTCATCCTGGGCCATGTCGAGGGCGAGGGGCAGCTGCCCCTGAACGGCGTCGCGCGAAGCGGGCGAGAGAAAGGGCAAAATCGACTCGACATCGGGCGAAAAACTATCGGGAGCGCGCCCCAACAGGCGAAACATCTCCTCCGACCATACGACCTCGTTGGTGGCGAAATTCCACTCGAACGATCCCAGGCGCGCCAGCCGCTGCGCCTCGCTGAGCGCGCTGCGCGAGCGCAAAATTTCTTCCTGAGCGTTGCGGCTGGCCGTGACATCAATCACCAGGCCGTCCCACACCGTGCTGTCGTCGAGCAGGCGCACGGGCCGCGCCTGGCCGCGAATCCAGCGCGTTTCGCCGCTCTGGTGCGTGATGCGGCCTTCCCATTCCCAGGGCGTGAGGGTTTTTTCCGACTCGAAAATCGTCTCGAACAGGTTGCCCAACTCATCGGGATGGACGATTTCGATGAGGATTTGGGCGTCGCGCAGCACGTCTTCGGGTTCGACTCCGTAGATTTCGCGGCAGCCGTCCGAAACCGAGAGGAAACGCATTTTGCCCGACAGCGCGCGGTGAAAGCGATACACCATGCCAGGCGCGTTGGCCACGATGCGCGCGAAACGCGCCTCGCTCTCATCGAGTTCGCGCCGCACGCGCACCCGTTCAGTGATGTCGTAGGAAACGCCCGCGATACCGGTGATTTGGCCCTGCGCGTCGCGCGTGGGAGCGTAGGTCACATCGAGAACGACATCGCCGACTTCGAGAAGAGTGTGCGCCGCTCCGCCGCCCAGCGCGTGGCGCATCAGGTCGGCGACGGCGCCTTCCTGTCCGTAGAGATCAAAAACCGATTTGCCCACGGCTTCGTCGGTTTTCAACGGTTCGGGAACGTCCCCTTCGAAGAGCGTGAAAACGCCGTTCTGGTCAGTGGCCCAGATCATGACCGGCACGGCATCCATCACGGCCCTCAACTGCGCCTGGCTCTGGCGGGCCAAATCTTCGGCCTGGCGGCGCTGCGTGATGTCGAGCATGGTGCCCACGATGCGGCACCCCGAGTCGTCGCGCTGAAATTCGGCCTGGACGTGAACGGTGCGCTCCTCGCCGCCGGGCCGCAGCACGCGATACTGCTCATCATAGGAGGCGCTGCTTCGCGTCTCTGCATACAGCGACATCGCTTTTTCGACATCGTCGGGATGGACGAGCGAGCGGAATAACTCGCGCGTGGGCGTCACGCTTTGGGGTTCCAGGCCGAAAATGCGAAACACTTCGTCCGACCAGAGGATTTGCCTGGGCTGAAGCGTTTCGGGATCGAGTTCCGAAACCCACGAACCGAAATGTGTCAGGCGCTGCGCCGCCGCGAGGTTGCGGTGGCTTTGGCGGAGCGCATTGCGCGCTTCGATTTTCTCGGTGACATCGGAAAAGAAAATCACCCACGTCGCCACCTCGCCGTTGGGATTCCTAATCGGCGAAATCTGCATCGCGCACCAGAACGCGCTTCCCTCTTTGCGGTAGATCCAAAGGGTGCCCTCGAAAGCGCGCCCCGCCCGCACGCTTTGCCACAGCGCGCGCACCGTGTCGGCGTTGGTGCCCTGGCCCTGCAAAAACTGGGGAGTCCGCCCCCGAGCTTCGGGCGCGGCGTAGCCGGTCAGGGTTTCGAAGGCCGAATTGACGTAGGTGATGAGGTAACCGGCTCGCGCATCGAGCAGGGCCACGCCCACGCCTGCGCTGTCGATGGCGGCGCGCATCTGGGCGTTCTGCGCGACGGCGCCGCGCAGTTCCTGCTGCGCGTGGGCATAACGCAGGGCGCGTTCCAGAATCGCGGCATCGAGAGCGTCCTGGGGCAAAGCGCCGGCGGCGCCCGCCTGAAGAGCCGCCGCGTGAACGTTTAACTCCTCGCGCGCGGCCAGCAGAATCAGCGGCGCACCGACACCGCGCGCAACCGCAGCGCGCACCAGTTCCAGGCCGGAATCTTCGCCCAGAGCGGAGATGAGAACGATGTCGTGAACGCCGCGCCCCATGACTCGCAGGGCGTGTTCGCCCTTGGGCACCCAATCGAGCAAAAAGCGCGCTTTGGACGCGGCCTGTTCGTTGGTCGCCTCGATTTCATGCAGCAAATCGCGCACGAATTGCCAGTCGCTCTCCGCTCCGCCAGACAGCAAAATACGCAGCGGCGACGCCTGGAAAGGCGGCGATTCAGGCGTCACTGCACCCGCAGCAGCCGAGAGAGACGAGGACGGCACAGGTTTCATACTCGATAAATATCGCAAAGTCGAAACATTTTCGCGGGCCAGTTGGAGACGTTTGACAGATATAGCACCTCAAGATCGAAAGGCTACACTTCCAGCCACGCGGGGCAAACGTCCTCTTCCAATCGGAGCGGTTCGACAATTGGAAGAGGACGTTTGTCCCGCTCAAAGCTGTAGCCTCTACCTCTTTAAATGCTATAGAGCGTTTGCGGAATTAACCACTTGCACAGTTTAGGCCCTGCGAAATGCTTTCTGGTAAAAGTATGCCCGTTCTACAAAACCGTTGGGCAGGCGTTAGCTGGTTTTCACGCCCAGAAACGAAATGAATGCGAAAAACGGGGCGCAACCTCGTTGCGCCCCGTTTCTCGCTTGGCCTACGGCTGGCAGCCAGCCATAATATGGGCCGTTTCACATCCCCATAATCTGATAACCGCCATCGACATAAACGACCTGTCCGGTGACGAACTGCGAGGCATCGGTGGCGAGATAAAGTCCGGTTCCGCCCAGCGCCGAAGCCTGCGCGGGCCAGGCGAGCGGCGCTTTTTCCTGAACGTGCGACACCATTTTGCTAAAGCCCGCGATGCCCGATCCGGCCAGCGTTTTAGTCGGCCCCGCCGAAATGCAGTTGACGCGAATCCCCTTCGGGCCCAACTCGTGCGCCAGATAGCGCGCCGAGCATTCCAGACCGGCTTTGGCTACGCCCATCACGTTGTAGTTGGGCAGCACTTTTTCGCTTCCCAGATAGGTCATGGCCACAATCGAGCCGCCATTGGTCATCATCGGCGCCGCGTATTGCGCCATCGAAATCAGGGAATAAGTCGAAACATCGAGCGCGATGCGGAACTGTTCGCGCGTGGTGTGCGAAAACGGGTTGGAAAGCGCGTCGCGGGGCGCGAAAGCGACCGAATGAAGCACTAAATCGACAGTCTCGGTTTTGGTCTTGACGAAACTGAAAAACGAATCGAGTTCTTCATCGCGCGAGACATCGCAGGGCGCGAGGGCGACTTCTTCACCGAATGTCGAGGCGAGTTCTTCGACGTTTTCTTTGAGGCGCTCGCCCTGATAATTGAAAATAAGTCGGGCGCCCGCTTCGTGCCACGCCTGCGCGATGGCCCACGCGATGCTGCGCTTGTTGGCCACGCCAAAAATAAGGCCGGTTTTGCCGGCGAGAGGTTTGTTGGTATCTGTCATTTACTTGTTCCACTTGAACAAACGGAGGAGCGGAGGAGATTGGTGTGTCGAAGCGAAAACGACATCGTTTTCGCTCCCACTTCCCTTCTCCTCCGCTCCTCTGCTCCTCCGCTCCTCTGCTGGATTCAATAGCGTGTGCGAAGCTGATTACGGCGCTGCGCGTTGAAGAAATCGGGGTCGCCGAAGATGTAGACGCGCACTACGCGGTTGTTGCGGATGGTGAAAACCACGTTGTAGGACTGCTCGTAGCGCATATCGAAGGTGCGAAAGGCGCCGTTGGTGCCCGCCGCGTCCGCCGTGATGCCGCCGCCTTCGGCCCCCGCACCGCCTTCACCTCCCCCCGCAGCCGCTCCGGCCGCTCCGGCAGCCGCCGCGCCTGGCGCGCCGGTGGTGTCGTTGGCGGTCGCGGCGGGGTCGGAGGCCAGAGGCACGATGTCATCGGGATAACCGTAGCGAAAAGCGACTTTGCGGAAATCGTCGCCGAGTTTGACGGTGTGAACGGGGTCTTCCAACTGCGTGCGCGTAATGTCGGATTCGATTCCCGCCACGATGATGGCATCGACGAAGCCCAGACGGTCAACCACGAAACCCATCGAGTAGCTGCCGCGATTGTAAAGCCACTGAACGTGGTTGTTGTCGAGTTTGACGGTGACGGCCAAAGCCCAGCCAGGCAGTCCGCCGCCGCGTTCCACCTGCGGGAACAGCGAGGCCGCTTCGGGAGGCGTCTGCGGCAGCGTCAAATTGGTGCCGGTGTCCGTGGGAGCGGCGCCTGCCCCGCCTTCGGCACCGGCACCGGCGGGTGGTGCCCCGCCTTCACCGGTGACTACGGTAGTGCCGCCGATGGAGCGCACCACGGCGCTGGGGTTGCCGTGCAGCGCGAACAGGCCGTAGCGGTCGATGCGGTTAAAGCGATCTTTATCAACGGCGCGCGTGCCCAGACCAATGCCCGCAAGCTGAAATTCGAGCGGATAACGCACCCAGCGCGGCACCGTTCCCCCTGGGCGTGCGAAGCGGCGCGGCGAAGCGGGCGCGATGGGACGTGGAAACCCCTGCGAGAACCGCTTTGGCGCGGGGCCGCGCTTGGCCGCTTGCTTTTTGGGGCGCACAACTGCCCCCGTATCCAAAGACGGATCGGTTAACAGGTCGCGCATTGGCCTTTGGATGGCATGGCCTTCCCAGGTGGGCTGCAAAACCGGTATCGGCCCGCTTTTGCGCGTCCTGTGAATTTTTTTCAGCGTCGCCAGCGGCAAGTAACGCGACGACGCGATGGACGTTTTGGCCGCCTTTTTGACGGGCGCGACGCGTTTCACGGGCGAAACGCGCGCTTTGCTCTTTTTCGAGGGCGCTGCGACGACATTGAAGCCGCACAGCATCACGGGCACGATCAGCAGGGACGCCGCGAGGCGCAGGGTTTTTTTGGTCATCGAAATTCCGAAATAACTTGGGGTTGAAGCCTCTAACGTTTCAGTTTTTTTCGCGCTTCGAGTGCGACTGTTGAAAAAAACCGGAAGCGCTCACGGTTTTCCACAATGCGCCGTTTGTGGGCGGCGCGCCGAACGTCCATTTGATGCCAGGCGTATCGCAGTAAAACCGGCGCGAATCGCCATCGACGTAAAGTTCCCACGAACCGCCCGTCATCGCCACGCTGAGCTGCGGCTTTCCGGCGAGGAAAATCTGCAACGGCGGCGCGGCTTTGCCGGAAGTCGAAACCGGCCCTTTTCCGAACTGCGTCAGCATCCACTGCCCGTGGGGAGAACGAATAAAGCGCGGGTCGCGGACGACAATTTCATCGAGGTTCTTAGCGTCTGTGACCATTTTTATCACATAGCGCCGACTCCTCACAAGCGGCAGCCCGTCGAGCGAGACCGCCACAATCGCGCCATTGCGCGCATTCTTGACTCCCAAACCGCCCGCGATGCCCTTCACGCCGCTCAAATTGCCGCCCAGCGCCTGCACCTGGGGCGCGTTCAAAATGAGGCGCCCATTGGCCGCATCGCGAAAAATTTGTCGCGTGTCGGAGTAAAAAGCGTTGCGCGCGACTTTCGAGGGATCATTGGGCACGCCGCCAAAACGTCCCAGCGCATCGAGCGCGGCGCCCAACACCTCGTCCCTGTGCAGCGAGCCGAAAACCAGCCGTTTCTGCGCGTCATCGACGAAACCGTGAGCCGCGTTGCCGCTTTCACTCACGCCGATGGGCCGTGAACTAATTGCGCGCACGGAGTTGAGCGGCAGCACCGAAGCCACCGGCGTCGCGGGCGCCTGAAGCGCGTCGAACAGCAGGCCGTCGTAGCGCAGAACGGGCAGGTTGTCGCGCCGCAGATTCAAGCGATAAGAACTCAAAAAATCGGGCTGCGCGGCGCTTTTGCCGCTCAAATCTTTGGTTAAAACCCCGCCGTAAAGCAACGCGGGCGCGCCCGCATAGCGCCCGACGCTGCTGCGGCCTGGCGGCACGATCAAATCGGTGTCGCGGTCGGCGATGTAAGTCCCCCCCTCGAAAAAATCGTTTTCGATGCGCGTCGTCCAGCCCAGCGCGTAAAGCGGGTTGTGATATTTGGTGTAGGTGAAAAGGTCAACCGTGCCATAAGGCACCACGACTTTGTGTTTGGCGGGTGCAATCAATCCACCGAGATAAATTTGCGCCCCAATCGCCGCCATGCCCCAGCGCGTCGGATCGCTTCGCACGTTGAAATAGCCCACCCGCGCCGTTTTGGAGGTTTCGTAGACGAAAAGAATCATCGCGTCCACGTCGTGAAACGCGGCGAACGCGGCGGCTTCGAGCATTCCCGCGCCGCGCCCCTGATTGGGCCAGCAGTAATTCCACTCGCGCACCACGAACGGTTTGCCCTTGACGCGCGCCAGGCCCGTCGCGGCGGCCATCGAGGTTTCGGCGACATCGGAAAGCGGATTTTTGTTGTGAAAATACGAGGGCAGTTTCCACTGCGGCAGCCCGCCGCCCCAGTAGGGATGGTCGTAATAAAAGTTGCAGCCGATAAAATCAAGTTCGGCGGCCTGCGAACTCAAATCCGGCAAATCGTCGTAGCGCCCCGTGACGCAAAGCGGGATTCGCACGCCCAGATCGTTCCGCAAATACGCCTTCATTTCGCGAAAATAGCGGCGGTGAACATCGTAGGCGAAGCGCGCGCCGTCGTTGCGCCGTGCCAGAAGCGAATAAGGCCGGTCGGCGGCGCTCACCTGATGGGGCGTCCACGTCATCGCGGGCAGCTCAACGGTGCCATTTTCCAGATTTTCCCGCGCGAAAAGCGCCGATTTGCCGCTTCCGTCCGTCCACGCCGCGCGCAGCGCCCCCGTCGAGGGATATTTGCTTCGCAGCCATTCGTTCCATAGCCGTTTGAAATTGGTGGCGTAAGGTTCGGGCATCGAGCGCCACAATCCGCGCCGCATGAAAAGGCCGTTTTCGTCGTAGATTTCCAGCATCACAATCGCCGGATCGTCGGCGTAGGCGAGGCCGGTGTAGGAATTGACGTGGTCGCGCATCAGCTTGCGCGCGTATTCCTTTTGCAGTTCGATGAGCTTGGGATCGAACGCCGCATACGGCTTGGCGCTGCGCCCAATCGCCTCGGCGTTGACCACGCCATCGCCTTCTTTGAAGCGGCGGTAATCGAGCAGATCGAGATAAACGTAAAGCCCGTTTTCGCGCGCCTTGGCGATCCAGAAATCGAGTTTTTTGAGCCGCGCCGCCACGAAACGACGCGAATCGGGAGCTTCGAGGTCGATGATGCCGCCGCGCTCGTCGAAATGGTGAAGGCGCACCAGGTTGAAGCCCGCCGCGCGAAAATTCTTCACCATCGCTTCGATATCGGCATCCGATTCCTGAAGCGAAGTGTTGGCGACGTTGATGCCCCAGAATTTGGCGCGCGAGCCGTCGCCCCAGTAGAAATGCTCGCCCCTCGTGGTCAAAAAGCCTTTGGTTCCGGCGGGCGCGGGCACCAAATTCGAGAAATCGTGCAGGGAGGCGCGCGGATAAGGCGTTTTGTTGGGGTCGAGAATGGGAGCGGGTTGGGCGCAGCCCACAGTGCTGAGCAGCAGCGCGAGAAAAAGGGACAGGAATAGCTTCAAAATAAAAAATCCTTGGAGCCAGGAGGCTTCAGCCTCCTGGCTCACCTCAAAAATCCAGCCGCTTCCAGATAAATGACGGCACAACACGCATGATCGCCATAATCAGTCGCCAGGGCGCGGGCGAAAACACCACGTCGGCTTTGCGGCGCACACCGCGATAAATATCCGACGCCACTTTTTCCGGCGGCACCAGAAGCGGCAGCTTTTCCATGCCCCACGTCATCGCGGTATCGACGGGGCCAGGTTTGACCGTCGTCACGCTCACGCCCGCCGCGAAAAGCCGCGCCCGCAAACCTTCGGTGTAAGCCGAAAGCCCGCTTTTGGCGCTGCCGTAAATGTAATTCGACTTGCGCGCGCGTTCGCCCGCCACGCTGGTAAGAACCGCGATAAAACCACTTCCCCGCACCTCAAAATCATTGGCGACGAGGTTCAAAATCGAAACGCACGCCGTGTAATTGACTTCGATAACCGCGCGGCACGTCTCCCAGTCGCGCTCTGATTCCTGCTGCGGCGGCATCACACCCAGCGCGCAAATCACGCCGTCCACATCGCCGCAGCGATGCCAGAAGTCGGGGTGCGAATCAAAATTTGTGGCGTCAAATTCGACGATTTCGACGCCGTTTCCGCAACGCACACGCGCGTCGGCGGCCAGAATTTCCAGTTCTTCCCTATCGCGGCCCGCCAACACCAAATCGAAACCGCGCCGCGCGAATTCGAGAGCCGTAGCGCGCGCGATGCCCGAAGTCGCGCCCAAAATCAGCACGCGCGCGCCTTTTCCGAAAGTTTTTTCGCTCATTGCGCGCCTCCGATGCGAAGTCGTTTGGACAGCGAGGATTGAAAGCGATTGTCGGGATCGAGGCGCGCTTTGACGGCAACAAACTCCTCGATTTGCGGATACATGCGGCGCAGATTTTCGGGCGAAAGCGTGGCGTCCTTAGCCAGATAAACCCGCCCGCCGTGATTCAGAACGATTTCATCGAGTTCGCGCGCGAATTCGACAATGCCCGCCGACGCGGGCAAATCGAGCGCGAGCGTATGGCCGGAAAACGGAAAGTCGAGCAGCCCCAAATTTTGCGGCCCGAACGTCTTGAGAACCGCCAGAAACGAAGCGCGCCCCGAAGCGGAAATGGTTTCGAGCAGCGTTTTGAGGCCGTCGCGCGAAGTCTCGAAGGGCAAAACGCATTGATATTGAATGAAGCCGCGCGCGCCGTAGATGCGATTCCAATCCGAAACTGCATCGAGCGGCCAGAAAAACGGCTCGAAGGGCACGATTTTCTCGCGGTCGGGATGCGCCGCATAATAAAGCGCGTTGAACGCCTTGACCGACAGCGAATTGAGCGCGAAATCGGGAAAATCGACCGGCACGGCCTTCTGACGCTTCGCCCCAAATTCGAGCGGGTCGCCGCTCACTTCGTCGGGCGCCGCGTGGTTGCCGCGAATCAGCACGCTGCGTCCCAGGCTCGCGCCCGATGCCAGACAGTCGATCCACGCAACCGAGTAGCGAAAATCGCCGTCGCGCCCAAATTCGGCGAGGGTTTCGTCCAAATCTTTGGTGCGGGTGTAGGAAGCGCGAATCGAAGTCGTTTCGATGGGAATAAGACGCAGTTTTGCCGTCGTGATGATGCCGGTGAGTCCCATGCCGCCAATCGTGGCCCAGAACGCGGCGGGATGTTGTTCGCGCGAGCAAGTTAAAGTTTCGCCCGATGCTAAAAGCAAATCGAACTCTTCGACCCACTCGGAAAGGCAGCCGTCGCGGTGATGGTTTTTGCCGTGAACGTCGCAGGCGATGGCGCCGCCCAGCGTCACGAATTTGGTGCCTGGCGTGACGGGCAGGAAGTAGCCGCGCGGCACGAAGGTTTCCAAAATATCAGCGAAACTGGCGCCGCCTTCGGCGTGCAAAACACCGGTTTGAGCGTCGAAATCGAGAAAGCGATTGAGCTTTTCGAGCAGCAAAACGCCCGCATCGAGATTGAGCGCCGCGTCGCCGTAAGAGCGCCCCAGACCGCGCGCGATGATGTCGGAGACGAATTCATCATTGGCGGCATAGGGCACTTCGCGGCGCTTTTCGGGGCGCGTGGCGAAGCAGTTCTGGGAGGGAAAACGGCCCCATCCGGCGAGGTCGCGTTGGGCGAAAGTTGACATGAGGAGGGAGGAGGGAGGAGGGAGGCTTTGGGGTTACTCCTCCCCACTTCCCACTTCCCTCCTCGTTACCGCCTGGGCGGCTCGATGAATTGCACGACGGCGACGGCGTAAGGCGCGAGTCGCAGGGTCTGGAAGGGGCTTTTGGGTAGGGGTTCGAAGCGCACGGTTTGCTGTGGGTCGTCGAAGATGCGCAGGCGCGCTTCGCGCAAAACCGGAAAGCCGCGAATGGAAAGCTGCGCGGTCTGGGGCGAATTGGAGGTGTTGACCACCAGCACGTTGTGCGCGGTCGCGGTGTTGGCGGCGGACACGAACACGGCGGGGTTGGAACTGGACGAGAAAACGCGCTTGCTGCCAGGCGGGAAAAAGGTGTTCCACAGCCACAGCGAGCGATAGGCCGGATACGCCGTCCAGTCATCGGCCTGGGGCGCCAAAAGGCCCCATTCGGGATTCACGGCGTCGTTGTGAAAAATCTGGTCGGCGAGACGCGAACCCGACGCCAAAAACTGCGCCCACCACGCGCCCGAAACCGCTTCCACGAGGCGAATATCGGAGGGCACGCTGTCTCCAGGATTGCGGGCGGCGGAGAGTCCGGCCTGCGTCACGAAAAGCGCGGCGCGCGGGAATTTCGATTTATCGAGCGCGCCCGCCGCCGTTTTGAGCGCCGAAACCTCGCGCGCGCCCGACAGCAAAACCGCGTCGGAGGGCGCGCCGCTCCCCGCGCCGAAACTGGAAACCGTAAGGAAATCGAGGCCACGCGCGCCCTGCAAAAACGCGACCTGCGCCGCCAGAGCGCCCGCCGGTGCGCCATAGCCACCGACACGAAAATTCTTCGACAGCGTTTTGAGCGCTCCGTAAGCCGCATTGTAATGCGAAAGCGCGGTCGGCCCGTCGATGTCGTCGCCAGGCGCGAGTTCGAAGTAGCGCGCTCTGGGGCCGCCGCTTTGATTCAAAGCGCGCGCCGCGTCGGTCGCTATCACGCTGTAGGCACGCGCATTCAGCCCCCATTCGGGCGGATTGGTGACGGCGATGAGCGGTTCGGCGCCCAGAGCGCGCGCGCGCTGCGCGGAGCGAAGCAGGCGCGCGAAATCGAACGATGGGCGCGACGAATCGCTCAAATCAGCGAGGGCGCCGACGTCGAGGCGAATGAATTTCGGCTTGAGCAGCCCGATGGCGGTGCGGTAGGACGCGCTGGTTTCGAGCGGCGCCGCGCCAGGAGACGACAAGGAACTGCCAATCGAGACGTTGCCCGCCGCGCGCAAAGCGCCCGACACGCGCAGGAAATCGACGCTGATTTTGGCTGCGCCTGGCACCGACGCGGCGGGCGCGGCGACGGGGGCCGGTTTGGGCGGCGCCACGACCACGACGATGGGTTTTCCACTGCCCTGCACCACGATGTCGTCGAGGTTGAAAAAGCGCGAGTTCCACTTGCCGCTTTGCACGAACTGCATCGAATACACCGTGCCCATGCGCGGCGCGAGCTTTTCGCCCTTGGGCCCTTTGAAATCGGAAAGCGGCACGGCGACTTTGCGCCAGCGCGTTTCATCAATGCGAATCGGAAGTGGAAGCGAAAACGTCAGGTCGCTGCCGACATTTTTGGCCCGCAGCTGCAAATTGACGCCCTGGGTTTCCTTTTCGTTGCTGCCGCTAATCCAGAAGACGAGCCGCGTCGCGCCGATTCTGGCCCATTCGGGGCCATCGACGGGCCGCGACAGACTCGCCCATCCGGCATTGGACGATTTGAATGCCAGCAAAGCGGCTCCGCTCGAACCTGGCGCGCCGCTGCTGGATTTGGTGGCGACGATATCGGCTAAACCGACGTTATTTTTATCGCCGCGCGTCCAGGCGGCGACGCCGCTTTCAAAATCATCGACGGGCAGCGTGACCGCGCTTCCCAGCGCGGTTTGAGTGTGCGCCGCGCCCGAAAAGGTCGTCGCCAAGAGCAGGGCGAGGCCGAAAAAGCGAAAATTTCGCAAGGGGAACTCCTTGAATTTGGCACCAAGGCCAGGCTTGAGCCGAAAAAATTATACCGAAACTCCCTGGGCCTCAAGGGGAAGTTTAAATTTGAGCCATGCCGTCCCCATGCCAAAAACTCTTTTCTTTCGGGCGCGGCGTGTCAGCCTCAAGCCCAGATACGGGAAGTTGGGCGCTTCGCGAGCGGACGGGGCAACGAAACGCGCTTGCCCCAGTTTCTCGTGTCAATAAAGTTAAAGCGTCCAATGTTGGCGTAGACACTCTGTCGAAAGAAGTCCAAGAGTAATCCTCCTTTGTAATCCCCACAAATAGATATCCATAACAACCTACTTGAGTGAGCGTTAGAGGAACTTTTTGGCTTGTCATTTGTTCCAGTGATGGAGAAACCAGTGAAGGCGAGTCGTGAGCCAGAAGTGCGAACGGACGAAAGCCGCCGATTTGCATTCCAGGTAGGAGACGCACTGGCGCACAGCATTGTTGGCTCCTTCAACCACGGAGGTGTAGCCCCCAACTCTTTGTGCCGACGCAGTGCTGAAGTGGCATATGAGCCAGGAGCCGCTCATAGACTGGATAAGCATCGGTGAAGACCAGGCACTCCTTCCACACCACAGGCACCTGTTCCCACAACAACTGGGCGCTCTTGAGGTCACGACCTCCCATGAAGAAGGCGATGACTTGAGGTCGCGGCGTGAGAGCGCCAGCCAGACCCAGAAGTCATCCTCCTTACGAGCCAGGAAGGTCCACAATTCATCCAGGACCACCTCATCGTTGCTTTCGCAGGGCAGAAGTGTCTCGGCTAAGGGTGCTAAGAGTTCCTAAATAAAAGAGCTACAGGGCTGCGAAGCAGATGAGCGCAGCGGCAAAGGAAACCAGCGCTTCGTGAATGTCGCCTCTCCTCTCGCCTCTCGCCTCGCCCGCGCAATCTGCGGTCGTCGTGCACCCAGGCAAACAGGCGCTCAACAGGCCAACGCTCCTTGCCCAACCCACTGCCATGAGGCGTGCCGCGTTTGGCCAGTTTGGGCAGAATGCCCCTGTCTTGAAGCCACTCTCGATGTGGCTGCCAATCATAGCCTCGCTCGCCCAACAGCTTTTTGGGACGCTTGGCGCGCTGGCGGCCTTTGCCACGCGTTCTCAATTGAGGAATAGCTTCGACCAAAGGCTTGAGTTGGGTGATCTTGAGTTGGGTGATGTCGTTGATGTTGGCCGAGGTGACTTGAGTGGCCAAAGGCAAACCACCTCCCTCGGTCAAGGCGTGATGCTTGGTGCCAGGCTTGGCCCGATCCGTCGGGTTGGGGCCGGTGGCCTCGCCTCCCTGGGTGGCGCGCACCGACGACGAGTCCACCATGCCCGTTTGCCAGTCGAGCTTTCCCGCCGCTTCCAACTCTTGCAGGATCAACGCATGAAACGCCTCCCACACGCCCGCCTCCTGCCAAGCGCGCAGCTTCTTCCACGCCGCCATGCCACAACAGCCCAGTTCGCGCGGCACCTCTTCCCAGGGCACACCGGTTTTGAGGACGTGCAGAATCACACCCAGCGCCACGCGATTGTCGACGGGCTTACGCCCTGGATAACGAAAACGGCGCGGCTTAGGCGCGGGCAACAACGGCTCGAACTTGGCCCACAACTCATCAGAAACTAATTTCGGCATCGCAATTGGCTCTACTGCAACTTGTAAACCTCTTTTATTTAGGAACTCTAAAGGCTCGACACTTTTTTTTAGAAGCTCGTAGAGCGTGTTGCGTCCCACGCCGAAGGTGCGTGCGATAGCGGCCATCGGTGTCTTCTGCGCCAGAGCCTTGAGAATCAGCTGCTCCTTCTCGGCGCTCAAAGAGCGAGACCTGGGATGCGGTGTGAAGGTGCGCGAACACACATTGCAATACAAGCGTTCGCTGCCCTGCTTGGTGCGACCGTGACGACGAACTCGCTCTTTCTCCTTACAATGAGGACACGCAAAGACGAAACTGACCATGCCCAAAGCTTACCTATTCACACTCAGTTAAGACAGATACCGTTCTCGTTGCCGTGCTGTGCCACCGAAGCGATGAAAACCCATCCCACCAGAACTCGCCGCCCCGCAGCTTTTTCTTGACGTGTGGGCAGAGGACGAACACTTCACGGGCTATGATATTTTTGATGGTGCGCGCAGCCTTGGCGGGACTGTAGGTGGAAACCGACTGCACCAAGAAATGGATGTGGTTGCCATCGGTGTCAATTTCCAAAACTCTATCTCATAATGCTGCTCTATCTCTAAGCACGCCTCGAAGTGGATAATCCGCTCATTGGTGAACGAGTAGCGCGAGTTTTAACTGAACAACTGGCTACAAGGGCAAGCCGCAAGTCTTGCCGATTGACAACGGACCTGAGTTCACAGGCAAAGTTCTCGATCGGGTGCCCCTTGGCCGTGGCTTTTCAAAAAGGGGTGAAATTGCACTTCACCGAACATGGTAAGCCTACCCACAACGGCATCATCGAATCGTTCAATGGCCCTTGCGCGATTAGTGCCCTAAGTTGGAGTGGTTCATGTCTTTGGGGATGCACGTTTTGGGTGGGCTCACTCAGAGCGCATCTAAAAAGTTCGAGCGCCACGCCGCAAAGGTAGTCGGAAGAGGTCGATGTCAACCAAACATTACCCCTCTAAGAGTCTGTGCTCAAAGAGAGTGATGAGTCAGACTTGGTTAGATGAAACGAGTTTATGACACGGATTTGAGCGATGAACAGTGGGAGGTGGTGCGTCCCCTTGTGGAAGCCACAACAGGGCGCAAAGCGAGTGTGAATCGGCGCCAGATTGTGAACGCGATTCTTTATGTAGCTCGCAGTGGTTGCCAGTGGCGTCTGCTGCCCAAAGATTTTCCTAACTGGAGCACGGTGTATTCGTGCTACCATCGCTGGGCGTGGAACGGCACGCTGGACAAGATGCACGCCCAGCTTCGCTTCCAGGTGCGCAGCGTCTACAGCAAAAAGCCTCAACCTACGGCGGCTATTGTAGACAGTCAGAGCGTGAAATTGACCTCAAAAGGGGGGTCTCATGTCTCCTGCAAAGAGGCTATGATGGGGCCAAACGCCTGAGTGGGCGCAAACGATTCGTGGTGTGCGACACCTTGGGGCTGTGGATGGAAGTGGTGGTTTTGCCTGCCAGTGTGCCTGAGCGCAAAGGGGCCGAAGAAGTGTTCTGGCACATGGCGGGACAAGAAGTCTGCGCTGCTTTAGAAGTGGTGTGGGCTGATGGCGGCTTTGAAGGCAGGCAATGGCAGCAAGAGATAGAGCAAAAGTTCGGCTTTTGCATCGAGATCGTCAAGAGGTGCGATGGGATGGAAGGCTTTGAGGTGCTACCCATGCGCTGGATTGTGGAGAGGAGCTTTGGCTGGATGAACTACTATCGGCGCTTGAGCAAAGACTATGAAGGACACACCCACATCCGCCGAGCGTGGATGCTGTGGGCTATGGCTGACAAGATGCTCCACACTCTCGCGCCTGACTGGTGATTCAACAACATTCAACAACCACGCTTATTACTCCCTTTGAGCACAGACTCTTACCTGAGCGATGCCGAGTGGCGTCGTCGCCAGCCGTATGTTCCGGCTCCTCTTCGCGGCGGGCGCCCAGCCAAGTATGAGCGCCGTGCCATCCTCAACGCTATCTTCTACATCGTGCGCGGTGGCACGTCGTGGCGTATGCTGCCCAAAGACCTGTCGCCCTGGCAACTGGCGTATTACTACTTCCGTATTACTACTTCCGTATTACTACTTCCGTATTACTACTTCCATATTACTACTTCCATATTACTACTTCCGCAATTGGACACAAGAGGGCTGGTGGGAGCACGTTCATGCCCTCTGGCGCGCCCAGGTGCGTGCCAAAGCAGACAAGAAGTCCCAGCCCAGCGCTGGTGTGCTGGACTCACAGACCGTCTCGTGCGTGGCTCCTGGGGGAGAACGCGGCTATGATGCCGGCAAAAAGATCAAGGGGCGAAAGCGTCATGCGGTTGTAGATACCCTGGGTTTGTTGTGGCTTTTGGTGGTGCATCCGGCTCACATCCAAGACCGCGACAGCGCCAAACTGCTTCTGGCACGCCTGGCCTTTTGTCTGTTCAGGTGGCGCCTGCTGTGGGCGGATGGAGCGTATGCGGGCGCTCTGGAACAGTGGGTGGCGGCGCTGCGAGTGCCACGCCCTGGCTGGTGCCCACTGCGTCTGGAGATTGTGCGGCGCTGCGATGGGGCTAAGGGCTGGCAACTGCTGCCCAAACGCTGGATCGTCGAGCGCACCTTTGGCTGGCTCGCGCGCTCGCGCCGTCTCGCCAGAGACTACGAGACCAACATCCAGCACAGCCAAAGCATGGTTTATGCGGCCATGATTCACCTCATGCTCCGCAGGCTCAACAATCAAGGCACTTTTTAAACGCGCTCTCAGGGGTAAAAATCACTTTGCGCAGCAAACTGCGGGATATTAAACCCACAAGGCATAAAAAAGCCAGTCTCGAAAGAGACTGGCTTTTTCAAAAAATCGCGGCGGCGACTTACTTTCCCACAAGGCTACCCTTGCAGTATCATCAGCGCTGAGAGGCTTAGCTTCCGTGTTCGGAATGGGAACGGGCGTTTCCCTCTCGCCAAAACCACCGCAAAACCATTTAGGGCTGTTGCAGTCCAAAGACCGCACCCTGAAAACTGCGTAGAGTGTGAACACATTTCGCGGCTTGCGAAAGGGTAAAAGTAGTCAAGTCCTCGACCGATTAGTGTCGCTTAGCTGCACGTGTTAACCACGCTTCGACTTGCGACCTATCCACCTTGTTATCTTCAAGGGGTCTTACTAATTGGGAAAATTCATCTTGAGGTCGGCTTCGCACTTAGATGCTTTCAGCGCTTATCCGATCCAGACGTAGCTACCCGGCGTTTACACCTGGCGGCATAACCGGTACACCAGAGGTCTGTTCATCCCGGTCCTCTCGTACTAAGGACAACTCCTCTCAATTTTCCTACGCTCATAGCAGATAGGGACCGAACTGTCTCACGACGTTCTGAACCCAGCTCGCGTGCCGCTTTAATGGGCGAACAGCCCAACCCTTGGGACCTAATACAGCCCCAGGATGCGACGAGCCGACATCGAGGTGCCAAACCTCCCCGTCGATATGGACTCTCTGGGAGAGATAAGCCTGTTATCCCCGGGGTAGCTTTTATCCGTTGAGCTTCGGCGATCCCACTTTCCACCGTCGGATCACTATGTCCTGCTTTCGCACCTGCTCGACTTGTAAGTCTCGCAGTTAAGCTCCCTTATACCATTGCGCTCTACAGACGATTGCCAACCGTCTTGAGGGAACCTTTGAACGCCTCCGTTACCATTTGGGAGGCGACCGCCCCAGTCAAACTGCCCGCCTGCCACGGTTCCTTGACCCGATAAGGGCTAAGGTTAGAGCCGTCAGATTGAAAGGGTAGTATTCCACCGTTGGCTCCACGCCCCCCAAAAGGGACGTCTCATCGCCTCCTACCTATCCTCTGCATCCAATCCAACGACTCAATGACAAGCTACAGTAAAGCTCCACAGGGTCTTTCCGTCTTGCTATGAGAAACGAGCATCTTCACTCGTAATACAATTTCGCCGAGTCCCACGTTGAGACAGCGTTCAAGTCGTTATGCCATTCGTGCAGGTCGGAACTTACCCGACAAGGAATTTCGCTACCTTAGGACCGTTATAGTTACGGCCGCCATTGACCGGTGCTTCAGTTCAGAGCTTCGGCTTGCGCCTAACCCCTCCCCTTAACATTCCGGCATTGGGCAGGCATCAGCCCCTATACGTCGTCTTACGACTTCGCAGAGACCTATGTTTTTGGTAAACAGTCGCTTGAACAGATTCTCTGCGGCCCCCCTCGCTTCAGCAGTAAATGCTTACACCAGTGCGGGGCTTCCCTTCTTCCGAAGTTACGGGAACAGATTGCCGAGTTCCTTAACGTGGGTTCTCTCGCGCGCCTGAGGATACTCTCCTCACCTACCTGTGTCGGTTTGCGGTACGGGCACCCCAAGACACACGCAACAGACTTTTCCTGGCCGTATAGGTTTTACCACTTCGAGCTAAGCTCTGGTGGCCGCCCTTTGAATAGCGGCCATCTCCCCTGCGGGGTAGGCTAACCAACCGACGCATCTGTTACAATCTTGGAGCGGGGCAGGAATATCAACCTGCTGTACATCGTCTACGCCCTTCGGCCTCGACTTAGATCCCGCCTGAACATCAGAGGACGAACCTTGCTGATGAAACCTTAGGTTTTCGGCGGCAAAGATTCTCACTTTGCTTTTCGCTACTCATTCCTGGATTCGCACTCGTGCTTCGTCCACCCACGCTTACGCTTGAGCTTCAACCTATCGCACGACGCTCCCCTACCACTGAAATAAATTTCAATCCATAGCTTCGGTGCCTGGCTTGAGCCCCGTTGAATTTTCCGCGCGAAATCACTCGATCAGTCAGCTATTACGCACTGTTTAAAGGATGGCTGCTTCTAAGCCAACCTCCTGATTGTCTGAGCAATCTCACCTCGTTAACCACTTAGCCAGAACTTGGGGACCTTAACTGATGGTCTGGGCTGTTTCCCTCTCGACAATGAAGCTTATCCCCCACTGTCTCACTCCCATCCTCTGGAACAACGGCATTCAGAGTTTGATAAGGGTCGGTAGGCTTGTGGGCCCCCTAACCTTTTCAGTGCTTTACCACCGTTGTTGAACGGATGAGGCTAATCCTCGAACTATTTCGGGGAGAACCAGCTATATCCGAGTTCGTTTAGCGTTTCACCACTACCCACAGCTCATCCAAGTTGTTTTCAACCAACACTGGTTCGGACCTTCACGAGGTTTTACCCTCGCTGCATCCTGTCCATGGGTAGATCACTCGGTTTCGGGTGTGCCACGTGCAACTGGGCGCCCTATTAAGACTCGCTTTCGCTACGGCTGCGGCCCTGCGGCCTTAACCTTGCTGCACATGACAACTCCCAGGATCATTCTACAAAAGGCACGCCGTCACGCTGGATTGCTCCGTAGCGCTCCGACTGCTTGTAGGCACACGGCTTCAGGGACAGCTTTTCCCCTCTCGGGGTGCTTCTCACCTTTCCCTCACGGTACTTGTTCACTATCGGTCAATTGGAGTGTTTAGCCTTAGGGAGTGGTCTCCCCAGATTCACGCAGAATTCCACGAGTTCCGCGTTACTCGGGTACGCTTCAGGAGGCTGATCGTTTTCGTCTACAGGACTTTCACCTTCTTCGGTTCTTCTTTCCAAAGAGATTCGACTAACGACCAACTTTGTAACTCCTATATGAAGCGCCCCACGACCCCGATGCTGTAAAGCCAGCATCGGTTTAGGCTGTTCCCGTTTCGCTCGCCACTACTTGGGGAATCACTTCGTTTTCTTCTCCTCCGCTTACTGAGATGTTTCAGTTCAGCGGCTTGCCTCTACCCGCCCTATATATTCAGGCGGGAGTTACAGGGTATGACCCCTGTAGGGTTGCCCCATTCGGGAATCTCCGGATCAGACTGTGAGCGTCTAACCGAAGCCTATCGTTGCTTACTACGCCCTTCATCGGCTCCAATTGCCAAGGCATCCACCGTGCGCCCTTTCTAACTTGACTACGCTTAAACTATTCAAATACTATTTGAATCGCAAAATGTCATCTTTACCATATCGCAAGAGTTCCAATCCGATAAATCGGATTCAAACATCTCCAACGAAAATGTGTTTCTTCTCACACTCTATGCAGTTTTCAAGGTGCTCAACACAAGATTCCAACTTCAAACGCAGCGCGCTCTACTTTGGACTCTGGCTGAAGCCAACGAACCACTCAGGTTCGCTCGATTCAACCGCTTTTTGACTTTTCTGACCCCGCTCGTTTCGACTCAACTCGTCAGGGGCAAGGAGAAATTCTAACCTTTCTCGCGCACCTCGTCAAGGCCTAATTTCAAAGAATTTTTTCTTTGGATTCGGCAAAGCAAACCAGATGGAGCTACTTGGGAGGGGTAAAACAACAGATGCATTTCTCTGTGTCAAGTTCCCGCTCTCTCGAAATTTTTCAGGAAATTTTTCTGCCAGAAGCGGTGCCCCACATCAGGGGCAAAGGGAAATTATAAGGGACGGTTTCCTCTGCGTCAAGGCATGCCGGTGAAAAGTTTAAGTTTTTATTATCTGGCACTCGCAAGTCGTTGGATAGGTTAAATTAGGAACTATCCCGCCGAGTATCGGGAGCGGGAATTCTTCAGGAGTTACATCATGAAACAGATACTTCCCCTCTTTGCTCTGACGCTCAGCGCGTCCCTTCCACTGCTGGCACAACCCGCGACCGAACAGCCTAAGCCCGTCAAAAAAGCAGCCAAAGCCGAAAAGAAAGTCGTGCGCGCTGGCGGCACCGCGTTTTTGCGCGTTCTCCACGCTATGCCTGGCGGCCCCAGCGTTGATGTTTATGGCGGCTCAGTTAAAGTCGCCTCCAATCTCGGCTTCAAAAACATCAGCGATTACATGGAGGTCAAGAGCGGCAAAAGCAATTTCAAAGTCGTGGGCGCAGGCAAAACCGATCCTGCCGTCGTCACCGATTCGGCCACGCTAA
This sequence comes from Abditibacterium sp., assembly GCA_030448265.1. Taxonomy (GTDB): domain Bacteria; phylum Armatimonadota; class Abditibacteriia; order Abditibacteriales; family Abditibacteriaceae; genus Abditibacterium. Next base: position 33,999 of record JAUJNG010000009.1, read on the forward strand.
CCAAGGGAAAATACTATACCCTCGCCATTTCCGGCAAGCAGGCCCCAACACTAACGAGCATCAATGAATCCAACGGCAAAGAGATGCCGGAGAAGGCGCGCGTGCGCGTCGTCCACCTCGCGCCTGGCGCCCCCGCCGTCCTTATTACTGCCCCATCCACAAGAGCCGCAGCGGGCTACACCAAATTTCTCCCCAAAGCGCTCGAATATGGCAAGTCGGGTTCTAAAACTGCCAATCCGATGACAACCAAACTGCAAATTCGCACTGAGGACGGCAAAATCGTCAAAGAAACTGATGAAATCAAGCTGGAGGCTGGCAATCGTTACAGTGCCTTCGCCGTCGGCGAACTGGGTGCTAACGGAGCAGGCACTTTCGAGGTCATCGTCAAGCCCGCCGCAAAATAACTGGCTCTATTCAATCGCTGACAACAGCGCGCAAGGCCGCTCCCGAGTTCGGGAGCGGCCTTTTTTTGACGATTCAATCTCTTTTCGCCAGTTCCTGCTTCAAAATCTCTTGTGCTTGAAGAAGCGGCGTGAAAGTGGGGGCCTTTTTCAGATTCTTCGTCACGTCTTGCAGTTGGTTTTCCACGTCGCGCCGCGAAACCTGGCCAACCGAAGCCTCGTAAGCCGCTTTAGAGCCTTCCGCATCTCCGGTAAAAGCGAGCAGCATCGCCAGCAGAAAGCGAACCTGATGGGCATCGTTTCGCTGCTCTAAAAGCTGATTGGAAACTCGAATCGAAGCCGCGAAATTGCCCTGGGCTGCGTAAATCTGTCGTAAAACATCCAGCGCGTCGAGATTTTTCGGGTCGGCGGCATAAGCGGCCTCGAAGTCGGTTTTGGCACCGACGGGATCATTTTGCTGCAATTTGAGTTGTCCGCGCAGAACCAGCATCGCCGCACGTCGCACACCGCGTCCGGCACTTTCGACGGCTTTGTCAGTGTCGGCAACGGCGCCTTCCCAATCCTGCAGGCGAAATTTAGCACGCGCGCGCAACGCGTAGAAATCGGGGGGAACAGGTTGATCCAACGGTTCTAAAACTGCCAGGTATAGCAGCGCATCGGCACTGGCTTCCATCGCATCCAACGCATCGACACGCGCCTGGAGCGCCTCCTGTGCGGGAACCCTGTCCAGAGCAAGCGAAGTTTTATAAGCCTCCAGCGCGTCTCGCGCCCGATTGGAATCGGCCAAAACCTCGGCTTTGAGAAGCCAGGCACGCGCCGACTGTGCATCGATTTGCAGCGCTTCTTGCGCTAAAGCGCCCGCTTTTTTCAATTGCGCCGCCTTTTCTGGAGACGGTTTCACAATCGAGGCGAGACGAGAAAGCGGCGCGACGCCTCCTGTGGCTCCCTCCCACTCCATCCAGCCCATTTCTGCCAGGGCAGGCGCGAACTTGGGATCTAAATCGAGCGCTTTTTGTAGATAGGCGCGCTTGCGTTCGAAATTCGCCGACTCGCCCGCATCCGAGCGAACTTCTCTCAGATCCGTCGCGCGAGCCATCCCAACCCACGCGGCAGGGTTTTGGGGATCGACTTCTGTTGCTTTTTGAAAATCGAGAAAAGCGTTTTGTATATCGTGTCTGCCATCGAAGAGGCGCGCCCGCAGCAACGCTTCCCCGCGCGCCAGCAGCAAAGCCACATTTGTCGGCGCGACGGCAATCTGGGGCGACAGCAAAGCGATTTTGCGTCCCCATTCGTCGTCGATGTATTGCTGGAACTCAATTCCACGCTGTTGGGGAGCTTTATTTGGTTCGCGTGTTTCCTGGGTCAAGCCGTTAGAACCGAAAACAAAGCCACACGCAAGAAAACTCACGACACCCCAGAAGCTTTTGCGACGAAAGCGGGGGCAACTGCTACTCTCCATAATTGAAAACTTCATTTCTCAGACACTTCGCATCTACTCAACAAACGAAGCTAAAACTGGTCTCCACAGGAGCTATACAACATAGCTTTAGAGGGCCATCTACGAAAAACCGTTCCCCACTCAGTTTAATTTTTTAGCACCTGGGTCGTTAAGGCAATAACGAGCCGTGTAAGAGGGGCCTCTGAGTCCGTTCCACCGATAAAGGATTGAAAACGGTCGAGCCACAACATCCCTTTTCGGCAGCCAACAAAAAGCGCCCGCCGAAATTTTCGGCGGGCGCTTAGGCATTTCTATGGCTTTCTCGTAATAGTGATGGGGGCGATCTTGGAAGTAGGATCGATGTTAAAAACACCGCCAGAGTTAGCGCGAAAGGGGCCGGTGATAATGAGGAGTCCGGTTGCATTGGTTGCAGGGTCTGGCTTCATCAACACTTCCGACAATTGAAAGATGAGGATGCCTTCCTGAATTTTGGAAGGATCGGGCGATGGTATCGGGCCTGTTCTAAAATTAGAGATCACTACAGTGCCGTTTCGACCGCCGACACTATCAGCATGCCATGTCTTCGAGCCTTCAACATAAGTTACACCGGCTTGATTCGCGTTAGGGGCTTCAGCGGCTAATGTGGAGGTCAGCGCAGGGAAGGTCTGTCCAAAAGTGAAGTCGCGGTTGCGCGGGACGCCGATGCTGAGGGTGCGTTCTGTCGCATTGCTCAGAAACAAGCGCAAGGAAGTTGGAGTGGGAACAGCTTGTCCCAGGCTGAAACTTAATTCCGGACTGAAGTTGGTCAGAACAATCGGCGTCGGCGTCGGCGTCGGGCCTGCCGTGGGCGTCGGTGTGGGCGTCGCATTGGCGGGGGGGACGGCTGTGGGATTGGTAATCACAGTCGGCGGAGAAGAGGGAGAGCCGAAAAAGCCTCCATTCGGGTTGCTGTTGGAGCCGCCGCCGCCGCATCCTCCCGTCAGCAAGAAGCTGAGGGGCGCCACCAAAACGGTGGACTGAAGCCAGAATAAGGGAGTAAGTTTTCTCATGATCGTAAGTTAAATCAATTCTAACACGACAAACAATGCAATGACAAGGCTCCTGGAGTAAATTTAGACGCTCTTGTCCTTTTAGTGCACATGCCAGTTTACCCGTCGATCATTCCCGCCGCCACAGTTTCATTGGTGCCCGCGTCGATCAAAATAAACGAACCCGTCTGGCGATTGCGCCCGTAAGCATCGAAAAACAGCGGCGCCGAGGTGCGAATCCTGATGCGCCCGATGTCGTTGAAGGAAAAATTAACGTCCTCGTCCAGACGTTCGAGCGTGTTGATGTTCACCTTATAATCGAGAGCCGTCACCAGAGCCTGCACTTCGCGCGTGGTGTGGCGCAGGTAGTATTTGCCTCGCGGCAGCAGTTTTTTCTCAGAAAACCAGCAAATAATCGCCGAAATTTCCGATGCGTGCTGGGGCGGATTATCGCTTGAAACCAGCATATCGCCGCGCGAAATATCGATTTCATCTTCCAGTGTCAGCGCAACGGAAAGCGGCACAAAAGCTTCTTCCAGATCGCCATCGGCGGTGTGAATACTCTTGATCACGCTCGAAAAGCCCGACGGCAGCGCCGTCACTCGGTCGCCGCGCCGAAACCTGCCGCCCGCGATGCGCCCCGCGTAGCCCCGAAAATCGGGGTGTTCGGGGCTTTGCGGGCGAATCACCCATTGCACCGGAAAACGCGCGTCCTCGTGATCAATGCCATCGGCGACTTCCACGCTTTCGAGATGTTCCAGCAGCGTCGGGCCGCCATACCAACTCATATTCTCCGAAGCATCGACGATGTTATCGCCGTGCAGCGCGGCGAGAGGAATCGCGGTGATTTCCATCGAGTTTTGCAGCCCCGCCGCGAATTCGCGGTATTCGGCCACGATGCGGCGGTAAACCGCCTCGTCGAAATCGACCAGATCCATTTTATTGACCGCCAGCACCACGCGCCCAATCCGCAGCAAATTGACGATGTAGGAATGGCGCCGCGTCTGTTCGATGACGCCTTTGCGCGCGTCAATCAACACGATGGCGAGTTGCGAAGTCGAAGCGCCCGTCACCATGTTGCGGGTGTATTGGATGTGCCCTGGCGTGTCGGCGATGATGAATTTGCGACGCGGCGTCGCAAAATAACGGTAAGCGACATCAATGGTAATGCCCTGCTCACGCTCGGCTTTGAGGCCGTCGGTGAGAAGCGCGAGGTTGACGACTTCATCGCCGCGCTTGCGCGACGAGGTTTCCATCGCCTCGAGCTGGTCTTCGAAAATGTTTTTGGAATCGTAGAGCAAACGGCCAATGAGCGTCGATTTGCCGTCGTCAACGCTGCCGCAAGTGGAAAATCGGAGTAAATCCATGAGAGGGGAAGGCTAAAGGATGAAGGCTATTTCTAAAGGCTAAAGGATGAAGGCTAAAGGCTAAATCAGTTCCCGTTACGGCTTGATTTAGCCCTTAGCCTTCATCCTTTAGCCTTTTAGAAGTAGCCTTCGCGTTTGCGGTCTTCCATCGCGGTTTCGCTCCGTTGGTCGTCGGCGCGCGTGCCGCGTTCGGTCTGGCGCGCCGCCGCGACTTCGGCCACGATATGATCCAGGCTCGACGCGATGGAATCGACCGCGCCGGTGCAGGTCACGTCGCCGATGGTGCGAAAGCGCACGATGCGTTCTTCCACCACCTCATCAAGCTGCGGGCTGACGAATCCGGTTTCGGCATCGAGCCACGCTCTACCGCGCTGAAAAACGCGGCGCGGGTGCGAGAAATAAAGGTTGGGAAGCGGGATGTTTTCGGCCTGAATGTATTGCCAGACATCCATTTCCGTCCAGTTGGAAAGCGGAAAAACCCGAAAATGCTCGCCGAAGGCTTTGCGGCCATTGAAAATGTTCCACAGTTCGGGACGCTGGTTTTTCGGCTCCCACTGCCCGAAAGCGTCGCGGTGACTAAAAAAACGTTCTTTGGCGCGCGCTTTTTCTTCGTCGCGCCGCCCGCCGCCCAGCATCGCGTCGAAACCGTGTTTTTCGATGGTTTCGAGGAGCGTCACGGTTTGAATCGAGTTGCGCGACGCAGTAGGGCCGGTTTCTTCGACGGCGGTGCCTCTGTCAATCGAATCCTGCACATAGCCCACCACCAGATGCGCTTCGTAATCGCGCACGAATTGGTCGCGGTAGGCGATGGTTTCGGGAAAGTTGTGGCCGGTATCGACGTGAACCAGTGGAAAGGGAATTTTGGCGGGATGAAACGCCTTGCGTGCGAGGTGCGCCATCACGATGGAGTCTTTGCCGCCCGAAAAGAGCAGGCCAGGATTCTCAAACTGCGCTGCGGTTTCGCGCAGCACGAAGATCGCCTCGCTTTCCAATTCGCGCAGGTGGGAGAGATGAATGGGGGTCACAATTTCGACGGACATGAGACTTAAACCGCCAGAGTATAGCCGCGCGGCGCACCCTGAGCGGCGCTTCGGGCTTGAAATCCTATCTCGGAGGCAGACTTTGAACTTTTGCTTCCGCTCTGACGGCCTAAAAACGACTTCGCTGCAACTTTGTGTCAAACTTTCCCACCAATTCGCGCCCAAATTGGATCCCTTATGCTGATTTCCTGGTTGCCCTGCGCCGCTTTAGTGGCACTATTGTGTGTTTCGATGGCGTCGTCTGGCGCCGCCGCGCCCGTCCCCGAGGAGCCCTCAAAACTTTTGGCGACGCTCAAACCGTCTCACCCGCGCCTTCTGGTTTCGAGTTCGACGTGGGAACAACTCCAAGCCCGCCGCCGCCAGGATGCGGCGCTCGATGCCTTTTTGAAGCGCGGCGAAGTCGAAGCGCGCGCGCTTCTGGACGCGCCGCCCGTCGTTTATAAAAAAGAAGGCCGGCGCTTGCTGAGCGTATCGCGCACCGTGCTGCGCCGCGTAGTGCTGTTGAGCTGGCACGCGCGCTTGACGGGAGATCGGGCGCTTGTGGAGCGCGCGCAGACCGAAATGCTGGCGGTGGCAGCGTTTGCCGATTGGAATCCGAGTCATTTTCTCGATGTCGCCGAAATGACGGCGGCGCTCGCGCTGGGCTACGACTGGCTTTATCACGACCTGGATGTTGGCGCCCGCCAGACCATTCAAACGGCGATCATCGAAAAAGGTCTGCGCGCGGGACTGGCGCATCCTGGGTGGATGAAAACGCGCAACAACTGGAACTCGGTGTGCCACGCCGGCATGGTTCTGGGCGCGCTTGCGGTCGCCGAAAACGAGCCGGTTCTGGCCGCGCAAACGCTGCAAAATGCCAAAGATTTCAACCATTTCGGCCTCGAACCGTATGCGCCGGACGGCGTTTATCCCGAAGGCGCGAGTTATTGGAATTACGGCACTTCGTTTCAAGTGCTGCTGCTGGCGGCGCTCGAATCGGCGCTCGGAACCGATTGGGGTCTGAGCCAAAGCCCTGGTTTTTTGCCCAGCGCGGGGGTTTTGGAGCAAATCAAAGGGCCAACCGGCACTTATTTCAACTTTTTCGACAGCGGCGAAAAATCCGGTCTGGAGGCGACGTTTTTCTGGTTCGCACGAAAGCTGAATCAGCCCGCTTTACTCGAACCACAGCGCTCTCATTTGGCGGCTTACACGGCGCAGACCAAACCGCCCGCCGCCGATTCGCAGAGTAACCGCTTGTTGCCGCTCGCCGCGTTGTGGTGGCCCGCTTCCACGCCTCGAAGTGCGCCCCAAACGGCGGCAGCGCCGCTTGGCTGGATGGGTCGCGGGGAAAACCCGCTCGCCACGTTTCGCGAACGCTGGGACGACCCCAACGCGATGTTTCTGGCGCTCAAAGGCGGGCGCGCTTCGCTCAATCACGGCCACATGGATGCCGGAAGTTTCGTTTTCGAATCCGATGGTGTGCGCTGGGCGCGCGACCTGGGGATGCAGGATTACAACTCGCTCGAATCCAAAGGCATCGGTTTGTGGGACAGCAAGCAAAATGGCGGACGCTGGAGCGTTTTTCGCCTCAACAACTTCAGCCACAACACGCTTTCCATCAATAATCAACTGCATCAGGCCGCAGGCCAGGCCCAAATCACCCACTTTTCGGATGCCAGAGACGCGGGCGCCATCGTCGATTTGACGCCCGTTTTCGCCGGACAAGCGAGCCGCGTCACGCGCGGGTTCGCCTTTCGCGGCGGCAGCCACGTCTTGATTCGAGACGAAATCGAGGGTCTCAAAGCGGGCGACACAGTGCGCTGGGCGATGCTCACCAAAGCTAACATCGAAGTTTCCGCCGATGGCACGGAGGCGGTTTTAGGTCAGGACGGCCAAAAACTGCGCGTTTTGCTCCAGGCGCCGGAGGGAGCCAAATTCGAGGTCATTTCCGCCGATCCGCCCCGTGATTTTGACGCGCCCAATCCCGATTCGCGCTTTTTAGTCGCCTCTTTCACGGCTCCGGCGTCGGGAAAACTGAGTTGGTCAGTGAGGTTACAGCGCGCCGACGGCAACGCGGGCGAGCCTTTGACGCAGGTCGAATTGAAAAACTGGCCGTTGGCGGCGGCACAGTGAGAAACGCGAAGTGCCGGTTAACCTCCCCCGACGTCGCCCAGAGGGCACCCGACTTCGTAAGGAGGGGAGATTCACTGCGACTGTCTCCATTTCACTCAAACGTCCAAGTAAAAACGTGCAGTTGCACGCTCGACTCCCCTCCTTACGAAGTCGGGTGCCCTCTGGGCGACGTCGGGGGAGGTTAACCGGCAGGTGGAGCGAAAAATCACGCTAAAAAAGCGCTATTTCGCAAACGAAGCGGAATTGACGCGGCGGCTTTGCTAAATTTTAGGGGGACAGCAAAAGGAACCCTCTCTTATGGCCGAATTTAAATTGCCGACTCTGGGCGAAAGCGCGACATCGGGCGTGGTCGCCAAGGTTTTAGTCAACCCTGGCGACAGCGTGAGCGCCGACCAATCCATTCTCGAACTCGAAACCGACAAAGCCGTTCTCGAAGTGCCCTCCACCGTCGCGGGCGTCGTCAAAGAACTGCTCGTCAAAACCGGCGACACCGTGTCGGTTGACCAGCCGATTTTCACCTACGAAGACGGCGCCGCGCCCGCCAATGGCAGCGCAGCCCAGTCGCAAACTGCGCCCGTCGAGCAAACCGCCTCCAGCGCCGCCAAAGTGCCCGCGCCATCCAATGGCACGGCGCCCGCCGCGACACCGGTCAAAAACGATGGCATGGTCGATACCGCTTCGCCCGTCGGCACGCAGGCGCCTGCGCCGGTCGTCAACACGCCTGGCGAAGTGAAAGAACCCGTCGCCGCTTCGCCCTCGATTCGCCGCATGGCGCGCGAAGCGGGCGTTGATATTTACGCCGTCAAAGGCTCCGGAATCGGCGGGCGCATCACGGAAAACGACATTCAAAACTTCGGCAAATCCCAGGAAATTGCGCCCGCGATTTCAAGCGGCATTCAGATGCCCGCCCTGCCCGATTTTTCCAAACTCGGCGAAGTCAATCGCGTGGCGATGAGCGGCATTCGCCGTGCGACTTCAACGCAAATGGAGCGCGCCTGGACGATTCCGCACGTCACGCAGTTCGACAAGTGCGACAGCACCAATTTCGACGCTTTCCGCAAACAATACGCGGCTCTGGTCGAAAAACGCGGCGCCAAACTCACGCCAACCGCGATTCTGCTCAAAATCACCGTCGCCGCGCTCAAAAAGTTCCCCAACTTCAATGCCAGCATCGATTTTGCGGCCAGCGAAGTAGTGCAGAAGAGGTTTTACAACGTCGGCGTCGCGGTCGATACGCCGCGCGGCCTGGTCGTTCCGGTGATTAAAAATGTCGAAAGCAAAGGCATTATCGAACTCGCGGTCGAACTGGGCGAAATCGCCGCGACGGCGCGCGAAGGCAAGCTCAAACCCGAACAGATGAGCGGCGGAACCTTCACGCTCACCAATCTGGGCGGCATCGGCGGCACCGGTTTCACGCCGATTGTCAACACCCCCGAAGTGGCGATTCTGGGCATCGCGCGCGGCGCCATCGAACCGGTCTGGAACAAAGAAACCAACCAATTCGAGCCGAAAATGATGATGCCGCTCTGCCTGAGCTACGACCACCGCGTCATCGACGGCGCCGACGGCGCGCGCTTCACCCGCTTCATCGCGGGGATGATCGAAGAACCGGCTTTGATTGCTCTCGAAAGCTAAATAAACTTTTCAACACAGAGAACACAGAGAAACAGAGGAAATCAGAGGGTTTTAAGGAGTTTTTTCTTTAACCCCTTTGTTTTCCTCTGTTTCTCTGTGTTCTTTGTGTTGAAAAAACAAAATCATGTCTCATACATCTTTAGTTGTTATCGGCGGCGGGCCTGGCGGTTATGCCGCCGCGTTTTTGGCCGCCGACCTCGGCATTCAAACCACTCTCATCGACCTCGAAGCCAATCCTGGCGGCGTCTGTCTCTATCGCGGCTGCATTCCCTCCAAAACCCTGCTTCACGCCGCCAAAGTCATCACCGAAGCCCGCGAAGCCGCGCACTACGGCCTGTCGTTCGGCGAACCGCAAATCGATCTCGACAAACTGCGCGGCTTTGAACTGGGCGTGGTGCAAAAACTCACCGGCGGCACGGGCCAGCTCGCCAAAGCCCGAAGAATCAACTACATCCAGGGCCGCGCGACTTTTAAAAGCAACAAATCGCTCAATGTCAAAACCGAAAAGGGCGATGACGAACTGACATTCGACCACGCCATTTTAGCGACCGGTAGCCGTCCCGCCGTGATTCCGGCGTTCGATATCGGCTCCAAACGCATCATGGATTCGACCGCCGCGCTTTTGCTCGAAGATGTTCCCCCCAAGCTGCTGGTGATTGGCGGCGGCTACATCGGCCTCGAACTGGGCAGCGTTTACGCGGCGCTGGGCAGCAAAGTCAGCGTCGTGGAAGCGACTTCGGGACTTTTGCCAGGCGCCGACCGCGATTTAGTTTCGATTTTGCAAAAGCGGCTCGAAGGCGCCTTTCACGAAATCGCGCTCGACACCAAAGTGGCGCAACTTAAGGAAGTGAAAAATGGCATTCATGTCCGCTTCGAGGGCAAGCATCCTGGCGAAACCACCTTCGACAAAGTGCTGATTTCAGTCGGCCGCACGCCCAACACGCGCGATTTAGGTTTGGAAAACACCGCGATTGAACTCGACAAGCGCGGTTTCGTGCCGGTGAATGGCGCGCGCCAAACCGTCGAGCCGACGATTTACGCCATCGGCGACATCGCGGGCGACCCGATGCTGGCGCACAAAGCGAGTCACGAAGGCCGCGTCGCGGTCGAGCACATCGCCGGACACGACGTAGTTTTCGAGCCGAGCGCGATTCCCGCCGTGATTTTCACCGATCCCGAACTCGCCTGGGCCGGCCTCACCGAAACGCAGGCGGCGAAAATGGAAAAGAAAATCAAAGTCGCCAAATTCCCCTGGCCCGCGAGCGGTCGCGCCGTGACTTTAGATCGCACCGACGGCCTCACCAAATTGATTCTGGAGCCGGAAACCAATCGGATTTTAGGCATCGGCATCGCGGGAAGCGGCGCGGGCGAACTGCTCGCCGAGGGCGTTCTGGCCATCGAAATGGGCGCCAACGCCGACGATTTGAAACTGTCGATTCACGCTCATCCGACGCTTTCGGAAACGGTGATGGAAGCGGCGGAAGTGACCTTCGGGCAGGCCACGCATATCAAAGCGGCGGCGCCGAAATCGAATTAAAAAAGCGGGGCTTGCGCCCTCTTCCAATCGGTGCGTTCTCGATTGGAAGAGGACGTAAGTCCCGCTTAAACAGCCTCTGAAACCATTTGAGTTAGGAGTAAGCGCCATGAATCTGGAAAAAAGATTGTTGGGGTCGGGACTGGACAAAAAATGGTTCAGGATGGACAACCCATTGTTCGGAATGCTCTCCCTTGGATTCGGAATGGCCTATATAGGTTCGGCCATTGGTTCTTCTGGGCACGGTGCCGTTGCGGGCCTCGTTTTTCTTGCGTTGTCCCTAATTTTGGGCCTTGCTGAGATGCGCGACAAACGCAATGGCACAGGCCTGCTCGGCGGCGGACTCCTCATCGAAAAGATTGCTTTTCTTCGTTATATCGAGGAACATCCCGAAACATTTCAAGATGGACATCACCAAACCATAATGGGCACTGACGACGATGTGCGGCGGCTGAAAAGCGGCGGCGAATATACGGCGGCTCTTCGTCTCTACCGTGAACTTCATCCTGACGTTTCACTCCAAGACGCTATGATTGCCCTTGAGGCGCTTACAAGACCAAAACCCGCCGAGAGTTCGCTCGACTAAAGTCGGCGCTATGGGCGGCTGCGCCGCTAACTTTCGGCCTGCGCCGAAACATCCTCTGGGTTGTTTTCCCGCGCAGGCGGGAAGTTAGCACGAAGTGCCCATAGCGCCGACTTCAGTCGAGCGAACTCTCGGCGGGTTTTGGTTTTCAATTCTCTTCCTCAGCATCCAAAATTTCTGAATGGGCCGCGCCACGAAAACCCGCGCGCGTTTTCCCTCGGTTTCCTCCAAAACTCCCGCGCTCATCAGCTTTTCAACCACCAACTGCGCGCCGCGCCGCGAAACATCCAGCGTTTTTTGCGTGCCCGCAATCGTGAGCGTGGGCGCTTCAAACAGCGCGTCCATCAAACGCAGGACGTTGGCCGAAGCATTTTGACTTTGCAATTCGTCGCGCAGCTTTTTTTGCAGCCGCGTCGCGCGCGCGGCGCGCGCTACGGCGTCGCGGCTTTGCAGGCGCACGCCGCGCAGGAAAAACTCGATCCATTCCCCCCACGCGCCGCGCCGCGAGACTTCGAGCAAGCCATCGTAGTAATCGCGGCGATGGCGCTCGAAATAGCCGCTCAAATATAAGAGCGGACGCGGCAAAACGCCCTGGGCGCAGAGCAGCAGCGAGAGCAGCAAGCGCCCGATGCGACCGTTGCCGTCCCAGAACGGATGAATGGTTTCAAACTGGTAATGGATGAGAGCCAATCGCACCAGAAGCGGCAGCTTCGAAGGCGCGTGGAGATATTTTTCCAGATCGTAAAGCGCCGCCTGCATTTCGGGCGGCGGCGGGGGCACGAAGCGCGCCGTTTCCAGATTGGTGCCGTCCAGCCCGATATAAACCACGCCGCGCCGAAAATGCCCAGGGTCTTTGGTTTCGCCGCGCACGCCGCGCATTAAAATGGCGTGAATCTCCTGCAAAAGCGGCAGCGAAATCGGAAATCCGCCCTCGACGCGCGCCAGACCATGCTCCAGAGCCGCCAGATAATTGGCGACCTCGGCGGCATCGCCGCGTGGCTCGTCCTCGCCCGTCGCTTCAAAAAGCAGCAGTTGCGCCAGTCCCGTCGTCGTGCCTTCGATGCGCGAGGAAAAAATCGCTTCGCGCCGCGCGAAAGGCCGCGTCAGCAAAAAGGGGTTTTCCAGATTGAGCGCCACGCCCGCCAACTCCTGCAACGCGCCCTGCGCCCCTGAAACCGCGTCCATCAGTTCCCACGAAGGCTCCAGGGGTGGTTCAAGCGGCGCGGGGACAAACGCCCACACGCCCGTGGCGCGCGCACCAATTCGCCAGGAAAACCGGCACTGAACTCTTCGCGTCGCATCTGCTACCAAAGTAGCACATCAACCCCGCAATTGCTACTTTGGCGGGCAAAAGTAGCACGAAAAATGGACGCTCCATGCGGAGCGCCCATTTTTCTCTCAGCTTTGCTTTTCAGTTTGTCGCCGAACTTCTCGCGCAGTTTTGCCAGTTTGGGCGCGATCACCGCGCGGCAATAGGGCGCTTCGGAGTTCGCATCGTAATAATTGAGATGGTAATCCTCGGCGCGGTAAAAATCTTGATTTGCGCGACCTGCGTCACAATCGGCGCCTTCCAGATGCCCTTGGCGTTGACTTTTTTGATGACATCCTGCGCGATTTTCTTCTCGTTCGCGTTGCGATAGAAAATCACCGAACGGTAGTTGGTGCCCACATCGGCGCCCTGCTGGTTGAGCGTGGTGGGATCGAGAACCGTGAGCAAAACTTCCACTAAATCGGCGTAGGAAATCACCTTGGGATCGTAGATGATGTTGAGCGATTCGGCGTGACCGGTCTGGCCGCTTCCGACTTGTTTATAAGTCGGGTTGGCGGTTTTTCCGCCCGCGTAGCCAGGTTCGGCGTTTTTGACACCGTTGAGTCGCTCGTAAATCGCTTCCATGCTCCAGAAACAGCCGCCGCCCAGCGTCGCAACGGCCATACCCTGCGGAACGGGCGCGGGTTTGACCTGTTTGGTCGCGGCGCGTGGCGCGGCGGAGGGCCGATTTTGGGGCGCGAGCAAAATGGTCAGCAGCGAAGCACCCGCCAGCAAAGCGAGGGGCCAGAAGCGGGCGATGCCGCGTTGGGAAATGGGTTTCATAGCCCTTCAAACACCGCAGCGCGAAGGAAGTTCCCGAATCACGCGACAAGGATTGCCCGCCGCCACCACATTGGCGGGAATATCCCTTGTCACCACGCTTCCCGCGCCAATGACAGCGTTATCGCCAATCGAGACGCCAGGCAAAATGATGGCGCCGCCGCCAATCCACACATTGTTTCCAACCGAAATAGGTGAACCGAGTTCGCGTCCGGTCAAGCGTTCTTCGAGTGAAAGGGGATGATGCGCGGTGTAAATTTGCACGTTGGGGCCGAGCAAAACGTTGTCGCCGATGCGGATTTCGCACACATCGAGCATCACGACGCCAAAATTGGCGTAAAAATTCTGCCCCAGATAGATGTTCCAGCCGTAATCGCAGCGAAATGGCGGCTCGATTTCGATGACCGGCGACATTTGCCACAGCAAACGATTTAAAATGGCGCGGCGCACGTCGCGCTCGGTTTCAACGGTGGAATTATAGGCGCGCGTCATCTGGCGCGCGCGCAGGCGCAGTTTTTGAAGTTCGGAGTCGCTGGCGAGATAGAGTTGGCCGGCGAGCATGAGTTCTTTTTCGGTCATGCGCCCAGTGTAGAGCGTTGCGTTTCGCGCCGAACGATTTAGGACTTGTGCAGTTGAGAATTGAGTCGAGGCGGGGCTTGCGCCCTCTTCCAATCGAGAGAACCCAGGATTGGAAGAGGGCGCAAGCCGCTTGAACGCCCTGCTGTGAAGGATTCAACTGCGTTTCTCCTACGATTAATTCGCTTTGGCCGCCAGACCTCGCTCGATGTCGCGCCAATCGTAGATCCAGAAGTTGCGGCCAGCCGAATTCATCACGACCAGCGCGCCGCGCGGAAACGCGGGGCCAAGCGGCGCTGTGGTGGCTTCGAGGCCGTCGGTGTCATCGGCGCCGCCGCGCACTTTGGCCAGGAGTTCGAGGTGGTCGTCGGGGTTTTGCGCCGTGCCCTCGCGCTTGTAAATCCGGTAGACCGTGCCGCCGGTGCCTTTGTCGAGTTTGATCTGCTCGCTGACGACGAGGTAGCCATCCCCCGCGCCGTTGGAAACCACCGCGATGCCTTCGCGGTCGCCGCCAAAGGTGTCGGTTGGGGTGTCGGCGCCGAAAATTGCCAGTTCCTGTCCAGCGCGCGCGTCGTCGGGGTCGGCGGCCCACTTGCGATAGCCCGCGCCTTCGTCGGAATAGTAAATCGCGCCGCGCTGGTCATCGACGGCCACCGACTCGATTTCACCCGTCCCCGGAAAATGGCCCAGTTCGCGCACTTTCGCGGCGCGAATCGCTCCGTTTGGATCCGAACTGAGCCGATACTGCCACAAATAGCCCTGCGCCAGCCCCGTTTTGCGGCTCACGACAGCGAAAATCGCGCCGTCGCGCGGGCGTTTGTAGAGCGCGATGCCCATCGGAGCGCCGCTTTCGCCTTCCTGACCCTCGAAAACCGGCACTCCGGCGGGCGCGAGGTCGCGCAGCCTCCCATTTTCGATGGCGAAAACGCGCAGACAGCGTTTATTGCGCTCCGTCGTGACCGCGATGTCGATTTTCCGCTCGCCGAGGAGAAATCCACCCTCGATATCGACGTTGTTGGGCCGGTCTAAGCCGGTGATGCTCTGGCGGATTTTGCCGTCCAACCCGAAAACGTAAAGCCCACCGGTGGGTGCCGCGTGCTTGTTGGTGCCCACGATCACGCTTTGCGCGGCATCAACGGGATTGACCCAGATCGCCGGATCGTCGGCATCATCAGGGACGGCTTCGGTTTGAACCACCGGCTGGATGGAAAAATCGGTCGCGGCCCAGGCGGGCAGATGGGCGCAAAACAGGACCAGCAGCAAAAGGCGGCGCATAAATTTGAGGAAAATCGAAAACGGTTACTCGGCGCAGTTGGTGTTGTTGTCGGTGCCTCGCGTGTCGTTGGCAGGATACGTCCAGGGGCCGCAGTCGTATTCGGAACTGCTCTGGCCAGGCGGAAATCTCCACTGACTGCGAAAGGCGCTGGAAGTGAGAATCGGCGTTGGCACCACCACTTTGCGAAATTTGACGTGCCCATCCATGTAAAGGATGTTGGTGCCGTCGAAGTGGTTCAAAGTGAGGCCGATGTAAGGCGTGCCGCCCGTGCGCGACAATTCGTCGCCTTCCAATTCCGATTTATTGGCCTCCAGCACCAGAAAAGAGGTGGCCGGCGCTTCCCAGGCGGACACCGAAGCGCTTTCGATGGCGGGATACTCCCTGTCACAGACGTGTTCGTTGACGGCATACGAGGAGTAATAAAAATACTCGCCAGGCGTTGTGGTGCTTGGCGTCAGGCCCCACTGCGTCTCTGCGTAATTGGCGGGAAGACCGTAATTATCGGGGCGCGCCTGGCGGTAGTCGGCGGAAAGAGTCTGCTTGACCACATTGGAGGGGCAGGAGAAAATGCCGCTGCTGCCGTGCGCCTCGCCCTGAATCGCCGTTCCCAGGTAGGGTTTGATGTGGAACATCCAGTAGTCTTTGCCCCAGTCGCCATCGAGGATCGTGGCGTTTTCGCGACCACCGGCGTCCGACATATAGCGCTCATCGTAATCCGAGGTGTATTGCGCGAACCCCAGACCGATCTGCTTGAGGTTCGATTGGCACGACGAACGGCGCGCATTTTCGCGCGCTCGGCCAAACACGGGAAACAAAATAGCCGCCAAAAGAGCTATTATCACAATAACGACCAAAAGTTCAATAAGTGTAAACGCACGGCCCGAGCGCGGAGAGCGACGGATTGAAAAAAGAATTTTGCCTCGATTCCCCTCCATTGTGATCGTGGAGTGTTAAAAGAGAGTTATTGCAAGATTAAATATCGCGGATTCCCGCTCTTCTCGCTGGCCAACGCAAGCTATGTCCCCGCAATTTCTCGATTTGTCATTCGATCTTCCCGCCCACAATCTCGCCTGCGATGAAGCGCTGCTGGAAAGCGCCGAAAACGGCGAAAGTGGGCCGGTTTTGCACTTCTGGGAATCACCGGTTTACTTCGTGACGCTGGGTTACACCAACCGCGCCGCCATCGAAGCGAATGGGGCGGCGTGCGCGGCGCACCGTGTGCCGATCTTGCGGCGTTGCAGTGGCGGCGGAACGGTCTTGCAGGGGCCAGGCTGCCTCAATTACGCTCTGATTTATCCCATTGAAGTGGGAGGAGCGCTTAATGTCGGCGCCACCAACGATTTCGTGATGGAAACTAACCGCCGCGCTGTGCAGGACGCTCTGGGAGTTGAGGTCGAGCGCGCGGGGCATACCGATCTGGCAATCGAGGGCCGCAAATTTTCCGGCAACGCCCAGAAGCGCAAAGCGGGATTTTTCCTCTTTCACGGCACGATTTTGCTCGATTTCGATTTGAATTTGGTGCAAAAGCTGTTGCTGCCGCCTTCCAAAGAGCCGGATTATCGGGCGCGGCGCAATCACCTCGAATTTATTCGCAATTTGCCGCTCTCGCGCGACGAGGTGAAGGAAGCGCTTTGTCGGGCATGGAACGCAAGCGAAAAAACCGAGGTTTGGCCGCGCGAACGGGTTGAAGTGCTGGCTGCGGAAAAATACGGGCGCGACGAATGGAATTTCAAGTTTTGAGCGTGCTGACCGGTTCCCACGCCCAGAGGGCACCCGCGCTTGCGGGGGAGGGTTAGGCAGGGGCCTAATGCGAAACAGCTTCAATTTGGAGGTTGCGAATTTCGATGTTCGATGTCGGGTAGTGGTCAAGTTTGGTGAGATTGGTTGAATAGACCTCTTGCAAAAGTAGCAGCCTGTCATTCCGAGGGAGCCTTAGCGACCGAGGCATCAGCCGGAATTTCGACCGCTTTGATCGAAACGAATCGAAACTGCGGCTGATGCCTCGGTCGCTGAGGCTCCCTCGGAATGACACAATCAAAGACAAAACACTTTTGCAAGAGGTCTAATCTGTGGATGCAGTATCGGTTGTATTGCAGCAGAAAGCGCCTGATCTCGGTAGAGGCGATGTGTCCTGTGGATGAGATGCATGGGATAGCTCTTGGAAAAGGAGAGCGTCTTGCGGGTGAGCCTGCCCACTCTTTGCCCCAGCGTGAGGTAAGCGCTCCAGACGATGGGTGGGCCCCTTTTTCTGCTGCTGGTGGAGTTGTTCTGGGGGCACCACCTGGGTATAAGTGGGCCAGACGTGGGCAAAAGCACGGCAGCCTTTGTAACTTGGCGGCACTTTGTCCCAGAACTGCTGACACGTCAAACTCGAGTGGTCGCCTGGCATCCACGCCACCACTTGTCGAGTTCTGCGGCACAGCGCCACATGAATCCACACCTCGTTCTTCTTGGTGCCCACATACGACCACAGTTCATCCAACTCCAACTCATCGCCTTCCTGAGCGGGCAGGAGTGTCTCGTGCAACTTCTGTTGAGGCGAAGAACCGCGCCAGGCATCACGATCTTTTTTTGAGCCACGAGATCAAAGTAGGGCGCGAGACGCCAAAGACACGTTGCAGACCGCGCATCGAAGGTCGCTCGTTGTAGGCGCGCAGGATCAACTCCTTCTCCCCTTGGCTGTAGCCATTGACTTGAGGTGATTCGCGAAACGAGCGACGGCAGCTTTTGCACTTGGTGCGCTGCTTGCCGTTGCTGGTTTGACCGTCTCGAACCACAGATTCGCTTCTGTAGTGATAGCACCCAATCGTTAGAGTGACCATACTCCCAGTTCACTAATCCTCACCCCAATTGACCACTACCCAAACCTAACAACCGCGACAAAACGAAACAGTGTATCCAGCCTTCAAGGTTTCGTTCCTGCTTCGCTTCGAAATGCACAAAATGGAATGTGTTACATTAAACGGAGATTAATTGAAATGAACATGGATATAAAATCAACGGTCGAGCAATACTCGTTGCTTACTTTGCAGGTCAATAAAGGTGAGCGACATAGAATCATGCGTAGAGGTATCAGGCAGGGCAGCCTTTGGGTTACACCAAGAGCCAACTGCTACTGTGTTGCTGTTACTGGCGAAGTAGAGGCACTGCTATACAATTTTCTGTGGAGTCACGTTGGATCTGAAACTGGCATAGACCAAAATCGAAAGTATTGGAACATCAGCGACATCGCAGATGTTGCTAAAGCTATTCGGCGTTTCGGCCAGCCTTGAACCTGAACGTCCTAACAACGGCACAACAAAGCGCTATCCCCGACTTTTTCCGGTTTTGTTCCTTCTTCGCTCCAGATTTCGGCGGGTGAACTTGATCGTGTGCCGCCGTGGGTGGCGTTTGCGGTGCGCGAGGTATATCAATTGCTCGCGCAACTTCTGACCGACTGACAAACAGGAGAAACTATGACCCAGCAAACTGGTGAGATGGAACCCACAGAACGGCTCAAAACCGTCGCCGTTGGAGCGATGAGCGCAGCCAAAACCCAAACCGTAGAGGCCGGTGAAGAGAAGCCCACGCCCGCGCGGGTGGACGCGGCCACTGTTGAGGCCATCATCGCCCATTGGCCCAAAATGTCGCAGCAGGGAGCTAACGAGATTATGGGCAAGTATGGCTTGCCCAACGAAGCAACCCCCAGCCGGCTCATCTGGTTCAACACCGGCCCGTGGAAGCGCACCATCGTTTACCGCGACGAAATCCCGCACAACTTTCCCCAGCCGCACTCGGATGTGGTGGAGCAGTTCATCGACTATCATGTGCCGCCGGAAAAGTTCACCGAATTGGCTCATTTCGATGGCAGTGTCATCGTGGAGCGAACCAAGGGCGAAGTGTCGGCGCGCTGCGACATGGAAGCCGCCAACATCCTCGCCATCAACTTGATGCACGAAATCGTCACCGGCCAGCGCACTGTGGAGGAGGCCCGCCAGTTCTATTCGGAAACCTCCGCCGCCTACGTGCTGAACCGTCCTGCGCCCTACGCCGAGGCTTTCCAGTTCCAGATACCACAAGAAGACACCAAGGACACCGATAAGACGATCATCGCCGGCGACATGGTGAAACAGACGGTGGAGAAAGTCAAGGACGTATTTCGTTAAAATGCGCGCCCTACGCGGAGGCGCAGAGAAAATAAAATCTCTGCGCCTCGGCGTCTCTGCGCGAGATAACAAAGCATACTCTGGCCCTTATGCCCAAGAAAAAAGCCCCCGTCGCTGCGCCAGCCAAGGCCGCTCTCAAGCCCAAACGCCCGAAACGTCCCAAAAAGCCCGTCGCCGATGCGTCCCAGACTCCCGAAATCGCCGCGCCCGTCGAAGAACCGCTCGAACTGGCGTCGTTTTCCGATTTGGAGTTATCCGAACCCGTCGCGCGCGCCATCGCCGAGATGGGATTCGAGACGCCCACGCCAATTCAGGCGCGCGCCGTGCCGCTCCTGATGGCCGGACACGATCTCATCGGCCAGGCCCAGACCGGAACCGGCAAAACGGCGGCGTTCGCCCTCCCGCTCATCCACCGCGTCGAGGCGTCCAAGGGCGAAACTCAGGCCCTGGTTTTGGCGCCGACGCGCGAACTCGCGGTTCAGGTCGCGCAGGGCATTTACGAACTCGCCAAACACACCGGCCTGCGCGTGGTGCCGATTTACGGCGGGCAGCCCATCGACCGCCAGTTTCGCGCACTGCGCGGCGGCGCGCCGATTGTGGTCGGCACGCCAGGGCGCGTTCTCGATCATTTGCGGCGCGGCAGTTTGACGCTCGAACACGTCACGTTTTGCACCCTCGATGAAGCCGACGAAATGCTCGCCCTCGGTTTTCTCGAGGAAATCGAGGCGATTCTGGCGCAACTGCCCGCAGAGCGCCAACTGGCGTTTTTCTCGGCCACGATGCCGCCGCGCATCGTGACGCTGATGAAGAAGTTTTTGCGCGACCCGCAAACCGTTTCCATCGAAAGCAAGCAGCGCACGCTCGACACCACCAATCAGGCCTATTACGAAGTCGCGCCAGGGCAGAAATTCGAGGCCTTAGTGCGAATTCTCGACATGGAAACGCCTGGCCCGACGATTATTTTTTGCCGCACGCGCCGCGAAACCGCCGATGTCGCCGAAGGCCTTCAAGTGCGCGGCTACGGCGCCGAGGCGCTCCACGGCGATATGAACCAGTCGGAGCGCGAACGGGTTTTGCGCCGCTTCCGCGAGGAGCAGTGCGATTACCTGGTCGCCACCGATGTCGCGGCGCGCGGCCTCGACATCGACACCGTGACCCACGTCATCAACTTCGACATTCCCTTCGATGTCGAACAATACATCCATCGCATTGGCCGCACGGGACGCGCCGGACGCGCCGGCGATGCCATCACGCTCGTGCAGGGCCGCGAGCGGCGCCAATTGCATCTCATCGAAAAACTGATCGGCGCGCGCATCCAGCCGGTGCGACTGCCGAGCGCCGCCGACATCGCCGCGCGGCGCCGCGACCGTTTCAAAGACGCGCTGCGCGCCGCGCTCGAAGCGGGCGATTTCGAGGGCCACATGGCCACCGTCGAAGCGCTCACCACGCAGTTCGACGCTTCGGAAGTCGCGGCGGCGGCGATTGCGATGCTGTGGAAAAACCAGCATCCCGACGCGGGCGACGCCCAGGAAATCGAGGCCGACGGCGAACAGCCCGAACTGGGCATGACGCGCCTTTTCGTGGGATTGGGACGGCAGGACAATCTGCGCCCTGGCGATCTGGTGGGCGCGATTTCCAACCAGACCGGCCTGTCGGGGCGCGACATCGGCGCCATCGACATTCTCGACAACAGTTCATTCGTCGAAGTGCCCTCGCCCGCCGCGCAGGATGTGATGGAGGCGCTGCGGCGTTCGAGGCTGCGCGGGCGCAAGCCGGAAGTTCAGATCGCGCGGCCTTTCGAGGCGCGCTGAGGAGTGAATGAGGCTGCGGGCGGGTGAAGTGTCTTGTTCGGCGGCTGCGTGCGGCTTGATTGTATCCGAAATAGAAGTAAAATCAGTGTCATGCTTTGCTTCGAGATTAGCGTCAACGGAAAATTAGTTTGTCGGGCTGGTGTAGGCGCGCATGGCGTGCTGTCTGCAATCCTGTCATGGGCGCAAACCAGTCCCGAAATCTGCCAAGCACGAGGTAGAGAGTGGACACCATCGGAGCCTCATCTGCACATTGGCGGTTTGGTAAACGAGGAGCATCTTCGTTGGCTGGAAGGTCAGTTTGAGGTCAAAAGAGGAGATGAAGTGACGGTCAAAGTTATTGAAGCTGACACAGTGGATGAGCCAGTTGAACGTGAAGACGCTGCCAATCCTGCTATTGCCAGAAGGAACAGATACGAACTTTATAAGACTTACAAAGCAGAATTTGAGGTAGAAGGTGTTCTATTACCCGAAGACGAGATTGATTCAGAGGTAGCAAAGTTCCTAAGGAGAGAGCTTTACGAACAACTCAAACGGGAACTCGAAGGCTAACCATAGCCTTTGAACAATGCGTTGTCTCCGACCGCTTACAGCCCGCTTATCACTCGCTTCTTCCCACCTATCGACAGACCAGCCTAATCGTTGTCCCACCTTGGTTACTTCGCTTGCGTCCCTTTGATTTGCCTGCTGACCTTTCTCAATTCTTGCAGGGAGAAGGCGAACATACCGGCCATGTCCACAAAGAAAACTAAAGCCAGGGGCAACGTCCAGGTGTCTCTGGTGCTAACGTCGGGGGCGAGCCAATCTTTGATTCCCCAGGCAAGTCCGCCCAGCGCCACGACGACGCAGCACCCAAAGCCTATCGTAAAGCGCGCCCATTTTTGTCGTTCTGCTTTGAGTTGGTCAAGGCTTTTCACTTCCTCCCCTACTTCCGGCGTATTCTTTGGAATTTCGCTTTTCATTTCGCCTCGCTTCATAATCAAAATTATGACACCTCGAAAGTGCCCGTTATGGTTCCAATTTTGCCGTCCGCAAAGGCCAAAGTGAGGACTCCTTATGTCTAAAATGAACCGCCGTCAACTGCTGCGTTTGGGAGGGGCCGCCGCTTCGACGGCTTTGTTGGGGGGCCTGTGGTCGGCCCGCCAGCGCGCGGGCGCGCAAACCGCGCCGCGCCCCAATGCGCCCGAAGCACAACCCCAAACCGCGCCGCCAAAACAGCCGGCGTCCCAATCCGCTTTGCCGCTTCGATTTCTGGGAGAAACGGGGCAGCAAGTCACGATTTTCGGACTGGGCGGCGCTTCGTCGCAAACTCCGCTTTCCAGGGGGCCGCGCGAAGAGGCCATCGCCATTATCGAGCGCGCGCTCGATCTGG
The DNA here is from genome assembly GCA_030448265.1 of Abditibacterium sp. GTDB lineage: Bacteria > Armatimonadota > Abditibacteriia > Abditibacteriales > Abditibacteriaceae > Abditibacterium. The sequence goes on from JAUJNG010000009.1 coordinate 56,403, forward strand.
GCGTGAATTATTTCGACACCGCCGCCACTTACGGCAACGGCAGGAGTGAACGCGTGCTGGGCGAGGTCGCCAAAAGGCGGCGCGGCGCGATGTTTCTCGCCTCCAAAACCGATCAGCGCAGCTACGACGGCGCGATGCGCGAATTGGAAGCCTCGCTCAAGCGCCTGCAAACCGATCATCTCGATCTGTGGCAGATGCACCGCGCTTCGCTCGCCGAGCGCGACACGCGGCCCGCCTTTGCGTCCGACGGCGCCATCAAAGCCCTCCAGCGCGCCAAAGACGAGAAAATCGTGCGTTTCGGCGGAGTCAGCGGCCATCACCGCAGCGACGTGCTGATCGACTGGCTGGAGCGCTATCCCTTCGACACGCTTTTGCTCGCCATCAACGCGGCGGACACACATCACCCCGATTCGCTCGTTCGCCGTGTGCTGCCCGTCGCGGCGCAAAAGAAAGTCGGCGTCATCGCCATGAAAATTCCCGCCTACGGGCGTTTGCTGCGCGAGGAAAAAGGCATGGGAATTGGCGACGCGGTGCATTATGCGCTGTCGCAAAGCGGCGTCGCGTGCGGCATCATCGCCTGCGATTCCATCGCCATGCTTGAAGAAAACGTCGCGGCGGCCCGCGCCGCGCGCGACAAAATGAGCCTCGCCGCCCAAGCCGCGCTGGAAGAGAAAACGGCCTCGTATTGGCAGGAAGTGACTTTCTATCGCCGGTGGACTTGAGCGGATCTCGCGCCCTACGCGGAGGCGCAGAGAATTTGAGGAGATGACCGACCCCAAGGTGTGGTGAGTGGCACTCTTGACCTATCCCTTTATCTCTCTGCGCCTCCGCGTAGGGCGCGAAACCAACACCATTTGCGAACAAAATCGGGGAGAAATCAGCAGTCATGGATATGTTAAAAGGTAAAGTCGCCTTCATCACCGGCGGCGCGAGCGGCATTGGCGAAGGCACGGCGCGACGTTTCGCGCAGGAAGGCGCGCGCATCGTGCTGGCCGACGTGCAGGAAGAAGAGGGCCAAAAACTGCGCGCCGAACTCGAATCGCAGGGCCATCAGGTGCTTTATGTCAATTGCGATGTCAGCAACCCCGACAACGTAAAAAGCGCCATCGACGCCGCCGTCGAGCGCTTCGGGCGCCTCGATATCGTGTTCGCCAACGCGGGCATCAACGGCGTGTGGACGCCCATTGACGAACTTCAGCCCGAAGAATGGGACAAAACCCTCGACATCAACCTGAAGGGCACTTATCTCACCGTTCACTTCGCGGTGCCGCATCTCAAGGCGGCGGGGGGCGGAAGCATTCTCATCACCAGCAGCGTCAACGGCACGCGCACTTTTTCCAACCCTGGCGCCAGCGCCTACAGCACCTCCAAAGCGGGGCAGGTCGCGTTTATGAAGATGATCGCCCTTGAACTGGGACGCCACAACATTCGCTGCAACGCGATTTGCCCTGGCGCGATTCACACCAACATCGACGACCGCACCCAGAAGCGCCACACCGAAGAAATCGGCATCGAAGTCAAACTTCCCCAGGGCAGTCCCGCGCTGCACGAAGGCCAGGGCGAACCCGTCGATGTGGCCGACACCTGCCTGTTTCTGGCCTCCGATCTGGGACGCCATGTGTCGGGCGTCGAAATTTTCGTCGATGGCGCGGCTTCGCTGCTGAGATAAAACCACAGAGACACAGAGACAAAAAGAGAAAGAGAGAGTCCAAAAAGACGGGCCTCTCTCCCTTTTTTTCCTCTGTGTCTCCGTGTCTCTGTGGTTTTCCCCTCATTGGTGACAACTTGGATTAAGCAGCTATCATAAACAATCTCCATTCGCCATCGGACGAGTCCCAGCTCGAAACTCTGGCCTCGAATTACAACCAGGGCACGCTGAACCGGCGCGAGTTTCTCTCGCGTCTCGCGGTTCTCACCGGAAGCATGGCCGCCGCGCATTTGCTGCTCGAAAAAAGCGGCCTCGCGCAGGTCATTTCGCAAAAGGAGACCCAGGGCGGCACCATTCAAATTTCCGGCGCGGATGTGTCTTATCGAAGCGGCGAGATTCCCATCGGCGGCTATCTCGCGGCGCCATCGGGCGCGGGGCCGTTTCCCGCCATTTTAGTGATTCACGAGAATCGCGGCCTCAACGAACACACCCGCGACGTGGCGCGCCGTTTCGCCATCGAGGGCTTTGTCGCTTTGGCGCCCGATGCGCTCTCGCGGCGCGGCGGGACGGCCTCGATGAAAACGCCCGACGAGGCGCGCACCGCCATCGGCACCATTTCCGCCGAGGAAGCGCTCGCCGATCTGGAAGCAGGACTGGCTTATCTCGACACGCTTCCCAACGTGCAGAAGGGCCAACTCGCCAGCATCGGTTTTTGCTGGGGCGGCGCGCGCTCTTTCGCCCTGGCCACGCAAAGCCCGCGATTGCGCGCGGCGGTGGTGTTTTACGGCAGCGCGCCACCCGTCGAGCAACTGGACAATGTGAAGTGTCCGGTGCTGGGAATCTACGGCGAAACCGATGAGCGCATCACCTCGCGCGTCCCCGAAGTCGCCTCCGCGATGAAAGCGGCGGGTAAACCGTTCGATTTTCACATCTAACCCCGCGCGGGCCACGCCTTTTTCAACGACACCGGTGAACGCTACGACCCTCTGGCCGCCGCCGACGCCTGGGCGCGCAGTCTGCGGTTTTTGCGTGCTCATTTGAAGAGTTAGGCTCTCTCAAGCGCTGCTTAATAACATTGTTCGGTGGCTGCGCGCGACATTGTTGCATGTGTTACAGTTTTGAAATGGGACATGACAATACGAACACTCACGCCCGCAGACGTAGAAGAGTATCGGGGGCTTCGTTTGGTTGCTCTCCACGAACAACCCCCTGCGTTCGGCACTCCAGCCGAGAAGGAAGAAAAACTCGCCATTGAAGCAGTGGCTTCGCGCCTTCAAGAATCTGAAGACACCTATTTTCTGGGAGCTTTTCTGGAAGGCATTCTCGTCGGCATCATTCGCTTTTCACGCTTTGACGAAGCGAATGAGAAGCATCGTGGCCTGGTCGCTGGTCTTTATGTGAAGCCTCCCTTTCGACGGCGCGGTGTCGCACGGGCGCTCGTAACCGAAGTCCTTCACCGTGCCCGACGAGATTCCAGCCTGCGTAGAATCCATCTGACAGTCGTCACAGACCAAAACGCTGCCATCCATCTCTACCAATCATTTGGGTTCTGCATCTATGGGACAGAGCGTGAAGCGTTTTCTATCGAAGGCCGGTTCTATGATGAGCATCTGATGGAATTACCTTTACAAACCAAGGCATCTGATGGCAACTCGTTATCACAAGCGAAAGCAAAGTGAGGCTTAAACCGGACCAAAATCCGCCGAACGAAGCGCTGCATCCGAAAACCTACAGTTTGCGCTCGTTTCTTGCTCCGGCTTGCGACGAGCGAAATTAATCGTTGTGCCACTGCGCGCGACTGCTGAAACTCGCTAAAATAGTGCGAATGGACGCAACACAGTTACAGCGCGTCGTAATCATCGGAACCAGTTGTTCGGGAAAAACCACTTTTGCGCGCAGTCTGGCCTACAAACTCAAAGTGCAACATATAGAGCTTGATTCTCTTCACTGGAAACCGGATTGGATTCCAACGCCCAAAGCAGAATTCAGGAGTTTGGCGTCGGAAGTCGTAGCGCCAGACGCATGGGTGTTGGATGGTAATTACAGCGCCGTGCGAGACCTTGTGTGGGCGAGAGCCACGACACTAATTTGGCTCAATTATCCTTTTTCTGTTGTGGCTTGGCGCGCCTTGAATCGAACCTTTCGGCGTGTCTTTGGCCGGCAAGTCCTGTGGTCAGGCAATCGAGAAACATTGCGCCGAACGTTTCTGAGCAAGGATTCGATATTGTGGTGGATCTTAAAAGCCTACCATCGGCGACGACGGGAGTATCCCCGCCTGTTCCAAGACCCTGCATATCGTCATTTGAAAATCACAGTGTTTACGTCTCCAGCAGAGGCCGAAAGGTTCCTCCACAGCGTCAATTAGAAGCCCCCAACTGCCTGCACACCTTAATCCTTCACGGCGTTTTCCAGAATTGCGAACTGCTTTTTCTCACAATCAATTTGCGCCAGCACGCCATACGGCAACACCAGCATCGGATCGGTATGCCCGAAATCCATTCGGGTGATGATGGGCAGAAGAGTTAAACCTTCTTCCTCGGCCACAACCTGGAGCATTGCGTCTTCATATTCCCCAAAAGCATCGAGAGAAACCCCGCCGCCTGGTCTGCCCAGAAGAATCCCCGACAACTTGTGCAAGATTCCCATCGCGGCATAGCTTCGCAGCGCCCGCCTCAACACGGCGGGCGGACAGGCTTCCTCCGAGGTTTCGAGAAAGAGAATCGCGTCCTGCCAAACGTCGGCATCGGGCCAGATGTTGGTTCCGCGCAGAAATTCCACGACTTCCAGACAGCCTCCCATCAAGTGTCCCTGCGCGATGCCGTCGCCTTGCACCCAACGCCACGGCTCCGGCGGATTCAACTCGCGTTTACGGAATTGGTTTTCGGGCACGGCCCAGTCCAGATGTTCGACCGTCCAGCCCTCTCTATTCGGCTCGATAGTTCCAATAGGCTCCGAGCAGAACAGCGTTTTACGAACCGACTCGGCCATGAAGGGAAACAGCCCCCCGTTCTCCCCAAAACCGGCCATAAAAGACGGGCCGTAAAACGAAACCAGGCCCGCTTTGTGACAGAGAAAGTGCGTGACGGTTGAGTCGGAGTAACCCAGGAAGATTTTTGGATTCGCGTGAATGACCCCTAAATCGATATGGGGCAGCATCCGCAGCGAATCCTCTCCGCCGATGGTGGAGATAACGCCGGCGATGGAAGGATCGGAAAAGGCGGCCATCAAATCCTCGGCGCGTGCCTGCGGGTTTTTGGCGATCCAGTTGCGGTCTTTGAGCGCGTGTGGCATTTCGACGACCTGCAAACCGAACTCGTCCATCAACTGCCTTTTGCCCGCCTCGTAGCGGTGTGGAAAAGACGCTGGCAGGCCGCACGAAAGCGTGACGGCAGCCACTTTGTCGCCGAAGTTCAACTTTCTCGGTTTCTGAATAGAGCGTTGATGGGACATGATTTTTCTTTTCAACACAGAGAACACGGAGGAACAGAGGAAAACAGAGGAAGTTTAAGGTTTTAGAGACCAGAATCTTAAAAATCTCTGTGACCCTCTGTTCCTCTGTGTTCTCTGTGTTGAAATTTTCCCTCTAAAACAGCCGGTGGTTTCTCGAAACGGCTCCGGTCGAGAGGTCAAGCGCGATGAGGCGCCCCAGATTGTCGCCCACGACCAAACTGGAATCGGTGAGGCGAAAACGAGCGCGCCGCGCGCCACTCAGCGTGATTTGCGCGTGCAGGAGTGCATTCCGTGACAGCCGAATTACCACTCCTTCGTCCACGAGACTGAGCGCGGCGAGCCACGAAGCGCCCACCTCGCTTTGCAATATAGTTTCACCCTGCGCCCTCTCGATAACGGTGATTTTCTTTTCGTAATCTGTCACAACAGCAGATTTAGCATTGGCATCTCGACCCACCAGCAAACAGCCATTGGGCGCGATGCCCCGCGCGTTGTCGCCGTCTTCGGGCGCCACCAGACGCCGCGCGCGCAGGGTGAGCGAGGGCAAATCGAAGCGCCACACCTCGCTTCGCACCCGACGGTTGCGCTCGTAAAAATGCGTCAGCATGGCAAGAGAATCACCGTCGCTGCCCAGACAGGCGGCGAAACCGGCGTCGCGCGTCTGCCACAGCGCGAGCGGCGCCTTCGCGGTCGGGTCGAGCGACAGAATCGCGTCGCCGCTCGCCACCAGCCATCCGCCCGCCTCGAAATGGGGCGCATGGGCGCTCAGTTCGGCGATTTCGCCCCAGAACTGCGCGCTTTTGCGCGCCAGATCGAAGCGGCACAGCCGCGCAAGTCCGGCGCGGCGCCGAAATTCATTCACGCCCATTTCGTCGATGAATTCGTCCAGCGCGGCCTTATCGCCCGAAAAACGCGCCGCGAATTCCAGACCGCGCAACGCCACGCCGATGGCGCGTTCGCCGTTTGGCGACATCACCAGACGATGGCATGGCTGATCGAAAACCGCGAGAGTTTTGCCGTCCCGATGCAGCAGGCGCGCCCCGCCCTCGCCCAGAGCGACCAAAGCGCGCCCATCAGGAAGCAGGGCCGCGTCGTGAATTTCGAGACTGCCGGCGTCGTCGGCCTCGAAAACCAAAGAAAGCGGCTCGGTGCGCGTTTCCAGACGCGGCGGCGCGGTGGGAAAAGTGTGGCGCGCCACATCGACGCGCAGGGGGCCGTCGGAGGCGAAATCGAGCAGGCTTTTGGTCTGCGTTTTGAGCGCGGCGCTCCAGGCCGGAAACTGCGCGCCGTCGCGCGCCAGAGCGCGCACCGTGCGCCGCGCCGCCGCCCGCGCCAGTTCCCCAGACGGCGCACCGCAAAGCAGCGCCGCGAAACGCAAACGCAGATTCACGCCTTCTTCGTCGGCGTTTTCGAGCAGTTGGAGAGTCCGCGCCCGCCAGTTTTCCATCGTTGGGGGACTCAATTGATCCAGAAAATGCGCCTGACGCGCCAGCATCTGCGCCGCCGCGACGCCCTGCCCTTCCAGACCGCGCTCGATCCAGGCGCCGACAACGCCGCGCGCGTCGGGAACGTGCGGCAAAACCGGCCACGCCGCTTCGACGGCGCCCGCGAAATCGCCCGCCAGAGCGCAGTGATGCGCCCACAACAAACGCAGCGAGCGCGCCGCCTCGCGCTGGGTTTGATCTCCGCGTTCCAGACGCGAAACCGCATCCGCGAAGGCGTTGTTGCGGCGTGCGACCGCGACGGCGCGTTCGCGCTCGCCCGCCAGCCACCACAATCGCACCGCGAGGCCCGCTTCCAGTTCGCGCGCTTCGCAAAGCTGCGCCGCCGTGCGCCATTTCTGATGTTTTTCCAGAAACTGCACCGCCTCGGCGGGCGAATCGAGCAGTTCGGCGAGGACAAACGCGGCTTCGTCGAGCCGATTTTGCGCCGCCAGCGTTTCGTGCGCGGCGCGGTAATGTTTGGTGAGCAGTTCCTTAATTTGCGGCGGCAGCGCGAAGCCCGCGCCACCGCCCGCGCCGCGCGGCCCCAGAAAATTGAGGTCGGCGCGCGGTTTGGGCGTGCCGAGCGCGGGGTGAGTCGCGCCGGCGCCGAACACGTTGAAGGGCACGGCATGACGCAGCGCCGCGTCGAGGTCGCCGCGCTCGAACATTTGCACCATCCGCATCATGTAGCGCGCCTGACGCGCTCCGAAAAGGCGCGCCAGTTCGGTGCGCCACAAAAAGTTTTGCAGCGCGCCACTGCGCGGTCTGGGCCCCGCGCCCGCGCCTTTCTTCGAGCCGAAAAGTCGCTGCCACCAGCCGCCCGAACCCGCCGTCGCCGCGCGAGCCGCCACCTCGACGGGGTCGAGTCGGCGCCGCGCCCAGTGCGCTTCGAGTGCCGCCCAAAATGACAGCGCCGCCGCGAGAATCATCCAAATCCAGTCGCGCTGAATGCAAAACACCCAAAACGAGCCGCACAGCAGCATCACGAGCAACAAATCCAGAGGGAAAAAGCGTCGCCACGCGGATTGCGGCGCATTCAACAGCTTGCGCGCCATGCGAGGCGGCACCGGCACCAGCCGCGCCAGCACCATCAACGCCCACGCGAGGCCCGCGATGGGCAACAGGCTCAGTAACAACCCTCCCCACAACGCCAAAACGCCTCCCAATCCGTCGCTGGGCCAGGTGAAGGCGCTTCCCAGCAGCGACAGCAGCGCCGCGACGAAAAAAGCGTGCGCCACCATGCCGAATTCGCTCGAAAAATTCTCGCCCTCGCGCAGAGGGGGTGCGTCGCCGCCCGCGCCGAAGCGAAAATCGAAGAGTTTGCCGAGCCAGAAGCGGCGTTTTTCGACGCGAACACCGCCTTCGACTTCCTTTCCGTCGCCCGATTTCGCCCAGAATGCGCGCCAGCGCTCCCGCCACGACGGGCGCAAATCGGGCATCTCTTCGCCGCGCATCTGGGCCAGAAAGCGCGCCAGTTCGGGCGAAGTGGGCACATCGAGCGCGCGCCGCACATCGACGGCGGGAGTTGCGGCCACCGCGAGGGCCGCGACTTCGCCCAGCGCTTCCAATTCGACGCTTTCCCAGCTTTCGACATCAAGCCACAGGCTGGGATCGAGCGCCTGCGCCCCACGCGCCACCAGCAGCGCGCCGTCGCGCACCAACGCCAGATTGCACCCCCTTATTTCCCCCGCAGACGGCGCGCGCGGGTGCAGATCCTGCCACTCGGAATCGGAGAGCGGCGCGGAGAGGAGCCAGCCTTCGCGCTCGACTAAAACCGTCGCGGGCGCAATGTCGGCGCGAAGCGGACGCGGCGACGCGAACAGCAGCAAATTGCCGCCTTCGACCTCAAAAAGCCGCGCCCCGTTTTCCCAATGAGCCAAAACGCGGCGGCGCGCTTCGTCCTCGCCGCAGAGCGCGGGATCGAGCCACCAACCCGCCGCCATCACCACGCCGCGATGCGCCAGAGCGCGCGGGCGCACTTCGCCTCTCATTCCGATTCCTCCCATTGCCAGCGCGCCAGAACCACGGCCAGCGACAGCGAATAAACCACCAGTTCGCGCGGCGTCGTGTAGGCGACATAAGGCGTTATGGAACACGCGGCCACCTGTTCAATTGCCTCATTTAACGCGATTTGATGGCGCCAATCGGGGCCGCGCAACGCCAGACCGTTGGCGCCGCGCGTAAGAACCCCTGGCGAAGGCCATCTGGCCGACACACCAATTACGCCGCACACGGTTTCGCCATGCGCGAGATTGATTTGATTGAAGCACTCTTTACCGTTTTTCGACCACAACATCCACCATTCGCCCTTCGTTGATTTGGCTGCATAAGACAACGCGCCCAAACGCGCTTTGGGTTCTTCCATACCAGAGGCGCCGCCCCAGAACGCGGCTCCGACCACGCCGTGATTGTAAGGATGTTCCCGTAGTTTTAAGCCGTTGGAATGGCTGTTGTCGCCTTCCAATTGCACGATGCGCCCCACCGAATCAGGCTGAGATGAAGTCGCCAGCGCCATGAGGTTGTTTCCGAAACGCTCTACGGCTTCAACGCCGTGCAACACGGGAGCCAGAACGCCCTGAGCAGCCACGTTCCGAGGTTGAGGGAGAACCTGGGCCAGAGTGCCGTCCGGCAACAGCAAAAGGGGCCGGAAATCAGCAGATTTGAGATTCCATAGCGGTTGCAACGAAGTGGGCGCCGTCGTATTTTCACAGCGATACAAGCCAACCGGAACCTTACGCGATTTGCCGCCGATGTGTTCGAGAATCAGACCGTTATCGTCCAGACTTGCCGCGAGAATGGCTCCATCATATTCGCCCACGAAATGCACGCCGCCACCCTCTAAATGATAATGCTTGGGCTTGGCGACGCCGCCGCGCGGCGAGGACGGCACGCGAAACACCAGAATCCCGCCGTCGCCCGCGCGGGACGCGAGGGTGTGCCCGCCCAGCCACACCAGATTGGAAACCGGTTTCTGCGAAGGTTTGACGCGCCGCACCTGTCCCGCCACTTCGCGCGCGGTTCCGAAGGGATCGCGCAGCAGGCGGGTGCAAATCGCGTCGTCGGGCAGTTCCAGACGCGCCTGGCGCCGCGCGCCGTGATGGGGACGCGCCGTCGCATCGAGCGCGCGCACCGCTTCCAGAGGGTCTTCGAGAGAAAAAACCGACTCGTTTTCCCCCGCCAGCGCCGCGATTTGCGGCCCGCCAACCAGCCACCTTTCGTCGCACTCCGGCAGCGATTCGCGCCAGAAATCCAAGTCCTCCGTCGTCGGCGGCGCACTCACGCGCGTTTCGAGCAGGGCGCTGGCGCCCGACGGCGAAAAATCGCGCCACAGTTGCGCGGTCGGCATTTGCGCGATGCCCCACACCAGTTCGGCGCCCCGTTCGCGCGCGCGACGCGCCAGCACCAGCAACACCGCGAGCTGGCCCAAGCGCGGCGTCCCCAAAACCTCCGGCCCGCCATCGAAAATCACGGCGACGGCCTTCGACTGCTGCGGAGCGCGCCGCGCCAGTTGCAGATACGACAGTTCGCCTTCGGCGGCGCGGCGCGACCATTCGTCGGGCGCTTCCTGCGCCAGCAGCCACTCGGAGAGCAGCATCCGTTCGGGCGAACCGCGCCGCGATAGACCGTCGTAGCCGTCCACTTCGCCGTCGAGCTGCTCGGTATCGAGGCCCATTGGCCCCACGAGGGCGGCGACGCGCTGCGCCAACTGCCCCAGCGCGGGCGCGACTTCGAGCGGAAAATCCTGAAGAAAAGGCGCCCAGGGCGCGAGCGGCGCGGGCAAATTCATGGCACATCGCCCCGCGACAGAAATTGCTCGATGCGCTCGCGCCGCAGCGGAAGCGCCTCGCCGAGCGGCAAAACCATTTTCCAGGCGGGCACAATCGCGAGCGGCGCGGCCAGAGTCGGAAAACGGCGGCGCAGCGCGCGCTCCATCAAATCGGGCGCGAACGGTGGCGCGAGATGAACCGGCCACAGCAGCGACGGCGCCCCGTCGCGGCCCAGATAAAACGCATCGCTGGCCCAGGGCAGCGCCTCAAAAGGGCCGCACACTCCCAAAATCGCAGCGGAGGCGGAAACCGCGCCGCGCAGGGGGTGCAACTGCTCGTCGGAGCGGTCGAGCAGACGCTGGGCGAGGTCGCGCGCCGCCGCGCCGCGCGCGATCACCGCGAGGGGTTCGAGGGCGTCGGCGCGCGTCGTCCAGCCGCCGAGGGTGGAGAAAGTCATGGCGAAGGGGCGATTTCGGTTTGAGAATCAGTCGCCGGAGGTTTTGATTTTCGAGAATCTAATCCTCAAGTTCGTAGTAGCGCCGCGAGGCGCGTTTGTTGTCACTCTGGCCCAAACGCGCCTCGCGGCGCTACTACGAACTTGAGGATTAGATTCTCAAAGCTCAAAAGTCGAGCGACACTTGCGGATTAGATTCTCGAAAATCAAAAACCTCCGGCAAGCGACTTCTCTGGCTGATGCTGAGGATTCAAAGTCGCGGCGATTTGGGCGCGCACTTCGCCCAGATCGGGCGGGCGGTTTTCGGGAGCGAACGCGGCGTCCATTTCGCGCGCCACGCCTTCGAGTTTGAGACGCCAGGGCGCATCATTTTGCGGCGAGGCCAACAGGTCGCGCGCCGCTTCGCCCAAACGCGCGGCGCGCGCGAAGGGGCCACTTGAGGCTTCTTCCGCCGCCAAAAGCAGGGCCGCGTTGGACGATTTTTCCAGACTGTCGCGCAAAATTTCGCGCGCGCGGGCCTGGTCGTCGCGCGAAGGGACGGCGAGAATGAGCGGCCACAAATCGGCTTCACCCGCGACGCGGCGGCCATCGAGTGCCGCCGCCGCCGCGATGAGTTTTTGCACCCGCACCGCGCGGCGGTCGCTGAAGACAATGCCCGCGCCGCGCAAACGACGAATCGCGTCGGCCAGCACGGGGCGGGCCGCGCCCAGATCGCACTCGCGCGCCAGATTGGAAAGCGCGTCCACATCGCTCAGGCTCGCGCTCTGGCGGGTTTCGTCGCGGGTTTGCCAGCCGCCTTCGAGCAGTTCTTCCAGACGCGGGTCGGGCACGGGATCGAGATAAATTCGCAGCAAAAAGCGGTCGGCGAAGGCTTCGAGCGACGGATCGGTGGGAATGGCGTTGGCGGCGCCAATGGCGGCGCGCAAGGGGCAACGCAGGATGGTGTGGCCGCGCCGAAACGTCCGTTCGTTGAGAATGCCGAGCAGGGTGTTTAAAATCGCCGTCGAGCCGAGGAAAATCTCGTCCAGAAAGGCGAAATCGGCTTCGGGCAGCATGCCTTCGACGCGGGTTTCGACCTGCCCCTCGCGCAGTTTGACCAGATCGACCGGCCCGAAAATCTCGCCTGGTTCGGTGAAGCGGCCCAGCAAATACTCGAAATAGCGCCCGCCCAGAGCCGCCGCGATGCGCCGCGCCGCTTCGCTTTTGGCGGTTCCTGGCGGCCCGATGACCAGAACGTGTTCGCCCGCCACCGCCGCCAGCGCGATGGTTTCCACGAGCGCGCCGCGCTCGATGAGGCCATGAGAAGCGTCGCGGATGGCGGCGCGCAAAGCTGCGACGGGAGGGATGGGGGTGGAAGTCATAAAATTGCCGTCGGGTTGGGGCTTATTCAGGGTATTGCAACGCTGGATTGGAGGCAATGAAAGGGCGCATCCTGGAAGTCAAAGGATGACAAAGCTGTGAGTTTTATGGTGTCCTCCCAGTAACAAGAGTGTTCTACATGAGATAATAAAGCCGTGAAACTTTTTGAGTTATATGAACCGGAAGACAACACAATCCCCGTCGTGGCCAACTTACCTCACTGTGGAATGTATGTTCCTGATGCGATTGCGGCGCAGTTTACGCCGGAACATTTGGCATCGTTACCCAACACAGACTGGCACCTCGGCACACTTTACAATTTCCTACCCGCTTTAGGCGTCACGGTTCTGCAAGCTACACACAGCCGCTACGTTGTTGATTTGAACCGCCGAATCAGCGAACCGTTGTTGGGGTCGTTCTTTTCCTCTGTTATTGCCGAGCGCACGGGAATGAATAAACCCATCTATCAAGTCGCTCCTGACCTTCAGGAACTCCAACAGCGTGTCCAACAGTTTTACCTTCCATATCACGAGAAGTTGGAAGAATTGCTCGACTTAAACATCCAACGCTTTGGCAAGGTTTACCTGCTTGATCTGCACAGCTTTTTCGGGCCGTTTCAAGGCCACGTTATTGATTTAGGCGATGGCCGAGGCCAAAGCTGTTCTGAGTTCTTGGTGGCCTGCGTTGAACATCACTTTAGAGCGGAGGGTTATACTACAGCCCGAAACAGCCCCTTCTCTGGTGGTTATATTACCAAGCGTTATGGGCAAAAAGCGGGTGTGGAATCTCTTCAGATCGAAGTTCGTTATCACGTATATTTGGGCGAGGGGCAGCTTGACAAAGCAGAGCCACCCGAAGCGAAAGTGTTCCAAATGAAGACCGCACAAGTTACTTTTCAAACTATATTCCGAGCCGTTATCCGTGATATCATCAACCAAAGTTAACGTTCGACTAATAAAGCCAAAACAAGGGGCTTCATCCGTCTATGCCAGATGCTTCAAAAGCGTCAGGGCATCATATGTAGCCGCTCCCGCCGCCGTGTTGTCGAAGATCCATCCAACTTCATAGAGCCTACGCTCGTATCTCGCTTCAACTTCCATCGGCGGGTGATTTTGGCCGTCAGCCCGCCAGAGCCACGCGAAACTGCGTGTTATACAAATTGGCGTAAAGGCGGCAGCGACCCAGCAGTTCCGCGTGCGGCCCGATATCGACGATTTTGCCGTTTCGCATCACGGCGATGCGGTCGGCGCCCAAAATGGTGCTGAGGCGATGGGCGATGACGATGTTGGTGCGGCCTTTCATCAGTTCGGCGAGCGCTTCCTGAATCAGGGCTTCGCTTTCGCTGTCGAGCGCCGAAGTCGCTTCGTCCAGAATCAAAATGCGCGGGTTGCACAAAAAGGCGCGCGCTATCGCGATGCGCTGTTTCTGGCCGCCCGAAAGCCGCGCGCCGCGTTCGCCCAGAACCGTGTCGTAGCCGTCGGGCATGGCGTCGATGAAATCGTGGGCGTGCGCGGCGCGCGCGGCACGTTCGAGTTCCTCGCCGCTCGCGTCGGGTTTGCCATAAAGCAAATTGTCGCGCACGCTGCCCGAAAAGAGCAGGGTTTCCTGCGCCACCACGCCGATTTGACTGCGCAGCGAACGCAGCGTCACGTCGCGCACGTCGGTGTCGTCCACCAGAACGCGGCCCTGCTGCGGGTCGAAAAAGCGCGGCAAAAGCTGAATCAGCGTCGATTTGCCCGCGCCGCTCGAACCCACCAGAGCCACCACCTCGCCAGGGCGAATATCGAGGTTGATGTCGCGCAAAACTGGCTGATCTTCGGTGTAGCCGAAAGTCACGTTGTCCAGCGTGATGCGGCCTTTGAGACGGCCCAAACGGTGAGCATCGGGCTTTTGCGGCACGTCGGAATGAATGTCGAAGACTTCGAACACGCGGTCGATGGCGGCGAGCGAATTTTGCAAAATGGTGTTCATTTCGCTGATGCGGTTCATCGGCATATATAATTCGCGCAGCAGCAGCATGAACGCCGGAACCGTTCCCAGCGAAGTCTGGCCCTGCAAAACGCGATAGCCGCCATACCAGAGCAGCGCGAGGGACGCCATTTGCGTGAGCCACTGCGTGAGCGTGTTGGAAAGCGCCGAAACGCGCACGCCGCGCATGGTGAGTTCGTAAAGGCCGCGCGCGCCGTGAAAAAAGGAGCGCGCTTCGCGGCCCTCGGCGGCGAAACTTTTCACCACGCCAATGCCCGCCACCCGCTCCTGCACGTCGCCGGAAAAGTCTTCGAGCGCTTCCTGCACTTCTTTGGTGGTGCGTTTGGCGGCGCGTCCGAAGGTTCTCATCGAGGCGATGTAAAACGGGAAAACGCACAGCGAAGCGAGCGCGAGCGGCACGTCCATGCTGAACAGCAGGCATAGATAAAAGCCGCACGACGCCAGATCCATCCAGATGGTGGTCATGGCGCTGCCCACGAAGTTTTGCGCGAGCGCGATGTCGCTCATCAAGCGCGACACGATGCCGCCCGACTGGTTCGACTGGAAAAACGAGTGGGAAAGCCGCGTGATGTGCTGGTATAAATCGGAGCGCAAATCCAAAATCACGCGATGCCCCACCAACTGCGCCAGATACGTCCGCAAATAAGCGGTCACGCCCCACAGGGCGTAAACCACCACGAGCGTCGCCATGAGGAGGTTGAGCTGTCCCCAGGGCGTCGAAGTGCCCCAGTGCGGTGGCAGAAACGTCGAGGTCCATTGGAGATAGGAAATGGTGGCACGATAGGAAAAATCGGTGTGCTCCACTCCCGACCCGACGCGCGGCACCAGTTCGTCGATGACGAAACGCTGGGTGATGGCCAGAGTCGCGGGCAGCAGAAATTTGAGGATGCCGCAAAACACCGCAAAGGCCAAAAGCGCGGTGTAAGGCCGCACATAAGCCAAAAACCGCCACAAAGCGGCGCGCGGCGCGGGTTCGGCAGATTGGGGTTTGGATTCGGGAAGGGAAACGAGATTTGGATTCATTTTTGGGTTTTGGACAGGCGAAAGGCTCGAACGAGGCATGATTTTTCTCTAATATAACTCAGGTCGTCCTTTGTAGTGGTTTTGTCATTGCGAGAGGCTTTAGAAAAAGCGAACAACGGGTTTTATCACTTCGCGCTGACTTAACCGAAATTTAATTTCCTCTTCCCGCGTTAAAATTGCGCGGGTGACAACAAGTGAAAGCGCAACTTTCCACAACCCTGTTTTTCTGTTATATCAGTCCCTATCCGCACTTTCCGCAGGAGGAAAACTTTCGTGTTCCATCTTAAAATCGGTCTTTTGACCTGTGGCGTCGTTGCCACCACCCTTTTGACAGGCGGCGCGCTGCATCCCCAACCGGCTCAGGCGCAGGGCAGGCCCAAAGCCGCCGCCAAAGAAGCGCCCAAAATCGACGCCGCCGCGCGCGAAATTTTGGACAAGACGGCGGCGATTTACAAAACCGCCGACACCTATTCGAGCAGTCTGCAGATCGAAACCACCGGTTTCCCCGACTATTTCGGCATCAAAGCGCAAATTTCTTACGCCAGGCCCGATCTCTTCAACATTTTCAGCCAGGACGCGGCGGGAAGCCAGCAAATCGTTTCCGATGGCTCGGCGCTGCTTCACACTCTCTCTCGCGAACCCAATTCTTACGTCAGGGGCAAGGCGCCAACCGGAACGGGCGCGCTGCGGAAGGCACTCGGCCTCGTCGGAGCCGATGGCACCGCTCTGGTCACGCTTCTGGCGGGCAACGATCCGCTCGCCGCTTTCGAGAAATCGCTGCGTTCGGTTTCGATGGGAGAGAGCGAAGAAGGCATGGATGTCGTGGTCGTCGAGTTCTCCGAATATGGCGAAGGCGGAACCGTAACTTACGCCATCGGCAAAGAAGACCACCTTTTGCGCCGCGTCACGCTTTCGCAAATGGACGACGGCAAGCTCATTACCAGCACCGAAACCTACCGCGACCCCAAAATCAACGCCGATTTGCCGGATTCGACCTTTGCCACCGGTGCGCGGGCAGGAATGCAGCAGGTCGCCGAATTTCCCAAACTGGACTACGACCCGCGCCTCAAGATCGGCGGCAAGCCGTTCGATTTCCCCATCAAAGATACCAATGGGGGTATCTTTTCCGAGTGAGTGTTAGGCGTATTTTTTGGCTTGTCTGAGGTTCCAGTGATGGATGAACCAGTGGAGTCGAGCCTGGAGCCAGTGGAGCGAGCGCGCAAACGCCAGAGATTTGCGAGTGAGGTAGGACACGCCCTGGCGCAAGGCGTTGTTGGTGCCTTCGACGGGTGAAGTCTCACCCCAGGTCTCAGGGTCACGCTTGAGGCAGCGAGCGTGCTGAAGAGGCGCCTTTTGCAAAAGCGACTGATAAACGCGATAGCCATCGGTGAACACCAGATCATCGCGCCAGGGCAGAGGCACCTGCTTCCACACCATCTCGGCGCTCTGGAGGTCACGCCTGCCGACAAAGAAGGCCAGCACCTGCAAGTTGCGCCGCGACAGCACGATCCAGATCCACACTGCATTGCGCTTGGCCCACACGAAGCTCCACAACTCATCAAGGATCACCTCGTCATGGCCCTTATGGGGCATAAGCGTCTCGTCTAAAGCAGGCAAGGCTTCTACGTTTTTTTGAGCAGCTTATACACAGTGTTGGGCGAGACCTTAAACGTGCGGCAGATGCCGATCAGGGGCGTCTTCTCCAACAGCGCCCGCCCGATCATCTCCGCCTTTTCCTGGCTCAAAGAGCGCGACTTGGGAGAAGGTGTGAAGGCCCGACGGCACACGGTGCAATACAAGCGCTCGCTGCCCTGCTGGGTGCGGCCATGACGGCGAACCCGACTCGATTCCCCGCAGTGAGGGCACGACAAGGTGATGCTGACCATGATCTACAGATTACTCTTTCACACACGATTGGAAAAGATACCCCAATGGGGACACGGTTTCCTGGGAAGATTACAAGGGCAAAGTGGTTTTGATCGACTTTTGGGCGACATGGTGTCCTTACTGCGTTGAAGAAAGAGCCGACATCGTAAACACCTACAACGCTTACAAAGATGAGGGCTTCGAAGTCATCGGTGTTTCACGCGATGTTGACCCAAACCAAATGGCTGCTTTCACGCGGCAGTATAAGATGCCCTGGCGTCAAATCTTTGACGGTGAGGACAAACCAGCCACTACCCTTTACTCCCCTGATGGTATGCCCATGCCCTATACCATCGTGGTGGGGCGCGACGGGAAAATCGCCGCTTTCGGCGTTCGCAAAACGGATTTAACGCGCGCCATCAAAAAAGCGATGATGGCCGAAACGGTCGAACCTGCTGTGGTGGAAGAATCACTGCCCCAGGCGACGGAAATCAATCGCTAAAGCGTTTTAGGCGACATGAAGTCGCAGCCAGCGAAATCGTCAACCTTCGTTGACGGGAGTTGTCGGCGTAGGCCGACATTCTGTTGGCTGCGACTTCATGTCGCTTTCTCGTTAGCCGTTTTCCCGCTCGAATTCGCGCATGAAATCGACTAAAACCCGCACCGATTCGGGTTCGAGCGCATTATAAATCGAAGCGCGCAGTCCGCCGACGCTGCGATGGCCTTTGAGTCCAATCAGGCCCGCTTTCTCACTTTGCGCGGCGAATTTTCGTTCCAGTTCTTCATCGGGAAGCCGAAACGTCACGTTCATCTGCGAACGGCTCTCCTTTTCGGCGAAACCGCGATAGAAATCGCTGGCGTCGATGGCATCATAAATCAAACTCGCTTTTTCGGCGCTGCGCCGCGCCATGCCTTCAAGGCCGCCCAGGCTCTCGATCCACTCACACACCAGACCTATCATGTAAATGCCGAAAGTGTTGGGCGTGTTGTAAAGCGAGCGCTCTTTGGCGTGCGTGGCGTAGGCCAGCATGGTCGGCAAATCCCCGCGCGGCTCGATCCAATCGCGCTTAATAATCACAACCGTGACGCCCGACGGCCCAATGTTTTTTTGCGCTCCGGCGTAAATCAGGCCGTATTTTTCGATGTCGATGGGGCGCGAGAGGATGTCGCTCGACGCATCGCAAACCAACGGCACACCGCCGGTTTGCGGTTCGCGCGGCCACTGCACGCCTTCGATGGTTTCGTTGGAAGTGAAATGAACGTATTTCGCCCCCATCGAGCGTCATTTCACTTTCATTTGGCACGCGGCGATAACCGGCGTCTTTGGTGGTCGCCGCCAGACTCGCCTCGCCCTCTTTTTGCGCTTCTTTGAGCGCTTTGACGCCCCACGAGCCATGCACCAGATAATCGGCCCGCGCGCCGTCGGTAAGCAAATTCATCGGCGCCATCGAAAATTGCAGACTGGCGCCGCCGCCCAAGAACAACACCGCGAACTCATCGGACAAATCCAGCAAACGGCGCAGTCCACCTTCGGCGCGGTCGAGAAACCTTTCGAAATCCTGGGAGCGATGGCTCATCTCCATGACGGAGAGGCCCAAAGCGGGCAATTCGACCAGTTCGTCGCGGACTTGGTGTAAAACGGGAAGCGGCAACACGGCAGGGCCGGCATTGAAGTTGTGGACGAGCATAGACAAAGCCATTTTACCGTCAAAAAACCTCTTGCAAAGACAGTTGACAGAATTTATACTGGGGTTATCTCAGTAAGGAGGTGGTCAGTATTAACGATTGTAAATCTGGGCAAGGTGGGTGCGAGTCTTAGGCTCGTTCTCTCGATTTGCCGCGAGGGTGCGATAAAATGGCGACGGCCTGTCTAAGGTCACACCAGCGCACCCACCGTATAATCCAACCGAAACCGCCGCAGACAACCTTTGTCTGCGGCGGTTTTGTTTTAATTAAGCTATCGGTTGTTGGAAAGACGATGTGCTTTAACCTCCCCCGCCGTCGCCCAGAGGGCACCCGACTTCGTAAGGGGGAGTCGAGCGCGCTACCGCACGTTTTTATTCAAACGTCTCAGTGAAGTGGAGACAGCAGCGCTCTTGACTCCCCCTCCTTCGTTGACACAGAACCTAATCCGCAAGTTGGTAGTAGCGCCGCGAGGCGCGTTTGGGCCAGAGTGACAACAAACGCGCCTCGCGGCGCTACTACCAACTTGCGGATTAGATTCTCAAACCTCAACGAAGGAGGGGGCGGGGGAGGTTTCCGCCGCGTCGTCCGACAACAAAAACCACTTTTCCTATGAAAATTGCGATTCTGGGTGCTTCGGGCATCGGCAAAAGCCACGCGCGCTGGTTTGCCAGTCACGGTTGCGAAGTCGTCTCGATTCTGGGCAGCAGCGACGACTCAGCGGCCCAAACCGGCGCGGCTCTGGCCGCCGATTTCGGCTTTGCGGGCCTCACCTACTCCAACCTCACCGCGCTGCTGCACGAAACCCAGCCCGACGCGGTGTGCGTCGCCACGCCTTCAACGCAGCATTTCATGCAGTCGCTGGAATGCCTCGAAGCGGGCGCCCACGTTTTGTGCGAAAAGCCGCTCGTTTACGCGCCGACGCGCAAAATGCGCGAAAATCTCGACGGCGCCAAAGAGTTGGTGCGTCTGGCGCGCAAAAAGAAGCTGGTTTTGGCCACGCAGCTTCAATACGGCGCCGCGACACCGATTTTGTGCAAATTGGCGGGCACCACGCCGCCCGAAGTCGGCGATTTCGCCATGGAACTCGAAACCGCCAATCCCAACGCGCCGCGCGAAACCCGCGAACTATGGATGGACTTGGGGCCGCACCCGCTTTCGGTCGCCCAGTTTCTGGCCGGCGAGGGCGCCAAAATTGTCGAGGAATCGCTGCGCGTGATGCGCTCGCAAAGCGCGCATCAATCGGAAATCACCGCGCGTTTTGCGGTTTCCTGTCCCAACGGTCGTTTGCTAACCTGCCGCGCCATTTTGCGCGCCCTCGACGCCACCATCGCGCGCAAACCGATGCGCCGTTTCGCTTTCAATGGCCGCGT
Organism: Abditibacterium sp.; assembly: GCA_030448265.1. GTDB lineage: Bacteria > Armatimonadota > Abditibacteriia > Abditibacteriales > Abditibacteriaceae > Abditibacterium. The sequence goes on from JAUJNG010000009.1 coordinate 76,499, forward strand.
GGTGACTTACAACGGCGTGACGGCGCCCGACGGCACCTACCGCGCCCAATACACCGCGCCCGACGGCTACGACAACCTCCATCGCGATCCGGTGAGCTATCTCATCGGCGATTTTCTCCACGCCATCCGCGAACGCCAGGACCCGCTCATCTCCGGCGAGTTCGGAATGCAAAACCTCGAATGGCTGCTCAAAATGGCCCATGAGGGCCTCACCGACGGCGCTTGAACGGCGCTTCACGCATCCATCGAACGCACAATCAAATAGCCGCCGACTATCACCGACGACATGATAATCGTCCCCTTCCACTCGATGGAAAGATTCATAAAAACGACCGAGCAAATCCATAAAACCAGCGAGATGGGAATCGCCTGGCGCCAGATGTCCTGCTGCGTGCCGGAGTTGAGAAACCACTCCAGAAAACTTTTAGTGAGCACCGCGCCGCACTGCGGGCACGATTTGGCGCCCGCCGCAACTTTGGCCTGACACCTCTCGCACACGCGCCACTCGCGAAAACCGGCGACTTTTTCGCCGCGCGCCAAAACGGCCTGCGTTTCAAGCGTCGCTTTGAGTTTTCGTTTCCACTCGGTGGCAAATGGGCCTTGTGGCGTGAGGCCAATCGCGGTGCGCCACTGCGCGATGGCGCCGTCGATATCGCCGTCTTCGAGCAGAAATTCCGCCAACTGCGCGTGCGCTCCGGCGTTGCTGGGCATCTTCTCCACGACATTTCGAATGCGAATTCGCTCATCCTGCCGCCATTTTTTGGTGCTGGCGACGTTGGCGTAGCTTTGCAGCGCGCGAAAGCCGACGAAAAGCGCCAGACCGAGAAAGAGATAGGAGAAGCCGCTCATAGCACCGCTTTAAACGTTGCTGCAAACCAGACAGCAACTAACCAACAATCAAATTGGCCCGCCAAAAACAAGAGAAAACGCGAGATACGCCAATGTTGTCTCACTCGCTGAACTCCTGCAATGCTTTTTGCAGTGCTTTAATGACTTTCAGGCGCTTTGGCTCTTCACGCAAGTAAAGCGGCAAGCGAGTAAAGACATCTTGCCGAAGGCGGCTGTTGCCGTGCGGCGTATTACGGATGCGGCTGGGTAAGACTTTCTGAGAGTAATAATCCAAATAAGCCCGAATCATTTCAATCGAGAAGAAGGCGAAAGTAAATCCGCAAACCTCAACGTAGTAAATCCACTCTGGATCTGGCCCCCGCAAAGCCGACTCTGGATCTTCAGTTTTCATTCCCTTTTCATCCCATCCGATAATGCGTTGGGCTTCCAGTTCACAGATGCCAAGTTCGCGCGCAGTCTCCAACTTGTATTTTTCCTTCCAAATTTGTGACATCGCCTTGCTCCGCGTTTTAAAACGACAAAAACGGGGACGAACCAAATGGTTCGTCCCCCTTTTTTAAACTTCCATCACGACCGGCAGAATCATCGGGCGCCGCCGTAGCTGCGTCCAGAACACATCGGAAAGCGTTTCGCGCACCAGACGCGAAATTCCGGCTTCGTCGCCGCTCATGCCACCGCGCAGACCCTGCAATTTGTCCTCGACCCGTTCTTCGGCCTTGGCCAGAAAATCGGCGTTGCTGGGCGCGTGCAAAAAGCCGCGCTGCGTGATGTCGGGGCCGCTCAGAATCGCGCCCGATTTCTTGTCCAGAATCACCGTCGCCACCACCACGCCGTCGTCGTTGAGATGCTTGCGGTCGCGCAGGACGGAGTAGCCGACATCGCCGATGGTGAGTCCGTCCACCAGAACCGCGCCCGCCGGAACCTGGTCGATGATATCGATGTGGCCCTTTTTCACGCTCAAAACGTCGCCGACCTGCAAAAATGGGATGGTGGTGCGGTCGAAACCGAGTTCCTCGCACAAATCGGCATACGCCAGCGCGTGGCGCGGTTCGCCGTGATAGGGAATGGCGAATTCGGGCTTGGTGAGGTTGAGCATCAGCTTCAAATCCTCGCGGTTGCCATGACCCGAAACGTGAACGTGGTCGTGCGGCGCGCGGAAAACGTGGACGCCGTTCATGCACAGCGCGTTGATGACTTTGTAAACCGCGCCCTCGTTGCCAGGAATCGGCGTCGAGGAAAACACCACCGTATCATTGTCTTTGAGCGACAAAAAGCGGTTCTGATTGCGCGCGACTTTGCTGAGTGCTGCCATCGGCTCGCCCTGCGATCCGGTCATCACGATCACGACTTTATCGTCGGCGTGATCGTCGATCTGTTCGATATCAATAGTGGGACTGGGCGGCTTGAGATAGCCCAGTTCCGTCGCGATGCCGCTAATGGTGAGCATGGAGCGGCCCGTGTAAGCCACTTTGCGCCCGTAAAGGTGCGCGATGTCCAAAACCTGCTGCACGCGATGCACGTTGGAGCCAAACGTCGCCAGCAAAATGCGGCCTGGCGCGTCGGCGAAGATGCGCTCCAAAGCGGGCCGGACGGTGCTTTCGCTTTCGCAAGAGCCAGGGCGCCCCGCGTTGGTGGTGTCCGACAACAGCGCCAGAACGCCCTGCTCGCCGTAGTGGGCGAAGCGCGAAATCATGGGCGCTTTGCCATCGACGGGGCTTTGATCCCATTTGAAATCGCCGGATTGAATCACCGTGCCCAGTTCCGTCGTGATGGCGAGGCCGCAGGCATCGGGAATCGAGTGTCCGACGCGCAGCCATTCGACACCAAACGGCCCGATTTGCGCGCTTTCGCCTGGCCCGACTTCCCTGGTTTTGATGGCATTGGGGTCAACCGGCGATTCGCGCAGGCGCGCCTTCATGATGCCCAGCGTCAACGGCCCACCGTAAATGGTGACTTCGGGGAATTCGTTGAGGAAGTATCCCATCGCGCCAACGTGGTCTTCGTGGCCGTGCGTGAGCGCAAGGCCGGCGATGCGCTTGCGATTGTCGCGCAGATAGGCGAAGTCGGGGATGATGAGGTCAACCCCAGGATGTTCTTCGTCGGGGAACATGACCCCGCAATCGACGATGAGAATCTGGTCGTCGAATTCATACAGCATCATGTTTTTGCCGATTTCGGCCACTCCGCCAAGCGGAATGATTTTGATTTCTTCTTTACTCATAATTTTTCCTTTCTAACTGACAGTTTGGAACTGACAAAAAATGACCGCGCGACATCGCCGCGCGGGGGATTTCGGGTTGGGGTGTGGGAAGGACGAACGAGGGGCGTTTGTTTTCCGCTTTTGATTTTCTCAAGTCGATCAAAAAGAGAGGCGCATAGTTTCCGGTGCGACTTCCGTTGCACCTTCAGGCGTTTTCCACTCGAAAGTCGAGTCTGGCAAAGGCACGTTGAATTCGGTATCCAGCCAACGATATTCGGTTGATCCAGTCGAATGGGTGCGGCTCCAACTTTGGAGGTTGCCAGTTTTCGCATCGAAGATATATTGGAGGCTACCACCAGTTCTTACTACGATTTGATCTTGTCCTTCAACAACTTTACGCTCAACCCTAAAGTTAATTCCGGCGCCAAAATACGCAAGAGCATGAGTCCAAGGCTCACGCGTGAACTCTAATGACATCATTCTGCTATTAGCTTCTTGATCGCGCACGCTCCACAGCTTTTCGGTTTCATGAAAACGATAGTTCGTCGCGCCATCGTGTATGACGCTGAACTTATCAACCTTTGTTGTGTTGTCCGAAGTAACTGTTAAAATGTAACTCAAGACGCTTTTTCTAAATGCGCCTTCTTTTTTTGCATCGCTGATCCAACTTGATTGCATTTCAGCCGTTGACTGATATACAACATTACCATCTTTAAGATTGGTTCTAATGAACATCATGCGCCCGCGATAACTTTCAGCATGACGCATCTTGTTATAGAACGCGCCAACAAGTGCAATCGCATCGAGGTTTGATTGGCTGACATTGAAATCAGGCGCTTTTGGCTCTGGCGGCACGATGTTGGGTTGTGCCCAGGTTGGAAGCGATGCCGAAACCAAAAATCCCAGCGCCAAAACGCGCGAGAAACAGTTTTTCATAATCAAAACAAACTCAAAGTCCCGCCATCCTCTTCCGTTTTGGCGGGCGCCGAGGGCGTGCAGTTGCGCTCTTTGTTGCCCGCGTCGATTTCGGTAATTTCCTCTTCGCCGATTTCGCGCCCCAGAAAGTCTCTCAGATTCGCCAGGTCTTCCAGAAACTGCTTCATCACATCGGGCGCGCGCAGCGCCGCCGCCGGATGCAGAATCGGGATGAACAGGATGCCATCTTTGCGAAAAACCTGCGAACGCGCTTTGGTTATCCGCAAATTCTTGGAAACCAGGGTCTGCAAACTCGGCCCGCCGACCGGAACGATGAATTTCGGCTCGATAAGCGCGATTTGCGCCCCCAGCCAGTCGTTGCACGCCGCGATTTCATCCGTTAGCGGCACCCGATTTTGCGGCGGGCGGCATTTGACGATGTTGGTGATGAACACATCTTCGCGCGCGATGCCGATTTTTTCGAGTTCGCGCGTCAATAATTGCCCCGATTTGCCCACGAAAGGATGCCCCGAAAGGTCTTCCTGTTCGCCTGGGCCTTCGCCCACGAACATGATTTGCGCGCCCGCCTCGCCGTCGCCAGGAACGGCGTGAGTGCGCGTCTCGGCGAGGCGGCATTTGGGGCAGACCCGAATCTCGTCGGCGAGTTCGAGAAGCAAAGATTCCTTGTTCATGGAGTTTTAGCCACAGAGAACACAGAGAATTCACCGAGGGGCACGGAGAAATTTTAAAATCTTTGTGTCTCTCTGTGTGTTCTTTGTGTTCTCTGTGGCTTAGAGCAAACCGGCGGTTTCCAGCACCTTTTGGAGTTCCGCGATTTCCGCTTCGTCGCATTCCACGAGCGGCAGCCGCACACCGCCGGTATCGAAACCCTGCAATTTCAGCGCGGCTTTGACCGGCGCGGGCGAAGAACCGGTGGCCGGAAAGAGCGCTTCGATGACGGGCAGCAAGCGCAAATGCAGTTCGCGCGATTTTTCGATGTCGCCGCTCCAGAACGCATCGATCATGGTGCGAAATTCCTTGCCCGCGAGGTGCGAAACCACCGAAATGCAGCCGCAGCAGCCCAGAGGCAGCATGGGGAGCGTCGCGGCGTCGTCGCCGGAATAAATCGCCCAGTCGCGCGCGGTCTGGGCGCGAATATGAGCGATTTGCACCAGATCGCCGCTTGCTTCTTTGGTGCCGACGATGTTTTCGATTTGGCTCAATCGCGCCGCCGTCGCAGCGCTCATGTTGCGTCCCGTGCGGCCTGGCACGTTGTAAAGCAGACACGGCAACTCGACCGCATCGGCGATGCTTTTGAAGTGGCGAAACAAGCCTTCCTGCGACGGCTTGTTGTAATACGGCACCACCAGAAGCAGAGCGTCCACGCCGGTTTGAGCCGCCATTTTGGAAAATTCGACGGAGAACGCGGTTTCGTTGTCGCCCGAATTGGCGATGACGGGCGCATCTCCAGCGACCTCTTTGACGCGGCGGTAAAGTTCCAGCCTTTCGTCGGGAGTGAGAGTTGGGCTTTCGCCGGTCGTGCCGGTGACGATCAAACCCGATGAACCGTTTTGCAGCAAACGCAGCGCGACTTCCTGAGCGCGCGGGTAATCGACACTCAGATCGGGGCGAAACGGCGTGACCATCGCGGTCAAAAGCGGGCCAAACGGCGCGTGAGGAGGAGTGGGCATAAGCGAATTCGGCTTTTAAAGGTTAACGCAGTTGCAAATCAGCGTGTTTCCGCCGTGACTTCAGCGCGGCAAAGATGGCAGCAGATTCGTCCCCGCGCCTTCGTTCTCCCAGCCGGTGAGCGGCCCGCCCGCGCTTTCGCCCGCGCGACGAACCCAGGCGCGGCGTTCCTGTTTGCCGTCGAAATCGAGGCGAATAATGCCTTCGGACGGGTCTTTATCGAGCCGCAGCACGAATTTCACACTGCTCTGCGGCGCGGTTTTGACGATGTGACGGGCAATCGTGGGCAGCGTGACCTCAACATTGGGCGCGTGGAGGGAAGCGAAAGTGCCCGCTTGAGACGGCGCACCCTTGCCCTCGAAATCGCCGACGATTTGCCACAACCTCGGAGTTACCTTTCCCGATGCGCTCGCCAGTTGGCTGGAAAGCCCGTTGCGCGGCACAAACTCAATCGCCGACGCGAGAAGCGGCAGGGCGCGCTCGTCGAAACTCACTTTTCCCGCCGCGAAAATGTGCGGATAAATCCACGCTCCGCCCGCTCCGGCGTCCACGACGCGCTCGTAATCGCCCGCCTTGCGCGCCGAAACGGTCTTCACCGTGATTTCGCGCGCCGGCCACAGCCACGAAACCCACGCCTGCCAGCCGCTCGCCATCGGGCGGGCGCGGGCTACCAGTTCAGCCTTTCCGCTCGCGGGTGCCCAGGAGAATTCACTGCCCTGCGAAGTGGCGCCCGCCGCTTTCCAGATCACGTCCCATTTTTCGGGATTGGTGACGGAAATCGAAAACGGCTGGCCCGAACGAGCCAGAAGCGTCTGCCCTGGCGCCAAAACCTGACGCACTTTGGGTTTGGGCCACGTCACGACCAGAGAAGGCGCCGACGGCGCGCGCGACGCGATCCAACTCGCCGCGATGCCCAGCAGCAGCAAAACCCCACAAAACGCCGCTCCCAACCACAAAAACTTCTTTTGCCGCCGGTGCTGCTGACGTTTCATCGCCAGTTTGCGCGCGCCGGCCTCGATGGATTCTTGCAGTTCGCTTTCGTTGTAGGGTGCCATGGGGAAGTGGGGAGGAGGGAGGAGGGAGGAGGGAGGTTTGAAATTGTCATTCCTCCCCACTTCCCTCCTCCCCCCTCCCTCCTAAAGAATGCCGTCTCGCAAAAGCAGTTCCGCCACCAGAATCGCGCCTTTGGCGGCGCCCATTTTGGTGTTGTGGCTCACCAGAACATATTTCACGCCGTTTTGACCCAGAACGCGCTCCTGGCGCAGACGCCCGACAACGGTCGTCATGCCGCCGCCCATGTCGCGGTCGCGGCGGGGCTGGGGTCGAAAGGGGTCGTCGTGAACGTAAATCAAATGCTCCGGCACGCTGGGTAAACCGTCCAGATCGCCGCGAAACTCGCGCATCACACGCGCGACTTCTTGGGTCGAACACGGCTTTTCCGTCGCCACGAAAACGGTTTCGGTATGCCCGTCCGAGACGTTGGCGCGCGTGCAAGTCGCCGAAACGCCAAAATTCGCACTTTCGATTTTGTCTTCCGAAATCGCGCCCAGAATCTTCTGAGTTTCCTTTTCAACTTTCTCTTCCTCGCCGGAAATATAGGGAATGATGTTGTCGAGCGCATCCAGTCCCAACACGCCGCCGCGCCGCCCCGCGCCGCTCATCGCCTGCATCGAAGTCATAATCACGCCTTTGATGCCAAAATTATCCAAAATCGGCTTGAGCGTCATCGCCAGGCCCGTCGTGGTGCAATTCGGAACCGGCGTGACGAAACCTTTCCAGCCGCGCTCCCGTTGCTGCCGCTTGAGCAAGGCAACGTGCGAATTATTGACGCCAGGCACGAAAATCGGCGTGTCGTCGAAATAGCGAAACGCGCTCGCCGTCGAAACCACGGGCGTGGTCAGGGCGTATTTCGGCTCCAATTCTTTGGCGGCGTCGCTTTCGACGGCGGTAAAAACCAGGTCAACCGAAGCGGCATCGAACGAATCGGCTTCGACGACGCGCATGGGGGCGTAGTCTGGGTGAAGCGGTTCATCGCACCACCAGCCGACCATGCCCGAAGGCTCGCGGATAGCGTCGAGATACGATTTCCCCGCGCTGCGCGAAGACGCGGCGAGCGCCACGATTTCAAACTGCGGATGATGGGGCAGAGCCGCCAAAAACTGTTGACCGGCGATGCCGGTCGCGCCGATGACGGCGACTTTTTTCTTATTCATGTTGGGGTTGTTTTAAAGCACCGTCTCCAGTCCGAAATGCACGCCAGAGGGAAGTTCGCCGATTTTTTGAATCGCCAGCAAAACCCCAGGCATATAGCATTCGCGGGTGATGGTGTCGTGGCGAATGTTGAGAGTTTGTCCGGCGAGGCCGAAAATCACTTCCTGATGCGCCAGAAAGCCTGGCAGACGCACCGAGTGAATCGAAATTCCGCCCATCTCGCCGCCGCGCGCGCCGATTGCGGTCGAATTGTGCTGCTCCGTGTCGCCGCCGACGCGCGCGAAATCTTCGCCGCGCGCCGCGTGCATCACGACGGCGGTTTTAAAAGCCGTTCCCGACGGTGCGTCGAGTTTCTTTTCGTGATGATATTCGATAATTTCCGCCATCTCGAAATATTTCGAGGCTTCGGCAGCAAAACGCATCATCAAAATTGCGCCGATGGCGAAATTGGGCGCCACCAGAACCGGCACGCCCGCCGCTTTGGCTTCAATATCGAGCGCGTCCAAATCGCTTTGGGAAAGCCCCGTCGTGCCCACGACGGGCGCGATTTTGGCCCTCAAAAGCGCGCGAATGTTGCTCCCAACGACGGACGGAAGCGAAAAATCGACCGCGACGCGCGCGCCAGAGTTTTGGATGGCCGCATCCAGATCGTTTTCGATGAGAAGACCGAGTGGGCCGATGCCAGCGACTTCACCAGCATCGCGGCCCGCGCTGCCTTTCCCGACGGCGGCGACTAATTGCGTTTGCGAATCGTGGTGGACGGCTTTGACGACTTCGCGGCCCATGCGTCCGGCGGCGCCAAGGAGTAAAACGGGAATCATGCGGCTTTTTATTCTACCCAATGCAGCCGGATGCTTTAGCTTCCGGTTGCATCGCTTCACCAATCTTCATCCCCAGGCGACCAGGTATCGGTCGCGCCCCAGCGGTCGAACGGAAAATCGCGGCGCTGTTCTTCGCTCGCCGCCAGATATTGCCCAATTTTGCGGCGCGCTTCGAGCGACCAGAAATTCTTGTCTTCAACCGGAATCTGGCGCGCCATTTCCCACGCGCGGCGTCCGTCGATGGGCGTCATGGCGCGCGCGAATGCCTGCAAAGTTTGGCCCTGGGTTTTTCTCTCTATCGCCTGACCCCATTCGCGCTCCAGAATGAGCCGCGCGCCCGCCGCATCAACGCGCGCGTAGTAAAACGCGAAAGTGGGCCACAGACGGTCGTCCATCCATTCGTTTTTTGACTCGCCCTCGATGCGAAGTCGCGCGATTTCAAACAACTCCGCGCCCAGTTTGGGGTCGATTTCCCACGCCTGAGACGCGAAACGCGGCGCCTGTTCGGCGCGCGCGCCCTCGACGGCTTCGCGCCACAGTTTCGCGGCGGTCTCGCCGGTTTGAAAACGCGCCGCGTTTGCCAGCGCCTGCGCGCGATGATAATCACTTTTCACGCGCCGCGCGAGCGCCAGAGCCGCATCGGGCGAAGTCCGGCCCATAATCTCAATCACCGGACGCACCGCCGTGCCGAACGCCGATTCCGGCTTCATGGCGGAAATCTGCCGCTCGCCCCCTTGCGCCGGTTCGGGCATTTTCTCCAGTTCGTCCAGAAACGGCAGCGCAGCCTCAGCACCGTGCGTTTTGGCGACGACCGGAATCGCTTCGGCGCGCGCCCAGATGTCGTAACCGCTCCCTGGCTCGATGGCCTCGAAAAGCTGCCGCAACAGCGCGGGCGAACCCTGCGCGACAACGGGAGCCTGGATGCGAAACATCTCGTCGCGCCCGATCTGGTTTTGGCGGCCAGTGGAGACGGATTTTTCGCCGTGATTTTTGAGCGTGTAGGCGATGGCGCGATTGAGAGCCAGCGAACCGGCCTTTTCGCCCTCGAATTTCTCGGCGACTACGGCGGCGCGGTAGAGGTTCATCTCGCGCCACCACGCCTCTTTTGCCGCTGTGTCAAGGACGGTTTCGGCCTCTTCGAGCGCCCGCGCGCCCAGAACTTTGTCCTCCGACTTCTGGGCCGCGCTTAAAAAAGCGTAAAGCCGGATGTCGGGCGCTTTGATCTCTTCCGCAGCGCCGATAAGAGCTGGAACGCCGGTTTTGCCGTCCCATTTCTCCAGGGCGGCCAGGAAAGCCATATCGCGGTTGTTGGCGGTGCGCGCGTTTTGCAACCGCGCTTCAAAGCCGTCGCCGCCCGCCGCCAGACGCATTCTCACCCAGTCCAGCGCGTAAAAATCCTTGCCCTGAGCATCCCCAACCACTTCGCGCCAGATTTCGCGCGCCAATGCCTCATCGACGCCCTGCAACTCCTGTTTTCGGAGTTCGATGCGCTCTGCCGCGTTCAACTGAGCGCCGAACTGCCCGTCCTTGGCCGCGAAAACCATGACATCGCCGGAAGGAAGACCCTCAAAGCGGAATTTCCCACCTCCATCGGCGACGACCTCGCGTCCCGCCGCGACCACGCGCGCTCCAGGCGCGGTCGTGCCCTCAATGGTGCGATCTAAGGCCGCGAAAACGAGATCGCTCGCCGTCCAGTTCGCGCCGGTTTTAGTGACTTCGCCGCCGCTTTGAAAGGCCAGACCCGCTTTCTTGCCGTTGATTTTCAAGCCGCGCCCCTCGCGGATTTTGGGCAAAACGAAACGCCCCTGCGCGTCGCTGGTGGCGGTTCGTGTCGCCGAAGTGGACACTCCGCCGCCCAGCGGCACATAAAAAGTCGCCGAAACCTGGACACCTTCGAGCGGCGCGCCATCGGGCGCGACGACGCGCCCAGAAACCGTGTTCCACGCCAATTTTCGCACCTTGACCGTGACTGGGCCACGTTCGGAAGTCTCGATTTTATCGGGCGAAACCACCTCGAAATAACCGGTTTCGTCCTCGCCGCCGCCCATCCGAAGCGCCTCACTGCTTCTCAGGGTGTATTCCCACTTGCCGTCTGCGTCGCTGATGATTTCCTCGAAATGATCCACTTTCAAGCGTGCCGCGAACGGTTTTCCCGCTTCGTCAACCATGACGCCGCGAATGGTGGCAGTCTTTTGCAACTCGAAAACGACTTCGCGCGGCGCGGCTTCGCCGACTTCCACGCTTTGCTGCGCGGTGGGCCGCAAATAGCCCGTCGGGACGCCCGAAACATACACCTTGTAATTCCCAGGCACGACGCGCAGGGTGAAACGGCCCGCCGCGTCGCTGGTGTTGTAGGCCGAGGTGTCATTAGTCTGCTGGGCGATCATTCCCGCGCCCGCGAGCGGTTTTTGGGTCGCGGCCTCGCGCACGATGCCGCGAATTTCAACGCCGGTGACGGCGCGCAAATCGGACACATCCGAAATTTTTCCGGTGGCGACGGTCACCATTTGACTTTGCGGTAACACGAATTTCGCATCATCGGGCACCTGCGCCCCAACGCGAAACTGGCCCGCCGCCAGACTTTCAAGATTGAAATTGCCGTTTTCGTCGGTGACAGCACGGTTGCCGCCCTCGTCGCGCGGAACGGGCATCGCCCAAACCTCGGTTTTGGGAAGCGGTTTGCCTTCGACATCCAAAACTCGTCCGCGAATACCGCCACCTGGCACGAGCTTGATGATTTCTTCGCGGCTCGCCGCCACATCGCGCCCCACCGCAACAGCGAATCGGGGGTGTTTGACGCCATACGTCAGCCCCATTGTGGCGGGCACATCTTCAATTTGAAAACTCCCATCGGCGCCCGATTTGGCGGTATAAAGCGCGGGGATTTTCTCGCCGATGAGCCACACGGCGCCCTCCCAATCGCCGTCCGGCTTGACGCCCGACACGCTGACAACGGCGCCTTCCACCGGCTTTCCGGCCTCATCGAGAACTTTTCCGCGCCACGTCGCGCCCTTTTCCAGACGAAGTTCGAGGTTTTCACCGGCCAGGGGCGCGCCCGCGAAACCAAAGCCTCTGGCGGCCACCACGATGCGGCCCACTGGCTTTTTCGCATCGGGCTTGACGGGCAGCGAAAACGTCGCCGTTCCGTTGGCATCCGTCGCGGCTTCGGGAATGAGTTTGTCGCCCTGCCCCCAGGTCTGCACTTTGACCAGGGCGTTGGGAAGTGGCGCACCGGCGGCGTCGAGGACGCGCACCACGACCGGATTTTGCGCCCAGACGGGCGCGGCGAAGAGCAAAAAGGTGAGAAGAAGCGGTTTCATGCTGATGCCTCGCCCCGCCATTGAAATGGCGGGCTACTGGTAACTGTCCGCCTTCGCGGACAACGCGACTGTTTGGTTTCGGCGCAGGCCGAAAGTTGTTGGCAGCCCGCCATTTCAATGGCGGGTCATTCCACGTCAATTTCCAGCTTCATCCCTTCCGAAAGCGGCCCAATCGCGGCGAAATTCATCAGTTCGGGCACGAACATCTCGCGCGCGACAACGCGCACTTCATCGAGGGTCACCGCTTCGATTTTACGCAGCGTTTCGGGCGTCGAGATCTGGCGTCCGAAATACAATTCGTTGCGCGCGATGCGGCCCATTTGCGCGCTCGAACTCTCCTCGCCGAGCAGCAAATTGACGCGCGCCATCTGCTTGGCGCGCTTGAGTTCTGAGGCCCTCACGCCCTCGCTTTTCACTTTGCGAAGCTCTTTGCCAATCAGTTGCGCGGTTTTGGCGGCGTTTTGCGGCGCGACCGAAGTCTCGACGGCCCAGTAGCCCGTGGCGCGGTAGGATTGGCTCATGCCACCAATTGAATAGCACAGCCCGCGTTTTTCGCGCACTTCCTGGAACAGGCGCGACGAATAGCCGCCGGTCATGATCGAATCGAGCGCCCAGGCTGCGAAGCGTCTGGGGTCGTCGTAGGCGTAGGCGCGCGTGCCGATGACGAGGTGGGCGCCCTCGGTTTCGTCGCGCAAAACCGTGTGATGCGCCGCGACTTTGGGCGTAGCGGGCGCGGCGGCGTTGCTTTTGGCGTCGCCTGGCAAATCGCACAGCCACTTTTGCGCCATTTTGACGATTTTCTCGTGCCGCACATTGCCCACCGCCACCAAAACCGTGCGCTGCGGTGCGTAGAAGCGGCCCATGAAGCGCTGCAAATCGGCGACTTCCAACCGTTCGACGCTCTGGGGCGCGCCTAAAATGGGCCGTCCCCAGCGCGATTTTTCCCACATCGCCGACAAAAACAGGTCTTCGACGCGCTCTTCGGGCGTGTCCTCGACGGCGCGGATCTCTTCCAGAATCACGCCTTTTTCGATTTCGAGCAAATCAGCATCGAGCGCGGGCTGCGTCGCGAATTCGCACAAAAGTTCGAGCGCGGGCGCGATGTCGTCGCTGAGGACTTTGACGTAATAACAGACGAACTCGCGCTCGGTAAAAGCGTTCATCCCGCCGCCCAAAACGTCCATTTGCGCGGCGATTTGGGTCATGCTGCGTCGTTTGGTGCCCTTGAACACCATGTGTTCGAGCAGATGCGCCAGACCGGTTTCGCGCGCAGTTTCAAAAAGCGAACCGGCCTGAATCCACAGGCCCAGAGTCGCGGAAGAGACGCCGTCGTGATGCTCGGTGAGAACGCGCAGGCCGCCAGGAAGCGTGGTTTTTTGAAAAGGGGAATCGGTCATGGGGACGCTTAAAGTATGATGCGATTGGCGGTTTCTCACCGGATTTAGGGAGTTCGTCGCTGCCCCAATTTAATCAAGGGCGCGGCTCCTTCTAAACTCAGTTTTAGGTTATTCAATCTTTATTTCGTTCGTCTGCCTTGGGGTGATGCTAAAACGCTTAATACCTCGTTCTTCTGCTATCTTCCACTCGATCTTCCCGTAAATAGTCGCAGCTCTCTTCTGCTCAATTTCACATACAGTAACTCCAGGTGTAGAGCCGATTTTCGCAGCAAAGCCAGAAATGGGGTGCAAGACGTCCCGCTTGTTTCCTTTGATATAGACCTTGGCTTCCAATGTTTCCATCCTACTATTGCTCACGGGGACTACAACCGCGTAATGGGGATTATTTTGTCGAGATACAAGGATGATTTCTCCTATAACGGGGGTATTGCGAGGCTGGGGTTTGCTTTCGAATACGCCTGTGCATCCTGCACAGCACAAAAGTGACAATAAAACAAACAACCAGAGGAAGCGCATAATTTTACCTGACAGCGACAAATCACTCGAAAAACAAAAAACCGCAGTCGGAAATTCCGACTGCGGTTTGAAGTTTGTCTGATTCTAACGCTTCGAGAACTGGAAGCCGCGACGGGCGCGTTTGCGACCGTATTTCTTGCGTTCTTTGACGCGCGGATCGCGGGTGAGCGAGCCGATTTCGCGCAAATCGCCGCGAAACTCTTCGTTGAACAAAACCAGCGCTTTGGCGATGCCGTGACGGACGGCGCCCGCCTGTCCAGTCGTGCCGCCGCCTTTGGCGAAGGCTTTGATGTCAAATTGCTGTTCGCCAGTGAGGGCGAGAGGAGAGCGCAGATGCTGCTGCAACATGACGCGGGGGAAGTATTCCTCGACGGATTTGCCGTTGACGGTGATGGTGCCCGTTCCTGGCGTGAGCCAGACGCGCGCGATAGCGTCTTTGCGCTTGCCGGTGCCGTAAAAAGTGTCTGCCATGATAGTAAAGGATAAAGGCTAAAGGATGAAGGCTAAAGGTTAAATTCAGCTTTCCAATCTCTACTTTTAGCCGCCCAGATTCTCCAATGTGAGCGGTTGCGGGTTTTGCGCCGCGTGAGGGTGAGTCGTGCCCGCGTAAACGTGAAGTTTGCGGATTTGCTGGCGGCCCAGAGTGCCTTTGGGGAGCATTCCCCACACCGCTTCTTCCAAAACGCGGCGCGGATTGGTTTCGAGAAGCGTTCTGGCGTCGACTTTGGTCATCGAGCCTGGGCGCGTCGTGGTGCGATAGTAGATTTTATCTTCCAGTTTCGCACCCTTAAAAACGACTTTCTCCGCGTTCAAAACGATGATGAAATCGCCGGTATCGAGCGACGGAGTAAAAGTCGGCTTGTGCTTGCCGCGCAAAATATGCGCGATGCGCGACGCCAGACGGCCAACGGTTTGGCCCTCGGCGTCCACGACATACCAGTTCCGCTGCACATCGCCGGACTTGGCATGATAACTTTTCTGTTGAAGTGTTGCCATCAGTAATTCACCTGCACCAGGCACAGTCCCTGCGGCGGCGCCGGTGGCGGACACTTTGTTCTGTCCAATCCCTCCGTGAGCCAACGCACGTCCTCGCCCGTTATGTGGCCTCGTCCGGCCTCGATCAGCGCGCCTACAATGTTACGCACCATTTGATATAAAAAAGCGTCCGCCTCGATTTCGATTTCGATTAATTGCGAATCGAACGCTTCAGTTCTCCGAATTTCCAGCCGCTTGATTTCTCGAATCGTGGTCGGCGCGGGACTTCCCGCACTTTGCCACGCCTTAAAATCGCGCTTCCCGATGAGCGGCAGGGCCGCTTCGCGCATCGCTTCGATTTCTAAATCGTCGCGGATGTTCGCCGCGATGGTTCGCAGCATCGGGTTTTGCGTCTTCGCCTGTTCGATGCGATAACGATAAATCCGACTTTTCGCCGAAAAACGCGGATGAAAATCGCTTTCCACTTCGCGCGCGTCTCGCGTTCGCACCGAATTTTCAAGCACCGCGTTGAGCGCCAGAGGCACTCTTTCGATGGGAAGCGATTCGTTTTCGGTTGAAAACTTCCCGACTTGTGCCGTCGCGTGAACTCCGGCATCGGTTCGTCCCGCCAAAACAACTGGCGTTGGAACTTTGAAAACCCTTTCGAGAGCGCGTTCGAGTTCACCTTGAACGCTGCGCCCGTTGCTCTGTCGCTGCGACCCGCAAAACGCGCCGCCATCGTAGGCAACGAGAAAAGCGATGTGTCGCAACGCCATTCGCGTTACTCAACCAACAGCAAAACCGCCTGCGGAGCCGCGTCGCCGCGACGGGCGGGCATTTTCACGATGCGGGTGTAGCCGCCGTTGCCGCCAGGCGCGTCTTTGGCGCGGCCCGCGTAGCGCGGCGCGATGTCGGTGAAGAGTTTTTCCAGAATTTCGCGTTCGGGATGCGGCATTTCGCGCCACTTTTTCACCGTCACGCTTTTGCGAACCGCGAACGGATTGCTTTCTTTGCGCTTGGCGAATTTTTCCTTGCTTTCCGAAGGAATCGGCGGCTTCTGGATGTAACGCTCGACCATCTGACGATTAGCCACCGTATCCACTTTAGCGCGCGTGATGAGTTTTTCGGCCAGCGAACGCACTTCTTTGGCGCGCGCTTCAGTTGTCACGACGCGCTCGTGCATGAATAAGGCTTGAACTTGATTTTTAAGAAGCGCCATCCGCTGATCGGTGGGTTTGTTCAGCTTGCGCTTGCCAACTTTATGTCGCATTGGAGTCTCCGAATCGAGAGGCGAGAAGCATTTCGCCTCTCAATTCTCGTTTCTAAATATTGTATTCCTCGGCATCGGAAGTCGCCGGCGGGCGCAGTCCGAGATTGTATTCCACGAGTTTGTCTTTCACTTCGTCCAGCGATTTCTGGCCGAAGTTGCGGATGTTCATCAACTCTTCCTCGGTGTAGCCGGAGAGTTCTTCCAGGGTTTCGATGCCCTGGCGCTTGAGGCAGTTGTAAGTGCGGTTGGAGAAATCGAGGTCGTCGATCTTGATGTCGCGGGCGCGGTTTTGCGCGGGCGCGGCGCCATCGAGCGGCATGATTTCCACATCGCCCTCCAGACCGGAAAACAAACCGAGATATTGAGTCAAAATCGCCGACGCACTCGCCAGCGCCGCGCCAGGCGAGAGCGCGCCGTTGGTGAAGATTTCGATAACGAGTTTGTCCAGATCAGTCTGCTGGCCGGAGCGCGTCGGCTCGACAAAGTAGTTGACGCGCGTGACGGGCGAATAAATCGCGTCCACCGGAATCGTTCCGATGGTTTTGGAGCGTTCCTGCATCCCCGACGGCACATAACCGACGCCGCCTTCGATGGTCAGAACCGCGTCGAAACGCGCTTCTCCCTTGGAAAGCGTGCAAATTGGTTTTTCGGGCGAGATGATCTGCACGCCCGACGGCAACTGCACATCGGCGCCGGTGACACGGCCTTCGCCGACTTTGTCGATGCGCGCCGCGACGGGGCCATCCAAACGGCCATTGACCGAGCGGATGCTGATTTCTTTGAGGTTGAGCACGATTTCCATCATGTCCTCGACAACGCCTGGCATGGTCGAAAATTCGTGCTGCACGCCCTGCACCTGCACGGCGGTGATGGCAACGCCCTCGATGGAGGAGAGCAAAACGCGACGCAGCGACGCGCCCAAGGTGTGGCCGTAGCCTTTGGGGAGCGGCTGAACAGTGAATTTGGCGTAACGATCCGTGGCGCCCGCAGCAGCCTGCACGCGCGGCGGGTTCCCGATGTGGGTATTGAGCATGGTCAAAATGGGTGGGTGTTTCCGTGTCCCTTGGGCCGCCAAAGCCCGATTTCGCAGTGAATGGGTTCACCGCAGCAGCGAATAAATTCGCCGCAAAACAAAGGAAAGTCCGCCTTCGCGGACTAACCCGCGAAGGCAGGTTTTGCCATCCTTTGCGGCGAATTTATTCGCTGCCCTTTAGCGCGAGTAAAATTCGACGATGAACAGGTCGTTGATGCCAGGTTCGGCGTCTTCGCGGCGCGGCAGGCTGGCGATGGTGCCCGACAAATTCGCCGCATCGAACGAAATCCAGCCTGGCACGCGATTGCGCTGCGCGCCGCCTTCGGCCATCTCTTTAAAATAAGTGCGGTTGCGGCTCTGGGGGCGAACCGAAATGGTCTGGCCGACTTTCACGATGTAAGACGCGATGTCGGTCTTGTGGCCATCGACCATGATGTGCCCGTGATTGACGAGCTGGCGAGCCTGAGCGCGCGTCGCCGCGAGGCCCATGCGATAAACCACGTTATCCAGACGGCGCTCCAACAGCGAGAAGAAGTTGGCGCCGGTTTCGCCGGTCTGCCGCTTGGCTTCTTCAAAAGTGCGGCGAAACTGCTTTTCGAGCAGCCCGTAAATGTAGCGCGCTTTCTGTTTTTCCTGCAATCGGACTGAATAGTCGGACTGTTTTTTATTGGTCGCGGTATGACCGTGCATACCTGGCGGAGTGGGACGCTTTTTGAGGATGCGTTCGCCCTTCTCCGAGATGCCGAAACCAAGGCGGCGACTCACTTTTCCAACGGGGCCTCTATATCGAGCCATAATTGTTTCCTTTGGGGTGATGCAGTTGTGTTTAAAGCGATATGAAATCGCAGCCAACGAAATTGTCGGCCTTCGCCGACAGATTCGCAGTTGCGATGTCAACGAAGGTTGACATTTTCGTTGGCTGCGATTTCATATCGCTTCATTTCACGTAACTCATCTTCCTTCTAAGTTCTAGGGGTTCCGAAAAGACGGGGCCGGAGCCGCCGTCCTTGTCACAGGCCAAAAAGTCGTGGGTGCTTGGTTACCCGCCCACGACTTGGCACCTGCGACCGGTTAGGGTTTGAGTTTTTCAATCAACTACACGCGGCGGCGCTTTTTGGGGCGGCAGCCGTTGTGCGGGATGGAGGTGACATCACGGATGGCGCCGACTTCGAGGCCGGAGCCTTGAATGGCGCGAATCGCGGTTTCACGTCCCGAACCTGGGCCTTTGACGAAGATATCGACACGACGCATTCCGGCTTCGGCGGCGCGGCGCGCCACATTGGACGCGGCGACCTGGGCGGCGAAGGGCGTGCCCTTTTTGGTGCCCTTGAAGCCGACCGTGCCCGCCGACGACCAGCCGAACGAATTGCCCTCGCCATCGGTGATGGTGACGATAGTGTTGTTGAAGGTGCTTTGAATGTAGACCTGCCCTTTGGGAGCGGCCTTTTTCGCTTTGCGCGATTGACGTGGTTCTGGCATGATTGGGTTTCCAAGTCAGAAGGTTGGAAAGTTAGAAGGTTGAAAAGTATGAACCTTCCAACTTTTCAACTTTCCAACCTCTTTATTTCTTGGTGCGCTTGACGCCGACGGTTTTGCGCGGGCCTTTGCGAGTGCGTGCGTTGGTTTTGGTGCGCTGTCCGCGCACCGGAAGGCCGCGACGATGGCGCAAACCGCGATAGGACTGAATTTCCTGAAGTCGCCGGATGTCGCCGTTGACGGTGCGACGCAGATCGCCCTCGGTGCGATAATCGCGCTCGATGATCTCGCGCAAACGGGCGCTGTCGGCTTCCGACAGTTCGCGCACGCGCGGATTTTCGGTCAGACCGGCGGTTTCAACAATCTGTTTCGCCGTGGTCGGGCCGATGCCATAAATGTAGGTGAGTGCCGTTTCGAGCCGCTTGTCGCGGGGCAAATCAATTCCAGCAATTCGTGCCATGATGTTTTTTACAAGGCTAAAGGATGAAGGCTAAAGGCTAAATTACTGCCAGTTACGGCCTGATTCAGCCTTTAGCCTTCATCCTTTAGCCTTTCCAGTTACCCCTGCCGTTGTTTGTGTTTTTTGACAGCGCTGCAAATCACCAGAATTTTTCCGTGACGACGGACAATGCGGCAATTATCGCAGCGTTTTTTGACGGATGCGCGGACTTGCATGATATTTTTCTCCGGTTGGGCTGGGTTTACTTGTAACGGTAAAGAATGCGTCCCCGCGACAGGTCGTTGACGTTGAGTTCGAGCAGAACTCGGTCACCGGTCAGAATTTTGATGTAATTCCGCCGCATCCGGCCCGAAATATGAGCCAGAACTTTGTGTTCATTATCCAATTCGACGCGAAACGTCGCGTTCGGCAAGGTCTCGATCACGCGTCCCTCGACTTCAACCCCATTTTCTTTCGCCATAATACTTTTGTTTTTGTTGCGGCACCAAGCTGTGATTATGATGCCAAATTCACGGCTTGCGCCAAGGGGATAACTTTATCATTCCCGCTTCAACTCCGCAAGCAGTCTTTCCAAAATTTCCTGCGGCGCTCCCACGCCGTCCACCCGCGTCAATTTCTCGCGCTCTTCATAAAACTTCAAAACCGGCGCCGTGATGCGATGATAGACGGTCAAACGATGCCTTACGGTTGAAGGCGTGTCGTCCTCGCGCACGCTCAAAATGCCGCGACACACATCGCAAATGCCCGCGACCTGCGGCGGCTTGAATTTGAGATGGTAAATCGCGCCGCACGAGTTGCACAGCAGCCGCCCGACGGCGCGCTCCACGATGTCACTGTCCGGCACGTCAATCAAAAACGCGCCGTCGAGCGGCCTTTCCAACTCTTCGAGCGCCGTTTCGAGCGCGCCCGCCTGGTCGATGGTGCGCGGGTAGCCGTCGAGAACGAACTTCCTTGCATCCGGTCGCGCCAGGCGCTCGCGCATCAGCGCATTGGTCACTTCGTCGGGAACGAGATTGCCGTGCGCGATATATTCGTTGGCCAGCAGTCCCAGTTCGGTTTCGTCGGCGATTTCGGCGCGGAATAAATCGCCGGTCGCAATGTGCGCCGCGCCCGTTTTCGCGGCGATTTTCACGGCCTGGGTGCCTTTGCCGCTCCCTGGCGGGCCTAAGAGAACGATTCTCATCGCAATCTTCTCAATGCTTCCACATCGGCCAGATCTTTCAATCGCCCTGACGCAGCTTTATTTTCCAAAAGGCGCTGGTAATTGATGAGATTCAAACGCGTGCCATCCACTTCTATCTGCACTCGCTCCTGGAAACACTCGTTGAAATGAACGCCCGCAATCGAGGTCATAACTTCAATTTTGAGGGGAGGCGCTCCAATGGAGAGCATGACATCTTTACGATTCAACGCATCCTGCTCCAGCTTCAATGAACCAAAACCAAAGTCTTTGAAAACCTCCACCATTCGCGCCGAGTTTTCGGCGCTGACCGCGATCCAAATATCCATGTCGCCCGTCGCGCGATGATAACCGTGAATATTGACCGCATAACCGCCAACAAGGAGATATTCAACCTGTTTCGCGTTCAATAAATCGAGAAATTCTTTGAATGGAATCGGTAGGTGAGTAATTGCCATAGTTCATTTGACGAATCAATTCCAGCGCTTCCAATCGCTCTTCCACCGTTGTATTTTTCCAATATTCGATGTCGTCGCGTTCCAATTCTTCGCGGCTCCCAAAATGAACTTGCGATTTGTCCAGAGCGTATTTTTCAAACAAAGTCATTGGATTCTCCTTTCACCAGCGCGGTGCAAGTCTGGTTGGTTTTGGTGTCTCAAGTTTGGATGGTTACTCCACAAGGTCACTGGGAGAGTAGGACTATCCCGAACATTATGGAAAATAGAAGTAGACCGAAAAACAACAGTGTCGCCTTGTAAAGCCAGCTAAAGCCTACAGACGAAGCATCCACTGGACTGTGCCGCAGTTCCTCAGCCGAGAAATTCGCTTTTTCTATGAAAAACAATTCCGTGACTACATGGTAAATCACCAGTCCGATGAACGCCACAATTAAACCGGTCACTTTGATCGGTGTTGGCGGTAGGCCCACAGCACGGGCAAGGGTTACACACCCAAAAGTTACCAATGCCACCAAGCCGATACCTATAAAAAGGGGGGCCAACACACGAAATGTCTTCGGCAGGATTAACAGCAGCCATGTTTTGACCCAATTCACGTTCCGACACCCCCTCCGATAGAATTACAATTTCCCCTTCCCCATCTTGTTGCTCAAACCTTCATACTGCCGCATCTTCAACTGCTGATCCAAATTCTGCATAATCTCCAGCGCCACGCCGACCACGATGAGCAAACTCGTGCCGCCCACCAGCAGCGACCCGCCCGCCGACGAGTTTTGCAGGCCCAGCATCTGCGGTGCCCACCACTGCATCAGCGCCAGAGTCGCCAGGAACAAGCCGCCCGCGAAGGTGATGCGCGTCAAAACTTTGTTGATGAACATCTCCGTCGGGCGACCTGGCGCGTAGCCTTGAATCTGGCCGCCGTAACGCTTGAGGTTGTCCGACAAATCGCGCACGTCGAAAATGACCGCCGTATAAAAATAGGTGAAGCCCATCACGAGAGCCGCATAAAGCAGCGACGCCACCAGACTCGTCGGCGAAAACCAGTTTTGAATGAGGGTAGCGATGTTGATCATCGTGGTGTCGCTGCCTTCGTTGGCGCGCAGATACCAGTTGGCGATTTGCCCAGGGAAAAGCACAATCGAAACCGCGAAAATGATCGGAATCACGCCCGCCGCCGCGAGTTTGAGCGGCAAATACGATTTCTGACCCTGCACCATGCGCCGTCCGGCCTGACGCGGCGCGTATTTCACCGGAATGCGCCGTTCGCCCTGCGTCACGGTGATGACGGCGTAAATCGTCGCCACGAAGAGGAGCATCAAAAGCGAGAGTTGCAGGATATTTCCGGTCTGCACCAATTCCCAGATGTTGCGCGGCAACTGCGCCACGATGCCCGCGAAAATGATGAACGAAATGCCGTTTCCCACGCCGCGCTGCGTGATTTGCTCGCCGAGCCAGATGAGAAACATCGTGCCCGCCGTGAGGCTGAGAACCGATTGCAGGAAGTAATCGAAGCCCGCCGGAATGATGCCGAAGGCGGGCGATTGAAAGGCGCGCGTCGCCACGACCGCCTGAATGACGGTGAGAGCGATGGCGGCCCATCGCGTCCACTGCGCCATTTTGCGACGCCCATATTCGCCTTCCTGCTGCAATTCCTTGAAGTAGGGAAAGGCGATGGTGAGAATCTGGAAGACGATGGACGAGGTGATATAAGGCATGATGCCCAGCGCGAGAATGGAGAGTTTTCTCAGCGCGCCGCCGCCAAAGACGTCGATAAAATCGAGAATGCCGCCGCTCGAATTGAAGAGTTCGGCGAGTTTGTCGTGATTGACGTTGGGAATGGGAATGTTAATCGCCAGGATGTAGAAGACGATAGCGCCCATGACGAAGAGAAGTCGTCCGCGCAAATCGGGGACGCGCCAGGCTAAAACGAGAGGTTCAAGTGCTTTTTTCATGATTAAGAGCGGAGATAGTGTGACAGGCCGCGCGCGCTTGGGAAGCGCCCAACGCGAAGTATTGCGACGGATTGAGGCGCCGATGCGCTCCGATGGCGATGGGGATTTGCGGCAAACTGGGGTTATGCGTTTTCGATCTTTGTTTTTGGTGTTGGGCGTCGTCGCTGCGAGTTTGGGTGTGGCTCAAGCCGCGCCGGTGCGAAAAATCGTTCCGAAGGGCGCAGTTTCTTTCCTTTCTAAACCACAGCGTTTCGCGGTGTGGCTGCCAGTCAAGCCCACCGAACTTCAGCAGTCCACCACTTTGGACGGTGGCGAAAAGGGGTCAATGTATCTTCTGGGTGCAGAGACTCAAGCGATCTCTTATGGAGTCATGGTGTTTCGCTATGAAAAGGCTCTTGACGTCTCGAAACCTAAAACCTCTATTCCCACCCTCGATATGATGCAGAACGAAACGCTGCGATTTTTGAGCGAAACCCTTCAGAGTCGCAGGGACATTCAACTGAACGGCTTTGCGGGCCGCGAAATGACAACCACCGAGGGCAAAGACGGGAGGGCGTTTCGAATTCGCATCTTCCTCACGCCTACCGGCATATATCATCTTTTTTCAGGCGGATCAAAAGCCCAAATGCAAAAGCAAGCCGCGCAAATCGACAAAGTATTCGACTCGTTTCGCATTCTGCCGCAATAACGCGCGCCAACTTTCAGCTTCGCGGGTGTAAAAGAGGATTCGCCGTTTTGCTCAGAATGTAACGGTCGCAGTGGTGCGCTTCCCAGTAGCCCAACTTTTCCTTGCGGCAATACAAAATGATGCCGGTGCAAAGTCCGAAATTTTCTTCCAAAGCGGTCTTGAGGTCGGTTTCGCCCCGACGCTCATCTGCAAGCGAGATAACGAAACAGAGTTCTGGCGCGCCCAATTCCCTCATCTTCGCGTAGATTTCATCCGAGTAGGACGCACCGACACGATGCAAATATCGCTCATCGAGAAGGGATTGATAACACAGGTCATGAACGACATCGCGTCGCCGTTTGGGTTTGGACAACAAATAATGCAAACGCAAGCGGTTGGAGGGCGCGACGAAATCTTCGATGAAATCCGAAAGGAAATTCAGCCTGATGTAATCGTCGTCTCTGATGGTCAACACGGCTAACTCCAACGACAAAGTGTTGGATTCGTTTCGCATTCTGCCGCAGTAACACACCTGCTTACAGCAAAATATCTACGCCGCAATCAATCGCGGAATCCGCTCGTATTCCTCGCGCCTTTCGTGCAAAGCCTCGAAGTCGTCCACATCGCGCTGCAAATTGAGCCACAGGCGCGAACTGGTGCCAAAGGCGCGCGCCAGGCGGTGCGCCATATCCACCGTGACGGGCCGCGATTCGTTGACGATCATGCTCACCGTGCGCCTTGACACCCCGATGGCGGCGGCCAATTCGGTCAGATTGCCGCCCACTCGCGGCAGGTAGAGGTCACGCAAAATGGCGCCTGGATGAGTGGGACGGCGCCCGCGCTTTTCGCGCGGCGCCGGTTCGAAGTCGCCCTTTTCATCTTCAAAACCTTCTACAAAGCCGGAGCCTGCCATCTCGATGAGGGCTGCATCGTTTAACGTGTAGTTGCTCATTTTCCTCCCTTACTGTCCGTGACAAGACAATTTCGGCTGGCGTATTCTGTAGGGACATGGCCTGCCATGTCCACCGTCTCCATTGGAGACGGCGAATCGTGGATTCGCCGGACATGGCAGGCCATATCTCTACGCGCTTCCCGAAATTATCCCGCAAACCCGTCCCGCCGCTCCTCGCCGATGAAAAGGGGGGCGCCGCGCGTCGAGGCGTCCTCGTCGGGCCACCCTCTCTCGCACGCTTGAGAGAATTCGCGGACGTGGAACCGTTCCACTCTCACCATAGCAATGAAGGCGTGTTTTTCTTAACTTGCGCGACAGGTAAAACAGTTACAATAAGTGTCGCCATTCAACAGCGTGTGGCAATCAACTCTTGGGAGAAATCATGAAAATCAACCTTACCCAGAACCTGCGCCCTTGGGCCTGCCTCCAGGGCGGCGCCGCGCTCACGCTCCTGGCCTTCCTCGCCGGCTGCGGCGGCGGCGGAAGCACAGGCGGAATCGGAAGCGGAATCGGCGCTGGCAATCCGACGCCCGCTCCTACCCCCGTTGCCACGCCAACTTCCACGCCGGTGCCTGCCTCTGCCGGCGGGGGCGAAATCGTGTTTTCCCTTAGGGGCGCATTGTCTCGGGTGAACTTGGACGGCTCGAATCTCACCCGCATTCCAACTCTACCGGCTGGGCCGGCTGGGGGGCCTCCCGATCTATCTGGGGCGGGTGGGTTTCTAACGCCTGGCGCTCCGGCGTGGTTTCCAGGACGACAGGAGTTGATTTACGGCTACACCGGCACATCCAGAGGAGGAGCACAAACCAGCGTTCGCCGCGTCAATCGGGACGGCTCCAACGACCGAGAAATTATTTCCTTCGAAGTGGCCGGTTACGCAGATGATTTCGAAGTCAGCCCTGATGGAAGCCGCATCGCTTTCACCCGAATTGGCGGCCTAACAAAAGTTGCCGTCGCCAATGCAGACGGCACGAATCTGGTGCAGATCACGGAGGGTTTTCAGCCTTCATGGAGTCCCGATTGCCGGTGCATAGTTTTCTCCAGGCTCTCCAATTCCCAGTATGATATTTACGTCATGAACGCGGATGGAAGCAACGAGAGGCGCTTGACGACTTCGCCCGACATGCTCGAAACCTACGCTCAATTCAGCCCCGATGGACGCCGCATCGTTTATACGTCGGCGCAGCGTGGAGGCCAGGGCGCAATTTATGTGATGAACGCCGACGGCTCCAATCCTACGCGCCTCACCAACAACGAGGGCGCATCGACCAGCCGCGACTTCGAGCCGGAATGGACATCCGATGGCAGCCGCATCGTTTTCCTTTCCAACCGCAATGGCGGGGAGGACGCCACGTTCTTCATCATGAACGCGGATGGCTCGAATCAAAGGCAGCTCTTCAGCACGCCGATTCAAGCCGACGAATACGACCTGCGCTGACGCCAAAGAAAATCAAAACCAAAGCAGCCGCCCACTCTCTGGAGTGGGCGGCTGTTTCTTTATCGGAGAGCTTAGCATTCGCCCCCCATCACGGCTGTTTCGACTTGCGATTCGAAGGGCTGAGGCGAACGACAACTTCCCAGAGCTGAATGTTCCACCAGCGCGCGACGTGCGGGCGTCGTCGCCACGCAAAAATCAGCGCCGCGTCGGGGAGTTGCACGGATTGGAAAGCGATTTGGGAGTCGTTGGTCATGGCTTCCAACCTTTGCCCTGCCCTATCGGTCTAATTCACGATTTTCAGTTCACGCAGCACATTTTTCGTCACGGCGAGGCGAGCGGCAGGGTCGCTCTTTTTGGAAATATCGATGTTGGCGGCAAAAAAGTAGACGTTTTCTTTGCGCTCTACATATCCGACCAACCAACCAATCTGCGGGCGCAAAGCCAACGCGGGAAAGGGATTCGCGTTTTTCGCATCGAATCCTACCCAACCCGTTTTCGCGCGGAAGACGTATTCATCGTTGCTTTCCTGGATGAGAATACGCTTCACGATGTCCGTCGCGCGCTCCGAGAAGGGCAGCTTGTTTTGATGGAGCCTGACCAGAAGCTCAATTTGCTCTGGAGAAGAAATCCTCAGACCGCCATTCAACCAAAAATGCTCGATGCCGCCGTTGATTTGGCCGTTTCCATAGCGAGCCTCGCGTAGATATTTCTGCATCCGCTCCGGCCCGATACGACGCGCCAGGCGTTGATAAAACCAAACCGTCGAATTTTGAATCGCGGTTTTCATGTCCTGATCTTTGTTCCACGCGGCAAGACCTCTATCCACGCCATCCCACGCAAAAACTTCGTTCTCGTCACCAACGACGCCTGTTTCCAACGCGACTAACGAATTGAAAATCTTGAAGGTGGAAGCCGGAAGGAATCGCGTCTCGGCCCGCTTGACGTTGAAAGCGGAATAGCGATTGTTTTTGAGGTCGAAGAGCAAAAAAGAGCCGTTGGCTTTGGCTTGCTGAAAATGCTTTTGCCATTCCGGTTTTCTCTCCCACTGACTTTGAGCCGAGACGGGACTAACACAAAGCAATATGACACAGACAAATGACAGAGTGATACCAAAGAGAAATTTTTTCATCGGTTGGAATTTAACAAAAACAGCCGCCAACTCCGAAAAGTTGGCGGCTGTTCTGCTGAGAAACGACTTAAATTTCGTCCGTTGTCGCGGCTTCTTTGGGCTTGCGGGCCGAGGGGCTGACGCGAACGATGACTTCGCACGTTCCGCCCACCGCTTCGATGGCTTCGCGCGCCGTCGCGGTGAAATGCTCGGCGTGAATCGTCAACGGTTTGGTGAGTTCACCGACACCGAGAATGCGAAGACCGTCCCAACGGCCTTTGACGATGCCTTCCGAGCGCAAAAGCTCGGCGGTGACGACCGTTCCAGCCGGAAAACGCTCCAACTGTTCCAGGTTGGCGATGCCGTAGAATTTGCGAGTCGGGCCGATTGGCATCGCGCCTTTGCCTTTGCCGCGCAGTTTGGGCAAACGGCGGAAGAGCGGAGTCTGTCCGCCTTCAAATCCAGGAATGACCGAGTTGCGCGCGTGCTGACCTTTCTGGCCGCGCGTCGAGGTTTTGCCGTGCCCCGAACCGATGCCGCGTCCCACACGCTTTTTCTTTTTGCGCGCGCCCGCCGAGGGCCGCACATTGGTAAGTGTTAAAAGTTCCATTTTCGTCCTTCTTACGGCGAATGAATTCGCAGCCAGAAAAAGTCGTCGGCCTTCGCCGACGTTGCGGGTGCCGTGTCAACGAAGGTTGACACCTTTTTCTGGCTGCGAATTCATTCGCCGATTTACGCGATGACTTCGACAAGATGCTTCACTTTGAAGATCATGCCGCGCACGCTACCGTTGTCGGGGAGTTCGGCCACCGCGCCCATTCTGCGCAGGCCGAGCGCCGCGACGGTTGCCTTCTGGTCTTTGGGATTGCCGATTGGGCTTTTCTTCAGCTTCACTCGGATAGTCGATGATTTCGGGTTGTCTTGGCTCATATAAAGTCGCGTCCTTGAGTTTGGCGGGAATCGCCAGATGGTTGAGTTCGACGCCGCGACGCTTCGCGACATCGGTGGCGCGCTGCATCTGACGCAAACCGTCCAGCACCGCATATACGTTGTTGATGGTGTTGTCCGAACCCATCGCTTTGGTCAAAACATCTTTGACGCCCACCGCTTCCAAAACCGCGCGCGCGGCGGGGCCGGCGATAACGCCGGTTCCTGGCGAGGCGGGTTTGACCATGACGCGCGCGCTTCCGGTGCGTCCGATGGTCATGTGCGGAATCGTGGTGTTGACGAGGGGCACTTCGATGAGATGCTTCTGGGCGCTTTCCGAGCCTTTGCGAATCGCATCCGGCACGCTCGCCGATTTGCCCATGCCCACACCGACGTGTCCGTTGCCGTCGCCGACCACGACGAGGCTCGAAAAGCGGCGCTTGCGTCCGCCCTTGACGGTTTTAGAAACCGGCTTGAGCTGGACGACTTTTTCGATTCTGAGTAATTCGGGATCTACTTGAACTCTGGCCATAATTTGTCCTTAAAACTGCAAGCCCGCTTCGCGCGCCGCTTCGGCGAACTCTTTGACGGCGCCGTGATATTGCACACCGTTGCGGTCGAAAACGACCGCTTCAATGCCCGCCTCTTTGGCTTTGGCCGCGATGGACGCGCCCACAACCCTGGCCGCCGCGACCGAGCCTTTGCCGCCCTCGATTTGAGTGGCGACATCATTTTGCAGCGTCGAAGCCGCCGCCAGGGTTTTGCCGTTCACGTCGTCAATCACTTGAACGTGAATGTGACGCAGCGTGCGGCTGACATGAAGGCGCGGACGTGTCGCCGTGCCTTTGACTTTCTGACGCAAGCGCATATGCCGCCGCTTGCGTAATTCATTTCCGTTTTTCTTAGCCATATTTCCTCTTTGGACTTGAGACCTGGGCCATTGGCTCTCGATTTCCGACCGATTACCGCCGCACCCAAATCCAAAGCATTGGTCGCGTTAATAGGACGCTAACTTCGTTCGCAACCTACGGACGCTACTTTTTCGCTACTTCTTTTTTTAAAAAAGTTGTGTCCGCGAAGCGGTTGCGTCCAAAGGTAGCGAACGAAGTTAGCGTCCTATTAAGCAAGTTATTTTTTCTTCTTGTCGGCCTGTTTGCCGACTTTGCGAATCACGCGCTCGCCCTGATAACGCAGACCCTTACCCTTGTAAGGCTCGACCGGGCGGCGGCCTTTGACATCCGCCGCGAAGTCGCCGAGAATCTGCTTGTCGTGGCTCGTAATCGTGATCGTCGCGGCCAGAAGGCCATTTTCGGTCGTGGGCGTCGAGTTCGCAACCGTGACCGCGATGCCTTCGGGAAGCGCAATATCGACCGGATGCGAATAGCCGAGCGCGAGTTTCAGCGTCTTGCCCGCGACTTCGGCGCGATAACCGACGCCGCGCAGTTCGATGATTTTCGTAAAGCCGGTGCTGGCGCCCACAACCGCGTTATTGAGCAGCGCGCGAGTCAGACCGTGCAGCGAGCGATGCTGCTTCGATTCCGAAGGCCGCGCGACGGTGAGAACCCCGTTTTCCTGCGAGGTTTGAAATTCGGCGGGGATTGGCGCGGTGGTGGTGCCTTTCGGCCCCTTCACAGTCGCCAGACCGTCGTTGATGGTGATGTTGACGCCCTGCGGAATCGCAATCGGCGCTTTTCCAATTCGTGACATAGTTTCTCCAGTGCCTGCAAAGAAGATTTTCAACACAGAGAACACGGAGGAACAGAGGAAAACGGAGAAATTCAAGAAAAAACTCTGTCACCCTCTGTCTCTTTGTGTTCTCTGTGTTGAAAATTGCTCTTAATACACTTTCGCTAAAAGCTCTCCGCCGACGCCCGCGCTTTTGGCGCCGGAGCCGGTCAGCACGCCGCGCGGCGTGGACAAAATGGCGACGCCGAGTCCGCCCAGAACACGCGGAATGTCGGTTTTGCCGACGTAAATGCGGCGGCCTGGCTTCGAGACGCGCTCGATGTGCTGCAAAATGCGCTCACGCGAGTCGCTGTAGCGCAACGTGACGGTGAGCAGTCCTTGTTTGTCGTCGGCGCGTGAAGCGTAGTCGGCGATGTAGCCTTCTTCTTTGAGAACGCGCGCGATTTCAATTTTGATTTTGGAGGACGGAACGGTGACATCCACTTTTTTCGCTTTGTTGGCGTTGCGAATGGAGGTCAGGAAGTCCGCGATGGGATCAGTTTGCATCTAATATGGTTCCTCTACTCGATATCCCTATGGGTAGAAGTTCGAGTTTGGGTTCGGGAATTTCGCGGGGCGAAATTACCAGCTCGATTTGGTCACGCCAGGGATAAGCCCTTTGTGCGCCATGTCGCGGAAGCAAATGCGGCAGATGCCGAAGCGACGCATATAACCGCGCGGACGTCCGCACAGTTGGCACCGATTCTTGATCCGAGCCGAAAACTGCGGCTTGGCATTGATCCGAACGGTTTTTGCTACTTTGCTTGATTTAGCCATGATGTTTGTTCAATCGACTTTGTGACTTTTCTCTGATCTTAACTTCTCCACTGTAATTTGTCCTGACTGTATTTTCCACGTGAGAAATATAGCCACGGCGGAAATTACCGCACATAAGAAGATGATTAGAAAGTATAGGAATGATTTTGTTTTCTCTGGCAAACCTGAACTACTCACAAAAGGGCCGAGGAACATACATAAAAGCATACATATGAACAACCAAGGTGAAATCAGGATTTTGAACCAGAGAGAATTCATCATCTTATTGCGGCGCCTCACCGCGCTTCCGCATCGGCAGACCGAGTTCGCGCAGTAAGAAGCGCGCTTCATCGTCAGTTGCGGCGCTGGTCACGAAGGTGATGTCCATGCCGCGCGCTTTGGTGACTTTGTCGGCGTTGATTTCGGGGAAGATAATCTGCTCGCGCACGCCGAAGGTGTAGTTGCCGCGCCCGTCGAAGGAGCGGTCAGGAATGCCCTGAAAGTCGCGGATGCGCGGCAGAGCCGCGTGAATCAAGCGATACATGAATTCCCACATCCGCTCGCCGCGCAGCGTGACCATGCAGCCAATGGGCATTCCCTCGCGCAGTTTGAAGTTGGCGATGCTCTTTTTGGCCTTGCGAATCGCCGGTTTCTGGCCGGTGATGGTGGCGAGGTCGGCGGCGGCGGCGTCCATGAGTTTGGAATCTTCGCGCGCATCGCCCACGCCCATGTTGACCACGATTTTCTGCAACCTGGGAAGCTGCATTGGGTTGGCATAGCCGAATTGTTTTTGCAAAGCCTCTTTGACCTGGCTTTCGTAGCGTTCTTGTAAGTGTGGTGTCATCGTTTTGATGTCGGACGGTTTCCAAGCGTCTCAATTAGGTTGTTTGTAATATGCGCTTCATCGCGCAAATTGTGAAAGACGGGATAGCAAGTCTGAGCATTGAATCTCAAAGCTAATCCTGTCGGCTTTCTGTTCTACTGATTTGAACCCTAACTTCTCATGCAACGCAAGCGAAGCACCATTAAAATTATGAACATCAGTTTTTACAACCGTAAAACAGGAACTTCGTAAATTCAAATGCAACTGAATTAGTAGTTCGCGGAGTATATAGCGGCGTTGATAATCAGGATGAACTTGAATAGAGTTAATGCGAATGCTTCTATCAGCTTCCGGCGAACATTCAACGTAAGCAACTATTCGCCCCTCACGTTCAACTACACCAAAAACCGCGCCTCGACTAATATTGGCAAGCAATCCGGCACGTCTTCTGTTTGGATCGAACTGAATCCCCGATTTTTCAAGAATCGGCGTCATGTTCAGTTGGTCAAGACTCAGAATTTGCTCTATATCAATACTCATCCCACCTCACTCAGTTAAATCGTCTCCCCGCTCTTGACGCTGACGCGCGCCCGTTTGCCGTCTTCGCCTTTGACCAGACGAATGCGCGAGGGCACACCTTTGGCGTCCACGAGCATCACGTTGGAAGCGTCAATGGGCATCGTTTTTTCGGTGATGCCCTGCTCGCCTCCGGCTTGCTGCGCTCGCTTGCTGGGCATATCTTTGACGACGTTGACGCCTTCAACGATGAGCTTGCCTTTGTCGCGCAGCACGGACAGCACTTTGCGCGGCGTTTTGCGGTCGCGGTATTTGCCGCTCAGCACGACAACGCTGTCGCCGGTGCGGATATTGATTTTTTTGGCCACCGCCACTGGTTTCTTTTTCATCTTTAAAGCACCTCTGGGGCGAGCGACACGATTTTCATAAAGCCTTTGTCGCGCAGTTCACGCGCGACCGGCCCGAAAATGCGCGTGCCGCGCGGGTTGCCGTCGGGGTTGACGATCACGCAGGCGTTGTCGTCGAACCGGATGTGCGAACCATCGGTGCGGCGCACGCCTTCGACCGAGCGCACGATCACGGCAGTCACGACATCGCCCGATTTTACGGGAGCGCCAGGCGTGGCTTCTTTGACCGCGCATTTGATGCGGTCGCCGACGTTGCCGAACTTGGCGTTCGAGCCTTTCATGACGCGAATGCAAAGCAGTTCGCGCGCACCCGAATTATCTGCGGATTTAAGCCGCGTTTCATTTTGAATCATCGCTTACACCTTCCTTCGTCGGGGCCGGCATTTTCCATGCTCCGGCGTGGTTAAGATTTTCTTTGAAGTCACTCAAAGGCACCTTCCGAAAACTGGCCACGCATCGTAGGGGCGTAGCGTGCTACGCCCTCGAAACGTATCGCGCTCTGGGCGTAGCACGCTACGCCCCTACGCATTGGCAATCAACGGAAATAGCCTCGGCCAACTTCTTACTTCGCGCGCTCGACAATTTCGAGGACGCGCCAGTTTTTATCGCGCGAAATCGGGCGGGTTTCCATGATGCGGACGCGGTCGCCGACTTTGCAGTCGTTGGGTTCGTCGTGCGCTTTGAAACGCTTGGTGACGCGCTGGACGCGGCCATAAAGCGGGTGACGCTTCAAGCGCTCGACCGCGACGACGGCGGTTTTGTCCATTTTGTCGGACACAACCAGACCTTCGCGGATTTTGCGCGCCGAGCGCTCTTGAGTTGTTGTTTCAGTCATTTTTCCTCTTAAGCCGCGGCCGTCATCTGGGCCATTTCGGCTTTGTGTCGGCGCGCCGTTTGTTCGGTTTGCACCCGCGCGATGAGTTTCCGCACATGACGAATCCGCATCGGGTTGGGCACCTGCTGCAACATCGCCTGAGTGCGAAGGTTGAGCAGTTCGCGCGAGCAATCGTCCAAAATTTCTTTAAGTTCCGCGTCGTCGGCCCCGTGAACACGCTCACGAACTTCGTGAAGTTTCACAGTTTTGCCGCCGCCGGAGATGTAATTATTCAGATCCGCCACTGGTGGTCACTTCCTCTTCGCGCCGGATGAATTTGGTTTTCATCGGCAGTTTCATGCGCGCACGGCGCATCGCTTCTTCGGCAGCCTCGGCGGGCACGCCCGACATCTCGAACATGACCCGTCCAGGTTTCACAACCGCCACCCAGAACTCCGGCGCGCCCTTGCCAGACCCCATGCGGGTTTCGGCGGGCTTTTTGGTCACCGGCTTATCGGGGAAGACGCGAATCCACACTTTTCCGCCGCGCTTGACGTAACCGACAATGGCGCGACGCGCCGATTCGATTTGCCGCGAAGTCACCCACGAGGGTTCGAGCGCCTGAATCGCATAATCGCCGAAAGCGATGTAATTCCCGCGCGTCGCCACACCGCGGCGATGGCCTCGATGCTGGCGGCGATATTTGACGTTTTTGGGCATCAACATAGTGCCATCACTCCTTTAATTAGATCGGTCGCCGCCGCCGCGATTGTCATCGCGGCGCGGTCTGCGGTCGTCGCCACCCTCGCGGCGAGGGCGGCGGTCATCGCGGTCGCGTCCGCCGCGCCCGCGTTGCAGCGTCTGAACCGGCGCTTCCATGTCGCCGATGATGTCGCCGCGATAAATCCAGCATTTCACGCCGATGTTTCCATAGGTCGTGGCCGCTTCGGCGAAACCGTAGTCAATATCGGCGCGCAAGGTGTGGAGCGGCACTTTGCCGTCGCGCACCTGTTCGTGACGCGCGATTTCGGCACCGGCCAAACGGCCCGACGCCAGAATTTTGCAGCCCAGCGCGCCTTCTTTCATCACGCGCTGCAGCGTCATGCGAATCGCGCGGCGGAAAGCAACGCGACGCTCGATCTGCTGAGCAATGGATTCGGCGACGAGCTGTCCGTCCAGGTTAGGCGAACGCACTTCTTCAACCGTAACGCGCACATCACGCTTGCACAGATTCGCCAGGGCTTTCTGCAACCGCTCGATGTCCTGCCCGCGCTGCCCGATAACGACACCAGGCTTGGCGGTGTGGAGTTTCACCACGACGCGGTTGGCCTGACGCTCGATTTCGATACGCGACAGAGCCGGATCGTTGAAACGGTCGCGCGAACCAGGGCGAACCGGTTTGTTCTTGAGGAATTTCTTGACGAAGCGGCGAATGCGCTCATCTTCGAGCAGATATTCCTTGTAGTTGTCTTTGCTATACCAGCGACTGTGCCAGGGCTTGATGATGCCGAGGCGCAGGCCGTAAGGATGAATTTTTTGTCCCATTTATGCTTTCTCCTCGACGATCACCGTAATGTGGCTCATGCGCTTGACGATGGTGTCGGCGCGGCCACGACTGCGCGGCAGGTAACGCTTGAGCGATTTGCCTTTATCGATCATGATGGTGGAAACCATCAATTTGTCTTCGTCGGCGCCCTCGTTGTTGACGGCGTTGGCCGCCGCCGATTTGATAACTTTCGACAGAATCGGCGAGGCGATATGCGTGTCGAGCAACAAAATGTTTTGCGCTTCGACGACGGGTTTGCCTTTGACCAAGTTGGCCACACGGCGAACTTTGAGCGGCGTCATCCGCAAATCTCTTAAAACAGCTTTTGCCATTGGTTTTCCTTTGAGTTCGTAGGGACGCTGCTTGCTGCGTCCGACATCTCCATCGGAGACGGTGCATGGCAGCAATTCTTTCCAAGGACGCAGCAAGCAGCGTCCCTACGAGGCTCAATTTATTTGCGGACTTTCTCCGTGGTGCCGCCGTGCCGTTTGAAGGTGCGCGTCGGGACGAATTCGCCGAGTTTGTGGCCGACCATGTTCTCTTGAACATAGACCGGAACGTGTTTGCGACCATCATAGAGCGCGATGGTGTGTCCAATCATTTCTGGGAAGACGGTAGAACGACGGCTCCACGACTTGATGATGCGTTTTTCGCCGCTTTCGTTCATCCCCAAAATTTTCTTCATCAGGTGGTCGTCAATGAACGGCCCCTTTTTCAGTGAACGTGACATGGTAGTTTTGGAAGGCTAAAGGATGAAGGCTAAAGGCTAAATCACTCCGGCTGCGGCTTATTTAGCCTTTAGCCTTCATCCTTTAGCCTTTTTTACTTGCTATTCCTTTTGCGGATGATCATCTTGTCGCTCGGCTTTTTGGTTTTGCGCGTCTTGTAGCCGATGGCTTTCACGCCCGTCGCCGAAACGGGGCCGCTCTTGCGACGCCCAATCGAGGCGCGGCCTTCGCCGCCGCCGTGCGGATGGTCGTTGGGGTTCATCGCTTTGCCCCGAACGTGCGGCGTGATGCCGCGATGGCGATTGCGTCCGGCGTTGCCCCACACAATCGAATCCCATTCGGAGTTGCCGACTTCGCCAATCGTGGCGCGGCAGGCCAGTTGGACGAGACGAGTTTCGCGAGAAGGCAGCAAAATGAGGGCAAATTTGCCTTCTTTGGCCTGCAAAATCGCGCTCGTGCCCGCCGAACGCGCCATCTGCGCGCCTTTTCCTGGCGAAAGCTCGATGTTGTGAATCGTGGTGCCCACCGGAATGTTTTGCAACGGCAGGCTGTGGCCGACGCGAATTTCCGCTGTCGGCCCGTCCATAATCGTCGCGCCGACTTTGAGGCCTTCGGGCGCCACGATGTAGCGCTTGGTCTTGTTCTTGTCGGCGTTTTGAATCAGCGCGATGTTGGCGGAGCGATTCGGATCGTATTCGAGAGCGATAACTTCGCCCGCGATGCCGTCCAGACGGCGCTTGAAGTCCACAATGCGATACATCCGCTTGTGGCCGCCGCCTTTGTTGCGGGCCGTCATGCGACCCTGATTGTTGCGACCCGCCGTCTTTTTGAGCGGCTCGGTCAGCGACTTTTCGGGCCGCTTGTCGGAGAGTTCGGGATTTTTAATCACCGTCATCGCCCGACGCGCCGGAGAAGTCGGATTGAAAGATTTAATTGCCATAATTGAGGTTGTTGGGTGGTTAGGTCGTTGGGTGGTTGAAAAACAACTTAACCACCCAACGACCTAACCACCTGAGGACTTACCCTTTACGCGCCCTCGAAGATTTCTTTGAGCCGTGTCGCCTTCGCGTCGGGCGCGAGGGTGACGATGGCTTTTTTCCAGTCGGCGGTTTTGCCTTTGCGGGCGCGACCGACTTGTTTGGTCTTGCCTTTCACCACGAGGGTGTTGACTTCGGCGACCTCGACGTCAAACGCGGTTTGAACCGCTTCTTTGATTTCGATTTTGTTCGCGCTCGTCTTGCAGCGAAAGGTGTAGCGACCCGCCTGCGAGAGGCGCACGCTTTTTTCGGTGATGACGGGACGCTCTAAAATTTCGTGTAATGGCTTGCTCATTCGAGGTCTCCTTTTCCACTGACGCGCTCGGCGAGTTCGTTCCACGCGCTTTTGGTGCAAAGGATGGCGTCGTATTTCAGCACGTCAACCAGGCCGGTCTGATTTACGCTCTGCGTCTGCACGCGGGGCAGATTGGCGCCCGAACGCGCGATGTTCTCTTCGCCCAGGCTGGTCAGAACGAGCAATTTGTAATCGCTCAGTCCCATCGTGCCCAGCAGCTTGACGAACTCTTTGGTTTTGGGCGTTTCCATGGTGAACCCGTCCAAAACGAAGATGCGGTCGTTTTGCAAACGCGAATTGAGCGCGGTGCGAAACGCGCTCTGGCGCATTTTGCGCGGCGTGTTTTGCGAGTAATCGCGCGGAGTCGGGCCGTGAACGACGCCGCCGCCGCGCATATGCGGGGTGCGCTTGTCGCCCTGACGCGAGCGTCCGGTTCCTTTCTGGCGCCGAATCTTGACGCCCGAACCGGCGACTTCATCGCGCCGCTTGACTTTGTGCGTGCCCTGCCGCGCGCCCGCCAGTTCCGCGACCATGACCTGATGAACCAGAGTCACTTTCGCGTTGGCGTTGGCGAGTTTGTCCGGCGCCTGGAGCGTTCCGGTCGATTGGCCGGAGCCATCGAAAATTTTAATATCTGCCATTTTTCCTCTTCGCGCCTCGATGCCGACGGACGCGGTGTTTTGTTGTGGCTTCGTCGTCAAGCCTCTCGTTCATAGGACGCTAACTTCGTTCGCTACTTTTAGTCGCTACCGCTTCGCGGACACAACTTTTTTCTTAAAAAAGTAGCGTTCGCCGCAGGCGTTGCGTCCGCAGGTAGCGAGCGAAGTTAGCGTCCTATTTTCCGTCAATAAGTCCGATTGGCTTCTGGAATTTTGTTCCAGTCGGTGTCGAACAGTTTCAAACCGATGTCGGTCAACGGGTTGTTGACCAACTTTTTAAACAATGCGAAGGGCATCGTCGCCACGTCGCTTCCGGCGATGGCCGCGTCCTGAATGTGCAGCGCCGAGCGCGTCGAAGCCGTCAGAATCTGCGTGCCGAAGCCATAGTTGTCGTAAATCGAGCGGATGTCGCGGATGCCCTGAATGCCTTCGATGGCGATGTCATCCAGACGGCCCACGAACGGCGAAATGTAAGTCGCGCCCACTTTAGCCGCCAACAGCGCCTGCACCGGCGAAAAGCACAGCGTGACGTTGGTTTTGATGCCTTCTTCGGTGAAAACCTTGACGGCCTTCAAACCTTCCTGAGTGAGCGGCACCTTGACAACGACGTTGGGCGCGAGGTCGGCCAGAAAGCGGCCCTGGCGCAGCATTTCGTCTTTGCCCTCGGCGGTGACTTCCGCCGAAACCGGCCCCTGCACGATTTCGCAGATTTCCTTCACCAGTTCGATGAAGTTGCGATTGCTTTTGGCGACATGGCTCGGATTGGTGGTAATACCGTCGAGCAAGCCGGTTTCCTGCGCTTCGCGGATTTCGGCGATATCCGCCGTGTCGAGAAAGAATTTCATGATTGAACCAACTTCGCAGTTCGACTTTTTCTCTCAATGTTCAGCGTTCAATGTTCAATGTTCAATGTTGAGTTTTGAAACATTGAACATTGGACATTGAACCTCGGACGTTGAACAATTTAGGCTTTCGTGATTCTCACCACGCCGCCAGGAGCGCCAGGAACGGCGCCTTTAACGATCAGCAAATTGCGCTCGGCGTCCACTTCCACAACCGAAAGTCCCAACTGCGTAATGTTCTCGTTGCCGAAACGACCTGGGCGACGCGCGCCAGGAAAGGTGCGGGCCGGATCGGTCGCGCCGTTGGAAGCCGGTTTGCGATGGATTTTCGAGCCGTGCGAAGCGCCCTGGCCACGGAAGTTATGGCGCTTGATGACGCCGGTAAAACCGCGTCCCTTGCTTTTTCCCTGCACCTGCACCGCGTCGCCCGCCGCGAAAACATCGCTGACCACGAGGGAAGCGCCGCTCGCCGGTTCGTCGCCGTCCGCCGTCAAGCGGAATTCGGCCAGAACGCGCGTCGGGGTGGCGCCGCCGTTCTTCTCGAAGTGGCCGCGCACCGGTTTGGAGGCTTCGCCCTTTCCGCGATGGCCCGTCGAGCCGCGCTTGATCTTGGTTTCTTTGCGCGCGGCTTTCTTTTCCATGTAACCGAGCTGCACGGCTTCGTAGCCGTCTTTTTCGGTCGTTTTACGCTGCACAATCGAGCAGGGGCCGCATTCGATAACCGTCACCGGCACGACTTTGCCTTCGGGCGTAAAAATTTGCGTCATGCCGACTTTGCGGCCCAATAATCCATTAACTGTTGGCATTTTGTTCCAGAGGTCATCCCACTTTTGCGGGGCAGACTT
Organism: Abditibacterium sp.; assembly: GCA_030448265.1. Taxonomy (GTDB): domain Bacteria; phylum Armatimonadota; class Abditibacteriia; order Abditibacteriales; family Abditibacteriaceae; genus Abditibacterium. The sequence continues at coordinate 115,306 of JAUJNG010000009.1, forward strand.
TCGTTTGGTTCGGCGAATGAATTCGCAGCCAGAAAGAGTCGTCGGCCTGCGCCGACGGGGTGTCAGCGCAGGCTGACACCTTTTTCTGGCTGCGAATTCATTCGCCGCTTACAACTTGATTTCAATATCCACGCCCGACGGCAGATTCAAATTCATGAGTTCCGTAACGGTGCGCGGGTCGGGTTCGATGATGTCAATCAAACGCTTGTGCGTCCGCATCTCGAAATGTTCCATCGACTCTTTGTCCACGAACGGCGAGCGAATCACGCAATAAATCGCTTTGTCGGTGGGAAGCGGGACGGGGCCGCTGATGCGGCTTCCGGTGCGGCGCGCAGTCGAAACGATCTGCGTCGCCGACTGGTCGAGCAATTTGTGATCGAATGCTCGCAGCTTAATGCGGATTTTATCTCCGGCCATAATAATTCCTTTTCGATAACGCGAAATCTCAAGCAGAGGCTTCAACCTTCGCGTTACCAGCATTCTAAATAGTCTCGTAGGGACATGGCAGGCCATGTCCTTCGACAACCTTTTACGCTTTCCAAGGACATGGCATGCCATGTCCCTACATTGTGCATCAAAGACACGAAAAGGGCCGGTGAGCCACTTTTTCTCGTGACCCACCGGCCCTTGAGGGCTTCTATTTCAGAATTTTGGAAATGACGCCGGCGCCTACAGTGCGGCCACCTTCGCGGATAGCGAAGCGCAGACCTTCTTCCATAGCGACCGACGAAACCAGTTCCACCGTCATGCTGATGTTATCGCCTGGCATGACCATTTCCGCGCCGCCGCCGAGTTCGGTGACCGAACCCGTCACGTCAGTGGTGCGGAAGTAGAACTGCGGGCGATAGTTCTTGAAGAACGGCGTGTGACGGCCACCCTCTTCCTTCGAGAGGATATAGACCTCAGCCTCGAACGAAGTGTGCGGCGTGATCGAACCTGGCTTGGCCAAAACCTGACCGCGCTCGATGTCTTCACGCTTCAAACCGCGCACCAGAGCGCCGCAGTTGTAACCGGCGACGGCCACATCCAGCGATTTGCGGAACATTTCCAGACCGGTGACAGCCGTCGTCTGGGTGTCGCGCAGACCGATGATTTCGACGGTTTCGCCGACCTTGATCTGTCCGCGCTCGATACGGCCTGTCGCAACGGTGCCGCGACCCGAAATGGTGAACACGTCTTCAACAGCCATCAAAAACGGCTTGTCGATGTCGCGCTCCGGTTCGGGGATGAACGAATCAAGAGCGTCCATCAATTCATCGATGGGCGTGGTGTCGGTGCCTTCGAGGGCTTTGAGACCGGAGCCGCGAATGATGGGCAGATCGTCGCCAGGAAATTCGTATTTGGAGAGCAGTTCGCGCAGTTCCAACTCAACCAGTTCGATGAGTTCGGGGTCGTCCACGAGGTCAACTTTGTTGAGGAAGACCACGATGTGCGGCACGCCGACCTGACGGGCGAGCAGAATGTGTTCGCGGGTCTGGGGCATGGGGCCGTCGGTCGCGGAGACGACGAGGATGGCGCCGTCCATCTGGGCGGCGCCGGTGATCATGTTTTTAACGTAGTCGGCGTGACCAGGGCAGTCGACGTGCGCGTAATGGCGCGAGAGCGTCTCATATTCGACGTGCGCGGTGGCGATGGTGATGCCGCGCTCGCGCTCTTCGGGCGCTTTGTCGATGTTGGCGAAATCAACGCTTTTCGCCAGATTTTTGCTCGCCTGCACTTTGGTAATGGCGGCGGTGAGGGTCGTTTTGCCGTGGTCAACGTGACCGATGGTGCCCACGTTCACGTGGGGTTTGGTGCTGTCGTATTTAGCCTTGGCCATCTCAGATGTTTCCTTCGCAAGTGTTTCTGCGGGTGTATTTTTTGGGCGTGCGCCCTGCGGGGTTCCCCCCGATGAATTGGGCTGTTCGCCCTGTGTGTCGCCTCGCCCCAGACAAAGAAAAACCCTCCGAAACGGAGATTTTCGCCTTTAAACAGAGACGAAAACGCGCGTGCGAAGGGTTTCGAACACGCCGGTAGTATCCCGATGGGACTTATCGACGAAACAGACAAGGGAGACGCCAACGGAAAAATATAACAGCGTGGGCACTGCGCCGCAAGGCGGGAAATTGGTTTTAGAAAGTGATTCCTCTCTTCTGGGCCTTACGCTGCGCGCGACTTGTGGCGCGTTTGCGCCGCACAGTTTTAAGTTCTGCCGCGCGCTGACTCACTTTCATCAAACGCTGCCATCCTGCCTCGGACTGTGCTTGTTCACGCAAAAATTCATCCACTTCATTCAATTTTCGCGGGCGCGGCCCAGGGCCACTGCCATATTCAGCGGGGTTTCGCGCGGAAGACTCGCACCACGCTGCTACCGGCCTGCGCGCCATCGGGTAAATCGAAGTGCAGGCGACTGCCCTCGGCTATAGAGGTGCTGCCTTCGCCGTCCACGGCGCGGTCGATTTGCAGATTGACTTCCAGGGCTTGATTGTGCGGGTCGGAAACCGCGACTTGAATCCCACCTGCCACTTCGCGCAGTAACACCAGACACGGCTGGTCAACTCTCACCGTCCAACCCCGTCCGGCGGATAGCGTTCCCGCCTGGTGAAAGACGGCTTGAACCCCGTTGGAACCGCGATGCCGCACCGCTTGCAGGAGAGGCGTGTTGCTGAGAATTTCAATGGCGCTGGGGCCATTCGCCACGCGCGCCGCGAGTGCTTGCGGCGTGATGCCAGGCACCACGATGTATTGGTAAGTCGCGTCGGTTGGCCGCGTTCCGTGATCGAGCCACACGCTGAACACATCGCGCGAAATTGGCGCCTTGGAGCCGGAGCCGATTTCGGCCCAGCTTCCCTGCTGCGCTTCGTTTTTAATATGCACCCGCGCCGGCCTGGGGAACACATAACCGATACTGTCGTGCCACACCCAGTTGGCTGCGGGCAGGTCGTGTTCGCCGCGCGCCAGTGGAGTGATTTGTCCTGATACCCGCACTTCGCCGTTGAGCAAAGCCTGGTTGAGCGAAGTCAGCACAACGTTATCGCTCGTGGCAGAGATGCCCGCGCCCAGACAGACGAACTCCTCATCGAAGTAGAACCAGGCTTTGCGCGCCGTCAACGATTCGCGCTCCAGTTGCATGGCCGCCGCGCCGTAAGTGCCATCGGAAACGCCGCCGACAAACGGAGTTTTGCCTTTGCTGTGCATCTTCTTCGGATCGAGCGGGGCAGCGATTTGTTCGACGGTCGTGCCAGGCACGCGCTGCCAATCCCAGACCGGAAAGATGTCTTTATATTCATCGCCGCGACGAAAAAGGTAGGTTGCGCCATCGGCCAGGTGATGCGATTTTTTGCCTTCGCCGTTGATGTAGGCATCGGTATTGAAGGTGCGCGTCGAGAACATACGCGCCGATGTGGAGTAGGCGGGCCGGTGATGCGTCATGAAATCAGACATCCAGAAGTGGCGGTTGCCGGTGAGCATGGGCGCCGCCTCGCTGCCTTCGAGTCGCGCGTTGAAGTTTTCCAGTTCGCTGCGGCGCAGGCCTGGCTCGGCGGATAGAATCTCCGTCACGCGCTTCAAGTCGGCGGCGTTTCGATTGGCGCGCGTGATCTCGCGGCCAGTCACGCCGTAATCGTAGACCGGCCCGCGCACCATCCATTGTTGGCCTTCGAGGATGAAGTTTTCGAAAAGGCGCAGTCGCACTTCGGGAATCGCGAAGCGAGTGCCGCGCGCATAAGCGATGAACTGCGCGCAGTCGGAAGAAAAGGACGCGCCGTAACCGCCGTTATAGAGAACCGGCCCGTGTTGATGAAAACTCCAGTCGATTTGGATGCCTTCGCCCTTGGGGTCGGCAACCCGAATCTCGTTCCACATGGCGTCGAAGGCTTCGGCCACCACTGCGGGCGCATTTTCCAGACAGCCGCGCACGATTTGATTGCGCGCCATCCACACCAGATTGGCGCCCGTCATGTCCTTCAAAGTGCTTCGCTTGAGCATGGAAATCGTCTTGTCGAATTGCGCCGGCGAAGCATCGTCGCCGACCAGCAGCATGATGTTGCCGATCACGCTCGGCACGCCGATTTGGTTGTGCCACCAGTTGGGATTTTGGAAATCGTTGCGCAGCCAGAAATCGAGAGACGACATCAGGGACGCCTTAAACGCGGCCCGTTGCGCTTCGGCTACGTCCGACGCGCGGTGGGCTTTGGCCAGGGTCAGCACGCGAGTCAGGTGGGCCGAGCTTTTCCACTGGTTGCGTTCTGCATCGCCGTAGTCGAGGACGGCCCATGAACCATCCGCGCGCAACGACTCGTGAAAGGACAGGGCCTCGCGCTGCACAGCCTGCCGCGTTTCGGAGTTGGGGGACAACAGCGCGTGGCGCAGTCTTTGCTTCACGGTTTGCACATCTCGATCCTCCTGAACCGGCCTGGCCGGCAGAACTTGAGCCTGAAGGCTGGAACCGCCCAGGACACCACCGGCCAACCCCAACATCACCGCACCCATGAGGAAACGGCGGAAAAAGAATGAGCGCATATCGTCACTATAACACCCGCGAATGTCCACTTCTCAACGGTTCGTGCCGCGCGCTCCCCTTTCGATTGGCTCTCCATTAGCCTGACGCGCCCAAAGCGCCGCGCGCACGAAGAATTTGCGCTCGTAGTGGTCTTCCCACTCGCGCGAAACGAACGTCACGCCGCGCGCTTCGCGGTTTTGATGCGACTTCAACTCCATTAATTCTCGCTCGAAAGGCCGCGCGGCGCGGTCGAAACCGAGAAACAGCAGCATTTTTACCTCTGATGGTGAGTCAGGGCGATAAGGACTCAAACGGCCCCAATATCCCGAACGCCCCCACAATCGCGCGATACCGTCTCCTAAATCCAGTTGCTCCCAGCCCGACGCGAAGTTTTCCTGCTTGTCGATGCAATAACCGGAGCCGAATTTTCGCACTTTGATTTTGGAAGTTCGCACCAGAGTCAAATCAACTAATCCCAAGCCTGAAGCCGAGAAACGAAACTTCGCTTTATCCTGTTTCGCCCAATCTGTGACGTTGCCCACTTGAGTGATGAACGGTTCCAAATCCCGCAATTCGGGCTGACGTTCTTTCAGAGTCAGGAAATCGCCCAGAAATTCCTTTGGGCGCGGCTTCAGCAGAATATCACGCGCCGCGTAAAGTCCAAACGGTGCCGTCGCCGCGTCGAAGGCTTCAATAACATCCAAAACCTGCGCGCTCAGTTCTTCGAGATTCATTTCAAATCCATCCGCTTCACCTTGGTTAAGCGATGCCCCAGCCTATCCACCGCCGCCTGCGATTGCTCCAGCACCAGAGAACCGATGAGCGGTTCGTAAATCCCATCGGCGGGCTTCATCTCGACAAACAGAACCTCGTTATAGATACGACGAAAGCCTTCGATTCGGATCCTCACCGGCCCCCAAATTTCCCCGCTAACGGATTCCTGCGTCGCGGTTTCGAGTTGGATGGTTTCGATGAGTTCCAACTCGCCCAGACGCTCTTTCCACGCGGCAGGCAAAACCAAATGCGAAGCGCCGGTATCGACCAGGGCATCGCACAGAATGCTTTTGGAGGAGTCGGCGAGATTTTCGATACGAACCGGCGAAATAATGCGTCCCATAGCCGATATTTTAGCTCCTTTCGACTTTCACTTTGCCCCAAGCGGAAGAGGACGTCAGTCCCGCCTCCCCTGCCTCTGCGGATACGCTTTCAGGGCCGCGCCGGAATGACAGCGCCATCGAAAAAGCGGCGTCAAAACGAAAACCCCGCGATTTATGAAAATCGCGGGGTTTTTTACTAACCGGCAATTTAGAACCGGTAGTTGGCGCCTCCCGAAATCGTGTTGGAGCGAAAATCGGGCGAACGCACGATGCCGCCTTCGGCAAACAGTTCGAGGGCATCGGTCAAATCGTAGTTGAGGAAACCGAACAGCGTGTCGGCGGGGCGGTTGATGCCGCCGTCGCCGGTCGCATTGGTGAGCGGGTGAGCCGCGAACAAACCGTAGCGCAGACGGCCCTGATCGACAACGTAGTCGGCCAGAATCGAAGTCGCACTGAAGTTTTGCGGCGTGTAGTAGATGGTGCGAAGCTGGCTGGTGTCGTCGGACAAATAGCCCAGACCAACGCGCAGCGTCGGGTTCGTTGGCCGGAAGCGATAGAAAATGCTGGGCGCAATCGAGGTGCGCGTGTTGTTATCGGAATAACGGTAGCGCGTCAGCTGGCCTTCAAAATCGAATCTTCTGCCCAGAGGATAGGCGAAACCGGCGCGCAGCAGAGTCGCGGTGATGCCCTGAGTGACGGCGGCATCGCTTTCAAAGACATCGCGCCTGGCGACGCCCACGAAATAACGCTCGCGCGGCCCGCGCACGTTGTTGAGCAGCAAATCGTAAAGCGTGCGGTTGGGCGCGCCGTCGTATTTGAGCCTGGTCAAAATCAAACGCGCCTGCACCGGCCCGAAAGAGCGCGCCAGCAGCAGCGAAAGCGCACTGCGGTCGCGCTGCGTCGCGCCCTGGGTGAAGCGCCCGCGCTCGGCGATGACGCCAATAGTTCCGGCGCGCGTGGGAAGCGTGGCGCCGTAGTTGAAGGAGCGTAAATTCACGCCGTTGGTGTCGTTGTAATTCGAACCGGCAACGGTCACGCGCGGCACCGTTTCACGGCGCGCAGCGCGAAGGCCGGATCGGGCCTGCGCGTTGGTTGGATCGGTCGCCAGAACCTGATTGTAGTTGTCCCTGGCAATGAACGGACTGCCCGCGAAACGCTGGCTTTCGGCCAGAGCGAGACGCGCTTCGGGATTGGTGGGATTGGCTTGCAAAACCGCCTGGAGAACGCGCTGCGCCTCGCGGTTGTTGCCGCTATACGACAGCGCGCGTCCCAGCCCAACCTGCGCCGCGACGTTGGTCGAATCCGCCCGCAAAATCTGGCGATAATCGGCGATGGCGTCGCGCACCAGAGTTTGGTCGCCCGAATTGGCGCCCGCTTCGGCCAGGGCCAAACGCGCCTGAAGATTGGTCGGATCCGCCGTCACCACCTCGCGCAAAGCTCGAATCGCTTCGAGCGCACGTCCGCCATAGCCCAGGGTGCGGGCGCGCTGAATGCGATAGGTCGTGTTGGTGGGATTGGCGGCGATGAGCGCGTCGTAAACGCGCACCGCGTCGTCATATTGACGCCCGACGACATAGGCATCGGCCAGGCCGGTGCGGGCGCGCAGATTCTGCGGATCTTCGGCCAAAACCGCGTTGTAAAGCGCCACCGATTCCGCCGTGCGCGTGGTGCGGCCCAGAATTTCGGCTTTGGCGAGGCGCGCGCTCACATCGGTGGGCGCCGCTTGCAGCGCGAGGTTGATTTCGGTGAGCGCCTCGTCGTTGCGCCCCGCGTAAGAGAGCACCTGGCTGAGCTGGGTGCGGGCGCGCAAATTCTGCGGGTCGCGCGCCAGAAGCGCGCGATAGCCCGCGATGCTTTCGGGATATTGTCCGGCGTAGCCCTGCACTTCGGCGAGGCCGAACTGGGCGTTCAAATCGGTGGGCGCCACCGCGAGCGCCGCCTGCAAATCGGCGATGCCGCTCGCGTAAGAGCCGACGGTGCCGCGCAGCACGCCGCGCTCGACCAGAGCCGAAACGTAACGCGGGTCGGCTTCGAGAACCTGAGTCAGAGTCGCTTCGGCGTCGGCGTTGCTGCCCGCATAGCGCTGCACCCGCGCCAGTTGAACCCGCGTCGCCAGATCGGTGGGATTGGCTTCGATGGCCCGCACGTAAAGCGCGATGGATTCGGGGTAGTTGGTGCGGCGCCCCAGCACGTCGGCCAGTTCGGTGATGGCCTGGTAGTTGGTGGGCTGAATTTCCAGAACGCGACGGTAAATCGGTTCGGCGAGCGCGGTTTTGTCGGAATAGTTGTAAACCCGCGCTTTGCCCAGCACCGCATCGACATCCTGCGGGTCGGCGGCGATGAGCTGGTCGTAAAGCGCGACCGCTTCGGCTTCGCGGCCCGCATAGGTGAGCGCTTCGGCCCGCAGACGCGGCAGACCGGCTTCCTGCGGATAGAGTTTTTGCGCTTCTTCGAGCAGTTGCAGACTCGCGTTGAAGTTGCGAAGCGCGTTGAACGCCTGCGTGAGGGTGAAATAGGTCTGGAGCGACGGCTCTTCGGGCAGCCCCTGCACCAGCGCATCGAGTTCCTGCTGAGCCAGCTGCGGCTGGCCGGTGTCGCCCAGCAGTTGGGCGCGCAAAATCCGGCCCTGCAAATCGGTGGGATCGAGGGCCAGAATACGCTCGGTTTCGCGCAGTGCTTCCTCGAATTTGAGCTGCCCGCGCAGCGATTGAGCCACGCCCAGGCGCGCCGCGAGGTCGTTGGGGTTGAGAGTGAGCGCCTGAGTGAAATATTCCAGCGCTTCACCAAAGCGTTCCTGGCGGCGGCGCACTTCGCCCAGACCGCGCAGCGCCGTGCCCTGATCGGCCACGACCGGTTCGACGGAGGTCGCTTCGAGCGCGGCTGAAGGCGCGGGAATGACCGTAGTGGGCAAATCCGGCAGTCCGGTGGCATCGGGAGTCGTCGACGGCGCCGGCAAAGCCGGCAGGGCATTACCGGAAGCGGTGCCGCCCAAATCGGGGTTGCTCGAAGTGGTGGCGCCCGCCGCGTCGCCGTTGGCGGGCGCGTCGCCGGTCGCGGCGTCCGGCGCGGTGGCGTCGGAAGGAAGCGGGAGCGGGCTGCTGGAAGACGGGGTGGGCGAGGCGCTGCTTCCCGTGATGGGAAGATTGCCCTGCGCCATCAAAACGCGCCGCGAACCGGTTGGGACACCCCGCGCGGGCGCATCCACGACGACGCGGCGCGTTGGTGCATTCACCACAACGCGGCGTGAGGGCGCGTTAACTACAGCGCGGCGTGAGGGCGCATCAACGATGACACGGCGCGAAGTGCGGCCATTTTTCGCCGTTTTGCCGCGCAGTGTCGAATTGAGAAGCGAAAGCGGATTGAGTTTGGCCGACGAGCGGTTTTCGACTTTCCAGCGCGCCGTCGCACCAAGCGGCAGACCGCGACGAAGCGCCAGCACTTCGTTGAAGAGCGCCTCGGCATCACTGAAACGGTTGCGATCCAGAAAAAGCTGCGCCAGTTCGAGACGCGGCAGCGTATCGGTCGGCACGCGCCGGATCAGTTCGCGATATTCGGCAATTGAGCCTTCGATGTCGCGTGAATAATAAAGGTTGCGGGCCAGCCCCAAGCGGGCCTGGAGGTTGTTGGGGTCAGCCTGCACCGCGCGGCGGAACTCGGTCACGGCCTCGGCGAACTGCTGGCGCGAAGTCAAGACTTCGCCCACGATGTTGATGGCGCGCACGTTGTTCGGATCGGTTTTGAGAATTTCTCTCGCCTCTTCAACGGCAGTGGCGCGTCCGGCATCGGTTTCGGCCCGCAGCGAAGCCGTCGACATCAAGACTTTGGCTTCCACGTTGTTCGGTTCGGCCTGCAGAACCTGGCGCAACTGCGCTTGAGCCGCCTCGATATTTTTTTGGTAAATCAGCGTTTCGGCGTAGGAGAGTCGAGCCTGAACGTTGCGCGGGTCGGAGCGCAGAAGTCGAGAGTAAAGCGGAATCGCACCGGCGTAATCGCCCGCATCGCGCGTGGCATTGGCGAGGCGAAGCGCGCTCGCCGGATCGGAAACCGTGGTGGCGGCGCGCTCCAAAACCCGTCGCGCCGAGGCCGTATTGCCCGTCGCGCGCAGCGCTTCGGCGAGGCTGAGCGCGTCATCGACAGTGGCGGGCGTCAGGTTTTCCAGCCTCGTGGCGAGAGCGCGAGCGGCGGGGAGGTTGCCACTGCCGCTTTCGATTTGAACCTGCAAGGCCAGCGCCTGCGCGTTGTTGGGCTGGCGCGACAAAACCTCCTGGATGACGGGCCGCGCCGCGTCGAAGTCCTTCTGCGAAGCGAGGAACTGGGCGAAAGCGAGATTGATTTTGGGGTCGGAGGGCGCCAGACGCGCCGCCTGACGATACGCTTCGAGCGCCTGCGGAAACTCGTTGTTGCGGGCGCGCAAATCGCCGATGGAGGCCAGAGTGCGGGCGCGCGCGGCGGGACTCGACTGGCGCGACAAAATGGTTTGATAGCTCTCGATGGCGGCGCGCGGCGCGTAGTCGGTCTGGGCCAGCGCGAGCGCTTCGAGCGCCTGGTTGTTGCCAGGATCGGCGCGACGCACGCGCGTCAGCTCGGCGGCGCCGCTTTCGCTGTTGCCGGCGTAAACCAGAGCGCGTCCCAGACCCAGACGGGCGGCGGCATTGTTGGGCTGCCGTTGCAGCGCGGCGCGGTAAAGCGGCACGGCGGTCTGCGGCTCGCCGCTATAGGTGAGGGCGTCGGCCAGAGCGACCTGAGTCGCGGGGTCGTTGGGCTTGACGCGCAAAGCGGCGCGGTAGCGCGGAATCGCCGCCGCGAACTGGCCGGTGTAAGCGTAAAAATTGCCGAATCCGGTCAGGGCGCGCGCCGAATTGGGACTTAGAGCCAGCGCCCGCTGAAAGCGGCTCGCCGCGCGCGGGTCGAGGCGATAGGACAGCGATTCGCCCCACGCCGTCCACACTTCGGCGTCATTGGGCTTAAGCGTCGTCGCGGTGGTGAAAAAGCGGTCGGACTGCGGGTAGGCGCGCAGATAGGTCGTAATTTGCGCGTTTTGATAAGCCGAAGCGAAATCGCGCGGGTTGCGCGCCAGAATCGCGTTGTTGACGCCCAGCGCCTCGCGGTATTTGAGCGCGTAGGTCAGGGAATCGGCCAGACCGCGCAGCGCCTGCGGGTCGTTGGGCTTGATCGCCAGATAGCGGCGATAGGCCGCCGCCGCATCGTTGAAGCGTCCCAGAATGACGTAGGACGTGCCGATGCCAGGCCCCGCGTAAGCGTTGGTGGGATCGATGGCAAACGCCTGTTGATACAAGCGCAGCGCGCTCGCGGCGCGACCGGCAGTGAGTTCCCGACCGGCGCGATTGACCAGAGGCCACGCCCTGGCGACGTTGGAGGCCGAAACGCGGCGCGCGACTCGCGCCGGAGCGCGAAAGGGAATCGCCGTGACGGTGGTGGAGCGCGAAGCCGTGCGCGCCGGAGCGGGAGCGGCACTGCGCTGCGTCGCAGGTGGGGCCTGAGCGGGGGCCGCGATGGGCGGCAGCGCGAAAGCGGGCGCGGGTGGTTCGGCGGGAGCGGGCAACTCAACGGCAGGATCCGTCAGAGGCGTCGAAGCGGCGGGCGCGGGCAATTCGAACGGCGTTTCAGTGCCAACGGCGGCTTCGGGAGCCTGAGTTTCAGGAGCCTGAGCGAAACGCGGCGGGTTCTGCGCGGCGGCGCGCGTTGAACTCATCGAGGCCGAACTCACCGTTGCGGGTGAGGTGCTGGCGGGAACGCGCGACTGTCCGCGTGAGGACGGCAGGGCGTCGCTGTGGCGCAGCAGCTGGTCTTGGGCGCGCGCGATTTGCGTGGTGGCTTCGGCGTCGGCGGTGCCGCGCTTCAGGAAAAGCACTTGCCGCCACGATTCGGCAGCTTCTTCCCAGCGCTGCTGGCGGGTGTAAAAACGGGCCAGTTCGCGCGTGGCCTCAACCGAAGCCGGCGCCGCAGCGACTGCCGCGCGAAACTGCACCGCCGCGAGCGAGGCGATGCCCTGCGCTTCCATCTGGCGCGCGCGCTCGATGGCGATGCGCGCGGTGCTGGGCATGACGGAAAGCGGAGCGGGAGCCAGCGTCGCGCTTTTGACGGCGCGCCTGGAAGTGCGGCCCGTCTGGGCCTGGGCGGGAGCGAGCGTCGACAGCGTGATGCCGGCGGAGCCGGACAGCAGCAGCCCGCGTCTCAAAGCAGCGCGTGAGGGAAGAAGAGAACTGAATCGTGGTTTGATGATCGTGACCTCAAAAATGAAAAAATGATGGCGAAAACACTGTGCCGCTTCGAATCAAAGCGATATTAACAAGCGTTTTATGAAAGCTATGGCCGCTATTTTAGCGTGTAAACCCAAAAAATAAAAGTCGCTCCCAAAGCGGCCCCAAATCGAAGGCGGCGCGCAGAGCGACTTTCAAGCCACGAAAGCAAGGTTTTGGCCCCCTGCCCGACGCAGAGTCCGCCTCGCCCCCGACGCGAGGTTGTTCGAGCGCGTTTAGCGCTCGCTCCCCTGCCCGCCTTTCTCCGCAGTCTCCTCGTAGCGCAGGCGCACCGTGGTTTCGAAGACGTTACGCATGATCGGCTGGTAAAAACCCCAGTAATAATGCTCCGGCGCGCCGCCAAAACGACGCGAAAGCACCGCCTCGACACCGCCCAGAGCGGGAAAATTGGTAGCGATTGACGAAACAGTGGAATAACCAGAAGCATCGCCCACCATATAGAGGGAGCGCAGTTCGCCGCGCGAAGTGTCGCCGTCGCGCCCCGCCACCGCCGCCGGAAAGATCAGGCTTTTGCCATCGGGCGCGATGTAGCGAGCGGGAAAACCGGCCTCCTGAAGCCGTCTGGCCGCCGAGGGCGCGACCGAAAGCCGGTAGTTCGCCAGAACCCGCCCGCCCTCTTGCACGGTGAGAATGTCGAACCAGTTGCGCGCCGGAGTCTGCGCCGCGACGCCGCGCAACAGCGGGTCGTCGGCGATTTTGGCGTCTTTCGACGGCTCGATGAGCGCCAGTTCGCCGTCGCCGTTCAACGGTTCTCCCAGTTCATCGCTCAGGATGGCGACCGGCGCAGGCACCGGCAGCGTTTTGAAAACGCCCGTCGCCGCGTCGAAAACGGGGCTGGGCGCGTCGGCGTAGAAAACGAAACCGCGCCCGCTCGGCTCGGTCGCCTTGCCGCCGTTGCGCCGCGTCAGTTCGTCGCGCACCCGTTTCCAGAGTGCGTAATTGTAGTTTTTCTCGTCCGCGAAATTCTGCACGTAATGCCCATACCAGCCGGTGTAGGAAACGCGCAGCAGCCTTTCGAGGCGCGCTGCCGCCTCGGCCTGGCGCGCGCTGAGGGTGTTGAAAACCCTCATGTCCTGCAAAACGCGCAGTTTGGCTTCGGCATCGACGACGGCGCCGCGCGCGTCCTCGACTCGTCCCCGCGCGACCGAAATGCGCCGGAAATCGCCCGAATTTTGCGCGACGCGCAGCGCGGCGAACGCGGCGGGAAAGGTCTGGCGATTGAGCCGCGTGATGCGGACGCGCTGGGATTCAATCGCGGCCTCCAACTGCGCGGGCGAGATGACGCTGCCTGGGCGCGTCGGAAAACCGAGCGAATTCCATTCGGCCATTACCAGCCCACCGCTGCGCGCGAAGGCTTCGATGGCGTCAATTTCGGGCGCCGTCAGGCCGCGCCGCCGGTTGCGATAGCGAATCGAACGCTTGGTTTCGAGATCGACTTCCAGATATTCGCCGAAAACATCGGCCAGATAAATCGCGCCTGGCGTCTTCAACTCGCGCGGCAGAGGACGGTCGGAACCGTAAATCACCGGCACGCTCCCCGCCACTTCCTGACGCGGCGCCGCCTGCGGATCGGGCACGAAGCCGTAATAATCGAGATTGAGGTCGTAATTGGTGCGCTCGCCGCCCGATGGCCCAAAGGTAGGCTGCTTGGCCACTTTGAGATGATTGAGCGTCCAGGTGAGCGCGCGATGCTGGCGCGAGTCCTCGCCCAGTGTCCGATCCACGATGGAAACGTTGACCGGATGAACCGGCGCCAGATTCCAGGCGGTGATTTTCCACACTACAAACGCCATGAAAATGACGCTCAAACTCATCCCCACGCGCCACACGCGGCGCAGGGTGACCGGATTTTTCAAGCCGTCGAGCATCGGCTGCGGGAGCGGATGGCGCTCCTTGGTCATGTCGTCGAAAAAGCGTTTTTCGGTTCCGTCGCGCATGGGCCGGTTGAGCAGGAAAATCCCCGAAAGCATCCAGCCGTTGTAAAGCGCCCACAGCGTGTTGATGACCACCGCCGTGTTGTCGTATTCTGATCCCATCACCAAACGGTAAATACCGATTGCGGCGCCCGAAAATGAGAGTGTCAGCATCAATAACTGTGGCCACAGCGATTTCCAGGGAATGCGCCCGCCCACGCCCTTGGGCGTCACGCTAAAAGGCCGTTTTTGATTGAGAAGAACCGAAATCCCCGACGCGATGTAAATCGGAAACGAAAGAAAACCGATCTGCTGTCCCAGAGCGATTTCGTTGGCCTTATATCCCAGATACTTCATCCCGCTATAAAACATATTGAGCGTGAAGAACATATAGGGCACGAAGATCACCATATAGGTGAACATATCGTTGCGAAGCGGCTTGATGTTGAAAAAGAAATACAAAATCGGCAGCAACATATAAATAATGTTGATAAAGCCGATCCAGTAATAGGTCGCCGAAAGCATGTATTCCCACCACTGCCCGAAGCGCAAAGCGCGCGGGTTTTTGAGGAATACCCTGATAAAAGAGCGCGCCGTGCCCATCGTGCCGAACGACCAGCGGCTCTGCTGCATGAAGTAGGCGGTGAGGTTTTCCGGCGCCATCGAGTAGGCGTAAACCTTGTTGAGAAACAGCGAATCCCAGCCTCTGCAATGGAGATAAAACGAGGTCGCGAAATCTTCGGTCACGTTTTCTTCATCGAAGCCGCCGATCTCTTCGAGCGCGGCGCGGCGCAAAATCACGTTGGTGCCGCAGCAAAACGCGGCGCGCGAATAGGATTTGCCTTCGCAGATAAATTCGAAGAAGACGTTTTGCTGGCGCGTCGCCGCGAGCGCGACGTGGGAAATTTGCTCGTTGGCGTAATATTGCGGCGTCTGCAAAAATGCCAGTTTGGGATTGGAATGGATCTGCGGCATACATTCGCGCAGAAAATTGGTGGTCGGCAGGGCGTCGGCGTCGAAAACCGCGAGATAGGGCGCCTCCATCTCGGGCAGGTAGTCGTTGATGGCGCCCGCTTTATAACCGCGACGGTTGGTGCGCTGCACGCATTTCACGCCGTATTTCTCGGCGATGGCGCGCGAGGCTTCGCGGTTGGCTTCCTTGGTCGAATCGTCGAGAATCACCACATCTTTGTTGGGATAATTGAGCGCCACCACCGCCGCGACGGTTTCTTCCAGCAGTTCGGGCGGCTCGTTGAAGGCGGTGATGAGACACGCGACGGCGGGCGATTCGGACGAAGCAAACAGGGGCGCGCGCGCCGAGCGATAGCCCCACAGCGCCTTGATCACCAGGTTGGAATAGCCAAAGCCCTGAACGATCAAAAACACCAGACTAAACAGCAAGGCCCCCGCCGTGAGCGCGTCGAAGATGGTGTAGTCGCGGGTGGTAAAAATCTGCGTGACCAGGGTGACGACGTAAAAAACTGTGAGCGTCATGCCCAGCACGGTGAGCGCGAGGATTTTGCGCCGCGCGCGCTCATCGGGAACCGCTTTCCCCCTGTCGCGGGCCGCCATGCGCGAGCGCACGCCGCGCGCACTTTTGGAGCGGCGCCGTGCCACTTCGTCGAGATGGCCAGGGCGCAGGTCGGCGCCCACGGAGGCGAATTTGTTTTTGGTTGCCACGAGATATTACCTGTTCTTTCAACTGGGTAGTTTGGGTTAGTTTGGCGGGCTGAGAAAGCGCAGAAGGGTCAAAAAGCGAACAGAAACCGGAATGAAATGACAAACTGCCGCTTCCACGTCATTCTAAAGCTATGCCCACTTCTCTTCTTTCCGGCCTCGATGCTCTTTTGAGCGGCCATGAAACAACGCTTTTCGACCGGCTCCAAGCCCAAAAAATCGGACTTTTGACCAATCAGACCGGCCTGACGCGGGAAAATCGGCCCGCATTAGAGGCCCTGCGCGATGCACCCTTCAACATCCTCGCCCTTTTCTCGCCCGAACACGGGATCGAGGGCAATTTGGAAGGCAAAATCGAGTCGTCCCAGACCGAAGAGGGCTTGCCGATCCACTCGCTTTACGGTCAAACGCGCCGCCCGACGCCCGAAATGCTCCACGATCTGGGCGCCGTCGTGTGCGACTTGCAGGACGTGGGCGCCCGCTTCTACACCTACGCCGCGACGATTTTCGAAGTCTTGGAAGCCTGCGCGCCTCTGGGCATCGCGGTCGTGATTCTGGATCGCCCCAATCCCCTGGGCGGAACAACCGTCGAAGGCCCGCTCCTCGACGCCGATTTAACCAGTTTCGTCGCGCCCGCGCCACTTCCCGTCACACACGGCATGACGCTGGGCGAACTGGCGCTCTTTTACCGCGACAGCAAAGGTTTGGATGTCGGGATCGAAGTCGCGCGCGTTCAAGGCTGGCGGCGCGAGATGGGGTGGAACGAAACCGGACTGCAGTGGCATCGCCCCTCGCCAAATTTGCCCGATTTTCAAAGCGCCGCGTGGTATCCAGGTTTGTGCATGCTCGAATTTTCCGGCGTGGCCGTCGGGCGCGGGACGGACGCGCCCTTTCAAATTCTGGCCACGCCCGATTTCGAAGCCGAGAAATTCATCGAACATTTCGCCTCCGATGAAGAGATTCGCGCCGAAGCCACCGAAGTCACACCGGCCCACGCCACCTTTGCGGGCGAAAGGTGTCGCGGCGTGCGCTTTTCACATCCGCAGGGCTTTCCGCAACGGCCCGTCGAATTCGGGCTTCGCGTCATGGCGGCACTGCGCGCTTCGCATCCCGATTTTTCGCGCCCAAATTGGGACAAAGCCGCGAGGTTGTTGGGCAATCGCGCCGTTCTAGACGCGCTGTGGGAAGGCGATTTGGAGTTTGCACTCGAAAAAGCGCGCGCCGACGGCGAGGAGTTTCGACGCACGCGCGCGCCGTTTTTGTTGTATTGAGATTGAGTTTCGCGGCGCGAAGCGTTGCATCCAAATTGAGCAAATGAACAAAGATTACGAAATCGTCTACACGGTAACCGATTACTGGGATGGGCCGCGTAGAGGCACGGCAAATTACAAAGGCGCTCCTCACTTCTACGAATCTTTATTTGATGAAAAGGCAGATGACTGGTCAGACACGTTTCTTCTCACGCCCATGGACGAAGAAACGTTCAAGTTGGTGCTGGAAGATTGGGAGATATGGAAAAGGTGGGAGCAGGCATATTATAAGAACAAATCGCACCTGTGTTAGCAAGAAGTTCCGAATTTGGCTCTGAAAACGTAATCGAGGTTAAGGCAGATTTCAAAGGAGAGAAATCAGGAGAACCGACAGCCGTGCGTTGGTTCACGAGTTAGCGGCGAAGTGCATCCTACCACAAGTTCCCAACAAACAACCCTACGTCCCGCTTCAACTCCAACCCCAACAGCCGCATGAACTCGCTCCGTTCCACTTCGCGCGCCCCGAATTCCGCGAAATGCGGCGTCATCATCTGACAATCGAGCCAACTCGCGCCGCGCGACTGGAGATGCTCGACCAGCCAAACCAGCGCCGCTTTGCTGGCGTTCGATTCGCGGAAAAACATCGACTCGCCACAAAAATAAGCGCCGAAACTGACTCCATAAAGTCCGCCGACAAGTTCGCCGCCTCGCCACGCCTCGACGCTGTGGGCGTGTCCCATTTGGTGCAGTTGGCCGTAGGCGCGCAGCATCGCGGCGTTGATCCAGGTGCCGCTTTCGCCCCTGCGCGGTGCGGCGCAGCCGCGCATTACCTCGCCAAACGCGGTATCGACGCGAATTTCAAACGGATGGTGCTTCAAAAAGCGGCGCAGACGGCTGCCGACGTGGAACTCATCGCAAAAAAGCAGCGCGCGCTGCGGCGGCGCGAACCACAAAAGCGGCGCGCCTCGGTGCGGCCAGGGGAAAATGCCGCCGCAGTAGGCGTGGCGCAGAGTCGTGGGCGACAACACGCCGCCCCAGCACAAAACGCCGTCTTCATCAGCTCGTTCAACCGGCGGGAACATGGGGCGATTGCGGATTGCGGATTGCGGATTGCGGATTGGAACGGCGCGACAGCACCAAATAAAGCGGCACTAAAATCATTAGGCCGAGAATCGAGGCCAGTTGCGCGCGCGTGAGCCATTCGAGGCCAAAAGCGAGCGGCGCCGTCGCGCCGGAGCGAAAAATTTCCATGATGAAACGCTCAATTGCGTAAAACGCGAGCAGAATCACCGCGAGCTGGCCAGGAAAACGATTGAACGCCGGTTTGGTGCGAATGCTCCACATCACCGCGAAAAGAAGCAGGCCCAGAAACGTTGAGTAAAGCTGCGCCGGATGACTGGGCGGCGTCAAAATCGCGCGGTTGACTTCATCGGGAAAGCGAAATCCCCACAGTAAATCGGTGGGATGGCCGTAGCAGCAGCCGTTCATGAAACAGCCGATGCGCCCGACGGCGTAGCCCAGAAACATTCCTGGCGCCACACAGTCGCACAGCGTGCCGAAGGGCACTTTGCGGCTCCACGAAAAATAGGCGAGCGTTCCCAAAGCGCCCACGATAGCGCCGTGAAAAGAGAGTCCGCCGTTCCAGATTTGCAGAAATTCGCCGAAGCCGCGCCACTGGTCGGGATAAACCAGAAAATAAAGCGCGCGGCACAGCACAATCGAAACCAGCAGTAGCGGCATCGCGGCGTCGAGGATGATATTAGGATCGTAGCCGCGCCGTTTGGCTTCGAGGCACGCCAGATAGGTGGAAAGAAAAAATCCGACGACCAGAAACAGCCCGTAGGAATGGAGCGTGATGCTCTGGCGGCTCCACAGCGCCGCCAAAAACGCGGCGCCGAAAGCAAAAACGAGTGGCGCGGCGTTTTTGAGGCGCACCGAGGCCGCGCCTCCAAGGAGAAAAGCCACCACGGCGATGGGAATCAAAAACGAGGTGGGTAGCGCGGGAACGACGGCTAAAATGGGACGCATTAGGATTGCGGATTGGGGCGCGTCAGAAACATCGAGACCAGCATCAAAATCACGCCGACGGTGAGCGCGCTATCGGCGATGTTGAAGACGGGAAAGGTTTGTAAAAACGGCCAGGGCGTGTCGAGATCGAAAAAATCGGTCACATGACCAAACACAATTCGGTCGATGAGGTTCCCGACCGCACCGCCAAGAATCAGCCCGAAACCCGTCGCCGCGAGTTTGCCGCGCGCCACCACTTCGCGCGCCGAGGCCGCAATGACGCCCACCACGACCAGGGTAAACGCGATGAGCAGCCATTTTTGGCCGCTCAACACGCCCCACGCCGCGCCGAAATTGCGAACGTGTTCGAGGTGAATCCAGCCAGGCCAAATTTCGAGACGCGCGCCTTCGGGCAACTGGGCGCGAATCCCTATTTTGGAAAGCTGGTCGGCGGTGAGACTAAAAATCGCGGCAAGGAAAAAAAGCGGCATAGCAAATGAGCGGGTATTTTATATCCTCGATGGGATTGAGTGTTGGTTTTCCCATTCCAATTCAATGTGAAAATTATCGAAATGGGGGTCGTCCAAACTCCCGCGCTGGCGGCAAATCAAGCGATGTTCTAGCCCGACGCCCTGCACCATCTGCCCTTCGGGAACGAGAAAACCCGCCGCCTGCATTCGAATCAGGCCGTTAAAAACCGGTTCCAGAGCGGCCACTTCTTCAGGTTTGACAGCGTGACAGCTTACGTCGGGACGCCCGAAAAGTCGCATTCCGCGCGTGTGAAGCCACACCCGTTCGCCTTCCATCGAAAGCAGAATCACGACGTGGCTGGTCGGCTCGAACGTCGCGCCCCAGAAGGTTTCGCGCCACTGGTGCGGCGCGAAAATTTGCAGGGTTTGCGGGTCGATGACGCCGGCACCGCCCCCATCGAGAAGCGCGGCGACCACGCCCAGAGTGTCGCGCAGATAATCGAGCGAATCGGGATCGGGAACGTGTCCGAACACGCGCACGAACTGCGGCGCGGCAACGATGGCGGGCGCGGCGTCGGGATTCGATTCGCGCAAAATATCGCCCATCGCTGGGGCGAAACGGCTCCAGTCGTTGGGGAAGAGCTGCGCGGTTACGCCGTCGGGTAGCCCATCGCCGTATTTCGGGTCGGAAAGGTCGAGCCGCTTTTCAAAGCGCCCGCAGACTTCGAGGCAGACGCGCGCCTCGCCGCCGCCCGCGACCCAGCGCGAACGCGGCCACGAAACCGAGAGCATCAAACCTCCTCCCCGCACTCTTCCCACCGCGCGTGCGTGGTGCCCGCAGCGTGATGTTGTTTTTGGCCTTCGATGTAAGCGACAACGAGGGGGATTTGACGCCTGCCGATACCCAAAGCCGCATAGCCGTCTTGCCAGTCGAAAGCGTCTCCCAAAAGTTGAGCGCGGGCAAATGTCGAGGAAACACCCTTGCATTGTTTGGCGAGGTGCGAAATCGTCACCGTCACGGGGATTTGAAGCAGAAGATGAACGTGATCCGGCATTCCATTCAACGCCACAACCTCGCAGCCCCACTTTTCGGCCTGAGCGTGAATGCAGCGATGCACACGGCGTTCGATGCTCGCATCCTGCAAAAACGGCTCGCGGTTTTTGGTGGCCCAGACGTAATGAATGAACACTTCGATTTTGCTGCGGCGCATAGAGTTCCTTTGTGGATGGTTCACTGTGTATCGGATAAGAAAACGGGGATATAAAATCCCCGCCTGGTGAGCCTTCGGCTGGGCGTGCTTCGCACGCATCCATACTGCAATTCCAACCATTTCACTGCTGTGGACACCTTAACTGCCACGATGCGTGCGAAGCACGCCCAGCCGAAGGCTCACCAGGCGGGGATTTTATATCCCCGACTTTATATCTCGCTCACCTTCTCGACGCGAAAACGCAGCGTTTCCTCGCCCATTTTGGCCTCGGACAGTTCGGGATAAGCGGCGTCCACAAAGCGCAGTTCGTCGGCGAGCGTTTCGCTTTGCAGATAATCGCCGAAACCTTCCAGAACGTCGGCCAGACGCGAATTTTCCTCATCCACAACCAAAATCGAAATTCGATCCGAAACCTCGAAACCGGCCCGTTTGCGGCCTTCCTGAACCGCGCGCACGAAATCGCGCGCCAAGCCTTCCAAAACCAATTCGTCGGTTAAAGAGGTATCGAGCGCCACGCTCCAGCCGTTTTCTGATGCGAACGAATAGCCGCTTTGCTGCTGCGTCGAAACCAGAACCTCGTTCGGCTCTAAAGTTTGTTTTTCGCCGCTCAACTCGATTTCAACCGCTTCGCCGCGCTTCACGCTTTCGCCGATGCGTTTGGCTTCGCTCGGCTCGGCGTTTTCCAGCAGTTGGCGCAGCGCACCGACACCCTTGCCGAACCGCTTGCCCACGACCGGCAGATTCGCTTTGAGCGAATAGGTCACCAAATCGCCCGCGTCGTCCAGCAGTTCGATTTCCTTGACGTTGAGTTCGTCCAGAATCGTTTCGCGCCACGCTTCGATGGCGGCGCGGCCATTTTGGTCTGGCGCTTGAATCAGGGCTTTGGAAAGCGGCTGGCGAGCGCGAATTTTGGAGTCTTTGCGCGCCGCAAGCCCCAGCGAAACCGCCTGCAACACGCCTTCGACCTGCGAAACCAAGGCATCATCACGCCAATTCTCATCAACGACAGGCCAGGCGCACAAATGCACGCTTTCCGGCGCGTTTTGAAGCGGCGAACTCAAATTGCGATAGATGTTTTCCGCCGAAAACGGCAAAACCGGCGCGATGAGTTTTGAAAGTGTGAGCAGGACGTGATGCAGCGTCGCGTAGGCGGCGTTTTTGTCGGCGTCGCTTTCCGATTTCCAGAAGCGGCGGCGGCTGCGGCGCACATACCAGTTCGACAAAACCTCCACGAAACTCTCGATTTCGCGCGTCACGCCCGCCGGTTCGATGCCTTCGATGGATTTGGTCACGCCCGCGATGCAGGTTTGCAGTCGCGCCAAAATCCATTTATCGAGAATGTTCTCCACCCTGGGCAGTTCGCCCAATTGTGGCTTGTCGAGGTTGGCGTAAGTGACGAAGAAGGAATACACGTTCCACAGCGTGAGCAGTTTGCGCGCGCTTTCGTGGATGGGTTTGTAGCCGAAACGGATGTCTTTGGTGAGCGTGTTGCCGCAAAACGTCCATCGCATCGGGTCGGCGCCGACGGTTGCCACCGCCTCATCGTAGGGCACGCCGTTTTTGAGAGTTTTTGAGATTCTCATCGCGTCGGCATCGAGCATCGTCTCGTAAACCATCGCGGTTTTGTAAGGCGCGCGGTCTTCGAGCGCGACGCTCATAAACAGCATCGAAAAAAACCACAAACGCACCTGCTCGCGCATTTCAGTGATGAAATCCGCCGCTTTCCACTCCTCTTGTGCAGCAATTTTGAGTTCCGGCATCCGAATGTCGTCGGCGCCGTTGTAACCGACCGTCGAAAACGGCACGATGCCCGCGTCGAGCCACGCATCGCCGACTTCGGGAATGCGGCGCAGTTTGCGAGTTTTATCGGCGTTCCAGATCTCGATTTCGTCAATCCAGGGCCGGTGCAATTCCGGCAACGCATCCACCCGTTCGGGTTCAACAGCGCGTTCGCGCAGTTCCGCTCGACTGCCAATGACGGCCCATTCGCCGGATTCATCGTCGCGCCACACCGGAAGCGGCAAACCCCAGAAGCGTTTGCGCGAGATGTTCCAGTCGCCCATGTTGTTGAGCCAGTCCTGCATCCGTTTTCCGGCGTATTCGGGCACCCAGTTCACTTCGGAAGCCGCTTTTTGCAATCGTCCGCGCGCCGGATTTTGGCCCGCGTCGGCCTTGATGAACCATTCCTGAGTCGCGTAAAAAATCAGCTCGTTGGAACAGCGCCAGCAGTGTGGATAAGAATGTTTGTAACGCTGGATACGATACAAGCGCCCGCGTTTTTCGAGTTCGCTAAAAACGGTTTCGGCGTCTTCGAGCGCGTGCAGTCCGGCGAGTTCCGGCCCGCATTCGGAGCGAAAATGAGCGGAAGTCGTCACGGGCGCGATGAAACCTAAATTTTCGCGTTGTCCGAGTTCAAAGTCGTCGGCGCCGCAGCCTGGCGCGATGTGAACGATGCCGGTTCCGTCGCTTTCGCCGACCCAATCCGCCGCCACGACACGGCGCGGATGAGTTTTTTCGCTTTCAGTTTGAAAGGGAATGTCATCAAGCGGGCCGGAATACGTCAATCCAACTAAATCGGCGCCGGAAATCTCTTCCAGCACTTCATAGCCAGGCTTGAGCGCGCTCTGGACCGTGCCTTTGCTCAAAATGACGGTGATGTCGTCGGTTTTGGCGCGCACGTAAGTCAGTTCGGGATTGACGGCGAGCGCTACGTTGGCGGTGAGTGTCCAGGGCGTCGTCGTCCAAACTAAGAAATGATCCGCCGCGAACTTTTCGCCTCCAACCGGAAACTTCAAATAGACGCTGCGATGCGTGACTTCTTTATACGAATCGGCGCTTTCGTGCTGAGAAAGCGAGGTTTCGCAGCGCGGGCACCAGGGCATGACCCGATAATCCGGCCCCAGCCAGCCTTCTTCGTGACACTTCTGCAGAAAAAGCCAGATGTGTTCAATGTTGGAATCGTCGAAGGTGAAATACGACCGCTCCCAGTCCATCCACATTCCCAGACGCGTGGACTGCTGCGAAATCACGTCGGCGTATTTCTCGACGCGCGCTCGGCACTCGCGCGAAAAATTCTCCATTCCAAACGCCAGAATATCGGGTTTGCCCTTGAAACCGAGCGCTTTTTCGACTTCGACTTCGACCCACAAGCCCTGGCAGTCGAAGCCGTTTTGCCAGCGCAGACGGCGCCCGTTCATGGCATGAAAGCGATTGAAAATGTCTTTATAAGTGCGGCCCCAGGCGTGATGCACGCCCATCGGGTTGTTGGCGGTGATGGGGCCGTCCTGAAAATCCCAGCGAGCGCCGTTTTCGGTCTGGTCGCGCAGTTTGTGGAAGATTTGGCGGGTTTCCCAGAATTCTAAGGTTTCTTTTTCGAGTTTTGGGTAGTCGGGGATGCCTTCAAATGGTTGAAACATGATAGCAGAGAAATTTTACCGGAATTTTGGTTCACACAAAGAAACAAAGTTCACACAAAGGAACACAAAGATTTTTCTAAACCTCTTTGTGTTCCTTTGTGTGAACTTTGTTTCTTTGTGTGAGCCCGAAAATCAACCCAATTTGCGGGATTTGGGATCGAGCGCGTCCCTCAAACCATCGCCGAGGAAGTTAAACGCGAGTGTCGTGATGAAAATCATCACGCCAGGCGCCAGAATCCAGGGGCGCGAGGTGAGCGTGGTGATGTTTTGCGCCGCCGAAAGCATGTTGCCCCAGCTCGCCATCGGGTCGCGGATGCCAAGGCCCAGAAACGACAGCCCCGCTTCGCCCAGAATGTAGCCAGGCACCGCAAGAGTGGCAGCGACGATGGCGTAGGTGAAAGTCGAAGGCAAAACGTGGCGCCGGATGATTTTGAGGTCGGACAGTCCCAGCGCGCGGCCCGCTTCGACGTATTCGCGCTCGCGCACGCTGAGAACCATGCCGCGAATGATGCGCGCCATGCCCGCCCAGCCGATGAAGCTGAGGATGATAATAATGAGCAGATACACCGCTACGGGCGAAAGCGTGGCGGGAAGCGCCGCCGCGAGCGCGAGGAGAAGGTAGAAATCGGGAATCGACATCAAAACCTCGCAGCCGCGCATGATGATGTTGTCGGTAACGCCGCCGTAATAGCCGGCGATGCCGCCCACCAGCATTCCCAGCGAAAACGTAATGAGAATCGCCACCAGACCGACCGAAAGCGAGATTTGCGCGCCGAACAGCAGGCGCGACAGGTAGTCGCGGCCATATTCGTCGCTGCCGAGGAGGAAAATGCGCCCGCCGTTTTCCACGCCGAAAAGATGAATCGAAGTCGGGATGAGGCCGAATAGCCGATAGGGCGCGCCAGGGACGAAAAAGCGCACCGGATGAATCACGGCGGGGTCGGTGGCGTAGATGATCTCGCGCAGGGGCGTGAAGCCCTGGCGCGTGCCGTAAACGAAGGGGCGCAGATGAAATTTCCCGTTCAGTTCACGAAAACGCAGGCGCATCGGCGGGTGAAAAGTCGCCGAAGAAAGCGTGCCTGGCACCTGATCCTGGGGGTCGTAGGGCGCCAGAAACGGCGCCAGAAGTGCGATGAGATAAAGAAAAAGCAGCAAAACGCCGCTCCACACCGCGACGCGATTTTTACGCAGTTCGCGCCAGGCGAGCTGGGTCGGCGAGGTCGGAATGGCGCTCAGGCCGCGCGCCGCGCCGCCGGTGAGAAGCTGGCGTTTCTGGTTTTCGGTGGGGCCGTCGGCGAGCGGTTCGCCTGGCGAAGTGGCCAGGCCCTGCGCGGGCGGCACCACCATTTGTCCCGCGCTGGAGGGCGGCACATCGGACGCTTCGGAAGGGGAATGGTCGTTCATAGCGGAAATTGGCGGTTCAACCCAGTTTGATGCGCGGGTCGGTGGCCACGAGCAGCAAATCGGCGACGAGGTTGCCCAGGACGAGAAGGGCCGCGCCCATCACGAAGGAGGCCATCGAAACATACAAATCGAGGCTTTGCACCGATTCGAGCAACAAGCGGCCCAGTCCAGGCCACGCCATCACGTTTTCAACCAGCGCCGCGCCCGCCAGAAGTCCCGAAAGCTGATAGCCGGCGAGGGTGAGCAGCGGGTTGATGGCGTTGCGGGTGGCGTGTTTCCAGATGACGGCGCGCTCGCTGAGGCCGCGCGCGCGCGCGGCGAGGATGTAGTTGTCGCTTAAAACATCAAGCAGGTTGCCGCGCATCTGGCGCATCAGACCGGCGACGCCGCCGATTCCCAGAACCAGAGTCGGCAAAATGAGATGGTGCGCGGTGTCGAGAATTTTGCCGATTTGCGGGAGCTTGTCGTAATTTTCGCTTTGCGCCCCGCCAACGGGAAACCATCCGCTTTGCTGCGCCACCATGAGCGCCAGAAGCGCCACGAAAAACGAAGGCAGCGAAACGCCCGCGAAAGCGCCGAAATTGAGAATGCGATCCAAAAACGAGTTGCGGTGCGTCGCGGCGTAGATGCCGAGCGGAATGGCGAGCAGCCACGCCAAAAGAGACGACCAAAAACTCAAAAGAAAGGTGTAATAAAGCCGCGATTTGATGAGGGTAAACGCGGGCTGGTGATAGGTAAACGATTCGCCGAAATCACGGTAAACCACGGCGCGATACAGCCACAGGCCGTATTGCTTGTAGGCGGGCTGATCGAGGCCGAAATCCTCTCTCAGGCGCGCCAGGGTTTCGGGTTTGATGGAGGGGTTCTGGCGGAGCTGGTCAACGTAATCGCCAGGCGCGAGCTGCATCACGCCAAACGAAATCAGGCTGATGCCGATGACGAGCGGAATCATCAGCAACAGGCGGCGGAGAATGTAGAGGAGCATGATTTACAAGTGAGATTTACAGATAAAGAAGAGAGGAAGCGACGCTTTGTCATTTCGAGGAGCCTGCGACGAGGAATCGGTTGCTGCTCTCACCAACTCACTGATAATTGATGAAAACTGTTGCTGATTCCTCGTCGCAGGCTCCTCGCAATGACAAAGCGCGCCGTTCAGCATTAAGGTTTGACTGTTTCCTGCCAACTCCGCTTCACGATGGCGCTTCACGACGGCGCCGCTCCGGTCGCTTTGAGGTCGAAAATCTCTTCCTGATTCCACAACGCGCCCTGGGGATGGGGTTTGAGGTTGCCGAATTTGTTGCGAATGGCAACCAGCGCATCGGGCACCAGGGTGTAAATCAGCGGCATTTGCTCTGAAGCGATAACTTGCCAACGGTCGTAAATTTTCTTGCGTTTAACCGGATCGAGTTCCTGCGCGCCGCGCCGAAACAGCGTGTCAATTTCGGCCTCCCAGGGCGTCGCGGGCGTTTTCTGGCTCGGATGCCACTGATGGGTGGGGCCGCTCGACGACCAGATATTGGACGCGTCGTGCGGCTCGACTCCGCCGCCAAATCCCAAAATGATGGCTTCCCAGTCGAAGGGCGGCGCGTCGAGGCTGCCGAGGAGTTTGTTGAACGCAATGGGCGTGAAGGTCACGTTGAGACCGATGTTTTTGAGGTCTTTGGTGATGACGATGCCCATGCTTTTGCGGACGTTGTTCTCGACGTTAGTTTGAATGCTGAACCGAATCTCGTGCCCCTCATACTCGCGGAAACCGTTGCCGTCGGTGTCCCGCGCACCGATTTCATCGAGCAGGGCTTCGGCTTTTTTGGGGTTGTAGGGATATTTAGGCACATCGGGGTTGTAAAACGCTTTGTTGGCGGAGGAAACGTAGCTCCACGCCGGCGTGGCCAAGCCGCGAAACAGGTTGACGCTCATCAGGTCACGGTTGATGGCATAGGAAACCGCCTGGCGGAATTTCTGCTGTTGAAACAGCTTGATTTTCCACGGTTCGACCTTGGCTTTGGGATTGAGATTGAAACCGAGATAATTGGTGCTGAAACTCGGCCCCAGGTCGTAGATGGTGTAGCCGCCGCGCTTTTCGTAGCTTTTGGCATCGGGATAATCGGGCGCGGGCACGGTCGTGCTGTCGAGTTCGCCCGATTTGAGTTTGAGCGCCATGGTGTTCAAATCTGGCACGATGAGCAGCACGTAACGCTCCAGATAGGGCAGCGTGCGCCCCCATTTGTCCTTTTTCCAGAAGTTGGGATTGCGTTCGTAAATCACCCGTTGCCCCGAAATGTATTGCTTCATGATCCAGGGGCCCGATGCCACCAGTTGCGAAGGCGGGGTGTCCACGCTCCACGTCGAATTGATTTTGCCGCTTTTCCAGGCGCTGTAAAGTTTGTGACGCGGCGCGGGCGCGATGTTGAGGATCGACAAAACCGGCGCGTAGGGCACGGGCAAGGTGAACTCGACGCTCTTTTCGTCCACTTTGCGATATTTGATGGGCACCTGTTTGAAACCGCCAGGCGCTTTTTTGTCGGGAACTGAAACCATCATGCCCTCGCGCATGATGCCCGCCGTTTTGGGGTCGTAAATCATGTCGAGGGTGAACATCACATCGTCGGCGGTGATGGGTTTGCCGTCGCTCCATTTCAGGCCGTCTTTGAGCCGAAACGTGTAGGTTTTGCCGCCATTGGAGACCGTGGGCAGTTCGCTGAGGCGCGCTTCGTATTTGTTGGTGAAGGGGTTGCGCGCGATGAGCGAATCGAACAGCGTGCCCCCGACGCCGAACGAGCCGTTGTCGGTGGCGACCCAGATATTGAAGGTTTTGGGGTCGGCGAGGGTCGCTTCGGTGAGAACGCCGCCGTATTTTCCCTTGACCGAAGGCGGCTCGACGCTTCCGGCGACAAGGGTTTTCAGGCTGGTAGCGCCGTTTTTAAATTCGGGGTCGGAAACCGTCAAGTCGCGCGACCCCAAACCGCACACCCACGCCACAAACAGCAAAATGGCGGCGCCCCAGCCTAAAGCGGCCCAGGGAAACGGTCGGGAAACGGGGGAAGAAGGGTAATTCATGGCTTGAAACGAAGAGAGCGAAAGCGCGGCGCGCGGTGCGTCAAGAAAATTTTAATGCAAATCCGTCCCGCGCTCTGAGTTTCTCTGCATCGGGGGTAAAACTCGTGGCGTCCAGCTTGACAAACCTCGCCTTGCGCGCGCCAACTGAGTTCATGAAATTTCTCCCGCTTTGCGTGCTGGGCGCGCTGATTTTCGCGCCTGAAACCGCGCGCTGCCAGACTGCCGAAGACACCACGCCCGCCGCGTTCGCCGCACGCATGAAAGCCCTCGACGCCAAAGGCGACTGGCCCCTCATTCTACGGAGCGGGCAGGAATGGCAGAAATCGCATCCCGACGACCCCACCGGCTATTTTGCCGCCGCGCGCGCCGCTTATATGCTGGGCGAAATCGACCTCTCGATTGCGGCATGGGAAAAGCTGATCGAAAAAGACCCCAATTCCGCCGCCAACGGCGCGGGATGGCTCAAAACCGCGCGCGCCGTGCGCCGCAACTATCCCGATTTGAAGCTCAACCCCCTGGAATTCAAAGCGGGCGACGCGGGAATCGAAGCCTATCAATGGGCGCAAAAAGGCGCGGCGCTTTTGAAGGCCAAACAATACGACGAAATCGAAAAAACGGCGGCGACGCTGCAAAAATCCAACGCTTCCAACGCCAAAGGCTCGCCGCAACTCGGTTTTTTCTTCGACGGCCTCACCGAAATCGACGCCGATTTCGCGGCGCGTCAAGGGCGCATCGCGGCGTGGCGCGCGGCGCGTCCCAACTCCCATCTGGCGCGCCTGGCGGCGATTCAAATCTGGACGGACGCCGCCTGGAAAGCACGCGGAACCGGTTACGCTTCGACCATCACGCCCGCGATGAGCGCCCAAATTGACGCCGCCATCGCCCAGGGCGGCCAGAGGCTGAAAGCCCTGCCCGAAGCGGCCTTTGCCCAAACGCCCCTTGCTTTTAAAGTTGCGCTCGACTGGAGCCAACTCGCGGGCGCACCGCGCGAGATTCTCGATGATTTATTCCGAGCAGGAACGGCGGCTTTTCCCGATTATCTGCCGCTTTACCGCACCCGCGCCAATCAGCTTCTGCCGCGCTGGTTCGGCGAACGGGGAGAGTGGGAAGCGATGGCCAAAGCGCGCGCCGACCAAATCGGCGGCGAAGAGGGCGACGTTTTTTACGCCCGCATCATCTGGTCGCTGGCGGAATTCCTCAATTTGCCCCAGGAATCGAATTTCGACTATGCCCGCACTGCGCGCGGCCTGGAACTCTTGCACCGGCGCCATCCCGCTTCGGTTTCGGTGGCCAGCGCGCGGCTGGAACTGGCCTATCAAGCCAAAGACTGGAAAACAGCGCGTCAACTTCTGACCGCGCCAGGCGGCCACGTTCTCGACGTTTCGTGGCGGCGCTGGAACACCATTGAAAACCAAAACTTTTTCGCCGAACAACGGATGCTGATTCTGGGTGAAACGCCTCAATAAATCCCATTGAACCGGCCTGAAAACCACAGAGGCACGGAGACACAGAGAACCAAGAAATTCTCTGTGTCTCCGTGCCTCTGTGGTTTTCAACGTTTTTCGTTGTCAAAGTCGTCCCAATCGCCGCAAAATGAATAGTAGGAAATCCACTCTCAATCCCCACTTACTCATGTCCCATTCCCTTTTCGATTCACTCCAGCAATTCCCCACCGGCTCCGGCCAGAATTCTTCGTTTTACTCACTTCCCGCGCTCGAAAAACACGGTTACAACGTCTCGCGGCTGCCGGTTTCGATACGCATCGTTTTAGAAAGCGTGCTGCGAAATTACGACGGCCTCAAAATCTCCGAGCAGGACGTCAAAAACCTCGCGTCCTGGCAGCCCAACGCCCAGCGAACCGAGGAAATTCCCTTTGTCGTGGCGCGCATCGTGTTGCAGGATTTCACTGGCGTGCCGCTTCTGGTCGATCTCGCCGCGATGCGAAGCGCCGCCGCGCGCATGGGCAAAGAACCCAAAATCATCGAACCGCTCGTGCCCGTCGATTTAGTCGTTGACCACTCGGTTCAGGTCGATTTCGCCAACGTGCCCAACGCCCTGATGCTCAATATGGACATCGAATTCAAGCGCAACGCTTCGCGCTACCAGTTTTTGAAGTGGGGCATGGGTGCTTTCGATACGTTTTCCGTCGTGCCGCCAGGTATTGGCATCGTGCATCAGGTCAATCTCGAATATCTCGCCAAGGGCGTGCTCGAAAAAGGCGGCGTAACCTGTCCCGATACGCTCGTCGGCACCGATTCGCACACCACGATGATTAACGGTCTGGGCATCGTGGGCTGGGGCGTGGGCGGCATTGAGGCCGAAGCCGGAATGCTGGGCCAGCCGGTGTATTTTTTGACGCCCGATGTGGTGGGCGTTCATCTGACGGGGAAATTGCGCGAGGGCATGACGGCGACCGACCTGGTTTTGCGCGTGACGGAAATGCTGAGAGGGGCCAAAGTCGTGGGCAAATTCGTGGAATTCTTCGGCGAAGGCGCCGCTTCTTTGAGCCTTCCCGACCGCGCCACCATCGCCAACATGGCGCCCGAATACGGCGCCACCATGGGCTTCTTTCCCACCGACGAAGAAACCCTCAAATACCTCAAAAACACGGGCCGCCCGCAAGAGCTGATTGACACGGTTCGCAACTACTATGGGGCGCAAAATCTGTTCGGGATGCCACAGGCCGGACAAATTGACTATTCGCAAACCTTGGAACTCGATTTAAGCAGCATCGAACCCGCCGTCGCGGGGCCGAAGCGCCCGCAGGATCGCATCGAACTCTCGCAGTTGAAAGAAACCTTTACCGATTTGTTTTCCAGACCCATCGCGCAAAGCGGCTTCAACAAGAGCGCCGACCAACTGGGACAAAGCATTCCGCTCATGCTGGGCACTGACGCGGGCGAAACCATCGCGGGCGGCGGCGAACAGGCGATGGAAACCACGCCGGTTTCGACTCATCCGTCGGGCCTGGAAAGCGACAAAGACACCGCCGCCGTGACCGAAGTCGAAATGATGAGCAACCGTCCCACGCCCGACCGCGTGGAAGACGATTCGCCCACCCAAGCCTCGCAGCGCGACATCGACCGCGAATATCCGCGCCGCAAAGCCACCCTTGGCAACGGCGATGTCGTCATCGCCGCGATTACGAGCTGCACCAATACGAGCAATCCCAGCGTGATGCTTGCGGCGGGCATCGTGGCCAAAAAAGCCGTCGAACGGGGCATGAAAGTGCGCCCGACAGTGAAAACTTCGCTCGCGCCAGGCTCGCGCGTGGTGACGGAATATCTCGAAAAAACCGGCTTGCAGGCTTATTTCGATACGCTCGGCTTTTACACGGTGGGATATGGCTGCACGACCTGCATCGGCAATAGCGGGCCGCTCGATCCCCATCTCGAAAAAGCCGTCGTGGACAACGATTTCGTGGTCGCTTCGGTTTTGTCGGGCAATCGCAACTTCGAGGCGCGTGTTCACCAGTCGGTCAAGGCCAACTTTCTGATGTCGCCGCCGCTCGTGGTGGCGTTCGCTTTGGCGGGGCACATCGATCTGGATGTCGAAAACGAGCCACTGGGCAAGGATTCCGACGGCAACGATGTCTATTTGAAGGATGTCTGGCCCACGACGCAGGAGATTGACGAGGCGCTCAAACTCGCTTTCGATCCCGCGACTTACCTCGAAATGTATTCCGATTTCAACGGTCAAAACCCGCTCTGGGCCGCCGTCGAAGCGCCGACGGGCAACCTTTACGAATGGGACACGGCTTCGACCTACATTCAGGAACCGCCCTTTTTCGCCAATTTCGGCATGGAGGCCGGAACTTCGAGCGACATCAAAAAAGCGCGGCCTCTGGGCATCTTCGGCGACAGCGTGACGACCGATCACATCTCGCCCGCCGGAGCGATTAAGCCAAGTAGTCCCGCCGGCCAGTATTTGCAGCAGCACGGCGTCGAGATTCAGGATTTCAACTCCTACGGCAGTCGGCGCGGCAACGACCGCGTCATGACGCGCGGCACTTTTGCCAACGTGCGGATTAAAAACCTCATGGTGCCAGGCGTCGAAGGCGGCGTGACTATTCACCAACCCGACGGCGAGCAGATGTCGATTTTCGACGCCGCCACGCGCTATCAGGCCGCCGATATTCCCCTCATCGTCATCGCGGGCCAGGAATACGGCACGGGAAGTTCGCGCGACTGGGCGGCCAAAGGCACGCGTTTACTGGGCGTCAAAGCGGTCATCGCGCAGAGTTTCGAGCGCATTCACCGCTCCAATCTGGTGGGAATGGGCGTGCTGCCGTGCCAGTTCAAAGACGGCGATTCGGCGGCGTCTCTGGGACTGGATGGAAGCGAAACGTTCGATTTGACGGGTTTGAGTCAGCTTTCGCCGCAAATGGACGCGACATTGGTGGTTCATCGCACCGATGGGAGTTCGCAGGAAGTCGTGGTGACGGTGCGGATCGATACGCCGATTGAAGTCGAATACTTTCTGCACGGCGGGATTTTGCCTTACGTCCTGCGGCAATTGGTGAGCGCGAACTGAGGTTTTCCCGTCGCTTCGTGCGGCCCTCACCCGTCGCTTCGCGCCACCCACGCCCAGAGGGCACCCGCGCAAGCGGGAGAAGGACACATTCTTACTTTCGTGTTTTCACTGCTCGGTTGAAGGTGCGCGCTATGTCCTTCTCCCGCTTGCGCGGGTGCCCTCTGGGCGTGGGTGGCGCGAAGCGACGGGTGAGGGCCGCACGCAGTGCGGAAAGCGCAACCAATCCCCGTTCGATAAGGAGGCCGTCATGAACGCTCCGCCGCAACTCTTCGACGGCTCGTTTTTCGAGGCCGTTTTAAATACGCCCCAGGGCAAAATCACCCCGCCCGATGCCGAGGCGAACGACCAAACCAACGACGAAATCGATGATTTCGACTGGGACGCCTACAATCTCGCGTTTTACGAAACTGCGCCCGCTCACACCAAACTCACCGAGGAAGGCCGCGAAATGGGTCGCGTCGCCGCAAGCCAGATCTGGATCGCGCGGCGCCTTCCGCCCGATGTCGTGGCCTGGCTGCTCCAAAACATCCCTCCCAAAGCGCTGTGGTCTTTCCTCAACGGCGAAAAACGCGTCGAACTGCTCCACACCGCCACGCGCGGCTTTCAGCGCACGCCGCAAATCGTGAAGCAGCCCGTGGTGCGCGCCCGCATGCTGCAATGGCTGGAGAAAATCCCGCCGAAAATTACGTCCTGACCATGACCTGGGCGCATCCCGATGCGCTCCCCGCCCGCCGTCGTCGCCATGCAGTCGCTCGACGACGACGAACTGCGGCGCGGGCTGCCCGCCCTGGTCAAAAAGTTCGGCCTGAACGCGACGATGGCGGCTCTGGCGGTCGCGGCGCGTCCCAAAGCCTTCATCGCGCTGGGCAAACTGCTCCTTGAGGGCGACGAACTGCTGCGTCTGGTGGATGGTGCTGATGAGGTGTCCGCCTCGGCCTGCGAAGTCGAAACCGCGCCGCAAACCGAAGCCTGGGCGCCCGACTCGGACGCGGCGCGCCATTGGAAAGAGCAGTTCGAGGCCAGCGAGGAAACGCGGCGCCAGTTGTGCGAATCGCTCGAAAAAACTCTCGCGGCGAGCGACAAAAATCGCGCCGCGCTGGGCGAACGGGGCGTCGAAGTCGAGGCGCTCAAAAAGCGCGAGAAAACCGCGCTCGCCCAGGCCGCCAAAAAGCAGGAAAACGTGGAAACGCGACTGGGAAATGAACTGAGCGAACTTCGCAAAAATTTCGAGCGCCAGACTCGCAAACTGCGCGCGCTGGAACGCGAGAAAATCGACATGGACAACGAAAACCGCCGCTTCAAAAAGCAGTTGCGCCACATCGCGCAATTGCTGGAGGAAGAACGCAAAAAAATCGCGGTTTTGGAACGTTCCCAGCCCAAAATCGAAGTCGCGCCCGCGCCCATTGATTCGATCATGACGCCCGCCGCGTCGCAAAGCGCGCCCAATCGGCCTGTCGTGGTGCAGCCGCCCACGCCGCTCGATGAGATTTTCGAATGGCGCGCCGAGGGCCGCGCCGTCAAAATCACGCCGCGCGCGGTGCGCCGCCTCATCGACCAGAACGACGAAGACGCGGTTTTTTCCATACAGGCGCTGGAATCGCTCAAAATCGCCGACCGCGCCACGCACGCCAAGTTTTTGAAGCGATTGGGCGAATCGGGCACTTATTATCCGCGCGTTTTGACCGAAAGCATGACGCGCGTTCTGGTCGATGCCTCCAATGTCGCGCGCCACACGCCCAACCGCTACGGCAAAGGCCAACTGCGCCATCTGCTCGAAATGCGCGACGAACTGCGTCGCCTCGGCTGCTTCCCGATTCGGTTTTACGCCGACGCCTCGCTGCGCTATTTCATCGACGAGGCGACCAAATTCCGCGACATGGTGGCGCACGGCGAAATCATCGTCGCCGATAAGGGCACCGAAGCCGACGAAATTCTGGCGCGCGAAGCGAGAAGAACCGGCGCTTATGTCGTGACCAACGACGCCAAATTTTTCCACAAAGTCTCGCCCGACTTCGAGCCGCCGCGCGTAAGTTTTCGCATCTACGACGGCACTGTGATTGTCGATGATTTTTGAAGCCACAGAGGACACAGAGAAGACACAGAGAGGCACAGAGGGTTTTCTTTCCTTTTCTCTGTGCCTCTCTGTGTCTTCTCTGTGTCCTCTGTGGCTATTGAACCGCTAAACTTTCATCCGATGCCCTTTCGTTTTCTCACCGCCGGCGAATCGCATGGCCCCGCGCTGACCGCGCTCATTGAGGGAATGCCCGCCGGAGTGCCGCTTTTAGCCGAACAAATCAACTTTCATCTCGCGCGCCGCCAGAGCGGTTACGGGCGCGGCGGACGCATGAAAATCGAGACCGACCGCGCCCAGATCTCGGCGGGCGTGCGGCACGGCTTCACGATGGGGTCGCCCATCGCGCTCACCGTCGTCAACTCCGATTTCGAATCGTGGGGCGACGTGATGAAAGCCCATCCCGTGCCAGAATATGAAAAAACAGTGTTAAAACTCGCCCCATCGAAGTGCCGCGACCTGGGCACGTCGATTACGCCGGACTCGTCAAATACCGGCCCCAGGGCGGCGATATGCGTAACATTTTGGAACGCGCCTCGGCGCGCGAAACCACGATGCGCGTCGCGGCAGGAAGCGTGGCGCGGCGCTTGTTGGAAGAATGCGGCGTTTTCATCGGAAGTCATGTGACGGAAATCGGCGGCATCGTCGCCAATTTGTCCGAAATTCCGTCCGCGAGGGAGTTGAACGAACGCGCGGATGTGTCCGAAGTGCGCTGTCTCGATGAAGAGGCCGCGCGCGCCATGATTTGCGAAATCGACGCCGCGCGCGAAGGCCGCGACACCGTGGGCGGCGTGTTTGAGGTTGTCGCCGACGGTTTGCCGGTGGGACTTGGCTCTCACGTTCACTGGGACAGAAAACTGGATGGCCGATTGGCGGGCGCTTTGATGAGTATTCACGCCATGAAAGGCGTCGAAATCGGTCTGGGATTTGAAGCGGCGCGGCGGCGCGGATCGGCGGTTCACGACCCGTTTTCGCATTCCAATGGCAACGGCCTGCCGGTTTCGCGCACGCGCAACAACGCGGGCGGACTCGAAGGCGGCGTTTCCAACGGCGAGCCTCTGGTGTGCCGCGTCGCGATGAAACCGATTTCGACGCTGATGAACGCGCTGCCCAGCGTCAACACGACAACCGGCGAAGCGACGGCGGCGCACGTCGAGCGAAGCGACTACTGCGCGGTTCCCGCCGCCGGAGTGGTGGGCGAAGCGATGGTGGCGATTGTTTTGGCCGACGCGCTTCTGGAAAAGTTCGGCGGCGACAGTTTGGAAGAAATCGCCGGCAACGTGGCGCGCCATCGCGCTTACACCCAAAATATCGCGGAAAAATGGAATCGTTGAATTTTCAACACAAAGAAAACACAAAGGGGCACAAAAGTTTTACTTGAATTTCTTTGTGCTTCTTTGTGTTTTCTTCGTGTTCTTTGTGTTTTATAAAGGCTTTTTATGCTTCGAATGACAATTGAAGGCGTGGGATTCGACCATTTGCGGCAAACGGTGGTCGTTCTCAAGGATTACGACGGCGCGCGGCTGCTGCCGATCTGGATCGGCCCCGCCGAAGCGAAGGCTATCGCCATCGAACTCGAAGGCGCGCGTCCGGCGCGCCCGATGTCGCACGACGTTCTTTGAGCATCATCGCGGCGGCGCGTGGGCGCGTGACGCGCGTTGTGATCAACGATTTGCAGGACGCGACGTTTTACGCCACCATCGACATCGACACGCCCAAAGGCACGCGCCACATCGACGCGCGGCCCTCGGATGCCATCGCCGTCGCGGTGCGCGCCAAGTGTCCGGTTTTTCTGGACGGTGGCGCGATTGATGCGCTCATTGATGCCGACGAAATCAACGGCCTGCCCGATTTGCCCGACGCCGAAGAAGCCCCTGCGGGCGACGACGAGGAAACCGAACGTTTCCGGCGGCTTCTGGGCGATGATTAAAAATTAATAATTATGAAAAATGCGACTCAACCAACGTCTGATGCCGTTTATTTACGCGCTAAACCCTCAGTTCTTGGTGTGTATTTTCTCTTTGTGGGGCTGGCTTATTTCGTAGCCTTGCTTTTCTTCTCCATATTGTTCGAGATGCGATCGTCCTTCTGGATATTTGCCGGAATTGCATTGATGATTAGCTCCATTTTCCCCTTCATCTTGTGCTATGGATTGAAACCCCACGTAGTGGCCGACCACGAAGGCGTTCGCATAAACACTGATTTGAGAAGGCGAAAAATAACTTGGCCACAAATCAAGGAAGTTGAATGGCGAGCCTTTGAGCGTCGTGTTCCAGGGGCACTTGGCGCTACTTATGTCGTTGGCATGAACCCCGTTTTTAAGGGCTACAAAGATAATGATCTAGCAGTTATCAATTTTGCGTTATGGGGACGGGACGAAACTGAACAAGGAACATTCATCGAATTCGTGGGCCAACGAATCGAAGTTAACAAAAAATAGTGTCACGACACTTTTGTGCATTTCAATGTCTTGCTAACCTTTCCCCGTCCCAAAAATCTCAGGAGTTTTCCAAATTATGAGCAAAAAAGAAGTCGGCATCGGCCTCATCGGCTACGCCTTTATGGGCAAAACCCACTCGAACGCTTACCGCCAGGTCACCAAATTCTTCGAACCCAGCGTCACGCCGCGACTGCGCGCGATTTGCGGGCGCAACGAAGCCAATGTGTCGCGCGCCGCCGATCATCTCGGCTGGGAAGGCTACGAAACCGACTGGCGCAGGTTGATTGACCGCCCCGACATTGACATCGTGGACATCTCCACGCCTGGCAACCAGCACCGCGAAATGGCGATTTACGCCGCGCAAGCCGGAAAAACCGTATTTTGCGAAAAACCGCTCGGCAACAGCTTCGACGAGGCCAAGCAGATGCTCGACGCCGCCGAGCAGAATAAAGTCGTCAACATGGTGTGTTTCAACTACCGCCGCACGCCCGCGATTGCCCTGGCGAAACGGATGATCGAAAACGGCGACCTGGGCCGCATCTATCATTTTCGCGCGCGCTATCTTCAGGACTGGATCGCCGACCCCAATTTCCCGCTCGTGTGGCGTTTGCAAAAAGAAATCGCCGGAAGCGGCACTTTAGGCGACATCGGCGCGCATATTCTGGATTTATCGACGTTTCTGGTTGGCAAAGTCACCAGTTTGAGCGGCATGACCGAAACCTTCGTCAAAGAGCGCCCCTTGCAGGCCGAAACGACCGGAACCGAAGGACTGACCGCTAAAGCCTCGACCGAAATGGGCCAGGTCACCGTGGACGACGCCGCCGCGTTCATGGCGCGCTTCGATAACGGCGCGATGGGCGTTTTCGAGGCGACCAGATTCGCGCCAGGACGCCGCAACTTCAACTCGTTTGAGATTAACGGCGAAAAAGGTTCGCTCGCTTTCAATTTCGAAAGGATGAACGAGTTGGAGTATTTCAACGCGCAGGATCCAACCGACCGCCAGGGTTTTCGCACCATCAACGTCAACGAAAACGACCAGCCGTATTCCGGCACTTACTGGCCCGCCGGACACATCATCGGCTACGGCGAAACCTTCATCAACACGGTGGCGGATCTGCTCGAAGGCCACGCCAAAGGCGAATCGCCGCACCCCACGTTTCGTGATGGGGCATATAACAACCTGGTGTTGGAAACGGTTGTGAAATCGGCGGAAAGCAAGAAGTGGGAAGACGTGCCGAGTTTCTAAAAGGGCTATGGTATGAAGCGGAGCGCATTTTGGAAAATTGGAGCGGCGGCCCTTCTTTTTGGGGTGCTTCTTTTCGCAATTCGCAAGGCTTCGGCGCCGATTCGCATCGAACAGCAGTTTGAAGCTCAAGTTGCCGCCCAACTTCGGGGCACCAAAACTTCGGACGGCACCTTTCGGGCCGTCCGAGTTGGCCATCTCAAATACAATCCTAACCGTGGCGTTTACGATGTCCGCTACGAGATCAGCCGCTACAGTTCCAAGCACGGGCGGAAGGCGCGGATATTTGTGGACAGGCTGTCCCGCCGCGGCCAAAGTTGGGAACACGACGGCCTTGGTTGCACTCAAGAACCGCCGCACCACTGTGCCAAGATTTCCATCCGCGAATAACGAAACGCCCCGCGAGAAATTCGCGGGGCGTTTTGATGTTCTGTGGCACAAAAGCAAGCTCATTCGCCGCCGCGAATGCGCGGCTAAAAGTCGCGCCGTTTTCATTCGTCGCCGGTTTCAAACAGAATCGTTTGTTCCGGCACCTCGACGCGGCGATAAATCTCGCCAACGGGGATTTCCAATCCCAACGCACTGAATTTGATGATTTGATCGCGGCGATAATAGGAAAAATTGTCCCACTTTCCTGGCTCGTCAGTGCGGCGAAAATGTTCGATGTAAACCCGATTCTGCGAAACGATCAAGTAATCGAGCAAAGTGAGGATTTGTTTGTAGGCTTCGAGTTTGCCGCCTCGGTCGAGATTCCCCGTCGAGGCCGACATCACTTCGACTACCACGAGCGGCGTCAGCAAGGTGCGCTCAGCTTTGTCTTCAAATCGCGCGTCGTCGCACCACACCGCGACATCGGGATAATAGAACTTTTTGGAGCCTTCCACTTTGACCCGCAAATCGCTGTTGCCCGCCTCACAGGACGAATCATCCAAACGATTATTGAGCGCCCGCGAGACCTGTGAAGCCAGACTGACGTGTTTTCTTGTCGCGCCCGCCATTGCCTGGGGGTCAGCGAGGGTTCCGCCGCCGCGCGGAATGATGATGCCGTCGAAAAATTCGAGCGGCACCTCGGAGGCTTCGTCCAAAGCCAGATACTCTTCCTCGCTGTAAAGCCGATTCTCCAAGCCAAATTCGCGCATATCAATCACCTTCTCCCAGTTTAAAAGCCCGCGCCACGCGCCGTCGTTTACACTTTGCGCCCTATGAATCCCAAAATTCAGATTTATCTCGACGGCAGCCTCGTTCCCGCTTCGCAGGCCAAAGTTTCGGTCTACGATCACGGTTTCCTCTACGGCGACGGCGTGTTCGAGGGCCTTCGCATCTATAATCGCCGCGTTTTTCGCCTTGACGCCCATCTGGAACGGCTTTACCGCAGCGCCAAAGCGATCTGGCTCGACCCGCCGCTTTCACAAAGCGAAATGAAAAGCGCCATCGAAAGCACGGTCGCGGCGAACCAACTCGAAAACGGCTACATCCGCGCCATTTTTTCGCGCGGATTCGGCGATCTGGGCCTCGACCCGCGCAAATGTCCCAAGCCTACGACGGTGATTATCGCCGACGCTATCAAGCTTTATCCTGCCGAGGTTTATGAAGAGGGCATGGAATGCATCACAGTCGCCACGCGGCGCTCGCGCCCCGATGTCCTCAATCCAGCGATTAAAAGTCTCAACTACCTCAACAACATCCTGGCGAAAATCGAGTGCATTCGCGCCGGTGTGCCCGAATGCATCATGCTCAACGATGCCGGACTTGTCGCCGAGTGTTCGGGCGACAACATTTTCATCGTCCACGAGGATTTGCGCGGGCGAAGGGAACTGCGAACCCCGCCGGTGAGTGCGGGCATTCTGGAAGGCATCACGCGCGACGCGGTAATGGAACTCGCCGAGAATCTGGGCATTCCCTGCGTCGAGAAAAATATGTCGCTGTTCGATCTTTACGCCGCCAAGGAAGCGTTTTTGACCGGAACGGCGGCGGAAGTCGTGCCCGTCACGCGGCTCGATATGCGCGAAATCGGCGACGGGAAACCAGGCGAAATCACCCAGAAACTGATGGCGGCGTATTCCGAACTGCGAAACAGCGAAGGAAATCCGGCGTTTTAAAGGGAGACGGGAGACGGAATACAGGAGACGGAAGCTACAAACTCCAACTTCCGCATTCCGTATTCCGCCTCCCGTATTCTAAACTGCCCCTCGTGCCTCATCCGATTTGTGAAATTTGCGGCGAGCGTCCCGCCATCGTTTTTCTGACTCAAATGGTGGACGACACTACCACGCGACACCATTTCTGCGAGCGCTGCGCCCGCGACAAAGCCAGGGGCGAAGGCTGGCCCTCGCTGCTGAACCCGCAGTGGGACGACGACGATTTGCCTGATGAAGTGCGCGCCGCGCTCGAAGCCGTGCCGCTCGAAGACATCATCAGGGAACTCTTCGGCGCCGAAACCGCCGCGCCAAACCCCGACGCCTTTGGCGACGCCTTCGACGCGCCCGACGATTTCGAGGCGTTCGATTCGCCTTTTCCGCTACCCGCCGCTCTGGATTTGAACGAGTTTCTGCTGCCATCTCACCGCGCCGAAGCGGCGCTGCGCTGTCCGCGCTGCGGCACGACGTGGGATACGCTCCAGCGCGAAGGCCGCGCCGGCTGCGCCGCGTGCTACGGCGCGTTTCGCGACCAAATGGGCGACATCATGAACACCGTCCAGCGCGGCGAAATTCATCTCGGCAAAAGTCCGCGCGCCGCGCAAAAACGGGCGCGACGCCTCGAACAACTGCGAAAACGGCGCGACAGTCAACTCGAAATGCTCCGCAACCGCCTCCAGGAAGCCGTCGCACAGGAAAAATACGAGGACGCCGCCCAACTGCGCGACAAAATTAAAATCGTGAGCGGGACTGTCATTTAGGGAGACGGAATACGGAATACGGGAGAGCTAAGCGCGTTTCTCTTATTCCGTCTCCCGTATTCCGTCTCCCGTATTCCCCCCATGCTTCTCACTCATTTCGATAAAACCGCGCGCTGGATGCGGCGCGGCGGGCGCGAGGGCGATGTGGTTTTGTCGTCGCGGGTGCGGCTGGCGCGCAATTTTCGGCGCTGGCATTTTCCGCATCTCGCCCCGACCCAGGATTTGCTCTCGATTCGCAGCCGCACGCTCGCGGCACTCGAAACTCTGGCGGGGGCGGCGCCCGATGCGCTTTTGGTGGTGCCCTTCGAGAAATTCACGCCCTGGGAGCGCCAGAGCCTGCTCGACCGCCATTTCACCTCGCGCGGGCACATCAAAGAGGAACTGGGACGCGCCATCGCCGCGACGGGCGACGGCGCGCTGTGCGTTCTGATCAACGAAGAAGACCATCTGCGCCTGCAAAGTCTGCTGCCAGGCTTGCAGTTCGACGCCGCTTATGCCGTCGTGGACAAAATGGACGATGCCCTCGAAGCCCACTTCGACACGCGCGGCGGTTTCGCCTTCGAAGCGCAGTTTGGCTATCTCACCGCCTGCCCGACCAACGCCGGAACCGGTCTGCGCGCCTCGGCGATGCTGCATTTGCCGGCGCTCGAAATCGTCGGGAGGTTGGAAAAAGCGCGCCAATGGGCGGCGAGTCGCGGTCTGGATTTGCGCGGCACCTTTGGCGAAGATTCCAGGGTGTGGGGCCATTTGCACCAACTTTCCAATCGCGCCACGCTGGGCCTCGACGAAACCGAAATTCTGCTCGAAATGGAAGCCGCGACGCGCGAAATCTGCGAACTCGAACGCGCCGCGCGCGCCCAACTGCCTCACAAACACGCCCTCGAAACCCGCGACCACATCGGGCGCGCCTTTGGCCTCTTGCGCCACGCGCGCATCATCTCCTGCCGCGAAGCGACCGACGCGCTCTCGTTTGTGCGTCTGGGCCACGAAATCGGCTGGATGAAGGGCCTGTCGCGCCAGCGTTTCAATGAACTGCTGGTGTGGATTCGCCCCGCTTATTTGCAGGTTTTACACGGCAGAAGGCTCGCGGGCGCCGAGCGCGACACCCTGCGCGCCAATCTTTTGCGGCTTCACATCGCGCGCGTCAAACTCGAAGCGGCTTTTGAAGACGAGGCAATAGGGAACAGGCAATAGGCAATAGTGAAGTGGGGCGCCCTTCGCTCGTTTTCACTATTGCCTATTGCCTATTGCCTGTTCCCTATTGCCTCAATTGCCTAAAAAAGGAAAATCATGTCCCAAGTCAAACTCATCGTAATGAAAAACGGCCCGCTGCGCGTTTCCGACCCCGACGGCGAAATCGAACTCATCGGCCCCGATGGCGAACCCATCACGCCGTCGCGCCCCAGCCTGTTCTCGATTTGTCGCTGCGGCGCCTCGGTTGACAAACCGTTTTGCGACGGCGCCCATTCGCGCCTCGGCTTCGACAAAGCCGCCGAAGCGGTGCCGGAAAGCCGCGAATGAGCAATCCAGCGGAGCAGCGGAGGAGCGGAGGAGCGGAGGAGAAGGGGGCAACGAGACGACGAGTTCGCTCCGTTGGCCCTCACTCCTCCGCTCCTCCGCTTCTCCGCTCCTCCGCTGGATTGCTCCTCGCCCTCGACATCGGCAACACCAACCTCACCGCCGGCCTGTGGGACGGCGCGATTTTGGCGGCGCAGTGGCGCTACGCCACACGGCGCGATGCGACTTCCGATGAACTCGCGGCGCATCTTTATGTTTCGTTTGGGAGCGGCGGGTTTTCGTTCGGCGAGGTGGCGGGCGTGGCGATTTCGTCGGTCGTGCCCAGTCTGACGCCGCAAAGCGCGCGTTTTTCGCGCGATTATTTCGGTATCGAGCCGTTAGTGGTTTCGCACGAACTGGATTTAGGTCTCAAAAACATCTACGACGACCCGCGCGCCGTGGGCGCCGACCGCTTGGTGAACGGCCTCGCGGCGTGGAAAAAAGCGGGCGGCGCGGTTGTGGTGGCCGATTTCGGAACCGCGACGACGGTGGACGCGGTTTCCTCCGACGGCACCTATCTGGGCGGCGCGATTGCGCCTGGCATCGGAATTTCGACCGACGCCCTCTTTCGCGCCGCCGCCAAACTGCCGCGCGTTGAACTGGTCGCGCCCACGCGCGCCCTGGCGCGCAACACGGCGGAATCGATTCAAGCCGGTCTGGTATTCGGTTACGTCGGCCTCACCAAAGAACTGATTTCGCGCTGCGCGCAGGAAATCGAGAGCGAATGGGGCCAAAAACCGGCGATCTACGCGACGGGCGGGCTGGCCGAACTCATCGCGCCGCTCGTGCCGCAAATCGAGCGCGTCGAAGCCAATTTAACTCTCGAAGGACTAAAAATGATCTGGGAAATGAGCCACAGATGACACAGATGGATTCACAGATAAACACAGATATTAGACCTCTTACAAAAGTCTGATTGACTTTGGCATATGCGTTTCCTTGAAGTGAGCGACTACGCCGAAAAGCAGTTTTACCGCTTGACGGGCGTCAAGCGAAGTGTGTTTGGGCACATGGTGGACTGGTGGGTGCGAGCCTGAAAGATTTAGGGCGCCCGCGCAAGTTGAGCGTGGAGGACATGGTGTTGATGACGCTTGACTACTGGCGCGAATATCGGACGCAGTTTCATGTCGGGTGTAGCTTCGGTGTGAGCCAAGCGACCGTTTCCCGCACGGTGCGAGCCTTAGAAAAAGCGTTGTTGCAGGATGCGCAGTTTCATCTGCCAGGGAAAAGGCGTTGCATGACGGCTCGTTGAACCTGGAAGTCATCGTGGTGGATGCCAGCGAGCAGCGCATCGAGCGCCCCAAAAAACAAAAGCGGTTCTACTCCGGCAAGAAAAAGTGCCACACCCAAAAAGGACAGCTTGTGATCACTCACCCCAGCAAAAAGATTCTGTGTGTGCAGGTGGCGCGGGGCAAAACGCATGATTTTGC
Source organism: Abditibacterium sp. (assembly GCA_030448265.1). Taxonomy (GTDB): domain Bacteria; phylum Armatimonadota; class Abditibacteriia; order Abditibacteriales; family Abditibacteriaceae; genus Abditibacterium. The sequence goes on from JAUJNG010000009.1 coordinate 159,739, forward strand.
CCTCTTCAAAGGTTCGCGCTTGCCTTTGGCATCGGACATCGAACTGTTGGCCGATACCGGCTATCAAGGCGTGGACAAACTCCACGCCAACAGCCAGACCCCGCACAAAAAAGCCAACTCCACCCGCTCACACTGGAGCAGAAACAGCAAAACAAAGGCTTAGCCGCGCGCCGCATCGTGGTTGAACACACCCTGCGCTATCTCCAGCGCTTTCGCATCCTCAAGGACACTTACCGCAACCGAAGAAGACGCTTTGGACTACGACTCAACCTGCTCGCTGCCATTGCAAACCTCCATCTCTGACTTTTGCAAGAGGTCTAATGAATCGTCTTTCAGTTGGCCGACTTGAGTGACCATTAAACTTTCATTTGCCGTGAAAATTTTGCCTGGACGAGCATAGCTGGTGAGATGCAAACAGCCGCTCACAAAATCTTCGTCTTCAATAGGAACCGCACTCGCGTCCGAATAAGATTTGCTCGTTATCTGACACAATATCCAAATAAGATTTGCTCGTTATCTGACACAATATCCAATCGCCACGACCCGAATCAGCCAGAACCAACGCCGGACGCACTTTAGAACTCGACAAATCAGAAAAAGGAAATAAAACCGTTACGACCGCGCCTGCTGAAGGTGTGACCACGCTTCATCCTCCTCGAGACGGTTCCAATCGGCGGCCAGAGCCGCTTCACTCAAGGGTGCGGGTTCCGTTTTGTCCGTTGTCGGTTGTTCCAAAATCGTGACCAGAGCGCGGCGCGCTGTCGGAAGGTGAACGGGTTCCAACAAACTGACGCGGCCATTTTCATCGATCAGGGCTTCAATCGTTTGTATCATTGTGGGCCTCTTGAATCCTATTTTACCGCAGGCGTTCCATACGGCCTCCCGTGAGGCCGTCTCTTTGTGGCGTTCAGGGCAAGCGGCGAAATCTCTTTCCAAAGCGATGATAACTTTGGTTTGCCCGAATCACGCAGGCTTTTCCTTCTCCACCTGCTGGCCCGATGTTTTCGATGTTGCCTTCTACACAAATCGTTCCGTGCTGGCTCGTTCCCTCGAACACGGCTTGGAGCGTTGGAATCATCGCGCACCGCTTCGACTGCGATTTTTTCACTTTGGGTTTCGCAACACTCCGTTTCCTCCATAAATGGAGGGGAACAATTTGCAACGTGCCCACGAATTGGGCATCCTACACAATGGTTAAAGTTTGCACCGAAAAATTGAGGAGAAAGAAGGATTAAACATGGCTACCCTAACCGCTACCGGCTCCGTCGCCGAGCAACTCCCCGAAGAGGAAATCGAGGCATTGGAAGACGCCGAAGATCTGGCGATTGCCAAAGAGCGCATGGCCAACAGCAATCCCTCAGAGCGCATCTCCATGGAGCAGGCTCGCGCCCACTTTGCAGCCAAAGCCCAAAGGTGAGCCAAAAGAGGTTTTACGAGGTCGCTTACGACCCTGCCGCGTGGCGCGAGTTAATGCGCCTGCCCGACCCAGCGCAGTTGCAGATTCAGGCTGCCGTCGGATCTCTGGAAAATAATCCCCGTTCTTCTGGCTGCAAGAAGCTGGAAGACAACAGTGGCTTTTACCGCATTCGGGCGGGAAATCACCGCATCATTTACGACATTCAAGATGCGGTTTTGATTGTCGTGGTGGTCAAGGTTGGCGACCGCAAAGAGGTTTATAAAAAGAAGAAGTGAAGGCGCCGATTGGCGTTCAGGGCAAGCGGCGAAATCTCTTTCCAAAGCGATGATAACTTTGGTTTGCCCGAATCGCCCGACGGTGAAGGTTGAACCCAAAACTCAAATGAAAAAGCCCGCGAATCTCGCGGGCTTTTTCATGCCTGAATTCTACAACTCAACGGCGCTTAAAAGATATGTCTTATTCTCATCCAGATCAGCAATGGCTTCCTTCAGCTCTGCTACAAATTTTCGGGTGTTGAAGAATTCGCATCTCTCGGAGTTCAACCAATCTTCGGGATAATATTCGTCCACAAGTAGCAGCAAATCCTTTTTCCTAACTTTCGCAACCCAGCAACCCCAATCCACCTTGCGGCCCTCATAAATTCCATCTTCAATGCGCTGCTGAACATCAAAAAAAGGATGTTGGGTGCCAGGCCGGTCTTGTGGTGCAATCGGGTCGGGAAACAGGGGGCTGACGCCGATTGGCTGATTGTTGATGTCACTCCAGCCATCCCAAACTGAGTCTGTATATTCCCCGACATAAACATCCAGATACATTGCGCTCCTTTTCAACCTGACGGCTTGAAATTTCGGTGGTGGTCAAAGCAGGCAGGTTGGGTTGAACTGTAGTTGATGGTCATCCAAAGCGTGAAGTGCGTGGCACAAGGCAGGTGGTGGCCTGGCATCACGGCTCGCGCTCCCTGCTCTGCTGCCGCCAGTTGTGGGAAAAGATCCCCACAGCTTACAAACAGGGCTTAATCTTCACCGACTTCTGGAAGGCGTATCAAGAGGTCGTGCCAGACCACCAGCCCAGACCACCAGCCCAGACCACCAGCACCGACCTTGTGCCAAACAAGATGGACAGACCAACCATGTCGAGCGCTTCAACCTCACGCTGCCACAGCGCATCGCCAGACTGACCCGCAAGACGCTCTCCTTTTCTAAATCTCACAGCATGCACCTCATCCACATCCGTGCCTTCTTCCTGCAATATAACCTCGAACAAGCCAGAAAATACCAACCAGCCTGCGTCACTTGACCACTACCGTAGAACAATCGGCTTTATAGCGAATCCGAATAGCCTTTGCCGTTACTTCTTCGATGGGCGTGGTGTTCGTTTGACGCTTTGGCACTACGCACGCTGAGGAAGGAAACTCGAAGCCGACGAAACATGAAAAAACCAAATTTTTTGCGGCGTCTGGCGCTGCTCTCCATCGCTTCAAGTGCGCTTTGGAGTGCCGGAACCTTCGTTCCCGCGAGCGCGCAAAACCTTCGCACCCAACGCGCGCCGCGTTCGGCTCAAGGCGCGCGGCTTCCAGCTTCGGTGCGCCAGATGATGCCGCGCGGCAATTTATCGCTGCGCCTGTTTCGTCTCGCGCCCGCACCAAAAGCGCCGCGTTATCTCGTTCACTTGTGGACGGCGCCACGCCGCAATCCCCAGGTTGTCGTCGAGCAAGAAATTAAACCCAATCTTTTCAAGGGCGAAATCACGCGCAGTGAAATCGAATTAGGAAAATCATTTTCTACGGCTCCGCTTGCCACTTCACCGTTTGTTCCGGATATTTTCACTGATGAGAAGGTGCCCAAATATCAGGATAGTCTCGTTTACGGCAGCAGATTTCCGCCGGATAGCATCTCGTTGCGCTATCTCAACTCAAAAAACAAATACGGTCTGATATTTCAATTTGATGAAACATTCGGGCCTGTTAAACAACACACTTTCACGGCCTTGGAATTTAACAGTTTTCCTCTGACTGACACATTGTATAGTTACGGTGGTTATGGTGGTCGCAGGGAACACCGAGTTCGTCGCGCCGCCGATGGATCTCTCGAAGTCATCCGAGAGACATATTCCGACAAAGGTGGCCCACCAGTAATCAGAGATATTCTGGTTTGGCGAGGCGGGAAGTTTGTGCTGAAGAAATGAAAAAGCCGCGCTCGAAAAAGCGCGGCTCTTCCTTCGTCCCTTTGTTACTTCATCAAAACATCCGCCATCGCGAGCGCTTCGGGCGTGCAGTCGCGCGTGATGCTTTTGCCACTGGCATCCGTCAATTCTTCGAGCGGAAACGGCACGATGTCCTGTCCTTTCAAACTCGCCATCACGCCAAACTGGCCCGCCGCGACGTAATCCGCCGCAGCCATGCCCAGCCTTGCGCCCAGAATGCGGTCGGTGAGCGTCGGCTCGCCGCCGCGCATCAGGTGGGCCATCACGGCGGTTCGCGTGTCCCAGCCCAACTCTTTTTTAATTTGATAAGCCGCCCAGTCGCCCACGCGGCGCTCTTTCAAAATCGGGTGGCCGAAACTGTCGATTTCGACCGCCGCTTCGCCCAATCGGGTGCCGTTGAGGCCGCGCGCGATTTCATCGGCCCACACTTCCAAATCGGGATGATCCGCGCCTTCGGCCACCACAACGAGCGCGTAATCGCGGCGCTTTTTGACTTCGCGCAGTTTGGCGAACATTCCCGCCAAATCCGCCGGATTGCGTTCGGGAATGAGGACGTAATCGGCATCGGCGGCAATCGCGGTGTAAAGCGCCGTCCAGCCCGCCTTGCGCCCGAACACTTCCAAAACAATCACGCGATTATGTGAATCCGCCGTGTCGCGGAGGCGCTGCACGGCTTCGACGGCGAGGGTCACCGAGGTATCGAATCCGAAACACTGGTCGGTGCCGTGAACGTCGTTGTCCATCGTTTTGGGCACGCCGACACACGGCACCGGCTTGTCCAAGCGCTCGCCTTTGGTGAGGCGCGACGCAACGCTCAAAGTGTCGTCGCCGCCAATCGCGACGAGCGCATCGAGACCGAGTTTTTCGACGTTTTTGAGCAGATTGGGCAGCGCTTCAGGCGTTTTGGGACTGTAGGCGTTGGTGCGCGAGGTGTGCAGCATCGTCCCGCCGTGCTTGATGATGGGGCGCACATCGTCAACGGTGAGGGAACGGCTGAGCGGTTCGTCGCCGACCAGCGATTTCCAGCCATTGAGCAGGCCGACGCATTCGATACCGTGATCGGCAGCGCGCGTCACGACGCCTTTGATGGTGGGGTTAAGGCCAGGGCAGTCGCCGCCGCCGGTGAGAATTCCAATTTTTTGAACGGGCATTTGAAGGCTCCAGAGGTTTTTTTGTCGCCAAGAGGTTACCAAAATCGCCTTTTGACGCGGGAAATTCGCTGCTATTCCAATTTCCTATGGATTGAATCGGAAATACGTCTTGCAAGCCCTAATTCCGAGCGGTAACATCGGATTGTCGCCAATTCCTACCCAACTGCTCGGAATAGCGACAAATTTTTCGTATTTGGAACCTCATCATGCCCAGGCCCGCGCACAGAAGCGCTTTTACCCTCATTGAACTGCTCGTCGTCATAGCCATAATTTCGATATTGGCGGCGATTCTGTTTCCGGTTTTCGGTCGCGCCAGGGAGAACGCGCGGCGTTCGAGCTGCCAGTCGAATCTGAAGCAGCTCGGCCTGGGAATGATGCAGTATTTGCAAGACAACGACGGCTCTTACCCGTTTTTCTCGACAGGAAACATCCTTCCGGCCTACCAATCTTCGGCGGAACTGATGAGCATCCCCAACAACGGCGCGACCGCCAACGACGCAAAATGGGCGCACCTGATTTATCCCTACGTCAAAAGCGTCGGGGTGTATGTCTGTCCCAACACCCCCGATGCGCGGGCGCTGGGACGCAACGTGCCGTATGGCTTCAATTATCACTATCTGGCCTACTCGCGCGGCACGGTCGGAACGGCGCCTTACTATGTCGCCAGAGACAACGCCCTCGAATTCCCCTCGGAAACCATCGCCATCGCCGATTCTGACGGCACCGGCACCGGCGAGTATTTGAAAAACGGCGACGCCAACGACCTGAATCGCAAACTCAATCACGGTTATTCCATCGATCCGCCGGCGCTTCCTACGGGGCACACGGCCTCGACGGGCAGCAGTGTTTCGCGCATCAGCGACCGTCATTTGGAAGGCGGCAACATCGCGTTCGCCGACGGGCACGTCAAATGGATGAAGCGCGAAAAAGTAATGGCGGACAACACCTACTGGAACGGCTGCAAAAAACCAGGCGCCAACGACTGCGGCAACCTCCCGCAATAAAAAATCAAATGAAAATTTCTCTTCTTGTGGGCTTCGCGCTCACGACAGCGCCAGTGTGGGCGCAAACACCGCTTGGAAACGTGGCGCCAATGCCAACCAAGCCCAAAATGGCGACGGCGACGCCCTTTCTCACCGGTTTGAAAGAGCCGCAAGGTTTGGCGCTGGATAAAAACGGCGATATTTTGGTCGCCGATTATAAGACAGGCGAAATCCTCAAGTTCTCGCGCGACGGCAAGCCGCGCGGCGTTTTTCTTAAAGGCTTGAAAAGCCCGTCTTTGCTGGCGGTGCTGGACGATTCTCTGGTCGTTTCGGAGCGCGGGGGCAACCGGATTTTGTTGGTTTCGCCCCAGGGCCAAATTTTGCCCGTCGGCGGCGCGCTCGAAGAGCCGCTCGGCGTGGTCAACAGCAACGATGGCATCTACGCGGTTTCCCACACGACTTCGAGGGTCGTGAAACTGGGAGCCGACCCCGCCACTGCGGGCGGGAATCTCAAAACCGCATGGGCAACGATTTATGCCGCGCCCGCCGAGGAAGGCAAACGCTACGGCTACCGCGCCCTGGCCAAAGACCCGAACAGTCCGGCGCTGTTTTTGTCGGACGAAACGTCGGGGCAGATTCTTCTGCTCACCTCTTCGGGCTTCGTTTCGACCTTCGCCATGGGTTTTGAAGACCCGTCGGGCCTCGCTTTTGGCCGCGATGGAGCGCTTTACGTCGCCGAAGAAGGCAGGGGCGGACAGTTGGTGCGGCTCTCCAGGGACGGCAAACCCACGGTTGTTGCCGAAAAACTGGGACGCCCGCGCGGAATTTTGTTTCTCGATGCCAAAACCGTCCTCGTTTCCAACCGCGACGGCGGCGTGTGGAAAATCGCGCTGCCGTAGGTCGAAAAATGAAAAGGAACGCTTTTACTCTGATTGAACTGCTCGTCGTCATGGCCATAATTTCGATATTGGCGGCGATTCTGTTTCCGGTTTTCGGTCGCGCCAGGGAAAACGCGCGGCGTTCGAGCTGCCAGTCGAATTTGAAGCAGCTCGGCCTGGCACTGACGCAATAGCCCAGGACTACGACGAAACCATGCCTCTGCGCCGTTTTGCGCCCGTGGTGTCGCCCAACTTCGACGACAATAGCTGGCGCACCGTGGCGCAGCCCTACATCAAAAGCACGCAGGTGTTTTCCTGTCCCTCCAACCCCGACAACGGCAAAATCACCTACGACCCCGAATTCAACCGTTCCTACGCGGGCAACTGCAACTGGGTCAACCGCGACACCGGCGAGGTCGGCTCGCCCAGCGCGCCACAGCCAACGACTGCCGAACATGAAACCGGATTCTTCGGCCAGGTCTCGCCGCTCAAACTGGCGCAGTTCGACAGTCCCGCACAGCTTATCGCCGTCACCGAAATCTGGCACGTCCCTTATGTCACAGTGATTATCGACCGCAACGACCTCTCCTTCGACGACACGCCAAGCGGCGGCCAGAACTGGAGCAACGTTTACGGCAACGCGCTCTTCGCGGGGCACATGGGCACCTCCAACTACCTCTTCGCCGACGGCCACGTCAAAGCGATGCGCCCGCTTCAAACTATTCAGGGCACCAATTTGTGGTATCGCAGTGGAGCGCCCATCTCGGCGGGAGGCCGCGACGCGCTTGCGCTCGCGCAGCAAAAAGCGTTCTAAGAACCTGTGTGCAGAGGCAACAGAGGCGGGACTGACGTCCTCTTCCAATCGGAGGCAGTCAGGGATTGGAAGAGGACGTCAGTCCCGCCTGGACAGCCTCTTTGGATAAGCTCTAAACCACCGCCAATTTCATGCGGAAAGCCTTTTTGTGGGGTCATCGCTGGCTGGGACTTGCCGCCGCGCTCGTGATCGCCTTTCTGGGCGTTTCGGGCGCGGCGCTGGTGTTTCGGCCCGAACTCGACGCCCGACTCAACCCGCAACTGCTGCGCGTCGAACCGCGATCTTCCACCGCGTCATTTCAAGGCACTTACGACGCGACGCGGCGCCACTTTCCCGACCGCAAAATCTCCTTCCTCTTCGCCGCCAAAACTCCCGACGCGACGCACGAACTGTGGCTCGACGGCGGCGAACTGCGCGTCTACGCCGATCCCTATTCGGGCGCGATTCTGGGAAGTCGAAGCGAAGCGGGCGGCTTTTCCCCTGGCTGTTTCGCGCCCACACCCATCTTTTCGCGGGCGAAGTCGGTGAATCAATTGCGGGCTGGGCGGGGCTGATTCTGGCGAGCCTGTCGGTGTCGGGGCTGGTTTTATGGTGGCCGCGCGCCCAGTCGGGCTGGAAACGCGCCTTTAAGCCCAATTTAAAAACCAACTGGAAAGGCCGCATTTACGAACTGCATCGCGCGGCCGGATTTTATCTTTGCGCCTTGCTGCTGATTTCGAGTTTGAGCGGCGCCGCGCTGGTGTGGCCCGATGCGGCAACGAAAGTGGCGTCTATTTTTGGCGTCTCACAACCGCCGAAAGTCAAAGCGAGCGAGGGAAAATGGCGCGATGTGGATGAGTTGGTTTCGCTTGCCAGCCGCGCGTTTCCCGATGGCCGCGTCACGCGCCTCAGTTTTCCGGCCAAAGCGGGCGCACCATTGGTGATTCGCAAAAAACTGGCGGGCGAGGCGCATCCCAACGGCATGAACAACATCGCGCTCGACGCCGCGACGGGGCGGGTTCTCTCGGTTTCCGATTCGAGAAAAGCTGGATGGGGCGAACGGCTGCTCAATTTGCGTTATCCGCTTCATATCGGCGTCTGGGGCGGCCTTTGGACGCGGGTTCTTATGGCAGTTGGCGGCATCGGTGCGGCTCTGCTGAGCGTTTCGGGCGTCGTGATGTGGGCGAATCGGTTGAAACCCAAAAGAGCGCCGCGCCGGATTTGACCTCCGGCGCCTTTGTTAATCTTTTAATCGCAATTTCTTCATTTCGAGGTAACACGTTGACCAAAATTTCGACTCAGGCGCGCATGGAAGATTTCTTCTACCGCGAACTTCTCAAATATCTCTACATGGCCGAGCAGAAGCGGCGCTGGAACCCCTTCACTGACATCCCCTACGACCACGCCAACCCCAATTCGAGCCAGACGCTCGCGCAGTGCGTCGAAACTTTTTGCGCCGTCGAGATGTATCTGCCCGATTTCACCTCGAAAATGCTCCACATGATTCGGCGCAGTCGAGGGCGTAGCTGGTTTCACATCAACTGGGGCTACGAGGAATCAAGCATTCGCTCACGCTCGAAGGTTGGCTTCTGGCGTCGGGCCACCGGACGGAAGAACAGCGTCAGGCGGTAGAGGCTTCGCTTTCGGCTCTCGAATGGGAGCTGCCCTACGACCATCCGCGCCAGATGGTGTGCTACACCATGATTCAGGAACTGGCGACGTTCTGGAACTATCGCAACCTCGAAAAAATGGCCGCCAAAGAGAAAGATCTGGCGCTCGTGACCGGACTTCGCATTATCTCGGTGGACGAGCGCGTCCATTACAACTTTTTCCGCAACACCGTCAAAGAGTGGATGAAATGGGACGAAGCGGGCACGGTTGAAGACCTCAAATATGTGTTCGACCATTTCTCGATGCCAGGCCGCACCCAGATTCCTGGCTACGACGAAGCGGCGGCGGTGCTGGCCAAAACCGGCATCTACGGGCCGCGCGAATACATCAAACTCGTCAAAAACCCGATTCTGGAAGATTTGCGCCTCGATAAAGATTTCAAGAAGTTGGAAGACCGCGAGGCACAGGAAGAAGCTGCCAAAGCTGAAAAAGCGGCGCTGGAAAGTTCGGTCGAGAAAATCAGCCTCGGCAACGGCCACGCCGTCGCCAAAAACGGCGAGGGCGAGGGCAAACATCCTTTCAATTCCAACGCGATTTCCAAAGTTTTGGAGAATTTAAAGCCAGGCGGCAGCAAATGGGACTCGCGCAGCGACATCCCCACCTATGCCAACGGTCGCAAGCGCAGCGCGTTTCTGGATGTGGTAGGAATCGAGCCGCAGGTGCGCGAGGCGCCGTCGCGCTCGATTATTTTGAGTCACGAAGCCGAAAAACTGCGCGGGTCGCGCGGCATGGACAAAGTGGAAGGCGCGCTCGATCAGATGCTGATGAACCTCGGCGACGAACTCTCCAACAACGCCGAGGAAATGCGCGAAGAACGCGCCCAGATCCAGCGCGAACGCGCCGCCACGCGCACCAACCGCGTCAAAAACAACAAACTCTTCCGCGATAGCGAGTAATTTATTCTTGTACAACGCTTATCTTCAGCGTGTGTGGCTAATGTGCTACGGATGGTTGACAGTCAGGCCTCTCTCGCTGTCGCTTCGCGTTCTCCAATCTCCCTTTTATCGCTAAAATGGAAACGCTATGCAAAATCAATCCCCCGTTCGCGTTCTGGTGTGGGACGAAGCCCCGCGCCACGCACCCAAGTCGCTTTACCCGTCTTCCATCAACGGCGCCATTGCCGAAGCGCTGAATAGTCAGGGCGGCGGAAATGTCACTGCCGATCTCGCCAATCTCGACGACGAAAACCAGGGCATCACTGCCGAGAAGCTGCAAAACTACGACGTTTTATTGTGGTGGGGCCACGCGCGTCACGGCGAAGTAAAAGATGAAGTCGCGCAAATTGTCAAAAACGCGGTTCATAACGACGGTCTGGGCTTTATTCCGCTTCATTCGGGCCACTATTCCAAGACTTACAAAGCCGTTTTGGAAGCGACCGGCCATCTCAAAGGCGGCTGGCGCGAAATCGAGGGTTTCGAGAGCGAAGAGATCACCGTCTGCGCGCCCAAACATCCCATCGCGGCGGGTATCGAAGATTTCGTCCTCGACGCCGAAGAAATGTATGGTTCGCCTTTTGGCGCGCCGCCGTTTCAAACGCTGGTGTTTCAGAGCTATTTCCCGCACGGCGGCGAGTATTTCCCCTGCGGCTTCACCGTCACGGTGGGAAAAGGCATCGATCCTGATTTCAGTTCGGGCAAGGGCAAAGGCGCCAATCAGGGCGAAGGCGCGGGACGGGTTTTCTACTTCCGGCCAGGCCACGAAACCGTCGGGACTTACCACCATCCGATTGTGCAGAAAATTCTGCTCAACGCGGTGAACTGGTGCGCGCGACGGTCGTAATTTTTATAGCCACAAAAAGAACAAAAGAGTCGCAGCGTTGGCTGCGGCTCTTTTTGATTTTAGACTGCGTTGTGGCTCAAGGAGGAACAATATGTCCTTAACGATTGAACTTTTGCCCGCTCAGGAACAACAAATCCAGCAAGAAGCCGAACGCGCGGGCGTTTCGGTCAGTGAAATCGTGAGGCGCGCGCTCGACGCGCGGTTTCCAGTTACCGGTGGCGCTTCCAATGGAAAAGCCAGGGAAGATGCGCCCTTGAACGAGGAAGAACGCGCGGAAGAAGAGCGCATTTTCGCGCAACTTCACGCCAATATCAATGAAACGCGGCGTTCTCTCGAAATGAGGACGCTCTGATGCCGCGCGTCATCGTTTTAGACACATTTCCTCTCAGCAACATGGCGCGTCGGGAAGCGGCCCAGCCCACAACAGTTGGAGAAAAATGCCGGCAGTGGGTCAACAGTTGCCTTGCGGCAGGAAACCTCGTTGTCGCGCCGTCGATTTGCTATTTCGAGGTGTTGCGCGAAATGGAGCGTCTGGGCGCAACCGCCCAAATCGAACGTTTGAAAACGTTCTGTTTTGCGGCGCCAAACCGTTTTTTGTCCATCACCGACACGCATTTAGAATCAGCCGCGAAGTTGTGGGCGCAGGCGCGCCAAAACGGGACACCAACCGCCAGTCCCGACGCCTTGGATGTTGATGTCATTCTCGCCGCACAAACCTTGAGTTTGGGACTTTCGCCGCATGAATACGTCGTAGCAACCACCAATGTTGGCCACCTCGCGCAGTTCGTCAGCGCGGAAGGGTGGATGGGCATCGCGCCTGGATCGTAAATCGGGCACAAAACAAAAAGAGTCGCGGCGTTGGCTGCGACTCTTTTTTGTTTTCAGGTGCTGCGTAATTTCAGTATAAAATTCGGTCTTCTTGACCAAACCTCTACATAGGGTTCAGCATCGCGGAATGTCCAAACGACCAGTTCCATTTCTTTGGGCATATAGAAATCGTCGTCTGGCCAATGAATGTGCCATCCTCCCATCACCGCGAAATATTGGTCATGAAGCGCAGGGGCAGAGTATGGCGACCTTTCCATCCAATAATCTCCGTATTGATCGATGATCTCGCCTTGCAGCGCATCATAATCAGTGCGCTTTCGATTTTGTTCGCGTAGCCATGTCTCGACCTTCTCGCTTCCGTAGAGGCAAACCGCATCAATCGGTGGAAACGACCGAGATTCCACCCCATAAAGTTTTTGCCCCTCGATTTCAACATCCTCCAGGGTTGTCTTGTGTTGGTAAATCACTGTGCCTTCAGTCAAAGGAAATTCTGGGCCTTCGAAATCCTCATTTTCCAGACATTCAAAGACACTGATAACGCCCTCCGCCGAATTGCCCTGCTTGGTCAACCATGAGGAATCAAGAGTTATCCAGTGACGATAGCCTCCTATCCAAGTCAAATGTCCCGACGGTAAATTTGAAGGGCCTTCGCCGCCCCAATATGCTACTGGCCCATTTTCGTTAGGCTCGTCTGTGAGATATAAACACGGTTTTTCTAACCGGTGCCCTTCTGCAATGAGTTCTTCAAATGTCATGGTTTCTCCAATTTTTCACGCTTCGGGATAACTGCCAATGATTTTATAACTCACCGTATGCCCGCTGAGTTCTTCCAGCGCCAACTGCAACTTTTCGTCGCCCCTGTGCCCCGAAATATCGGCGAAAAAGCGATATTCCCACGCCTGCTGGCGCGAGGGACGGCTTTGAATCATCGAAATGTTGACGCCGTGACGCGAAAACACGCCCAAAACATCGACCAGAGCGCCAGGTTTGTGCGGGGTGAGAAAGGTGAGCGAGGTTTTATCGCGTCCGCTTGGCGCGGGCGCTTTGTCGTTCGCGCCGACTACGAAAAAGCGGGTTTTGTTGCCGCTCAAATCTTCGATGTTGCGCGCCGCGATCTGCACGCCGTAGATATTGGCCGCCAGCGCCGAACTAATCGCCGCCGTGCCGTCTTCCTGCGCCGCCATTTCCGCGCCGCGCGCGGTTGAGGTGACCGGAATCCGCGCCGCGTTGGGAAGGTGATTTTGCAGCCAGCCGCGACACTGCGCCAGGCCCTGCTCGTGCGAATACACCGCGCCAATGCGGCCCAGTTCGCAGTTGGAAAGCAGACAATGATGGATATTCAGTTCGATTTCGGCGCAAATCGTTAAATTCGTGTGCGCCAGAATGTCTAAATTGGCCACGACCAGGCCGTGAATCGAGTTTTCGATGGCAATCACGGCGTAATCAGCGTTGTTGGAGGCGACTTCGTGACAGGCCTCGTCGGGCGTGGCGCAGGGCAGAAACTCGACAGCGTTGCCGAAAAACTGCGCGGCGGCTTCCTGCGTATTGGTTCCAGCGGGGCCGAGAAACGCGACTTTGGCGGGATGCTCGGCGGCGCGGCAGGCGCTTATAATCTCGCGGTAGATCGCGGTGATGGCTTCGGGCGGCAAAATGCCGCCTAAATCGGCCTGCTTTTGGCGTAATTTGGCGTAAATCAGCTTTTCGCGCGCCGGATCGTGGAAGGGCAGGCCGCTTCGCTTTTTGATTTCGCCCACTTCGAGGGCGCACTTGGCGCGCTGTTGGAGCAGGAGCAGCAACTGGTCGTCGAGGGCGTCGATTTGGTCGCGCCAGTGAGATAAATCGGCGGGGATGTCGCTTGGCATCATCATTTATAAGCTAACACTGCCGCTCAGAAATTGCCGCGCGGCGCTCAATCACGGAAGATTAACACGGTTTTAACGATGGTCATGTCCCCCGAAGCCGCGCCGGTCGCGGCGCGCCTGGAAGAAATTCCCGCCAATCTGGTCACCAAGTGTCCCTCCTGCAACACCATGCTGGTCACCAAGGACTGGCTGCGCGACCTCAAAACCTGCGCGCGCTGCTCCCATCATTTTCGTCTGGGCGCGCGCGAACGCATCGCCATTCTCACCGAAAATTTCGAGGAATGGGACGCCGAACTCGCGCCGCGCGACCCGCTCCAATTCCCCGAATATCTGCCCAAGCGAAACGCCGCGCAAATCAAAACCGGCGCCAAAGACTCGATGCTGTCGGGCGCTGCAACAATTGAAAATCGCCCCATCGCCATCGCCGCCTCCGATTTCGACTTCATGGGCGGCTCGATGGGCAGCGTGTTCGGCGAGAAAATCACGAGGCTTTTCGAGCGCGCTCTCGATGAAAAACGCCCCGTTCTCACCGCGACTTCGACCGGCGGCGCCAGAATGCAGGAAGGCCTGATGAGCCTGATGCAAATGGCGAAAACCTCGGCGGCGGTGGCAAGATTGCGCGAGGAGCGGTTGCCGTTTATCTCGATTTTGACCGACCCTTCGATGGCGGGCGTTCAAGCCTCGTTCGCCTCATTGGGCGATGTTTTGGTGGCCGAGCCTGGCGCGATGATCGGTTTTACCGGCGCGCGCGTCATCGAACAGAACCTGCGGATTAAGCTGCCCAAAGATTTCCAGAGCGCCGAATTTCAAATGGCGCACGGGCAGATTGATATGATCGTGCCGCGCGCCAAACTCAAAGAGTCGCTGGCGCAACTTTTGTCCTTACTTTTAGATTGAACGCCACCAAAAAACTGTAAACAATGTTATCCCGATGGCTCCATCTCGAACAGCCTATAGTCGATATTGAAGAACAAATAGACGAAATCAAACGTCTCGCCGCGACCGAAAATCTCGACCAGTCGACTAAAATCAACCGGCTCGAAGAACGCAAGCGCGACGTGATGAGACGTATTTTCTCCGACCTCTCGCCCTGGGAACGGGTGCAGATGGCGCGGCATCCCAAACGCCCCTACTCGCTCGATTACATCGGTGCGCTCTGCTCCGATTGGGTCGAACTGCACGGCGACCGCGCTTTTGGCGACGACGGCGCCATCGTCGCCGGTTTCGCGCGCCTGAACGGGCGCAGCGTGGCGGTGATTGGCAATCAAAAAGGCCGCGACACCAAAGAGCGCCAACTTCGCAATTTCGGTCAGCCTTCGCCCGAAGGACTTCGCAAAGCGGGCCGCGTCATGGAAATGGCGGCGCGTTTCGGGCGGCCCATTATTTCGCTCATCGATACGCAGGGCGCCGCGTGCAGTCCCGCCGCCGAAGAGCGCGGCATTTCCGAGGCGATTGCCCATTCGCAACTGCTGATGAGCCGTTTGAAAGTGCCGATTATCGTGGTGATAATCGGCGAAGGCTGTTCGGGCGGCGCGATTGCGACCGCTTTAGGCGACCGCGTTTTGATGCTCGAACACGCGTATTACTCGGTGATTTCGCCTGAAGCGTGCGCCTCGATTTTGTTCCGCGATCCAGCCAGAGCGGCCGAAGTTTCGGGGCAGCTCAAAATTACCGCCGACGACGCGCTGCGTTTGGGTGTCATCGAAGAGATCATCCCCGAACCTCTGGGTGGCGCGCACCGCGATTTGAAAGGCATGAGCGCGGCGCTGGGCGCGGCCATCGAGAAGCATTTAAGCGCGTTGGAAGCTTTGTCGCCGGAAGAGCTTTTGGAAGGGCGTTACCAGCGTTTTCGAAAGCTGGGCGATTTGGACGATCCGCAGGTGGCGACAGCGCATTTGAACGGAACACCGGTTTAGTCGAGAACGCGAAGCGTCAGCGAGTGAGGCTTGACTGGAACTTTACACTGGCAGTCAGGCCTCACTCGCTGACGCTTCGCGTTCTCCAATTCGATGCAACTCCTCGAATTTTCCTCGCTGCGCGCCATTCCCAAACTGCGCCATGCCGTCACGACGCGCGAGGGCGGCGTTTCAAGCGGCGAATATGCGTCGCTCAATCTGGCGTTTCACGTCGGCGACGAGGCCGAGAAAGTCAGCGAAAACCGGCGTTTGCTGGCCAGTGAACTGGGTTTCGACATCGAGGAATTGGTTGGGGCGCAGCAGGTTCATGGCAACCGCATTGGCTTCGTGACAGCAAGTCAGGCAGGTCGGGGCGCGCTCGATTCCACATCAGCGCTGCTGGAAACCGACGCCTTGATGACCTCCGCGAAAAACCTGCCGCTTCTCATTTTAGTCGCCGACTGCGCTCCAATTCTGCTGGCCGACCCCGAAAACCAGGTTCTGGCCGTCGTTCACGCCGGTTGGCGCGGCGCGCTCGCCCAGATCGCCTTTCACACCGTTTCCCAGATGCAAAACGAGTTCGGTAGCGCGCCGGACGACATTCGGGCAGGCATCGGGCCGTGTCTGAGCGTCGAAAACTTCGAAATTGGGCCGGAAGTCGCGGCGCAAATCGAACAATTTGATAAAGGAGCCATTGTTTCCGGCTGGGACAAGCCGCATCTCGATTTGCGCGGTCTCATTCACCGCGATTTGCAGCGCGCCGGAGTGCGTTCGAGGCATATCGAAACCATGCGAATTTGTCCCAAAGCCGACAACGCGCGCTTTTTTTCGCATCGCGGGCAAAACGGCGTCGCGGGACGCTTTGGCCTCGTGGCGTGGTGGCAATAGATGGACGAACAAGAGCGATTGCGACTTCAAATCATCCGTCTGGCGCGCGAAATTCCGCGTGGTCGCGTCATTTCCTATGGTGCGCTGGGAAAACGCTGCGAACCGCCGATTTCGGGCTACATTTGCGGGCGCATCATGGCCCTGGTTTTGGACGATGTTCCCTGGTGGCGTGTCGTAGGAAAAGACGGCAAGCTGCCGATCTCCAAGCGCGGGCCGGATCACGCGGCGCGACAGCGCGAGTTGTTGCGGGAAGATGGCGTTGAATTCGATGGGAGCGGCGCGATTTTGGGGAAGTTTTTCGAGGAGTGAAGCGTGTTCCACTCCATGTGCATCGATTCGCTCGACTGAAGTCGGCGCTATGGGCGAGCAAGCTCGCTGACTTCCCGCCTGCGCGGGAAAATTGATTATTGGTTCTTTTTCGGCGCAGGCCGAAAGTTAGCGAGCTTGCTCGCCCATAGCGCCGACTTCAGTCGAGCGAACCTTTTTCGTAGCAGCCAAGCCTCACTCGCTGACGCTTCGCGTTCTCTACGCAGCAATAACGGGATGGCAATCGCCATCCCGTTTTCGCTTTGGCAGACGGACTACATATCTCCATCCATCTTGCTATCCATTTTAGGGTTCATCATCGGCTGTTTCGCCATCATCGCGCGCTGCACGCTGGGCGGAATGAGAACAGTGTCGATGACGTGAATCAGGCCGTTGTCGGCTTTGATGCCCGCTCTGGTGACAGTGGCTTTTTTGCCCATGCCAGGATCGAGCATCACTTTGCCATTCATCAGGCGCACGATCACTTTTTCGTCGGCGACGGTAGAAACATTGGTGCCCGAAGGCAGACCCATCACTTTGTTCGCCGAAACCACGCCAGGCAGAACGTGATAGCTCAGGATTTGCTTGAGCGTGGCCTTGTTTTCGGGCTTGAGCAGCATTTCGACCGTTCCTGGCGGCAGTTTGGCGAAGGCGGCGTCAGTGGGCGCGAAAACCGTGAGTTTGGTGTTGCCCATGATGGTGGGCGCCAGTCCGACGGCCTGAACCGCTTTGACGAGCGTTTTGAACTGCCCCGCTTTGATAGCGGTGGTGCCGATGTCGTCGGCGTGCGCGGCGGGCGCGAGAGTGAGGGCGGCGCCACAGGCAGCCGCGAGACACAGGAATTTGATTTTCATATCATTGACCTCTTTTTTGCCGATTTTCCGGCGTTTTCCCTCTCCATGCAAAGGGAATGCCCTTGTCCCCTAAAAGAGATAACCCCTGTGCAAAGATTTATCGTCACCGCAACATCTGTTTCGCGCCGCCTTTGCGGTTGGGCGCTAAACTTTTTGGGTGGAATCTTCTTCGCCGCCGCTTCAAATCGGCATTTTGGCTTTGCAAGGCGACTACGAGGCGCACCGCCGCATTCTGGAGAGTCTGGGCGCGCGCACCAAAGCGGTGCGCGGTGTGGCGGATTTAACCGGAATCAACGGCCTGCTCATTCCTGGCGGCGAAAGCACGGTGATGAGCCGTTTATGCGAGCGTTACGAACTTACAGCGCCGCTCAAAGAGCAAATCGAGGCGGGAATGCCGGTTTTCGGCACCTGCGCGGGACTGATTTTCCTGGCGCGCGAAACCGAGGGCACTTCGGCCAATTTCGAGCAAACCGGCCTGGACGTTTTGGATGTTCGCGTGGCGCGCAACGCTTACGGGACGCAGATCGAATCGTTTGAAAGCGAGGTTTTCGTGCCCCAACTGGGAGAATCTATTCGCGCCGTTTTTATTCGCGCGCCTCAAATTCGGGCTGTGGGCGAGGGCGTCGAGACGCTGGCGAGCCATCGGGACATGCCGGTGATGGTGCGGCAAGGTGGCATCATGGCCCTTTCTTTTCATCCCGAAATCGCCGGTGAAGACCGTCTGCATCGTCTGTGGCTCGACTCATTGCGCGAGGCCGCAAGTCGTGAGGAACGAAAGGCAGAACTATGAACGCGCTTCGCACCCTGCTGGTGGCCTTTGTGCTGGTGAGCATCGGTTTCGTGGTGGGCTACGGCTTTCAATCGAGCGGCGCGCGCCCCCAAATCGCCGCCACGCCCAAACCATCGCCCACGCCCCTGGCGCCGCTCGTCAAGGGCCTGCACTCTTCGCCCGATGGAAAGCTGCTCGCTTTCACCGGCGTTTACGCGCGCAATCAGCATGCGGGCGTGTGGATTTTGAATCCGGCGACGGGCGTGGCCAATGGCCGCGAATCGCCCGCCGGCTGGCAGGATTTCGTGACGCAGTGGCGCGGCGATGGCCGCGCGCTGCTGCTCGAACGCGAAAAAATTCCCCGTCCCGCCGCCGATGCCACGCCAGGACTGTTCACCGCGCCCATCGACCGCGCCACGACCAGCGCGGGCGAACTTTCGCCCCTCGCCGAGGCGAACCTCCCGCGCGGCGAAAAAATCATTACCGGTCTGCTGGCGCCCAATGGCGAACTGGTTCTCAAAACGCGGCGTGATCCCAAAGCGCTTTACCTGGTGCGAAAGGGCGTCGCCGTGCCGGTGGATCGCGCCAACCTCACCTATGGCCAGAACCGGCCCGTGCGCGAAGGCCCCAACCTGGTTTTTTATGTGGTGCGCGATATTCCGAACCAGCCCGATGCCACCGCCCTCTTTCGCGTCGTTGGTAGCAGGGCGCGCCAGATTTCGCCCGCGTGGGACGATGTGGTGTGGAGCTATGTGGCGCCGTCGGGCAAGCAGCTCATCGTGGCGCGCATTGATGAAAACGAAGTCGATTGGAACTGGACGCTCTATCGCATCACGCCAATCGGTGTTCGGAAAGTCAAAAGCGCGCGGGTGCCCGCCGATGTGATTTCAGTCTACTGGTCGCGCGATGAAAAGCGCGTTCTGGGCGCGGCGGGCGAAAAGTTGTGGATTACCGACGTGCCCAGCCTCAAAACCACACAACTGGGCCCCAGAACCGACTGGAAAGCCGACGACGCGACCTGGATTGGCCCCCAGAACGCCGTCGCGGTCGCTTCGGGCGGCGAAATCTGGCGCGTCGAAGTGCCGTCGGGAAAAGCGGTGCGATTGTGGCGCTTTCCGGAGCGGTTCTGGAATTAATTCACCGCAAAGGCGCAAAGAAGAAAGAGAGATTTGATTCAGAAAACTCCCTTTCTTCTTTGCGCCTTTGCGGTGAATTTTATTTTCTGGAAACCATTTCCGCCGCGCCCCACAGCGCCGCGAGCGAGGTTCCAATCGCCGCTTCGCGCGCGCCCGCGACGCCAGGGCGATGCCGTGTTTCGAGCAGAATCGCGGGAATTTTGAGTCGCTGGCCCCAGAAACGGTGAGAGAGCGTGTCGAGTCCCCAGCGTGAGCGCGCCGACAGCGCGTAGCCGCGTCGGGCACTGTTTTGGGCCATGCGTTTGGCGGTTCGTCTGGCCAGAGCGCCGCCGGAGGCTTCGGCCATGGGCGCGTTCTGGCGGTCTTTGGGCAGCCACTGATGCACATCGACGATGAGATGCGGCTTCCAGGCGCCGAGCCAGTTGGCCAGAACCCGCGTTTCCTGGGTGCGAAACGGCCCCCAGTCGCGGTTCATGTCGATGTTCTCCTCCGTCCGGCGCCGGTAAACCGCCGCGCCGTCGGGATTGGCAATCGGCACGATGAGAAGCGCGGTTTTTTGGGCGATGGCGCGCTTTTTGGGGTCGGTGGAAGTGAGAAACTCGCGGATGAAACGCGCGCCGGAGGCGCTCGATTCGGGTTCGTTGCCGTGCTGACGGCACAACACCGCCAGACGCCGCAGTTTCCAGGGCGAAACCCCCGACGGCGCAATTTCAAGCGCCACGATGCGATTTCCGCCCAATGTCGCGCCCAGAATACGGGTTTTGACCTGCGATGGACGCAGGCGCGACAAATTGAGGAGCCAGGGTTCGATTTCTTCGGGCGTTTGATAAAAACCGTCGGGCGGCGCGCTAATCGGCACGCCTCGCACGGTGAGAGCGGGCCGCGAAATGCGCGCCGGTCGGCGCACGAGCGAAGCGGGCGCGTCATCCTCTGTTTCCAGCAGGGCGGGAGGTTCTAAAGCTGGTGCCGAAAGCGGGGACAATTGCTGAGCGCGCACTTCGGGAGCAGCTAAAACGCTCAGCAAACCAGCGCCGCACCAAAAAAAACCGCGCCAAAGAGCAGCGCGGCGAAACGACGGAAAGGGCATCAACGCTTGGACGCATTCAATGTCGGCGTCGTTGCCTGAGATGTCGTTTCATAACCCAGCTTCCATTCATCGAAGAACCCGCGCAGCGCCGCCAACTGATAGGAAATTCGCGTTTGGAGCGGCAACGGTTTGGCGGTTTCAATCGAAGTTGCGGGGACTTGGAGATATTTCCAGCAGACGTAAGTCGGGCAGGTCGGAAACGGATCGATGAACTGCAAAAACTGGTGTTTTCGCGGCGCAATTGCGGCATTCACTTTTGCAGCGACCCTGCGAAAGCGCGGCGCGAGTTCGGGGAAATCGTAGGTGAAAGTTTGGCCGTAGCGCCTGGGATCGTCGGCGTGAAAGCCGCGCGATTCGTGAAGCGTCAACACCAAATCCGGCTTCGACTGTTTGATTTTGTCCCAGATTTGGGAAGCGAGCCTTTCCATCGCGTCGCCGTTCGCTTTTCCAGGAAAAAGCCGGTTCATGTTGCGCGGATACGCCCGCACACCGCGCCGAATCGCTTCGATGTGCGCGTCGGGCAGCACAACCAGCGTCCCGCGCGTGATTTTCCACTTTTGGAGTTCGCGCGCCGCGAGATAACCCGCCGGTTCGTCACCGTGAAGCCCGCCAACAACCACAATGGTGGGGCCGGTCTGCACGCCCCTTTTAACGAAGAATGGAGTTTGGTAGCGCGTCCCCGCCATCAACACGCCGCTTTGAGGTGGCTTTTCGATGGACTGCGCGTGCGACGCAGGGAGTTGCCAAAGCAGCGATAAAAGCAGAAGCGAGATGATTTTCATAATGAGTTTCGGGTAAAAGTGCTTTTGCAGTCTTCAGGGCAAGGGCGCGAAGTGACGTGGGAAACACCCCCCCCCCCCCCCAGGGTATGTGGGGGGGGGGGGGGGTTACGCGTACCAAAAGGGGGAAAAACCCCAGAGACACCGGTGGGAAAAAAACCCCCCCACAACC
>JAUJNG010000009.1:181198-213247 GCA_030448265.1 Abditibacterium sp.
GCATACCGCGATCACTTATTGTGATTGGTTTTCATCGGTGTGCTGGTCCTATCTGTATGGTGGGGGGGGGGGAGTTTTCCACTTCACTAAGGCTCTCAAGCGCCGTTCAGCAAGGGAGAGAAAAAACCGCCGCTCCAGCCGCTCCCCAGCGAGGGAGGCGCGCAGAGCGCGAAGCCGTCGCGCTTTTCGAGTTGGATGGCGTTATCGATCCGCACGCCGCCGGCAAGCGCTTTTTTGGGGTCGTCGTCCACCCAGACGCCGTGACTGCGCGCCGCAACTCCGCCGCGCGTGTCCAGAAACGCCGCGCCAAGCTGCTCGGCGGTGAAATAGGTGGAGGGCTTTTCGAAGCGGCAGCGCACCATGATGTTGCCCCCGCCAGCACGCGGCGGGTCGAAAAAGGCTTTGTCCAGCCCCTCATCGCCCCCGCTCAAAATGAAACGCCAGCCGCCGCGCCCGCCTTCCATTTCATAAAACAGGCAGTTCTCGAAGGTGAAGCGGCGTTCGTTGGGCGGCGTGTCGCTGGGCGTTTGCAAAAACAGGAAATGGTCGTCGTAGCCGGTGCCAAACATCCGCGCGAAGGTGACGTTGCGGCAAAAAACTTTGCCCCGCGGGTTGGATAAAAACGAGCCGTGCCCCGTGACGAGCACGTTTTCCAGCGTTGCCACCGAATCTCTGTCGAAAGGCCGCAGCGCAACCGACGCGGTCGGCGGCTTGTCGCCTCCCGCGTCGAGCAAAGTTTCGCGCGTCGGCCCCGCCAGGCGCACGTTACGCAGCACAACGCTTGATTTGAGCGCCAGTTTGAGCGTCGCTTCACGGTCGCGGTCTTCTTCCCAGGAACGGTCATCGCCAATCACCAAATTGCACAGTTCAATGTTTTGCGAAGCCAAAATCCGCACTACGTCGTTGTTGCGGGTTTTGGCGAGGGTTCCGGTTGAAATCTGGGTTCCGCCTTCATAAGTGGCTCCCGCGCCAGTCAGAATCAGGTTTCTTTTGCCTTCAATTAGAAGCGGCTCCGCCCTCTGGCCGCTCGCCTGCACGAAATCACCGGCGCCGATGTGAATCACCGTCGCTTCATCGGCAAAGCCCGACGGCGCGGCGTTGACGGCCCCTTGCACGCTGCGAAACGGTTTGTCGTTGCTGCCATCGCCCGCATCCGAGCCGTTTTGCGCCACGAAAATGTCGATGGGGCGGCTCTCAATTTCACGCCGCAGCGCAACGCGGCGCGCTTTCAACTCCGCGCCGCCGTCATCGGGGCCGATGACGAACGCGCCATAGCCCACGCGCAGCGCAGCCGCTTTGAGTTTCCATTTCGCGGCGCCGAGCGGGAAAATCGCCGCGTCTGGAGAGAGCGTAACAGTTTTCGTTTTGAGCGCTTTGAGCCGCGCGGTTTTGCCGTTGGGAAGCGTAAAGGCTTCGACTTCGAGCCGAAACGACTGGCCGTCGCGCGCCAGGGAAACGACCGTGCCTTCCAATCGAATCTCGCCGCGCGCGGGCGCGTTTTGCGCGCCCACGCACGCGGGAAATAAAGTGAGCAGCAGAAAAAGAAGTTTGAGATTCATGCTGGGCCTCGACGTTCGTGGTGCTGAAAAACGGTTCCGCCTTCAACCCAGTTCGGCACGGGCTTGGGACAGGGAAAGCGAGGATTGTTTACTGTTCTCATTTCTGGCCGCGCGCAAATCGTGCGCGTCTTCGAGCAGTTCGCGTAGCATTTCCCACTCGGCGAACGGCAACACGACAAGCGTGTCGCCTCGCCGTCGGTAATTAATCGGAGGTAAAGTTCAAACATGACGAAACAATCTCTCCAAATCGCTGCTCAGCGTTGCGTCCTCGCCTGCGTTGCGAGCGCGGGCTTTCTCTTCCTGTGTTTTGCCGCTTCGGAGCGAGACCCGACTTGGCTGTGGGTGCTCATCTTCATCGCCTACTTTGGCTTCTTTTTAGGAGGCCCCGCCGCACTCATTTTGTTTCTACTGTCATGCTTTTATCCGAAAGCGCCGGACGACGAATGTTGATTTCCTGAGTGTTAATCCGTCACCTTCAAAATCGACAAAAACGCTTCCTGCGGAATTTCCACGCTTCCCACCTGTTTCATGCGCTTTTTGCCTTCTTTTTGCTTTTCGAGCAGTTTGCGTTTGCGCGAAATATCGCCGCCGTAGCATTTGGCGGTCACGTCTTTTCGCATCGCCGAAAGCTGTTCGCTCGCCACGATTTTGCTTCCAATCGCCGCCTGAATTTTGATCTGGAACATCTGGCGGTCGATGAGTTCTTTCATTTTTTCGCAAATCGCTTTGCCGCGTGGGTGCGACTGGTCGCGGTGACACACGAAACTCAGCGCGTCCACGATGTCGCCGTTGATGAGAATATCGACTTTGACTAACTTCGATTCCTGAAAGCCCGACAGTTCGTAATCCATTGAAGCGTAGCCGCGCGTGCGGCTTTTGAGCTGGTCGAAAAAGTCCATCACCAGTTCGCTGAGCGGCAGTTCGTAAACGATGGAGTAGCGCGCGCCCGACACCACATCCATCGATTTTTGAATGCCGCGCTTGTCGTTGCACAATTTCAGAACCGCGCCGACGTAATCGTTGGGCGCCAGGATGGTGCAATTGACCATCGGTTCTTCGATTTTTTCGATGAGCGTGGGCGCGGGCATATTGGCGGGATTATCGACTTCAATCGTCTGCCCCGCCGTCGTGGTGACGCGATACACCACGCTGGGCGCGGTCGCAATCAGGCTGAGGTTGTATTCGCGCTCCAGACGCTCCTGGATGATGTCCATGTGGAGCAAACCCAGAAAACCGCAGCGAAAACCGAAGCCGAGCGCGGGCGAGGATTCGGCTTGATAAACGAGGGAGGCATCGTTGAGGCGCAGGCGGTCGAGCGCGTCGCGCAGGTCGGGGAATTCGTCGGAGTTGATGGGATAGAGGCCGCAAAACACCATCGGTTTGGGTTCGCGGTAACCCGCGAGGGCCTCTTTTGCCGGTTTTTGCGGACTGGTGACGGTATCGCCGATGCGAACGTCAGCCACGTCTTTGATGCCCGCCACGATGTAGCCGCTTTCGCCAGGATAAAGCGTGCCCGTCGGCGTCACGGCGGGGCGAAACACGCCGATTTCCTGCGCCTCGAAGCTCGCATCCGTTCCCATGAGGAGGATTTTCTGACCGCTTTGCAGCGTGCCCTCTTTGATGCGAACGTAGATAATCACGCCGCGATAGGCGTCGTAGAACGAATCGAAAATGAGCGCTTGAAGCGGCGCGTGTTCGTCGCCCGTGGGCGCCGGAACGCGCGCCACGACCGCTTCGAGAATTTCATCGACGCCCAGCCCCGATTTGCCCGACGCCAGAATCGCTTCTTCGCCAGGCAAGCCGACGATCTGCTCGATTTCCTCAATGACGCGATAGGGATCGGCGCTGGGCAAGTCGATTTTGTTGAGAACCGGAATGATTTCCAGATCGGCCATCAGCGCCAGATGCGCGTTGGCGACGGTCTGGGCTTCGACGCCCTGCGTGGCATCCACAATCAGCAGGGCGCCTTCGCAGGCGGCGAGGGCGCGCGAGACTTCGTAGGTAAAATCGACGTGTCCTGGGGTGTCGATGAGGTTGAGAACGTATTGCTGGCCGTCTTTGGCGGTGTAATCGAGGCGCACGGCGGCGGCTTTGATGGTGATGCCGCGCTCGCGCTCCAAGTCCATGGAGTCGAGCAGTTGTTCTTTCATATCGCGGTCGGCGACCGCCGAAGTCATCTGCAGGATGCGGTCGGCGAGCGTTGACTTGCCATGATCAATGTGCGCGATAATCGAAAAATTGCGAATGTGAGATTGAGGGATGCGTCCAGAAGAGCCGTTTTGCACAGCGTCAAGTTTACTAAGGGCTGGAAAATCCAACGGACGGAGGTTTTTTATGCCGATTTGGCTGAAGCGACGGTTGGCGGTTTGGGTGGGCATTTCGCTTTGGGGCGACGTTTGTGTTTGCTCCAACAATCCTGTGCTGGCATGGCCCAAAGGCGTTCCTTATTTCAAACCGAACAGCGTGAAAAGCATTCGGGTCAGTCTCCCAACGCCCCGCCAGCGTTATCAGGGTTATGACCGACAGGTCATCATCACCGCAACCTCCGGCGGCAATGTGGGTTTGTCCAATGTGCGGCTTAATTTCTCTCGTAACGGCAAAAAAGGCTTTATCCCCATTACCGTCTCGCGCGACTTCTACTGGCCAAATGTCCCGATGCGGATGGTTCTTCCGTTGAAATTATCTCAGGTGCCTGCTGAATATGGCCAACTGACGCTTTCGGGCGATGTTTTGCTTTCCGACTTCTCTTGGAATTTCGATAAAAATGCGCGCTACAAAAGGAATTCGGCTGGTGAGAGAATTCGTGTGCCAACCCCCGCCGACCGGATTAAAGTTGTTGTTCGTCGTGCCGGACAAAAAATAACGCCGCCCAGCGTCAATACAAATCGGCCTTTTCGTTTGGGTGAAGCCAAAGTTCTGGGGCCAAGTTTGTTTGCAAGTCCGGCGCAACTCAACCTAAGGCAAAAACCAACGGCTTCCCCACGAAGAACGAGCGCTTCCGTTTTCATCACGCTGCGCGACACGCAGGGAGGAAAAAGACAACCAGGGGGCGAGGTAACGTTTGATAATGTGCAACTGGTGACTGCAAAGGGCGAAATACACCCCTTGATGGATGGCAAACACGGCCAGATCATCACACAATTGACGAACGATATCGATCCTAAAAGAGATGAACCCATTCGCTACTTTTTCAGTTGCAACTTCAAACACATTCCCTTTTCAGAAGGGCACACCTTTTTTCGAGCCGCTATTTCCGTGAGCGACTGTTGGCCTCTGCCAGTTTCGGTGCGAGTGAGATAATTTGGTCCAACCCAAGAGGTTTTCATAGGCCATGCTCCCACGCAAAACTTCAATCATGTCCATTTTGAGATTGAGTCTCGCGCTGGCTTTTCTTGGATTAACAACCGCGCCTTCTGGTGCCCAAATTGCCGCGCCCGCGTCCAAACCGCTTCGCACCGTCGAGGAGTTGGAGCGTAAAATGCGTCTCATCCTCCACAAATGGCACGACAGCACGCGAAGCGACGACAACGACGGCGCGGCGGGCAACACCCTCGAAGATTTGCTGGGCGTCGAGGAAAACAACTTCGCCCTGCCCGATTTTGGCGAAATCGAACTCAAAACCCAGAAATACGAGGGCAAATCGAGCCTCTTCACCCTCTTCCACAAAGAACCCAAACCGGCGGCGTCAGTGAAAAAACTTTTGAAATCGATGGGCTGGCGCCACACCGGAGCGGGCAAAAGATATAAAGAAACCGAAATGAGTTTTCGCTCCACGACCTATGCCGACAGATGGTCGGCGCGCGGTTTTCGCGTCAAAGTGAGCGATGGTCGCATCGATTTCGTTTACGATCCGACGCAGGTCGAGCGCGCGGGGCGCGACAGAACCGAAAAATTCGCCACCTACGGCGACTGGGCCGACGACATCGAGAAACGAACGCCGCATTATCGCGAGATTTTCCCCTTGGGCTACGATTTGGGCGACGTGAAGCAGACTTTTCAGAAGAAACTGGGCCACACCCTGCTGGCGCTGCGAAAAACGCGCGTCAAAGATGGAAAAACTCAGTTTTGGTTTGAGGCAGCCTATTTGATGAAAGATGTGAGGACGGAAATGATCGCGCCGCTTCTGGAAGACGGTTCGATGGCGCTCGAATTCGACGCGCAGACCAGCCACAATCACGGCACCAAGTTCCGCATCAAACGCAGCCGCGCGCCGCTTTTGTTCAACGAGTTTCGCTTGGTGGAATAGTTCAAAGCGATATGAAATCGCAGCCAACGAAATTGTCGGCCTTCGCCGACAGCGTAACTGCAAGGGTGTCGGCGAAGGCCGACAATTTCGTTGGCTGCGATTTCATATCGCTTCTATTTCAGCGCGCTTCGCCCAGCAAGCGATAATAAAGCGCCAGCGCTTCGCGCCGCGCGGCAGCGTCGCCGCTCCAACTCGCGATTTCCTCGGCGCCGCGCACGCCGGAGAGATAATCGCTCGAAAAATCGCCGTTCAAACGCTCCAGCAGCGATTCTTCGAGTCGTTCCAACCGCAGAGCGCGAAAATCATCGGGCGTGGGCTGGGCGAAGAGTTTGGAGACATCGACATCCACGCCCAGCCACTCTTCGCGCAGGTTGCCCAGCCAGTCATCAAGCGCGCGCGCAATTTTGGGCGCGACGTGACCCGCGACGCGGGCGCGCATTATCGAGTCTTCGGCATTTTGAATTTGTGCCGCGCGCGCTTGAAAAGCCTCGAAATCCTCATCCGAACTCAGAGAAACCATGCCTAAATCGCACAGTTGAACGCGCCCCACGCCCACCGGCTCGACAAGCGGCGGCTCGCCAGGGTTTTGAATCGAAACGCACAGCGCGTGGCCGCCGCGAATGTTGTCTTTGGCGCCGATTTCGGGCGTTCCCGCGTAGAAGGTGCGGCTTTTGGCGGCGGCATGATCGGGCGGCGTGTAGGAATGGTAGTCGCCCAGCGCGAGATAATCGAGTCCGGCGCGGTCGGCGCAGTCGTTCGAGATGCAATTGAGCGTTTGGTCGTCGCCGCTCGAAAAATAGCCTTTCCAGCCGCCGTGCGCCAGACCGACGCGCCATTTTCCGCCGCGAGGGGAATCGGGAATCCACGCCGTGGCGTCTTCGCGGCAGTATTTTTTGGTGACCGGACAGGGAAAAAGCAGCGCGTCGCTCGCCGTCTCAATGGGCGCCGCTTCGGTGACCAAATGAACGTTCTCCAAACCCGAAAGTGCGCCCGCAAAATCGTCCTGAAACCACACGCTGCCCTGCGCGCACGGATCGTGATTGCCCGCGATGAGATACACCGGCGCGGGGCAGTCGGCCAGAAGTTCGATGGCGTGGCGGCGCCAGGTGGCGCTTGGCGTATCGGAATCGAAAACATCGCCCGCGACCACGATGAAATCGGCCTTTTTCTCTTCGGCGAGTCCCCAGATGCGGCGCACGGCGTCGAGCCGCCACGCCGAAGACTGCGCGGCGCGCGGGCCGATGCGCCAGTAGGTGTGGCCCAGATGCCAGTCGGCGGTGTGGATGAAAGTGAGCGGCATTTTCGCCCCAAGTGTAGGAAGAATTGGTATCGGCGTTTAGGGCGTGCCATAATTGCAGGCATCACGCGCAGGGAAAACTCCGATGAAAAAGCCCGAAAAAAGATGGATTGTCCTCGCCGCCGTCATCGCGCTGGCGATTCCCGCCGTTGTGAGCATTCGCGCGGCGCTGCCCAAACCATATTACATTGCGGGCGGCAGCATGGAGCCGACGCTGGCGACCCATTCCAGAATTCTCGTCCAACGGCGGGCCTTTGCAGACATCGCCGAAGTGAAGCGCGGCGACATCATCGTCCACACCTCGGTCGATAAATCTACTGGTAGCCGCAGTGATTTTGTCCGTCGCGTGGTGGCTCTGCCCAACGACAAAGTGCGACTTTCGGGCACCGCCTTTTCCATCAACGGACGCGCTCTGCCTCACACCCTGGTGCGCCGCGTCGGGAAAGTGGCGGTCTATGAAGAAACCAATGGCGGGGCGAAATATCTCGTTCAATACGGCGATGGTTCGGGTTCCGCGCCGCCCTTTTCGACAACGGTGCCTGCGGGCCGTGTCTTTTGTCTGGGCGACAACCGCGACAACTCCTACGACAACCGCTACACCGGCGCGGTGCCCTTTGAAGCCGTTGTGGGAAAAAGAGTGCCGTAGGGACACGGCGTGCCACGCAATGTGTGACTTGTTTTCCAAGGGCTGAACCGCCAGACAGCTTGTGTGCCAAGATGTTCCAGGAGGCTGAAGCCTCGGCAACCAAACCAAGCCTGCCTTCGCAGGCTACACATCATCCATAGGCCACGCAGGTGGCCTTGGTTTGGTTGCCGAGGCTTTAGCCTCCTGGAACATCCTGAAATATCCTGGCACACAAGCCCTGATCACAGACTCTCACATACCCCAAGAGTCACACATTGCCTGGCGTGCCGTGTCCGCTCGTCGTCTCGAACGCTTTCCAACGGACACGGCACGCCGTGTCCCTACGATGCGATTTCCCACGCCGCGCGCGCCACTTCCCAAACTCCGCGCGCCGCGTCCTCATTGTCGGCGCGCAACAGCGCGAGCGGTTCGCCCTTTTCGACCCGTTCGCCTGGCTTTTTCATCGCCGAAAATCCGACTTCGAGATTTAAAATCGAATCGGCGCGCAAACGCCCGCCGCCCAGATCGCGCACGATTTCGCCGATGATTCTGGCGTCCAAATCGCGAATGATGCCGCCTTGCGCGGCGCGAATTTCGACCTCGTAAACCGGCGAGGGCGCGCGCAATTTCGCTTCAAAAGCTGTCAAATCGGCGCCCTGTGCGGCGAGCATTTCGTTCCATTTTTCGCGCGCCGCGCCGGAATCGAGGCAATTTTTGGCTCTTGTCAGC
Organism: Abditibacterium sp.; assembly: GCA_030448265.1. Classification (GTDB taxonomy): domain Bacteria; phylum Armatimonadota; class Abditibacteriia; order Abditibacteriales; family Abditibacteriaceae; genus Abditibacterium. The sequence goes on from JAUJNG010000009.1 coordinate 189,655, forward strand.
GCCGCGCCGCGCCTGGGTTCGATTTGGGTCATGACGAGCAGCCGCGCCGCGCAATCGAGCACCAAATCGCGCGTATCGGACGGGCCGCGACCTTCCAAAACCTCGACCGATTCCACCACTTCGAGCCAGTTTCCGGCATGGGTGCCCAACGGCACGTTCATGTCGCTCAAAATGAATTCCGTCTGGACGTTGCAGGCCCGACCCAACTCGCACAGGCCCTTAGCGAGCTGGCGAGCTTTCTTTTCGGTTTGCATAAACGCCGCGCGGCCCCATTTCACATCCAGAATCAGCGCGTCCAAGCCTTCGGCGAGTTTTTTACTCAGAATCGACGCGGTGATGAGCGGAATCGAGGGCACCGTCGCCGTGACATCGCGCAGGGCGTAGAACCGTTTGTCGGCGGGCACCATCTTTTCCGATTGCGCCACGATGCAGCAGCCGACACTTTGCACGATTTGAATGATCTCCTCGCGGCGTTGGGCGGTGCGAAAACCAGGAATCGACTCCAATTTATCGAGCGTGCCGCCGGTGATGCCCAGGCCGCGCCCCGAAATCATCGGCACGCGAAAGCCCAGACACGCCAGAAGTGGCGCCAGAGGCAGCGAAACTTTGTCGCCCACGCCGCCGGTCGAGTGTTTATCGACAACGGGGCGGCCATCGGCGGGAAAACTCAAGACTTCGCCGGAATCGCGCATCGCCAGCGTTAGGGCGCGAGTTTCCTCGGCATTGAGGCCACGAAAATAAATCGCCATCAAAAAAGCCGAAAGCTGATAATCGGGAATTTCGCCCGCCACCGTCGCCGCGATGATGGATTGCAACTGCGATTCGCTCAAAACAGCGCCGTCGCGTTTGGATTCGAGAAGGGAAAGGAAATTCATTTTTTAGAGGTTAGAATGGAGAGGTTAGAGGTTAGAGAGAACTGATCTAAACTCTAACTTCTAACCTCTAACCTCTCCAATCTCATGCTGCGCGAAATCATCGAAAAACTGCTGCCCACGCTGGACGGCGAAGAAAAAACCGAATACGTCAACTCCGCCGTCGTGGGCGGCACGGGCGCGCACTTCGCGGCGCTCACGTCGCAGGCGCTCGAAGCCATCGAAAACGGCTCCGATGCCGTGCCCGTCACGGCGGAGTTCACGCTTCAGCGTTTGCACGACATCTGGAAAATCTATCCGCATCAGGAACTGGAGCGCCGCGTGCAAATCGTGCGCGTTACGCGCGAACTGCTCGACAAATTGCAGGATACGCTCGACAGCGCGCCCGTTCAGGAGGGAGGAGGGAGGAGGGAGGAGGGAGTTGCGGTCGTCAGGGCGAAAAGCGCGCCGGCCAAGCCGAAATTCGATTCATCGGGCGCGACGTTGGATCAGGAAATCACTTATTTGAAGGGCATCGGGCCGAACCGCGCCAAGCTGATGGCGAAATGGGGCGTTCTCACCGTCGCCGATTTGCTGCATCACTTTCCGCATCGCTACGAAGACCGGCGGCTCACGCGCACCATTTCCCAGCTGGAAATTGGCGACAAAGACTCGTTTTTGTGCGAGGTTTTGCACGAGCCGCAAACGCGGATGATGGGGCATCGCAATATCACCAAAGTGCGCGTCGGCGACGAGACGGGACGCCTCGATTTGCAGTGGTGGAACCAGCCGTTTCGAGAAAAACAGTTCAAAGTCGGCATGAGGCTGTTCTGCTACGGCAAAATTTCCGAGTTCGGCGGCACCTTGCAGGTCGATTCGCCCGAATTTGAAATCATTTCCGACGAAGATGGCTCGCAGGTCGGCGGCATCGTGCCGGTTTATCCGGCGACCGAAGGGCTTTACCAATCCAATCTGCGCCGCGCCATTGCCGATGCGCTCGATAAATACGGCCCCTGCGTCGAAGAAATGATTCCAGCCGATTTGCGCGAGAAATTCGAGCTGTGGCCGCTCGAACAGTCGCTGCGCGAGATTCATTTCCCCACCGATTGGGAGTCCAAAGAAGCGGCGCGCTACCGTCTGGTTTTCGAGGAACTGTTTCTTTTGCAGGTTGCGCTGGCGCAGAAAAAACGCGCGGCGCATCTCGAAGAAGCAGGACTGCGCCACATCGTGCCCGACGAGGAAATCAAGAAGTTTCTGCACGCGCTGCCCTTCAAACTCACCGGCGCGCAAAAGCGCGTCATGAACGAAATTCGCAAGGATTTGAAACTGCCGCGCCCCATGAATCGGCTGTTGCACGGCGATGTCGGAAGCGGTAAAACCATCGTCGCGGCCTATGCGCTGTGGAGCGCGTTCAAAAGCGGCTATCAGGGCGCATTGTTGGCGCCGACAGAGATTCTTTCCGAACAGCACTTCTCGGTTTTGACGCGGCTTTTGAAGCCGCTTGGCGTGGAAGTCGGACTTTTGGAAGGCTCTTTGAAGGCGAAAAACAAGCGGCGCATCGTGGAAGATCTGGCGGAGGGACGTATTCACGTCGTGGTCGGCACACACGCCCTCATTCAGGAGAATATCGAATTTCACAAACTCGGCGTTTGCGTGGTGGACGAACAGCATCGCTTCGGCGTAATGCAGCGCGCCGCGCTCGCCCAGAAAGGCGCGGGCGGAATGCGCCCCGATGTTTTGGTGATGACGGCGACGCCAATCCCCAGAACCATGGCGCTCACCATTTACGGCGATTTGGATGTTTCGGTGTTGGACGAACTGCCGCCAGGCCGCCAGCCGATCAAAACCGTCAAAATCAAGCCCGAAGCGCGCGAAAAGGCTTACGGCTACGTTCGCGCCGAAGTCCAAAAAGGCCGTCAGGCGTATGTGGTGTGTCCTTTGGTTGAAGAAAGCGAAAAACTGGCGCATCTCAAAGCGGCTTCGGCGATGGCGGAGCAACTGCGCGAGGGCGAACTGCACGGCCTGCGCGTCGGTCTGGTTCACGGGCAGATGGATATCTATGAACGCGACGAGCAGATGGAACTGTTTCGCGCCGGAATGCACGATGTTCTGGTTTCGACAACGGTGATTGAAGTGGGCGTCGATATTCCCAACGCGACGATCATGCTCATCGAAGACGCCGACCGTTTCGGCCTGTCGCAGTTGCACCAGTTGCGCGGACGGGTTGGGCGCGGCAAAGACAAGTCGATGTGTATTTTGCTGGCCAATCCCAAAACCGACGAGGGCAAAGCGCGCCTCGCGGTGATGACCAAAACCCAGAACGGCTTTGAAATCGCCGAACACGACCTCAACCTGCGCGGCCCTGGCGAGTTTTACGGCACGAGGCAGAGCGGAATGCCCGACTTTCGCCTCGCCAATATCGTGTCCGACGTGGATGTGATTGCCCTGGCGCGCGAAGCGGCGTGGGAAGTGGTGAACGCCGACCCGCATCTGGAATGGGAAGAGCATCAGCCCCTCGTGCGGGCGCTGGAGCGGTTCTGGGGCGAGAAACTGGATTTGGTGCGGACGAGTTGAGGGATAAACTGCGACTCAATGGAGGTATTTATGAATTTAAGTATTGAATTGCCGCGTGCTGCCGAGCGCGACAGGGAGCGCGAGATCGCGTTTCAAAAGGCGCGTCTCGAAGCGTTTTTGAACCAGTCGCGGGCTTTGACTGCGGCAATTACTGCCGGTTCGTCGCGCGCCTCCATTTCGCCGCAGGTGATGCACCGCTTGATTGATGAAGGCCGTGAAGAGCGCCTCGCCGATATGGAGCGCGCCGCGCGAGGCGAGGCATAGTGATGGAAGAACTGGTTTTCGATGCCAACACGGTTCTGAACTTCGCTTTTTCCGATTATCCCTTTCACGCTCAGGCGCAACGGTTGTTTGCCGATTGTGCGGCGCGCGGCGTGCTGATTCTTTCTCCGCCGCTCTGGGAAAGTGAAGCCGATACGACAAACCGTTCCCGCCGCCTGCGCGGTTCTTTGAATGAGGACGCTTATGAAGCGGCGCAAACCCTGTTGGATGGTTTCCCCATTACCACCCTTTACGACCCGACATTGCGTCCACTGGCGCGCATTCTGGCCTAAACCATCGGGCAGGCCAAAGTTTACGACGCCACTTATCTGGCTTTAGCGCACTCGCGCGGGTGTTTGATGTGGACGGCAGATTCCCGATTGTGCAACGCAGCCCAAAACGCCGGCTTGAATTTCGTTCGTTTTCTGGGCGCCTATCACGCGGAGCAGTGAGGGTCAACGGTAACGAGCCGCAACCAGAAAATATAATTCCAGTTTACGGAGGCATCCCCATCAACGTCTTACGCACCCTTGATGAAATCGAACAACTCGTGGAAAACGGCAAGCTGGGCTTCATGGGCAAGCGCGTGGTCAATGAAGAGGAGTTCTTCATCCTGATCCAACGGCTCCGCAGTGAACTGCCCAGAGCGATGAAAGACGCTGAAGAGCTGATGAAAAAGGCCGAAGCCGTCGATTTAGAAACGCGCAGCGCCTGGCCGACAGCGCGCGACATCATCACGCAAACCCGCGATTTGACGCCGTAGGAGCAGTTGCAAATCATCGCGGCACTGGCGCGGCGTCTGGAGGGCGAGTGAAGCGCTGGAGCGGTTCTGGGGCGAGAAACTGGATTTGGTGCCAACGAGTTGAATGCGAATCTAATGGCGATCCGCGCGTCGGCGGCCAGGAACCGATTTGAGCGTGTTCTGAAATCTTTTGAAGGCCAAAGCGTTCATCTCGGCCCAGCCGATGATGTCGATTTGAGTCACTCCGACTCCATGGTTACGTCGCGTGAGAAAGTAAATCCCAGAGCGGTCGTTGCTGGGATTGATAACCAAAGTTTCCGCTCGACGCTCAGGGTTTTTGGGGATGAGAGTAATGAAATAGGAAGTGTTGTAACCCAGAAGCCCATCATCTGCTTTTGCAGTTTTGGTGTTGGTGAGGCTCCCCGTGCAGCGCAGGCTGGTCATGACTTTTCGTATCGAAGCCTGGTCGCGGATAGAAATATATTTCCAAATCGACCCTGGCCAGCCACTGCCGTAAGAAACTTCGATCTGCTCCACATCCTGGGATTGTCGCTCCAGCCAGTGTTCGGCCTCGCTTCGTGGCCAGGATTGAAGATAATAAACGCCGGCTATCGCCAAGAGGAGAAAGCAGGGTAGCGCCCACAAAGCCATTCGCTTTTTCATGGCGCCCAGTTTACGCATTTCCTATTGACAATTTACGGTGCAGGCATCGCGCAGGAGCGAGGCCGTTTCGCTCGCTAAACTGTCGGATGAGGAGACAAAATCATGGCTGAACTTTTGGAGCAAATCCATCAACTCGACCGCCGCGAATTGCTGGCGCTGATTCGCGAAGCGGCGGCGCGATTGGAGACATTGGAAGAAGGCGACCTTTCGCCCGAACAAAAAGCGCAACTCGACCAGGTGCGCGACGCTTACGAGCGAGACGGCAATCCTGGCAGCGTCGGCGCCCGCGATTTCATCGTTCAAGAAGCAAATGTTTTCGATGAGGCCACCTTCAGTAAGCTACTCGAAACAGACCCTGAAGGCAGCCTTGATTACTTATTGAAAGTCTTGCCCAACGCGCGCCAGCGAGCGGGACTGGCGCCACTCACCGATGAGCAGGTCAGCCGTGCGGCCTTTTACGAGGACTGATTTTGGCGCTCATTTTAATTGACACCAATGTTTTAGCGCGGCGCATCGAAAATTCGAGTCCGTTGTCTCCGGTTTCGCGTCGTGCCCTCGCCATGGTGCGCGACAGAGGCGATGAATCGGTTGTTGCCTCTCAAACTCTTTACGAACTGTGGGTTGTGGCGACGCGGTCCGCAACGGCGCGAGGCGGACTGGGTTATACGCCCGAAGTCGCCAACCGGCTGCTTTTGGGCGTGAGCCGCTTGTGCCGCGTGCTTCCCGAAACACCACTGCTGGCGCTGTGGTGGCAAATTGTCAGGGATTATCGCGTTTCGGGCGTCGCAGCCCATGACGCCCGACTGGTAGCGGCGATGAAGGCGCACGATATTTCACAAATTCTTACTTACAACGGCAGAGACTTCGCCCGTTATGCGCCCGAAGGCATCACGCCGCCTGATCCACAAAGCATCTAAAACGCACGAAATCATGAGAATTGAAGGCGGCGAAGCGCGCGGGCGCATCATCCAATCACCAAGCGGCACCAACACCCGTCCCAGCGACGGCAAAACCCGCGAAAAACTTTTTAATTCCCTCGGCGAGCGCGTCGTCGGGGCGCGTTTTCTCGATTTGTATGCCGGTAGCGGCGCGGTGGGCCTCGAAGCCCTTTCACGCGGCGCGGATTTCGTGATTTTTGTGGAACAAGAACACTCGGCGCTGCGCGCGATTCGAGGAAATTTAAAAATTTTGGGATGGGAAAATCGCGCGCTCGTCTGGGGCGGCAATGTGCGTAGCGCCTTACCCAAGTTGGAAGAAAACGGCGAAATCTTCGATATCATCTTCGCCGATCCGCCGTTTCGGCTCCCAAAAGAGGCTGAAGAGGTGTGTTCTCGCATAGACGCTTTGCCGCGATTATTGAATAATGTTGGTGTTGGGACGTCGGATTCGCTCGAATCGTCGCAATTGCCGCACGATTTTTCTCACGGAATTTTGATCGTGCAGCACTCGCATCGCGTAGCCCCCGCTAAAATGACGCATTTTTCACCCCTCCGCCATAAAAAAGCGGGCGAGTCGATGCTGTCGTTTTATGTGCCCGCCACTTCCATTAACCAACCAAATTGAAAAATAATCCCATTTCGGGAGGGAACCGCCATAAACGTCTTACGCATCATTGATGAAATCGAACAACTCGTAGAAAACGGCAAGCTGGGCTTCATGGGCAAGCGCGTTATCAACGAGGAAGAATTTTTTACCCAGATCCAGCGACTTCGCAGCGCCTTGCCCAAGTCGATGAAGGACGCCGAAGACCTGATGAAAAAGGCCGAGGCCGTGGTCAAAAGCGCCCAGGGCGAAGCCGACCGCCTCATCGACAACGCCGAGCGCGAGGCCGAGCGCGTCGTCACCGATGCGCGCACCCGCTCGGAGCGTTCGGTGTCCGAAGCGAAATCGCTCGCCGAGCGCACCGTCGCCGAAGCCAAAGGCCACGCCGAGCGCCTCACCGAAGACACGCGCGCGCGCGCCGAGCGCACCATTGACGACGCCAACCATCAGGCGCAGAAAACCATCGAGGAAGGCAACCAGCGCGCCGCGCGCGCCGAGGAAGAAGCGCGCCAGCGCGCTCTGGCGATGGTCGCGGAACACGAAATCACGCAGCGCGCCAATGAAGAAGCCGATCTGACGCGCCAGACCGCGCAAAACGAAGCCGAAGAGATGCGCCGCCAGGCCGACGAATACGCCTTCGATGTTCTGGACAAAACTTCCGGCGTTCTCGACAAGCTGAGTTCAAGTGTCGAAGCCGGCAAAAACGCGCTGCGCCAACCGGCGGCCTACGCCAACGGCGAATATGGCGCGGATTCGGTTGCCTCCAGCTACAGCAACGGTTTTCGCAACTAAAAATCGGTTTTGAAGCAGTCGTCGGGTCGAATTTTCGTCCCGACCATTTCGCGTTAGCGTTTCACCGCCCTATTTTTCATGCCCGCGCCGCGTTTTCATCCCCTGACCCGTCTGTTTTTGTGCGCGCTGGGCCTTATCGTGGCTTCGGTGGTTCTGGGCGTGATGCTTTTCGCTGGCAGCGCCATCGCCTCGGTGTGGACGGCGCGTAGACCCGACGAACAACTGCTCGAAGTCGCCACACGCTACGCGCTTCCGCTCACCCTGCTCTCTTATCCGGCAAATTTGCTGTGGATTTCCTATTGCCGCACCCATTTTGACCTGCGTTCCTTCACTTCGCTGGGGTTACGGCGCCGCCGCGCGGAAGCCGATGCGCTTCGCGGCGCGCTCACCGGCGCACTCGCCATCGGATTGTTGTGGTCGATTTTATGGCTCACCGGCGCGATTTCGGTGGTCGGATGGTCGCCTGCTCTTAATGCCGGCTTAGGATATTCACTGTTGGCGTTTCTTGGTTACGCCTATACCTTTGCAGTGGTCGGGTTTTTCGAGGAGGTATTGTTTCGCGGCTACGCGCTGCATAATCTCAACAACTGGCTCGGCTGGAAAGCTGCGGTCGCGGTGCAGGCGGTGCTTTTCGGCCTGATTCACCTGCTCAACGTCGCGGGCGGCACGCGCGAAGCGCAAATCGCGGCGCTGGGCGCTTTGCCTGCCCTGATTTTAATCGCGGTTTTCTTCGCGCTGTGCTATCGCAAAACCGGCTCGCTGTGGTTTCCCATCGGCTTTCACGCGGCGTGGAATTTCTGTCTGGGCTGCGTGTTTTCGCTGCCGGTGAGCGGCATCGAGACCTTTCGCCTGCTCGACGTGCAAACCAACCAGTCGTCGTGGCTTTCGGGCGGCAGTTTCGGCGCTGAAGGCTCCTGGCTGCTGCTGCCGATTCTCGCGGCGCTGATTTTCTTCATTTCCCTCGCGCCCGACCATCCGCAGGCGATGCTCGATTTGGAATTACTCGACCGCGCCGACGAACCGGCGACTGCGCCCGTGATCGAAGAGGAAGGGGAGGAAGACGACATGGATCGAGAAAATCGTTTTCGCACCAAATTCGGCACTTCGCAGGGCTTTTCCGCCGAAACGCTGCGCGAACTGCGCGATTTGCAGGAAGCGCGCGAAAAGCAGGAGCGCGAAGCGCAGGAAAGCGCGCGTCTCGCGGCGTTGGCGACTTCGAGTTTCGCGCCGCCGGTTGTGGCCGCGCCGGAAGCCGAAAAAGTGGAAGCGGCACCGATTCCGAAAGCCGACAACCCGAAAATTGAGGTGGAAGCGCGCCCCGTTCAAATCACGCAACCCGAAGCCGAGAAAACGCCCGCGCCCGTCGCGCCTGCTCCGCCCGCCCCTACTCCATCCGCGAAAAAACCGCCGTCACCTCGGTGGTGACGGCGGTTTTCGCCAAATAGAGAACGCGAAGCGTCAGCGAGTGAGGCGTAACTGACAGTTCACGTAACAGTCAGGTCTCACTCGCTGACGCTTCGCGTTCTCTACTCAATTCTTCCGCATTAAAGTCTGATAACAGTTCAAACGCCCGATGCGAAAACCGTGTTCGGAAACGGCGGTGTAAAGCCGCCACACGCGCCACGTCGGTTCGCCGACGTATTCCAGCGATTTTTCGTGCGACAATTCCAGATTCTTGACCCAGTGATTGCAGGTTTTGACGTAATGCTCCCGAATCGAGCGCACATTGAGAACCTCGAAACCGCTTTCTTCCGAGGCGCGAATCGAAACGTGAATCGGCACCACTTCGCCGTCGGGAAACACGTATTGCTTGATGAACGCCGGATAGCGGCGCCGCGCGTCGTCGGTTTCGACCGTCGTGCCCTGGTTGAGAAATAAACCGCCTTTTTTCAGCAGTTTGAGCGCCTGGGTGAAATAAGTGACCAGCATTTCGCGCCCGACGTGTTCAAACATTTCGATGGAGGCGATGGCGTCGAACGATTCCCAGTCGGTCAGTTCGCGGTAGTCGGCAACGATGGCGCGGCATTTTCCTTCCAGCCCCGCCGCTTTGATGCGGCGGTTGGCTTCTTCGGCCTGCGGGCCGGAAAGCGTGATGCCGGTCGCTTCGACGCCGTAGTTTTTGGCGGCGTGAATCATCCAGCCGCCCCAGCCGCAGCCGACATCGAGCACTTTCTGCCCAGGCTGCAAATTGAGCTGGCGGCACACGTCGTCCAGTTTGCGAATTTGCGCGTCGTCAAGCGATTCGTTGGCATGAGCGAAGAGGCCGCACGAATAAACCATGTTCTGGTCGAGAAACGCTTTGTAAAACTCGGTTGCGACGTTGTAGTGATAGGCGACGGCGGCTTTGTCGCGCTCGATGGAGTGCGGGCGGCCCGACAGATGGGCGCGCTCGCGCCAGCGCCTGGGACGGCCCGCGTGAACGCGCGGCAGGCGAAACAAGAGCGTGGCGAGGTGCGCTTTTTTGAGCGGCGACATCGGCCACTGCGCCATTTCTTCACTCAAATCGAAAAGCGCCGCCAGATCGCCTTCAAAAGTGAAATGCTCCGAGAGATAGGCTTCGGCGAGATTGAGGGCGTCCTGGCGCTCGAACATCGCGCGCAGGCTGCCAGGATGGTGCAGCGTGATGGTGCAGGGACGCGGCGCGGCGTCGGGGAAAACCGAGCCGTCCCACAAACGGATGGAGCACTGGCCGGTTTTGATCGGGGTCAGAGCATCGAGAAGCGTCCACGTCGTGCGCGCTGCCTGGGCGGACACCTGGGGCGAAAATTGGGGGACAATCGAGGTTTCGGGCGCGGGAGGCGAGTTAGTCACAGTGGAGGAAGCGGCGGGAGTCATGAACAAAGAAGAGCCGAGAATGCGGCGTGAAAAGCGAAAACGGGGGCCAGGGCCGCCGCTTGGATTAAGAGGTTAGCCCGCTCCCCGCGTCGCGGCAACTTGGGGCACAGAGCGCAGGGCGAGACGCTGCGGGGCAGAAGAGTTCATTTTTGGGTTGCGGCAGGGAGTTCGCCGCGTGTCAAGCGCAATTCCAGTTCCCGATGCGCCGCCGCCCGCGCGGGCCACGATGAGAGAGCGGTTGCAAGATAAATCAGGCTGACCAAAACCACATAGATTCCCAGCGATTCCTTCCAAAAGCGCAGTCCGCCGTGCGTGAGGGCGCGGCTTTCTGTGCCACTGAACCAGCGCCATTTAACGAACCACAGCACGAGACAAATCGCGTCGAGCAGCAGACAGTAAAAAAGCGGCGGGAGGAGCATCTCGCTTTGAATCGGATAACTCAGCGACGCGCCGTTGGCGGCATCGGGGAGCCAGCTGGTGAGGTCGAAGGCACGGATGCCGTTCCACAACACAAAACCGAGAGCCGCCCACAATGCGAACGTCGCGGCGATGGCCAGAGCGCACAGGATCGTCGCGCCCGCGCGGAGAAGGCCGCTTTCGATGGGAAAGAGCCGCAGTTCGGTTTGAAGGCGCGTCGGAGAGACAAAACGGCTCCGGTTTCTGGCTATCGTGGCACCCGCGCACCACAGCGCGAGGACGAACGGCGCCGCGAAAAACGCGAAGCCGCCCACGCTGACCACAGCGGCCTGCCGCATCGCCTGCGCCATCGTTAATTTCGCGGGATCGTAATTTTCATTTTGCAGCCACGTCCACCACGCCAATGCGACCGCTATAATCAACCAGATAAGCGGGGGGAAGATGCGAGCGCGGCTCGTCGAGGCCGCACCGGCTGCGCGCCACAGAAACAGATTAGCGAGGAGCCAGAACGCCGCGACAAAAACGCCGTGCAGAGCGAGCAGACCGCCCGTGTCGCGCCACCGAGCGGCGCGCCAGAGGGCATCGCGGCGCACCGAACGGGGCGGCTGCATATATGCGGGACGCATTTCTGGAGATAACTCGCGCTGGCGCGCCGCCCATCGGGGGACAAGAGCGGCGATGTCTTTTCGCCCGTGCAAGGCGGCGTAGCGCGCGAAATCGCCCGATTGGTATTGAGGGAAGCCTCTGCGCCAGGCGCGTTGTTGGGCTTTAGAACGAGGCGGCAACGCCCACACCCTGTTTTTCCAATTATTGCCAACGCGCGCCGTGCCTGTCGTGTTTTTGCCGCGCTGCATCAAGTCGCCCAGACGCGCCATAATGGCGCCCCTCTCAATGATGCTGCGGTGATCGCCCTGCTTTCTGAAGGCACGAATCGACTCGGCGAAATAAAACTCCCAGCCTCCCGCGTCTCGAACCCAATAATCATCCGCTTCCAGGGGCGAATGATTGTGTTCACGCCACAGCCCCTCTTTTTCTTCCAGAACCAAAGGTCGAATCGCCTCGTGCGCCGCCACGATACGAGATGCGATTTCCAGGTTGTGAGCGTCGAACTCGCGGCACCGCGAGGCGCGGTTCAAAGCCCCCCACACGTCAGAAGATTGATGCGGGATTCGGCGCCACAACGCCGCTTCAATATACGGATAAAAAGCGTTGTCCGGCTCCAGGCGCGCTCCTCGTTGAACTATGGCCATCAATTGCCGCGCCTCGGCCCGCACCTGCGCCTGCGGCATGGGAGGGGAGGCCGATCTTTTCCCACCGCTATTGAACCAGTTTTTGGTCACGATAACGTGCACCGGCAGGGCGAGCAGCCATTTTTCCTGGGGAAATGCACGGACAATAGCCTCGGCTTCGCGCAGCAGTTCCTGCGGTTTATAAGGTTTCTGGTCGAAATCTTCGTCCAGACCTTTCATCATCAGCGACAGGCGCCACAAACGCGCGTTCAAATCGCGCGGATGCCTTCTGGCGGCGCGAAAACCGTTGAACTCGCTCCCGCGCCCGAAACTTTGGCGCCAGGGCTGATTGTAAAGCGTAACGAGCGGCGAGCCGAGAAAATGCAGGCCCGCCACTTCGCGCGAAACTGGAATCGCCGCGATGAGCAGCCACACGCTCCAGAGCGGCCAGAAACGGCGCGCGAAAGCCGCCAGACGCCAGGCGAGATTCGATTGGCGCGGCGAAAAAAGCGGAGGGCGAGCGGCGGGTGCAGGGGGCAAAATTGCGGCTTAGTTTGCCTTGTTTCGCTCCGACCCGCTTCGCGGCCCTCACCCGCCTTCGCGGAGCTCAGGCACCCTCTCCCGCAAGCGGGAGAGGGATTAGCAGTTTTCTCCGTCACTTTGATGAACCGTAAAAGTAAGAGTGAGCACTGCTAATCCCTCTCCCGCTTGCGGAAGCTCCGCGAAGGCGGGTGAGGGCCGCACAAAGTGCGGGAAAACCTACAGATGCGAATGCGAATAAGGCTCGCGCAACTCAACCGGCTTGGCGTGCCCTTTTCGCAGCTTCAAATTGAGCATTTCCACCATCACCGAAAAGCCCATCGCGAAATAAATGTAGCCCTTGGAAATGTGCTGTCCAAAACCCTCGGCCAACAGCGTGACGCCAATCAGCAGCAAAAACGAGAGCGCCAGCATTTTGACCGTGGGATGTTTTTCCACGAAATTCGAAATCGGCCCCGCCGAAAACAGCATCACGCCCACCGCTACAATCACCGCCGAAATCATGATGGCGATGTCCTGAACCATTCCGACCGCCGTAATCACCGAATCGAGCGAGAAAACGATGTCGAGCACCAGAATCTGCGCGATAATCGAGGCGAAACTGACCGCTTTGCCGCCTTTTTCGGCGCTGCCTTCTTCGCCTTCGAGTTTGTGATGGATTTCGTGAACCGATTTGAAGAGCAAAAACAGGCCGCCCAGAATCAAAATCAGGTCGCGCCCCGAAATTTGGGCCGGAATGTTGGCGATTTCATGTCCGCCGTGCACCGGCGGCGCCGTCATGGGCAAAAACGGCACGGTAAAAAGCGGCGAGGTGAGCTTCATAATCCACGCCAGCGAAAGCAGCAGCAAAACGCGCGTAATCATCGCCAGCGCCAGGCCGATGGTGCGTGCTTTGGCGCGCTGGGCTTCGGGGAGTTTGCTCGACAAAATCGAGATGAAGATGATGTTGTCGATGCCGAGAACGATTTCGAGCGCGGCGAGCGTTCCAAACGCGATCCAGCCGGAGGGTTGAGAGATCCAGCCGAAGTATTGAGTGATCCATTCCATAATAATCGGGCGCGACTCCAAGGCAAACGATGTGCCGTTGGAACGCGAAGGTTTCAGGTCAAGCGAGGTTTCAATTTTAGTCGATAACGATGGATTGAGGGTCGAAATCCACGTCGGGGAACTGCGGGTTCATGGTTTCCAGCGTCGCGGCGACGGCTTCGGCGATGGCGAGGTTGCGCGCCCATTTGCGGTCGGCGGGCACGATGTGCCAGGGCGCGATTTTGGTCGAACAGGCGTTGATGGCGTCCTCATAGGCGCTCTGGTAATCCTCCCACAGCGCGCGCTCGTTGAGGTCGTTGGGATTGAATTTCCACTGTTTTTGCGGGTCGTCGAGGCGCGCCTGAAGCCGTTCTTTTTGCTCGTCCTTGGAAATGTGGAGAAAAAACTTCAAAATGGTGGTGCCGTTGCCGGCGAGAAGTTTTTCGAAGGCGTTGATGTCGTCGTAGCGGGTTTCACAAGTTTTTTTGTCGATGAGGCCGTGAACGCGCGTGATGAGAACATCCTCGTAGTGCGAGCGATTCCACACCCCGATAATCCCCCGCGCCGGTGCTGCGGCGTGGATGCGCCACAAAAAATCGTGCGACAGTTCGATGGCCGAGGGCGCTTTAAAACTGGTCACCGCGACTCCGGCGGCATTGACATCGGCGAGCAGGCTTTTCACCGCGCCGTCTTTGCCGCCCGTGTCCATGGCCTGCAGCACGACGAGAAGCGATTGTTTGCCCTCGGCGTAAAGCCGTTCCTGGAGTTCGCCAATGCGACTTTGCAGCGCGGCGAGGCGCTCGAAGGTTTCTTCTTTCGACCCGTAATCGCCTTTGGCGGCGGTGTCGATGTCTTTGAGGCGCACTTTTTGGCCCTGGGACACGACGAGGTTGGATTTTTTGAGGTGGTTCATGCGGGCGCGTAGTTTAGGGAGAAACCGCTTTCAGCCTTTTTCACAAAATAAAGCGGCTCAAATCGTCGTCCGACACCAAATGCGCCAGGCGCGCCCGCACGAACGCCGCATTGACGCGAACCTGTTTTTCGTCGCTTTCGGGCGCTTCAAACGACACCTCTTCCAGCACTTTTTCGACCAGGGTGTGAAGGCGGCGCGCGCCGATGTTTTCGGTCGAATCGTTGACCTGCGCCGCGAAACGCGCGATTTCAGCGATGCCGTCGGGCATAAATTCCACCTCCACGCCATCGGCGCCCAAAAGCGCCGCGTATTGCGCCGTGAGCGCGTGTTTCGGCTCGGTGAGGATGCGGCGCAAATCTTCTTCGCTAAGCGGTTCGAGTTCGACGCGAATCGGAAAACGGCCCTGCAATTCGGGAATCAAATCGCTGGGTTTGGAGACGTGAAACGCGCCCGCCGCGATGAAAAGCATGTGGTCGGTTGAAACCGGCCCGTATTTGGTGTTGACCGTCGCGCCTTCGACAAGCGGCAGCAAGTCGCGCTGCACGCCTTCGCGCGAAACCTGCGGGCCGCCCGCGCCTTCGCGTCCGGCGATTTTGTCGATTTCGTCCAGAAAAATAATGCCGTTTTCCTGCGCGCGTTCGATGGCCTCCGAAATAATCGCGTCGCGGTCGAGCAGGCGTTCGGCTTCCTGGTGTTCGAGGATGGGGCGCGCCTCGCGGATTTTGAGGCGGCGTTTTTTCTTGTTTTGCGGGAACAGGTTGGAGAACATCTGGCCCATGTCGCCGCCCATGTCTTCCATGCCAGGCGCGAAGAGCGCCACGTTTGAGCCGCGTTTTTCTTCGACTTCGATCTCGACTTCGGACTCTTCCATTTCGCCCGCCGTCAGTTTTTCGCCCAGCCGCGCGCGCAGCCGCTCCGACTGTTCGGTTTGCAGGCGTTCGGTTTCGGTTGGCGCGGGCGCCTGAGGCCACATCGCGCCAAAGGGGTTGGGCGGCATCGGCGCGGCGCGCTGCGGGCGCGGCGCCAGCAAATCGAGCAGCTGCGCCTCGACTCCGGCGCGCGCCGCGTCTTTCACGGCGCCGATTTTTTCGCGTTCGACCATGCTAATCGAGATTTCGACCAAATCGCGCACGATGCCATCGACTTCGCGCCCGACGTAGCCGATTTCGGTGAATTTGGTCGCCTCGATTTTGAGCATCGGCGCGCCCGCCAGACTCGCCAGACGGCGCGCGATTTCGGTTTTGCCGACGCCGGTCGGCCCGATCATCAAGATGTTTTTGGGAATGACCGAAGCGCGCACTTCCTCTTCGAGCCGGTCGCGCCGGAAGCGATTGCGAAGCGCGACGGCGACGGCGCGTTTGGCGGCGGTTTGGCCGACGATGTATTTGTCCAGTTCCGCGACGATCTGGCGCGGGGTGAATTGGTAAAACGACATAGGTAATTAACTGCGAAGACGCAAAGAAGGTTAGAGATGGTTGACGATGCGTTGAGAGATTTTCCGGTAAGTGAGCCGTTGCGCGTCGTGAATGGGTGCTAAATCCTCGACGGTTTGAGGTTCAATCACGACGCATTTTTCAAAGACACTCTCCAAACCAGAACCGCACTCCAACTTCCCCCATGCAATCTTAATCTTCTGGCGAGAACTCGCCCTGTTTCGCAAGGCGTGTCACGGCACTTTGGCGATCTTGGTGGCGTAACCGACACCGCTTCCTCCAAACGCGATTGTCTTGCCGTCGGGCGAAAACGCGATGGCGTCGGCGCTGTGCGGATCGGCGGCGCTCTCGCGGTGAATCGCGCTTTTCAATGCGCCGGTTTGTGCATCGTGAACTGTGATGAGAGCATCGCCAGGCAGATCCACGTTTTGGTTGCAGACAGCGAGTAACTTGTCGGAGGGAGAAAAAGCCTTCCTTCCCACCATAAAGTCTTTCGGTGGTAATTTCCAGGCGACATTCCCCGTTTTGGTGCGAAACACGCGCAAAGTATTTCGCTCTGCCGGAGTGTCGAAAGCGTAATTTGTGGTCGCCAGAAGCTCGCCGTCGTGTGATAAAGCGTTGGTTGTTCCCCACTCTCCCCACCCTTGCGGTCGGTGAAGGACTTGCCTGGTCGCAAGATCGAAGCTGAGTCGCGTGGAACTCCAAAGCTTCGTGCCGTCTGGCGAAAATTGAACAGCGCCAACTTCCGCGTTGAAGCCCACCCGCGTTTTGATTTTCCAGGTGCGCGCGTCCCACAAATCCAGGGTATTGGCCCCTGAATCGGCGGCGGCGAACCACTTCCCATCGGGCGAAAAAGCCATCGATGTGGCCGCCGATGGAATCACGATTTTCAGAACGCCCTTTCTCCAATTCCAGATTTTGATTTTCGGGCCGCCAGTGGCGAGCCGCGCGCCGTCAGGCGAAAACGCCAGCCCCTCGACGGGATGCTTGAAGATGGCGCGCAGCAACTTCCCAGTGCGCGCGTCGATGAACTGCAATGATGGCTCCCGACCTCTGCTGCTGGTTCTGTATCCCGCACTGACCAGGATCCGACTGTTGGGCGAAAATGTCAGCGCCTCCACCTGGTATGCCCGTTTGGCGCGGAATGAAGCCAGATAAAGCGATGCCGTTTGCCGCACGTCCACTTTTCGCCGCGAGAGTTCCGAGAGCGCTTCCAACTCTTTTGTGTCGCCCTGCGATGCGAGAATTCTCGTGCGCTGCGCCACCAATTTCGGAACGATTTGGGTGTGTTTTGGCGTGATGGGCGTTGACTTCTCCTGCCAGGTAGTCGCCGTAGTGCGATTTTCATTCGAGCAAGCCGAAAGCAGCATCCCACTTCCCAGAAGAACGCCGACGCCCAACACCAAAAAGTTTTTCATGACAGTGACTTCAACCGGATCCGCCATAAATCTTCGCGCCTTTGCGGTTTTTTTCAGTTCGCCGAAAGCATTTCATCCACTTCGTCGCGCGTGGGCATCGACTGCTGCGCGCCCACTTTAGTCGCCGAAAGCGCCGCCGCCGCATTCGCAAAGCGCGTGGCGTCTTCGAGTGACATCCCTTCGGTCAAACCGCACGCCAGGGCGCCCACGAAGGTGTCGCCGGCACTGGTGGTGTCGATGGCGTTGACTTTGAAGCCGCGCACTTTGCTGGCGCTGTCCCTCGTGGCGATGACCGCGCCGTCTTTGCCCAGCGTCGTGATGACGCAGTCCACGCCGCTTTCGATGATGGGACGGCACGCCGCCGCCGCCGTCGAGGTATCGACATCTTTGGCGCCCGACAAAACCATCACTTCGACCTCGTTGGCCACGATGATATCGATGTTTTGCAGCAGTTCCTGGGGCAGCGCGCGCACCGGAGCGGGGTTGAGAATCACTGTCGTATCGTAGGTTTTCGCCATTTTCGCGGCGTGGATCACGGTTTCGAGGGGCACTTCGAGCTGCAAAATCATCACTTTGGCGCCTTCGATGACGGGTCTGGCCGCGTCGATGTCGGCGGTCGAGAGCTTTTGATTGGCTCCTGGCGCCACCACGATCATGTTTTCGCCGTCTTCATCGACGAAAATCAGCGCCGTTCCCGACGGCGTTTCGGGGTCGCGCACGATGTAATCGTGGCCCAGACCGACTTTCCCATACGACTCGAAAAAACGCGGGATGAACATCCCATTGCCCACGCGCGCCACGATTTGCGTCCTCGCGCCCAGTTTGGCGGCAGCGACGCCCTGGTTGGCGCCTTTGCCGCCAGGATTGGTGTAAAACGAATCGCCCAGAATGGTTTGCCCAGGAATGGGAAGGTCTTTGCAGCGCACGGTCATGTCCATGTTGCACGACCCGATCACCACGACATCGCATTGAGATTGAGACATAAAAAAGAGGTTCTCCAAAACTATCTCCCTTATTTTAACCGCCGCACCACCCAAAGTGGCCTCTCCCACTCACTTTTTCGACCGGCTTTTAGCCCCATAAACCGCCAAAAGCGGTCTTAAATTTGCTTTGCCGGTGACACTACCCCTTTTAATCCCGCTTCAGGACAACCTTATGAAATTTCGTTTCGCCCCCGCTTTACTCGCCCCTTTGACCCTCGCCAGCACAACGCTGCTCCTCGCCGCACCGGTGACGCCGCCGGTGCCGATGGCTTCGCAGCCCTCCAATCGCACTTCGCCGGTCGCACCCGCGCCAGAGCCAGGCAGCGAGTTGGCCGAACTGATTAAAAAAGGCGCTACCATGGAAGAAGTCGCGCGTTTGCGCGATCCCATCGCCATCAGTCCCAGCGCGGCGCTGCGCGAACTCAAAGCCGGCAACGCGCGCTTTTACGGCGGCGTGGCGCGCCGTCCCGAAGTCTCGGCCAACGAGCGCCGTGCCCAGATTCTCTCCCAAACGCCCTTCGCGGTGGTCGTGGGCTGCTCCGATTCGCGCGTGCCGACTGAAATCGTTTACGATCAGGGCCTGGGAAGCCTTTTCATTACGCGCGTTGCGGGAAATATCGCCGACCCCGCGACGCTGGGTTCGGTCGAATACGCCGTCGAACATCTCAAATCGCACGTCGTGGTGGTGATGGGACACGAAGGCTGCGGCGCCGTGAAAGCCGCGATGCTGCCCGCCGCCGTGCGCGCCCGCGAGCCGGAAAACGTGCGCTACCTGCTCGATCAAATCGTGCCCGCCGTGACGGGAATTCCTGCCATCCGCGACGAAAAAGCGCGACTGCGCGAAGCGGTCATCTCCAACGTGCGATTGCAGGTCCATAAAATGCGCCAGAATCCGGTCATTCAGCGCGCCGAAAAGTCGGGCAAAATCACCGTCGTGGGCGCGTTTTACGAGATTGGAAGCGGCGCCGTCGATTTTCTGGAAACTCCCGCCGAACTCGCGCTTACGCCCGCAGAATTGCAGCGCATCGGGACGCAGGTGCGCCGTGCTGCGCTGGCTCCGGATGTGTCGCATGACGGTCATGTTCATTGAATTGGAGTGAGAAAAATTCCAAAAACCGCGCTTGGGAACGAGCGCGGTTTTTGTTTGGGCGAGATACTTTCCCGCTACGCGGCCCTCACCCGCCCTCCTGGAGTCGGGCACCCTCTCCCGCAAGCGGGAGAAGGTTTAGCAGTTCCACTCTTACTTTCGAGGTTCCTCCTTACTCTTGCGCTTCTTCAAAGCGAGGGATGAACACTGCTAAACCTTCTCCCGCTTGCGGGAGAGGGTGCCCGACCCCAGGAGGGCGGGCGAGGGCCGCGTAGCGGGTCACGGTCAACCCCGTCGCCCTAAATTCTGTTAAAAATATCTCGACAATCGGCCTTTCGCCCGAAATCTGCCCCTTTCCTCCCGCTTATGAACCAAGAACTTCTCCAACTCGCCGCCAATCAAGCGCGCGGCCTGGCCCTCGACGCCGTTCACAAATCCAACTCCGGCCATCTCGGTTTGCCGCTCGGCTGCGCCGAAATCGGCGCCACGCTTTTCGGGAGCGCCCTGCAATGCGACCCCGCCGATCCCAAATGGCTCAACCGCGACCGCTTCATCCTCTCCGCCGGTCACGGCTCGATGTTCCTCTATTCGTGGCTGGCAATGTCGGGCTACGACCTCTCGATGGAAGACGTGGCGAACTTTCGCCAGCTTCACTCCAAAACCCCAGGCCATCCCGAATTCGGCGACACCCCAGGCGTTGAAGCCACGACAGGGCCGCTTGGACAAGGCATCGGCAATGCCGTCGGCTACGCGATTTCGGGCAAGCGAGCCGCCGCGAAATTCAACAACGCGCACGCCAAAATTTTCGATTATCACGTCATCGCGCTGTGCGGCGACGGCTGTTTGCAGGAAGGCGTCGGCCTCGAATCGGTGTCGCTGGCGGGACATCTGGGCCTCGACAACCTGATTTTGATTTACGATGCCAACGGCGTCACCCTCGACGCGATGGCCGAAGTCACCCAGTCGGGCGACGTGGTGGCGAAATTCGAGTCGATGAGCTGGGACGTGCAGGTGATTGACGGCCACGAGTTCGGCGAAATCCAAAGCGCCATCGACGCCGCGAAATCGAACGACGATTCGCGGCCCAAACTCATCGTGGCCAAAACCGAAATCGGGCGCGGCATCGCCGAAGTCGCCGGATCGCAAAAAGCGCACGGCGAAGGCGGCGTCAAATTCATGGACGCGGCGCGCGTGTTTCTGGGCCTGCCCGCCGACGAGAATTTCTATGTTTCGCCCGAAGTGCGGGCCTACTTCGAAGACTTGAAGAAGCAGCGCGGCGAACTTCACGCGCATTGGAACCAAAAGTTCGAAAGTTGGAAAAAAGAAAATCCCGACCTCGCCAAAGAACTCGAAATGGCCGTCGCGGGCGAAATTCCCGCCGATTTATTGTCCAAAATTCCCGAATATCCGCGCGAAGGCAAAGCCGCGACGCGCAACTCCGGCGGCGAGATTCTCAACGTCATCGCAGGGGAAGTGCCTTCGCTGATCACCGGCTCGGCGGATTTGTTCGGCTCGACCAAAAACTACATCAAAGACGGCGGCGATTTCCAGAAAAGCACGGTTTTGGGCCGCAACATCTGGTTCGGCATCCG
The DNA here is from genome assembly GCA_030448265.1 of Abditibacterium sp. Classification (GTDB taxonomy): domain Bacteria; phylum Armatimonadota; class Abditibacteriia; order Abditibacteriales; family Abditibacteriaceae; genus Abditibacterium. The sequence goes on from JAUJNG010000009.1 coordinate 210,553, forward strand.
CGAACACGCGATGGGCGCGATTTGCAACGGCATCGCCTACGACGGCCTTTTCCACGCTTCAGGCGCTACGTTTCTGGTTTTTGCCGACTATTGCCGCCCCTCGATTCGCTTGGCCGCGCTCTCGCATCTGCCGGTTCTCTACATCTTCACCCACGATTCGGTGGGCGTCGGGGAAGACGGCCCAACGCATCAGCCGGTCGAAACCGTGTCGGCACTGCGCCTGATTCCCAATCTCGACGTGATTCGCCCCGCCGACGCCGAAGAAACGGCGGGCGCCTTTGTCGCAGCTTTGGAGCGCAAAGACGGCCCCACCCTGCTCGCCCTCACGCGCCAGGACGTGCCGCACCTCGGTTTCGCCGACGCCCAGACACGGCGCGAAGGTGTAAGGCAGGGGGCCTATATTTTGGTGAAAGAATCCGCCGAACTCGACACGATTTTGATCGCGACCGGCAGCGAAGTGCAATACGCCGTCGAAGCCGCCAAAACGCTGGGCGGCGGCACGCGCGTGGTTTCGATGCCGTGCGTCGAGCGTTTCGAGCGCCTCTCCGCCGCCGCCAAAGCCGAAATCTTGCCCGCCAACGTTTCCAAACGAGTCGCTATCGAAGCGGGCGTGACCGATTTGTGGTGGAAATACGTCGGTTTTGGCGGCGCGGTGGTGGGCATCGACCGTTTCGGGCTGAGCGCGCCAGGCAGCACGGCGTTCAAGGAACTGGGCATCACGGCGCAGCAGGTCGTCGAAGCGGCGAAGGGGTTGTCATAGCGGAGGAGCAGAGGAGCAGAGGAGCGGAGGAGATGGGTTTCGACACACCCTTTCTCCTCCGCTCCTCTGCTCCTCCGCTCCTCCGCTCGAACCCCTCCGCTCCTTGGATTTTGCACGGCGAGGCCGTCGCGTTTTTGGCCGCGCCGATTCGTCTGCGGCTTCTGGTTCGTTATTCGGCTTCGCCCGTCGGCTCCTACCTGGAACACGCTTTAGTGAAAATGACGGCGCGCGGCCCGCACGTTTTCGAGATGGGTGTCAACCTCGAAGCCTCCAAGCGCGGCGGGCGCGAAATCTGGGGCTTTCCCAAGGAACTCGAAACGCTGAAATGGAACCGTTCGGGTTCGCGCCGCGAATTTCGGCGCGAAAGCGAAGTTTTTCGAGTGCGGGCGATGGGGCCGCGTTTTTCACTTGCGCTTTCATTTTGGACGGTTCAGTTTTTGAACCAAAAACCGGTGCGCGTGCCAGGGAAAATCGCGGCGCGAGCGCGTCTGGGCTTTCGCGGCAGGCAACTCGCGCTGGTTCTCGATGATTTCGAGATGACGATTGGCGCGCCTGAGGTATGCAGCGACTAAAGTCACCGCAAAGGAGGGCGAAACCTGCCTTCGCAGGTTAATGCCCCAGTCCGCGAAGGCGGACTTCGCTACCCTTTGCGGCGACTTTAGTCGCTGCCCTTCATCATGGCCTCCGGAACCGTTCACGCCGCGTGCAGCATCGGGCTTTCCGCCGTGTCATTTGGCGTCGTCGCGGGCGCGCTGGGTGACTGGAGCGCGGGCTTGGCGTGCGGCGCCGGTTGTCTGACCGGCATTTTCATGACGCCCGATCTCGATCAGGAAGGTCTGTCGCGCTCGGAAAACACCTTGATTAAATGGAGTCTGGGCCTGGGATTTCTGTGGCTGATGCTGTGGTATCCCTACGCGAAGCTCATCAAGCACCGCTCGCCGCTTTCGCATTTTCCGCTTCTGGGCACGGCGCTTCGGCTGCTCTATCTGAGTTTAATTGCGGCGATTCCGGCTTATTTCGGTTTCCAATTGCAGGCGCCGCCCGCTCATTGGTGGCCGTTTGTGGGCTGGGGCGTGGCGGGACTGGCGCTCAGCGACATCGGACACTATTTTTTCGATCTCAAATGGCGGTTTTAAGATGAAATCTCTGGCACTGATTGCTCACGACGGAAAAAAGCCCGCCATGCTGGAATGGGCGATTCGTCACAAAGCGTTTTTGATGACCAAAAACCTGGTCGCCACCGGCACGACGGGCGCGCGACTCGAAAGCGAACTCGGCCTGAGCGTTTCCAAAGTGCTGTCGGGGCCGCTCGGCGGCGATTTGCAGATCGGCGCCCTCGTTTGCACCGGACAAATCGAAGCCGTCATTTTTCTGCGCGACCCGCTCACGCCGCACCCGCACGAACCCGATATTTCGGCGCTCACCAAAGTGTGCGACACCTACGACGTGCCGCTCGCCACCAACGTCGCAACGGCGGATTTGCTGGTTCTGGGGCTGCAAAGCGAGAGGTAACCCAGTAGCGCGTTATTCTGAGGAACGAAGCGGAGGGTATTGGATGCGTCACCTTATCCGGCGGTTGTATCCTCGCTGATGTTCACCTTTTTACCTATCTCGCAATTTGCTGATCGGGATATTCTTTCCTTTTCCTATGGTGCAGAAACGGCAACCCCACGACAACTGCGACTGCAAAGCAAGGTAAGCCAGGATTAGCGATAGCAAAGGGGAGATTCGCAATCATGGCAAACGGGAAACGTTCTCTTATGAAAATGATGACCAGGCCAACGGCTGCAGAAAAAGCGGCAGCGACAAGACAAGCCCTCCAAAACTTTGGATAAAGCCAGTGAGTGAGCAATGAGACAACTGCTGTAAAGCCCAAAAGAATTGCAAGTTCCATTTTCGCCCTCGGCAATTCTATCTTTATCAAGTTTTGTCGTT
>JAUJNG010000037.1 GCA_030448265.1 Abditibacterium sp.
TCCCGCTTGCGGGAGAGGGTGCCGCGAAGCGGCGGGTGAGGGCCGACGCGAAGCGCGGGAAAAAGAAAATTCAAATTCGCGTTCGCGTCATCCACAGCCCGCCGTGAGGCCGCAGAGTGGGCGAGGGATCCATCACCAGTTTCTCGAACGGCGCCAGTTCGAGGCGAAAACGCGAGGCGATCACCGCGAGCGCGATCTGGCCTTCCATGAGGCCAAAGCCCTGTCCGATGCACAAACGCGGCCCGCCGCCAAAAGGGAAGTAAGCGAATTTGGGCCGTTTGGCGACTTGTTCGGGCGTGAAACGATCCGGCTTGAAAGCGTCGGGGTCGGGCCAGAATTCGGGATGGCGATGCGTCAAAAACGGCGGCACGATGAGGGTCGAGCGCGCTTTGACCTCGTATCCGCCAATGACATCGTCACCCAGAGTTTCGCGGCCAATGGCCCAGAACGGCGGGTAAAGCCGCAGCGATTCCTCGAAAACCTGGCGCGCGTAGGGCAAGCGTTCCAAATCGGCCTGCGCCGGTAAAGCGCCGTTGAGAGCGTTTTTAGCTTCATTTTCCAACTCTTCGCGTTTTTCGGGATGGCGCGCGAGCAGGGAAAAGCCCCAGGCGAGCGCGTCGGCGCTGGTTTCGTGGCCGGCAATGAGAAGCGTAATGACTTCATCGAACAACTGCTGGTCGCTCATGCCCTCGCCGGTGTCTTCGTCGCGCGCATCGACCAGCATTTGCAGCAAATCGTCGCCGCTTTCCTCGCCGGTGCGCCGCCGGTGGACAATTTCCAAAATCCATTTTTGCAGTTCGCCTTTGGCCCACAGAAAACGCCGGTTGTGCGGCGTGGGCACCTTTTCGGGAAGTGAAAGCGGGTTGGTGCGGTGCTCGACGTGCGCCATGCCGATGTTCATCAGTTCGTGGAAGCGGTGCGCCGCCGCGCCGCGCATTTGCGTCCCAAACAGGGCGCGCGCCGCGATTTGGAGGGTGAGGCGCATCATTTCGCCCGCCACATCGAAGGGTTCGGCGGTTTTTTCGCGTTCCCAACGCTCGCACAACGCGCCGACTTCTCCCGCCATTAAATCGGCCAGACGCGCGATGCGCGCGCGATGAAACGCGGGCTGGGCCAAACGGCGCTGGCGCAGCCACAAGTCGCCTTCCGAGGTCAAAAGCCCGTTTCCGGCGAAGGTGGCGAGGCGTTTGTAGAAAAATCCCTTGGAATAATTGCTCCAGTTGGCCTGCAAGATGTGTTCGACCATCGCCGGATGCACGCAGATGTGGAGATAATGCGGCCCGAACCAGTGCAGGCGCGTGATGTCGCCGTATTGCCGCCACAACCCCAAACACGCGCCAATGGGATCGCGCGCCGTGGGACGCAGACGGCGCAACAGGTAGTAATCAGGCGGGCCAGGCGCTTTTCGAGCGGAGGAGCGGAGGAGCGGAGGAGCGGAGGAGTCGGGTTGCATGACGGCGAAGTGAGTTGTTTTCAGTTTAAATGGCCCCATTCTCCTCTGCTCCTCTGCTCCTCCGCTGGCATGAATGTGGTAAACGAAACGCGGTCGTTGCAGTCTGGCGCCAATCCCGCTCTCAAGAATTTTTCATGTCACAGGCCCAAAATTTGATTCGCACGCTGGAAGACAATTCGCTCTCCATTCTTTCCGAGGCCATCGGCGATGTGCGCGCCCACGGCGGGCCGACGCTGGTCAACGTGAGCGACGACGATCTGCAAATCGCGCTTTACACGGTTCTGCTCAAAATCATCGACACCCTGCGCGAAAAAAGCGCCGCGCCCGCCGAAGTTAAAACCGATACCAAAACCATTTTCGTGGCCGCCATCCGCGACATGATGGATTATGTCGATGGCCAATCGACCTACACCGTGGGCCACACCCGCGCCGTCACCAAACACGTCGTCCAGATGGCCTCGCGCCTGGGACTCAGCGACCCCGAAATCGACGACCTCGAAACCGCCGCCTGGATTCACAACATCGGACTTATCAATCAGGCGCAAAAACTGGATGCTCTGCCGCGCACCCTCACTCAGGACGAACTCAAACAGGCGCGCAACCACACCGTGATGGGCGCGGAAATGATTCGCCCCATCCAGTTTTTGTCGCACCTGGTGCCCACAATTCGCTACCATCACGCCCGCTTCGACGGCAACAACAACCCCAGCGAACCCCACGGCGATATGCTGCCGCTCGGCGCGCGCCTGATTTGCCTCGCCGATGCTTACCAGGCCATGCTGGAGCCGCGCGCCTATCGCCCCGCGCTCACGCGCGACCAGGCGCTGCTCGAAATCGACAAAATGTCGGGAATGCAGTTTGATCCCGCTCTGGTGCCTTTCGCGCACGAATTGAGCTGAATCTTTGCGAAAAAGCGGGGCTTGGGCCCGCAGCCCATACGGGAACCAGTGGATGGTAGAGGGGGGCACCCCCCCGGGGTTTGTTGTGGGGGGCGAACATTGGCGTAACCCCCACGTGGAGGTTTTTGTACCCTAATTTGCGGACCCCCCAACCACAACGACCCGGACAAAAAATGGGCCACTTTTTGTATAGGGACGGGGGGGGTGGTGGGACG
>JAUJNG010000038.1 GCA_030448265.1 Abditibacterium sp.
TTCGACGGCAGACGCTATATGCACTGCATCCTTAGATTTGAGCCCGTCATGCTTCCAAATTAAATCGCGCGCGCTCTCGGCAATTCTGCGATCAAAATTTACCCATTCGAAGTAGGTCTTTTGAAAGAAACGGGCGATTTTCTGCTGCGCCTCACGGGTGGTCGGCTTCGTATCGCCGATCTTCAGAACCTCAGTGAGCGTCATGAACGAAGTGACAATAATAACCTCGCCTGCTTCGGCTTCGTCGAGGAACTGCGTCACGGCGTCAACGCGGCCCGATTCGGGCTTGAAAAACGCGATAAAGCAGGAGGAATCCCAATAGTATATCCGCGTCTTCTGCATCACTCAGGCAGTCGCCAGAATCCCTTTCATTTCAGCGACGGAAGGCAGATCGGAGTTCTGAGGAAACTCGAAAATGGATTCGACCTGAACGCTGACTGGATTGCCAGCTCGGTTGTATTGCATCCGGCCGCTAACACGCACCCGCTTGCGAAAGGCCGCGATTGCCTTTGGGATCATTTCCTCATGAACGAAGCAAATCACACGGCGATTAAACAGAGGCTGAGAGACTGCAAACTTGAACCCGTCCTCGTCGCTAAGCATCAGCAACTTTCCTTCGACCGAACCGTAGCTTTGATAGGCCGCTTCAACTAAATCGTCGGCGGTAGCAGCCGTTTTGGAAGTGATCGGGGTTCGGTGATCTCCGATGGCGAGAGAAATGGGAATCGTGTTTTCGCCTCTATCGCGGAAGACTGAAAGTTTCCGCGCCGCACGAACGGCCTTTTCGGAAAATTTATCCGGTAACGTGTCGAGATTACCACCTTCGAGCTTTGCAATTCCTGCCGGAACGATTCTCAAAACTTCGTCTGTTCTTTCGTGCTTCGGGTCGGGAGTGGCGACGACCAGGGCGCTGCCCTTTTGGACGCTGATTGTCCACTTGATCGGATCGCCGGTAGCGACCTCGCGACTGACAGATTCGATCAACTCAAAGAACGCTGCCACGGCCTCACGGAAGCGTCTGAGTGGAATCTGCGTCTTCCCTAGTTCGAGGGTGATCGCCTGCGGATTTGGCTTCGGCATTATCGGTTTCCTTTCAGGTATTCGTTCAAGAGGTGATTGAACAGCCGCGATTTTTTGTCGGGCCAGATCGCAAGCGCATTTGTCAGTGCGTCTCTATCAACGGTCACTGTCACAGACGCCTTTTGGGGGCCAGTCCGCTTGCGGCCTGAGCCGCGCCGCACTCCGCCCCACCTGCAATTTTCCGACTGTTTTCCGTTGACATTCAACTTGAAAAAGATAGTGTTTTTTTCAAGAGGAGCAAGACAAATGGCAAACAAACTTAGCGACGACAAGAAAACGACGGCGGTAGCGATGCTCTGCGAGGGCAATAGCATTCGCGCAATCGAGCGCATGACGGGCATTCACCGCGACACGGTGATGCGGCTCGGTGTGCGCATGGGCGAAGGCTGCCAAGCGATGATGGACGCGAAGCTGCGGAATCTTAACGCCCGCGTGATCGAAGTGGATGAGGTCTGGGGCTACGTCGGGATGAAACAGAAGACCGCACACCGCAACAAAGCGACCGGCGCAGTCGGCGACGTGTGGACGTGGGTTGCGCTGGACGCGGAGTCCAAGCTCGTGCCGAGCTTCGCAGTCGGTGAACGTTCCATGTATATGGCGACGAATTTCATGGATGATCTGGCGAGCCGTCTCAGTCATCGCGTTCAGATTTCCAGCGATGCGTTGAGCCTCTACACGGCAGCGGTCGAGCGTGCGTTCGGCGCAGAGGTGGACTACGGCTCAATCGTCAAAACCTTTAGCCACACCGACCTCGCAGAGCAGCGCCGATATTCCCCGCCCGAAGTGATGCACGTAAAGCGCACGCCGGTTCAGGGCAATCCGGTTCGTGACCTGATCTCTACGAGCTACGTCGAAAAGCAGAATCACACGCTGCGGATGCACTGCCGCCGGTTATCTCGCCTAACGAACGCGTTCTCCAAGAAATTCGAGAACTTCAAAGCGGCGGTCGCGCTGCACTACGCGTATTACAACTTCGTGAAGATCAACAGTGCCGTGCGCTGCACGCCAGCGATGGCCGCAGGCGTCACGAGCAACCTCTGGACAGTGCGCGACCTCGTGGAGACGGTGGAAGCGTGAGCGAACACATCGAGTTTCTGCAACGGGCATTCAAGCAGGCACACGACATAGATGCCGAGCACGTTCAGTCCATCCCTGTCGTAGAGACGTTTAAGGATCAGATGGTTTGGGATGGCGTTATCGAAATCTTTGCTGTTGCAAGTCACCCCGTAGCCAAGGTCGGGTACGGTTGGCAGTACGATGCGAATGGCGAAAAGCGATACGCTACTGTTCTTGGCGTGCCGCCGATCAACTCACCCTTAGACGCCTTGCGCGCCTTTATCGCGTCCCTGGGTCGCAAGAACGGCGCAGAGAAGCGTTGAGGCCCAGCCTTTCAAATTAGGACACTACCGCGCTGTCGCGCTGCTTGAGAATCTCGCGCGCTCTTGATAGCTTTCGCCGATGTC
>JAUJNG010000039.1 GCA_030448265.1 Abditibacterium sp.
TTGCGCGATTTTCACTCCCGCTACCCCTCCTCAGATTTACAAAACCCCCGCCACACCGCGGGGCCAACCGGCGGCGTTGAGGGTGTTTAGTTTTAAATGACACCGCCAACAAATTCCCCTAAACACCTCCGCCTTGCCGCCCGGCGGGACTTGGCCAGCCCCCAACCTGCGAAGGCAGGTTTCGCGTCGTTGTTGCGGCGAATTTATTCGCTGCGATAGCTACTTGAAAGGAGTTGAAATGACTACCCAGGCTTCGGAGCAATCGGTCGAAAATCCAGCGCAGTTCCCCCAGCGCAAACGCTGGACGAACGCCGAATTCGAGTGCATGATCAAGGTAGGTTTGTTCCACGAAACGCGCGCCGAATTAATTGACGGGGAGATAATCGAAATGTCGCCAATGCTGGAGCCGCACGCGCAATCTCTGGCGCTGCTCACCTATTATTTGTCGGTTATTTTTCCCATGCCGGAATTTTCGCTCCGCAATCAATCGCCGTTTTTCGTGGGCGAAGGCTACCGGCCCGAACCCGACATCGCCATCGTGCGACGCGCCGATTTATCGCCTCAAATCCCGCCTTCGAGCGCGCTTTTGATCGTCGAAGTGTCCGACACGACGTTGCGCTTCGACCGCAACGAAAAAGCCTCACTTTACGCTCGCGCCGGAGTCGAGGATTACTGGATTTTGAATCTTGGCGATCAAGTTTTGGAAGTGCGCCGCGCCCCGCGCGCCGATGAAACGGCAAAATTCGGGTTCAGCTACGGGTTTTTGCAAACTCTTGCGGTAGGAGAGGGTGTTTCGCCCCTCGCCGCGCCTGATGCTTTTGTTCAAGTCGGGGATTTGCTGGCTGGTTGAAAAATGGAAAAAAGGCGGGACTTACGTCCTCTTCCAATCTCGTTTCGACCAATTGATTGGAAGAGGACGTAAGTCCCGCCTTTTTTCCATTTTTCAGCGCGGAATCCGGCCCCAAACACTAATCGAAAGCCGCGAACGCCCCATCGTGGTGCGAATGTAAACCGGATGCGGGAAGTTGTTGCGAAAGCGAAAATCCGCGTAAGGCCACGCCACCGTCGCGTCGAGTCCCGATGGCACATAGCTGACCGGCAGCGAATGCGAGTTGCGCTCGATGATTTTGAGCTGTTTTTGGTTGCGGTCGTTGGCGCGGCGCACCGCGTTGAAAAGAGTGCTCGACACCTGGCAGACGCCGCCCGCCAGTCCATCGACGATTTCCGATTCGCTTTGCCCTGGCTTGCGCTCGAAAATGTGCGCCATGCGGTAGCCTTTGCGAAAAGTGCGTTTTCCAGTGTGGGCATTGAAGGAAAATGTCTCGCCTGGCATTAAAACGCTGCCCTCAATAGCGGCGCACGCCACGCGGATGTTGGCGGTGCGCCCCACGATTCCCCCGTCGAAACCGGTGCGATAAGACGCCAAAAGCACATCGTCTCCCGCCAGATCGCGCGCTGCGATTTGAGGTGCTACGATGCGCGTCGCCGCAATAATTTCAGTTTTGCCGACGAAATACTGAGCCTGGAGCCGTTTGGCGGTCTCGCCGATGTTGAGTTCGCGTCCCTGACGGTCGGGCATGATTTCCACACGGTCTTTGCTGACTTGCAAACGCGCATTTCGAGCGGGAACGGCGTAGAGATGGTCAACCGTTTTGAGTTTGGCGACGAGGGCGGCTTTATTCCATTCGATGGGGAGGGCAAAGCGTTGTCCGGCGGTTCGAGCGCCGTAAACGCGCAGGAAATTGCCGATGGCGCCGCCGTCGCGCCCGATTTTGCGCGCTTTTTGAACCGTGGATGCAACCAAAGGGCGTCCGCCCAGTTCGCGCAGCGCCAGTTTGAAGGGCCGCTCCTCGGTTTGGAGCGTGACAAACAGGCGCCCGAAACGCTTGTCGAGTTGTTGCTGCGCTTCTTCCTGCGTCAGCCCGCCGACCGGAATGCCCGCGATGGCCACGCCTGGGGCGATGAGGCGGCTTCCGGCCCAGGTGGAGTAAGCGCCGATGGCCGCGCAGGTGGCGATCAGACACAGCGCGCCGAAACCGGCGCCGAGCAGTAACGGCCATCGTTTCGTCAGAGGCTTGGAGACGGCAATCGTTTCTGGGAGCGCGGAAGGCGCGAGTTGCGGCGACGGAAGGGCGACGTTTTCTTTCACGGCAAATGAGTAACGGCGAAGACGCAGTTGGGTTCTGGAATATCGAGTCGAAATCGGGCCAGCTCGCGCGGCAGTTTATGCGCCGTCACTTCCCATCGCCAGAGCGCAATCCAATAAAACTGCCATTGAGTCCGCGACTTATGTCTTGGGACTTACGCAGTTAAAACTTGGTCGAGGCGGGGGGTTGGCCCGCGCGTCAGACGCTGTTCTTTAGAATTGTAAAAGGGGCCACACCCCCCAGAAACCCCAGGGGGTGAAAAAAACAAACCCGTAAAACACAATAAGGCAACAAATTTTTTGCCCCAAAAATTGGGATAAAAATTGGGGCAAAATGGAGACTAAAAAAGGGAGAACGAAGGTGTGGGGCACACT
>JAUJNG010000040.1 GCA_030448265.1 Abditibacterium sp.
TCTCGACCACCGCGCAACCGCGCACCTCATTTCCAAGCCATGAAATAGAGGAACTTGCCAACTCCATCGCCTCAATGCGCGCCAAAGGTGGTGGCATCGAAGGCACTGGGATTTTGCAGCCGCTTTTGGTGCGCCCTCTTCAAAGCGGCGAAGAAATGGGCGATGGCGCCCCCTATCGCCTCATCGCGGGCGAGCGACGGTTGCGCGCCGCGCGCAGTTTGACGCTTCCTCACGTCCCGATCATCGTTTTGAGCGCAGGCCATTTTTCCGATCCAGCGGCGGTTTTAGTGATGCAACTCGTGGAAAATTTGCAGCGCCGCGACGTGCCGCCCCTTGAGGAAGCGCGCGGTTTTAAGCAATTGATGAGCGACAACGCCTTCTCGGTGCGCGAGGCGGCCAGCTTGGTTGGACGACCCAAATCCTACCTCTCCGACCGCCTGTCACTCCTCAAAATGGGCGACGATGTTCAAAATTTGGTGTCCGAACGTTCGGACACTTTGCTTCACGCGCGCGCGCTCGATGGCGTCAAGGACGATGTGCTGCGCGCCGAATTGATTGAGGCTGTCCGCCAAGGCGCTTCGCTTCGAGAAATTAATCGCCGCATCACCGAGGCGCAGAACGTGCAGTCACAAGAATGCGGCGTGTTGGAAGACGAGGAATCTTCCCAAGTGTCCGAACGTTCGGACATTTTGAGCGACGATGGTCAGACGCACGGGTCTTCCCTATCACCTCTTTCAAACGAGGGCACGTCTGTCTCCGACCAGCAGAGTCCCGCTCCCAACAATGAAGTGCCTCAGAGCGAGGCGCTGTCATGGCGGGCGCTCAACGATGCTGCCAATGCGCTCGAAAAATTCGTTTATCACGCGCAGCACGGCGGCTTGCCGGAAGAAGAGGACGAGCGCGAAAAAATGAAAACGGCGGCCAACCGGCTGGGCTACGAACTCGAAAAACTGCGGCCTCTGATAGGCATTCGCAAGCGGCGCTCACTGCGCTAACCTCCCACTTTTATTCATCATGGCCTCACGAGCAGAAATCGCGGCGCTCAAACGGGAGCGCGAAATCGCGGCCCAAGCCTTGAACAAAGGAGTGGAGGAGACACCCTTTGCCAGTCCCTTGCTTTCGCTGGGCCTAGTGCCGACCGTCGCCGCTCTTGATGAAAGCGGAACGCCGATTTTGCCCGCTCCAACCGAGAAGCCTCGTCCCAGGCGCACCCGCAGAAAGCGCGAGTCAAACAGCGATGACCCACCTGATGTGGCCGATGATTACATGGTGCAAACCTCGCAGGAAGTGGACGCCCTCATGCGCGCCGGGAGCGATGGCAAAGGCGGGCGCTTCTGGCACAGGGACGAGGGCGCGCTCACCGTGTCACACGAGACGCCCGACATGCCGCACCGCGTGCAGCTCGAACTTTCCGAAACCGAACGCACGGCGGGTGCCTCGCTCGAAACCCTCGAAAACCTGCGCCTCGCCCAGGACGGCGACTTCAATCTGTGTTTGCTCTACATCTCGCGCCTTCTCGCACCGCCTTCACCCCTGCCGCGCAAAGCGTATGCGGGAGGCACCATTGACCTGGATGACGTGATGAACAAAATCGGTTGGAAACCGCGCTCGACCAAAGAGCGCATGGGGATGCGTGAGCGGGTGTGGCGCTACATCCTGTTCGGCACGCGGGCGCGCATCATCGGTGCGCGCAGCGGCAGTTACACCGATCCCGACACGGGCGCCAAAATCGAGACCATCATCGAAAGTCCGCCGTGGCAGGTCATGGAAAAAGAGCGGCCCGCGCAACCCTCCCTTTTTCCTGAAATTGGTGAAGCGCCGTTGCGCGTGGGCCTAGTGGCCTCGCGCGAATGGACGAAATTGACGACGCTTCCCGAAACCGCGCAATATCTGCCCATGGGCGAGCTTTTAGGCGCCATTCCAGGAGCCAAACCGTCGGGCGCATGGGCGCGCGTCGTGGGGCTGGCTCTGGCGAGTTTTTGGCGACGCCATCCCCACGAGGCTCTTTCGGGCAAAATGCAGCCGACGCGCGAAGAGGTTCTGGAACGCTATACGCCCGCGACCGGCAATGTCGGCGACGTTTTGGCCGGTAACGACCCGCGCCGCGCTATCGAGTATTGGCATGGTGCGCTGCAAATTCTGGCCGATTGCGAGTTTTTGGCCCGCGAGGGTGAGGCGACCTTAACCTACGAGACTATGCGCGAACGGGTAGGGCGCCAGGGATGGCAGGAAAAATGGCTTGCCGATTATGCCGATCTGCGTCCAGGCCCACAAATGCGTGGTGCTTTGGGTGGCCTCGCGGCGGCGCTTCCCGAACCCAAACCGCGCGACTTTAAACGTAAGCGTGGACGGCCCCGTAAAACGCAGGGATGAAGTGTCTGCCGAGCATAAACTCCAACACCTTTGCGCGTTCATTCCTCTGAACAATGCGAAAACTCCCGCAGTTTTGAGTTATTGAACGCCCAGTGCGCGCGTAAATCTGCGTTTT
>JAUJNG010000010.1:0-67122 GCA_030448265.1 Abditibacterium sp.
TCTTGCTCGAGGCGGGCGTGCACTTCGGGCACCAGACGAAGCGCTGGAACCCAAATATGAAGACTTTCAAATTTAACCAGCGCAAAGCCAAACTCATCAGATTAATACAGAAGAAGGTGCTGCTGCAGAAGTAAGCCTATAACATAGACAGCTCAGTGGCACCCACTGCAACGAAACTCAACAATGTGCCACCAAAATATCTCCCCCCGCTTGTGGCCGCGTCTGTGTGTTTTGTACTATAAAATTTTATACTATTTGTTTTTTAGGGGCGCGGGGTGGGGGGGGGGCGGGCGGGGGTGGGCCCGCCCCCGCCCCCAGCCGCACCCCCCCCCCCCCCCCCACCCCTACGAACCTTTGCAAAGGCTGCGGTGCGACTTTTCAAACTGACTCTGAGAGGCGTTTGCCATGTTCCGAGATATTCGACACAGTGCCAAGTGCCATCGGCGCATCGAACTCACTGCAGTTCCACGCTGAGATTGCATCACCAGCAGCAATCGTGGGGTGGTGCCGACCTCAACCCACCCATCCAGGCTGCGCGCGGCGGTCTGCCGAGCATTGAGAGCGCTTTACAAACGCTCCAGCTCCAAATGAGAACGCGATGAACTGGGGTTTATTCGTCGCGCAGCCAGCCGCGCCGCAGGGCGTAGCGCACGATGTCGGCGCGCGTGGTGAGGCCCAGTTTTTCGCCGATTTTGGCTTTGTGGCCCTCGATGGTCTTCACGCTCAGATGCAGCTGCGCGGCGATTTCGCGGTTGGTGTGGCCCCACGCCACCAGCATCAGCACTTCGGTTTCGCGCGGCGAGAGGCCGCCGTCGCCGATTTCGCCCGTCACCGGATTGACGTAGCCGCCCACGACGTGGCCGGCGATGGCGGGATCGAGATGGACGCCGCCCCGCGCTACCACACGAATCGCGTTCGCCAACTCCTGCGAGGCCGCTTTTTTGAGGACGTAGCCCACCGCGCCCGACGCCAGAAGCTGGCGAATGTGCGCCTCGTCCTGGTAGGCCGAAACCGCCAAAACCTTGATTTCGGGGCAGGTGGTGAGAATGCGCTCGGTCGCCTGGGCGCCGTTGAGGTCGGGCATCGACACGTCCATCACGATGACATCGGGCCGCAGTTCGCGCGCCGCTTTCCAGGCTTCGTTGCCGTCGCCCGCCTCGCCCACGACTTCCATGTCGTCCTGAGTTTCGATGAGCAACCGCAAGCCCTCGCGCACTAAGGCATGGTCGTCGGCGATGAGAATTCGGACTTTTTCCATCTTAATCCCCCCTTCACAATTTCCCATCATATCTCAAAAAGGGAGCGGTGAACTCGCTCGTTGAGTTTTCAACACAGAGAACACGGAGAGACAGAGGAAAACAGAGAACTCAAATCACAAACCAAACCCTCTGTGTCCCTCTGTCTCTCCGTGTTCTCTGTGTTGAAAACTCAACGAGCGAGTTCATCCCTGACTTTTCGCTCCAGCGCCGCGCGCGCGAAGATTGCGGTGCCTTCGCCCCCCTGCGACTCAATTTCGAGGCTGCCGCCGATGGCTTCCATGCGCTCGCGCATCCCCAAGAGGCCCAGACGGTTTTCGCCGATTTCGGCGGGGTTGAAGCCGCGCCCGTCGTCTTCGACGATCAAAACGACTTGATGGTCGCCGCCTTCGAGGACGATGCTCACCGTTTTGGCGTCGGCGTGGCGCGCGATGTTGCTCAGCGCCTCCTGCGCGACGCGGTAGAGCACGGTTTCGAGATGCGGCGCCAGACGGCTTTCGCCCAGGCCGCGCGTCACGAAATCAGTGGCGATGCCGCTTCGCGCGCTCCATTCGCCCAGCGATTGGCGCAGCGCGACCAGCAAACCGAGGTTGTCGAGCGCGGCGGGGCGCAGTTCCCAGGCCAGAGTGTGCATTTGATCCATCAAACCGGCGGCCAGATCGCGCACGCGCTTGGTGCGCTCGATGAGGTCGGGCGAAAGCTGCGGCGCGGCGTCAAGAGCGAGGGCGTCGATGCTCATCAGCATCGCGGTGAGGGTCTGGCCCATCTGGTCGTGCAGTTCGCGCGAAATGCGGTGGCGCTCCTCTTCCTGCGCGCTCACCAGGCGCGTGAGAAGATGGCTGCGCGCGGCTTCGGCGCGCTGGCGCTGCTCGACTTCGCGCTGCAACTGCTCGACCGTCGCGGCCAGTTCGCGGGTGCGTCTTTGCACGCGCGCTTCGAGTTCGTCGCGCGCGCCGTGCAGCTCTTCCTCGATGGCTTTGCGCGCCGAAATGTCCCAGATCACGCCGCTAATGCGCGTGGCGCGGCCTTCTTTGTCCTGAGCCGTCACACCGCCCGCCGCCGCGATCCAGCGCACATTTTCGGGGTCGCCCACCATGATGCGGCCCTCCAGTTCAAACTGCTCGTGCGCCTCGACAGTGCGCCGCACCGCCTCGACCATGCGCGCGCGGTCGTCGGGGTGGAGAAGGGCGACGATGGCTTCGAGCTGTTGGGGGTCGTCTTGCGGCTCCATGCCCATCAAGCGAAAATGCCAGGCGTTCCACCAGCCCAGACGAGTTTCGACATCCCAGTCGAACGATCCCAGCCGCGCCGCATCGAGCGCGATGCGCCAGCGCTCTTCGTTTTCCGCGAGGGCGGTTTCGGCCTTTTTATGCGCCGAAACATCCATCGCCACGCCCAGAATCTGGCTCGCGCGCCCGTTTTCGTCGCGGCCAAACACCACTTCACGCGCCTGAATCCAACGGTAGGAACCGTCGAAATGCCGCATCCGAAATTCGCTTTCCATCACCTGCCCATCCGAAAGCGCCCCGAAACGCGCTGTTTCCGATAGGCGCATCGCCGCATCGTCGGGATGAACGAGGGCCGCGACCAAATCGCTCTCCCAACTCGCGATTTGCTCCGGCGTGTAGCCCAGAACGGGACGCACCGCTTCATTGATGAAAAGGTTGCGACCCTGCTTGACATCGAAGACGTAAAGCATTCCTGGCATCGCCGCCGTGAGGCGCTCCATCCACAGCGAATGCGGCCCGTCGGCGGCGATGTGCTGCAGAAAAGAAGCGTTGGGGGCGTCGAGTTTCATGGGAATGCTTGAGAGCGCCTCAAGGAATGAACCACAGAGGCATAAGGACGCAGAGAAAATTAAAGTGGAATTGGCCTCCAACCCAAATAACTCCACTCAATGTGCGACTTCCGAAACCTCCCCCGCCCCCTCCTTACGAAGTCGGGTGCCCTCTGGGCGACGGCGGGGGAGGTTTTGCGCGTCTCTTTGCCTTTGTGGTTATTGATTAACACAATTTTAGTTTTGCCACTGTCGTTTGACAGCGTATCACCCCTGGAGTGTGCGCTTCGATAGCCTGGGCGCAGCCCAACGAGACGCCGACAACTATTACCCAGCCGCCGCAGCAGCCACGCCGCGTTCGCCCCGCCGAGCCAGGCACGCAAATCACGCAGGATCTGACCGAGTTCATCGCGATTCTCAACAGCGACGCCATTTTTCCCAACGGCCTGCGTTTCATATCGGGCGCGCATCGGTTATTTCGGGGCCAACGACTGGGCGCGCGATGCTCAGCGTCTGCGCGACGTGTTTCGCTTTCAAATCGACAACATTTCCGTCGATAAAATCGAAGGCGACATCGCGACTGCGACGGTGATTTACCATTTCAAAACCGTCGATAACATCCCCAATAACGCTGAAGCGAGACGCCGCACCACGCTTTTAGCGGAAGAGAAGACGGAAACCCTCACGCTCGAACTCGGCACGTTTTCGCTCAATCCCGAAAAAATCTGGCAAATCGTGCCTTTCACCGAACAGCCCGCCGAACCGATGCTTGACGGCAAAAGTGGATTTTTAGGTTACGCCGCTTATATGCTGGCCCAAAAACAGGGGCCGGACGCGCAACTGCACGCCAGACCAACGCGGAACAATCTCACACAGTTGGGTTTGGGCGTCTTGCAGTTCGTGCAGGACTGGGACGAGCGTTTCGCCTTCGCGCCCGAATACGCGCGCCAATCCCTGATGCCTTATGTGAGATCCAACGAGGTTTTTCTGATTCCAGGCTCGCGCGAACCCCACGCTTTCAACGGCCATCTCAGCGACAAAACCTGGCGCAAATCGATGAAGTGGCGCGCACTGCGCTGTTCTACGAAGGCGCCGACGAAAAACCGATTTTTCGCTACGACGGCAAAGCCGCCATTGGTTTTGTCGATGGCCACGTCGCGCTCGTTTCGCCCGAAGAAGCCAAGAACCTGATTTGGAAGCCGTGAAAGTTAAGGAAAAATCGAATCGAAACTTGGAAAAGCAGGAAATTGCCTCTCGTCGATACCGTTTCCGAACGGGCCGAGCGCGTCGAACCGGCTGTCGCGCTCTCAAATGGGCAATAGACCTCTTTCATAAGTTGTTCGCTCGACTGAAGTCGGCGCTATGGGCCAGCAAGCTGGCTCACTTTCGGCCTGCGCCGAAAAAAGCAAGGGGTTGTTTTCCCGCGCAGGCGGGAAGTTAGCACCGCAGGTGCCCATCACCCTCTGGGTCAGCGCCGACTTCAGTCGAGCGAACAATCCGTGCGTAAGTCCTAAATCCGAGGCTTTGAACCACTTTTGCAAGAGGTCTGATCAAAAAACGCCGCGCTCAACAGAGCGCGGCGTCTTGAGTTGGGGTTTGTCGAATTAACGCAGTTCGACATCGCTCTTGGTGAGCGTCACGACACCGGTCGGGCTGACCGTGCCCCTCAAATTGAGGTGCAGCCGGAAATTGGGCGCTTTGCCCTGCCCGATCAGACCGAAATTCGCGCCCGTGCGGAAGTTGACGCCATCGGAATCGGTGCGCGCCTGGGTGTTGCTGGCGCCCACCAGACGAAATACGGTGCCGTCGGGAGCCGTCACCGTAGCGCCCTGTGGATTGACCTGAACTTTGATCTGCGAACCGTCATTTCTCTGTTTGACGCTGAAGCGCACGTTGACCGACCCACTGAGCCGGAAAGTCTGGCCATTGACGACGATGCTTTGTCCGTCGAGAGAGACAACTTGCTGCGATTTCACATCGCCAGCCTGAGTGGAATCGTTTTTGCCGTCCTCCCTGCGCTCGTTGCGCTCATTTTTACGACCTTCCTTGCGCTCTTTGCGCTCTTCCTTGCGCTCTTTACGCTCTTCGCGGTCGTCTTTCGCCGTTGCAGGCACGCTCGAAATCGCCGTGCCGCCAGCCACCAGCGCGGCCAGAATCATCCAATTATGGTTTTTCATAGGGTTTGTCCTCCAAAGACCAAACTTAGTCGCTCGCCAATTGGCATGGTTCAACTTTAAAGTTAAAGCGACGGCGTTTGATTAGCGAATGAGAAGAAAATGGCACTCGAACAAGAAAGCGCCCCGATTCGAAAGAATCGGGGCGCTTTCTTGGGCGCGAGGCCGGAATTTAATACATTCCGCCCATGCCACCCATGCCGTCCATTCCGCCTCCGCCGCCACCGGCGGGAGCCGCGTTTTTCTCTTTGACTTCGGTGGCCAGCACCTCGGTGGTGAGAATCAAAGAGGCAATCGAGGCCGCGTTTTGCAGCGCCGAGCGCGTCACTTTGACCGGATCGACAACTCCGGCGGCGATGAGGTCAACGTATTCCTCGGTCATGGCGTTCAGGCCCATGCCTTTGCCGCTTTCGCGCACTTTGTTGACCACGACCGAGCCTTCCATGCCCGCGTTGATGGCGATTTGACGCAACGGCTCTTCGAGCGCTTTACGCACGATGTTGATGCCGATTTGCTCGTCGTCAGTCTCGCCTTTCATGCCGGTGAGGACGCTCGCGGCGTGAACCAGAGTCGCGCCGCCGCCCGCCACGATGCCTTCTTCGACCGCCGCGCGAGTCGCCGAAAGCGCGTCTTCAAAGCGATGCTTCTTCTCTTTGAGTTCGGTTTCGGTCGCCGCGCCAACGCTCAGTTTGGCAACGCCGCCGGCCAGTTTCGCCAGACGCTCTTCGAGTTTTTCGCGGTCGTAATCGGAATCGGTGTTCTCGATTTGACGGCGAATCTGCTGCACGCGGCCCGCGACCGCTTCGCGCGTGCCTGCGCCCTTGACGATGGTGGTGTCGTCTTTGGTGATGATGATTTTGTCGGCGCGGCCCAGTTGGGTCACTTCAATCGAATCGAGCTTGATGCCCAGATCTTCGGAAATGAACTGTCCGTTGGTCAAAACCGCGATGTCTTCGAGCATCGCTTTGCGACGGTCGCCAAAGCCAGGCGCCTTCACGGCGGCGATGTTGAGGATGCCGCGCAGTTTGTTGACAACCAGCGTCGCGAGGGCTTCGCCTTCGATGTCTTCCGCGATAATCAAAAGCGGCTGGCCCGAACGCGCGGCCTTTTCCAAAACCGGAACGAGGTCTTGCACGTTGGAGATTTTCTTCTCGTGGAGCAAAATCAGCGCGTTTTCCAGAACCGCTTCCATGCGCTCTGGATCGGTGACGAAGTAGGGCGACAGATAACCTTTGTCGAACTGCATGCCCTCGACGATTTCGACCGTCGTGCCGGTGCCTTTGGACTCTTCGATGGTGATAACGCCGTCTTTGCCGACTTTGTCCATCGCTTCGGCGATCAGTTCGCCGATTTCGCGGTCGTTGCCCGCAATCGCGCCGACGCTGGCGATGGATTCTTTGTCTTCGACAGGAGTCGAGGTGCAGCGAATCTCATTGACGACGGCTTCGACAGCTTTGTCGATGCCGCGCTTGACCGCGAGGGGCGAAGCGCCCGCCGCGACGACTTTGAGGCCTTCGCGCACAATCGCCTGCGCCAAAACGGTCGCGGTCGTGGTGCCGTCACCGGCGACATCGTTGGTTTTGGAGGCGACTTCTTTGACCAGTTTCGCGCCGACATCTTCCGCCGCATCGCTCAGTTCGATCTCTTTGGCGACGGTCACGCCGTCTTTGGTGATGGTGGGGCTACCGAATTTTTTCTCGATAACCACGTTGCGACCCTTGGGGCCGAGAGTGGCTTTGACTGCATCTGCCACTTTGTTGACACCGCGTTCTAAAGCGCGGCGTGCATCTTCGTTAAAGCGAACGTCTTTCGCCATGATGAAACTCCTTGGTTGTTGAGGTGGCTGGGATGGTTAACAACCCAACGACCTACGCGGTTTTAACCGCCAGAATGCTGGATTCGTCGAGAATCAAAAACTCTTTGCCATCGACTTTGATTTCCGTCCCGCCGTATTTCGAGTAGATGACGAGGTCGCCTTCTTTCACGGAAACGGAAACTTTTTCGCCGGAATCAAGGGTGCGGCCTTCGCCGACGGCGATCACGGTGCCCTCCTGGGGGCGTTCTTTGGCGGTGTCGGGCAGGACGATGCCCCCCGACGTGGTTTCGCCGGCGGTGCTGGGCTGGACAAGAACTTTGTCGCCCAATGGTTTAATTGAAGCCATAGTTTGGGTTGCTCCTTGGGAACTTTGCGGATTTTTAGCACTCTCGAATAGGAGAGTGCTAACTTCCAAGGCATTATTCTAAGCGCGATGGAAGCGCGCGTCAACGGGTTTAACCGAAATTTTAAGCAGGAATTTAGGGCAGGGGCGTGAAAAGGAGCTTTGCCAGGCGACATTCCCAACAGAGAGTGCTATAATCATCGCCAATCTTGTGTCGCACGAGTCGTCAAGTGAGACACGCAGGAGACACTATGCAAAACCCTAATTACGGTTCGGGCGGCGGCAATATCCCGCCCATCACCCCGCCGACGGGCGGAAACTTGCCGTCTTCGGGCGGCGGGCAGGTCAACGCCACTTTGCTCCTTGTTCTGGGCGTTCTGGGCATCCTTTGCTGCGGCTTTCTGGCACCGGTCACCTGGGTGATGAGCAACAGTGCCATGGCCACCCTCAACGCCGGCGGCGGCAAAGAAAGCGACCGCTCGATGGTCAACATCGCGCGCATTCTGGGCATTGTCGGCACCGTGCTTCTGGTTTTGAGCTTGTTGTGGCTCGTTGTCGGCGGCGGGCTCGCGGCTATCACTGCCGGAAGCCGTCCGCCTGGAACAGGAATGCCGCCAATACCTCGTTGATCGACTCGGCTCTTTTCAGAACACGATGCAACCGCCCAACGCGCCGGATTTTCCCGACCCCAATGAGCCACTACGCCCGCCCGAAACTGCGGCGCGCACTGCGCCTCCGATTAGCCCTGCGCGTGGGCCGGTGATTTCTTTCGATGCCATCAGCGACGCCTGGAATCTTTTTCGCGCCGACATTGCAGTTTGGATAGGGGTTTCGTTTCTGTTGCTCGCTACCCACACCGCTTTCACTTTTTGGTTCTTGTTTACCCTGCCCGACCCCGCGACGGGGCGACAGTTCAATCCCCTGTTCTGGCTGGCCCTGGTTCTCTTTGCCCTGGTTGGCACGTTTATACATGGCGGAATGTTTCGCATCGCGCTGGGCCAAATTCGCAGCGGACGCGCTCGCTTCGGCGATTTATGGAGTTCCATCGACTCGCTCCCCACTTTGCTCGTCGTCACTTTCCTTGAAGTGCTGGCCATCGGGCTGGGAGCGTGCTTTTGTCTGCTGCCAGGACTGATTTTGATGGGCCTGCTCATATTCGCCGCGCCCCTCGTGGTTGACCCGCACAAAAGAATGGGCGTGATGGCGTCTCTTTCCACTTCGTTCGAGGTTCTCAAACCGCAGATGTGGATGGCTGTGGCTTTTGCACTGGTGTGCTACCTGCTGGCGAATGCGGGGCAGGCTCTTTGCGGCATCGGGGTGTTGGTCACGATGCCGCTTTTCTACCTTTCCATGACGGTGGCCTACCACGATTTTTTCTTCAGCGATCAAGCGCCGCCATCGCTTTCGCCCGCCGCCTGGCAGCCGCCTCCCCCCATCGCCGACCCGCGCGGCTAACTCGCCGCGATGCGTTTCCAAACGTCACACTGTAAAGCGATCCGATTCCCTTCGATTCGGCTCTCTTTGCCATGCGTTTTCGTCCGCGATTTTCCGTTTTCGCCCTCATCTGCGGCGCGGTTCTGGCGCTTTCTCTGGCCCTGCCGCTTCCCAATGACGGCACCATTTTGGGTCTGCCCTCGCTGTGCCCGTTTCATAACGTGACGGGAGTTCCCTGCCCTGGCTGCGGCCTGACGCGCTCTTTCGTGTGTCTGGCGCACGGGCAAATCGCGGCGGCGTTCGAGTTTCATCCGCTTGGCCCGCTTTTGTTCGCGGGCGCGGTGGCGAGCGTCTTTTTCGCGTTTTGGACGCCCCCAAATTTGTCTTATCGCGCGCAAAAATGGGCGCTGGCGCTGGGCGCGACGCTCATCGCTGCGAGTTGGACGCTGAGATTGAGCGGCGTCTGGCCGCTTCCGACCTAAACTTGTCGCATGACAAATTTCAGCCGACTTTTTGAACAACTGGAAACCAAAACGCCCGCGCTTTTCCCTTCTCAGCCCGCCGATGCCGCACTCTCACCCCAAATCCTCGCCGCCGATTTATTCGAGGGAAAACGCGGCGAGATGGTCGAAAACTGCCGCGCCGGACTGCTCCTCTGGAACGACGACCTGGACGGCGCGCATCCCATCGTGCAAAATATCGAAACCCCGACCGGCAGTTTCTGGCACGCCATTATTCACCGCCGCGAAGCCGATTTTTCCAATGCGCGCTACTGGTGGAACCGGACGGGCGCACATCCGGTTTTCGAGGAAATCGGCGATCTCGTTTTGCACCGCGTTCCCGATTTTCCGCTTTTAGATGAACTGCGCGGCGGCTGGAGTCCGGTCGCCTTCACCAATTTTTGTCAAAAGGCCAAAGGGGACGGCGCGTTTCTGGCTCCTCTCGCGGAAACCCAGCGCATTGAGATGAAATTGCTCCTCGAATGGTGCGCGTCGCAAATCAAATAGGTGGCTGAGTGGTTAGGTTGTTGGGTTGTTAATCAACCACCTAACCACCCAGCCACCTAACCATCCCATGAACTTCCAAAAACTCGACATCGACCTGCTCAAAACCATGCCGCTCCCCGACTGGGGCGACGACGCCAACAAAGGCACGCGCGGCAAATTGCTCCTTATCGGCGGCTCGGCGCGCATTCCTGGCGCGGCGATTCTGGCGGCGCGCGCCGCGCTGCGCTGCGGCTGCGGCACCGTCCGGCTCGCCGCGCCGCAGGGTGTGGCGATTCAAATCGGCATCGCGGTGCCCGAACTGATGGTGATTCCGCTTCCCGAAACCTCGGACGGCACCATCGCGCGCGCCGCACTGGAGGTCATCGCGGAACAGTTCAAAGCGTGTCAGGCGGTCGTTCTGGGGCCAGGACTCGATGAAAACGACGAAACCGATGCCCTCTCGCGCGAAATCGCCGATGGCTCGCCGCTTCCGACCCTCATTGATGCTCAGGCGCTGACTGCGCTGGGCACCAAAGCCAAAATGGGCGAGGCGCCGCGCGTTTTGACGCCGCACGTCGTCGAGTTCGAAGCGATTTCGGGCAAGGAAGTCGCGGACAATGACCGCGTGAAAATCGCGCACGATTTCGCCGCAAAAAGCGGCGCGACCCTCGTTTTGAAGGGCCGCGAAAGCGTCATCGCCTCGCCCAAAGAAACGCCGGTGCAAAACGAAGCCGGTTCGCGCGCGCTGGGCACCGCCGGTTCGGGCGACGTTCTGGCCGGCATCATCGGCAGCTTTCTGGCGCAGGGGCTGAGCGCGCAGCAGGCGGCGATCTGGGGCGTGCATTTTCACGCTCTGGCGGGTGAAGCCGTCGCCAAAGACGGCGGCGAAGATGGCGTCATGGCGCGCGATTTCATCGAACGGCTGCCCTCGATTCAGAAGTATTTGCGGCGCCAAACGCACTCCGACAAAAAGGGCGGCTTCGGATTGCGGCATGGCTAAAAGCTCCGTTTGAATTGAAAACACAGATGAACGCGACGCACTGACATTTTATGCCTCCCCGCATTCTGGCCATCGGCGACATTCACGGCTGCTCGCGCGCACTGAATTCATTGCTCGAATCGGTCGCGCCGCGCGACGAAGACACGCTGATTTTTCTGGGCGACTATGTGGATCGCGGCCCCGATTCGCGCGGCGTCATCGAACAGCTCATCGCGCTTTCCCTTCGGCCTCATTTCATCGCGCTGCGCGGCAATCACGACGAATGGATGCTGCGCGCCCGCCATTCGCGCCAGTGGCTTCATTCCTGGCTTCAAAAAGGTGTCGGGGGAATGGCGACACTCGAATCGTATGGCGCGCACTCCTTCGACGACATTCCCCCTTCTCACTGGGATTTTTTGGAATCGACCCGATTTTTCTACGAAACCGATCACTTTCTTTTCGCCCACGCCGGTTTAGACGGTGATTTACCGCTCGAAGACCAGAGCGAAGAAACACTCCTGTGGCTCCGCGTGACCGAAACGGCGCCCCATTTTTCCGGCAAAACTTTCATTTGCGGCCACACTTCGCAAAAAAATGGCGTGCCCCTCGATCTGGGACACGCCATCTGCATCGATACTTTCGCGCACGGCGGCGGCTGGCTTTCGGCTCTCGACTGCGACTCTCGACAGCTTTTTCAGGCCAATCAAAGCGGCGAAACGCGGGTGTTGTGGCTCGACTAAGCCCCCATCCCAAGAACGATGGTGCGGGTTAGAGATTTCAACACGGAGAACACGAAGGAACAGAGGGATGCAAAGAGAATTTCGCGGTTTTCGAGACTAACATTGTTTCTAAATCTCTGTAAACCTCTGTCCCTTCGTGTTCTCTGTGTTGAAATCTCCAACCCGCTCCCTGCCTCTTTGAATACTCTCATTCGCCCTTTGGCGCCGTTTTTGGGCGTCGGGGCGCGGGATTTTGAGCCACCCTGGGCCGCGCCGTGACGCGCGACAAATAGTAAGGACTGCGGATGAGCGAGCGGTAAAGATTGACTTCCTGCTGCCCAAAGGGAGCCGGTTTGCCTTCCTCGACGCCGCCGCCGATGCGATAATCGGCCCACTCGTTTTTGAACCACGAAATCTCGCCGGTGGGACTTTGCGCCGGAATATATTCGCGCTTGGCGATTTGAAACCACACAATCGCCTTCACCTGTGGGAACTGCTTGTCAATTGGCTCGACGAACTTCTGTGTTTTATGCTGCGTGGTGCCGTAGACGCCCTGCATCCAGCCGTATTCCTTGTCGTTCCACTGGCCGATTTTCCAGTCGCGGGTTAGCTGCGCGCGCTGCGCGACCGTTAAATCGGTGCGAAACGACAGCGTCGCACTGGTTTCGCAAATCATGATCGGCTTTTTCTTCCACTGGCCGTAGAGCAGATAAAAGTTGACGCTTTCGTTGGCGGGCGTTTTGGGGTCGTCGGTCATGTCGTGGGTCAGGTTGTGCGCGAACTGGCCGCCCCACAGGCGCGCGCCTGGCATGGGCAGCGTCCAGCCGCGTTCGTAGATGTCGATGCCCACCCAGTCCACCACGTCATCGCCAGGGTAGAAAGGCCGAAACACGTCGCGCTTTTCGCCGCCCAGCAGCCCGCCGTTGGGACACCAGATCAGCGCGGCGTTGGGCGCGTAGCGGCGAAACATCGACGCCATATTGCGATACGCCTGGCGATAATGGGCGGCGGTGAAACCGGTGCCTTCGTCGGGATCGCGCTTCATGTTCTGGTTTTTGTCCGTCCACTCGGCCCAGGGATACCAACTGCCGTTCATTTCGTGCGCGAAACGGATGAAGACCGGCTTGTTCCAGCGTCCGACGCCCTGCGCGTAGGCTTTGGTGGCTTCAAAGGCTTTGGAGCCAGGTTTCCAGTCGAGAAACATCGCGGGCTGAAACGGTTCGAGGGTCAAAATCGGCGTCGCGCCCACGTTGTTGGTCGCCTGAGCGAATTTTGCGGACGAAATCCAGCCGTTGGCATCGGCGTCCCAGGTTCCGAACTCGCCCTGGATGTTGGGAAAATGCTGGAAGTGCATATACAGCGCGTGGGAACGGCCCGTCGATTTACCGAAATTCGACATTTGCGCCGTGAGCTGCGCCACATGATCGCCGCCGATCTGTGTGGTGTCGAGCGCCGCGCCCAGATAGGCGCCGCGCGCCGGTTCGTAGAGACCAGGCTTGACCGGCCCGACGGGTTTATCGGGCGAAATGGGTTCGGCCTGGGAGACGCACGCCGCCACCAGGGCGGAAAGCGCGAAGCACACGGGGAAAAGAGGATGGCGTTTCATAAAAGCAAGGGGGCGAGAGAGCAAGGTCGTGGCGACCGCGCCAGGAGGACGAACGATGCGCGACATGGTTCTAATGCGACGCCAAAGGGCGCGTCGGGGTGCCCATCGGGAAGAAAGTTGCCAACGGGAGGAATGACCGGTTCCCTCTCCGCTTGCGGGGAGGGTTAGGGAGAGGTGAGCCGAAAGAGTGGCTGTTCCTGAATCGGGCGCTCACTTGCACCGCCCACCCCTCCCTAACCCTCCCCGCAAGCGGAGAGGGAACGGTCAGCCAACGGCTCAACCGGTTAAAATGGAGCGCGATGAATTCGCCTCGCACCATTTTAATCACCGGCGCTCGCGGCCAGTTGGCGCGCGCTCTGGCAATTGCCGCGCCGCCGCAAATCGAAATCATGACCCTGGAACGCACCGAACTTGACATTTGTGACGCCGCCGCCGTGCGCGCCGCGCTCGAAACCCATCGCCCCGACTTCGTTTTCAACGGCGCTGCTTACAATTTGGTGGACATTGCCGAGGCCGATGGCGCGCGCGCCGCTTTGGAAATCAACGCGCTTGGCCCCGCGAATCTGGCGGCGGCGTGCCGCGATGCAGGCGCGCGTTTGGTGCATTTTTCGACCGATTTCGTCTTCGACGGCACCAAAACAACGCCCTATGACGAGAACGACAAGCCCCATCCGCTCGGCGTTTACGCCGCTTCCAAATTGTGCGGCGAAAACGTGGTTCTGGCCGCTTCGCCGCGCCATCTCGTGATTCGCGTCTGCCGTTTGTTTGGCCCCGTCGAAGCGCAAACCCAAAAACCAGGCGGCAACTTCCCGCTCCTGATGCTCAAACTGGGCCGCGAAAGGGGAAAAGTGCGCGTCGTGGACGATCAAATCGGCTCGCCCAGCTACACGCCTGACCTGGCGCGCGGCGTCTGGCAACTGCTCGAACGCGCTGACGGCGGCGCTTTTCATCTTTCCAACGCGGGCGAAGTCTCGTTCGCCGATTACGCCGCCGAAATCTTCCAAATCGCGGGCGTGGAGTGCGAAGTCGAGCGCGTTTCGAGCGCCGACTACGGCGCACCGGCGGCGCGTCCGCTCTACTCGACTCTTTCTAACGCCAAAGCACATTCTCTGGGCGTGACGCCGCTTCGCGAGTGGCGCGAGGCACTGCGCGAGTTTTTGGGATCTCACGCCTGATGCTCCATCTGCGCCGCGTCGAAATGAAACCGAACGCGCCCAATGGCGCATTTCCCTTTGCGTTGCCGCTCGTGCGCCATTTCGAGCCACTCCAACTCGACAGCGCCGTCACCTTCTTCACCGGCGAAAACGGCGCCGGAAAATCGACGTTGCTGGAAGCCATCGCCGCCAGCGCGGGTTTACCGGCAGCGGGCGGATTCGACATCGAAAGTGACGAATCGCTGGGCGCGGCGCGAAAGTGGGGCAAATATCTGCGTTTGAGTTGGGCCAGCCGCACGCGGCGCGGCTTTTTCCTGCGCGCCGAAGACTTTTTTCGCTTTCAGCATCGCGTCAACGCGGGGCAGCGCGAACTGGGCGACCTGGCCGCGCAATACGAAGCCGAAATCGCCGACAACCCGCGCGAAGAGGCCAATATCCGCCGCGCTCAGGGCTACATCCTGGCGCAGCAGCGCGAACTGCGCGAAAGATACGGCGAAAACGCTGATGCGCGCTCGCACGGCGAAGCCTTCCTCCACTTTTTCGAGCAGAGACTGGTGCCAGGCGGCCTCTATTTGCTCGACGAACCCGAAGCGCCGCTTTCGCCGCTTCGCCAACTCGCGTTTTTGTCGCTCCTCAAGCAGTTCACGGCGCGCGAGTGCCAGTTCCTCATCGTGACTCATTCGCCGATTCTAATGGCCTTTCCAGGCGCGCAACTGCTCGATTTCAACGTCGCTCCCATTCGTCCTATCGCTTACGACGAAGTCGAGGGCGTCGCCCTGACGCGCGCCTTTTTGAACGCGCCCGACGCCTATCTGCGGCGATTGTAAGAAGCGACATGAAGTCGCAGCCAACGAAACTGTCGGCCTTCGCCGACAACCCCCGTCAACGAAGGTTGACGATTTCGTTGGCTGCGACTTCATGTCGCTTTTGAGCCGCGCAAGTCTTCACAGAAAGGCGCCGCATGATGCATTGTATTATAAGGAGGGAAACGGTATAATTTAATCCAGTGAAAGCGCGCCCCGACCGGCTATTTTGGCCCAGAGCGCGCTTTTTCTTTGCCACCTCCCTTTTGGAACCCCAAACACCCTCATGGCCGACACAAAACCAACCAAAAACACCACCAACAGTGGCTACAACGCCGAAAACATCACCGTCCTGGAAGGTCTCGAAGCGGTGCGGATGCGCCCAGGCATGTATATCGGCTCGACCGACGAACGCGGCGTTTTCGTGCTGCTGCGCGAAGTGCTCGACAACTCGACCGACGAAGCGATGGCGGGCTTTGCCAATCACGTCATCGTGCGCGCTCTGCCCGACAACAAAGTTCAGGTCGAAGACAACGGGCGCGGCATTCCAGTCGATATGCACGAAGGAACCGGCAAAAGCGCCCTCGAAGTCGTGATGACCAAGCTCCACGCGGGCGGCAAGTTCAAGCAGGGCACGGAAGATTCCAACTATTCGACCTCCGCCGGACTCAACGGCGTGGGCGTTTCGTGCGTCAACGCGCTTTCGACCCAGACCATTGTCGAAGTCAAGCGCAACGGCAAGTTGTATCGCCAGGAGTTTTCCATTGGCGAACCGCTCGGCCCCGTCGAAATCGTGGGCGACGCCGAGGGAACCGGCACGACCGTCACCTACAGGGCCGATGACTCGATTTTCCAGCATATGTCGGGCGAACTCATCGAACTCGACTTAGATTTGGTGGTGAAGCGCCTGCGCGAGCTGTCCTACCTCATTCCTGGCTGCAAGTTTTCATTCGAGAACCAGCGCGGCGAAAAGCCAGCCTCGGTGACTTTCATCACCAAAGGCGGTCTGCCGGAATTTGTGGAAGACCTCAACAAGAGCAAAACGCCGCTTTTCCCGCGCGCCATTCATTTCAAGGGCGTTCGCAAAGATGAGAACGGGCCGAAAACCATCGAAGTGGAAGTCGCGCTGCAATACAACGACTCTTACCACGACACCATCATCGCCTTTGGCAACTCGATTCACAACATTCACGGCGGCTTGCACGAATCGGGCTTCAAAACCGGCCTGACGCGCGCGGTTTTGAACTACGCCAAGCGCAAAAACCTGCTCAAGGACAAAGACCCCAAAATCGAAGGCGACGACGTGCGCGAAGGCCTGGTCGCCATCATTTCGGTGAAGGTGTCCGACCCGATTTTCTCGTCGCAGGCCAAAGAACGCCTCGCCGGCCCGACCTTCATCGAAGGCGCCGTCAACTCGCTGGTGGGCGAAGGTTTGACCGAATATCTTGAAGAAAACCCGCGCATCGCCGAGAAGATCGTCCAGAAAGCGGTGATTGCGGCGCAGGCGCGCGAAGCGGCCAAAAAAGCCAAGGATTTGGTGCAGCGCAAAAGCGCGCTCGAATCGGATTCGCTGCCAGGCAAACTGGCCGACTGCTCGGAAAAAGACCCGCGTTTGTGCGAGATTTTCCTGGTCGAGGGCGATTCGGCGGGCGGATGCTTTTCGGGCGATACACTGGTGGCACTCGCCGATGGGCGCAATGTGTCTTTTGAAGATTTAGTCGCCGAGCAAAACGCGGGCAAGGAACATTTCGTCTACACCATTCGCCGCGACGGAAAAATCGGCGTCGAGCGCGCGCTTCACGCCCGCGTCACCAAGAAAAACACTCGCGTTGTCGCGGTGACTCTGGACAACGGCGAGCGCATTGTTTGCACGCCAGACCATCGCTTCATGCTGCGCGACGGCTCTTACAAAGCAGCCGCGCAACTACAGGGCGATGATTCGCTGATGCCGCTTTATCGCAAAATTTCCGACAAAAACGAGGCGGGCATCACCATCGACGGCTACGAAATGGCTCTTGACCCCCGAAGCGGACAGTGGCAGTTCACCCACGTTCTGGCGGATCGGTGGAATCGCTGGCAGGGTTTTTACGCCCTGGAATCGGGCGCGCACTGCCATCACATCGACTTCAACAAGCGCAACAACGACCCGACGAATCTGGTTCGTTTGAGCGCGCAGGCGCATCTGGAACTGCACCGCGCGCACGCTTCCCGAACGCTGCACCGGCCTGAAGTGATTGAAAAGTGCCGCCAGATTCACCGGAGCGACGAATTTCGCGCCGCGATGAGTGCGCGAATGCAGCAGCCGCAAACCCGCGAAGTTTTGAGTGAGCAGGCCAAAGCGCAGTGGACCGACCCCAATTATAAAGCGGAAATGACGGCGCGCTGGCGCGAGTTTTACGACGCAAATCCCGCTTATCGCGCGCAAAACGCGGCGAATCTTGACGCGGCGCAGCGTGAATTCTGGAAGTGCGAAGAGAACCGAAACGCTCAGTCACAGCGCACGCGCGCGTATTTCGAGGCCCATCCCGCCGCGCGCGAAGAGTTGTCGCGCCTCGCTCAGGCGCAGTGGAGCGATGCCGAACTTCGCGCCTGGCGCGCCGAGGCGACGCGCGCACAGTGGACGCCGCAGTTCCGCGAGTCGCGCCGCGAAGCGCTGCGCGCGACGTATCTGCGAAAGTCACTCGCGACCTTGCGTGACTGCGGCGGCGATGTCAAGTCTTACGAGGCGACGCGCAAAACGAGCCGCGACATGTCGGTTTTGCGCTTCGATTCGCTGTGCGGACGCTATTTCGAGGGCGACGCCGCACGCGCTCTCGAAGCCGCCGCGCATTTCAATCATCGCGTGGTATCGGTCGAGACTCTATGTGAAACCATTGACGTCTTCGACATTGAAGTGCCCCGCACCCACAATTTCGCGCTGGCGTCGGGCGTTTTCGTTCACAACAGCGCCAAACAGGGCCGCGACCGCAAATTCCAGGCGATTTTGCCGCTCCGAGGCAAAATCATCAACGTCGAAAAGAACCGGCTCGACCGCATTCTGGGCAACGAAGAAATTCGCGCCATGATTACCGCGTTCGGGACGGGCATCGCCGACCGCGTGGATTACGACGATATCGCCGAGCAAATCGAGGAAATGGAGCAGGGCGCGCTCGATCTCGCGCCCGACGCCGATGGCGAGACGCCGAGTCTGGACGGCGCTTCCAATGGCGCCGCTTCGGATGGTGGCTCGGCGCGCAAACGCTCCAGCAAGGGCGGCAAAGTCAACTCCGCCTTCGATATTCAGCGCTTGCGCTACGACCGCATCATCATCATGTGCGACGCCGACGTGGACGGCTCTCACATCCGCACCCTTTTGCTGACGTTTTTGTTCCGCTATATGCGTCCGCTCGTCGAATCGGGGCACATTTACATCGCCAAGCCGCCGCTTTATTCGATTCGACGCGGCAAGAAGATCGAATACGCCTACACCGACGCCGAGCGCGACAAGATGCTCAAGGGCACGCGCGGCGACGTGGGCCGCTTCAAGGGACTGGGCGAGATGAATCCCGAAGAGTTGTGGTCAACTACGATGGTGCCGGAGAATCGCCTCTTGATGCAGGTCACGCTCGAAGACGTGGCCGAAGCTGACCAGATTTTCTCGATTTTGATGGGCGATGCGGTCGAGCCGCGCAAGCTGTTCATCGAGGAAAACGCGCAGTTGGTGGCGGATCTGGACGTGTAAATCATGGCAGCAACACTTTCTCGTTTCATTGTGAGCGATCCGGCCATTTGTCATGGCGCGCCGACGTTTCGCGGCACGCGCATCCTGGTCGCCGACGTTTTGGAGCAGGTCGCGTCCGGCATGGCGTGGGAATCCATCATCGAAGAATGGCGTGGTGCCGTTTCGCGTGAATCGCTCGCCGAAGCGGTGCAACTGGCGCGCGTCAGTTTGCTTCAACACGCGGATGAACTGGTTGTCGAACGGTTGGCGGCTTAGTTTCGATGCTGGTTTTAGACGAGAACATCATCGAAAGTCAAGCGCAACTGCTGCGCGGCTGGCGTTTTTCGCCCCGTCAAATCGGAGTCGATGTAGGGCGGCAGGGGATGAAAGATGACGAAGTGATTCCTCTGCTGCACTCGCTCCATCAACCCACGTTTTTCACGCGCGACTTGCAATTTTACGAGGTGACGCTCCGCATCGCGGCTTTTGCATCGTAGTTTTAGCCCTAGGACAGAATGAAGTCGCTTCTTTTGTGCGCCGTGTGCGCCAACATCCAGAATTGAATTCATTCGCCAAACGACGACAAAAGTTGCTTCGTGTGGGGCACAGCGGGGTTCTTGTTAAAGAGCTTCACGTCGCAGTCGAAAAGAGAATCGCCTGGTGATGAACAAAACGAGTTTAGAGGTGAATCAAATGTCAAAACAGGAACTGATGGAATTGGTCGCGCCGCTTTCGCCCGCAGAACGGCGCGAACTGCGCGAACTGTTGGAGGAGGCGCCTGAGCCAATGACGGCGGAAGCCTTGAAAAACGACCCTTTCATGAAGGTGTTGGCCGAAATTGACAAGAGGCCGCCCGCCGATTTGCCGTCGGACTTTGCAATCAACCACGATTATTACCTTCATGGAGGCGAGAAGCGTGAGCCGTGACAGCGTGTTCGTTGATACCGGCGCCTGGATTTCTCTGCTTTCTAAAAACGATAGATACCGCGTTCGCGCTCTGGAAGTGATGCGGCAGTTGAGAGTGGAGAATCGTTCTTTAGTCACTTCCAGCGCCGTAGTTTTAGAAGTTGGCGATGGTCTGGCCACGCGCGGCCTTCGCCATTTCAATGCGGATTTTCGCATTTTGCTCGCTGCACCCAGAGTAGAAACCGTTTTTATTGATGCCGTGTGGCTCGATGCTGGGTGGAGATTGTTTGCCGCTCGACCAGACAAGCACTGGAGTCTCACTGACTGCCTGTCCTTCGCCATCATGCGCGAACATAATCTAAACGACGCCTTCGCCCACGACCACCACTTCGAGCAGGCCGGATTCACCGCTCTGCTTCGCCAAAATTAAACCATGTCACTTCTCCCTCCCCCCGAACAGGAATAAACCAAATGTTTTTTGAGGTGAATCAAATGTCGAAACAGGAACTGATGGAATTGGTCGCGCCGCTTTCGCCCGCAGAGCGGCGCGAACTGCGCGAACCACTGGATGAAGCGGATCCGCTACCTTCCAAACCGATATTTCCTCTTCGCGGCACGCTGGGCGTGATGCACCAGCCTTTTGAACCCGCCGTCTCGCAGTCCGAGTGGGAGGCGTTGTGCCAAGAGGAGTTACATGATTGAGCAGCGTTTTGGTGGAACATGGACGCAGCGAAAGCTGGATGTCATTCAGGATTACTTGCCTGCTTATGCCCGCATTTTCGCAAAGAATGAACGGGCACAGTTTTTAAAGACTGTTTATGTAGATGCATTTGCGGGAACCGGCTACATAACGCCTCCTTCTCATCAAGATGAAAATTTGAGCCTCCTTGCAGAACTCCAAGAACCAGAGGTGCAAAAAGTTTTGAAAGGCAGTGCTCAAATAGCTTTGGATATGGAACCGTGGAAATTTGACCACTACGTTTTCATAGAGAAAGAGCCTGATTATGCAAAAGAACTTCATCTTCTCAAAAACCAACACATCAATGCGGGGATTTCTATTCAAATCGAGCGAGCGGATGCGAACGTCTTTCTTCCGCAGTGGTGTTTAGAGCAAGACTGGAAAAAGACAAGGGCTGTCATCTTTCTTGATCCATTTAGCGTTGAATTAGAGTGGAGCACTTTAGAAGCAATCTCACAAGGAAAAGTAGATGTTTGGTTTTTATGGCCTATTGGGCAAGCTGTGAACAGAATGTTGACGAAGAAAGCTCTACCCCCACTCTCTTGGCAACGGCGGTTGGACACAATATTTGGGACCAGAGAATGGATAGAACGGTTTTATGCCCCAGATCAGCCAAAACAATTAGGGCTTTTTGGTGAGAAGGAAGCGGCTCCAGTGAAGGTAGCTGGTTTTCAACAAATTGGCGAGTTCTTTCTCGAAAGATTGGGCACCATATTCACTTATGTGGCTCCTCAGCCCCTCTATTTGACGAACTCGCGCAATAACCCGCTTTACTTGTTGTGCTTTGCAACGCATAATCTGACGGGCCTAAAGATAGCCAATGATCTTCTAACTCGCTGATGGCTCAACACTCCTCTAT
This sequence comes from Abditibacterium sp., assembly GCA_030448265.1. Lineage (GTDB taxonomy): Bacteria > Armatimonadota > Abditibacteriia > Abditibacteriales > Abditibacteriaceae > Abditibacterium. Next base: position 21,252 of record JAUJNG010000010.1, read on the forward strand.
CGAATGGACAGACCACACTTTTAATCCGTGGTGGGGCTGCACCAAGGTTTCGGACGGCTGCAAATTTTGTTATGCCGAAGCTATTGCTAACCGCTATGGACAAAATGTGTGGGGGCCAACGGCTGCGCGCCGCACTTTCGGCGAAAATCACTGGCGCGAGCCGTTGAAATGGAATGAGGCAGCCGAAAGAAATGGCGAGCGTGCCCGCGTCTTTTGCGCTTCGATGGCCGATGTCTTCGATGAGCGGGCGCCGGTTGAAGAACGCGAGAGACTGTGGGAATTGATTCGCCAAACGCCGCACCTTGATTGGCAAATCCTCACCAAACGCCCGCAACTTATCGCCGAAAATCTGCCCCTCGATTGGGGCGACGGCTACGAAAACGTCTGGCTCGGCACCAGCGTGGAAGACAAGCGCGTTGTTGAACGCATCGTTCAATTGTCTGCCGTTCCCGCCGTCGTGCATTTTCTCTCTCTTGAACCTCTCATTGGCCCTCTTCCCAATTTGCCGCTCGATGATATTCAATGGGTCATCGTCGGCGGCGAGAGCGGCCCGAAGTCGCGTTTCATGTCTCCCCTCTGGGTCGAAGACATTCGGCACCAGTGCGAGGCCGCCAGCGTGCCTTTTTTCTTCAAACAGTGGGGCGGCGCCCGCAAAAAGCAAGCGGGCCGCGAACTCAATGGCCGTTTTTACAACGAGATGCCGCGAGTCGCCCAAACCATCCGTTAACTCCCTAATCTTATGTCCCTTCTCCCTCCCCCCGAACAAGAACGCCCTTCCTTTGCCCGCGAAATCATCCCGATGCGAATCGAGGACGAGATGCGCGTCTCCTACACCCGCTACGCGATGTCGGTCATCGTCGGGCGCGCCCTGCCCGACGTGCGCGACGGCCTCAAGCCCGTCCACCGCCGCATTCTCTACGCCATGTTCGACCAGAACATGACACCCGACCGCCGCCGCGAAAAGTGCGCCTCCGCCGTCGGCGAGGTGCTCAAGAAATACCATCCCCACGGCGACCAGTCGGTCTACGACGCCCTGGTTCGCATGGCGCAGGACTTTTCGATGCGCCACCCGCTCGTTGATGGCCAGGGCAACTTCGGCAGCGTGGACGGCGACGCCGCCGCCGCCTACCGCTACACCGAGGCGCGCCTCGCGCCGCTCGCGATGGAGTTGATGCGCGATATCGACATGGAAACCGTCGATTTCGGCCCCAACTTCTCCGAAAGCACGACCGAACCCACCGTGATGCCCTCGGTTTATCCGAACCTGCTCGTCAACGGCTCGGCGGGCATCGCGGTCGGCATGGCGACTAACATTCCGCCCCACAATCTGGGCGAGGTCTGCGATGCCGTCGCCCACATTATCGACCATCCCGACGCCAATGCCGACGACCTGCAAAAGATCATGCCTGGCCCCGATTTCCCCACGGCGGGCATCATCCTCGGCACCAAGGGCATCACGAGCGCCTACGCGACGGGTCGCGGCAGCGTCATCATGCAGGCGCGCGCCACCATCGAACCGTTCGACAACGGACGCAACGCCATCGTCATCACCGAACTGCCCTACCAGGTCAACAAGGCGACTTTAGTCGAAAACATCGCGGATATGGCGCGCGAAAAGCGCATCGACGGCATCTCCGACCTGCGCGACGAAAGCGACCGCCAGGGCATGAGAATCGTCATCGAACTGCGCCGCGACGCCAATGCCAACGTCGTTCTCAACACGCTCTACAAGCACACCGCGCTGCGTTCCAGCTTCGGCGTCAACTGCCTGGCGATTGTCGGCGGCCAGCCCAAGATTCTCTCCCTCAAAAACGTCCTCGACGAGTTCATCCGTCACCGCGAAGACGTCATCAAGCGCCGCTCGCAGTTCCAACTTCGCAAAGCCGAGGCGCGCGCCCACATTCTCGAAGGCTTCCGCGCCATTCTCGCCTCGATTGACGACGTAATCGCGCTGATTCGCTCGTCGCAATCGCGCGAGGACGCCCGCACCCGCCTCATGAACGAAGGCGTGCCCGCCTACGCCGACGGCATCAGAACCGACGGCATCGTCACCCTTTCCGAGATTCAGGCCAACGCCGTCCTCGATATGCGCCTCGGACAGCTCACCCAACTCGACCGCATGAAGATTGACGACGAATACGCCGATCTCATCAAGGAAATCGAGCGGCTGCGCGGCATTCTGGAATCCGTCGCCAAGGTGCGCCAGTTAATCAAAGCCGACATGGCGCGCATCAAGAAGGAATACGGCAACGCGCGCCGGACGCAGATTTACGACAAGGAAGTCGGCTCCTTCAACCCCGAAGACTTCATCGCCAACGAGGAAGTCGTGGTCACCATCACGCGCGACGGCTACATCAAGAAGCTGCCCAAAGACACCTACGCCGTCCAGAATCGCGGCGGGCGCGGCAAAATCGGCCTCACCAAAAAGGAAGAGGATTCGGTCGAGCATCTTTTCACCTGCTCGACGCACAATATCCTTCTCGTCTTCACCAATCGCGGGCGGGTCTTCCAACTCAAAGCCTACGAAGTGCCGACGGCGAGCCGCACCTCCAAGGGCACGCCGATTGTCAATCTCCTGCAAGTCGAGCGCGGCGAAGTCGTGACGGCGGTTCTCAACGTTGCGGACTTCGAGAGCGGTCATTTTCTCTTCATGGTGACCAAAGAGGGCACGGTGAAGAAAACGGCGCTTTCGGATTACGCCAATCGTCGCACCGGCGGCCTCATCGCCATCGATTTGGAAGGCAAAGACGAACTCAAATTCGTGTTCGAGACCGATGGCAACAAAGAAATTCTGCTGGCGAGCCGCAAAGGTATGAGCGTGCGTTTCAACGAAGCGCCGCGCGTCGATGAGGATGGCAGCACCAAAGGCGGCGTCAAGGCGACGGGCCGCAATACCAAAGGCGTGATCGGGATGCGCTTCAAGGACAACGACGATTACATCGTTGGAGCCGTCGCCGCCGACCCTGAAGAACAGGTTCTCAGCGTTTCGGAAATGGGATTGGGCAAGCGGTCGCAGGTGCAGGATTACCGCCTCACCAATCGCGGCGGAACCGGCATCATCACGCTCAAAGTGACCGAGAAAACCGGCGAATTGGTGAGTCTGCAAAGCGTCAAGGACGACGACGAACTGATGATTATCACGACGGGCGGCGTGGTGATTCGCCAGCGCATCAACACCATCCGCGAAACCGGACGAGTCGCGCAGGGCGTCAAACTCATCAACCTTGATGATGGCGACAGGGTGGCTGCGGTCGCCAAACTGCTGCATCAGGAAGAGGAGTTGGACGGCGGAGTCGGCGAAGACGGAGCGGAAAGCGAGGTCGAAACTGTCGCAGTCGAGGCGTAAAACGAAAACCCGCGATGACTTATGTCATCGCGGGTTTTCGTTTTGGTTCCAAGAGGTATAAAATGGACAACATGACGGACACCACGAAAGCGTTGCGATTCGCTCATTCCATGTCATGGGCGACACTTTTTCTCAGCATCGGAGTCTTGTTAGTGATTGCGCTGTCTTATCTCAGCGGTCAAACCAGCAAAGACAGTTTTTCGACCCTCACTGCGTTGCTTTTGACCACGACGGCTTCCAGTCTTCAGGGAATTGTCACCAACATTCGCTGGAAATTCGTATTTCTCGCGTTTCAACTGCTGTTTTTGTTCTTCGCGATTCGCTTTCTGGTGCTTTCGTCGAACTCGTAGGGACATGGTTTGCCGTGTTCTTCGAGCCACTATTACGCTTTCCAAGGACACGGCAAGTCCTGTCCCTACCAGAGCGCAAAAGAGCGTAAAATCAAGAAGAGGTTTCCCAATTATGAAGCGAATTCTGCCCCTTCTTCTATCGCTGGCCATTGCTCCGCTCGCGCACGCGGCGCCCGCGACAAAAGCGAAAGCCCCCCAGAATCGAACCAACGCGGCGGCAGTCGCGCTTTTGGAGAAGTCGGCCCGCTCTTACGCAAAACTGCGCGGTCTTTCGATGCGCTTCACCGAGGTTTCGCGACACGACGGCAAAACCACTCAGGGGAGCGGCCTGATTCTCGTTGCGCGGCCCGCTCTGGCGAGAATCGAGTTCAACTCGGCGGGAAAAACTTTGATGGTCGTGGGCGACGCCAAGAAAACCAGGGTTTTACGCGACCCGAAAATGTTTGCGACCAGCCAGGTTCTGGACGAGAATCCGGTGCAAAGCGTGCTGGGGCAAATCCCCTCGTGGTCACGCCTGCCTCTTGAATTTCTGACAATAGGCGAGAATCCGCTCACCGCTAACGCAGATTTTTGGTGGGAAAATGTGACCTTGCTGCCCGACAACGGGGTCGCAATGACGGCTCGCTTTAGCCCCTCCGCCCCAACTCCTGAATTTCGGCTTTTCTTCGACAAAAAGAACGCGCTGTTGCGCCGCGTCGAAACGCGAACAGTTTTTCGCGGCCAGGAAAGTCGCAGCGTGACGACGATTTCCGATGTGAAACTCAATCCAAAATTCGCGCCCGACGCTTTCGTTTTCACGCCGCCCCTGGGCGCGCAAGAGCAAATCCTGCCGCCGCGTTACAATCCCCAACTCAAAGTTGGCGCCGCGCCCCTCCCACTCACGCGCACCGATTTAAAGGGCCGGTCGCACGCGCTTGAGAGTTATCGCAGCAAAGTAGTGCTGCTCGATTTCTGGGCGACGTGGTGCGTCCCCTGCATTGAGGAACTGCCCAATCTGCTGGGCAATTACCAGAAATATAAGGCTCAAGGATTAGAGGTTATTGGGGTAGCACTTGATGAGGACAAAAGCGTGCTCACCGATTTCTTGGCAACTCATAAGTTGCCTTGGCCGCAAATATTCGATGGCCAAATTTTGGACGGTGAAAACGCGACGCGCTACGGCGTGCAGGGCATTCCCTTCACACTTCTCATAGGACGCGATGGGAAAATCGCCGCCGTCAATCCGCGCGGGCCGCAACTCGAAAAGGCGATTCGAAAAGCCTTGAAATAGGCTCGAAACGAAAAAGACGGCGCTAAACGGCGGCGTCTTTTTGGGTTTCGCTTCATTCCCATTACAAAATCCGAGCGCGGTGCTATGCTAATTTCGGCGCTTCCAAACGCCCTGATTTCGAAGGAGAATGGACATGAACCGTAAATTTCACTCGCTTGTGCTGCTGCTGGCCCTTGGTTTCGCGTCCGTCGCAGCACCCGATTTCGCGGCTGTGGCGTTGGCCCAGACCGACGACGACCTCGACAACGATTCGCCTGCCGATGCTCTGATTGCCGCCGCCGGTGAGGGCGACCTTGCGGCAGCGCGGCGTCTGCTTCAGGCCGGAGTGAAGGTGGACGCGCGCGGTGACTACGGTTTCACTGCGCTGATGATGGCATCGGCCTCGGGGGAGGTGGAGATGGTGAAATGGCTGCTCGCGCGCGGCGCCAACCCCGCGCTCAAAGAGCCTTCCGAGGGCGCGACGGCGCTGACACTGGCGCAGGAAGCCAAAAAACCGGCGGTCGTGGCGCTTTTGCGCGGCGCGAAACCGAGCGCGGCGGTTCGCCCCAGCGCCGCGCGGGCCACTCGTCGCGCCGTTGCCCCCAAAACGCCGGTTCGCATCGCTCAGGCGCGGCCCGCGAGAACGAAAATCGCCGCCCCGACGCGCGCGCTTCCGGCGGGGCGCGCCATTGAGGGCGGGCTGTATTTTCGAATTCAGTCGTATTTCATCGGCACATCGCTTTCCATCAATCAGGAACATTTCGCGTTCTGGCCCGATGGCCGAATGGTTCGTGGCGTTCCCAAAGGCGGTTTAGAATTCTTCGATTACGCGGCGGCGCGGCAAAAGGAGCCGTCGAACACCGGCACTTATCGCATCGCGGGGAACAAAATCACCTTCAACATGGCCGACGGCAAAAGTGAAACCCACGATTTCAAGCGCGTGCCTGGCGGGTTCAACCTCGATGGCATTTTCACGTCGCGGCAGAAAAGCTACAAGCCGAACCAGCGTCTCGCGGGCCTTTATGACGGCGGGGCGAGCGCGAGCGGAGGCGGAACTTATGTGGCCAACGTGAAAAGTCTGGAATTCGCGGCGAACGGCACTTTTAAAGGCAGCACCATCGGTGCATTGAGCGCCGACACCAGCGCCGGAACCATGACGGGAAGCAGCGAAACCCAAGATGCGGGGACGTATACGCTGGGCGGCAACACGCTGGTGCTGCGGCACAAGGGCGGCGCCGTCACGCGACACACGGTTTATCCCTATGACATGGGCGGCGGCAAAACCGCGATTAACGTGGACGGCGTGATGCTGCACAAACGCAGGTAAACCGCGCTGAAAACGAAAAAGAGCCGCTTCGATTGAAGCGACTCTTTCTTTTATAGCGAATCCGAATAGCCTTTGCCGTTTGATGTCGCATCTTTGGGAGCGTAGGCATCTTGCCTGCAACTTCTCTGCGATGCAGGCAAGATGCCTGCGCTCCCAAACCACCGGAACATCTTAATCGGATTCGCTATAATCATACTTCCCCGACATCCAGTGCCCCCGTCCCGCGCAGTTTCTCCAACGCTTCCAAAAGTTCCGGTTTCTCTTCATACCATTCCTTGATGCGCGCCATGTTTTTCTTGCTGCCCGCGACTTTCAGAAAATCTTTCAACAACGCTTTACGCTGGGTAAACAAACGCGGCGCACCGCTCGGACGAATCAATCCCCGCACTTCGGGGTTTTCGTTTAGCATCCGCTCTTTCTTTTTCGGAGAAAGCGATTCATATTCCTTAACGAACTCGCGGCGACGTTCGAAAAGTGAATACGCCATGGGCCAGAATATCTGTGTATAGTCGCCGTAAACTGATGTTGTCGTGTCGCGGAAAGTATCGCGGTCGATTTTTCCCCACGAAACGGCTTCGGCGGGCGGGCAACTGCTTAAAGAGCCGTCTGTCACCGGCGCCGAGGTGATTTGCAAATCGTATTTGTAGCCGCGCACTTCATATTTGCCGCTATCGAGCATAAAGTTTTGCAATAGGGAGGGTTCCGGTTGGAGCGCGAAGTTTTTGGGCACGCCGCCGCCCATAATCAAAATGCCCAGATCGCCGACGGGATTGGAAAACAAACCCCAGAAGTGGTAAGCGCACGATTCGATAACGTCCTGCAACGCGTCGTATTTGAAACCGAACTCGCTACCGTAAAGCTCGGAGTGCATTTTGAGCGGCAGCATTCCCAGAGAGTTGGAGCCGTCGCCAGGCGCGCCGACGAAAATCGGCACGCCGTATTCGTAGCACGTCGCCACAAGACCGTGTTCGATGCCGCGCGCTTCCTCAAGCGTATGATAGACCTTGCCCATGCGGTAGTTGCGCTCGGTCGTGGTCATCGGGTGCTGGAATTCGGGCTGGGCGAACATCCAGCGCGAAACCCTGTCCTGGTCTTCGAGAATTTCCTCTTTGAAACCGACATCGAAAACCCGAATCACGCGGTTGTCGCGCAAGAGGCCGTCGTCCGATGCGGGGTCAACGCTTCTCACGGGGCGCTCCCACTTCTGACCTTTTTTCGCGGGTTTGCCGAAGACGTCGTGGCCGTCGTGATAGACGAGCGCATCAGTCGTGGAGATGGCCGCGATGTATCCGGCGCGCACCATCGAATTGATCCAGAAACGAGTCTGGTTCGACAAACTGCCGATGCCCGACACGGTGAGAACGAGCGGCACTTCCTCGACAATGGCGCGATAAAGAATCTGGTAGGCCGCGCTCTGGGTTGAGGCGCCGCAGGCGCGCGGCAGGTTCATGAAGGCTTCGTGCATCGAGAAGCACGAGTCGATGGGCTTGGTGGAAACGGGCGCGCCGAGCAGGTTCATGTCGGTTTCGCGGCGTTGGGATTTGGATCGCATAATTGATAGGTTCCTGAGACAAAAGAAAACGGGGCGAAACCGAAGGCGGTTTCGCCCCGTGAAAGAGCCGTGTGGCAAACGAATTTTACAAAATCGGGGCTGGGGAGATGTTAACGCCGCAAGGCGGGACTTACGTCCTCTTCCAATCAGGGTGTGTCGCAATTGCAACTGCGTTCCTCGATTGGAAGAGGACGTAAGTCCCGCCTCCTTTCAGTTGGAGTGCGGCGCCGCTCTATCCGTCGCCTTTGGCTTAACCGCTGGACGAACCGGCGCGCCGCCCGCGCCCGCTTTGAGTTGCGGCGCCTGGCGCGCGACGGCCCACACATCGGCGGCGGGGACGATGGCGGCGATATATTGGTCGGTCTGGTTGAACGAGGCGCGGCGCGAGGGCAAAACCCGCAGCGAGACGAGGCCAATGAGCTGTCCCGATTCGTTAAACGCGACCTCGCCCAGGCGCGAGAGGTAGCTGATGGGCAAAACGTAAAGCGTGCGGGGGCGTTTCATCACGGCCAGAAGGCGCGCGTTTTCGACCGAGGAGAGCCGCCCGCCCGCTTTGCCGAGGCGTCCGAGCAGGGTGACGGTATCGCCCTGCGCCGCGACGCCTTTGGCCGAGGCGAAGGGCAGCGCGGGGAGTTTGAGGGGTCGAAGCGGGCGCAAAAAGGCGAGATTGCGGTCTTTGTCGCGCAAAACCAGGCGCGCGGGGACTTCGCCGCCTTCGGGGAGCAGGATTTTGGCGCCCGTCACGTTGGTCACGGCGCCGCCATCGCCCTCATTGTCGCCGCGCAGCGAAGTCGGGTCGATGGCGGTGTTGGTGGTGGCGACCAGGCCCGACGCATCGACGATCACGCCTTCGGCTTCGAGTTCGATCTGGTCGCCCGACTCGCCGCGACTGATGACAACCGCGACGGTGACGATGCTGGGCGCGTATTTCTGCGCGACGGCGCGCAGGCGGTTGCCCGCTTCGTCGGCGCGGGCTGGAAAAAGGGGGAAGGAGGTGGCGAGGGCGAGTAAGAAGAATAGCGGGAGGAGGGAGCGGATTTTCATAAAAATCGGTGGCCGGAAGCACTTACGATTGGAGGGACATGACGTATCGTGTCCGTTGGACAACCTGCTGCTCTTTCGAGCGGACACGACACGTCGTGTCCCTACAATCGGCCCGTGTGGAAGTTTCAGCGTCCGTTCGACCAGGGCGTTTTGACGGTGTGAAACTGAGTATGAACGCCGTGCGCGACGAAAAACGTCGAGCGCGCCGGTTTGTTTTTGGCGAGGTTATCGAAGGCGGCCTGCGCGGTTTTGATGTCGTTGACCGGCACACCGTCAACTGAAACCAGCAGGTCGCCGCTGTGGATTCCGGCGACATCGGCCCAGCCGCCCTGGACGACATCGGTGAGATAGACGCCCTTCTGGCCTTCGCCCGCCTCGCCGCGCTTGCGATCCCAGAAGGAAATATCGCGCAGTGTGAGGCCGAAATTGGGGTCGCGGTAGGTGGGCAGTTCACGCTCGGCGCGCGGCGCGGCGACGAGTTTGACGTTTATCGTTTGGGGCTTGCCGCCGCGCACCACGCGCAGTTTGGCGCTCGCGCCGACGTTGTATTCGCGCAGCATCGCCCAGAAGACTTCGACGTTCTCGGCGGCATCGACTTCGACCGGCGCGCCGTCGATGGCGGCGATGACATCGCCATTTTGCAGCGGCGTGCCGGTCGCCAGAAGGCGCGTGACGCGAACGCCCGCCGCGCCTTCGGGCAGCTTGAGAAGCGCCGCCAGCGAGGGCGTGAGCGCCTGCACCGACACCGGCAGCCACGCTTTGCGAACCTCGGCGCTGGCGTCGATGATTCCGGCGCGATTGAGCCGCGCCGCCGCCAGAATGCGCTCGCCGCTGCGCATTACTTCCACTAAAACCGGCGTGCCCTCATCGGAGCGCGGCACCTTTTCGCTGAGGCGCGCCAGGGTCGCGGCATCGGCGACGGGCTGGCGGTTGAGGCTCACGATGATGTCTTCTTCCTGCAACGGCGGTTCCGCCGTCGCCGCCGCGCCGCCTTCCAGAATGCCCGTCACCAGAACGCCCCTGGTGTCGGCCAATCGCTGGCGAATCGCGGCGAGGGTGGTGATGTCGCTGGCGGTCATGTCCCAGCCGCGCATTTCGCGCCCCTGCGCCCAGGCGCGCGGGCGAACGGTGGGAAGCAGAGAAACCGTCTGATTTTGCCCGCCGCGCTCCAGAGTAATCTCGACCGGCGCGCCCACGGGCCACGAACCGATGCGGTTGTTGATGTCGGGCAGTTCTTCGGCGAACGTCGCATTGAGCGCGAATTCCCCGCCGTTCCAGCGCGCGCTTTGGAGGATGTCGCCAGGCGCGATGCCCGCGATTTGCGCGGGCGAATTGGGCAGCACGCCCGCGACCAGAACGCCGCTTTTGGCGCTCGATGTGGCCAGGCGCGGTTGGAGCGACAGGCCGGTGTAGGCGCGCGTCACGCTGCCTTTTTGGATCAAATCTTCGACGACGGGACGCGCCAGCGAAGCCGGAATTGCGCCTGACAGCCCGACTTCCATTTCGTTGATGCCCACGATTTCGCCGCGCAGATTGACCAGAGGCCCGCCCGAATTGCCAGGATAAATCGCCGCATCGTGGGCGATCCAGCGCACAATCGAGCCGGTGTCCTCGTCGTCGAGCGTCACGGCATCCAGACCGAAGGAGATCAGTTCCAGATTGGAAACGATGCCCGCCGTCACCGACTGCGAAATCGCGTGCGGCGAACCCAGCGCCAACACCGGATCACCGACGCGCAACGCCTTGTCGTCGCCCCAGCGCGCGGTGGGAAACGGCCCACCTTCGATTTTGACAATCGCCAGATCGGAAAGCGGGTCGGTGCCGATGAGTTTGCCCTCGACTTCGCTTTTATCGGCGAGGGTGACGTAAATCGCGCGCGAGTTGCCCGCGACGTGGTGATTGGTCACGATGTGGCCGTCGCTCGAAATGAGGGCACCCGATCCGTAGGATTCCGAGCGCTGTTCGCGGCCATACTCCGCCGAACTTTCGATGACGCGAAGCCGCACCAGAACGGGCCGTAGCTGCGCCGCGATGTCTTGAATGGTGGCGGCAGTTGGCGCCGCCGTCGGAGCGGGAGCGTCTTGCGCGCGCGCCGGAAGCGAGGCGAGAGTGACGCAACAGAGAAATACGAGGAGGGAAAAGGAAAATCGAGGGTTTGGCATGAGTTGGCAGGATTTCAAGCGGGGTTGTCGGCGAAGGCCGACAATTTCGTTGGCTGCGAATTTATTTCGCTTTTTCGTCGCTTCCAGAGTATCCGAAAAGCAACGCCGCTCCGCCCCACCCGTCTTGCCAATTCCCCCTTTCTCATGCAAGTTCTCGACAAAAAAGGCATCCATCTGCCCGAACACGATTTGTGGCTCGACCCGCATCACGCGCGGCCCGTCGCCTGGGTGTCGCACGCGCACGCCGACCATATGAAGAAGCACAGCCGCGTTTTCGCCACGCCCGCCACCGCCGCCATGATGCACGCGCGCGGCGCGGTCAAATCGAAATTTCATCATCTGGAATGGCGCGAGGAAGTGCCCTGGAATCGCGCCCGCGTCTCGTTTTATCCCGCCGGACACGTTTTGGGATCGGCGCAGATGCTGGTTGAGTCAAATGGCGTTCGTCTGCTCTATTCGGGCGATTTCAAGCTGCGCGATTCGCTGTCCGCCGAAAAAATCGAGGTTCCGAGCGCCGATATTGTGGTCATGGAAACCACCTTCGGTCTCCCGCGCTACCGTTTTCCCGATTCGAACACCGTTCTGGCGCAAATCGGCGCCTGGTGCCGCGAAGTTTTGGATCGCGGCGCGATTCCGGCGATTTTTTGCTATTCGCTGGGCAAAGGCCAGGAAGTTCTGGCCGGACTCGCGGGCTGCGATTTCCCCATTTTTCTCCACGCCAAACACGGCCAAATCTCGCAGATTTACGCCTCGCACGGCATCGAATTTCCCGATTTCGAGGTTCACCAAAGCGGCGACGACATCGACGGCGTGTTGCTGTGCGCTTCGCAGTGCAAACGCTCGAAATGGTGGCACGAATTGACCTCCAGACGCCGCGTCGAAACCGCGTATGTTTCGGGCTGGGCCTTGGGCGCGCATCCGGCGCGCTTCGGCTGCGACGCGGCGTTCGCGCTCTCTGATCACGCCGGTTACGAGGATTTAATCGAATATGTGCGCTTGAGCGGCGCGCGAAAAGTGTGGACGACGCACGGATTTTGCGAGGAATTCGCCGCCGATTTGCGCGCGCTGGGCCTGGAGGCCGCGCCGCTTCGCGCCGCGAAACTGGCGCCGCCTCCGGCGCAGCTTTGTTTGTTTTAAAATGGAAGCGAGAGGTTTTACCATGAATCCCCCATCCAATTCGCGTGTATTGGCCAAGTTTGCCGTCGCGGGCGTGGTTTTGCTGCTCGGCGCTCTGGGTTTGAGCGGTTTTTTCGCGCCCTCATCTGACGCGGCGTTCGAGACGGTATCCGACCCCACGCTCGCCCAAAACGCGCCGCCGCAGTGGAAAACCGCCACGCCCGCCCAGCGCAGTGCCGGAGGCGCGGCGATTCGCGCGCAACTCGACGCTTTCAAGAAAGGGCAGTGGGACAAAGCGATTTCCTTTCAGAGCGCCACTTTGAAACGCAATTTCACTTCGACAGCGGCGTTTCGCGCCATGATGGAGCGCACTTATCCGCAGTTCATCCGTTTCAAAACCGTCAGCTTCGGGCCGGCGCGCGCGACGGGGCCTTATCTGCAAATAGCCGTCAAACTCACCGGCAACGACGGCACCACGACGGACGCGATTTACACTCTCGTCAAAGAAAAAGCCGGTTATCGCATTGATGGCGTAAGTGGCGGCGCCGTGCCTCCGCCCGCACCCAGAGCGCCGGTGCGGCCTGAAAAACCCGCCGATTTCGTTTGATTGATCCAAGTTGCCAGCTACGGCTGCCAGAAGGATGAAGTCTCCTGGCAGCCGTAGCTGGCAACTTGGGTTAAGTAATCCAAATCGAATTACTCCGCCAGTTTCGCCACCGTTTCGAGGGTGTCGATTTCTTCGACCGGTTTATCGTCTCGAATCCGCAAAATGCGCGGGAAACGCAGCGCGAAACCACCCTTGTGGCGCGGCGAACTCTGCACGCGGTCGAAAGTGATTTCCAAAACGATTTTCGGCTCCACGACGCGCACCCGTCCGTGCGCGAAACTTTGCACCGTGTGCGCGAGAAACCACTCGTTCAGGGTGGCAATTTCCGCATCAGTGAGGCCGGAATAGGCTTTCCCCACGTTCAACAGCGTGCCATCAGTCTCCGAAGCGCGCACCGCGAAGGTGTAGTCGGAATAGAATTTCGAGCGCCGTCCGTTGCCCGCTTCCACACTGGTGACCACGACATCGAGCGTCGCCACTGCTCTTTTCATTTTGAGCCACTCGCGCCCGCGCCGTCCTGGTTTGTAAATCGAGCGCGGGTCTTTGATCATCAAGCCCTCGTTGCCGCGCGAGCGCGCCGCGTCGAACTCCTCATCGAGATGCATCACATCGCAGAACCCCCGCGAAACGGCAAGTCGCGCCCGATTTTGGTCGAAATTCAAGGTTTCGAGCGCGGCGCGGCGGGCTGCAAACGGCGATTCGAGCAGAATTTCGCCCGCGAAAAGCGCGTCGTAGGCGATAAAGGCGACCGGAATCTCGTTCAAAATTGCGGGCGAGGGCGTTTTGCGGCCCAGACGCTTTTGCAAAAGTTGAAACGGCGCGATGGTTTCGCCCTGAAGCGGCACGATTTCGCCGTCGAGGACAATTCCCGCGCAGTCTGCGGGCAACAGCGCGGCGAGGGGCGCGAGCAAATCGGGAAACGCGCCGGTGATTTCGTCCAGAGTGCGCGAAAAAAGCGCGACGCGGCGATTTTCGATCACGGCGCTATGCAAAACTTCATCGCCCTCGACGTGCGGCGCGACGTGAACCTGAGCGCGAATGCCGTCGAATTTGTCCTCGACCACGAACGTGTCCGGCATCTGACGCGCCACGTCGCTGAGGTCGGCGGCGGGGGTGGCGAGCATGAATTTGAGCGGATGAAAGAGGGCGAATCGCGCGCTTTCGAGTTGATTGCGGCGCGCCAGAAGCGCGACGGCTCCCAGATCGCCGCTCAGCATATTGGCGCGCTGCACCAGAGCCACGCTTTGCCCCGCCAAACGCGCGATGGCGTCTTCGACCGCGCCTTCTTTGAGGCCGATTCGCAAATCGTCGGACAGCATTTTGACGAAGTATTTCGCTTCGAGCGCACCGCACCGCCCCAAAACCTCGACCACGCGCGCGAGTTTGGCTTTGGAGCCGCTCGTTTGCGCCAGAAGCGCGATTTCTGCCTCGATTTGCGCCAGATCGAGCGTCGCGTCGCCCCCAATCGCGGCCCGCTCCCACGCTTCGGAGGCCAGATCGCCGCTGTCGCCGCGCGCCACCAAGCGTTCGCGCAGCCAATTTTCCTCACAATGCGAAACGGTTTGAATCGCCGCGAAGAGCAGCGCGCCGCCGATGTTGACGGTGCGGCCTTCGCGCATTGGAAAGAGATGGCCGCCGAAATAAAGCGCGGCGCGGCGCAGGTTTTCGTCGCTTAAGGTCGAAAAGTATTCGCCTAAAATGCGCGCTTTTTCGAGGCGCGAAGTCGTGGCGGCGACCGCTTCGGCGGTGCGGCAGAAAGCGAGGAATTGGGACATGGCTAAGGCAAGAGATTAGTTTCCCGCCACCTGGAGAACGCGAAGCGTCAGCGAGTGAAGCTCGACTGCAAAGACAAAGTGACGGTCAGGCCTCACTCGCTGACGCTTCGCGTTCTCCAATGGCGGCGCGCTTGGAGCGAGGCTTCTTCACCCTCTCAAAGCGCGCCATATCGACGTTCTGGCAGTTCGGGCAAAAATAAATGATGCGCGCGCGCTCGTCGCCAGGTTCGTTTTCGTCGTCGCCGTCGGGGGTGCGATAGACGACCTGTTTTTTCTGTTTGACCGGCGTTTCGCACACCAGACACGGCAGATTGGTGCGCCGAAACACAGCGTGGCGCGCGCCGTATTCGCGGATTTGCGCGCCGTAAGACAACGAAGTGTCGCTCAATAATCGCTCGCGCAGCGCGGGCGGAACCGAGACGCCCTCGCCCTCGAACGCGCGGCGCGCCACGCGGGGGATTTCTTCGCTCAGCGCGGCGAGTTCTGCGGATGAAAGCTCGCCGACACGTTTGTAAGGGTCGATACGGCAGAAAAAGAGGATGTCGGCGCGCAGGTAGTTGCCGATTCCGGCGCTGATGCGCTGGTCGAGCAGAACCGCGCCGATTTCGCGTTCCAGATTTTCTTCACTTAGCAAACGCTTGCGCCACAGCGCGGCGTCGAACGGGCCGTCGTAGGGCAAAATGTCGGGGCCGAGGGTGCGTAGATTCTCGATTTTTTGATAGGGTTCACCCTGGAAAATTTCGAAAACCGGCGCGGAAAGAAGAATGGCGATGGCGGCGGGCGTTTCGATGCGGGCGCGCTCGCGGCGGTCGATTTCGATAGTCTCCCCGCCGCCGTAAACCGACCAACGGCCCCACATCATCAGGTGGGAGTGAAAGCCGATTTCGCCTTCAAAAACACCGAAAAGATGCTTGCCGTGCGAGCGAATCCGCTCGATAATGCGGCCTGGGAAGAGGTCGGGATGCTCGGACAGAAAGGCTTTGGCGTCGCGGGTGCGGGCGGAGAGATGGGTTACCGGTTGGTTTTCGAGCGCGTTCGCCAGTTGGACGGCGTAGCGTCTCACTTCGGGGCCTTCGGGCATGGGTGGGCACGAATGCCAAATTCGCGCCAGAGAAAAGACCACAAGCGAGTCAGGCTTTGCCATTCAAACTGCGCTGGATGGTTTCGCGCAGCGTTTGGTTATCGGTGCGCGACTTGACCAGGGTTGCGATGACGCTGCGCGCTTGCTGAGAACTGGGTTCGCTGGCGGAAAACAGAATCACCGGCACCGCAGGGTCGCAGGCGCCAAGCAGGGGCAAAAGGTCGAGGCCGTTGCCGTCGGGCAGGCCGATGTCGAGAATGGCGAGGTCAAAATGGCCGTTTTTCAAGAGGTCGCGCGCCTCGCGCAGCGAAGTCGCGGCGACGATTTGCACGCTGTTTTCCAGAATCATCGCGGTGATGCGGCGCACGTCGGCATCGTCTTCGACGTGAAGCACGCGCGCCGTGCCATCGCGCCTAAACTGCGCCAGAACCGCTTGCAGACGAGGCGTGTCGATGGGTTTGCTGATCCAGTCGAGAACGCCAAAAGCTTCGCCGCGTAGTTGACCTTCCTCGCAGAAGGCAGAAATCACCACGACCGGCCATTCGCGTTTGGTTTGGTCGGCGCGCAGTTCGGCGAGAAGTTCGAGTCCGTCGCCGTCGGGCAATAGCAAATCGAGCAGCAGACCCGCGTAATGTTCTCGTTTTAATAAGTCGCGCGCCTCGCCCAATGTCGGCGCGATGGCGGCGCGATAGCCGTTTTGCTCGACAATCAGGCGCAAATGCTGCGCGACTTCGCCATCGTCCTCGCAAATAAGAATGCACGGCAGAGAAGTCTCGACTTCGGGCGCAATGGCCGCCTGGGGAGCAGCGTGCAACGGCAAATCAAAGAAGAAAGTCGCGCCCGTTTCGCCATCGAGTGGCGGTAGATAATCCAAAATTCCGCCGTGCTTTTCCACAATCGCGCGCGCAATGGCCAGACCCAATCCCGTCCCGCCCTGCCTGCGCGTCGAAGAAGAATCGGCCTGGGTGAACTTCTCGAACAGGCGCGGCACGAACTCGCTCGAAACACCTGGCCCTTCATCGCGCACACTCACCCGAACCATCTCGCCTCGCACCTGCGCGCTCAGATGAACCGCGCCCCCTGAAGGCGTGAACTTGCACCCATTCGAGAGCAGATTCGACAGCACCTGCTGCAAACGGCTTTCCTCGCCCAGCACTTCCATGCCGTCGAGCGAGGCGCTGTTCTCCACAACCAGACGCACGCCCAGAGGCTCGCCATAGGCGCTGTTTTGCTCGCGGGCGTTTTCCAAAAGCTCGCGCAGCGAGAGCGGATGCAAATCGAACTTTATTTCTTCGCTTTCGATTTTCTCGATGTCGAGGATGTCGTTGATGAGCAGGACGAGACGGTCGCTGTTTTTCTGGGCGATGTCGAGCATCTGCTTGGCGCTGGGAGGCATCGGCCCTGCGGCGCCGCCCGCCAGAAGGCCCAGCGCGCCGCGAATCGAGGTGAGGGGGGTGCGAAGTTCGTGCGAAACCACGCTCACGAACTCGTTTTTGACCCGCTCGGCGCGCACCCGCTCGGTGATATTTTCGGTGAGCATGATGAGGCCGCCGATCTGTCCGCGCGCGTCGCGCCAGGGCCGCACTTCCCATTGCAGCAGCTCGACAAATCCATCGGGCCGCACCAATTCATCTTTTTCGCAGCGTTCGACGGCGCCCGCCAAAACGCGCTTGTGCGTTTCCTTCCAGCGCTGCGGAATGTGGGGGAAGACCTCGTAGTGATGCAGACCTTCTAAATTGCGGCCCGCGAGGTCATAATCGGTCAAAAAGCGCCGCGAAACCACGATGTAGCGCAGATCGCGGTCGAGCATGGCGATGGCGGCGGGCGCGTGTTCGACGAACTCGCGCAGCAGCGCGGCGTTGGCGGCCAGATGCGATAAAGCCTGGGCGCGCGCGGCGTCGGCGGTTTGCAGGCGCCGCACGGTGCGCCACAATTCGAGCTGCGCCATCGCCTGGCGCGAGAGCGCCGCCAGCGATTCGAGCTGCGAGGGCGAAAGCTGGCGCGGCGTGTTGTCGGCCACGCACAGCGTTCCCAGGCGAAAGCCTTCGGGCGTGACCAAAGGCGCTCCGGCGTAAAAACGTAGATTGGTGGCGCCGGTGACGAGTTCGTTATCGAGAAACCGCGCGTCCTGAGCGGTATCGGGCACCTCAAGGACTTCCCCGTCGAGAATGGCGTGGGCGCAAAACGAAAGTTCGCGCGGGGTTTCCTCCATATCCAGACCGCGATGCGATTTGAACCACTGGCGGTCACGGTCAACGAGGGTCAGCAGAGAAATGGGCGCCCCGCAAATCTGCGCCGCGAGAAACGTCAAATCGTCGTATTGCTGTTCGGGGAGAGTGTCGAGAATCTGGTAAAGCTCCAGATTCTCCTGGCGCCTGCGTTCGTCGGGCGGCAAAGGGGCAGCGGGCATGATTTTAGAAGAAAGAGAGTAGAGGTTAGATGAGTTGTCTCGCTTCTAACCTCTACTTAGAACGATTTTGCCGCGCGCGCCGCTTTCCATGATGGCGCGGTGCGCCTGGGGCGCTTCCTGGAGCGAAAACTGGCGTCCGACGAGCGGCTGGAGTTCGCCGTTTCCGAGTCCGATTCCCAAATCGGCGTGAATGAGTTTTAAATCGGTGGGCAAGGCGTTGAAGAGCGTCATGCCGAAAAGGGTGGCGTCGCGCATCATCCAATCGCGCGGATTGACTTCGACTGAGCCGCGATTGCCGATCACCACGATGCGGCCAAACGGCGCCAGAACATCGGGGTCGCGGCCCAGATTCACGTTGGCGAGCATTTCGAGAATAATGTCGCAGCCGCGCCCGCACGTCATGCCCAGCACATCGCTCAGATAATCGGGCGCGTTGTGATTGGCCGTATATTTCACGCCCAGACTTTCCAAAAAGGCTTCGCCCTCACTGCTTCCGGCGCTGCCGCCGACCTGAAGTCCCGCGCGCTGCGCGAGTTGAATCGCCGCGACGCCCACGCCGCCCGTCGCGCCGTGAACGAAGACGAACTCGCCCGCTTTCGCGCCTGCTTTGCCGAACAGCGCGCGGTGCGCCGTCGCGTAGGGCACGCCCAGAGCCGCGCCCTGCTCGAAAGAGATACCATCGGGCAAACGAAACACTTCGCTCTGATCGCACAAACAAAACTCGGCGTAAGTGCCCGAACCTTTGGGCGCGTAAAGATAAACGCGGTCGCCGATGTTCCAACCTTCGACATGTGGCCCGACGGCGGAAATTTCGCCCGCGCCGTCGCTGCCAGGCGTATAAGGGAGCGGGCCGGAATTGTAAGGCGGCGTTCCGGCACGGCGATAAGTTTCGACCGGATTGACGCCCGCCGCGTGGATTTTCACTACGACCTGTCCGCTTTGCGGCGTCAAATCGGGAATTTCTTCGAGCTTCAATTCTTCCGGCCCGCCGTATTGAGAAACAACGATAGCTTTCATAGCGCCTCAGTATGGCGATTCGGGGAGGTTTGGGAATGGAAACGGGCGCGCGTTGGTTTTTGCAGCGCGCGCACCAACACGTTGAGCGTCAAACCTAAAGTGATGAGCATTATCGCGAGTTGCCTTGGTGGATAGAGGGGCTTGAGCGGCACTTCCCGCGCTTGTTCCAGGTAGGAGTTGTATTTGGCGATTTGTTCTTCGGTCATCCGTTGCTGTTGTTCCTCGGTGAGTTCGGGGAGTCCGCTCAACCACTTTCTGGTAAGAACAGCCGAAAACAAAACATTGGCGTAACTTAGCACCGACAAGAGGGCGAGATTTGTCGCCACCCGCCACGCTTTTTTCTCGTCGCGGCGCAGGCGCAGCGACAAATTGAAGTGCCAGAACAATCCATAGACACCCAGAAACACCTGCAGGGGTTGAATAAGGAAATTCCAGCGTCGCCATTTGGAGAAAAACTCATCCTGGGTTGAAGCGTAAAACTTCGCCATGCGAAAAGGCGCCCAAACCAAACTCCAGATGGCTTGCAGCATCACGGCGTCAGCGAGGGCATCAGAAGTTGGAAACCGGCGCAGTTGATGCCAGGTTTGCGCGATGAGGGATTGCAGATTTGGTTTCATAAAAGCCTGCGAAGGGAGGCTTCACTCCTTCCGTGAGTATGGCTCCCACAACGCGCGACGCCCATTCTCCACGCCAAATCGCGGCCTGTCACGGCTTCTTAAATTATTTTTCGCGCCGATGTTTGAATTCGGTCTAATCTGGGTATAATAAATTTCAAGTTCGCTTTGGGTCTAAAATGTCTTCTGTTGCTCCCTCGGTTTCTCGCTCCCTCCCTGCGATTGAAAGTTCGGCGCCGCGCGCACGGGCGGCGCGCACCCTGCGCGACTGGATCGCCGATGGCACTTTGCCCGCCGGCCAGCCCCTGCCGCGCGAAGACGAGTTGGCGCGTCAGATCGGTGTCAGTCGGGGCACGCTCCGCAGTGCCTTGACGATGCTGGATGAAGAAAACCTGTTTCGCTCCAATGGCGGGCGACTCCGCATCGTGGCGCCGCGCGAGACCGCTTCGCAGCCGGCCGGTGGTCTTTTGCGCGATGCCGTGGCCGTGTTGACGCACGAAAGCCGTCCTTTGGAAGAGCAACACGAAGAGGGCTGGCTCGGCTTCATCGTGCAGGGCGCGTTGCAGGCCGCGCACGACGCGCATTTGCACGCCCTGACGCTTCATCCCAACACCCTGAATGGCACCGCGCTCGAACATCTGGCGCTGGCCTCGCCCCTGGGCGTGGTGGTCAGCGATTTAATGCGGTCGGGCGGCGATGTGTTGGGATGGGCGAACCGTCTGCAAGCGAGCCGTTTGCGTGTCGTGGTTTACGGCTCGGCGCCCGAACTGGGAGGCTTTGATCGCGTGGCTTCCGATCACGCCGCCGGCTGCTATGAACTGACGCGCTTTTTGCTGCAAGCGGGGCGACGCGCTCCCCTGATGCTGTGGCCTGCCGTTCACGCCGATGCCCACTGGTTCGCGCCTCGGCTCGAAGGCCACCGGCGCGCCATGCGCGAAGCCGGCCTGGAGCCGCTCCAACCGGTTTTCGTGCCCTCCATGCCCAATCCGCAGGAAGAAGGCGATTTCGAAGCGCGTTTTCAGGTTTCGACCCGACTTCTGGCGGGCCATCTCATCGAACATTTGCCTCACGTGGATGCGCTTTTGTGCGCCACCGACCGCGACCTGTTCGGTGCCGCCGCCGCCTGCCGTTTGTTTGGCAAGGTGCCTGGCCAGGACGTGCTTCTGGCGGGCTACGACAACTACTGGATGGAATGTGCCGAGCTCGCTTTCGAGCCGGTTGTGCCCGCCGCGACGGTGGACAAGCGCAACCGCCTTCTGGGACGCGCGCTCATCGACCTGCTGCTGGAACGGGCCAAAAACGAGCTGCCCGCTTCACCTCAACTGCGCCTCATCGCGCCCCAAATGGTCGTCCCCGCTTAAAGATGTATTTTTCGCTTCGAGCCGACTAATTTTGATAGAAAAAGGAATTTCCATGATTTCCCCGTTTCCCCTACCCGCCGCAACGCCTTCACCCTCATCGAATTGCTCGTCGTTATAGCCATAATTGTTATCCTCGCCGCGATTTTGTTTCCGGTCTTCGGACGCGCCCGCGAAAACGCGCGCAAAACCAGCTGCGCCAGCAACATGAAGCAGCTCAGCCTGGGTATGCTGCAATATGTGCAGGATTACGACGAGTATTTCCCGCCCCAGAATGCCGGCGGCGCCGCATTTTCCCAAGTCGTGCAGCCTTACGTCAAAAGCACGCAGATGATGGTCTGCCCGTCGAATCCCAACAATGCGATAGTTGCGCGCGACCCGCTCCCTGCCACCACTGCCCGCGGGGCCTATCCAGCGATTATGACATCCTACGCCGTGACAGGCAGCGGCTTCTCATCGCGTATCGGGGTCCTTGACTTCGGTGACTTCCGGCAAAGAGCCCTGCACATATCGACTATTGAGTCTCCCTCGCTCGTCCTCGCCTATGTCGAGAGCCTGAACAGGTATGCTGAGTTCGATCCGGTCAACGGCAACGCCAACCCCCAATTCAACCTTTTCGCGGGTCATCTGGGCATGAGCAACTACGCTTTTGCCGATGGCCACGTCAAAGCGATGAAACCCCTGGCGACCTTGACGCCTACCAATCTGTGGACGCGCGACAATCGCGCCTTCGACAACACTTCGCAGACCAACACGGCAAGGGCGATGTTGGCCCGCGCTCAAACGAAATACAACTGAGGCCACTGGAGCCACTGGCCGCGAGTCTCATCACCAATCAAAACAACAGCCCCGCTCCGCAATCGCGGAGCGGGGCTGCGCCGACCCTGGCGCAAGAAGTCAGGAAACCTCTGGCACATCTGACAGGACATCATGAACGCTCTCCCCTTTTACCGTGCTTTACTGTGCGCGCTGCTGTTGACACCTCCCATGCAAACCGCATGTTTGGCCCAGGAAACCACGGATTCGGTTGAAATCATCTTCGACAAAACGCCCATCGAGCGCGGCTTGACCTTCGACCGCGAAGGCGTCAAGCCCACGACGGTCAAATTCGGCGACGAGGAATCGCCGGCGTGGGTTGCGGAAAACAGCATCGAGCCAACGATGGGCTGGGCGCGCTCGTTTCGCTTCAAAATCACCGATCCGAGGTTTCAAAACGGCGGGCGGCCCACGGTCGATGTCGAAATCACCTACCATATGCCCGCCGCCGCCAATTGGACGCTCAAGGCCGACACCAAGAGTGGCAGCAAACAAGTGGTCAGCGGCTGGGGCAACACCACCACATGGCGCACTCAAAAATTTCGCGTCGATGACGTTTATTTCGGCGCCCGCGACCCCAAAAGCGGCGAGAAACTGGCAGTGGACGGCTTCGATTTGCGAATGGACGGCACCAACAGCAGTCTCTTTTTGAAGTCCATCAAAATCACCGGCTACGACCCGAAAAAGGATGTGAACTGGGCGCGAATGCTCAAAACCAACCAAATCGAAACCGACACGGCGGGCGGAATTTTCGTCTTCAAACGCGCGTCGCGCCACGAAATCCGCGTGCCGCTGCAAAACCTGGCTCACGTCGCGCGTCCGGTGTTCTACCGCTTCGAGGTTTCCGGCTACGACGACAGAAGCCGTCACAGCGCGAGCGGGGAAATCAATCTGGCGCCCGACTCGACCACGCCCGTGCCGCTCGCCTTCGACACCCGCGCCTGGCCGCTTGGCCCCTACGACGCTAAATTGTCGCTGTTCCTGAATCAAGGCGACAAAACGCCGGTCTACTCGCGCACTTTGCGAGTGGGCATCGTTAGCGACGCGGTTTTGCCCAAAGCGCGCCCAGGCGAGTTTCTTTTCGGACTCGACGCCGCCAACACCTACATTTACGATACCCAGGACAGAAACGGATTCGCGTTTTATCGCTTGATGGGCGTGGATATTCTGCGCGATGTGCATCGCAAAGGCGAAGCGACCAACGCGGAAACGGTCGGCCAATCGCTGGAGCGTCTGGCGAGGGAAAATTTGCAGGCCATGTTGATGGAGGGGCCGCCGCGCGACGGCGACGCCGCGCGCAAAGCCGCGGATCTGGCGAACACCGTCGCGCGGGTGGAAGAGATCGCGCGGCGCCACGCGGGGCGCGGCGCGGGCAAAATTCGCTACTTCGAACTGGGCAACGAGCCGGATCTGCCGTTTTTCTACCCTGGCACCATGACCGAATACGCCCGCGCTTTCGAAGCGATGCGCGCCGCCATCAAACGCGGCGCCGCGCAGCGCGGACTCAGGCCCGACGACACAGTTGTGATGAACGGTGGCCTCTCGTTCGCGGGGCCGGAAGGCGACCGGCGTTCGCGCGAGTTTTTGCAGGTCGTGGACGGCGCGGCGCTCGACGCCATCGCCTATCACGGTCACGGCAAGGGCGGCGAATCCGAGCGCAGCGCTCTGGAACGCGCGCGCGAAGCCGCCGCCAAAGGTGGAAAAGCCAACGCGCGCTTCATCGAAACCGAGTCCGGCTTTTCCGGCAACGACCGCAACGGTTTGATGGAACAGGCGCGCACTCTGGTCGAAAAACTGACTTACGCGCAGTCGCAAAACATGGAAACCTTCATGTTTTTCCGCCTCTTCATGGAAGGCAGCGGCAGCGAGGGCGGCTACGGCCTCACCGACAACCTTTTGGAGCCGCGCCCCTCGGTGATGGCATATCGCAACCTGGTCGAGCGCCTGCGCCACCATGCTTTCGTCAAAAACGTCGATTTCGCGCGCGCGCTGAACGCGCCTGGCCTCAACGCCTACCTTTTTGAAGAGCGCAACGCTCAGGGCGCCGCGACGGGCCGCAAAACGTTGGTGGCGTGGTCGGAAAAACCCGCGCAGTTCGATGTGTCGCTGCGCCTCGACGCCCGCACCGGCACAGTTTCGAGCGCGCAAAATTACGACCTCTTCGGCAATGCCACGCCCACCAAAACCGTCGCGGGCAACATCGCCACGCTTCCAGTCGGCACCGAACCGGTGTTCCTGACATGGCAGTCGAGTGGCGCCAGTTCCCTGGTCGATGTCGCGCCCTCGCTGCTCACGGTCAGCGCTGGGGAGCCGCTTCTGGTTGGCACCACGACCCAGATTCCGGTTCTGGCGCGTAATCCCGACGCGCGCGCCCAGGCCGCCGAAATCCGCGTCGAGCCGTTCGCGCGCGTGCCGATTAGAGCGACGGTTTCGCCCGCCAAAATCACGCTGCGCGCCGATGGCGAGCCGGTCGAATCGCAAATCGCCGTCACTTTGAGCCGCTTCGATGCGCCGCTCGCGCTGCCGACGTGGTGGAAAGTGTTCACCGACATCGACGCCGCGAAACTGTCACCCGCAGCCTTGAACTCCATCCCCGATACCGTCGCGGGCGCCAAAAATCCGCTCGCAGGGCGATGGGTTTCGAGCCAGAGTTTCGCGGGCGGAGAGCGCCTGGAAATCGCGCGCCTCGCGGGTGGATTCGGCGAAAAACGCGCCGCGCTCGCGGTCACAACCATTGATGCGCCGCGCGACATGATTTTGCCCGTCGCCGCCAGCGCCGACTGGTATATGCAGTGGAACGTCAACGGACGCGAGGTTTACAGCACGCTCGAAAAGGGCAATGAGCACGGCGGCCTGGCCGACCACACTTTCAATTTACCGCTCAAAAAGGGCCGCAACGTGCTTTCGGCGCTGGTTTTGAGCGGTTCGGGCGGCTGGAAACTGGAGTTTGGCGGCCCCAAAGAGCGCGAACTCGCGCTGAGCGCCGGAACCGATCCCGACCGCGTGGTGGTTTCGCTCGTGGCCGGCGGAAAAACCGTGTCGCAACAGGTCGTGCCGCTGCAAATCAGCGCGCCGATTCCATCCTTGGGCGGCGCCGCGCCCACGAATCTGGCGGGCTGGATGCCGTTGCAGCCGCTCGCGGTGCTGGGCGAAGCCAACGTCACCAACTTCTTCGTCACGCAGCCCGATCAATCGCGCTGGTATCGGGGAGAAGCCGACTTGTCGGCCCTCGTCTGGCTGCGTGACGGCGGACAAAATCTGCACCTTTATGTCGCGGCGACCGACGACCAACTGGTCGAGGCCAAAAATGCCGCCGATCTCCCAAATGCCGACAGTCTGCGCGTTTTGATCCGCGACGAAGCCGGAAAAACTCTCGTTGACACGCGCGCCGGACTGATCGGCGGAAAAGCGGTGTCAACCGGCACGCCAAACCTCCAAACCACGATTACCCGCGAAGGCGGGCGCACTTTTTACGCTCTGACGATGCCGAAAACTCTGGTTGGCAAGGCGCCGTTTCGCTTGTCGCTGTCGCTTTGCGACAACGATTCCAACTTCCTCAAGCAAAAACTCGATCTGAGCGATGCCAGAGGTCTGCGGCTGATGGCATCAAGTCCGGCTGAATGAAACTTTTATGACAACACGAATTTTTTGGAGCGCCCTGGCTGTCTTGAGCGCGCTTTCCGCTTCCGCCTGCGCCCTGCATGAACCTTTTTGACATCCCCATCCGCGACCCCTTCATCCTGCCCCACGCTGGGGACGAACTGTATTATTTGTTCGGCACGACGCGCCTCGCCCCCGCCGCGCACGCGCTCGGCGGCGGCTTCGACTGCTACCTCAGCCCCGATCTGCAAACGTGGGACGGCCCGTTTCCAGTTTTCAACGCGAGGGGCGAACTGGCGAATCTTCCCCACTTCTGGGCGCCCGAAGTTCACGAGCGTGACGGCGCGTTCTGGATGTTCGCTTCGATGGGCACCTCGACCAAACGCGGCACCTACATCCTGCGCTCGGCTCACCCGCGCGGGCCATTTGAACTTTGGGGCGACGGGCTGCTCACGCCGCCGCAGCAAATGGCCATCGACGGCACGCCGTTCTGGGATGAAAACGGGCAGCCCTGGCTGGTCTATTGTCACGAATGGGTGCAGTTGACCGACGGAACCATGTGCGCGCGGCGTCTCAGCCACGATTTGAAGCGAGGCGAAGGCGAACCCATCGTTTTGTTCGCCGCTTCCGATGCGCCCTGGTCGGGCGCGGTCGCGCAGGGCGAAATGGCGGCGTCTTTTGTCACCGACGGCCCGTTTTTTCGCCGCATGAAAAGCGGCGAACTGGCGATGCTGTGGTCGAGTCGCGGCGATTTCGGCTACGATGTGGGCGTCGCGCGCTCGCAAAACGGCGTTCTCGGCCCCTGGAAGCACGACGCGGAGCCGATTTACGGCCACAACGGCGGGCACGGGATGCTGTTTCGCCTTTTCGAGGGCGAGGAACGTCTCGTTTTGCACACCGAAAAACACGGCTGGGGCCGCGAACACGCGATTTTGCTGTCCGTTGAAGAGGAAAACGGACAGCTTCTCGTCCAGGCGCAGCGCGAATCCTGCCAGGATTTTTAGCTGCATCGCGGCGCGTGATGGAACTGCTGGAGCAACCCGCTTCGCACTCGAAAAACAGCCCACCCCATAGATTTTTATGTCAACTCAGACCCTTTTCCGCGCCCTCGCCCTTCTGGGCGCCGTTTCTACTTCCGCTTGGGCGCAGGACGTGCCGCTCGTCGCGTCTTACCCGATGGAGCCGGACGCTGACGCCCAAAAACTGCTGGATAGCGGGCCGCTCAAAATCGAAGGCAGTGTGCGTTCGGGCGCCAAAATCGTTCCCAATGGCGTGCGCGGCAACGCGCTTTATCTATCGGGCGAAGGCGAACAGAGCCAGGCGCGGGTCACCAAAGGCGGCGTTTTGAACCGGCTCGGCTCGCCGCTCACGATTTCGCTGTGGGTCAAGCCGGAAAAATTTCCTAAAAACGACGCGCCAATTCTCACCAAGCGCAGCGCGGCGTGGCAGAGCGCGCCGTTCGAACTCGACATCAGTCCCAGCGGAAACCTGGGCGTCAACCTCAACAACGGCGCGCAATGGGCCGGTGTGTGGTTTGACCGCGTTTTCAAAGTCGGGACTTGGACGCACGTCGCCGTTTCGCACGCCCCCGATGGCGAATTGGTGGTTTACGTGGACGGCAAAGAGCGCCGCCGCCAAAAGTTCGGCGGCTCTCTGGCCTCCAACGACAATCCGCTCGCGTTTGGCTGGATGCAAAACATGGATTTCCCTGGCGGCGCGCGCTCGCCGTTTCAAGGCTGGATCGATGAGGTGCGCCTTTACGCCGCCGTTTTGACGCCCGAACAAATCATCGCCGACAAAGACGGGCTTTTAACCGCGACTCGGCCCGCCAAAGACAGCGATTTCGCCGCTCCCACGCACTACGTCGCGCTGCGTCTGGCGCGCTACGACGCGCCGCTTTCTTCCACTCACGGGCGTGGTTTCGTCAACGCCAAAGCCGAGCGAATTGGCGGGCCAGATGCGGTGGATTGGCCGCAATTTTCTTTGAGCGGCCAGCCCATCTGGGACAAAGACGCTGAAGAAAGCCGCTTTTTGCCCCTGCGCGACGGCGACGCGGCGCGTTCGCTCTTCCAGCGCCCCGATGACGAGGTAATTTCGCCAGGAAACCATTGGCTGCGGCCCCTCAAAGGCTTTTTGCACCGCGACGTTATCACCAGTGACCGCACCGCGCGCACCGACGAAAATCAGTATCAATTGTGGACTTTTCCGATTGAAATTCGCGGCGCGGGCGAAAGCGACGTGCGCGACGTAGTTTTAAAATATAGCGACGCCGAAATTTATCGCAACGCGGGGCCGCTGCGTTCGCTCACGCTGCTTTTGCCGCAAAACGAAGGCGGAAAGCCGTATGAATTGTCGGTCGCGGGCCGCGCGCCGGTGCGCTTCGATGTCGGTTTGAAGCCGGTTGTGCCAGGAAACCCGCGAAATGAACTGTTGCCGCTCAATGTGACGCTCGCGGGCGCGCCCAAAATCACGGTTTCCAACGCGAAACCCGCCTTTGGCGCCCAGAAAGAATGGGACGCCGATTTAAAACGCCTCGCTCTGGCGATGGCCGCGACCCAGACCACCGACGTTCTCTCCTCGCGCCGCGCCGAGGCCGCCAAAAACCACAATGGTGGGGCCGACACGCCGCCAATGCTGGCCTATTACCCGATGGAGCCGGACAGCGCGAACCCCCAAAGGGTGGCCGACATTGGGCCGCTCGGCTTCGACGGCAACCCGCAGGAAGCGGCCTTCGCGGGCGGCAGCAAGCGCGACAACGCGCTGCAACTGGGCGGAGGGAAAGCGCGCGCCAGCTTCAAAATCAAGCCGCTTGACGGGCCAATTAAGACTCTGACTGTCGCGTTCTGGGTGCGCCTGGACGAATCGCCGCGCGGCGGAAATCCGGCGATTCTGGTGACCAAAAGGCCCGCGCCCTACTCCACCACGCCTTTCGCACTCGAAGTCGCGCCCGACGGCACTTTGGGTTTCAACGGCAACAACGGCGCCTGGCAAAACTTCGCTTCCAGGAAAAAATTGACGCCTGGCGAGTGGCATCACATCGCCCTCACGCTGCAAAGCGGCGACGCCGCGCGGCTTTATTTCGACGGCGAAGCGGCGGGCAGCAAAAAACTGAGCGAAGCGCCTTTTGTGGCCAATACCGCCCCCGTTGTCTTCGGCTACGAAGAAAACGCCGCTTTCCCTGGCGGCGCGCGTTCCGGCTTTGTCGGCGCCTTCGACGAAGCACGCATCTATCTCGCGGCGCTTTCGCCCGAACAAATCAAGGCGGAGATGGCCGGAACTCTGGCCGCCCGCGCGCCGCAAGGCATCGCCGCGCCCGCAAAAGCGGCAACGCCGGTCGCCGCCCAAGCCAGCGCGCCGCGCCCGCTTTCGTGGCGCGAGCGTATCGGCATCGACGTGCCGCGTTCGCCGCTCTCGATTTACAGCGTATCGCTGCCGCACGGCATGAGCGGCGGGCATTTTCTCAAAAGCGCGCACGGCCCCGCGATCCAGTGGTTCGACAAGGGCAAAAGATTCCCTGGCAGCGCGAGCGATTACGCGAACTATCTCGCCGACACCGGTTACGACCGCGTTTTTGAACAGGCGGGCGACAATGCTTTCAGCGAAGGCGTCGGCGAAGCCAAATTCGACCAGCTCGCACGGGCGCTCAAAGCGCGCGGTATTGGGTTGGGTCTGACGCCCGATGTGGATTGGAAACGGCCTTTTCTAACTCATCCCAACGTCGCGTTTCTCTCCCACAACCTTCCCGACTGGCACGCGCCGCTTTATCGGAGCCTGCAACTGGCGACGCAGCGACTCCATCGCAACGGCAACTTCGCGGGCGTCTCGATTGGCGCCGATGGCGGCAGCGGTTACGTTCCGTTCTGGGACTGGGCGCCGCCCAACCCTGGCACGCCGTGGAGCGAAGCGCATCTCGTCCAGTTCGGCGAAAAACGGCCCGTCGCCGCCAAAGCTACCGGCGGCAGCGCCCCGACGCGGGAATATCTCGACTACATCGCCGCGCACGACAAAACCGCAGGGCAATACGGCTATTTCGCGCGCGCCGTGCGCGAAGTCGCGCCTGGCGCGGCGGTGACGACCGGCAGTTATGGCCCTGGCGGGGTCGGCGCACGCGGCGGCGCGCCCTGGGCGACCAATCCTGGCAAGGAAATCTTCGCCGCCCTGCCCGTTTTGCAGGCTTACGATTGGGACGAAACCCTGGCGCACAAACCGCTTTACAACGTCGCCTCGCTCGACCGTTTGCAGAGTTACCACCCCGACAAGCCGGCCTGGGCCTTGATGGACGATTTTTATCTCAAATTTGGGCGCGAGTCGCGCCAGCGCGCCTACGCTCTGGCCCTGACGCGCGGCGTGTCGGCGATTGGCCCCAACTGGCTCGCGCAGCCGTCGGGCGAACAGGCCAATCCCGAAAAAGCCGCCGCTCAAAAGGAACTTTACTCCTACCTTCGCCGCATGGGCGGCGCCTACGCGGGCACGCGGCCCAACGCCACGATTGGCATTCTTTATGTCCATCCGCAGTCGCTGCTGCGCCGTTTCAACCAGACCGGCGACAACAAAATCTCCGACGCCGAACTTCTGGCCGCTTCGCACGACGGCAAAACGCGCGAGGCGCTGTTTATGGCTCACGCGGCGGGCTGGCCCGCGCGCCTCATCACGCCCGAAGAATGGAAACGCGGTCTGCCCGCCGAGATGAAAGCGGTTCTGCTCACCGGCCTCACCCCGACCGACGGCACCTGGAACTGGTGGGACGGATTGGAATCTCAACTCAAAACTTTTGCCCAAAACGGCGGAAGGTTGTTGCTGGACAACGAATCGGTCGTTCCGGCGGGCGTCGAAGGCACCCAAACCGGACTGCAAATTCGCGGCTACATCACCCAGGGCGACGGCGCCTCGCACGGCCAGTCGCCCGACAAAACGCCGCTTCTTTTCGCGCGCAACGCGGCCAATCTGCCGCTTCTCAAAACCGCGATGCAGGGCATCGCCGCGCCGCTCGCGGTTTCGGGTGATTCAACGATTTGGGCGATTCCGCACACGACCGGCGATGTTCAATACCTCACCGTCGTCAACAACGCCGTCGAAGCGGGCCAGACCACCGAAAAGGCGTTCAATCCCAAGGTTGCGACGCTGAATTGGAACACCTCGCGGCCCCTCTACGACCTGCGAAGCGGCAAAAAGCTCGCGCTCGACGCCGCCCAAACGGTGGATTTGACCAAAGACGCTTTCGCCACTTTCGCTCTGCCGCCGAGTGAGATTTCCGCCCCGCGCGTCGCCATTTCGCGCGACGAACAGGGTTTTTACCAGGCGAAGGCGCACATCGGCGACGGCAATCTGCGCGGCGTGCCGATGGAGTTTTCTATCGAAAAAGACGGCCAAAAAGCGACAGTTTTCGCATCGTCCGGCGCCGCGACGCGCCTGCCGATTTTTGAAAAGGGCGCCTATTCCATCACCGCGACGGAACTGCTTTCGGGATTGTCGGGCAAACTCGAATGGAAGCAGGACGCCGATTTCGCGCCGCCCTCCGAGGCCGCCGCGTCGCTGGCGACTTTCGCGGCGCGCAAGGATGCGCCTTTGGTTGTCGCTCTCACGCCCGAACAGCAAAAAGACCTCAAAATCGTCGCGTTGGCGAAGAGAATCGCCGATTTTTACGCCAAAAATGGCCGCAAAGTCGAAACGCGAACCCTTGCGCCCCGCGAAGTCGTGACGGGGCTTCAGCCCAACCGCTTGATGCAAAAATACCCGCAGTGGCAGACCATCGAAGCCGATCTGGTGTTGCTGGGCAGCGCCGCTACCAACCCGCTGATTTTCGATCAGGAGCGCGGCGGTTTGCTCGCAGACAAGGCCGCGCAGGTGACGTTTTCGCCGTTCGTGGGCGAATTCCACGCGCTCAACCTCATTGGCAGCGACGCGGCGAGTCTGGCGGCGGCATTTGATGCGGTGGCCAGGTGATTATCCGCATGACACCCGCAGAAGAGGGCGAGACCGTGAGGTCTGCGCCCTCTTTTAGCCCTTGCCTTGCCAATTTTGCCCGCCGACTTCGCGCCAGCGCGCGCCAATCGAATCGAAAAGTGCGGCATCGAGCGGGCCGTCTTCCAAAAGGGCGGCATTTTTCGTCCAGCGCGAGGGGTTTTTCGTGCCCACAATCGCGGTCGAAACGCCATGCTGCAACGTCCAGCGCAGCGCGATGCTCGCCGCGTCGTCGGCATCCTTGCCCCAATCGAAATCGAGTTCGCGCCAACGATCTTGATAAGGCCGGTGATAATGACCGTCTTCGAAAAGGTCGTCATAGCGCCACACCGCGTTGGCGATGGGACGTTTGGCGATGACGCCCATGCCATTTTGCAGCGCGAGAGGAATGTAACTTGTGCCGCCATTCTGGTCGCAAACGCTCAGCGAAGTCTGCAACGTGTCGAAAAGACCGGTCTCGACCACCCATTGCGCGGCTTCGTTGTCGCCGGAATAACCGATGAAGCGCGTTTTGCCCGCTTGCTGCGCGCGTTTTAAGACTTCGATGACTTCGCCGCGCTTGAGCTGCTCTAACGAACAGGTGTGAAGCTGAATCAAATCCACGCAATCGGATTGCAGGCGTTGCAGCGAACGCTCGATGGAGCGTTCCATGAGCGAAATATCCCAATCTTCACCTTCCAACCCCGAAGCGTGCCCGACTTTGGTGAAAAGATGAAATTCGCCGCGCCGGTGCGAAATCGCGCGCCCGATTTTCTCTTCGGAATCCATGTAGCATTCGGCGGTATCGATGGTGTTGAGTCCCGCGTCAAGGGCGGCATGAAGCAGAGTTTCCACGTCGTTTTGCGGTGCGCCCTCAAAGCCGATTTCGGCGCCGCCAAAGCCCAGAACCGAAACGTCCAGACCGGTTTTTCCTAATTTTCGATGTTCCATAATGAAGAGGGTTCTCACAAAGAAACAAAGGTCACACAAAGAACACGAAGAGAAATCCAAGAAAAATCTTCGTGTTCATTGTGCGATCTTTGTTTCTTTGTGAGAAATGAAGTTAGCGTCCCAGAATTTCTTTCAAAAGTCCTGGCACCTGCGACGGCAAATCCACGACTTGCACGTTCGCCGCGCCAAACGCTTCGATTTTGCTCTTGGCCGAACCCGCGCTGCCTGAAACAATCGCGCCCGCATGGCCCATTTGCTTGCCAGGAGGCGCAGTTTTGCCCGCGATGAAGGCCACCACCGGCTTGCTCATGTGGTTTTTGATGAATTCCGCCGCTTTTTCTTCGTCGTCGCCGCCGATTTCGCCGCTCAAAACCACCGCTTTGGTCGCCTCATCGGCCTCGAACCAGCCCAGAACGTCGACGAAACTCGAACCGATAATCGGATCGCCGCCGATGCCCACGCACGTTGACTGGCCCATGCCATTGCGGGTCAGTTCATCGACGATTTCATAAGTCAGCGTGCCGCTCCGCGAAACCACGCCGATGTCACCAGAGGAGAAAATCGAGGCCGGAACGATGCCGATTTTGCATTCGCCAGGCGTAATCAGTCCAGGACAGTTCGGCCCGATCATCCAGCCGTCGCGCTCTTTCACGAAACGATAAACGCGCATCATGTCCTGAATCGGGATGCCCTCGGTGATGCACACGATGCCTTTCACGCCCGCGTCGGCGGATTCCAGAACCGCGTCGGCACCAAAGGGCGGCGGCACGAAAATCACCGAAACGTCGGCGCCGGTCATTTTGACGGCTTCGGCGACGGTGTTGAAAACCGGCACGGTGTCGTCGCCGTGTTCGACCATCTGCCCGCCCTTGCCAGGCGTGACGCCGGCGACGATTTTGGTGCCGTATTCGAGCATTTGCTGGGTGTGAAACAGCCCCTCGCGGCCCGTGATGCCCTGCACGACGACTTTGGTTTGTTTGTTGATGAGAATGCTCATAATTGGTTGGTTTTAGGTGTTAATGCCTCGTTCGCTGGCGTTGGGCCAGAGGTTAGCGGCCTCATCCAGGTCGGGATGAGAAATCGCGGCGTATTTTTCACTTTCCGCGCGGTCAAGTGGAATTGGCGTGCCTCGCACCGCTTCGATCTCATCGGCCCGCCAATCGCCGCGCGTGATTTTAGCTTGAGCGAAAGCCTCGAAATGCTCTCCAGCATACGATAACCGAAAAAACATCATTTGGTGTTGCTCATGACTCCAATCGGGATGAACAGCTTCGATGCGTTCAAAAAGCAGCGCCTGGATTTGCCCGTTGTAAGCGAATCCCCGCGCGGCTCGTTCGCCCAGCGTAAAGAGTGCGCCAGTGCTGCACATCGACTTTCATCGGAAACGACGGGTAAAAACGCGGTTCAGGCCGAAAGTGGGAATTTTGGGTCATCGTCGTTGCTCTCTTTCAAAATCTCGCGCCACTTGTCGGCTTCACGAGAATTCCACTGAGTGATCTCCTGGCGCCGACGCCACACCAGAACGGCTATTATTAGCTCACCAGGCGTTCTAAGAAGTGACCAAGGCCACATTTTCTTACCTAACTGCTCCCATTCTGGTGCAAAAAACGTGATGTGGTAACTCTGCCCTTCAACCACAAAATCGACCTGCCAGCCGTCTTTGCGCCACCGAATCTCTGTCACGTCCTCAAGCCGCACGCGAAACACACCAGGCCGTTTTGCCCCCGCCAACCGCAGTTTGCCGTTTTTAAAACTCAAGGCAAGTTCGTCGTGGCACAAAAACAAGCGCTCTCCATCGCCCCTCGTCGCTTGAACGGACGAGCGGATTTCGAACGTCTCACTTTCGCTCTTCATTTTCAGCGCCCGCGAAACCCGCCTTTATCCATGTCGCGGCGGTCTTTTTTGGTCGGACGCCCTTCACCGCGCGCGACTTTGGGAGCCGAAAACGCGCCCGCGAAAAGGTCGTCTTTGGGCGTGGGTGGCGGGCTTTCGTCGCGGTAAGCCTCTTTCGCGATTTCTTTGGCGAGCTGCTTGGGCGGCACGCTCAAAACCACGAATTTGCGCTCGTTGCCTCCCTTGGAAATTTCGATGACATCGTTTTCCTTGACCGAGGCGGCGGCTTTGGTTCGATGCCCATTCAAACGCACTTTGCCGCCGTTGCAATCTTCGGTCGCTTCGCTGCGCGATTTGTAAAGGCACACCTGTTTGAGCCACAAATCGAGGCGATTGCGTTCGCCCTTGTCGGCTTCTTCCTTATTCGCCATGTTTCGGCTCCGCGTCTTTGGTTTCGATGATTTCGAGATGATGCACGCGCAAAACGCG
Source organism: Abditibacterium sp. (assembly GCA_030448265.1). Taxonomy (GTDB): domain Bacteria; phylum Armatimonadota; class Abditibacteriia; order Abditibacteriales; family Abditibacteriaceae; genus Abditibacterium. The sequence goes on from JAUJNG010000010.1 coordinate 55,889, forward strand.
CACTTCCAATTCGCCGATTTGCGCCCGTTTGAGCCGCAGCCGTTTAATCGAAAGGCGCCCGATGGACAATGCGCCAATCGCCAGCGCACCGATGGCAAAAGCGCCTAATGCAAAAGCGCCCAGCGCGAGAGCGCCGCTTGCCGCCGCGCCCGTCGCCGAAGCGCCCTGGCCTTGCGCGAGTTGAAATTGAATGGGTTTTTTCATGGTTCTACCTTGCGATTCGGTCATTCCGAGGAGGCACGACGAGGAATCGGTTGCATTTTCGGCTCGTTTTGGCGGAAGTGAAACGAAACTCTTACCGATTCCTCGTCGTGCCTCCTCGGAATGACAGGCATGAGGCTATTTCGCCGCCGCATTGCCATACCAATCGCGCACCCGCACCTGAATTCGGCTCCCCGCCAGAGCTTTCGCAAATTGTTGGGGGTTGTCGTTGGCTTTGGTGAACGGATAGCGATAATGATAGGGATAAACGATTTTGGGTTTGAAGGCGCGCGCACCGGCGGCGGCTTCCTGGGGCGTCATGGTGAAGGGCAAATTCATCGGCAAAAACGCGATGTCGATGTTTTTGAGCGCCTTCATTTCCGGCGTCGCTTCGGTATCGCCCGCGATGTAGATGCGCTTGCCGCCGAGCGTGAGAATGTAGCCGTTGAACTCGCCTTTGGGATGAAATTTTTGGCCAGGTTTGGGGCCGCGCACGAGGTTATACATCGGCACGGCTTCTAAATGAAACTGCGGTTTTTGGCGTCCAATGTCGAAGCCGTTTTTCGTTATATATCTTGTGCCGTCACCTAAAACCATAGCGCCAGTTTTGAAATCGTATCTTGTGCCGTTTTTCAAAACTCTGACAGCATTTGGCGTGAAAAGACTAAATAGCGTGTCACGCGCGGCCTCAGGCGCGAAAACGTGAACAGATCCCTTTCCCGTTATCCGTTTAAGCGCATTTACATCCAAATGATCCGGATGTGTATGGGTAATCAAAACGAAATCCGCCTTTTTAGCGCCCGTGTAATCGCCTGCCGAAAACGGATCGACGTGAATCACTTTTCCGCCGTATTCGATTTGCAAACTGCCGTGATAAATCGGCGTGATGCGAATCGCGCCGCCCTGAGCGGGAATCACATCAGGCGCAGGCAGTGCATTCGCCCGTGCGCTGAGCGTGCCCGCGAGCGCCAAAACCAGAAGAAATTTCCTCATTTGTCCATTCCCCTGAGGTTTTTCAAACAGCGCGCCACGCATTCGTGGGGCGAGTTGGGTTCGGGATAGCGCTCCTGTTCGACGATGAAATACTGCGTCGGAGCGCCTTCGAGCGCCGCGAAAATGCCGTTCCAATCCGAATCGTCTTCGCCGATGTAATACCGTTCGAAATCTTTGGAAAATGGCTTGAGGTGAACCGTGGTGAGGCGGCTTTTCCACTGCTCGATAAAGGGAATCGGGTCGGCGGCGCCTTCCTGGGCGTTGCCGGTGTCGAGTTGCAGAATGACTTCGGGCGGCGTGTTGGCCGCCAGAAGTTCCATCGTGAAATCGCCGTTTTGGCCGAACGGCTCGAATTCCCAGCCGTGATTGTGATAGCCGATGCGCGCCCCGAATTCGGCGGCGGTTTGCGAGGCTTGCGTCAGTTTTTCCGCCAAACGCAAAGCGCCATCGCGCGTGCCGCGATATTCGGCGCCCACGCCTGGAACGATCAAAAACGAATTGCCGAAAGTCGCGTTGAACGCGGCGGTTTCCTGCACATTTTGATCGGAAACGCTTTCCAGCGAAGTGTGCGTTCCGGCGCATTTGAGGCCGGTTTCGTCAAGCAGGGCTTTGAGTTCCTCGGCGCTCATGTTGTGATAACCGGCGAATTCGACGGCTTCGTAGCCCATTTGCGCGACGGCGCGAATGGTGGCGGGAAAATCCTGGGCGCTGTCGGCGCGCAGGGAGTAGAGTTGGAGTGCGAGGGGTGTTTTGGACATATAATTTTTCTTTTAATAGCCACAAAAAGTCACAAAAAGAACAAACAGGGTGTTTCGACAGCTCAATTTTTGTTCTTTTCGTGACTTTTGTGGCCAATATTTAGTTTTGGTTAACGAGCGCGACGATTTTCTGCGCGCCTTCCTGCATCGTGGCCGCGCCGACAAGCGGCGATCCTTCCAGCAAAGCCAGACCTTCCGCAGCGCGCGTTCCCGTCAGGCGAACCACAATCGGCACCTTGATATCGATGATTTCAATTGCCGAAAGCATGCCTTTGGCGACCTCATCGCCGCGCGTGATGCCGCCGAAAATGTTGAAAAAGATGCCTTTGACATTCTTATCGAGCAAAACCGTGTCGATGGCCTGCGTCACGACTTCGGCTTTGGCGCCGCCGCCGATGTCGAGAAAGTTCGCCGGTCGTCCGCCTTCGCGCTGCACCACGTCGAGCGTCGTCATGACAAGGCCGGCGCCGTTGCCGATGATGCCGATATCGCCTTCCAAACGCACATAAGTGAGGCCGCGTTTGTGGGCTTCGGCTTCAATGGGATCGTCTTCCTGTTCTTCCTGAAACTGCGCCAGATCGGGATGGCGAAAGAGCGCGTTGTCGTCCAGAACGATTTTGGAGTCGGCGGCGATGAGTTTGCCGTCGCCGGTCAAAACCAACGGGTTGATTTCGGCGAGCGAGCAGTCGTAGTCGAGATACACCTTATAAAGCGCCTTCAAAAACGCGCCCATGCCTTTGAGCGCCGTCGGCGGCAGATTGGCCTCGAAACCTAATTGGCGAATCTGAAAATCCTGCAAGCCGATGGCGGGATCGAGATGCAGTTTGGCAATCGCGGCAGGGTTTTGTTCGGCAACGACTTCGATTTCGATGCCGCCTTCTTTGGAGACCATCACGATGTTGCGCCGCGCGGCGCGGTCGGTGGTGATGCCCAGATAATACTCTTCCTTGATGTCGGCGGCCTCTTCGACCAGAACCCGTTCGACTTTGAGACCTTTGATCTCCATGCCGATGATCTGCGCGGCGACGGCGCGCGCTTCGTCGGGGTCTTTGGCGAGTTTGATTCCGCCCGCTTTGCCTCGTCCGCCGGCGTGAACCTGCGCTTTGACGACCACGGTTTTGCCGATTTCGGCGGCGATGGAAGCGGCTTCGTCGGGCGAAAACGCGACGCGGCCCTGGGGAATGGGCACGCCGTATTTGGCGAAAATTTCTTTGCCCTGGTATTCGAGTAGTTTCATGGTAATTTCTTTCAATGTTGAGCGTTCAATGTCCAATGTTGAGCTTTAAACATTGAACATTGGACATTGAACGCTCAACATTGAACATTTAGCCTTCGGACAGCCGCCGCACCTCGTAGGAGAATTTCACGGCGTCTTCGACAAATTTGGTGATGTTTTCTTCTTCGCGCAGAACTTGAATCTGCTCTTCGATTTCGTCCAGTTTCTGCTGCAAAACGGCGCGTTCGCCGGCATCGTGGGCGACTTCGAGATCGCGTTCGATGCGGCTCCGGCGCCCTTGCAGCGCGGCGACGTAGTTCGCCCATTGCTCGGCGCGCAGCGAGCCTTCGAGCGCTTCGTCGATGGCGTCGTCGATGTTTTCGTTGGGCGCGCTGGGGAGTCGTTCGTGGTCGGGTCTCATCGCTGGTCTCCTCGGTGGATAGCGCCAGTTTAGTGCCCAAGACGCTCGCGCGATGAGTTATTTAATCCAGATTGCCACCTGCCAGCGAATAAATTCGCCGCAAAGGAAAACGAAGTCCGCCTTCGCGGACTGAGATCGCAACCTGCGAAGGCAGGTTTTGCTCTTCTTTGCGGCGAATTTATTCGCTGGCAGGCGAAGCGCCGCCAGGAGCGGGAAACGCGGGCCACACGACCCGCAGTTCGACGTCTGAAAGCTCGCTTTCGAAAACCGTCGCGACGGGCTGTCTGGGGTCGGCGATGGCGCGAATTTCCAGGATACCACCTGGTTTTTCGGGCACATAATGAACCGCGACGGGCGGTTTAAACTCTTTGAAATTGGGGTCTTTGGACGCCGCCGCAATTTGCGCCACTCGCGCCCAGTCGCGCGACTGGGCCGCCTGCACGAGCGCGGGGACGTCGTGGGGCAGCACGTTGTAGGGCGTTTTGGAAATAAAGAATCCCCGCAGCAAGCTACGGGGTATTTGAATAGAAGGAGTGTAACTTTTGTTGTCAAGTGTCGAAGAGCACCAACTGCTGCTGATGCAAGGTCTGGTAAGTGCCTGTGCCCTGTTTTCTCACATAATCCGCGATGGTCTGTGCGTTGCCATGTTGTCCCACCGTCGAGATGAAGTAGCCACTCGACCAAAACGCGCCGCCCCACAGCTTCTTCTTGACTTGAGGGTAGCGCGAGAGCACTTCGCGTGCGGTCAAGCTCTTGATTTTTTGTGCGAGTTGCTGCGGGCTGTAAGTCGGCACGCTCTGCACCAAAAAGTGGACGTGGTCGCGGTCAGTGCCAATCTCGATGAACACGATCTCGTAGCGACACGCGATCTCCAGGCACACCTCGCGCAACACCGCGTCCACCTGTTCATCGATCACCACCCGACGATACTTGGTGGGACACACCAGATGATAAAGCAACACCGACACGTTGTGGCTTTTGTGCCGGAACACCACTTGGCCTTCTGAACTCATACGTCCAGTTTGCCCTCACACTTCCAATCCGCAGCAAGCTGCGGGGTATCTAACCCAAGAGAATGAACCAGCGATTGCGCTCTTCGCTGTAGCGCCGCCCCGCCGCGAAATACATCACCAGGGTCGCGGCGATGGCGCAGAGCAATCCTTCGATGCCCAGCAACGCCCAGAACATTCCCCTGCTAATGTTGGCACCGCGCCCGCGCCGTCCGGAGACTTCCAGACCGCTTTGCGCGCGCTGTTCCAGATATTGGCGTGTTGTGGCGATGGGCGATTCGGATTGGGGTGTGGTCGCGGCGCGCCCGCCCTGCACCTGGCCGCGATGCGATTGGGCTTCCTGACTCAGCGCCATCGAAAAAGCGAGGAGTCCCGCCAGAAAGCCGACCAGGGCCGCCAGATTCGCATTACGCACTTTTTACGCACTTTGCCGAAATGAATGGCCGGAAAAAAGGCCGCTCCGGTGAGCGCGCCCAGAAGCGCCGCGCCGATGAGAACCGTCCACAGCGAGGAAAAAAGCCCCATCCCGAAATGCGCGGTTTTGTCGTAGAGAAACGCGGTTAATCCTGGCGCCATCAAAAACGTGACCAAAATGAGCGGCCAGCCCATCGGCCCGACTTTGCCGCTCGGTTTATAGCCCCGCAATGCCGTCAGAGGCTGCGAAGGAGGATTAGCGCCTGCGCCGGAAGGAAGATTTGCGGGAGAAGGATTCATTTTTCGTCCTTGAAAATCTGGGGGAATGAGGAAGCAACTCCCATTGTCCCACAGCGCGCGGGCGGTGACAACACGCACTGAACAGGCCCGACTTCAAGGCGATTTCTGGCCGATGCGGGGAAAGAGCGCGAGTCCTTCGGGCGGAATCGGGCCTTCCCAGAACGGGTTGTTGGCTTTGCCAGGCGGATAAATCGATAAAATCGCCTCGGTGTCGGGCGGACAGGTATAAACCGCGACCTGAGCGCCAGAGTTGCCGTCGATTTTGGATTCCCTGCCGATTTTGCCTACCATGCCCCAGTCGCCCTTTTGCGCGCACTCCACGATGGCGTCGATGTGGGCGGGATGAACATCATAAAAAAACTTCTTTTTCCACCAGCGATCTTTTTCTTCGTTGAACCTCGCGCCCGCCGCGCCCAATGCCGCCAAGATCGCAAAAATGGCCACCAGGCCGATTTGTCCGGCCAGATAAAACCAGAATCCAGCGCCCTGAAACGTCATTGCCGTGCCCGATGACGCACCCCTGATGCGGTGCGAATCGGTGCTGACCAGCGAGATGCCCGACTGCGCGCGGTCTTGCATCCAGAGGCGGAAATAGCGCGGCGGCGATAAAAACTGCTCGACGCGGGGCCGCACCTGCGCTGTCGGGAGACCATTGCGCCGTGTGATGGCCTGGGTAAATCCCGCGACGTATTCCTCGCGCTGCGACCACGCGCTCAGGCCCAGAAAAGTCGAATAAGCCAGCAGCGCCGCGACCGTCGCCACCCCAACGGCGATGGCGCGATTGCGGCACTTTCCCGCCTTGATGAGCGGCCACAGCGCGCAGCCGAGGGCGAAACCGAACGCCATTTCGGAAAACAGCGCGACGTTGCCGAACTGGTAAACCCAGAAATACAGCGCGCCAATGGACAGGGCCGCGAGCGGGACGCCCGCCACAAACAGCGGCAATGCCGCGCTGCCGACGCGGCCCGACGACTGGTGAACGGTGTGTTTGGGCGTTGTGGGCAGCGCGTAGTAGGCCGGCTGCACGTTGGCGGAGGTGTTGGCCGCGAAAATATCGCCGACCGAGGCTTTGGCCCCCTTCGGCGCGGGTTTCGGCTCGTTCGGATCGGAAAACGGATTGTTGGACGGCTCTTTCATGCGCGCACACCTCCCTGCGAGAGTTCCTTTTGCACCTCGGCGCGCTCGCTGAGCGAATTGAAGCTCAAAATCGCCGTGGTTTTTTTGCTTTTGTCGGCCTCGTCACAGTAGCGCAGACGCAGCGCGGGTTTGCCTCGCGCTCCCGCGTAAAACAGGCCCTCTTCGATGTGCAGCGTGCCGGACTGCGGCGCGCTGAGCCACACACCGACCTGGCTTTGCGTGACCTGGCCGTTGAAGCGCGGAGAAGCGTCAATGTGCGAGGCAAACGCCAACTGGCCGCCTTCGAGTTCGATGAGGACGCTGGGCATCTCCCAGAAGCGCGACGCAACTTTTTCATTGAGGCGCAGCTTGCCGCTAAAGCGCAGCGCCGGCCCGTTTTGTGGCGCCTGCGCCGTTTCACCGAGCGCGCTTGAATCTGAAAACGGCGAAGCGGCGCCGTTCCCCTGAGTCGCGCGGGATTTGGTGCGACGAAAGAAAATGTGCTTTTGGAGCGAAGAGAGCAAAAACAGGACGGAAATCGCGGCCAGTCCACTCATGACAACGGTTGTAGTCAGCGGATTGCCTGGCGTTTGGCCTTCGGACAATTCGAGCGAGCTATCCATCACGAGCGGAGCGTATTTGGGAACTGCGGCGCTGAGGTCGTCTCGCAAATCCGACGGCACGCTCCACATCATGCCGGTGAGCGTCACCTTTTGCGCCTGGTTGCCGCCGTGAACTTCGTCGCCCGCGTGGACGAAAAAGCCGCTTTTGGTTTTCAGATCGACGAGCGGCACCAGGTCGAAATGCTCGCTGCCTTTGGAAACATCGAGTTTCATCGGCGGCAGCAGGGTGCCCGTCACGGCGACGTAGCGGTGCTGAAAATCGGTGCGCCCCAGTTGCAAAAACTCGGTGACGCTCATCGCCTGGGGTGTTTGGCCGTTGGAAACGGCATCGCGGCGCGCATCGTTGGCGATAATGGCGAACAGCGCGCACGCACCGAGGAGCCACCAGTTGAGCGGCAGGCCATTCACAGTGTTGCGCGACATTTTGTGGCTCGCGGCGGCAATCAGACCCATCAGAGAATAAAAGGGATGCATATGAGTGGAAATCTATGTGATAGATTCAACAGATGATGGGTGTTCGGGGTGCGAATGAGTTCACGGGCAGTGCATCTCAAGGTGTGCCTATTTCGGCCCAGGAGCAAGTAAAATGGGAGAGCAATTCCCATTGTTCCACAGCGCGCAGGGCATGACAATACGGTTTGCCAGGATCGTTCAGCTGGCTGTGAACCACAGAGGCACGGAGCCACAGAGAAAAGGAATGCCCTATAAAATCCCAACTTTTCCTCTTCTCTGTGCCTCCGTGCCTCTGTGGTTGACAGCCAGCTCGATACCTCTCCAGGTTGCAACGGCGATTTGACGACGAGACTTCAGTAGATTGCCGTCTCATCTCACCCCGACAGTTGCGCCCGCAAAATGCGGCGTGTTATAAAGGCGTGTTATAAAAACGGCGGCAGTTAAAGCCAACTGCCGTCGTTTTATGGCCGCTTCTCCTCCCATTTCGCCGTCTCCCATCGTTCCCACGCGCCGCTCGTTCGCGTGGCGCTCCCATTCCGTGAGTCTGCTGACCTGGACTTTATGCGCCCTCATTTTCGGCCCATTTTTGATTTATCCGGTCATTCAGGTGCTCATCGGCGGCCTTTCCACCGTCGATTTCGCGACGGGAACGCGCACTTTCAACCCCTCTTTGCTGCTTTTGCCCCTGCAACGGCCTCTGGTGCGCGAAAGCCTGGTCAACTCGTTCTGGCTCGGCATTTTGACCACGCTTTTGGCTTCGCTGCTCGCCATTCCCCTCGCCTACGCCGCCGCGCGGCTCAAATTCTGGGGCAAGGCGTTTTTGACCGGACTTCTGCTTGTGCCCCTGCTGTTGCCGCCGCTCGTGGGCGCGGTGGGACTCAAGCAAATGCTGGCGCGCGAAGGCTTTATCAACACGCTTCTGGGGCGCACGCAAAACCCGATAGATTTTCTCGGCTCGACCACGCTGGGCGGCTGGGGGCCGCTTTTGATGGTGGTTTTGGTGGCGGCGCTGCATCTTTATCCGCTCATCTATTTGAACGTTTCGGCGGCGTGGGCCAACGTCGATTCGAGCCTCGAAGAAGCCGCCGAAAACCAGGGCGCGAGTTCGTGGCGCGTCTTTTTCACCATCACGCTGCCGCTTCTGCTGCCAGGCTATCTTTCGGGCGCGCTCATCGTTTTCATCTTCGCGTTTACCGATTTGGGCACACCGCTCATTTTTGGCTATCGCAAAGTCGCGGCGGTGCAGATTTTCGACGCCAAAGCCTCGCTCAGTCCCGACGGCTACGTCGTGGCGCTTTATGTGGTGGTGTTGGCGGCGCTGATCTTCTGGATTTCGCGCAAATATCTTGACGGCGGAAAAATCGCCACTTTAGCGCGCGGCACGCGCCGCGCCCGCGAAGCCGCCCCCGCGCCATGGCTGCTGGTGCTGCTTTATCTTTATTTTCTGGTGGTCATCGTCGCGGCGCTTTTGCCGCATTTCGCCGTGATCGTGGCCAGTTTCGCCAGGGTCTGGGTCAGCAGTCTGTGGCCGGTCTGGACGCTCGATAATTACGTCCAGGTGTTCACCAGCCCCGTCAACACCGCCGCCGCCTCGATCAAACTTTCGCTTTTGTGCGCTTCGGCTTCGATGATGCTGGATGTCGTGGGCGGTTTCGCGCTCGCCTATGCCCTGGTGCGCGGCAAAGTGTGGGCGAAGGGCTTTATCGATACCCTGGCCATGCTGCCGCTTGCGCTGCCTGGCCTGATTCTGGCGTTCGGACTGCTCACCGTCTACCACTCGCCGCCTTTTCGGGGCGGCCCCTTTGATCCTTTCGTCAACCCGATTCCCCTGCTCATCATTTCCTACGCGGTGCGCCGCCTGCCCTATGCGCTGCGCAGCGTGGCGGGGGGCTTGCAGCAGATGAACGTGGCGCTCGAAGAAGCCTCGCTCAATATGGGCGCCACACCGGTTCAGACCGCGTGGCAAATCACGCGGCCTCTGGTGACGGCGAATCTGATCGCGGCGGGACTTCTCACCTTTGCCTTCGCGGTTCTGGAAGTCTCGGATTCCCTCGTTTTGGCCGCCTCGTCCGACCAGATGCCCATCGCGCAGGCGATTTTTCGCCTGGTGCAGTCGGCCAACATCTACCAGGGCTGCGCGCTGGGCGTGGTGGGCATGCTGCTGCTCACGGCCACTTTCATGCTGGTCAACAAACTGCTCGGCAGGCAGCTGGGTTCGCTGTTTCGAGCGTAGAGAGGCGCCTGGCGCCTGGCGTCAGGAAAACAGGCTTTGAGCGATTTCTTCTGGCCCCTGACGCCTGACGCCTGACGCCTCGAAAAACGGTAGACTTTTCGTTTACCCAAACAAGAATTAACAAGGGAAACCGCCTGTGGCCGAGGAATTTGTCGATCTCTACGAAGTTTTGGAATTGCCGGTTGACGCCGACCGCAATACGCTACGCAAGCGCATCAACGAACTTTATCTCGATGCCCAGCGCAATCTCGACCACCGCACTTTTGCGACGCGGGTCAGGTATCAGGAACTCTTTGAAGTGACGCTGCCGCAGGCGCGCTACATCCTGCTCGATGATGGACGGCGCGACGAATACAACCGCCTCGTCAACGCTTTTCGCGGCACCAAAAACGAGGTCGCCGCTCCGCCCCCCGCGCCCGCCGCGCCTTCGAGCGGGTTTTCGCTCGCGGAGCCCGTCGAGACGGCCATTCCTGGCCCGCGCGGGCCGCAAATCGACGCGCTTCCCGCCGCGAGCGTCGATCCCGAAACTCTGGCGCGCGAACGCGAAGAGTTGTGGAAAAAATGGAAAACCGGCCTCGAAGCCGCGCTCACCGTCGAAGCCGACGACAAACCCAAAGCCCGCAGCGCCGCCACCAGTTCGCCCGCCTCGTTTTCCACCCAAAGCGCCCCAGCGCCCCAGACCGATTCAACTCCGGCGCCATCTCCCCCTCCCGCGCCCAAAGCGGCGCGCCCCAAAATCGATATTTCTTTCGCTTTTGGCGAGGACAACGCGCCCAAACGGGGCGAAAGTGCGCCGGTTCCTGGCGCGGAAGAGATGGTCGAGCAGCACAAACGCGAGCATTCGCCCGAAGAACTGGAGAAGCGCCGCACCGAACACCGCCGCGAGATCATGAAAGAGCTGCTCGTCAACGTCGGACTGGTGTGGGGTTCGATTGGCGCCGCCCTGGTGGTCGTTCCAGGCATCGCCGGTCTGATTGCGCTGGTGGCTCATTACTATCCGCGCGGTGGGACTCCGCTGCTCAAATATTCGCCCAATCTGCTGTGGTTCGCAGGTTTTTTGCTGATTGGCATCGCGACTTATTTCGTCTCCGCCACGCTCTCCAAAGCGATGCGCCGCAAAAAAGCGCAGGAACTCTCGCTTTTGAGCTACGAGGACTTGCTGCGCCAAACCGGAAAATCGTAGTGGGGTGGTTGAGGTGGTGGGGTGGTTAGGTTGTTGGGTTGTTCAACCACCCAACCACCTCAACCACCTCACCAGTTGCTCAATTTCGGATGGGTAGTTAAAATGGAATCTGCTTTTGGGGTGTAGCCAAGCGGTAAGGCACGGGACTTTGACTCCCGCATTCGTAGGTTCGATCCCTGCCACCCCAATCTTCCACTCTTATTTCCTCCTCCCCACCAAAAAGCACGGCCCGACGGTCGTGCTTTTTGGTTTTTCAATCAGTGAAAAAATCACCGCATTGGCGCGAAGACGCAAAGAATTAGACTTTAATTCT
>JAUJNG010000010.1:67132-184948 GCA_030448265.1 Abditibacterium sp.
ACCCCAAACATACCCTCCTTACCCACCACCACCTCGTCTCTCTCTCCCCGCCCCCCACAACTACCCTCATTTATTCCCCCCACCCCAACACAAACCCCGCCCCGAGGTTTGTGTTTTTTTTTTTAAAAATATTTAAAAAATACCCCCAATTGCCCGAATCACCAAAATATTTATATTTTATTTTTTTGCGTCTTCGCGCCAATGCGGTGATTTTTTAATTTTCGAGCGATTATAATCCCCTTGGCTTTTGCCCCGATTATGAATCTCGCCATCCTCGTTCTCGCCGCCGGAAAAGGCACGCGCATGGAAAGCGACTTGCCCAAAGTCCTCCATCCGTTGCGCGAAAAACCGCTTCTCGCCCACGTTCTCACCTCCTGCCGCGCCCTCCATCCCGACCGTCTCATCGCCATCGTTGGCCACCAGGCCAACCTCGTTCAAAGCGAAATCTCGCCCCAATTTCCCGAAGTCGAATTCGTGCTTCAAAGCGAAATGAAGGGCACCGGCCACGCCGTGATGCAGGCCGAAACTGCCCTGCAAAATTTCGACGGCGATATCGTTGTCACCAACGGCGACTCGCCGCTTCTCACCTCGGAAACCCTCTTCGATCTGGTCGAAAAACGCCGCCACAACGACGCGGCGGCGGCCATGCTGGTGGGACGGCTCGACAATCCCGCCAGTTATGGCCGCGTCGTGATGCGCGAAGGCGGCGCCGTTGCTGAAATCGTCGAGGCCAAAGATGCGTCGCCCGAAATTCTGGCGCTTCCCACGGTGAATGCGGGCACTTATTGCTTTCGCTCCAAAGATTTGTGGGCGCAGCTTGCTAAAATCGGCAATGACAACAAAGCGGGCGAGTATTACCTCACCGATGTGGTCGGCCTTCTCACCCAGGCCGGTGAGAAAGTAGTAGGGATTCTCATCGAAGGGCGCGAAATGACCGGAGTTAATACCAAAGCCGAACTCGCGGCGTTGGAAGCCCAACTCGAAGACGAAGCGCAATTAGAAAGCGAAGTCGAGGCGATGCCATCGTGAGCCCGCTTAAAACCGAACAACTCAAAACCGGCGAACTGGAACTTGATCCGTCGTGCATCAAGGTATTTTCCGGCAACGCCAATCCGAATCTGTCGCGCGACATCGCGCAAATCATCGGTCATCCTCTGGGCGAACTGATTATCACCCGCTTTGCCGATGGCGAACTGCGCTGTGCCATCGACGAATCAATTCGCGGCGCCGATGTGTTCATCATTCAGCCCACCTGCAAGCCCGTCAACGACACCTTGATGGAGCTGCTCATTTTGTGCGATGCCTTCAAACGCGCTTCGGCGCGGCGCATCGTGCCCATCATCCCCTACTTCGGCTACGCGCGCCAGGACAAAAAAGTGCGCCCGCGCGAGCCGATCACCGCCAAACTCGTCGCCAACATGATTTCGCACGCCGGCGCCGACCGCATTTTCGCCATCGATCTCCACGCCGGACAGTTGCAGGGCTTTTTCGATATTCCCGTCGATCACCTGCCAGGCCAGCCGCTCATCGCCGAATATCTGATGAACAAAGGCGTGCTGGGTAAGGGTGTGACGGTGGTTTCGCCCGATGTCGGCGGCTTCGAACGCGCCACCATTCTGGCGGAGCGATTGGGCAGCGAACTGGCGATTGTCGCCAAACGGCGCCCTGAACCAGGAAAAGTGAAAGTGGTGGAAGTCATCGGCGACATTGAGGGCCAGACCTGCGTTTTGATTGATGATATGATCGATTCGGGCGGCACGTTCGTGGCGGCGGCCAACGAACTGGCGTGGCGCGGCGCCAAGGAGATTTACGGCTGCGCCACGCATCCGGTTTTGAGCGGCGACGCCATCCGGCGCATTGAGGATTCGCCGATTCGAGAACTGATTGTCACCGACACCATTCCCATTGCGCCCGAACACAAAATTCCCAAAATGACGCAGCTTTCGGTGGCATCGGTGTGCGCCGAAGCCATTGTTCGCATTCATCAAAATGATTCGGTGTCGGGGATGTTCGACGCGATGTGGTGAGTGCCACGCCATTTTCAACACAGAGAACACGGAGAGACGGAGGAAAACTGAGGGATTTCTTAATTTCATTTTTGAAATCTCTCTGTTTGCCTCTGTCTCTCCGTGTTCTCTGTGTTGAGAATTCGTTCCTATCCCGTGAGATTTTCCATTTTTCGCGCCGAATCGCGCCTGACGCTCGCGCTGGCGATTCCCATCATGGCGGGTCAGGTTTCGCAGATGCTGATGGGAATCGTCGATTCGGCGATGGTGGGCCGCGCCGGAGTGCTGCCGCTCGCGGCGGCGGCGTTCGCCAATAACCTTGTTTCGGTGCCGTTTGTGTTCGGGATGGGGCTGCTGACTAGTCTTTCGGTTCGCGCCGCGCAGTCGCACGGCGCGGGCGAGGCGCGCGAAAGCGGCGAAATTTTGCGTCACGGACTGTTTTTAGCGGCGGTTGTGGGCGCGATTCTCACGCTTTTGGTGTGGATTTTGAGTTTTCATCTCCATCGTTTCGGGCAAAGCCCCGATGTCGCGGCGGAATCGCGTTCGTTCCTGCTCATCATCGGGTTTTCGATTGTCCCCGCGCTGTTGTCGCTGGGACTCAAGGCGTGGTGCGAAGCGATTGGCAATCCCTGGCCGCCGACGCTGATTTTGCTGGCATCCGTCCCGCTCAACGTCTTTCTCAACTGGGTTTTGATCTACGGCAATCTGGGATTTTCGCCCCTGGGACTCGACGGCGCGGGCTGGGCGACGCTCATTTCGCGCATCGCGGCGCTGGGCGCGATGGTGATTTACGTCGCGCGCGACGCCGCGATTCGGCCTCATTTGCCCGCGATTTGGATCCAAAAATGGCAAACGGCGCGTTTCGCGTCGCTTCTGGCGATTGGGATTCCGGCTTCGCTGCAAATTCTGCTCGAAGTCGGCGCTTTTGCGGCGGGCGCAATTTTGGTGGGGCGGTTGGGAAAAGAACCGCTCGCCGCGCATCAAATCGCGCTGTCCTGCGCCTCGACGACCTTTATGCTGCCGCTCGGCCTGGCGATGGCAACCACGGTTCGCATCGGACAGGCATTGGGAAGCGGCGAAGTCGCGCGGGTGCGGCCCATCGGTCTCGCTTCGATGGGCCTCAGTTTCGCCGTGATGTCGGCGACGGCGCTGGTTTTCTGGATTTTCGGCCTTCCCATCGCGCGGTCGTTTGTCGCCGATGAAGGTGTCGCGCTGCTGGCATCTCGGTTATTGGCGATTGCGGCGCTGTTTCAGCTCGTGGATGGCCTGCAAGTCGTGGGCGCCGGAGCTTTGCGCGGATTATCCGACGCGACGGTTCCAATGCTGGTCTGTTTCGTGGCCTACTGGATGGTGGGGCTTCCGGCGGGTTATTACGCGGCATTTATGATCGGCTGGGGCGCGCAGGGCATCTGGAGCGGTTTCGCACTGGGTTTGAGTTTCGTCGCGGCGCTGTTGGCGTGGCGATTCTGGGTGAAATCGCGGCCTCAACTGGGTTCCGGCTCGGTCTCGTAGCGCCACGAAGGTCGTGGCGACTCGACACAACGGTAATTTGACCTGTCAGCGCAAACGCAGACACCGGAGCAAGGAATGAAGATGTAGGTGTCGGGGAAACGCCTTTTGTGCTGGTGTTAGATGCTTTGAAGATTATTTCGACTGCCTTGCCAGATCTCTGAGTAGGTTCGCAAAACTCTGAGAGCGTCGTAAGGTTATCGTGCGTGTGCGCGAGTTCCACGTTGTGCTGAACTTATCGGCGAAGGAGTTCTTCATGAGGTGCGCGGATAGATAAAAATTCCCTTTCCTCAGTCGAAGAGGACGTGGGTTCAATGAAGATTAGGGCATGGGTTGTAGAGCCAGAGGTTCTCTGTCCGTGGCTATTCACTGTCGGATTTACGGCCGAAGAATAAGACGTTGCCTTTCACACCTTCACACCTTGCCATACAAAGATACTGGTTGCGATTCGAAGATGTGTGCCCCAGAAAGTCTGTCCTTATGAGGCGCAGTTGGAAGAATCGTCGAAGGGATCGCCTTTGACCATTAAGTGAATCATCCTCAGGTAGATCATGGCCTCGCTGCTTTGTGGCAGGAACTCGTAGTCTCTGGCGAGGCGTCGGCACTTGCTGAGCCAGGCGAAGGTGCGCTCAACGACCTAATGACGTGGCAACACCTCTTCACTGAGGGCGCGGCTTTGGCTTTGTGGCTTTGGCTTTAAAGCCACTTTGACGCGTTTTAACTTTTCCTCGACTTCAGCCACAGCCACGGCGCAACCGGTCTGGCATCGCGCCACAAACCAACGCGCTTAGCTCTGGCGCGGCGTTGAAGCGCGAGTAGCTTTGTGTCCCCCCTGGCGTATCGGTCGTATCTCCAGGCCATGCCGCGCCGAACCATTTCCGCATTGATAGGCAGATCACCGCGAAAGACCCGCGCCGTATAACGTCCGTAAGGGTCAATAGCAGTGGGGTAGATGGCCAGAGTTTGACCGAAGGTCAGTGAGGAAAGCACTTTTTTCGCCTTGGGGCCAAACGCCTGCTTCATTTCGGGTGCGTCGATGGCGCTTAAGCGCACGATAACCGCGACATCGTTTTTGAGCACCTTGATCGTATCGCCGTCTATCGCTGCCACGCCAAGTCCAACAAAGGAGCGCAGTCGAGCGGGGGCCGTGTTGGCGACCGGCACCGGAGCTTGCCCTGGCGCTTGCACCGGAGACTGCACCGGAGACTGCACCGGTGCCGATATTGGCGCTCGCTGCACTGCTGAGGGTGGTGTGGCTGGTGTTTTATCGCCAGAGAACTTGCCGATGCAGAACAAAACGAACAAAGCCAAGACAACGTATCCACCGCAACTCGCTTGAAGTGGCTTTTTGAGTCCACAGTTGGGGCAAAAGTCCGCCCCAGGATCAACGATGTTCTTACACGTTGGGCATCTCATGAGAACTCAGCGAAGCAGCAAACCAAAAGCCGCAACCTCGAAAGGGTGGGGCTTTGGCTTTTGCGATTTAGAGTGACTTTGAACTTATCCCAAAGCTGTAACTACGCGTTTGAGACTGAAAGAGTGTGCGTGAAGCGTGGGCGCAAGCCAAGTGAGTGTGGCGCAAGGCGAGTTGGTGCCGCGTCCATTGCCAGAGCCATCGCCTCGCTTGCGCCCTGAGCAGGAAGCGGCTTTTGTCTCGATGGTGCAAGAGAAGCGCGACTGGACGATAGATCAATTGTGCGTGGAGTGGGAGAGGCGCAGTGGCGTGCTTTTGTCGCGCTCCACGCTCCATGATCATCTGCTGCGTCTCAAGGGGCGATATAAAAAGAGTCCAATGACCTTCTCCCCCGAAAGTCTCTCCTCATGAGGCGCAGTTGGAATGCCAGGGTGTGCGTGAGGCGTTGGGCAGCGGCAGTGGGTAGCGGCGCATCAAATCGACGCCGGAATAGGGCAGCCCGCACGGATCCTGCGTCAGAGCGCCACGGCTCATCCATTTGGCATGGCCGTCGAAAAAGATAGAGTTGACGCCGCTCTGATGACGCGACAACGCCAGCACCGGTTGATCGTAACCCGCTTTGTCATAAAGATTTTTAGGCGGCTCGAACCATGAATCGTCGAAGGGTTCGCCTTTTTCGCTCACCACGATGATTTCGACGGGGTTTTCGAGTTGCGACAGGCTCAGGCTTTCGGCGGCGCGATTGGCGATGTAGGAGCGCGGCACCAGCGGCTTGCCGGACTGTCCGTTTTCCGATGAATGCGGCAGGCGACCCGAATCGCTGGGACACACGATCAAACCGCTCGTGTTTTTGGTATAGGGCAGGATTTGGTTCCACCAGCGATTGTCACGACTGGCTCCCAGGGGCGCAAGGGTGTTCGAGCGCGAGTAATCCACGTCGTGCCCGAAGAAGAACAATCGCTCGTCGCTGTCCTGAGCATACATTCCCAGCCCGATGCCAAGTTGCCGCATATTGGATAGACACGAAACCCGCCGCGACCGCTCACGCGCCTGGCCGAAGACTGGAAACAGCATCGCTGCCAACAACGATATCACGGCAATGACCACCAAAAGCTCGATAAGGGTGAATCCCTGACGGGGCCGGTTGGCATCGCAGGGCAAGGTTGAGCCTTTAATCGTCCTCGTCCTCTTTTTCATTGGTGAAGCGAATGCCGTAGTTGCGCGCGGGCGGCGGGATCGCGCCTTTGATGGCGTGCCACAAAATCGCATTCAGTTCTTCGTCGGGCGCCGATTCTTCCTTGAGCGGATCGAGCATTCGTGCGCTTCTCTGGGCGCCAGGCGATTTTTCGGTATTGACCTGCGCGATGATCTCGCGCGAGGGCAGAATCGCTTGATACGGCTCGGCATTGAGCGGCTCTGTGCCGAACACGTCGAAAGGCGCGGCGATGGCGTCGTATTGCGTCATCGGCGGCAGTCCCAGCAAAAGTTCGATGGTGCGGAGCGCGCTGTCGGTATTGTAAAAGCGGCTGTCGTGGCTCCCGCGCTCGACGAAGGGGCTGACCACGAAGGCAATCGAACGGTGGGCATCGACGTGATCGTAGCCGTTTTGAGCGTCGTCTTCCACGATGATGATGGCCGACGATTTCCAGTAGGGGCTGCGGCTGATAGTTTCAACGACCTGCCCGACCGCGAAGTCGTTATCGGCCACCATCGCGGAGGGCGACGAAGCACCAGGTGTCGTGCCCGAAGTGTGGTCGCGCGGCAGACGCAGCATCGAAAAGGCGGGCAAGTCGCCGTTTTTGACGAACTGGGCGAACTCGCGCTTCCAGGCCGAAACGCGCGATGGGTCGTTGTTAGCGCCAAAAGTCGCCATTTGCTTGGGCGCGAGCGGGATGTTGTGAAGTTGCCACGCTTCGCTGTCAGCATACGTCATGTCGTATTGGCGGAAATTGAGGTCGGTTGTTCCGGCTAAAGCGCGCTTGGTCGGCACGGTTTCGGGACTCTTGCCGCCTATTTCCGCGAAAAATCCGTAGTTGCGGAAAGAAACGCCATGACGGGCGCACAAATCCCAGATATAACCACCTGGCGGGCGCGCCACATCGGGTATGCCGAGGCGGTCGACGGCGACGCCATTGTTGCTGCCCTCGTAATCGTAGGGACGCTGGCGTCCGCCGTAGCCATGCGGCACGTTGCGCGCGGTGTATTCCGAGGCCATGCCGCCCGTCGACCAGTTCCAGCCGTCGCCCGACACTTCGGCGCTGCAATAAAAGTTGTCCAGCAAAACGAAGCGATTGGCGAGAGCGTGCTGGTTGGGCGTGACATCGCGTCCAAAGAGCGTCAGTGACGGGTCGCCGTTGCCGCGCCCCAGATCGCCCAAAACCTGATCGTAGGTGCGGTTTTCTTTGATGATGTAGAAAACGTGCTTGATACCAGGATTTTTGAACGTCGTTGGGCGCGCCGGAAGACCGCTGTTATTGGCCAAGACCTGCGCCGTGAAAGGCCGCAAATCGCGCATCGCGCCGATGTCGAGGGTAGAAACCGTGCCTTCGATGAGGTTTTGGATGTATTGCGGGCGTTCTTTGAGTTTGGGATCGGGAAGGGCGTTGGGATGGCGCTTTTGCACACCCTTGGCGTTGGCCACGAAAAGCCGCTTCCCATCGGGCGAAACCAGCGCGGCGGTGGGATACCAGCCCACGGGCACATAACCGGCGAGGGTGCCGCGCGGGAGTTCGATGACGGCGACCGCGTTCATGTCGGCGAGCGTGACGAACAGCCGTTTTTCGTCGCGTGAAAGTGCCAGACCGGTGGGAGTTGCGCCTGGCAAACCGCGCGCGCCGTCGGGACGCAGCACAACCGTGCGCGTGACGCGCTCGCGCTGCGTGTCGATGACGCTGATGGTGTCGCTGCCCGCATTCGCCACGAAAAGCCGTTTTTGGGATTTGTCGAGCAAAAGGGCGATGGGCTGCGTTCCGGTTTCGATTTCGCGCCTCACTCCGCCCGATGCGCCATCGACTACCGAAACTACGCCGCGCTGTTCACTGGAAACATAAATCCGGCCCGCGCCCGCACCGCGCGTCGCTGAGGCAACGGCAAACGGATAGCCAGGAAGCGCGATTTTGCGCTGGATCTGGCCGGACGCGGTGTCGAGAACCTGAAGCGCGCCGCGCATCGCGTTTTGCGGGTCGGCGCTGTTGTCGGCGGCGTAAAGCTGGCGGCCATTGGCGCTCAGTCCCAGGCCCGCGAGATGGGAAAGCGGCTTTTGCGGGTCAGTCGCCGCCCCCAACGTGCGTCCGGTGTCTCGCAGGGTGCCCTCGACGCTCAGGCTGAGAACTGAAACCGTGCCCTCGGCGCCGCGCGAAGCGTAAACCGGAGTCTGACCGCCGACGGTCGGGCCGCAAACCAGTCCGTAATAAAGCGCTTGTTTCTTGCCTGTGAAAACGGGGCTGTCGCCGTTCCAGTCCAGACGGCTCACCAACTTTCCATCGCTCGCTCGCAAAACCGACAACTGAGAACGAAACCCGACGTTTGTGACCAGCACAAAGCGCCCATCGGGCGACATCACCAGGTTGGACGGAAAACTGCCGACTTCGGCCTGCGTGCCCTGAGGCGTGAGGCGTTTGCCAGTCACCAGCGGCACTGGGGCAGAGGTTGCGGCGGGCGCTGTAGGTGTCGCGTTGGATGTTGCGGCGGGGGTGACGCCGCTCGCGCTCACCTGAACCAACGAGACGCCCGCGATGACGTTTACCAGGCCCATAAAACGCGGGCACTGAACTCCGAAACGGAGGTGAAACAAGGGAGGATTTAACATGAAGACGTGCCCAGCATACGGCCTTCGAGTTAAATTCGTCTTAAGAGCGAGCGCCCTTCATCTCCTAATTCCAGGCGTCTGCCTGACGTCATCGGAGTCGGCGATTAGATTGCTTCAGGCTGCGGCCAAATGCCTCAAAGTTTGGGTTTTCATGTCGGTGTCAGGGGTAGCCCAGTGTTCGAATTGACCCTTGGCATCGCTCTTTTGTAACACGCGCACCAGACCAAAACCTCAACAGCGCCAACTCGAAGCCGTGTGCCAAGCCCTGCGCGACAATGGAACCAAGATCGAAGGGATGCTGGAAGCTATCGGGAGTGTTGGAGCAAAACATCGATGCGAAAATTTTGCGAGCGCGACGGTTTGATTTCGAGAAATTGGCAGCCAAAGCCGAGCCGGAAGAGTTGCAGCGACTCCTCCGGTGGACGGTAAGGAGAATCGAATGGGATTCGGAGGGGATGAACCGCTTGCAAATTTACGCCCTGCCCTTTCCGAAGAAAAGACAGGGCGAGTTCGCAACTAATGTATGGTCCGACGGGCTGCAGGATCGTTATGTCGAACCCATGTGGCTGGAATTTTATTTCGTGGGTTCAGACTTACAAGATGAAGCCACACTTCTTTGCACCGACGAGATGCTTGTCGAGCAACTGGAGAAGACAGGTGTAGAAACGCCGAAGCAAGAAGATCTGAAGCCTCAACTTATCCGCCAACCAACCTAATCAGGAGGTAGCATGACATGGCCAACACACGCACTACTTGGCATCAATACGCTCTGGCTGCTCACTCCCCTGTCACCGGAACTGCTGGGTTACGACTTCGGCACGTTAGCAGCTTGCGCCGCCTTCGGCGCACTCCTGCCCGACCTCGATGCCTCTGAGTCGAAGATCAAACACTTGAAGATTCCAGGCACCAAATTCAAGCCGTTTTTGCTCCCGGCTCAGGTCGTGTCTCGCACTGACCAACATCGTGGGTTGCTGCATTCCTTGTGGGGTGTCGGATTGGCGACTCTCATCGTTACACCTATCTCATTGTGGGTGGGTTGGGCACCTGTTGCCGTCTTACTGTTCGGATATATTAGTCATCTACTCGGTGATGCGTCGACCAAAATCGGTATTCGAGTTTTTTATCCAAGTGCTACACGTTTTTATTTGTTGCCCCAAGGTTGGCGGATCACAACTGGATCTTTTGCAGAAGAGGCTTTGCTGGTGCCTCTGGCACTGTTAGCCTCATCGTTGCTGTTAGGCAGCCTGATTTGAGATTCGAATGTCTCTTTTGCCTGAGATTAGATGAGTTCGGAACCACCTGCAAAACTGAGCGACATGAAAGCGTGCGAGAGATGCAATACAATGTCTGGTTTCCCGAACCTCAGAGCGAAGATAATTCATGGGCGCGCGACCGCGAATCGTCGTGTGAATGGCTGACCCGATCAACCAAGCCCAGCCAGATTTTGCCGTTGCGCCGGATTTGTTGCTCTTCGAGGCGGCGCGGGACATCCATCGGAACGATGTCCGTTTCCATCTCGACTTCTCCCAGTTTTTCGGGGCGGAACTGTTGAAATGGAAACTCTTTGAGCAGTTGAACAATCGTCGGCGCGTCGGGACACTGTCGGATGAGCCGTTCTATAATGTCTCGTTCACCCGACGGTATTCCCAGGGCATCCGTCAAAGCCCACTGCACCTCAATCGATTTCAAACTCATCTGGTGCAACCGCTCCAGCGCGGGTTTCGCCTTATGAAGCTCGGCTATGGCGTAAGGGAGCCGGTCAAACCAATCGTGTTCGCTCATGTTTTCTCAATTTTCGGCTGATCGCCCACTGACAACTCAAGAAGAAGACTCGCTGGGGCGCGTCCGGTTTGCCGAATCCTTGGCGCGTGTTCTTCGAGGGCGACGCGACCTCGACTCCTATGTCGTGGCATTATATGGCCCCTGGGGGTGCGGAAAAACTTCCCTCAAAAACATGGCATTAGAAAAGCTGCGCGCCGAGGCAGCCTCTTGTCCCATCATCGTGGAGTTTGAACCCTGGCTGTGGAACGATGTGGCGCAACTCACACAAGCGTTCTTCGATGAGATTGGCGCCGCTTTAGAGTCCGAATCTGACATAGATGATAAGGCTGTCGAGCACGACAACGAATCTACCCATCGCCGAGCACGGCAGTGGCGACGCTACAGCGCCTTCTTTACAGCTGCAGGGATGTTAACCAAAGCAGCTGGGCTTTTTCAGGCGGCTCAAGGGCAGACGACGGATGCAGCGGGGTTGGCGGTAATGGCCGGACAACTGGATGAAGCGGCCAAAGCCACACAGCATGCTCAAGGGTGGGTGGAAAGCGCGGCGCAGGACGAACAGAAACCACCGATCAGCCTGTTCGAGATGAGAAAAGAACTCGCTCGGTCGCTCCGTGAGTTGGAGCGTCCGGTGCTGGTTGTCATTGATGACATCGACCGGCTGAACGCACGCGAAATCGCTGCACTGTTCCAACTGGTCAAGTCCAACGCCAATTTTCCCAATTGGTTTATTTACTGCTGTTTCAGCGCGATGTTGTGGAGCGTGGACTCGAAACCGTTGCACCAGGTTCAGGACGAGAGTTTTTGGGAAAGATCGTTCAAGCCTCCTTCGATGTGCCAAAAGTCGATGAGATGGCGTTGCGGAGGATTTTTGCAGCGTCTTTGGAAAAGGTGTTTGCGGATCTTGGAACAGACACTGATGCACATGAGAGGCGGTTTCGTGCGCTACTTCCCTATGTTCTTCCTTTCTGCGCTTCGGTGCGCGACATCAGGCGTTACTGCAATTCCCTCGCATTTCATCTCGACGTGTTGCGCGATCCCGAAAGCGGAATATTAGAAGTTAATCCGGCAGATTTGGCAGCGTTGGAGGCGCTTCGCACCTTTGAACCGGAGATTTATGTGCTGG
Source organism: Abditibacterium sp. (assembly GCA_030448265.1). GTDB lineage: Bacteria > Armatimonadota > Abditibacteriia > Abditibacteriales > Abditibacteriaceae > Abditibacterium. The sequence goes on from JAUJNG010000010.1 coordinate 78,775, forward strand.
TCGCGCAAAACAAAGTTGCTTTGACTACAGAGCGATCCTCTCCGGGCGATAGGCGCAGTCACCAAACAGTTCAGCAGGAAGAAACCGCCAAGCAGTTGGTTTCCGAACTCGTTCAACTGGCGTCAGAAGCGAACCGCGAGCAGGTCAGAACTTTGCTCGGTACACTCTTTCCTCAAATCCTATGGATAACGCGTGACTCCGCCCATAACTACAATTACATTCCCCATCGTGAAGCGCTGATGACGCTCCAAGTGTGCAACGAAGCCATTTTCGACCGCTATTTTCAGATGGCGATTCACGCGCGTGACATCTCGCACAGCGAGTGGAAGCGGCTGCTCGAAGCGACAGGAAGTAGGGATGCTTTCGCCGCTCATCTGCGTGATCTAAAAGAGCGTGATTTGCTGGATGTCGCTTTAGGCCGGTTAACTGTTTGGGCCGATAAGATTCCGCTTGAAAATGCCGTTCCGTTCTTGACGGCATTGCTGGATGTTGGCGATGAATTTCCGGCTATTCCCGCCGCGCCCGGATTTCCATTCTGGGGTCAAGAATTACAAGCCCGCGCGCTTTTACAGCGTTATTTCCGCCAAGAAGTTCCTGTCTACGAGAGCGAGAACGACGAGAACCGAAGCAGTAGGCGCACTCGCTTAGCCCATCCCTTCACCGATGCGATCAAAGCAACCAGCGGGTGCTTTTTCCCAATTTACCTGCTGCATTACGAAGAGCGCGACCCCGAAAAACCTGACGAAGATCGCTTTTTGCTCAACGAATCTGATGCGCTTGCATTGCGCGAAGAAGGACTTAGAATTGTTCGTCGGGCTGCTGCCGATGGTTCTTTGCTGGCGCTCAAAGCACGGATGTTGTTCGTCTTCGCTTGCTGGCGCGACTGGGCGGGTGATGAAGCGAAGCAGTGGCTCGACAGCGTGCTGTCAATGGGTGCGGGCGTCGCCGCTTTTTTGCGTCATTGCGTCCATGACGGCTATGAGTCGGTGGGAGAAGAAAGCAACGAATTTCGAGCCATTGATCTTCGCACAGTTGGCAGCTACCTGCCCTTTCTCGAAGTCGAAGAACGAATCGGTGAACTCGACGTAGCGGCTTTGTCTCAAGCCGAGCGACAGGCTATCGAAATGTTTCTCACCGCGCTTACTCGTTGGCGTGAAGGCCGACTCAGCCCACAGCAAATGCGCGAGTTGCCTGATCCTCAAGCGGAAGCGTCCCCTCCTGATTCTGAAGATTCATCTGTTGGGCCAGGTAACGAAGCTTGAAATTGCAAAGTAGCAAAGCACAGACGAAGCGCGAGCCACCACGTGTAGACCATGTAAAACACGTAGGGAGAACCGGAAACGCCCTGGGGCAGCAGGCCATGTGCAAGACTGGGACGGAGATTAGCCCCGAACTTCTCGACCAAAAGCACGCGCGCGTCGTAAAGCAGTGCCTCGCCGAAAACGGGCCGGAGACGAGCGCAGCAATCGTCATCAAGCAGGAACTCTTGCATCCCCCATTCGCGCTTTCCATTTTTCACATCATCGGGAGGCGTCGCGCCCAGCCAGACAAGCAGAGCGCGAAACCCCGCTTCGATTTGCGGCACGAGCAAGTGGGAAGAAAGCACCCAATCACCGCGGGCGCCCTCGACCAAACCCCGTGAGAAAAGAGGATCATGCCCCTTCAGCACAAAGATGCAATCCTGCAAAAGCGGCAAGATCGCTCGCGTGTTGATGCGATGCTCGTTGTTGATGGTTTGAAGCGCCGGTAAAATCGCGCCCTGAGCGGAAAGCGCCTGGTTGAGGTGAGCGTGCTGGATCATTCTCACACGCCGCCGCTCTCTTTTGCGAAGCTTTTCGTCTGGCGTTAAAAGCGTATTGCGGGCCGCTGTTCCTCCCGTTGGACTGAGTTGTCTTTGGGCTGTTCGGGAGACAAATACCGTTTGACGAGCAATGGCATAAGAGTCCCGGCAGATGGAGCGGGCAGATGCGGGATTATGAATATGCGCCAGAGTACCGAGTGCATCCATCAAAGGGTGGCCCGTGACTCGTTGCTGGGCCGCAACAACCATTTCCGAAAGGTCAATCGGATGATAGAAGATGGGCATCTCCCCCATAATGCGTGATTGGAGAGCGACAAGCCGAACGTATAACTTTTCTGCTGCTGTTTTCGCGTCAGGTGTGCCAATCCCACGCAGTGTCTCGACAGCGTGTTCGAGCCAATCCGCAGCATGAGAATGCGGCATATATTGGCCAGGGCGGGAGAACACGAAGTCGGAGTGCTTTTCATAACAGCGCGCCAGTGCCCAGAGCGCGGCTTCTTTCGCCGTTTGATTCCGCGCTTTGGAGTGCCACTGAACGGCTAAATCCCAGTAGTTTTCGGCCCGATGCCAATCGGGATCGATTTCGTTCTCGGCGGCCTGAGCCGCAGCCTCGGCCAGCGTGCCGCAAAGAGCCGCGTTTCCGATGTTGAGAGCAAGCATCGTCCTCATTAGAAAAGACGAATGATGAGTCAAGTCGCCGCTGGAGTAGCTTTGAAGTGCGCTTTCTGTCCTCTGCAGTGCGGGGCCGTTTCTACGGTTTAGCGCGCGTTCAATGCGAAGCGCCCTTTGGAGCGGGCCAACTCCTCCTACCCAGTCCACGCTTTCGCGGAGTTGAGACGAGATGACATAGGCGCTGACCGCTTCATTGGCGGCTCGAAAATCCCGTCGAACCAACCAGAGTAGATCTGCGACGCGCGCTCGCAAATCGGCATCCCGAATAGTTGGATAAAGGGCTTGAAGAGCGTCGTAGTGTGCCCAACGCAATCGCACAACCGGATGAACCCAGCGAGCAGGAGGAGAACCGTCGGCACTCAAGATCCCGTCAAATGATTCTCTGCCGTTTTCGTAGTTGCGACGAAGTGCCGCGACATCTTCGCCCAGTGGCTGCGCCGAGTCCCCGGCCAATGCGCCAAAGCAAAGCGAGTTGAAGATGTCGTTGGCTACAGTTAACCCCAAATCTCCGACATCTTCGGCAGCCTGCTTTGCGGCTCCAAAAAGAGCCGTATAAAACCAACAATTGCGCTTTTCTGTGGGTTGCGCTGCTACCAAATCGTCAAAATCGGTCAACGCGCGGGAGAAGTCGGCGGCTGTTGGAACAAGGTCGAAGGGCTTCATCCGTTCTCCGCCGGGTCAGCCGGCAGCGATTCCGCTGGCACAGCCCCGTTTTCTCCGTTCGCTATTCCAGCATCCTCAGACTGCACCCGGAGCATTGGCAAAAGGCAAAGACGCAGCGTGAGCCACCACAAATAAACGCTTGGCACGGAGTAGAACTCAGCAAATGAAGCGAGGCCGTGAGATGTTTTGTGGCGCAGGTAATCGCCCATTTGTTCGGTCAGCAGCCCGCGCAAGTCGAAGATAATGTTCTCGTGGAAGAGCCGGACAAGTTCGGGCTTCTTGAGGGTTTGATCCAGCCCTTGCTCACTTTGAATGCCACCTCTTAACGCCGAAGCAATCGCACCACTGCGCGTTAGAACGTGGCGGATGGAGTTTTCAACCTGTGGCACCAGAAGATGAGTGGCAACATCCCAGTTGCTCTCCCAACCTGCCTGGAACCCGCGCGCAAACAGCCATTCCCTGTCGGTGGGAACAAAAGGCGAATTGTGAATCAGTTGAACCCAGTCGCGCGTGGAAATTCTATGTTCGCGCTGCATCTGGTGAAGCGCTGGCATCAGCATCGCTTGGACGATAAGTTGGCGATGGTGACCGGCGATGCGAAACATCTCCGCAGTTCTCGCCGCCTCACGCTCTTCAAGGTCTGGAGAAAACAGCGATGGGCGGCGCGCGACGACTTGACCGGATGAATTGACTTTTTCGTAGGAGCAGAGCAGTTCAACCATCTCATCGGCTCCTGCTTCGACTTGTTCCCTCAACACCGAGATCTCCGGCGAGGCATACATCAGCACGATTTCGCGCAACGCCAAATCCCAAGAGAGTCCTTCAACTTGCTGCATCGAATCCTGCGCGTAACGGGAGATGTCGATGGTGTGCGAATGCGACTCAAATTCGCGCTGAGCCTGTTTGTTCACCTCGATCATCTGCCGGTGAAGGGCATTGATGCGGCTCTCAAAGCGGTCGTTCGGCACGATGTTGCGGTAGGACTCAACGGCTTTTTGAAGGTGCAAAGCGGCGGCAATAAACTCTTGTCGCCCGTAAAGAGCGTCAATTTCATCTTGTGCCTCCGCGACGTGAGTCTCCGCTGCCAATCGCCTCGCCTCGAACCATTCGTCGGTGCCCACCTCGTGCCATTTGGCCTTCACTTCCCAGTAACGTCTGGCTTTGCTGCGCTGTCCTACCCCGCGTTTCGCGTCAGATCTAAGAGCCGCGCGCTCCGCCATCGACGCGTAGATGGTGGCATCGCCGCGACCGCATTCTTGCATGAGTTCCATCAAGTGAGCCGATGAGAACCAATCATCCTCTCCATTGAGCGCGGCCAAGGCGGATTCGATATGCTGCCACACCGTCTCGATTTCAGGCGCCTGACGACCAAGACCCAAGGCGAGTTGGAGCGCCCGTTCAATGCGTTTGGTTTGCTCCCACCACTGATCGGGGAAGTTCTGTGACGCTTCTAAATAGGCAGCAACAGCCACCCGCGCCATATCGGGATCGCGCCGGTTACTCACTCTGCCCTGCCAGGCTACATCCGCCAGGCGCGCGCGCAGTTCCGCGTCGGTCGCTGCCCGTGCCAGTTCGCGTAACAACACGAAGTCGTGTTCGCTGATGGCGTCCAGAAAAGCTTCCGGAAAAGGCGTCGCGTCATTGTCGCTCAAGCGTAGCGCCGTCCAAATCTTCAAGCGGATGAAAATCGCTTCGTTTAGCTCGTCACTGTTGAGTCGATGGGTTTCAGCTTGCCGCCCGAACAAGAGGTGGTAATTCCAGCAGGTTCGCTCTGTGGTATCAACCAAGCAATCCTGCCAATTCGCTGCTTCAAAATCGGTGTATGAAGGTGATGGTGAGGTGGAACTCATACTTCAGTGCCTAAGTGTGGTCATCGATCACAATTCTACCCACCGACAGATAATGCTGCGTCTCATCGAGGTTAACCAAGCGAGGTTGCTTCATGTGTTGGAATCGTGAACGGCGTCTGATGGTTGCGGAGTGCGTTGTCTGGGAAATCCCGTCTCAGGGTCAACTTCCAAAGCGTCCGTTGGCTCGACGGTGACTCGTAGTCCTGCATTGCCGGGCATCAAGGACGCTTTGGACTGATCTGATGTAGGCCAGTAGCGCGGGCTGATGGGTTCCCACGCACGCTGCAAATCAGTGCCTTCGATCTCGGTTCGATCTTCAGGATAAAGGCCGCCTTGATCCCGCTGAGTGAGATACTCCTCTGCGCGTTCACTCGGTGGCCAATAGAAGGAATCAAACCAGATGCGTGGCAGCTTGATCCGGCTATTGATCTTTACGGGTTCAGGACGACTTTCAAGATAAGTCTGCAAATCGGCTTCTGTCTCGAACGTGCGGACGGTATGTTTTCCCTCCGACGGAGCAAACGAGGCATTAACCTGCACTTTCTCAACCTTGTCACCCTCGACGTTGACTAGCGTATGCTGGCTCGATTCACCGCCGAGTGAGACCACCAGCCCTGCGATAGCAACGAAGGCTACAACTGTGCTCACCGGCATGATAACGCCACCCTGCACCCGGTGCCAATGCGGAGCTTGCAAAGTTATTTTGTAAGTTCCTACTTCCAGTGGCAGAAGTCCATCAAGCCAGAGAGACCAGATGGCATCTGGCATATCAGCACACAACCGTCCCTGTTCGTCACAGAAGCCCATCGGGATGGTGTCTTCGAGGCTCTCCATTGGGCGGGCTTCTTGTTGATCCGGCTGTGCGGTGACGGCGACGAGTTGAGGCAGTAGAAAAAGAAGGGTTTGCAGCGCCGCACTCACCTCAGCGGCCATTCGATCCTGAGTCAGACCAGTAAGAAGGAGCAAGCGCAATCCCTCTTCTTCGGCACGATTGCGTGCGTCTTTTGTGAAGCGCCGCGCCGTCACATAGATACCATGCTGAAGTGGGATGCCGACGTCGTTGAGTTTTCCGATGAACTCATCAACCAAATTAACTCCCACAGTCTCTTTGTAGTTCTTACATTCGATGGCCATGCGAACGGGATACCCCGCCACCTCAGTTGTCATAAGCACATCGACTTCCCTATATCTCCGGTTTTTGCTCCGTCGAGCAGGCAGACGAACATTTCGCTCGATCTTCACTCCTGATGCGTCGTGCATACTGGCGACGATGAACTCCACCAGTTTGCCTTTGGTGTGAGCCTCTGATGCGGTTTGTGGAACTTCTTGCTTGCGATTGGACTGCTTGCCCATGAGAGCAAGTTTAAGCCGAACGTCAACTATTTACATTCAGATGCGACTCTCGTTTATTGCTTTGTGAGAAGGGAAATAGGTGAACCCCATAACCATGAGTGGCCTGATTGAAATTGTGCAAGGGTTGTGCTTCCGATTGCCGACGCTCGGCGACGCGGAGGCAACCGCCACGTTGGGCAGTGTGCGTGGGCGCGGTGAGTTTGGGCCGCGTCTGCAAACGTGGCTGGAGGAGAGCCGGGACGCTTTTCCTGAGCCGGTGCGCGTCGAGTATGTCGAGGGCATTTCCGACCGTGGCGTGGACGTTTATCTGGAAGGTTTGCGCTCACAAACGGCGGTTGGCTTTCAGATCAAATCGGAGAACGACGTTCGACAAAGTGACTTCTTGCAAAAGCTGAAAGCTCAAGTCACAGAAGCCCGCTCTTACGCCAAGCTGCAGCTTTACGTCATCGTGCTGGCCTGTCCGCCCGGTGACAACAATCGCTGGATGCGCACACAGCGCCTGGTCGACGAAGAAGTTCAAAGCTGGGGAGTCGGCAAACCATCGGTGGTCACTCTCACGCCGGGGCGCGCTGCGGCGCTCTGGCAGAAGTGCGCGACGCCATTAACTCGCGGTGAGCGAGAGGTTTTGCTCCAAAGCCGCGATTGGAACTCCTTTTTCAGCGATGCGGGTGCGCCAACGCGCGAAGGCGAGTTTCTGGGCCGGTGGCCGATGCCGCCGCACGAGCGATTTCTGCCGCCCAACATCTTCGATAAGATCGTGCGTTCGACGCGCGAAAACCCGCTGGCGATTCTGGCTGGGCCAGCTACGGTTGGAAAAACCTTCACGGCTGTGCAGCTGCTTTATCAGCATTATCAAAGCGGCAAGCCGGTTCAGTGGATTGAGCCGCTGGGCATCGGGAGCGCGGACTTCATCGTTCCGGCGAGCGGGCCTACCATGGGCCTCAGCGAGCGCACGCGTCAGATGGCCCAAAGGCTCGGAATGCGTCCGCCCTCGCTACCGATGAGCCGCTACGAGTTCGTCGCCGCTCGCTTGCAGCCCGATGCTCTGGTTCTCATCGAAGACCCTTTTGGCATCACCGACGCCGACTACGATTATAGCCTCCACACCTACGACTTTTTTGATCTGGACGAATGCGTTTCGGCCATCACTTTGGCGATTGCTGAAGGCAACCATTTAGCGGGGTGTCGGCTCATCCTGACGACACGGCACGGTTTGATGGAGCGGTGGCAGGCAGAGCGCCGTGCAAGGCGCATCGGCGTGCCGGTTGGCGCGCGCATCATGCACTTGGCGCCGGAGAACTACGGGCGAGGAGAGGCTCGCCTCTCCGAGTTCTCCACCGCTTTGGTGCGCGCTTGCGGCGTGGCAAAGGTTGAAACCCCGGAATCGGTCGGCGAAGCCATCGGCAGCAGGGTCGAGACGCCTCAAGAAGCCCAACTTGTGGTTGCTGAGCTTTCCGCAGCGTCCACGCTGAGCGACGTGAAAGCCGTGCTGGAACGCACACCGGTGGGAGCGGTCGAGCGCATCCGCTCTTATTGCAAAGCCTCGACGGATGCCGAGCGCTTGTTTCTCTTTCTTTTGCTGACGACCGGAGAAGGCGAAGAATACGGCTCTTTCGCCCGCACCTACGGCGTTCTTCACCAGGCGATGGGGTTGCCCGGCGATGCCAGCGAAGATGAAAGTGCGGCTCGCATCCGGTATTGGCCGCTGTTTTATCAGGTCAACTACAACGATTCCAACACGGTCTTCGTGGGCGGTATGCCGCTTTACAGTGGTATTCACCTCAAGACCGCGCATCCGACTGTGGTGGAGGCAACGAGGCAGGAAGTAGGGCCAAAGGGCGAGGGATTTTCCGACCGTCTGGCAACGACGCTGCCTCCTCTCAAAAGCAGATCGAACACCGGCTCGCTTCAAAAAGCCATCGCGCGGCATCTGTTGTTGGAATGCAGGCGATTGAACACAGACGCGCTCGCGTTGCTATCCGAGTCGCTGCGTCACCTCATCGAACCAACCGCAATACATGATCGGCGCAGCCTGCTCGGAATCAGCATGAGGCTCTGGAAGTTTCTGCCGGAACCACTGCGCGTGGCCTTCAGGGAAACAGTTAAAACGGGAAAACCGCGCCTGGTAGTGAGCGTGTGCGGTCTTTTGCCGTTCGCTCCTTTGCCGCCTGACGATGCCTGGCCGTTTTACGAGTTGCTGATGAAGCAGAGTCCGCACCGTGGGGTAACCCTTATTGACAACCCATGGTATTACTTCGTCGAGTTGCTCGAACAGGCTCCGCAAACTCTGCTGGATGAGTTCGACCGTCTGGCCGCCGAAAATCCCGCTGAGTTCGCGTATGTTTTGGGAGGATTCTCGGGGCGGCAGTGGGAAAAGTTCCGGCCCACTTGGAGAGAGGCGATTCTCAGCGAGCGTGTGGTGGATAAAGATTGGTGCAAAGGCTGGGAGTTACGCTTCGACTCCGAGACGGCAGCATTGAATCAGGTGTTTTCCGGCTGGTTTTTGAACGGAGCCGACTGCCCTGCCCCGCTCCTGGAACGGCTGCGGCGTTCTCTCCGCGATGCCAATCCCAAAGTGAGGCAGTTGGCCGGAACTTACGTTCTCGTCTACGAAGAGCATCTACCACGAGGGTTCCACGACGATTTGCGCGCCCTGTTTCAAAACGAGATGGATGCAAAGGTAGTGCATAGGATATTGCAGCAGGGCGGGAGTTCCGAAGCGAGAGCGCTGTATAGAGAAGTGGCATCTGTTGCCGTCGAGCGTAGCAACGACGTGATGGCGGCCTGGCTCCTCAAAGCCCTTTCAGGGAGAGGTGAGCGGGATGCAGAGATGCAAAGTCTTGTCGAAGCGTGCGTTCGGAAAGGTGGCGATTATGCGCGTGCGGTTCGCCTTTCAGATGTTGATTTGGATGCTCTGGATTCAGAAGCTGACGTCGTCAAACTCGCCTACGTTTGGAAACAAGCGAGCAAGTTGCCGCCGCCTCATCTCGTAGGAACTCCGCAACCGCCAATCGACCTTTCGGATCAAGAGTGCGCCCGAATCGCTCAACTCATCGATTCAATGGGTGGATACGCTCGGCAGCAGGCTTACGTGTTGCTTGGTCATGAAGAAGAGGTGTTTCCTGAGCCTTTGAAGGAGTTCATCCGCGCGACCGAACGCAAGAACGAACCTCTGACGTTGCGTGCCTTGGAAACAGGGCGAGAGAGAAGGGCCAAGCACGATACTCGCGGCATAGGGTTTCCGCTTTCGGCATTTGGGGCCAAGCTAAAGAAGAAACGCCGAAGGAGCGGCAGTTAGGCGGGTTCGTCGTCGCGCGGCGCGGTTTACCTTGGCGCACGTTTTGAACGGGTTCAGGGCCATGCAACACTCCGCATCGAATCAAGAACTCATCGAAGCGGCGCGCAGCCTCATTGTGGCGCGCTATAAACCCGACTTTCACCACATCGGTTGCGCGTTGAGAGCACGGTCGGGGCGGATGTTTCGAGCGGTCCATGTCGAGGCTTATGTGGGGCGCCTCACGGTGTGCGCCGAAGCTATCGCTATCGGCATGGCAGCGGCGGAAGGCGAGGCCGACATCGAAACCATCGTCGCCCTCGACCGAGACGGAAACATCGTCGCGCCGTGCGGAATGTGCCGCGAACTCATCGCCGATTACTCCAACAACGCCTCCGTTCTTCTCGCGAATGGGGCCGTCGTGCCCGTTCTTGAACTGTTGCCCCACAAATACGAGCGACAGCAAGAAGTGGATTGTCAGCAGAAAGCAGATCAATGGGGCGACAACGAAATGGATTTTCTGACGCCCGAGCAACGCTCAGATGCCGTTGCCGAGATTTTGGCGACCCTCGCGCTACGGGTCATAAACCGAAACAAGGCTGCAAGTCAAAATCCTGAAGACCAAAACGATCAACCAGGTTGTCCCACTTAGAGTTGGTTAAAGCGACGAAGTCACGGGCACTGTTTGGAAGCCCAAGGAAAAGCGGCGGTTAGGCGGGTTGGTTGTGGCTCCCAAGAAGCGGGCAACGGTCGGCTTCGAGCACGGCATGCAGCGCGTCGGGGTGCGCCTGTCCCCCGGCGGTTAGAGCGCGCACCGGCTCCATGAAAAGCGGGCACGACGAAGTCGGGCGTTTCAAGGGTTTGGGCGAAACGAACCCAAAAGAGTTGTGGACGACGATGCTGCCCGAGAAATGGCTTTTGATGCAAGTCACGCTCGATGATGCCGCCGATGCCAACCAAATTTTCTCGATTTTGGTTCTATATTGAGGTTCACTATCCGCTGTATATCTGGAGTTCACTAATGCGTTATTGTCTTGAGTGTCGCCGCCTTTCTGCCGATGGGCCACGATGTAGCTCATGTGGCCGCTCTTTTGGGGGCCGGCTTTGCAATGCCCGTCGTCCGCATTTAAGCCCTCCTGATGCGAACTTTTGCCAGCAGTGTGGTTCAACAGTTCTAACCGATGCAGCCGGTTTCATCCCCCTATCTTTTATAAGCAGGTTGTTGGTCGCAGGCGGCTTGCTTCTGTTGGTGCTGGTAGCCGGGCCGTTTCTGCTGTCGCTGTTGACGGGTGGGATTGGAGTCGGCCATTATCGCAGTCCGCTCGTGTGGTTCTTCGAGATGTGCGGGCGTGTGTTGGTTCCGCTCGTTTCGGTTGTCATCGTGCTCTATGGCTTCTCCGCATTTTTACCGGGAGATAGTGGTAAATCAGTGCGCCGAGCGATTGATAGCGTGGTGCGTTGGATGGTGCTCGGCAGTCTGCGAACGGTTCAGCGCGTAATAGGTGGCGTTGCGAGGTTGCTGCTTGAATGGATAGGAATAACATCGAAATCCTGAAAAGACCTTTGGGGGCGTTAGCAGGGGTTCGTCTTGACCGAGAATGGACAATTCTCGTTTTCGATTTAAGTTGTGACCCGACTCAACACAACGCAAACGATCTGGCGTTATCGCTTGAGCACCAGATGGCAGACAAGGCGCCAAAACCTTTCAGAGCCTCAAACGTGGTGAACCAAAACAAGCTGTTATGGTGTTGGTGCGCCAACTCTTGCAGGTTCTGCCTGCGACGCTCTCCGGTCGTGATGACCAGCGTCTTGAACGCAGAGCCGCCGTAGGTTTCTCGAAACAGACCGCTTTCCAGATAGCGTTGGTGCGTTTGGAGCTTGCCCTCGAACTGCCGCGATGAGGTGTGTCCCAAATCCGTTTCGATGAAGTAATCGAAAAATTGGCCGCTTCGATCCCCTATTCGAATGAACCCATCTGGCTTGAAAGTTTCCGTTCGCCATTTGCCTCCTTCCGAGGCTCGGATGTCCCACTCGTGACGGCACATCGCTTCGGGCAACCATCGCTCCATTTCCACGTCGTCGCGCTTGGCTATGGCCTTTTGAAACGCCAGGTAGATGTCCACGGTCGCCAGCGTATGCTCGATAAAGGTCGGTGTGTGACCGCAACGAGCGAGACGGTTCGCTTCGTTCAAGTCGATTTCCAACCGTCGTGCCACGATTGGTAGAGCCGCTTTGCCGACCGAATAGATCGCTTGCGTCCCGAAGGGCGCGATGGGCGGATAAAAGCGATTGACAAAGCGGTGGTCAAAAAGCAGGCGCAACCGTGCGTTGCAGCGCACTAAAGATGTGAAATAGAGCGTTTGCAACTGGCTACGCGACATCGCTCGGTGCTTGAGCAAGTCACAAAGCAGTTGCTCATCGCGCTCTTCTAAGCGCATCCCGGCCTTGGCGTGCGGCTTGAACCGGCTTCGCGGTTTGCGGCGCTCCAACTCTTTGTCTATACGACCCTTCGCCCGATTTGAAGTGGGCAACGCGTCGGTCGAATACGATTCATCGGTCATCCTCGCCCTCCTCACCGCGACCGCGCGGGGGCGGTTTAGGCGCGGATTTGGTGGAAGGTTTGAACGTTTGCTTCTTGCCGTGCCGTATCTCGTAGGTCGGACGCAGCTCGGCAGAATCTTCCGAAGAGGCCTCAGGCGAACCGGGCACGGTTTTTCCGGTTGAAGGTGGATTTTGAACGGTTCCGCTGTATCCCCGCTCACGCTCTAAAATTTCGGCTTCAACGGCTCGGCGGGGACGCGCGTAAGCCGAGAGTGAGGCTGCGCGCACCATGCGCACCCGTTCTTGGGCGATGCGTGGGTCGGGAGAGTGCAACACCTGCAATCGAGCACTCGGCTGTCCGCGCCGCACCAGATAAGCCTGTCCTATACCTTGCGACATGAGCGTGGCGCGCACCTCCTCGCTATTCTGTTCGCCGCTGATTTCCTTGGCCAAATCCGCCGCGTCAAGCGCGCCGGTTTGGAAGTAGATTTGGGTGTGGACGTTGTTGCGTAGCACGTGACGCAAATTGGACGAAAGCTGATTAATATTTTGATGCGAAAGTGTTAAGCCCAGTCCGAACCTACGCCCCTCAGCCACAATCGCCTCGAAGCGTTCGGTCGCCATGCTCTCGAACTCGTCTATGTAGAGGTTGACGGGCACGCGTTGCGCTTCCGGCTGGTTGACGCGGGACATGATGGCCGTCTGGAAGCTGCTGACTAGCAACCCACCGGTGAGGCGTGCCGCGTCGTGCAGTTGGTCAACAGCGAGAGAAATCAGCACGATCATGCCCGGTTGCCGGTCGAGCAGGTTGCGAAAGGAAAAGGTCTCGCGTTGCCCGAACATGAGTCGAAGCGCCGGAATGGAGAGCAATGGGGTGATCTTGTTCAGGGCGGCCAAGGCCCACGTCGTCTGGATGGAACCGAGGGCTTCGTAGCGGGCGAAAAACGAGCGCACCCGCGAGTCGGAGACGTGGCCCAGCACACGGGCGCGAAACTTGGAGTTAGTCAGCAATGGTTCGACTTCCAAGAGCGACCAGCCCGCTTCGGTCAGGGCCAAAAGTGAGTTGCGGAGCGTCTCGTCCAACTGCACACCCCACGAATCGGACTGCGCTTTGACAACGGAAAGAAGATGGAGAACGCGCGCGTGAACCTCGCCTTCTTCGGCAAGCGGGTTGAATCCGACGACGTGCTGACTATCACGCAAATCGAGCAAAAGCAGACGCTCGCGCCACACTTCGGGCGGCGCGGTCGCGGCCAGACGCAACATCACGCGATCAACCAAGTCGCCGCGAAGGTCGATGACGCAGAAAGCCTGCCCGTTCTGTATGTCCGATTCGATGAGGCGCAGCAAAAGGTTCGTTTTGCCCGTTCCGGTCGCCCCCAGCAGGTAGAGATGCCGCCGCCTCGCTTCGGGCGAAAGCGCGACGGGTTTGCGGCCCGTTGTTCCATCGGTCGGGATGAGGTGGCCGAGAACGGCGAAATCCGCCGGTGGCGTTTCGGGAACCTCCTCTCTCATCGACTCCGGCTCCGGCGGCTTATTCCGCTTATCTTGAGCGCGGTTGAAGCTGCTTATCAAGAAGTTTTCAACAATGCGATTGAGCACGATCTTTCACCTCCCGGCCAAAAATCCGGCAAGATTTGCGACCAGTTCCTTCTGCTCGCCGATGAGCGCGATGGTCTGGCGCAGATACAACTCTTGCCCGTCACAGCGCGCCTCGGCGTTGGCACAGGCGGCTTGAATCCCCCATCGTCGCACAATTTCAGGGCGGCGATGCAGCGGCACGCCGACCGGCCCACAGGAAATCGGCACGCCGCGTTCTTGAAGCTGTTGCACGAAGTGCATCCGCGCCGAAGCCTCGCCTCGCCAGGTCAAAGCCAAGCCACCCCAAGCACACTCGTCTTTGGATGATGCCGTGACGGGATGCACAAGCTGCGATAGCAAGCCGTTGCAAAGGTCGCGGTGGTTGGTGTTCCTCTCATCAGCCCAGCGCGGCAGAAACGGTAGCAGCGCGCGTCCCATCACGGCGGCCAACGGGTGCATCCGGTAAGGCCAGAAACACTCCGTCGGGTGCAGGCGTGGGTCACTGACTTGAAGCGCGCTCCGGTCGGGATGCTGTCCGGCGACAATGGCGCGCTGCCAAATCCCTTCGTCGCCCGTCACCAGAGCGCCGCCCTCGCCGCACGGCAGATGCTTGCGCGACCCGAACGAGAAAACGCCGATGTGTCCTATCGTGCCGACCGCGTGCTCCACCCATCGCGCGCCCAAAGCTCCCGCGCAATCCTCGATCACGGTCGCTCCCACCGTTTCCGCCATAGGAAGCAGAGATTCCACATCGGCGGGCAGCCCCGCGAAGTGAGTCACGATGATGGCGCGCGTGCGTGGGGTCAGCTTGGCCGCGACCGATGCGGGGTCAAGCCCCAAATTATCGAGCGAGATGTCGGCAAAAACCGGCACCGCGTCCAAAGCATCGATGAATACCAACACCTGACCCCAGCCGTAAGCCGATAGAATGACCTCGTCGCCCGGCCCCACTCCGGCGGCGAGCAACGCCAGGTGGAGCGCTGAGGCGCCGCTGTTGAGCGCCAAAGCGTGCCGGATCCCGACGAAGCGCGCGAACTCCGTCTCAAACTCGCCCACCACACCGCAGCCATCGAGAGCACCCAGCCACGCCGGGTCAGAGTGGGCGATGTGCAACGCGTCCGTGACGGCATCGGTCACCTCGTCTGGAACGGGCGGCCATACCGGAAACGACGGCATAGTCATGGCGGCGGATGTTCGGGTGGCAGAAGGCGTCATCGCGTTCATCCGATCTGCCTCGACTGGCGATCCAACGCGCATTGCGTGGCGAGTTCCGAGACGCGCCGATTTAGCTCGCGCGTGTCGATGCGCCCGTCCTCACCCAAAACCTGACGCACATGCGCGGGGCACTCCGGCGTGTTGAGATTCTGGCCGGGCGAAAACCACGGGATGCCGGAAAGAAACGGGCACGCCATCATGCTCACCAGGTCAAAGAACTCGTGCAGCAACGGGTCGCGGTTGGGTTTGTAGTCGTCCAGCGCCGCGTCCAAGTGGCGTTTGGCGACGGGCATTTCGTCCTGCGCGGCCTCGCGGTCGGCGAACTCGGCGGCGCGGCTCAGAATCTTTTCTAAGTCGGCCCCGGTGCAACCATTAGTGCGTTCACCAAAAGCGCGGTCGTCCACGTCTTCAAACAGCCGCCGCTTGTCGCGCTCGGCCAAAGCGCGCAGGATGCTTTGGCGGTCGGCCAAGCCGGGAGTTGAGATCAGGTAGACGCGCTGGCAGCGTCGCAAAAGCGCGGCGTCCAGCAGATCGCCCCGATTGGAAGCCAGCACGAACAAGACTTTGCCGCGCAGTCGTTCGTCGCCCAAAGCCTTCAAAAACTTGCCCAGGATGCGCTTGGAAACGCCGCTGTCGCCCGTCGCATCGCCGCGCGACACAAAAGCGGTGTCCACTTCGTCTACAAAGCAAATAACCGGTGCCATGCCCTCCAAAAGGCGCAGCACGTTGTCAAAGCGTCGCTCGGACTCGCCCACGAGCGAACCCATCATCTCGCCCAACGCCACGACGTTGATGCCTCCTGCTTCTTCGGCGATGGCGCGGGCGAGCGACGATTTTCCCGTTCCCGGCGGCCCCAGGAATAAAATCGCTCGTGACAGCCGGTTGGATGCCGAGTTTTCCCGGAGAAGTCGCGCGGTTTCGCACAGTTCGGGCACGACGTGCCCCACGCCCGCCAAGCCGTTGAACCCCGATTTAAGCGGTTCCATCAGTTGCAGAGCGCCTTCTGCCAGTTCCTCGATGACGCGAGCCTTTTCGCGCTTGATCGAATCCAGCGACACGCTTTCACCCCTGACCGCCGTTTTGCGAAATACCGACTCTACGTCGGATAAACGCAGGCCTGTGGCGATGTTGGCAAAACCTTCCAAGGTGACGCCCTCTTCCAAAGGCGCGTAGGCTCCGGTTTCGGCGTTGGCGCTTTGAAGCTGCCTCATAAACGCGAGCAGGCGGCACCGGTCGGGCAAAGGTTCGGAAAATCTGACCCAAGCGTTGCGAACCGGGGCGCTGACTTTACCGGCGTCGCGCGAAAGCGCGATGACGATGTTGCCCGTCGCGCGCAAATCGGGCGATGCGCCCCACGATTCGATGACTTCCTCGACCGCCATGTGTTCGGGCGGTTGCACGCCCGACACCGACGGTTCAGGAGTGATGCGGTCGAGGTTGAGAATCACAACTCCCACCCGCACGCCGGGGCGTCGCAGCAAGCGGTCGAGACCACGAATCTCTTCGTCCATCGGTGGGCGGCGCGCCTCGCCGTTGAAATCACCGGTTTCGCGGCACAGGCGGATGTCGGCCAGTTGGCGCAACGCGCGTTCTTGCCGCTCTCGCTCTGCGGCATCCTTAACGCCATAAAGTTCGATGCCGCGAGCAAGCGAATAGGTAACGATGAGTTGGTAGCCTTCGCGCGCCAGGAGTTCCGGCACGAAGACCTCGATGGGCAATACGCCCGTGCCGTCCACCACGAAGTCGCCGGGATGTTCCAGAATAAACGCCGAGCGTCGGGCGCTGTGCGCTTCTTGCAGCGGGGACACGAAATCGGGAACGATGGGTTGAGGCACGGGATGTGAAATTGTATTTTTAGGCATAATGAGGCTCCTAAGTCGGGAAATTAGCGATTGATGCGCGCCCATGCGGCGGCGGCCTGCGGCGGCACTGCGCTCCGCTGGGACGAGCGGGCAGAGGAAGTCAGAGCGTCGGAAAGGGACAAACGACGGCGGACGGCGCGGTTTTGGGAATGACCGCCGTCGCGGTCGGGTCGGGCCACGTAAGTGCGACCTTCGACTTGCAGGCGTATCTTTTCACCGAGGAGTTGCAGCACTTTGTTGGCTTCCACAGCGCACGTCGGAGCGCCTTCGTAGCCGTGCCGGGTGTCGAGTTCGAAGCGCCCTTCGGGATCGAACGAGGCATTGATCCGTTCGTGTCCACCGCGAGAAGCAGAAACAACGCGCTTTTCGTCTTGCAACTCGGTTCGCACTTCAAAGCCCAAACCGCGTAGCACCTCGGCGGCTTCGGAAGCGTGGGCGTCACGTTGCTGATGCGCCACGCGCAATTGCGCGTCTTCGAGAACGCTGTGCAACTGTGCCTCAATTTTTTGGGCAAGAACCGTTGCCGCCTCGAAACGGCCTTCCACATAATGCGCGCGGCAGGCGCGCAGATCATTTTCGATGGTCTCAAGCGTCGTGGAGTTGAACCGTTCGGCTTCTCTGTGCAGAGAATCTTGACCGTGCAACGTCGTCCACAACGCCCCCGCCCGCGCCAATGCATCGGCGGCGCTTCGCCCTTGGGCGGTGCGCTTGGCCGTGGCCTGCGCCAGATCTTGCTCCAGTAAAACTGCACTTCGGGCCGCAGCTTCGGCGGCGCGGTGCGCGGCTTCGGGGTTTCCGGCATCAAGGGCTTTGTCAGCGTTGGCGAGTTGCGCTTTCAACGCGCGCAAGTGCGGCGAGGCGGGCAATGCCATCTGTTGTCGAGTCAGCGACGTTCGAGTCAGCGTCGCTTCGGCACGAGCCATCAACTCGAACGATTGGCGAATGACGGGCGGCGCCGAGGCCAAGGCGGGCGGCGCGACGAACGAGAGACGAGGCACTTGATGATAAAGTGCGGGAGCCGCTCCAGAAACGGCGGGCAACGTGGCAGGTGTTGCCATCGGTCGTGCGCTCGCGCTCGCAACCGGAGCCGATGCACGGGTCACGTTGGGAGTTAGAGCGGCTAGTCGCACCGTGCGCTCTTGCAGTCGGTGTTGGGCGTTTCTCACTTCGGGCGTGGCGGCGAATTGCAATTGCACCGGTGCAAAATGGTTCGAGAGGTCGTTCACAATGAACTCGTAGCTGCTGCGCGCCGCGCCGATAAGATCGAAGTTTTGGATGCCGGCGATAAGGCCGTAGGTAAAATCAGACATGGTTTTCTCCTGAGCGAGGGGTTGGGTTGGAAGCAAATCGGGGATCGTCTATCTCGTCGGCGGAAGAGGGTTCGGACGGCGGATTGGACGAAGGGCGGTTAGGTTGAAACAGCGGGTTGCGTTTGTGCTCGAACTCCAGCGCTTCGCGTTCGGATTCGGCTTGGTGAAGGCGCTGGCGCAGTTCCTCTTGTTGGTTCAGCATTTCCTGAATCTGGGCCTGCGTTTCGGCGCTGGCGGCGTGGCCGTTAGCGGCGTGACCGTTGTTAGCGGCGTGATTGGCGTCAACGATCCCGGTTGTAGCGCCGGAAACCGGCGTGGTGGCGCCTTTGCGAACCGGTTCGGGTGCCAAAGATTGAGCTTCGCGGGCACGGGCGGCGCGTTCTTCAGCTTCGACAGTGAGACGCTCGGCATTCTGAGCGCCACGCCCGGCGTCGTCGCGTTCAAGGCGCGCCGTATCTGTAGAGGCACCGTTAACGGTTTGCGGAGGAAAACCACTTGGGGCGACGGAAGAATCGCTTGGGGCGTTTGCGGGTGCGTTGTCTGTTTGGGTTGGGTTGCCCTGCTGAACCACGCTATGAAAGAACGTGAGGGCATACATCGAAAACACCGACGGGAGCAGCCAGAGCAACGGCATTCCGTAGTAAACGGCGCGCAGCAGCCATGACGATCCGGTCATCTGCTGCAGCGTGGCCACCTTTTTGACGTCTGCCGTCTCCACGCCCAAGGTTTCAGCGAACCTCAGGACAAAAACAGGGCTTTCCCAGCCATACATCACCACGATGTAAACCAGCGCCAGAGTAAGAAATCCGGCGACCTCAAAGGCGAAATCGCGGCTCTTTTCCTGGCCGCCACGCAAACGATCACGCACCACCATGCCGCTGTAAACCATCTTGTGGGCCAGAACAAAACTGGTGACGTGGAGCACCACCACCATCCAGTCGGAGATGGTCAGAGCGGAATTCGCAAACCAGCCTTGCACCAGTGGAATGGCGCTTAAAGGTTCGTTGGGCGTCCACTGGCGGTAAGTCGAAAGCGTCAAAAAGATGGACGCCAGCAACAGCCCGATATCGAGCGTGATGAAAAGCAGCAGTGGAAGAAAGGCGGTCAGCAAAAAGTAGCCGCGCTCTCCAAAACGACGCTGCACGAGAGCCAAGGCCAGCCCGTAGGTCACGATGCCGAGGCTGATCTTGAGAAAAAGGTCGAGGAAATGGGCCTCCATTTTGAATCTCCTTTCCGGCGCGGACGAAAAATTGAGCGTTCATCCGCGCCGGACACTGGTCAGATCGGACGCGCCGGGCGGCGCAGCAGAAAGAAAACGCCGCCGAGCAAGAGCGCAATCCACGCGAGGTAAAACAGCGGCGAAGTGCCCGAACGAGGCTTCTCGCGCCCGGCGCGCACCGGACGCGGCGGCTCGATGCGGCGGGAACGTTCCTGCGATTCAACGGTGTAAACCTCGGCGCCAAGCGACGAAAAAGCAGGCAGGCCACGCAGCAGGTCGGAACTTTGGTCGTCCACGAAATAGAGCGTGGTGCGAGCGCCCGCAAGCGAACTCCAATCGAACTTTTCCAACCGCTCGAAACGAGATTGATTCAGGGTTCCGGTCGCCGGGTCGCGGTCGTCATCCACGCGCAGATCGCCAAAGGCCAAGAGATGAAGCGCGTCGGGTTTGGGCACAAGCGCGAAGGTCTTGGCCGCAAGGCGGAATCCCGTCACCCAATCGGTGCCCCGTCCGGAGCTTGGATTTTGAAAAGCGCGGTCGAACTCTTTTTTAGCTTCGTTGCGCGAGCGCACGCCCCGGATGTAGGTGATGAGCGCGGTGTGGTTGTCCACTCCCACGATGTAAACCTCGTCTTCGGGCGAAGAGTTGGCGACGCGGGTGACGTAGGCCCAGGCGCGCTGGCGGGCCATCTCGAAGTGAGGCTCGAAGGAGCGGCTGCGGTCGAACAGGATGACAGTGCGGCTGTGAGCGTGGGCGATGTCCACGCCGCTTAAAGCCAAGACAAAGAGCAGCATCAAGGCGATGCGCTTGACAATACGAACTACGTTACCGATTTGCATGGGAGGTGTCCTTTGCACAAACTGGATTAACGGCTCGCCACCGGCAAATGCCGGTGATGAAGCCGTTTGGTTAAGGATGCGCCTCCCTCCTCTCTCATCGCCCTTTCAGATTTCGTCACAGGTATTGCGGTGGCTGAGAGAGAACTGAGAGAACTCCGCGCACCTCCGAACGGAACCGATCATGCCCATCTCGTCCGCATCGCCAGCCACGCCCCCGGCACGCCGTTATCGCGTGTTGGCTTTAGGCCCGTTGCGCCTGATGTGCGACGATGAGGAAATTCCCCTGTCTGTGCCGCCCGTCAAAAGATCGGGGATGATGGGGCGTCAGAGCAAGGAGGGACGGCCTCTGCTGGGCCTTCTGGCCTGCTACAAGCCCGGCGTGAAGCTGAAGTGCCAAGAGGTGGCACGCAAGCTGTGGCCTAATCTCACGGAGAAAAACGAATGGCGCAAAGCGTTGAACGATGCTCTGCTGGCTTTACGCGATTATATGCGCGAGTCGCCTGCGGACATCTCCCCAAAGGAATTTGTGCAGAGAACTCGCGACCAGATCTGGCTGCAATCGTGGGTAACGACCGACGTTCAAGACTTTGAAGCGGCTTCATCCGCAGAGGAAGCGATTTCGCACTACGCGGGCGCACTGTTGTCCGAGTTCGAAGCTTCGGAGAAGACGAACAAGTGGCTGTTCGACCGCCGCGTGGCGCTGGAAAATCGGTTCAAGAAGTGGAGCGAGGAAGCGAATTCATCGGGCAACCAAGCCCTTGGCGAGACGCAAGACCTATCGCTTACAGCTTCGACTTGGCCGCAATCTCACGCCCGCCTCATCGAGGAGCGCCTCGCCGAGAGGCTGCGAATTTACCTGCCGCAGTTGCGCGGCGAACCCGAGGAGGTGTTGCATCGGTTCTTCGACCACGAAGGCGTGCATGGTTTCTGGCCCCAATGGATTACGCAGTGGAGTGCGGACGGCACGGCAGACGACAGGCCGATAACGCTACCGGATCTAATCGCTTCTTCTCACCCTTGCCTGCTGCTCGTCAGTCAAGGTGGCGGAGGCAAATCGAGCAACTTGGGGAAGTTGTTCTTCGACGCCGCTCGCGGAAAACTTTTGCACGAAGGCCAACCGTGGACGCCGCTGCTTTTGCCGCTTCAAGCCTTAAACGTGCTCAATGATCGCCTTTCTTCTTTAGAGAAGGTTCTACTCGATCAGTTTTTGCCCGATCACCCGGCGTCGTGGCAAGCATCATCTTTGTGGAAAGAGTTGGGCGGCACGGCCAACCTGCTCGTGCTTTTGGAGGGCTTGAACGAAGTAAACGACGCCGTGCGCGACAACGCGACCCAATTGGTGAGCAACATCGAAACGATGGTTGGCGGGTTGGAAACGTCCGGCATCAACTACCGCGTGGTCATCAGCGTGCGCCAGCAGGAGGAAGCTCAGCCCGAAGGGTTGATGCGGCAGTTGCGGGCGAGCGAGTGGGGGCGTCACTTTGTCGCCTACCGGTTGGAGCCTCTGAGTTGGAACGAGGCAGTGGACAAGTTGAATGACGTTCTGGGTGCCGATGCCGAGCAGTTCATTCAGTTGCTGGGCGAGGGCAGTCACGCGGTGTTAACCAATCCTCTGTTGCTGCGCTTGATGCTGGACAACGCCGTTGCGCTCAACGAGAAAGCGCGGCGCGGTGAAGCGCCTGTCATCACACGTAGTGGCCTCTATAACATCGCAGTCGAACGATTACTGGAGCGCGATAGCAACGAGCGAAGGCTCCTCGGTGTGCTGCAAAATGCGAGCATGGCCCGCCAAGGCCTCGAGATTTTAGCTGCCGCTTCGCTGGAGGGACAGCAGCCCGACAATCCTACGGCCCACCAAAGCGAGCGACGCGGCGGCGGCACTTACCTGACGCGCGAAGCTGTGCCGTATCTGTTGGAGCGTAGCGTGCGCGAGAAGAAGTGGGAAGCCGCCAACTGGTGGCGCGATCTCGAAAGTCGCAGCGGCAGACGCCTTACTTACGCCGAAGTCGCCGACGCCTTACTACGGCTAAATCTTGTGGATGCGCCTCTTGGAACCCACGTCGCGTTTTTGCACGAGACGTTCCGCGATTATCTGGCCAGCGGACGATTTTGCCAAAGCGATGACACATATGGGCGCGACTCGTGGCGACAAGACGTGGCGTTCGAGAACTTCCAGGAACACAAATGGGAAGGAACCATCGGATTCGCCGTTGAGCGCACCGGCTCGGCGGAGCCGATGTTACGCGCGGCGGAAAGCGAACTTCTGCCAAGCGAAACGCGCCGCCGCGCGTTGGAATTGTGGCGGTTGACCATAATACCCAGCTTGGAAGACATCAAACGCGTGTGGGGAATTTTCACGACGACGGGCGAGCGCCTACTGCTCGACGCAGTGGGACATGCACTCCAAGACATTCTGCTTCAGCCGGGCACAGAAAAAGCGCGAGAAAGCTTTGGAATTCGACTCGAAGATTTGTTAGATGAAGACGAAGCCACACATAAAATCGTCGCCGCTAAAATCGTCCGTGTTTTGGGACACGCTGCTGGCCCGCAAGTATTCAAAGTGATGCTACGCGCTTTGGATGACCACTCCTCCGGCGTGCGCGTCGCGGCCATGCTGTCGTTCGTCGCCAACGAGATCGATGACAACTCTTTGGCAGAGGTTGCCCGGCTTTGTCTCGACGACGGCGACACAATGGTGCGCTTTGTGGCGCTGGACGTGTTGCTCGCGGCCTTTCGGCGCAAGCGAGATCCAAAGTTTCGCCACATGGTGCAAAGCGTGGTGGGTGAGTTCCGCGCCCTTTACCGCGCACCCGCAGACCGCTTTTCGGTTGTGCGCTGGTTGGGTTGTTCGTCGCTCGAAGCCTGGACAACGCAAGTGTTGTGGGAAGAATTGACCGATGTGGGGCCGTATAATGACGAAGAAACTCAGGTCGTGCGTTGGATGGCGGCCCGTTTTCTGTGCAGCCATCTCCACCGCGCCAAGCTGACACCGGCACAAAAAGAAACACTGCGCGGTATGGCGGGCGATGAGAACGAGCCGCCTCCACTGCGCACCGTATTGGACGAACTGGAGAAGTTGTGCCGCCTCTTCGATGATGGCGAGAGTTCTTGGCCGCCGTCGGAAACTATGGTTTCGACCGATTCTTCCGTCGATTTGTGGGGATTGTTTGATGCACAACGCACCGAAGAGCCTTTGTTGTGGCAGAAGTGGCAGCAGCTTCAGCACAGCCTCGACGCGACTTACCATCACTTCCTCGATTCCGCGTGGGAAAACGTGCGACTCGCCTACTCCTATTTTTCACTTTCACCACGCGAGCAACAGGCCCTTATCTCTCACCTCGAAGCGACCTTGAAGCGATCCAACCGCGAGTCACAGGCCAGCGCCGTGCGGCTACTCTGCTGTTTGGGCGTATCCGACAATAGCCTTTTGCGCCTGCGGTTGCTCTGTTTGCAACACCCTGACGCCGACGTGCGCCACCACGCCGCGACCTCGGTCATGAACTTCGTGGAGCACTCTTCTCTGGCACACCGGCTTTGGAAGAATTTGCACAACGACCTCGACCACGCCGCGCGCTGGGACGCCGCAGGTTCACTCTGTCACCTGGTAGGCGAACTGGTTCTGCCTGACCTTATCGACCGCGCCCGCAATGATTCATCTCCGTTGGTGCGCGGATTCTTGGCCGAACGGCTTCCTTCTTTCGCGCATCGAGAGGATGCCCGTGAAGCGTTGCGTTTCTCTTTGGAAAACGAGCCAAATGCTTTAGCTTGTGCCCGTGCCATCCGTGCCTATGAATTGGTCGGCACTCCGGACGGGTTACCGCTACTGCAATCGCTCTTTGAAGACACCCGGAACACACGTCACGGCGCGATAGACACGTTGGCGCGCCGTGCATATCGGGTTATCGCAGATAATCCGGAACCGATCTGGGCGCTTCAGCCGCGAGAGTTCCGCGCCACACCGCACCACGGCAAGCAAACTGCCGCTTTAAGCACAGGACTTCTGGTGCATAAGTCACGACTTTAGCCGCAGTTGTGTTTGTGCCCACAAAAAAACCGAGCAATTCTGCTCGGCGTGGAAGAGTCATAACGCTTTTTCGTCTACACTTTGTGTTTGCGTTTCTGATGACGTTGATGGGGTGGGCTTAGTGGGAAGGTAGAGTTCTCGCAGTGGTCCGCTGAGTGCTCTTCGCTCGGAGTAAAAGCGACCTTCTTCAGACGACGGGTAGAGACGCGATTGCAACATCTGGGACAGATAGTCCTTCTCCATGTCCTCGCGACGCTCCTTTTGAAGCTGAGGCACGTTTGAAGTAAAGAGCGATGCCCACTGTCTCAGATTGTGAGGGCTAAGGTTCTTGAATGTTTTACCCCATTTCTGATCGTAATCAAGCCCAGCTTCGAGCACGGCCAGAGGAAAATTCTTGGTGAACTCCGGAAAGGGCTTTCTCGGCACAATGTCCCCGTCAGAATCGAACTGAGTCGCGCCGCATTTCAGACCGGCCAGTAGATACAGTAGCCCGTGTAGAGCTTGGTTCCACGGCTTCCAATCGGGCGCTGGGTCGTAACCTTCAATTCGAACTAAGCCGTTCGTGTTGCGCCCAAAAACAGGCATGTGCCAGATAATGGAATCCCTCAGTTCTCGCTGAAGATCAAAGAAGTGCTGATCGTCTAACGAGTTGCACATCAGCACGATGGGCTTGCCAAGTGCTCGGCAACGCGTCACTACCTCAACGCTGTGAGGCTGAGGAAAGCTGCCGGAGTCAAGTGGAAAAAACGTGTCGCACATCACGCCGTCAATGTCCGGAAGTAGCGGGAGCGCTTCTGCCAATGTTGTGGCGTAGGAAACCTGAAGTTTCACATTTCGCGTGGCTTTCTTGAAGCTCTGCCAAAACGTCATGGCATTGCGGATCAGATCGGGATTGTCTTCGATAACAAGCAGGTGTAACTCTGGTGGGAGCGGCATAGTGTGCCTCCAAAACATGGGATGTTCTGGCGACCATCGTTTTGATGATCGTCAGAACCCCGATGCCGGAAACCTGCCTAATTCCTCCGTCCCTCAATGGCCTTTTATACACTAATTACGTTGATTAATCAATACGCGACATGCACCACGCTAACTCCCTACAATTACGCATTGAGATTGAAATCTATCTTCCACGCAACCTATTTTGATTACACCCGATCCGCAACGGTATCGTGTTCCGGAAGAGCGGGGCTAACACCTCAAAACCAACCTCTTCAAGTCTCGGAATTCGAGACGTAAAGGAACTACAAATGGCTACACGCGGTGCAATCGCGCGTCTCACGCACGTTCTTCCTCTGCACTGGGCAGGTCGCTACCACCACTGGGACGGCTACCCAACGGGACTGGGCAAAGGACTCTGGGAGTTGTTCCACGGTTACTTCGGGTGTGACGTGGACAGAATGCTGGGGGTGCTCATCGACGAGCATCCCGCAGGATGGAGCACCATCTTGGGAGCCGACTTTCGTTTGAAACCTGGCTGGGGCACTGCATCCGATAACGACGCGAATGCCAAAGTAGAAGAACAGGGCTGTAATCCCTGTTGCTACTGCCACGGCGGACGAAGCGAAGAAGCATGGCTCGTTACAGATGAGAACGCTTCCGGTTCGGGCGTCGAGTGGGCTTACGTCTTCACCAGCGTTTTCGCCCACAACGGCGCAATGGACTCAGAAGAACGGCTTTGCACGATGTTCGTGCTCTCATCCTATTTTGATTCCGGCGAAAAGATGATCGGGATGTTCGGCATGGGCGACCCAAAGGCTCACTGGCGCATTGCGGCAGTGGTTGACCTGCAAGGCGCTGAACCAGATTGGGAGTGCATCGAACGCTGTGGCACCCAAGGCCAGATGTATGTGGCACCAGCTACAAACTCGACTCGCAATCCTCCCGCGAATATATCCACAGTTTCGCAGGCAAATCGAGACGATTCCAAATGATGTCGCTAATATGACAAGAACTTTCTCTCGCCCGCACCGAATGGTGTGGGTTTTTTATTTGGTCGCCTCCCGCGCCTCTAACTCTTTTTCCAGTGAGTCGATGAACTCCCTAAGCGGCACTCCAATGGCGCGACAAATGGCCCGCAACTCGATGACATCCAGCCGTCTCTCGCCAGTTTCGCTGCGGCTCACAAACGCTTGATGGTGTTCCAGGCGAGTCGCAACGTCCCGTTGAGAGAGGTCGGCCTGTTTTCTCACTTCGCGCAAAAGACGCACAAATACCTCGTATTCCTCGGTAAAAACGGACTTATCGATGGCTCCACCCTATGAGCAGGTTAAAGCCGCTTGACGGTGATACAAAAACCGTATAAACACTCTGGCGATACGAAAATCGTATATTTTGTTTCGTCGCTTGATGATTTCAGGTCAACATGCGACCAGCCATTCTAGGAGATCACCAATTGAAGCGCTACATCTCAGTTCGGGTCGTGGACTCCAGTGGCAAGCCCGCTTATTACGCCAAAGTCGTCCTTTACGTCTCACAGACCTTGGCATCGGGGCCACTACCGGAGAAATACACCAACAGCGAGGGGTTGGCCGAGTTCGAGACTGACCTCGACGCTTTCGCTCAAGTTTCCGTCTCGGTCAACGGATACGAGCGGGTGCGCTCTGGCCCCTCCAGGCGCAATACAAAGTCGTGATCTGAATAAAGTCGTGATCTGAACACGGCAGCGACACCAGGAGGACACTATGACAGACGACGTGCAAACACCCAAAGAACTCGAAATCGTGCATTCCTACCTCAGCGATGTGGACGAGCAGATTGAGGGGCGCATCAAAAGCGAACCCGAAAGCATCGGAAGACGCATCTTCGCGGCCCAGGAGATTCAACGCGGCGATCTGGCGTTGGCGCACCGCGAACTGGACAAGCTCCAAGCGCAAGGCTTCGATCCCGATGTGATTGCCGCCACGCGTTCCGCGGTGTTTTTCAAGGAGGGCAACCTCACATGGGCTGTTGCCACTTCTGGGGGGCCGAACACTGGAGATCAAACCCGATGGCTCAAGAAGACGGTTGAAGTCTTCGAGAAGTCCCTTCATCTCGGCCCGACCGCAGGAGCCTACTACAATCTTGGCCTGGCTCTCAAACTCCTCGACCGCAAATCCTCGGCTGTCGAAGCATTCCGGAATGTCGAAGCGATGGGCGATCCGCAGCTCAGCATGGAAGCGCACAAAGAGATCGCGCGCCTCGATCCAAACGGGCGTATGACCCCTGCTCTTCCGACTTCTGGCGCAGGCCACGCCGTCGCGGGTCGGTCAAAGAAGCCTCACTGGGGCTTCATCGGCTGGGGCATCGCCTCGATCCTCTTCGCCTGGATTCACCCCTTTCTCTTCTTCGTAGGCGCTGGCCTCGTTGCCTGGGGCGCCTTTAAAGGCAGACCCGACTAACCCGTTCTTTTCAATCCCAATCTTTTACCCGTAATCTCTTATGAAATTCTTTTTCCGCAAAGCCTTCCTTGTCCTCGCGCTGTTCGTACTCGCAGCAGCCAACCCCGCGTGGTGCCAGAAAGCGCCCGGCAGCTTCGTCTCCGGCCCCATGCTGAGGCATAGGGGGAGTGAAGTGTGGTCGCGCGTCAACGCGACCCAAACCTGGACGATGCTTCGACGCGACAACCGGACATACACAGCCATTCCCGAACGGCGCGCCACCCTGAACGGCATCCGAGGAACGATTGTGGACTGGGATGGGGCCGCGCCTCACGCTGGGGACAGCTCCAAAATCTTCATCCCCGACATCGGCAGTGCCGATATGCGGCTCTACTACCAAGGGTTTGGCAAGACGACTTGGACGCCCTACCTCAACACCATGTCCCAGATCGTGCCGCTGGATGAAGGGCAGGTCGCCTCCGCCAAACAAGAAGTCGCACGTCAGCAGGCGCAGGCGCAAAGTGAGAGCCAGAAGCAGTCCTTCATCCAGGCGATCTACCAGGGCGATCTGTCGCAAGTCCGCTCCATGCTGCGGCGCAATCCCGGCCTGGTCAACGCCCGCGCCACGATCCGGTTCAGCCCCTACAGCAAAAACAGCTTCTCGGCGCTTGGAGCTGCCGTCAGTTCCAACCAAGTTGAGATCGCTCGGCTTTTGCTGCACTGCGGCGCCTCCCGTCAATACCTGGACACGCACCTTCGCAACGCGGTTTATGAAGACAAAGAAGCGATGGTGAGGTTCTTGGTGGGAAGCGGGGCGGGCATCAACGTCAAAAACCGGAGCGGCGACACCCTGCTTCACCTGGCCGTGGAGCGCGGCTCCAAGAAGATGGCCCAGCTTCTCAAATCGCTGGGCGCGGATCTTCGGGCCGAGAACAGTTCGGGCTACAACCCTTCGGAATATGCGACGTTGGGGCGCAACCCGGTTTTAGCCGATCTGCTGCGACCACGCTAAAGGGTGTGGGAAAGAGGTGGATAAGAGAGAACCGCAGGCGGCAGCGCTTGCGGTTCTTTCGTTTCGAGTTCGTCGGGTAAAGGTTGCCGGCTGTTGCACTCAAGCAACTGCGTGGGAGACGAATCGGCTCTTCCTTTATGGTGGTGGGACAAAGAGCGTCGAAGCTCAGCTTCGACAAATCTTTCGCTCTTTGACAAGGAGAAAGGATGTCCCCATCCACCGCAACTGCCCCAGCACCAATAACGCCGGAGCCAAAAACAGCGCGGCCTAAACCCGCACCTGGCAAACCGTCGTGGCAGGTCGTGCTGCTACCCGTTGAGGCCGTCGCGCCCAGTCCCTACCAGCCCCGCCTCCTCTTCGATGAGGAAGAAATGCTGGAACTGGTGGCAAGCGTGAGAGAACACGGCGTTCAGCAGCCGATTCTGGTTCGCACCCGCAAACCCGAAGAGAAGGCACACACGGGCGGCAGCAAGAACGGCTATGCCAAAAATGGCGCGTCGAAAGCCGTGCCGCCTTATGAACTGGTCGCAGGCGAACGCCGCCTGCGCGCCTGCCGCGAGGCGGGACGCAGACACATCCCCGCCATCGTACGCGACGACCTTTCCGATGCCCAGGCCGCCGAGCTTGCGCTTCTGGAAAACGTGCAGCGCAGCAATTTATCCGTTATTGAAGAGGCGCGCGGCTACAAGCAGTTGATGCTGAAGTTCCGCATGAAGGAGGAGCGCATCGCCAAGAAGGTCGGTAAGAGCGTCGCCACCATCCAGGCAACGATGAAGCTGCTCCAACTGCCCGAATCCGTGCAGCAGCTGCTGGCCTATCGCAAGCTGACCGCTGCACACGGACACGCACTGCTACCGCTCGCGCCGCATGAGCAGGTGTGCACCTTGGTCGCGCATCACGCGGCAACAAATGCCGTGACTGCGGCTTCGCTTTCGCAAACACCCCTGCCCAACCAGCAGGAACTGAAGCGAAAAGGGTTGCTCCAAGAGTTGGATTACCGCACCAAGTTCGACTGGCGCCAGGAGTGCAAGACATGCCCGCACAAGGCGTATGTCGCCAGCGGCTACGCGAGCTACTGCCTCAAGCCCAATGAGTGGAAGAAGAAGCAGGAAGGGGCGGTTGAGTTGCAGAAACAGGAAGCGACCCGCGTTATGGCGGCGGCGCGTCAAGAAGGGCGCACCTCGGTCGAAACCGGCCAACTACCTCCTGGCTCCTACCGCGACCTGACGCACGCTACCCTGCCATCGGGTTGCACCTCTGGGTGCGCGTGCCGAGGCGAGTCCAATGATGGGCGCGATCCCACGCGCAAAGTTGCGGTTTGTCTGGCTCCGCAGCGATTCAGCGAGTTGGTGCAGGCTGAGCGACAGGCGCACGAGGAGGCCCGTCGTCAGCGATTTCTGGCGCTGTGGAACCAGGCCAAGGAGGTGTTAAGCGAGGAACGAAAGGCTGGTGAGTGGCACAAGATCGTCCCCTTGCTGGTTCTCCCCGTTCTTCAAGGGCATTATCTGCGCTACGGCGATCCCGAAGCGTGGCAAAACATGGCACAGCAGGTCGGACGGGAAGTTTCCATCTCCCTGCCGTGGGAGGCGCTGTTCGATTCCCCAGGAGAACAAACCGATGTGCTGGCTCTGCTTCAGGAAGTCGAACCCGCCGATCTGCTGCTTTTTGCCGCTTGCCTGCTGTTGGCGCAGGAGGCGCGCGAGGCGGTTCGCTTCGGTGGGCCGACGCCGCATCTGGGCTTCGTGTTGGGACAGACCGAGGCACACCAGCCGGAACTGCCGGATGAGGAAGATGTTCCCGACGAAGAGGACTATGACCCCGATCACTTTGAAGAGGAAGAAGATTGGGGAGACATGCAAGACAACCCTCCAGCAGAAAATGGCGATGAGCCTTATCGAGCCGTTCTCTCCGAATCGAGAACTGAGGAATCTGAGATACCAGAGCAAGCCTCAGCACTAATATCCGCGACAGCAGACTGAAGTTTGCTGTCGCATTCCAATCGCCGCCCGCGCATCACCACGATGTGCGGGCTTTTTCGTGGGTGTTGCTTGGCCGCAACCCGTTTTGAGACGCTGGAGTTCCGGCGTTATGGTGGAGGCGCAAAGAGAATCCACTGCGCGGCTCGAAACGGCTGCCGCAGTGGGTAAATCTCCGCTCTTTGACAACAGGACAAACACCATGAACCTCAATGGGTTCGCTTCGGCGCCTTCGGGCGCCAAGCCTCTGCTGCGCCTCGATGAAGCGCATGACCAAGTGGCAGCCGATGGCTGCGGCAAGTGGGATCTCGTCGCAAAACGCGAGGACATCACGCTCAAAGATGGGCTTGTCGCCCTCTCGCCAAACGGCGATGAGAAGCGGTTGACGCCGACTTCCTGGGCAACGGGACAACTCTGCGCGCGTCTGGGCATTCCGACTTCCTACTTTCGCAAGTGCCCGACCATCTTGCAGGATGTGCAGGCCAACTTCTGGCTCAAAGACGCGAACAGCGCCAGTGGGGGCCAATCCGACCGGTGGTTTCTGCGCGCCAAGGACGACACTTTGCGCGCGGTGCTGTCGGATCGCTACAGCCCGCTCGACAACACGACGCTGATGGAATGCCTGAGGCCGATGCTGGATGCACGCTACCGCGTGGACTGGTTCGGCCTTTCGGATGAGAGTCTGCACCTGCGGATCATCGACCCCCAGCGCACCCGCGAAGTGCTGCCGGACGACGCCCTGTCGGTCGGCATCCACCTCACCAACAGCGAAGTCGGGTTTCGCTCGGTCACGGTGGACTCGCTGGTTTACCGGCTGGTCTGCACCAACGGCCTGATTCGCATGGTCAAGGGCAAAAGTCTGCTCCGCCAGCGCCACATCCACCTCGCGCAGCCGCGCTTCGTGGCGGCACTGGAAGAAGCCCTCCAAAACGCCCTGTGCGAAGCCGATGGCTTCATCGAGCAGCTGCGCTGCACCACGACTCAGCCCGTGCCGGATGTCGAGAACACGCTCAATCGGCTCGCCGAGCATCACAGCCTGTCGGAAACCACCCGTCAAGCGATGTTCGCCTCCCTGCTGCAAGAGCCGTTCGGCCAAAGTGAAACCGTCTACGGCCTGGTGAACGCGCTGACTAACGCAGCGCAGCGACTGCCGGACGAGAATCGCTACGACCTCGAAGTGCTGGCGGGGCATCTGGCTCAGCATGGCGTGGCCGGCTACGCCCCGCGCCAGGATGAGAAGCCACCCAAAGGACGCCGCTCCGAAGCCGATCACGATTCTGGGGAGTTCAAAGACCCCGAAAAGTGGTCGCCGGTCGAAGCGGCGCGCGAGATGTTCGAGGCGCAGGTCATGGGCCGCATCCCCCACTCCCCTAGGGAGGTGGAGGTATGAATCCTGTGATTGCCGTTCAACCCATAGTTGCGGTTCAACCGAGATGGAGCGCGACTCGGCTCAAAACCTTTCTCAACTGCCCGCGCCAGTTCCACTACGCGTATGTCGCCGGCATCCCTGCGGTGCCGACTTCTCCGCTGGTATTCGGGCGGGTGCTGCATCAGGTGCTGTGCTTCGCGCACGAGCGACAAATGGCGGAGCGCAAGCTTCCCCCTGTCGCGCAGGTGCTGGAGCAGTTCGATGGTTTGTGGAGCCGCGCTCTGGATGAAGAACAACCGTTCTTCCGCCCAGGCGCACCGTCTCCGCAAATGCACACCACGCTTGCTCATGAACTGCTCAGAGCCTTTTTGTCCGCTCACCAGGATAAAGCGCCACCGTTGGCGGTCGAACTGGCCTTCGAGATTGAAGCGGCAGGGCATGCGCTCTGCGGCGTCATCGACCGAGTGGATGAAGGGCAAAGTGGTCTGATCATCGTGGACTTCAAGAGCGGAGCGCGCAAGCCTCCCCTGGCGGATGTTGAGCGCGATTTGCAATTGACGCTTTATGCTTTTGCCGCTCAAAAGGTGCTGGAACAGCCGGTCGAACAGGTGGTTCACTACCACTTGCGCAACAGTTCCCAAATCGCAACGCAGCGAGGTGAAAGCGAATTCGAATGGCTGCTGGACAAGGTGTTGCCGCACGTTGCCCAGGCCGTCGAACGAGAACAGTTCTCGCCTCGCTACGGGTATTGGTGCAACTGGTGCGACTTCCGCGAACTCTGCCGCGCGCAGGACGAGCGGGATCACGCCGAACGAAATTATCCACAGCCCGAACCGGAAACGGCGAAGGGAGGTGAAGCATGGCCTACGCCACACAACTGACCATCGGCACAAGCAGCAAAGTGAGCCTCAACTACCAGTCGCAGCAGGTGGAAGTTTCGCTGACCTACGAACTGGAGCGCGAGGATACCGATGTGCTGTCGGTCGTGCAGGAGAAAGCGGGGGAAGTCGCCGCCGCGCGCCGCGTCGCCTGGGAGCGCATCCGCGACGCCAAGTTGTCGGATGTCAGGCAGTCGCCGGATGCCGCTTCGCCGAAAGGCCGCAGCCGCTCTGCTCCTCTTGAGGAGCAAGCCAAAGCTTCTGTTTTGTCAACTCCCCAAGCTTCCTCACCAGAGATTTCCAAGGCGGAACATGAGCCTTCCACACACGGTCAACAGGCTGCTCTGGGCGCACTTCTGGCGCACGTCGGTTGGAATGACGAACAGGTTTTGGAGCAGTTGACCACACGGTTTGGCTGCTCCGCGATAGAACAACTCACTCAGCGGCAGGCCGTCGAATGGCTGTTGGAACTACAGCGCAAAGAGCGCGAGAAAGCCCAACAGCGCCGACAAAACGCTTCCCAACTCAACGGCAAACTCAAATAAGTTTGCTCTTTTCCTTCCGCGCTCATCAGACCGATGAGCGCGGTTTTTTAAGTGGTGCCGTTTGCAGGAAGCGGCTTACTAAAGTCCAAAATCCCATGTTCTGGCCCCAATCAAAAGGTAGAGTAACCCTAATTGACATTTTCGCTTGAATCCGTCCCATTACACGCTTGAAACAGCGTTTTTACGTCCAACGACAAACCTGATTATTTGCATGATTCTTCTCTTATTTACTTCATCCAAATCTTGGGGGCGAGTTACCCCTCCACTTCTCAAGCCACACGAAGGGGCCTAACTAATTCAGGGGGCCTGAACTTCAAAAACCGCCAGCGCTTCGCCGCAGTTTTCGCAGCAGAGCACAGGCAGTTTGTAAGGGAATAGATTGCAGATGAAATAAGATCAAAAGGCTGCGAGCCAATGGGTGGGATGTCAATCTTCCAGCCACTCGCGCGCGTTCTCCAACCAGCCTTGTGCTTGTAGTTCATCCGCCCAATTTTCACAGAACGCGACCAACTCCGCATGAACCTTGGGGTCAAGCATTTTGATGTCGCTACACTCCCTGTTAATAGGACGGCAACTTTCGCTATATTTGGCATCAAAGGGAGCCAACATCATCGGCACCCACTGTCCATAACCGGTAAAGAAGGTCATGCAGGAGCCTTGTTCAACGTCACCCGAGTCAAATTCGACGTGATAATAAACTCCAAGAATGTTGGGTTCTACGCTATCGATAACCAGTGGCCAAGAGTCTTCCATTTCTTCCATTTCCAACCGGAGATGCACTGGGGGTTTGTTGAGATGGAGTCCGTGTTTCTCGGCGAGGCGAGTAATGTAGTTCTGGAACTTGGGGGTGGTTTCCATACCTGTTTGCTTACTTCTAAGAGGCTGTCTTCACTTGGTTCGGTAACGGAAGGACGGTTGTGCTGAAGGTGTGGGTTTAATGCGGTTGAGAAAGCGATGAAGAGAAGCGGCTTGGAGCATGGCACGACTGAGCTTTGTGTTTTGCTCAAAGTCACGGCTCAAGCGTCTGTTGCGTCCCCAGCAGCCAAAGACCTGCTCGATGAGCCAGCGGTTGGGCAGCACCTGAAAGCCTCCAAGAGCCTCTGGTTGTGGTTTGACCACGATGTGCATTTTGACTCCGCACTGGTCTTGAATCTGGCGCTCGAAGTCCTCTCCAGCAAAGCCACTGTCGGCAAAAACCACCAGCACGTGGCGCCACCAGGGCTGTCTTTTGACGTGGAGAAGCAGCGCCAGGGCGCAAATACGCTCTGGTGTGTTTGCAGGTAGCACAATAGCATCCAGGAAGTTGCCTGCCATGTCACACAGAGTCACCCGCTTGCGGCCTTTGATTTTCTTGGCTCCGTCGTAGCCTCGCGGCCCCCTTTTTCACTTGTCTTGACGCTTTGGGTGTCAATCACTGCTGCCGTAGGAAGGGCTTTGCGACCCTGGCTGTAGCGCACCTCCACCCGCAGGGCGGCTACCACTTCATCCCACACCCCACTGTGACTCCAACGCCGGAAGCACGAATACACTGTCTTCCAGTTGGGGTAGGTCTGGGGCAGATAGCGCCACTGGCAGCCGGTGCGCAGCACGTAGAAGATGGCGTTGAGAACTGCGCGACGTGGAACATGACCACTATGGCCTGTGGCACGGCGCAGCACTGGCCCCACGGCTTCCCACTGAGCGTCGCTCAAGTCGCTTGGATAACTGCATTTGCTTCGTTTTGGCACGTCTGAAGTCTCTCATCCAACTGCAAGTGAAGACAGGCTCTAAGTTCAACTTTACAATATCAATATAGTTATTGAATGTCAATAGTTTTCAATAATTCTCAATAGTTTGACACCATAGCAACAGACCTAAACAACTTCATTTGTCTCAGGGAGATAATAATGTTACTTTAAGGCAAATGATGTCTATCTAATCATTCTTCTTTGACCGAGCATCCCGCTAAAAATTCTCCTATCTCCTCGCAAGATATCGTCGAGAGGCTTCCTTCCGCGATCATTACCAAGGCGTTCTCTTTGACGGTAGAAGATGCCGCAGTGATTGAAACCGTAAAGCAGGAAGAGGCCTTGCGTTCCGACAGTGCAGCACTTCGTCGATTGATTCGTGATGGGCAGCGTTATCGTGCCTTGATGCAACGCAGAGCAGGTGAGGACGAAATCATATCTTCTACAGAAATTTGACTTTGGGCATCTTCTTCTCAGTGATGATTGCAGTATAGTTTCTTCGTATATCACTAATACATCAGGAGGAAACTACGGCAAAAATTGAAATCTATTCCTTTTGGAAAACGAATGTATTTCCTTCTGTGAAAGAACCATTTTGCAAAGAGGTTCTAACATCCTTCACGATGCCCCGCCAACGATTCTTGCACGCAACACAGCTTGACACCTGATATCGGTGTCTTTTTTAGTTTGGCCGAACAAATTATGAATAAGTTTATCAGCTTCTATTTGGGCCAGAATTATCTTCACACAATAATAGAGATGCTACTTCCGTTGCGCTTACTTATTCTCCTTGCCTATTAGCATCAAAGAAGCGTAGTTATGGCATCTAATCGCTACTCGCCGCATAAGAGCCCTTATCTTGTCCCGAATAAGAGATAGCTCATTAATAGCTACCCTCTTATCTAAATAACATTTCTCTAACCGCATTTTATCGTGCGGTTTTTTTTGACGCTCTTTAAGATGTTGTTTTGATTCTACCCAACCTTTATCATAAGATAAAAGAACAGTTCAAAATAAGATAATACGGATGAAATATTTCAAACTGAACTATCGAGCATCCCCTGTATTAATATCAGGAATTATATTGGTAGCATTTGCGGGAGCCGCTTTAGGTGTCGTGAAATTAAATGAGCGTCCTCAGCTTAAGTATGGAGAGAGCTATCTTTCTAAGTCAGACACTGCCCTTCCAGCAGACTGGCTCACGTACAGTTCTGAAAATTCACCGATGGCCTTTGCAATAAAGTACCCTCCGATAGCAACGGCTCGACTAGCAAATGAAGGAGTGTCACTCAAATTTAGCTGGGGCACAATAACTATTGTCCACCAAAATTATGAGGAGTTCACATACACCACATCTGCAATAGAAAAAACGAAAGAACTTACCAATAAAGAGACTTTAAAAGTCCTAAGCAATAATACTTTTGAAATTCAAGGAAGCCCGACTCGTCAACTTGAGTCAAAATA
Source organism: Abditibacterium sp. (assembly GCA_030448265.1). Taxonomy (GTDB): domain Bacteria; phylum Armatimonadota; class Abditibacteriia; order Abditibacteriales; family Abditibacteriaceae; genus Abditibacterium. Next base: position 115,306 of record JAUJNG010000010.1, read on the forward strand.
TACCAACAAAAATATCGGCACAGTTGAGGAGTATACCATCGATACTGAGATACTACGTAACGATGCTCGTTTTAGTATGTCTATGAATTTAAAAAATCCCAATCCCACTGAAGATGAATTACAGTCATATGCGAATATCTATAAGAAAGTCTTGTCTAGCCTGAAATTCAAATAAGGTTCTGATTTAATGCGGTTCAGGCAGTTCATACTTTAGATTCCTCTTCAGATAAGTTCGAACATCCTCTACGATTGACCGCCACAGTTGCTTGCACGCAACGCAACTTGACAGATAAATTGTTTGAAGAAGAGGTTTTTCATCTATATGATGAATGGTATCAGAAACTCTTAGTTCTTATTTATGATAGAGATAAGTCAAACTCGAAATTGGAGCCACTCTGTAGTCGCTGCCCTACTTCTAACTGCCCTGAGCGGCTTAATTTTCTCGTCCAGCCTACACGCCGAAAATGCCACCGGATCGCAAACTATCACGGATGGTGCTCTTTCTCTTGATTACGTGGACGGTTCTAATGTATCAGTTCCTTCTCCGACTCTTGCCTTTTCTAACGCTACTTTTTCTTACACTTGCACTTCTACTGCTTCGGGGCCAACTGCTCAAATAAATACGGGCACTAGAAGGTTGCAGATTGATAATCCAACTGCTAACGCTTCGGTGTCCGTGTCAATGGGACAGACTAATGGGACAGATACTTGGGCAGCCACCGTGGCTGGCTCTACCTATCGATTTGATGGGAATGACAATGGAGGAAGTGGATCAAGTAACGGATCCGTTACCACTAAGACAGAGACACTCCCTTCAGCCAGATCTCTTACTTCCGCTATATGGAATCCCACAACTGGTAAGGCGTATATATTTGGTGGAAATGCCGGTAACATATCCAACCAGATCATTGAATATACTCCTAGCACTGGATTGGCAATTACCAAATCAGAGACATTGCCGTCAGGAAGATACGCAACATCTGCTGTATGGGATGGCACTACGGGCAGGGCCTATGTGTTCGGTGGGTATAATAATGATGGATATCTTGATCAAATCATTGAATATACGCCCAGTACTGGATCAGTAATCACCAAGTCAGAGAAGTTGCCATCTGGAAGATATGCATCATCTGCCATGTGGAACCCAAGCATCGGAAAAGCATACATCTTTGGCGGATCTGACGGCAGTGGATACCTTAACCAAATCGTTGAGTATACCCCAAGTGCTGGAACCGTAACGACTAAAGCCGAGACAATGCCATCCGGAAGGTTTGCAACATCTGCTTTTTGGAACGACACAACAAGCAAAGCCTACATATTCGGTGGGTACAACGGAACCACCATCAATCAAATCATTGAATACAACCCAGGGACTGGGTCAGTAATTCCTAGAACGGAGACATTGCCGTCAGCAAGAACTGATACATCTGCTATATGGAACTCCAGTTCTGGCAAGGCCTATATTTTTGGTGGGAATGAAGGCAGTATTCTGCTAAACCAAATTGTTGAGTATACCCCGCCAACTTCCTCAACCTCTGATGGTTGTCAAACCGATGGAGGAGACACCGACACCGTAACCGGTAATATGCTGGCCGATCCAACCGGTATGAGCGGAACTACGGTGGCCGGCTGCGTTAATACGGCTACCTACACGCCGAATGCCTCCGCTACTAACTTGGTAGAAGGAACCACCACCTCTGCCTCTCTTCTTACTATGGGTAACGCCCAATCTTGTAAAGTGAATATATCAGGCGGAACGCTCAGACAATCAATTCCTGCTGGACAAACACCAGGAACCTATACAATTGGCCTTACGTTTACAGCAGTTTAACTTTACGCGGTATCTTTTCCGAGTGAGTGTTAGGCGTATTTTTTGGCTTGTCTGAGGTTCCAGTGATGGATGAACCAGTGGAGTCGAGCCTGGAGCCAGTGGAGCGAGCGCGCAAACGCCAGAGATTTGCGAGTGAGGTAGGACACGCCCTGGCGCAAGGCGTTGTTGGTGCCTTCGACGGGTGAAGTCTCACCCCAGGTCTCAGGGTCACGCTTGAGGCAGCGAGCGTGCTGAAGAGGCGCCTTTTGCAAAAGCGACTGATAAACGCGATAGCCATCGGTGAACACCAGATCATCGCGCCAGGGCAGAGGCACCTGCTTCCACACCATCTCGGCGCTCTGGAGGTCACGCCTGCCGACAAAGAAGGCCAGCACCTGCAAGTTGCGCCGCGACAGCACGATCCAGATCCACACTGCATTGCGCTTGGCCCACACGAAGCTCCACAACTCATCAAGGATCACCTCGTCATGGCCCTTATGGGGCATAAGCGTCTCGTCTAAAGCAGGCAAGGCTTCTACGTTTTTTTGAGCAGCTTATACACAGTGTTGGGCGAGACCTTAAACGTGCGGCAGATGCCGATCAGGGGCGTCTTCTCCAACAGCGCCCGCCCGATCATCTCCGCCTTTTCCTGGCTCAAAGAGCGCGACTTGGGAGAAGGTGTGAAGGCCCGACGGCACACGGTGCAATACAAGCGCTCGCTGCCCTGCTGGGTGCGGCCATGACGGCGAACCCGACTCGATTCCCCGCAGTGAGGGCACGACAAGGTGATGCTGACCATGATCTACAGATTACTCTTTCACACACGATTGGAAAAGATACCACTTTACGCAGCTAAGGCAATTTATATTTTCGATTATTCTTCAAAAAAGTTCTAACGTCCTCTACGGTGGCCCGCCAATCGGAGTTTTCGTCCATGTTTTGCAAAAAGCTGAACGGCTCTTTGGCTTCCAGAACCAACTTCTTGTCCTTCAACACAAGGTTCGAGCCAACGGTTTCCAGAATTAGTCGTTGTTCGTCAGGCGTGCCCTCTGTAAAACGGGATGAGGCTACGGAAGCGAACTTCAGCACCCGCTCGACCAGTTCGAACCAACAGTCGCCGTTATACTCGTTATCGCCCCGCCGCTCGTTGAGTTCTTCCCGTTCCCGCATCAACTCAATCCGTTTGCTCTCAAATTGCGAGTCATCAATCAAGGCCCGCAATCGTAGCTCAAGTAGCGCGTCCAATCGCTTTTGCACGCCCGTATAAGCCGCCTCAACCGAGCGCAGCACGACCTCTCGATCTTGCGCGTCGCGTTCTCCTGTTTCCCGCACATATTTGAGTGCCCAGTCCAAGAAGCCGTCCGGCAGTTGCAGAGTCGCCAAGAACTCCTCGATTTGGCGCTCCAACTCCTTCACTTCGATATGCGGTTGCGCGCAGTGGCCGCGCTTTTTGGTGCAGTGGTAGTAGGTGTAAAGCACTTCGCGCCCCGTGCTGAAATAGCGCTTGCGCCGCTCCTCTGCCGTAATCATGCAGCCGCACTCGCCGCAGCGCATCATCCCGGTGAACGCGAAGTGGCGCTTCGCTTTGGGTCGTGGTCGCCCGTTGCGGCCCAGCAGTTTCTGCACGTGTTCGAACTCCTGCTGCGTGATCATGGGCGTGTGGCTGCCCTTATAGAGTTGCCCGTTGAACTCGAACCATCCGGTATAGAAAGGGTTGGTGAAGAGCCGGTAGATCCCGGGGTGAGAAAGCGGCCTGTCGCCCGAATGCCGACGAAGCGGCGTCCTCAACCCCCACTCCTCGCTGGCGATACGCAGGATCTTGGGAGGCGTATAAGCGCCGGTCAGCATCAAGTCCCACATCTGGCGCACGAGGTCGAATCTGTCAGGGTCAGGCTGGATAGTGCGCGCGCCTTTGCCCAGCCCCATGTCGTTGCGGTAGCCCATCGGTGCAACGCCGGGTCGCCAACCCATCTCCAACTTGGCGCGTTGGCCGCGCTGCACGTCTTTAGAGAGCTTGTCAACGAAATACTTGCTCTGGCCGAAGATGATGCCAAGCATCCACTTCCCTTCAGGCGTGTTCTCGAAGGTATATTGCGCGAACTTGAGATCATAGAGTTTGGCGAGATCGAGGTCGTAGATGATGCGCCCGCCGTCAACCGAGTTGCGCGCCAGGCGGTCGGGATGCCACGAGATGATGCCCTGCGCTTCTCCTTTAGCAATGCGCTCCAGCATGGCGTCGAAGAGCGGGCGGCCTGGCGTTTTGGCGCTCTTGGCCTCTTCAATGGTTTCTACGATGTCCAGGTGGCCGTAGAGCCGGAGCAGTTCGCGCTTTTGCGACTCGATGGACAACACCTGACGGTCGTCCGGTTCGCTGCTTTTGCGCACATAGAGGAAGTAGCGCCACGCGGTGGAAGAGGTGGCGATTGGTAAGGCGACAGAGGCAGAAGTGGAAGAGAAGCTGATTCGGGAAGACACAGCATCTTGGATTAACGATTTTATGCTTAACCTTCTTCATGTTCTCGCTCGGCTATACGCTCAGTTTCGTCAGAATCGGTCGAGGCCTGAGTGCAAGAGGGCGGAGTTTGAACGATCATTCTCACCATGGTGAAGAGTTGATGGGCGTGCTGTGTTGCGTCCTCGCGCGAAAGCTCGGTGCCGTAATGTTGCTTCCAGAGAGTTTGGAAGTCGTCAATGGCGTGTGGGGGAAGAAGGCTCATGCCCCAACTTTGCCGAATTCCACTTCGAGTTACGAACAGCGTTGCACGCGCGCTGATATGTCATTATTACAGCGTCATAGTGACCGGATAGTTTTCATTTGTCAACCGTTAGCTAAAACACGGAGAAGCTCAAGAACCAAACTGGTTTTCTCTAAGATCGTTTGGTTGCTTTTCTCAGTTAACCTTAAGCAATAGATAAACAGCGAGCACGATGGCACCACCAAACCCTAGGAAGGCTGCCGCCAACAGCCCTCCTACCGCTCTCGAAACGCGTGTGTATTTCACCGCCGCAACAGCAGAGTTAGCCCAAACCTGCTGAGTTAGCTCGCGCACCGCTCGATTCGGTTGAGCCAGTGAGCGCTGTATGGTGTCATGAAACTCCTTGGATGTTGGAAATCTCTTTTCGATATCCATGAAGAAGACCAACGAACTGGAGTCTTCGGATGAATCAACCTCTTCAATAGCATCCGAATCTCTGGCTTGGTTCTGGCGCTTTTTCACGGGCAACTTGAGTTGAGGCATAAGGCTCAGAAGGGCGTAAGCTGCGGAATAGGACGCGGTTATCACAATAGCCGTGATCCATAGCAAGGCGACTCGTGAGTTGAGGACTTCTGGACGGGAACCGACGAGCACAGACACTAAAGCTCCAACTATCACTCCATCCGTTGCAAGAACCGCAGCCGCTTTCGCATCCGAAAACCTGACCCACTCATTTAGATTGGAAAAGGTTTGCCACATGAAGTCGAGCGCCCCCTCTGATGAGGCTGGCTCGCTGAGAGGATTGTCTGTAGGTGGCTCCGTCTCTCCTGCGAGGTGATTTTCTGGTTCTATAGATGCCATTAGAGTTCCTGAGCCGCAATAAACACGACACCACCGCCGTAGACCTTGCCGCTGTATTCCTTGATGCTTACGCTCTGCTCTTTCCACCAACCATTTTGGATTGAGGAGTCGTTTGGGTTCGATGCCTTGAAGCCGTCGTAAACCGCTTGAGTCATCAGGATTGCTGGATACTCTGTAGCAGTGATCTTAGGCGACTTGAAGAAAGTGTAGAAGTGTTCGTCGTTATGCTTAAGAACTGGCGAGTAGGTTCCTTCCAGCTCGTCCAAGAAATCGTCATAACTTTCATCTAGCCAAAGTAGGTCATCTCTATGAGCGTAGTTGTATGCCACATGAACCTCCTTGCGTGTAGTGCTGAAAGACTTGTTCGCTAAATCGGTGAGGCGAGAGGCGATGTTGGCTGGACGGCCAAGCCAGACTAAAGAACGATAAAATTCTGTCTCAGCGCCACGCCGTGTCTCTCCCGCTTTTGTAACCAGCATCTTGCCGTAGTCGATCCCAATCCCGCACTTGAACTCGCCGGAGAAGTTCTTGTCGATGATGTATCGCGAGATCGAGTTCATCAAAATCGCGGTATTAACGGCATTGGTAAAGCAGTTCTCTTGATCGAACACGACCATCACCCGGTCGCCGATGATGTTACGCACATGGCCCCCGTAGTATTTCGCCGCCTTAATCATGCTGCGCACGAACGCCGAATAAAGACGGGCTAACGTCCAGTGCTGCCTCTCGGAACTGATAGCCGCTGAGTTGCGAATGTCCACATAGAGAACGCAACTTTCGAGTCGCCTGCACTTCTTCTTGCTTTCATCGAGGTTGTCGAACGTGACGAGCGAGTCGTCAAAACGCGGAACGGTTTTTGTATCATAAACCTCGATCTCAAAAGAAGAATTGAGCACGGTTTTAACTGCGTCGTTCGTCTCTTTCAAAAAATCTTCAAGTGCCATGAGTTCTCTGTGAATGTGAGTGTCTGCTTTCCAACCTCCCCTATATTTTAGGTGTTTGCAAGCATCGGTAATTTGACGATCCAGGCTAATCATTCCTCCAACTCTGAAGAGGTGCCCGCATCGCCGTTGACATTCGGTTTTTGTTCGGGCTACTATAGCCCTGCTACTTCCCACTCTTCCTCTCCCATGCAGCAGGCCGTCAACCAACCCGTTTCGATGATTCTGGCAATCGACGCTCAGACGGGACAAGTGCGACCGGAACGGGTGAAGTGGGAAAACCGCATCTACTGCCTCACCAAATTCGGCTTCGTTCACACCGAGCGACGCGGCCTCAAGAAGTTCCACATCTTCACCTTCTCGACCACTACGCTCGACATGTGCGTGGAACTCGACGCCGACAATCTGCAATGCACCTTGCTGACAGTTGATGACGGGATGTAAAGCACCCCTGCGATGCACCTGCCCCTCAACACCGCTCCGTCTTGGGTCATGCACATCGATATGAACGCCTGCTTCGCGCGCGCCGAGCAGCAGGCGTGGCCGAGGCAGCGAGGCAAACCATTAGCTGTAACGCCGGTGAACGTGCCCGGTGGCGCAACTATCAGTCCTTCCTACGAACTCAAGACTTTGGGCGTGAAGACCGGCATGCGCAACCGAGATGTCAAGTTGCTGGCGCCCGACGTGATCCTCAAGGAGAGCAATCCAGCGCTCTACCGCGAAGTGCATCGGCGCTTCTGCCGCATCTTCCGCGATTATTCGCCCGATGTTGATCCCAAATCTATTGATGAAGCGGTCATCGACTTTTCCGGCACACCCGCCCTGCGCGACAAGAGCATGGAAGAGATTGGATACGAGATTAAGGAGCGCGTCAAGGTTGAAATCGGCGAGTGGATGCTGTGCAACGTTGGCATCGGGCCGAACCGCTTCTTGGCTAAAGTCGCGGCGGGACTGCACAAGCCGGATGGCCTCGACCGCATTGACCACACCAACCTGCGTGAAGCTCTCGTTGGCCTCAAGCTCATCGACTTGCCCGGCATCAACGTGCGCTACCAGGCGCGGCTCTCCTTAGCTGGCATCGCCACGCCGTTGCAGTTCTTGGAAGCGGACGCGCATTTCCTCAAAACGCACGTATTCCAGTCGATTAACGGCCACTACTGGTATCAGCGACTGCGCGGCTATGAAGTAGATGATGCCGAACATGCACGCGGCGGCTACACCAACTCGGTGCAACTGGCCCGGCCCGAAGCGCGGCGGGAGCGGTTGCGGCGCGTTCTCTACAAACTCAGCCACAAAGCCTCGACCCGAATGCGGCGTGACGGCTACGGATGCCGCAGTATCGGCTTCGAGATGATTCTATCTGACGGCGAGAGCGTCAAACAGCACTTCACCCTGCATCAGCCGATCCTTGCTACGCGAGAAATCTTCCCTCTACTTAAAGAGCTACTTGACCAGCGTGAACAAGAACCGGTCAGGGTTCGAACTCAGCACGGAGGGAGAGAGTTTTGGCGCTATGAGATGATGGTAACGCGGTCGGCGAGCCGCGTCGTGGTCTGGGTGGATAAGCTGGTAAAAGGCGCTGAACTGCAAGGTCAGCTACTGGATGACGAGCAAAGCCGGGCGCGTCGGCTTTCGCAGGCCGAAGACCTTATCAACTGGAAATACGGTCTTTACACCATCGGCTCGCCGCACCTACTTGGAATGAACGACATCGTGATGGATCGCATCCCGTTTGGGTCGCCGCAAGACTTGGAAGAACTTTACAGCCAAGAAACGCATCCCGTCGTTTCGCAGTGGTAACACGGACCAAGGTGATGCATGGTGTGTTGCGCGCACGCCCCCGTATCGGACACTTTGTCGCCTGCGGCTTTAGGATAAATATGCCCGCTGACCCAAGGAGCACTCGTCCAACCGAGTTATTTGATAGAGGGGTTAGCGGGCTTTTCTTTCCATACCCAAGCCACACGCTATGCCGTCGCACGAATCGCAAGCTGTCACGTCTCCCGCCCAGCTATCGCCGCACACAAACACTCCTCAGACGCAGGAACTCATACAGTCATCCTACACCCCAATTCCTAACGTGCTGCTTGATGAGGTCATGCCCACGTTGTCAGGTAGCGAGTGGCAATTGCTCTGCGTGATCCTCCGCCAAACACAGGGCTGGCATGACCCAGTCACGGGGCGGCGCAAAACGAGTGACTGGCTCTCCCATAAACAACTCAAAGCGCGCACAGGTCGCGGTTCCGATGCCATCTGCCACGCCATCGAAAGCCTGGTTCGCAAGGGCCATATCAAGGTGAAAGACGAGAAAGGCACACTTCTATCTACTGCCCACGAAAGACGACGCAGCGGCAGCCGTCTTTTTTATGGGCTGGGTCTGGCGTTGCTCTCCCATTTCGAGCCGCCAGCTTCTTTTGCCTCAACTCCCGTTCGGGAAAGCCGAATCGGAAAAGCCGAAACAACAAAAGAAACCCCAACAAAAATACCTGGGAAAGCATTCGGGAAACCCCAAACCTCTTTTGTTTCTCACTCATCAAACGTCCCGCCTTTTAAAACCATAAAAAGTGAAGGATGCGGGTGTCTTTCTCGTTCACAAGCCAATCCGCAAATTACTGCACCCGCGACTCACGACAGGGTGCCGCCTTGCAAATATTCCAGAGAAGTGAGCCATATCGTCGCGGCCTACAAAGACCTGACACAAAATCAGCAGGCTCTAAACGCCAGCTTCAGCACCTCGCTCAGCCAGGAATATGTCGAGCGTCTCGAAAAAGCTTTATCGCGTTATGGGGAAGAGCAACTTTTAACGTTGCTGAAGGCGTTCTTCCAAAGCGATTTCAGCTTGATGAAGCGCAACTCTTCCTTAGCCTCCTTTGTTGATTCGGTTCACATCCTCGCGGCCCGACGTCCTCAGAATCAGTTTGAAAAGTCACAGGCGCGTCCAGCCTTTGGGCGAGCCAACGTGCCCAAACGCAGGCCGCGCCGGATTTTTGGACCACCCTGAGTGTTCCGATTGCTTCTTCAAGGTTTGGTAAGTGCTGCATAATCATCCCCCAACAGATCGTGGGCGATTTAATCTTGTGCGTTGAGTCGCATCACATAATATATAATTGTAGGAACCCATTTTTGAGATCCAGTTTTCAGTAGCGAAGGATTTACCATGTCTGATGTGTCGCCAGGAGTTTATTTTGCGTGGGATATTGCCGCGTGGGAAGCGTTGGACGCGCGGCATGAGTTCATCGCGCCGGTTCATCTGTTCATGGGAATTTGCAGCCCCGACAAGGCTCAAGGCTGGGCGCAGGAGCGGCAGTCCAGTCTCTCCGACCAGGAAATTTCCACATTGCGCGCGGAAGTCGAAGTGTTGGCCTCGCTGTTCGGTGCTTTCGGCGTCGATCCGGTTTTCTTGCGCCGCGAGTTGCGCCGGCGCGTCGGGCAGGGCAGCTATGCCGGTGCCGCTCGGAGCCAGATCAGCCGTTCGCCGACCAGCAAGGCGGCTTTTGCGCGAGCGGATGAACTCGCGCAAAAATTCTCGTTCGTCTGGGTTGTGCATCTCCTCGCCGCGCTGCTCGAACCCGAAAGCGGGCCGGCCATTACCCTTTTGAAAGAGTGCGGCGTGAATGTTTCCGACTTACGCTCCGCCGCTCTGGAGGCGGTTGCCGCCGCTCTGGAGGCGGTTGCCGCGCCGCCGTCCGTGTTGGAACGTTTCGGCACAGACCTCACTCGTCTCGCTCGCAGTGGGAAAATTAGAGAATGCATCGGGCGCCGCGCTGAGATGTTGAGCATGGCGCGCACGCTGGCGCGCGACACCAAAAACAACCCTTTGCTCATTGGCGATGCCGGTGTCGGCAAGACGGCCATCGTTCACGGTTTGGCGTGGCGCATCACGCAGGACAAAAACCTGCATGGCAAGCGCATCATCGAGATCCGCGCCGGTGATCTGGTCGCCGGCACCCGCTATCGCGGCGACTTCGAGGATCGCGTGCTGGCGATAGTGGATGAAGCCGCCGCCGATCCCAACGTCATTCTGTTCATTGACGAAATCCACACCCTGCTGGGCGCGGGAGCCGCAGGCGGCGCTCTGGATGCCGCCAATATGCTCAAGCCCGCGCTCGCTCGCGGCGAACTGCGCTGCATCGGCGCCACGACAGCGCAGGAATATCGCAAATACATCGAGAAAGACGCCGCGCTGGAGCGCCGCTTCGATCCGCTTTGGGTGGAGGAGCCGCCGCAGCACGAAGTTCTGCTCATGCTGGAGGAAGCCTACCGCTCGCGTTTTGAGCGAAGGCATAGAGTCAGCATCGGACACGGCGCATTGCAAGCCGCCGTCACGCTGTCGGCGCGCCATCTGCCTGACCGCCGCCTGCCCGACAAAGCCATTGACGTGCTGGAACAAGCGTGCGTGCTCGCCGCTCTGCCGGTTATCACCGAAATTCCTGGCCAGCCTCTCGCCCCAGTGACTTATGAAACCGTTGCGAAGGTCGTGGCAGAGCGGGCGGGCATCCCCATGCCCCCCATGCCAGGAATCTCACAAAGCGACGAGTGGAGCGAAAGTTTGAGAGCCATGCCGGAGAATCTCAAGGCTCGCGTGATCGGTCAGGACGAAGCCTGCGATGCCGTAGCGAGCGTGGTGCAACGGAGAATCATCATGAAGCGGGCGGGACGGCCCGTGGGCGCGCTGTTGTTCCTGGGGCCGACGGGCGTGGGCAAAACCGAGCTGGCCAAAGCGACGGCGGCGGCCTTAGCGCCCCTGTTCGGCAGTGAGAAACTTGTGCGCCTCGACATGAGCGAGTTCATGGAAAAGCACAACGTGGCGCGGCTCATCGGCTCGCCGCCTGGATACATCGGCTCCGACGAAGAAGGCCAGCTCACCGGCGCTTTACGCCGCACGCCGTCCTGCGTGGTGTTGCTGGATGAAATCGAAAAGGCGCATCCGGACGTGTTCAACCTGTTTTTGCAGGTTTTCGACGACGGGCGCTTGACCGATGCCCAGGGGCGCACGGTGAGCGCGGAAAATGCTTTGTTCATTTGCACTTCCAACGCGGTTCGCACCGCTCAGCCGGAGCGAAAAATAGGCTTGCCTCGCCCAGAAAGCAGGTTGGAACAAGATAAAGCGCGGCAAGAGTGGTTGTTCGCCCAACTCTGCCAGACGTTCCGTCCCGAATTCATCAATCGCTTCGATGAGATAGTGGTTTTCAAGGCGCTTGGCCCGCCGGAGATGCAGAAAATCGCGCGGCTCCGGCTGGACGATGTGGCGCGGCGTCTGCGCCAAAATCACAACATGGCCCTGCGCGTCAGCGATGCGGCCCTGACGGTGATCGGTGAAGCCGGCTATAACAGGAACTTCGGTGCGCGCGAGATGGGGCGCACCGTCGAGAGGCTGGTGGAAGACCCCATCGCGGGCAAGGTGCTGCGTGGCGAAGTGAGAAACGGGAATACTGTCACTCTGGATGCGGCGCAGGGGCAGTTGCAGTGGGAAGTTGACGAGGGCGATACGGTTTAGCCCTCGGCAGATTGCGCGGATGGCATCTGGAGATCGCCTCGGCGTGGAGTTGGTGAAGTGGGTCGTTATGCAAATCTGTCCCCATCTCAAGTGCAAAGCGGATAACCAGGACAACGCCACATATTGCGTTCGTTGCGGCAAAAAACTGCCTGAGCCGCACTTGCGCTTGCTGGGGCGCGGCCAGGAACTGCGCCACTTTCGCATTGTTGACTTGCTGGGCAAAGGCGGCTTTGGCGTGGTCTATCATGCCACTCACAAAGACTTAAACAAGAGCGTCGCTATCAAGGAGAACATAAGGCCCGACGAGGCCGGCGCCGGCACGCCGGCGGCCTCCAGCGAAGGGTTTCGCACGGCGGCATCCAATGAGCAGTTCCTTGAAGAAGCGAGGATTCTCGCCAGCCTGGATCACCCCAACCTGCCGGAAGTCAGCCATTATTTCATCGAAAACTACCACGCACAGGGCAGGAAGTATCCACGCCAGTATCTGGTGATGAAGTTCATTAGCGGGCGGAATCTGCTGGAAGAGATGGAGTGCAAAGGCCTGGCGAGGCTGGAAGAATCGGCCGCACTAGAGTTCATGGGGGACATTCTCGATGCTGTGATTTACCTTCACTCGCCCCAGCTCAACCGCCCCGAACCCATCATTCATCGCGACATCAAGCCGGAAAACATCATGATTACTCCGGAGGGCAAAGCGGTTTTGCTGGATTTGGGCATCGCCAAAGTAGGGGGCGAAGACGCCGCGACCAGAATGGGAGCGAAAGGTGCCGGAACTCCTGGTTATGCGCCTCCTGAACAGCGCATTGCAGACAGCACCAGCCAAAGCAGCGATATTTACGCTCTGGGTGCGACCTTTTATCACATTCTCACGGGACAGATTCCGCCCGACTCGTATGAACTGGAGTATGGCCAGGCGACGTTGACGCCACTACGCCAACTCAATCCTGACGTTTCGGCTCCCGTTGCCGCCGCCATCGAGAAAGCGATGCAGTTGCGGCGGGAAAACCGCTTTGCCAGTGTGAACGAGTTCAAGGAAGCACTCCAGGCGAAACCGGCACCGGCGCCCTCTTCACACCAACAAATCTGTCCCAACTTTGAATGCAGGGCGGATAATCGTGGCACGGCGAAACATTGTGGGCGCTGCGGCACGGCTTTACTCGATCTGCTGGGGCGCGAAGCGATGTTGCGCAACCGCTACCGCATTGATGATCTGCTCGGTAGGGGCGGTCATGCGGCCGTCTATCGCGCCACCGATTTATTGAAGAATAGAATTGTTGCTCTCAAGGAAAACAAACGCAGTAAGGATTCGCCCTCCGATGAGCAGTTCTACGAGGAAGCCAGAATGCTGGCCCAGCTGGAGCATCCGAATCTGCCCGATGTCATTGACCAGTTCATCGAGCCGAACGGCAAACAGTGTCTGGTGATGGAGTTCGTGCCAGGGAAGAATCTGGAAGAAGTGGTCAAAGCCAGCAGCAGCGGGTTGAGCGAGCCGCACGCGTTAGGCTTGATGCAGGGCGTTTTTGACGCCGTGTCTTACCTGCATTCGCAAAAGCCACCAATTATCCACCGCGACATCAAGCCGTCGAACATTATTGTCACGCCCGAAAACCAGGCTGTTCTGGTCGATTTCGGCATCGCCAAAGTCGGCGGGAAGGACGTGAAGACCAGAAGCGGAGCGGGAGGCTGGACTGTTTACTATGCGCCGCTTGAACAGCTCAGTGGCGAGCGAACCAGCGAAAAAAGCGATGTTTATTCCCTGGGCGCGACTCTCTACTCTGTTTTGATGGGAGAACATCCTCCCAGCGCGCTGGCGTTGACACCAAAAGAAGAAAGAGCGAAATGGCGGCACGAGTTGAACCGCAGAGTGTCGCCTGCCCTTGCCGCTGCCATTGATAAGGCGCTGTCCACGCGCTTGGAGGACCGTTTCGCCAACGTGGAGCAGTTTAGAGAAGCCTTGCAGGTGAAAGCAGCGCCACCACCGCCGCCCCTACCTCCACAAATCTTTCCTGACCTTGAGTGCCCGGCGTGCAGGGCAAATAATCCTGACACCGCTGAATATTGTGAAGTTTGCGGCGGGCCGTTGGGCGTGGAGCCATCAAGCGCCGATTACTGGAATGAATTGGGAACTGCGCACTTCAATCAAGGCAAGTATGCCGAGGCGGAGGCTGCGTATCAAAAAGCAACACAGTTAGAGCCGTCAAACGCCAATTATTGGAACAACTTGGGCTTAGCGTGCGGAGAAAACGCACGTTATTTGGACAACTTGAACTTGGGCATGATGCACCCAGTGCAGGACAAGTATGCTGAAGCGGAGGCTGCACTTCTAAAGGCGACGCAGTTAGAACCATCGAGCGCCGATTGTTGGAACGGCTTGGGAAGTTCCCTCTTCCGACAGGACAAGTATGCCGAAGCCGAGACTGCATTCCAGAAGGTGGCGCAGTTAGAGCCATCAAACGCTGATTACTGGAATAACTTGGGCTTGGCGCACCATAGCCAGCAGAAGTTCGACGAAGCCGAGGCTGCGTATCTAAAGGCGACCCAGTTAGAGCCATCAAACGCCGATTACTGGAGCAACTTAGGCTTAGCGCGTGGGATGCAGCAGAAGCATGGCGAAGCCGAGACTGCATTCCGAAAGGCAACACAGATAAAGCCATCAGACGCCGAGTTCTGCTACAACTTGGGATCTGCCCTCTTCTGCCAGGACAAGTATGCCGAGGCGGAGACTGCGTATCAAAAGGCGACGCAGTTAGAACCATCGAACGCCGATTACCAGAACAAATTGGGAAATGCCCTCTTCTGCCAGGAAAAGTTTGGCGAAGCCAGGATCGCATTTTATAAGGCGACGCAGTTGGAGCCGTCAAACGCACTTTACTGGAACAACTTGGGATTGGCGCGTGAGCGGCAGGAAAAGTATGTCGAAGCCGAAACCGCATTTCAAAAAGCAACGCAGTTAGATCCATCGAACGCAGATTACTGGAACAACTTGGGACGTTCCCTCTTCGAGCAAGACAGATATGCCGAAGCCGAAACCGCATTTCGAAAAGCAACACAGTTGGCGCCATCGGACGCACTTTACTGGAACAACCTGGGCTTGGCGCGCGAAAGACGGAACAAGTATGTCGAAGCCGAGACTGCGTATCAAAAAGCTGTGCAGTTGGAGCCATCGAACATTGATTACGGGAACAATTTGAGCCTGGCGCGCGCGAGGCAGAGTAAGGAGACCGAAGCCGAGACTGCATCCAAGTTTCAAGAAGTAGAGCAAGTTCTCCGCAAGGCGGTGCAACAGTGGATTCTAAGGGTAGATCCTGGTATGCAGGATGGGATAGGTAATGATCCCGTCAAGTTTTGGCTGACATTTGGGATAGGACTGCTCGCATTTGGGATAGGACTGCTCGTGATATTTGGGGTATTAGTCCTGCTTGGAACCTGGGCCGTTAATTCAGGAATAATAGGCTGGGCCATTCGCCACTGGGTTTGGATTGTCGCCGGAATGGTCACAATTGGGGCACTTTCGTCCAAAGAATCCCGCAGTAACGCCTTCTCGGTTTTATTCTGTCTCGCTGTGATTCTTTTTAGCCTGGGATGGGGGCCGTTTAACAAAATATCCACGCCGCTGCCGGTCAAGGCGGGTTGGTTATCGAGTTGGTGGCAGTCACGGAACAAGCCGTCGGGAACTTCCGCCAATCGAAACAAGGTGTCGTCCGGTTCTCGCGGTTCTCTGCGCGGACAAGATAGCGCCGCGCCGCAGGACGAGAATCACTCACTGGTGCGGACGCTGACCGGACACAGCGGCGACGTGCATTCGCTCGCCTTCTCGCCGGATGGCAGCACATTAGCCAGCGCGGGCAGTGACCCATATAACTTTGACGAAAAAACCAAGAAATTCAGAGTTGTAATTAAAGATAGAACGGTAAGGCTGTGGGATGTGCAAACGGGCCAGTTGAAGCGGACGTTGACGGGAAACAACGGCAAAAAACAGTCGCTCGCCTTCTCTCCAGACGGTGAGATATTAGCCGGAGCCGAAGACAGCGCCGTGCGCTTCTGGGACGCGCGAACCGGCCAGTTGAAGCGAACCCTGACAGGACACAACGGCAGGGTCAATGAGGTCGCTTTTTCACCGGACAGTCAAACCTTAGCCAGCGCCGGCTCCGATGGAACCATCAAGCTATGGGATGTGCCATCGGGAACGGTGCAACAGACACTGAAGGGGTATAGCGGCGGTGTGAATTCAGTGGCTTTTTCACCCGATGGTAAAATCCTGGTCAGTGGCGGCTCCGATGTCATAAAAATGAATAAGATGTCAATACGGGGGCTGGGAGTGGCCAAAGTGCGCTTATGGGATGTGCGAACGGGATCCCTCCAGCGAACGCTAAAGACGGACGCCGCCCGGGACGTTGCCTTCTCGCCCGACGGCAAGCTACTGGCTGGCAGTGGCGGCCTTTCGGCTTCGGCCCAGTTATGGGACGTGCGAACGGGAGTGCCACGACGAACCCTGTTTGGAGGAAGTTCCCATTTCACCTTCTCACCTGACAGTAAGCTACTCGCGAGTGCCAGAAGTAGATGGCGATACCCTGCCAGCAATGCCATAGAGCTATGGAACGTGCAAACCGGAATCGTGCAGTCAACGCTGGGTGGATACCACGACAATATGAGTTCGGTGGCTTTCTCGCCCGATGGCAAGCTGCTGGCGAGCGGCAGCGAGGACAATACCATTAAACTGTGGCGCATCGAATAGCGCGCGGGCGCTCGATGTTTCGACATACTTTTACAACTTCGCTTTTAAACCATAGAGGACGCAAAATGCAGCATTGTCACCATTGTGGGCGAGACAATCAAGATGCCGCGAAGTTTTGCGGCGGCTGTGGCCAAACGCTGAGTGAGACGTTGGGCGATGGCATGTTGAAGCGCGGCACGGTGCTTAAAGGTAGCTACCGCATCGAAGAATTGTTGGGTCGCGGCGGCTTTGGCACCGTATACCGCGCGACTCATGTGCGCTTGGAAACGCTTTTCGCCATCAAGGAGAACGGGGGCAGCCATGCGACGCTGCCCGACGATCAGTTCCTGACGGAGGCGCGCCTTCTGGCCTCGCTGAACCATGCCCATCTGCCCCGTGTCACCGATTCCTTCATTGAACCGGATGGACGGCAATATCTGGTGATGCAGTTCATCGAGGGGCCGAACCTCCATGACAGGGTGAAAACACGAGGCGCGCTACGCGAGAGTGAGGCCTTGGAGGTCATGGAAGACATCCTGAGTGCCGTGTCGCACCTGCACTCGCGGCGACCACCCATCATCCACCGCGACATCAAACCGGCCAACATCATCATCGCGCCGACGGGAATGGCTGTGCTGGTGGACGTGGGCATCGCCAAAGTGGGCGGCGCCGATGTGGCGACCAGAAGTGAGGCCGCCGGTTATACATCCGGCTACTCGTCTCCCGAACAAGAAGCCGGCGGCAGGACAAGTGAACGCAGCGACATCTACTCCCTGGGCGCCACGCTTTATCATGTGCTTACGGGAGAGCGTCCGCCGTCGGCGCTGGCATTGATGAACGGCAGCGCGGTTTTGAAACCCTTGCGCCAGCAAAACCCAGCGATTTCGCCCTCTGTGGCCGCCGCGATTGAGAAAGCGATGGCGCTGCCGGAAGCGCAGCGATTCGCCACTGTCGAGGAATTTAAGCGGGCGTTGACCATATCCTCGCCGCAACCGCAGCCAGCACCACCACAGCCGCCATCGCCATCGGAGGGACAGGAGCCGACCGTTGTGGGAGGAAATGACAGCGGAACAGGCCGCAAGGCCGTTTTGCCTTCGGAACTTGAGGGTTATAACTGGGGCGCGTTTCTGATGACCTGGGTCTGGGCTATTGCACACAAGGCATGGATCGGGTTGTTCGCTCTGTGTCTTCCTATTGGCCTGGCTCTGTGGCCTTTTCGCGCACACGGTCCCGCACAAGACCCCTTGCAAAGGGCTTTAGGAATCTTGTTTTTGTGCATTGGTGTGATGACGCCTTTCGCACTGCTTCTCATGGGCAATCAATGGGCCTGGCAGAAGTGCAGATGGAAAAATCAAAGGCACTTCAGGAAGGTGCAGGACAAATGGGCTTTCTTCGGAATTGCGGGTATGCCTTTGATCAATTCTGTGCTTCTGTTCGGGGTGGTTATACCTTTGGATACGGCCTTGAAACGTTCATCCGCTGCCAGTTCCCAACCGCAGGCCTCCGTCTCCCCCACTCCGCCGAGCAATGTGCCACCCTCTCCCACCCCGACGCCTGGGCCAGTCGAAGTGGCCGAGTCCAGCAATGACCAAGGAGATTCTCTCCTCGATCAGAAAAAGCATGCGGCGGCGGAGCAAGCCTATCGCAAGGCGGTTCATTTGGCGCCGAAGAATGCTGACTACTGGAATGACCTGGGACTTGCGCGTGAGGGTTTGGGGGATGATCTGGCGGCCAAGAAAAAGTTCAAGGACGCAGTGAAAGAGTATGAGGAGGCTGAAGACGCCTTTTTGCAGGCAACGCGACAGCCAACAAAACCGGATCAACGGGCCGTATACCAAGAAAACTTAGGGGCTGCACGAGGAAAGCAAGGGCAGATACTTCTCGATTTGAAACAGTGGAAGTCGGCAGCTACGGCCTATCAAAAGGCCATCCAGACAGACAAATCCAACGCCACTTACCACAACAACCTTGGAGTCGCGCTCGAACGTCAGGGCCAGTATAAAGAGGCGGAGACGGCCTATCGAAAGGCAATTGAGAAAGACGATTCCAACGCACTTTACCACAACAACCTTGGATTCGCGCTCGAACGCCAGGGCCAGTATAAAGAGGCGGAGACGGCCCATCGGAAGGCCATCCAGACAGACGAATCCAACGCAACTTACCACAACGACCTTGGAGTCGCACTCGGACGCCAAGGGCAGAATGCAGCGGCAGAGCAGGCCTATCGAAAGGCAATCGAGAAAGACGATTCCAATGCACTTTACTGGAACAACTTAGGACTTGCACGCAATGAAGCGGGCATTGAACTCGCCCGCAAGAATAAACTTTCCGAGGCGGGCCAGAAGTTCAAGGCGGCTGCAGACGCCCATCGCCGCGCGATAGCAATTAATCCAAAACAAGACAAGTATCGTGAGGGATTGAGAGGTGCGCTGCACAATCAGCGCCTTACTTCCAGGCGATGAGTCGTTAAGGACATACCAATGCAGCGATGCCAACATTGCGGGCGCGACAATCGAGATATTGCGGAGATTTGCGCGGCCTGCCGGCATCCGCTCGGTGGACAAAAGCCATCACAATCCCAACACCGCGAGGTCAGCCCCGTTCCCCCTTCGGGCCAGTATGCCATTGGCAAACCGCTCTTGATCGGTCGGGATTCAACCAACGACATCGTCCTCGCCTCGCCCCAGATCTCCCGCCGTCACGCGAAACTTGTCCCCGTGAATGGACAGATGTGCCTGAGCGATCTGGACAGCAGCAACGGCACCTTCGTCAATGGCGTTCGCATCAGCGGGCCGACGCCGCTGCAAATCGGCGACATGGTCGAGTTGGGCATGACCAAGCTCGTTTTCGACGGCGCCCAACTCGTCCGCTTCGATGAAGAGGGCCGCGCGCGGCTCGATGTCATTGACCTGCGCTTCGAAATAGAGCAGGGCGCGGCCACGCTCTGTCTGCTGCACGACATTTCGCTCCAGATCAGGCCGCGCGAGTTTGTCGCCATCGTGGGCGGCAGTGGAGCGGGCAAATCCACCCTGCTCAAAGCCCTGAGCGGCTTTCAGCCCGCTACGGCGGGAGCCGTTTATCTCAACGGCAGGGATCTTTATCGCCATCGCGCGGCATTTTCCTCGTCCATCGGTTATGTGCCTCAAGACGACATCATCCACCGCGAGCTTACGGTGCAGGAAGCCTTGAGTTACGCGGCGCGGCTGCGGCTGCCGAGCGACGTATCGCCGCAGGAGCGAGAAGCGCGCATCAAAGCGGTGCTGGACACCCTGGGACTGGCGCACCGGCGCGAAACGGTGGTCGCGCAGCTCAGTGGCGGCGAGCGCAAGCGCGTCAGCATCGGTGTCGAACTGCTCTCCGAGCCAAGCCTGCTTTTTCTGGACGAGCCGACCTCCGGTTTAGACCCTGGATTAGAGCGTCACTTGATGGAAGTCTTGCGCCGTCTGGCCGATGGCGGCACGACCATCGTGCTGATTACTCATGCCACGCAGAACATTGATTTGTGCGATGCCCTCATTTTTCTCGCGGCAGGGGGCCATCTGGTTTTCTACGGCAAGCCGGAGGAATCGCTGGAATACTTCGGCACCCATGATTTCGCGGAGATTTATCAACTGGTCAACGGCACGAAAAAAACCGCCGCGCAGTGGGCACAGGAGTATCGTGAGGCGCCCTACTATCAGGCGTATGTGGAGGCCAGATTAGAGCCATTGCGGGCTGCTCTGGGTGCCTCGCGCGCCAGCCGCGACGGTGTCGCCGCCGAAACAAGTCCGCTGCATATGCCGTTGCGCGCTCAACTGGAAGCCCTGGCGTCGCGCTACCGCACCGTCATCATGCGCGACCGCCGCAACCTGTTCATCCTGCTGGCGCAGGCTCCACTGATCGGCTTGCTGCTGGCACTGGTGTTCCAAAGCGACCTGCTCAGTGCCGAACAAGCTGTGAAGTCGAATGAACTCGATACGACTCGCCTGGCCAATCCGAAGATGGCAGCGTTCCTGCTCGCCATCGCGATGGCCTGGCTGGGAGCCACCAACGCCGCGCGCGAAATCGTCAAAGAACGCGCCGTTTACCAGCGCGAGCGCCTGGTCAGCGTGCAGATCGTGCCTTATCTGATGTCGAAAGCGTTGCTTTTGTTGGGATTATGCGCTCTGCAAGCCCTGTTGCTGTTGCTCTTTGTCAGCCTGCGAATTCGCTTCAGTCACCCTGGTTTTGAAGGCTACGGCTCGCTTTTTCTCACCTTGACGTTCATCGGCATCAGTTCGGCGGCACTGGGCCTGTTGGTGTCGGCGCTGGTGAGTTCCGTTGATCAAGCCGGCAGCCTCGTTCCGGTGATACTGCTGCCCCAGATCTTTCTCTGCGGCGCATTGCTGCCTCTGCAAGGCGGTCTGGAACTCATTTCGCAGGCGACCATCGCTCGCTGGGGCTACGTTGGCGTGGGGCAGGCGATGGGCCTCGTGCCGTTCTACGATGAAGCCGTCGCCGCTGAACAGCAGCGCCGTGATGCCGCGCTTGGACAGGCCAAAGCGGGCGTCGCTCAAGAACAGGAACGCGCTAAATCCAAGGCCCGTGTGGCTTCCATCAACAATTTCAAGTCGAATGTGGCCATCGTCGGCGCTGGAAAACCGCTGGGGATTTGGTTCATACTCACGATGTTTACCCTGGCTCTGCTGGCCGCGACGTGCAAGGCTCTCCAGGTGAGCGAACGCTGGGATCTCAGCAGCCGTAAAGCCTGGCCCCTTCTGCGACGGTGGAGATAAGCGAAATGCAAATTGTTTACTGTCATCAAGGGAAAGAAGCACTTTTTCACAGCGATGAACCACAGATCATCGTGGGACGCTCCAAAAAAGGCGTAGCGGTTGAACTTGACCTGACGCCCGATGAACGGGTGTCGCGCCCGCACGCGCGTCTTTGGATGGAGAACGAGCTGATCTGGATCGAAGATCTGGACAGCAAGAACGGCACGCAGCTCAACGGCGCGGAAATCAAGGGGCAGGGCAAGCGGCGGCTGCGCGCCGGCGACAGCCTTCGCATCGGCGACACGATTTTGCGCTTGCAACTCCCCGCCGCGATTGATCCGCTTCTCAAAGCGTTTCTCGAAGCGCCTGGAGACGTTGAAGCGGAGCGCGCCCTGGATGATCTCCTCGAATACGCCGATGAGCTGATTCGCGGCGTGATCAGGAAGAAACTGGGCGTCTTCCTCGACGAGCGGCGCGCGGCTCGCGGCGCGGAGAAGCCGGAGGAAGAAGAAGCCCAGAACATTTATTCGGATGCCATCCTCAGCCTGGTGAAAAAGCTGCGCCGCGACCGCGAGCAGCTTCGATGCGGTGTTGCGTTCAAGCCCATCAGCAACTTTCGCAATTATGTTTACACCGTCGCTCATCATGCTTTTGATCGACATTTGGCCGTCAAATATCCAATTCGCCTGGCCCTGAAAGACCGGCTGCGCTATCTGCTGCGGCCCCATCCGAAGCGTCGTCCCATTCGCTGTGCGTTGTGGACGAGTGAGGAAGGCGCGCAGCTTTGCGGATTGGCGCAGTGGCAGCATCAACAAGATTTCGACTGTTCTCGCTCGCTGCAAGAAGTGAAGAACGACGCGCGAGTCCTCGGAGAGGGGGAGTTGCCGTCCGACGACGCGGCGCTGCTCGAAGCGATATTTCGCTGGGCGGGCCATCCCGTCGAACTGGAGGAACTGACCGGCGTTGTGGCCGAACTGCGCGACTTGCAGGAAGTGATCTTCGTCAACGAAGCAAGTCAGGCCGCCGGCGATGCCGATAGCCCAGGCGAACGCGGCAGCCACATCGAGGATGCAGTGGCGCCGCAGGCGGGGCCGGAAACGGCTGTGGAATGGGATCAACTGCAACGGTTGCTGTGGAAAGCGATTTGTCGCCTGTCGCTGGGGCAGCGCCGCGCGTTTTTGCTGCACGAGCCGGTGACAGCCGAGTTTGAGGCCAACGGCATCGTTTCGCGGGACGAGATTGCCGCGCAGCTTGAGATGCCGCCGGAAGAATTGGAGCGGCTGTGGAAAGAACTGCCGATAGAAGACAACGACATCGCCCGTCGTTTCGGCGACAGCCGCGGCGTGGTTATCAAGCGGCGCTTTGATGCGCGCAGGCGGTTGGAAGACGAACTGTTGGAAGACGAACTGTTGGGAGACGAACTGCGCGGAGACGATTTGTAATATGTGGGGCCGTTAAGGTCTCTCTAATCATCATGGAACACAATTTGACGCCGGAACAACTCGCACAGGGAGAAGAGGCCCCTCGGAAGTCGCATCAGGCGATGGCGGCCTTATGGTCGCAACTGCGGGCGCAGTCGCAGTCCGAAGACCATCTTTTCTACGAGCAGTTGGAAGCCTATGTGGACGACGAGTTGGATGAAGCGGATTCCCGCGCCGTGCAAAGCCATCTCGCCGGCTGTTCGCAGTGCGAGTCGAGGGCGCAAAACCTGTCCGTCCTGCGGCAGGAGTTGCTGAGGCAGGATAAATCTTCTGTCATCACGGAGGTTCCCGTCATCCGCACGACGCCTCAGCCGGCTGTTCGAGTAGGGCAATCGCAGGAAATCAAAGCCAAAACCGCGCCGCAGGATGCCGTTGTCGAACCGCGTGCGGCGAAATCTAAGTCTCAAAATTAAGCGCGCCTCGGACAACGAGTTTCCCATGCGTTCGATTTGAAGTTCCCCCGATGCAAAGTGCTTTTTATGAGGAAGTCCAGATTTTTTGCATGAACTCGGAATATCGCCGCTTTTCCGCTCTCCATAGAATATAGCGGCGAGGATTCTGCGGAGGAAGAAGGTCGCTTAGTTAGGGGTATAGTCCAAAGGTTAGGACGTTGTTCTCCAAAAGCAAAAATGGGGGTTCGAATCCCTCTGCCCCTGTTTTTCATAAATTTTCTCCCCAAGTCACACCCCGTTTCAGAGGCGCGAGCGAGTCTGGGTTGATTCTGAGAGGGTGTAAGAAAGTCCAGATTACGGCCAATTCTCAGTGAAAACGTCATCCTGAGGAGCCTGCGACGAAGGATCTCCAAGCTGCGCCCAGACAGCAACGCCAGATCCTTCGCAGGCTCAGGATGACCAACAAAGCGACTTTCTTTACACACTCTTAGATCGCTCTTAAAGGAGATGACATGGGACGACGTATCGCTGCTGTGCTGCCCTTTTTGCTGATGTGGTTTCTTGTCACTGGACTGAGTGGCATTGTCATAAGCGCCCTCTTAGTCCAGTTACTCAAATTTATTCACTTGCGCCCACTGGGTGACAGTCTCTTGGTGCTGCTGGCAATCGCCCTGCTCAGCAACATCCTGGGCATCCTGGCGGGCTTACACTCGGCCCGCGCAGCTCTGAACCCCGATCAGAAAAAGCAAAGGTGAAGGATAGGAACAAAGGTTATGAACACCGGTCAGACTTCCATCCCCTGTCCCAGATGCGGCGAGTCGAATGACGCCGCGAACTCGTTTTGCAACGGTTGCGGCTCTTCCTTGCGGATGTCGGATGCTGAGGGTTCTCCAGTGGCATCGCAACCGCCGCCGGAACTGACATCTTCTCCCTGGACGGAGTTGCCGCCGCTTGGTGAGAATGTAGCGCACACCAGGGTGTCGCCAGCATCAACGCCAGAACCAATGCCGGAACCACCGCCTGTGCCGCCACGGTCGGTTGCGTCGCCGTCTTCACCCACACAGCCGCCTCAAAGCGGCCCATCACTGCAAAGTAATCCGCCAGCCCACAAACGACAAGCGCCGGCGGGGAAAGGCATCATCGGTATCTTGACGCATCCTCGGTTGGGCGAATACATAATCGGCGTGTTGGTGTTCGGGGTGGTGTTCATCGTCGTCAGCGGGATATGTGCCCTGCTCCTCTTTGCCACGCTGCCTGCGATGAACTTTTTCGGCAGCGAATCGGACACGGGGGACGCCTGGTTCCATGCCGGCTGGTTCGTGTTTGTGCGGGCCTTGCTCGCCATCATCTGCGGTCTTGTGGCGGCATACTTTTGCTGCCGGAGATATTTTCGGGCCACGCCGGAAAGCAACAGAGCCGATCGTATGCACGCCATGGAAGATTCGCGCGGGATGCACTCGCCGCATGGACATATTGTCGAAGGGCGGGTGGAGGTCGCTCCCGAACTCTACGCTCAGGTGAGGCGCGAGCATTTGAAGTGGAGCGATAAAATCTTCGGGCGGCAAGACAAGAACGCTTACGAGGAGGCCGTTGAGGAACGGGTGGCCGCTCTCCTGCCGGCCGCTTACTTTTTCGGCAACGGCATTTTCTCCATTGGCTGTGAAGGAGATATGATCTCCGTGGCTGAAGTGGCGGCGACGAAGACGCAATCGGCGCTGATCGTGGGCTTCGTGCCAATCCCGACGGGTGAATCGGCGCGCGAGACGAAAATCATCGAGTGGCTGTTCCCCAACTCAACGCCGTGCCTGGCCGCCATTTCAACTTCGGGCCGCCATCACAAGCCCTCGGCGCTCACCCTGACATTTGGTAGCGACGGAAAGCAAGTCGTCTTCAAGCTTGACCTGCCCGTGATTGGAGCCGGAGGCGAGACCAGCCTTGAGGAAGTGCTGGCGTTTCTCTCCCAGAGAATGCCTTCTTTTCGAGTTCAGCACGCGACATAGAGTCATCCTATGGAGGACGCAATCTTGAGTGTGGCTGAAAGATCGATTTTTCTTCGTTGCCTCGTAATATCAGCCGCTCTTCCACCCTCTTTATGATTTGTATTGATTCTGACGTGCGTGTAGCTCAATGGCCAGAGCGCCTGTTTTCCACACAGGAAACGAGGGTTCGACTCCCTCCATGCACAGGATCAAAAGAACAAAATCGGGAATGGAGTGTAGAGGTCAGCACGCACGGCTGTGGCCCGTTGTAGCAGAGGTTCGAATCCTCTCGTTCCCTTATCGCATGAAGAACCAGGTGAAACCTGGAAAAATTCTCAAAAATTTCGGTTCGACTCCGTAATATCGCTGCTTTTTCGCCCTCCATAGTCAGTAGAACGGAATAAGAAAGTGCGCCAAACGCGGTGCGATCCATCTTTCGTTCAAATTGCCAAGGAGGTGAAAAATGCAAATCAAAACCAAGACCAGGATGCTGGTAGCCGTGCTGATGGCCGTCACGATAAGCGCTGTGGTGGCCGCGCCGCGCCGCAATCACGGGCAGCAGGGAGAAACCAAGATCACCTGCAACGCCGACCACATTTACATCTACCAGTATCCCGACACGAACTCCACGCGGCGTGGAGTGATGGGACGCGGCGTCCCCTTCCGTGTTTATCATTACCCCGACGGGGTATGGGCGTTCGGGGTTCACAACAATAGCCGCGTTGCTGGCTATGTGCTGCGAGAAAAGCTCCGCTATCCATGAGGGGGCGTAGCTGCTGAGATCTAAGCGGCGAACCATTTCGCTGCTGTGCAACCAAAAGGAGTCATGACATGAATGTTTGTCGTCGCATCTTCACCTTGTGGCCAGGCCGTCCGAGCCGTTTTGCCATCGCTCTGGCGATAGCCGCCCCGATGGCGTGCGGCCTGTTCAATGCCACCGCCGAGCCGGCGCTGGCGGGCGAGCGTCGCAAGGTTCGCTGGTCGAAACTTTACCTGCGTAACTACCCACAGGGTCGCGCCTGGGCGCAGCTCTACAAGGGCCAGAGCTTCGAGGTCTACGAATACCGTCCCAGCGGATGGGCGCGCGGTCGAGCCTACGGGCACATCAACACCGACAAAAGCCCCTATCCGGCACCCTACAACGATGTCTGGGTGGAAACGGCAGGCCTGGAGTGAAAAGCCTCTCACCGGTCTTGCTGGGAAGCGATTCTGAGCCAAGGCCGGCGCAATGCCCCGACTCACAATCGGGGCATTGCGCTGAGGCACACTCTTGCACAGAAGAGGAGATAATACAACTGTAAAGTCGGCATCGCTGTATTCGACATGGCCGAAAGGGAGAAATCGAAATGAATGCCAATCAAGCGTCGATCCATTGTCCTCAATGCGGCGCTCCGAATGAGCCTGACAACCAGTTTTGCAACGGATGTGGCGCTCGTTTGTCAGGAGCCGATGCTGCCAAGGCCCCAGTGCAGGGTTCGCCAAAGCGACCCCAGCCCACCGGCTCTCAACCGTCGCCCCATCCCTCGACCGGCCTGCCTCTGCCTCAAAAGTCAAATCCCGCTTACACGGGAGCGGCGACGCCTCAACCGGCAGTGCAGCCGTCACCATCGCCCCAGCGCGCATCCTCAGCCGAAACGGCACCGACGCAGCCACATGTGCCGCCGCAGCCGGTGCCGGTCGTCTCACCGAAACCTTCCTCCGGTAGCAATGAGGCCTGGAATCCGACGGCCATTGCCTGGATCAGCTTTTTCTTTTCCTTCATCCCCGCCGGTGTGATGTGCGCCCTCAATTACGAGCGCCTGGGCCATCCGGAACGCAAGTGGAAATGTTTGCTGGGCGTTATGGTGGGGGCCGTCATTTACATCTGGCTCATGTCTCAGCTCGTGTTGTTGCCGTGGAGAGCAACGAGCGGCCTTTCGTTCATCAACCTGTTGGTGAGCCTGACTTTTCATAGCCGCCAGAAGGAAATGTTTGAGCGGCATCTTCAAAATGGCGGTAAAAAGGCGCCGGTTGGCGTGCCGGTGGCGCTGTCGCTTTTGTGGATGTTGGTCTTCGCGGGCGGGTTGGGAGGCTGGGCGCACATGGCGGAGACGCGCACTCAGGCGCAGGTTGATAAAATCGCCCAGGCATCGGACTCCCTGGCCAATCAGTCCACTCAGCGAGCGCAACAATTCGACCGCCTCGAACAGCAGTTGGCCAGCCAGAATTTCACTCTCGGCAGCCAGAAACTTAACCAGCACATCCAGAAGCAAATCAAGCTGCTGGATGAAGGAGCCGCGCTGATGCGCCAAGCGGCGGGCAAGCTCCAGGAAGTTGACGGACTGAACATCACTCCCGAATTCAAAAAATTTGCTGGATTGATAGTGCAGTCGAGACGCAAGCACGCGGAGGCTATGGACGTGCTGCGGGAGCGCGCCCAGGTCTTACTCAAACCAGGAACTCAGTCGGTTGAGGCCCTGGATAAAAAACGCGCACAGCTTGACCAACGCGCCCAAAGTCTGTTTAACGAAGCTGACGCGCTCCAAAAGCAAGCTGACCAGGCCCTGAAGGAGAATTCCTAAAAGGAAAACCTCATGAACGCCAACCGGACGGATGCTGCCTGCCCGCAATGCGGCGAACCGAATGATTCCGCCAACAAGTTTTGCAACGCGTGCGGCGCACGTTTGCAGCAGTCCGGTGTCGCTGACGCGCCATCATCGCCACCCTTCATAGATTCGCCTCCTTTTCCTGTGCCGGACGCAGCGTCACCATCGCCACCGGCGCCGCAGCCATCGCAAGAGACTACAGTGGTGAACGCGGCCCAAAAAGGATTCTTGGGCCAGCCGGCTACGGATGCGATGATTCAGGAAGTCGGGAAAAGCGCCGCCGAGGGCATTGCGGTCGGGCTGGCGCTGGAGGTTCCTCCTGGTCATGAGGCGGTGATCGCGTGTCAGGATCAGGTGTTTTATACGTTGCCCGCCGGTTCTTATGTGTTGCAGCCGGCGCAGCTTCCGCTGTTGATGGTAAAGGAGCGCGAAGGCGCGAGCGGAGGCAAAATCATGGATGCCACCCTCTATCTGATCCGAACCGAGGGGTTTAACGATGCTCCGTGGAAAGCGGGCGTTGTGCTGACCGGACATCGGAAGCGGGGCCTGACGTGCTGTTGGGCGCGGGGCCGCTACGGCGCTCGTATCGAAGACGCGGCCCGCTTTTTTCGGGCCGCGTTCTACGTGCTGCGCAGCCAAGATCAATTGACGGCGGGGCACCACTTCTTGCACCACTCGTTCAAGCTCACCTGGCCCGGAGCCGGGGACACACCCGAAGCCGAGCCCGAAGCCGAGCCCGAAGCCGAGGAGGCACCCGAAGCGGAGGAGGCACCCGGTTCCACTTCCAGCATCGCTGCTGCCGGCGCTTTGGTCTTGTCCCGCGCCATCGAATCTGCCGTTCAGGAAGGCGCGGTGAGTCTGAACGCCCCCTCGGCGCAGCACTTACAGGCCGCCAGGCAGCAATTGCAGGATGTGGCGGCGCAGCGCGTTGCCGCGCGGGTGCAGGCAGCCGGGGTCACCTGCGTGTCTTTCGAGGTGGACGGTGTAGGCGACCCGGCGCAGCCCTGGGAAGTCAACACCAGCGGGATGGGCAGGCAAGCGGCGCTGCCGCCCGAGTTGCGGGGCTTCAATTGGGGCGCGTCTCTGTTGGGCGGAATGTGGATGATGAGCACCAACACCTGGGCCGGTCTGTTGGTTCTGATGTTTCAATGGCCTTGGTTGATTATGTCTTTACTCTTTCCCTATCTTGGAATTCCCCTGCTGATGTTGCATCTCCTGCTGGGCTGGAAGGGCAGCGAATTCGCCTGGCGTTATCGCAGATGGGACAACCTGGATGAGTTCAAAACAGTCCAGCGCATCTGGATCAAGTGGGGCATTGCCTGCTTCATCCTGCTTTTAGCGTTCTGGGTTGGCATCGCAATAAGTGAGTAACAGCGCGACGTGGATAAATCGCTCAGGAGGAGAGTGTTACAACATGACACCTGAACAACAAGCCGAATTGAACCGGGCCTTGAGCAAGGCCGCTCAAGAAGGTGACATCGCACAAGTCAGGATGCTTTTGTCCAAAGGTGCTGATGTCAACGCTCCAGACGAGGATGGCGACACCGCTTTAACGAGGGCAGCTGGGGCGGGGCACCGTGCGGTGGTGCAACTGCTCCTGGCTCAGGGTGCTGATATCGAGGCTCAAGGCAAGTATCGCATCACCGCTTTGATACGGGCCGCTGCCACAGGTCATATCGAAGTGGTGCGATTGCTGCTGGACAGGGGGGCCAATACTCAGGCTAGGGACATAATGGGCTCCACTGCTTTGGTAGAAGCATCACGCAACGGCAGGATCGAGGCGGTGCAACTATTGTTGCACAAAGTTGCCGGCACCGAGACTCAACACAAGGATGTCACTGCAGCTCTGAGAATTGCAGCTTTCTGGGGTCATACCGAAGTGATGCGGCTGCTGCTGGATAGGGGGGCCGATGTCAATGCTCGAACCGAGGGTGGCTCACCCGTTTTGAAGTGGACAGCTTCCGGAGGTCATACCGAAGTGGTGCAGCAGATGCTGGACAAGGGCGCTGATATCGAGGCTCAAGACAAGGGTGGCAACACTGCTTTGATGGGTGCAGCCCGTAGCGGTCACACCCAGGAAGTGCAGTTGCTGTTGGCCAGGGGCGCTGACATCGAGGCTCAAAACCAGTATGGCCGCACCGCTTTAATGGACGCAGCTTGGGGGGGCCACATCGAAGTGGTGCGGATGCTGTTGGACAAGGGCGCTAACATCGAGGCTCAAGCCAAGAATGGCGACACCGCTCTGATCGAGGCAGCCCGGGGAGGCCACAGTCAGATCGTGCAGATGCTGCTGGACAAGGGGGCTAATATCGATGCTCAAGGCACGTCTGGCCGCACCGCTTTGTTGGATCCAGCTGCGGTGGGGCACAGCGAGGTGGTGCGGCTGCTGCTGGACAGGGGCGCTGACATGGAGGCTCGTGGCAAGGATGGCAAAACCGCTTTGATGCTGGCAGCAGAGGAAG
This sequence comes from Abditibacterium sp., assembly GCA_030448265.1. Classification (GTDB taxonomy): domain Bacteria; phylum Armatimonadota; class Abditibacteriia; order Abditibacteriales; family Abditibacteriaceae; genus Abditibacterium. The sequence continues at coordinate 145,457 of JAUJNG010000010.1, forward strand.
GCCAGACCGAAGTGGTGCAGTTGCTGCTGGACAGAGGGGCCGATGTCAATGTTCCAGACCAGCATGGCACCACCGCTTTGTTGGGTGCAGTTCAGAGAAATCAGACCGAAATGGTGCGATTGCTGCTGGACGGGGGGGCCAAGGTTCGGAATAGGACGGGCAACACCGCTTTGATGTGGGCAACTGCGGTGGGGCACAGCGAGGTGGTGCGGTTGCTGCTGGACAGGGACGTTAACGTGGAGGCTCAAGGCAAGTATGGCCGCACCGCCCTGATGCTGGCAGCGGAGCGGGGCCACAGCGAGATAGTGCACCTGCTGCTGGACAGAGGGGCCGATGGCACTACGGCTTTGATGCGGGCAGCTAAGAGAGGTCAAGCTGCACTGGTGCAGCTGCTGCTGAACACAGGGGTCAATGTCAACGCTCAAGACGTGGTGGGCTGCACCGCTTTGATGCGGGCAGCGCAGGAAGGCCAGAGCGAAATGGTGCAGTTGCTGCTGGACAAGGGAGCTGATATCGAGGTTCGGAACGATGATGGTAAAACCGCTTTGATATGGTTGGCTGGGAAAGGTCGGACCGAAGTGGTGCGGTTGCTGCTGGACAAGGGAGCCAATACCCAGGTTAGGGACATAATGGGCAACACCGCTTTGATAGAAGCATCACGCAGGGGCAGGAGCGAGATGGTGCGGTTGCTGCTGGACAGGGGGGCTGATGTCAATGCTCAAAACGAGGATGGCCGCACCGCTTTGATGCTGGCAGTAGAGCGGGGCCACAGTGAGATCGAGCAGATGCTGCGGGACAAAGGTGCGGGACGCGGATAAAAACCGCTCCAACGTTGATGGTCATTTCCACTACAAACGTGGAGGAAGATGGTTATGGAAAGTCATCTGCGGAGATTTAGGTCAAGAGAGGAGGCGCTGGCCGCCTGTGCCCGATGGAAGCAATTTCTGCCGGTGGTGCCGTCTGCTTACCAACCCAGCGGCATCGTGCCCGCCGAGGCATGGCCGTTGCTGTTGTTGGGCGCGGCTTTAGGGGCCGGAGCGGGCGCACTGGCGGGAACTCTCGTGTTCGCGGTCGCAGGGGGCCTCACGGCTGTGCCGGTAGGGTTGCTGGTGGCCATAGTCGAAGGGCGGGTGATCCCTATTTACTTCACGCTTATCGTGGGGTGCATTGCCGTGGCAGCGGTGATAGCAACCTACGTGGGCACATTCGCCGCTCTCGGCACAGCCGTCGCAAAGGTTGTGGCTTACTTCGGCCAAATGGGGAAAAGCCGGAGCACAACAATCGCGCTCGTGCTTTCGCTGCTTTCGTCCGCAACGGCCCTCCTCATGTGTTTCCTCGCCGTTCAACTGATCATCGCGCGCGTAGCCAGCGGGCCTACTCACGAATTTTTAGATGTCTTGTTCGGGCGGGGATTCATCGGGATGGGCGCTTACCAATGGTCACCGCTGACCTGGATTAACTTGATGACTGGTTTTGCCCTGGCCGTGTATTTCACGCGGAAGACCACCTCCAATGCCCCCAGGTTTTGTGAACGCTGCGAGCAGTTCATGGATGAACATGAGATGCTCCGCATTAGCTTCGAGGAAGCCGTGAATTGGGCGCAGGGGCTGCGAGACGAGAGCATGGCACAGTATGGCGGCGGTATGCTGGCTGACGGAACGGGATTAGGGTTGCCCAAAGTCTTCGAGTGCCCCATTTGCGGGGCGGGATACCTCGATCTTTACCTTAATTTCAAGGCAGGCTTCTACGACGAAAACGGCGCGTCCAGCATTGCAGAAGAAAGTTGGATGATCGGCTCTTGTGCTTTGACTCGCGAAGGTGTGGAGAACATCAAGAGCTGGTTGTTGAAGGAGAAGCCATCAACCTAAGACGATGCGTCTTCAAAATTTTCAGGAGGAACCATCATGAGTGACATGAGAACAAAAAGAACCAGGGGCTTTACCCTGACGGAATTCGTGCTTGTGAACACGATCCTGGCGTTGCTGCTCGCGCTGCTGTTTCCCGTCTTCGTGCGCGCGCAGGGGGCACGCAGTAGAAGCGCGCAGAACAATCTGGAGGTATGCCAGAGCCGCCTCAAGAAAATCGGTCTGGCCATGCTGCAATACGCCCAGGACTACGATGAGAAGTTTCCGCTGCTAACCCTGCCAAACCGTAAAATGAGTTGGCGCGGCGCTCTGGTGCCTTACACGCGGGATGCGAGGCTGTTCCGCTGCCCTTCCAATCCTCTGCACAACCGCAACGCTTCAGGCGACAGCGCGTCGCGGGTCTACTACATCCATCCCCAACAGGGCTATCTTACCCCTGGTAAGAAGGAGGAGATCAAAATTTCTTACGGGGCCAACCCAAACCTGATGGGGACGGGCAATAAATCGCTGCCACTGGCGGCGGTTAGGGACCTGTCGCGGCTCATTGCGGTGGGCGAAAGTATGTCGGGCCAGGCCGAACTCCTCTTCTCGCTGCCGGTTTCTCAGTTCCGTGCGGGAAAAGTGCTGTTCGCCGGACATAGTGGACGCATGAACTGTCTGTTCGCCGATGGGCATGTGCAAGCCCTCAAACCCACCGCGACGCTCGATCTGTGGTTCAACACGCCGCCTGCACCGGCAAGGCGCAAAGCCTACCAACTGCGTCTACAAGCGACCCAACAGCATTACCGGTAGATGACGCTTCCGGTTGAAGTGATTGTCCCAGATGATCGCCCCATTCCTTCACTGGAAAATTTTATTGGAAATTTTCCCACCACCTCGTAATATCTGCGTCTGCCCCGCCTCTTTATTCAATGGAAGTTCAATCCACAAAGGAGGAGATGCAAAATGTTGAAGACAATCAAGACCAAGACGATGCGAGTGGCGGTGGCGGGAGCCTTACTGGTGGCCGGTGGAACGGGCCTGGCGAGTTCTCATGCGAAGCCCTCAGTTCCCGTGGTGAAGGGCGCCAAGACTCTCTCCACTCATCAAAAGCGCATCGCCGGCAAGGACAAGGGAGTCGTCGCGGACAAGTATGGTTATCTGTGGTTCTACCACCACCACGGTGTGAGCCGCCACATCTGGCACCGCGTTTATGAGAACGAGTTCGGTTACTTCTACTACGAAGACGGACGCCGCGTTCCTCTGGTTATCTATTAGCTCTTCACACAACGGGAGTTCCTTCCAAGAAGGAACTCCCGTTGTGCTATAGCTGAATGACAAGGACTGATTGCCATGAAGATTTTCATCCTGTCTGCACTGCTTATTTTGACGGTGAGCGCTACAACTTCGGCTCAAAGGCGCGCTACGGTCGCACAGGCTAATATGCGCTATGTCATCAGGCAATCCGGCCCGAGTGAATGTGGCCCAGCAGCTCTGGCTACGCTGCTCCACTACTACCTGGGAGTTCCAACCACTAAAACGGAAGTGATGCGCTTCACCGACTGGCGTCGCGACCAGGGGACGACGCTGTTGGGACTCGAAAAGGCTGCCATCAGGAAGGGTTGTGCCGCCAACAGTTACCGCATGAACTATGCAACGCTGAAAAAGCAGCTTGCAGCCTACCCGATGCCCGTTATCGTTCGCACTCGCTACTCTCAGCCGCACTTTGAAGTTTTGCTTGCCATTGAGGAAGATCGAATCTACCTGGCCGATCCGAGCCTGGGCAACATCGTGCTTTCCAAAACCTCGTTTTTGAAGCGGTGGCGCGTTTCTGGATCTGACGAAGGTTTTGTCTTCATTGCCGCCCCACGCGGCAGACGGGTTCGTGCGGATCGCATCGCCCAGGTTGTGCGAGAGCTTCAATCTCCCGCCAGGAAGCGTTGAGCATGGCCGGCCAACACAGGAAGAACGCCCTGGCATCCATTCGCCATCTGAACAAAGTCATGGAACATCATACCCTATCGCTACGAAAACGACGCTGGATGAAGATGACGTTTGTGGTCATGTTGCCTGGTGTGCTGTTTGCGGCCATTGTCAATATGGTCTACTGGCGGCCCCGCACATTGCACGCCGGTTATAAGCCCGCCACGATGCTTGTTGAACCGTGGGACATCGGAAGCGCGACCTTGAAGCGCTGGATTCGGCGAAGATCAGAGGAGAGTGTTGAATCATGGAAAACCAACAGCACGCCGCCTTGCTTGAGGCGGCCCGAGTAGGCGATGCATCCCAAGTCAAGTCGCTGATAGATAGCGGCGCCGATGTGAACGCGGAGGACAACGGCGGTTACACCGCTTTGATGCGGGCCGCCGCGAAAGGCCATATCGAAGTCATGCGGATGCTGCTGGACAGCGGCGCCGATGTGAACGCTAAAAACAACCACGGCTCGACGCCCTTGATGCGGGCAGCTATGAAGGGCCACATTGAGGCCGTGCGAATCCTACTCGATAGCGGTGCCGATGTGAATGCCCGAACCCCTAAAGGATTCAATGCCTTGATATCTGCGATAAAGGGGAATCGAGGCAATTGGTTGCGTGCGAGCAAGGCAGAGGCGCTACTATTGCTACTATCAATGCCAAATGGCTCTGATATTAATGTGAAGACCAGGGATGGCAGCACGCTCTTGATGTTGGCTGTGGCAATAGGCGATCCAGAGATTGCACAACTGCTGCTCGATAAAGGGGCCGACGTGAACGCCCGCGACAAGGCCGGCCGCACAGCTCTGATGCGGGCAGCGAGTATGGGTCGCGTCGAGATGGTGCAATGGCTGCTATCTCATAAAGCCGACGTGGACGCTCGCGGCCCAAGGGATAACTCTGCCTTGACGTTGGCCGCGGCAACGGGCCGCTATCAGGTTGTGCGGATGCTGCTGGCTCACGGCGCTGACCTGCGGATGCCGTCAGCCAGCAACACCAAAATGGAGGGCGGAAGCCAGATAAGCGATGCCATCTTTCTTGTGGCGGCGAAGATGGGCCTCACCGAGAGCGTGCAAGTGCTGCTCAACAACGGCGCTAATGTAAATGCCGCTTATCAGGGATGGACGGCTTTGATAAGAGCGGCGAAGCAGGGCCACACGTCAATGGTGGCGCTGCTACTGAACAACGGTGCGGACGTGGATGCCGCAGATAACGTCGGTTGCGCTGCCTTGATGCACGCGCTTCTTAAGGGACACATCGAGGTCATGCAGATGCTGTTAGCCAGGGGCGCCGATGTGAACGCTAAGGGTAGCTACCACGGCACCGCCTTGAAGGAGGCATCTGTCAAGGGGCACATCGAAGCCATGCGGATGCTGCTCGATAGCGGTGCCGATGTGAATGCTAAGGACAACGACGAAACCGCTTTGATGTGGGCCGCTAAGGAGGGTCATATCGAAGTCATGCGGGTGCTGCTGGATAGGGGCGCTGACGTGAACACGAAGAACAACTTGGGCGAAACCGCTTTGATGGGGGCCGCACTTGAGGGTCACAGCGAGGCTCTGCGGGTGCTGCTGGACAGCGGCGCCGATGTGAATGCGAAGAGCACTTACGGCAAAACCGCCTTGATAGAGGCTGCTGCGGACGGTCGCAGCGAGATCGTGCAGGTGCTGCTGCTGGACGGCGGTGCTGACGTGAACGTGAGGGACAACGACGGCATCACCGCTTTGATGTGGGCCGCTAAGAAGGGTCGCCTTGGGGCTACGCGGGTGCTGCTGGACAGCGGCGCTGATGTGAACGCGAAGGACAACGACGGCGAAACCGCTTTGATGAGGGCAGCTTGGGCAACTGGAACAGCTCGGGCATATTGGAAAGCTAACGTTGAGGACTACTGCAACACCACAGTTGTGCGGATGCTGCTGGACAGAGGTGCCGATTTGAACGCGAAGACCAATGACGGCAAAACCGCGTTGATAGAGGCTGCCAGGGGGCACCATTCCCCAGCCATACGAATGCTGCTGGACAGCGGCGCCGATGTGAACGCGAGGGACAACGACGGCCACACTGCTTTGGTATACGCAGATGACGGGCGCCACAGCGAGATCGAGCAGATGCTGCGGGACAAAGGTGCCGAACGCGGATAAACCCACTCCGACGTTGATGGCCGAGGTCGCAACACCGGCCAGGTGAGCGCGGGGCAAGCACAGCGGGCTTTGCCGAAGATCATCAATTTCAACCACAGCCATGAGGTTTCAAAGCAGCATGAAAAAGCGCGCCGGAGTGTTGATTCGAAATCGGTGGACAAAAGCTGTCCTTCTGGCCGCGCCGCCCATCGCTTTATGGGGCCTCCTTGCTCATGCGATCCACTGGCGGCCCCGCACGTTGCACGCCGGTTATAAGCTCGTCACGACGCTTGAGTTTTCGCCCGATGGTCGAACTTTGGCCGTCGCCGGATGGGGTGGTGCGAAGGGGGAAGAGGTGCAGTTGTGGGAAGTTGCTTCGGGCAGGCTGCGCCAAACGCTGCACGCGCCCCAAAGCATCTTCGTTGCCTCGCTGGTCTTTTCGCGCGACGGGAAAAGGCTGGCGAGCGGCGGCACTTCGATCTATCTGTGGAATGTCCAGAGCGGCCAACTGCAACGAGACATAGCGAACGCCAACGACAGCGCCTCGCTAACAGTTATAGGTTTTTCACCCGATGACGGCTCTCTGGTCTGCGGGCGTCTCGAGGGCCCCATCGAAGCCTGGGACATCAAAAGCGCGACGTTGAAGCGCCGGCTCGCCATTAGCGCCACCTCACCCTGCCGCCTGCATTTCACTGCGCAGGATGAAGTTTTAATCGGTTTGTGCGGAGTGAGCGCGCGGGGGTTTGAGATCCAGCGATGGAACCTTAAAACTGGCGCAGCCAGGAGCAAAATCATCGGAAATCCACACGACGCTTCGCTGCCAGGCTTCACCATCACGGCCATAGCGCCGGACTGGAAAACTCTGGCGGTCGCACGCGGCGATGAAGTGCGGCTCTGGAACGTGGGAGCGGACAACGAGGCAAAGCGGCACATCCTGCGACTGCAGCCTTCCACTGTGACGGCACTCGCCGTGAGCGCCGACAGCGCGACTCTGGCCGTCGCCGATTCTGTGGGAACCATCAAGCTGTGGGACGTGCGCGCCGGACGGGTTTCGCACACGATTCAGGAAACCCAGGGCAGGATTACCGCCCTCGCTTTTTCGCCGGACGACGGCATACTGGCCATCGCGCACAGAAGCGGCAGCGTGAGGCTGCGGCGGCTCAAATAGAACTTGGCCGGCGGCATGAGGAGGCACTGGCCTGTTTCGAGCGATGTTAAGCTCCGTCGCGAACTACTCTGGAACCAGGCTACCTGCTGTGTCAGTTGAAAAGAGACGCATTGTCCCGCCTGAGCCGCCACGAAGAATCGCTCGTCTGTGACTGGTGTCATAGAGGTGGCCTTCTGAGGGAGCAGGGAGACTATGAGAAGGCTCGCTCCTCGTGCCAGAATGCTTTGGCGCATTGCGAGCGCGCTCTTGAAATTATATTTTCGCAGCATCGACAGGGCAAGAGGAGTAGCTATAGAGACTCAGAGTTTATTGGCTACGTAGAGGCTGCTGCACACTTTCGGCGGGCAATCGAAGAATGCGACAAACGGCTCAGCGACTGACTGGTGCAGAGCTAATAGCCGCTTCCTGCTCTTGAAGTCTTCAGGAAAATTTTTCGGTTTCAGTAATAACCGGCCTTTTTCCTCCTCCATAACAAATGTGCGATAAATCCAAGCCTGTCGCACAGTCGGAGTCGAAAAGGAGGAGAAGATGAAACTTCCCCCCATCAACGAACGGCGTGGGGCGATGATGCCCAGGCAGGCTCTGGCAGAGGCCCGTCAAGAAGATTTGGAAAAGGCGCTGTCTACACCGGGATTAACGAACGGTATCAAGGTCTTTAACCGCTGCACCGGGCTTCGCCCTGGTGACTTTGATCTGATCGGGCGGCTTCATGCTTTCTTCAGACGCTTCAAGTTTTAATGGGAGGACAAGATGATGAACACACTTTGGAAAATGCGCGGCATCGGTTTACTCCTGGTGACGGCGATGAGTGCGATGTTGGTGATGGCGTTGCCGGCACGAGCGCAGGGGTTGAGCTGGGGCGATTACGAAGAAATTCAAATCGGGCGCCGCGAGGCTGCCCAGGCAGAGCGCGAGTTTGGCGGCGTTTTGCCTTTTGGCCATCCCATGTCGCAGCGCGTGCGCGCTATCGGCCATCGATTCGCGCGCTTATCTGGGCGCCGCTTCATCCCCTACACCTTCAAGGTGTTGATCACCGACCAAGTGCCCCATGCCTTCTCGCTGCCCGGCGGACCTATCTACATCAGCAGAGCAATGATCAACGTCATGTCCAACGACGCCGAGTTAGCTTCAATTCTGGCCCACGAGGTGGCTCATATTGATCGCAAACATTCCATCGAACACATGAGGAAGGTGCAAAGAAATGCGGCCCTGGCTCAGGCGCTGGCTGATTTAGCCGGCAGCGGACATCCAGACAACGCGCGTGCCGCTCAGGTGCTGGCGATGTTGGGATTTGAGGCTTGGAAAGGGCGTTACAACCGAAAACAAGAAAACGAGGCCGACAGAATGGCGGTGAATTGGATGAGCCGTTTAGGTTACGATCCGCGCGCGGCTCATTCCATGCTCGTCAAACTTGTCGTGATTGAAGGTCGGGGCCGGCGGCGCACTCTCTGGGGCATTGGGGAGGATCACCCTTCGCCCAGGGATCGACAAAAGAAAGTGGCGGACTTAATCAACCAGGGTCGCCTGCTTGAAGTGGCACGACGCGCGGGCGGCCCGCGCTTGAGTTCGGGCGTTCGCTATTCTCTGACAGCCTACCGCAGCATCGGCGGCTACGCGCCGGTGCGTGTCGATGTTCCTCAAGTTTATGTTTTCAATGCGCCGTTGCTGGGCCAGAGGAACGGACAGGGCCAGATCGTGCCGATGGTAGCGACCACCGAGTTCGCGCGCTGGGCCGGTGCCAGGCCTGGCTGGAGCCGAAACGGCAGGGTGCTCGCCTTGCGACGTGGGAATCTCATGGTCGAGTTGCCTGCTGATTCCAATCGCATTTACGTGAACGGTCGTGCTTTGACGATGCACGGTTGGTCTCGAAATTACGGTGGACAAGCCTATGCGCCCTTTGAGGCGCTGGCCGAGGTGTTTGGTGTGCGGTTCAAGCCTGTCATCAAAGGAAATCTCGCCGCGTTGGTGGTTGACCTGCCGGGCCGCACCATCGGCGTCATTCCCGCCTGAACACTCGTTCCGCGCGCTCAACTCTTAAGCCCGCTGACTTCCCATGACATTTGCCGCTGCTCTGTTTGACGTTGCCATCCTTTTACCGTGCTTCTCCCGTCTGGGGCAACGGCAAGTGGTGCAATTGACGGCGCCGTCAGGGGCGCTATCACCGGTGCCTTGATATGTGGATCGCTGGTAGGAATGGCACAGGGAGATACCTGGGATAAACACAAATTCTGCCTCGAACAATTTCTGGCGATGCTTGTCGGTGCAATTATCGGCGCTCCCCTGGGTGCGCTCGCAGGTCTACTCACCCGCCCGCGCTCCTGATGGATTAGTCAAGTCGATAGAATGCCGTTGTTTTGAACGGCACAAATTACCGAAAGGAGATGAAGTGATGGGAAGCTCTCGACAGGATTGTGATGCGGCCTGGGCTGAGTGGGAAGCGGCTCGGCGGGAAGCCGCCTCGTACGAGTCATCGCCGCCCGCTCGGCTGGCCCAGCGAGAAGCCGCCCTGCTCACTGAAAAAGCGAAGTCTGAGAGTCAGGGGACGTGGGGCTGCCTCGGAGTGATCGTGACGACCGTTTTGTGTGGTTGGGTGTGCATGGCCGCAACCGGCGCCGGCATCGTTGCCGCCACTATGGGTGGCTTTGCCGGCGCGATAATCTCCGCTTCCGTTGTGCCCTGGGCCTGGAGTCAAGTGAGGATCTGCCTGTTGCGGCGTTCTCTTCAGAGGCGACAGAGTATCTCGCTCCGCAAGCCGGAACAATCTGCGGCGCATATTCTGAGCGCGGCCCTGGAGGACGCCACGGCACAGGACGAGATGGAAGCAATGGTCAAAGGGGCGGTTCTCTTCATCGTGGATGTGGTAGAAAAGGTCGCGCGTGCGACGAAGTCCTGGCGCGTGGTTATTATGTGACCTGGGAAAAAGGCCACAAAGCCCTCTATCACCATTCGCTCGACACCAATTGGGAATCCAGAAAAGTGGCCGTAGTCAATGAGGGTGGAGTGTGTCTGGAAGAAACCGAGTGGGGCAACGACATTTTCATGAACGATCTCAACGGAGGATTGCTGGATGAAATCGGCAGGTTCTTTATCAGGAGAGCCAGAGAAAGTCGCCGCAAGGCCGATGTCATGGGCCAGGCTGTCGAAAATCCGGCAATTTCGTTCGCACGCCCCCGGCGGGGGAGCGGCCACTGCCTGACACTTCTCCTTTACGCTTCAGGGCAGAGCATGGTCACGCTCAAAATGACTTTGCCGTAAAGCGTAGCCAGTTGTTATGAGAGTGCTTTTGAGGCCCGCAACGGCTTCAACGCGAGTCGCCCATCAGCACGAACGGCGCCCAGAAAAGGGAATGAACACGCTGGCTCTCTTCATCCTTCATCAACGCCAGCACGGCCTGCGCCAACAGGCGGGCGAAGGAATCGGCCTGCGGTAGTGGCTCAAGGGGTTATTTTGGGGTTATTTTAGAGCGATTGTAGGAATGGATAAAGAGTGAGAGGGCGTAGAAATGCATGGTGTGACTTTTGGAAAAGGAGGCGGTTTCTCGCGTGAGCCTTCCCACTCGTTGGCGCAACGTGCGGTTGAAGCGTTCCAGATGGTTAGTCGGGCCACGTGTCTGGCTTTGTTGGAGTTGCTCCTGCGGCACGACGCGAGCATAAGCGTCCCAGATGTCAGCGTAGCAGTGCGCCTGTTTGTAAGCGGGAGGAATCGCCTGCCACAGCTTTCGACACGTCGCCTCGCCGCGACACCCAACAGCAAAAGCCACAATCTGGCGGGTGCGTCGGCACAAGGCCAGCCATAACCAGCGATTGTTTGTCCGGCGCAAAACAAATGTCCATACTTCATCCAACTCCAACTCATCTCCTGCTTCAAAAGGCACCAACGTCTCGGCCAGAGGCGGCAACTCACAGGCTTTTTTTGAGCCACGAGGTTACTGTCTGGCGCGACACGCCGAAGATGCGCGTCAAACCTCGCAAGCTGCTGCGCTCATGATACGCTCGCAGAATCTCCTCTTTGCGCGCTTCATCATAAGTGTGCCTCTGAGGGTTCTCGCGCAGGGTGCGACCGCACTCGCGGCACTTGTAGCGTTGCTTGCCGTTGCGCGTTTTGCCGCTCTTGTTCACCCGCACGCTGCCGCAATGATAACATTCCATGCAGCAAGTGTAGCCCCTTGTGCCACTACCTTTAATTCTTTGTGCACCATCTAAAGGTAATCAGCTCCCCATCATGGTTTTGAAGAGGACGGTGTTTGCTCATGTTGTCTCTTTTTAGCTCCATGTGGTAGCGTGGCTCTGTTCGGTTTTTGTTCGCGTTGCTTGGATGCAACCCCTTTCGCTTCCGAGATGCAGCTGAGGCATCTTAAGACCAATCAATCACTAATCGAACGCTTATGCCAAGTGCCGCTCCTGCTTTAGCCGTCTTAACCCGTTCGGCCATGCCCCGCTCCAAACCACCGAAGATCAACACCTCTCAAGTTCACAATCGCATTCTGGCGCTGATGGCGCACACCAACCGCTACGCTTTCAAAGGCGAGAGTCGTTTGGCAAGCGATGCGGGAGTTTCTAAATCCGCCGTGTGTCGCCTGCTCAACGGCCAGAGCAGCCCCAGCTTCGCGTTGGTCTCAGCTATCACCCTCGCACTTGAGCCACATCTTCAAGGCGGATTAAGGAGCAAGCGGCTTGATCCCCATGAATTGATTTCCCTTGATGGCTCTTACCCCACCGCTTCTGCGTGCGAACTGGCTGGATGCAAAGGCTGTTTGCCCAGTGAGGCTTATGACGAACACAACCATATCAAACCCGAATACAAAGATGTGCAGCCAGGTCAGTGGTCGGTGTCGCCTTCGGCACAGAAAGACATCAAGAAAGCCGCCAGAAAGGAGGGTGTATGAGTCATTCGTCTTCCGCTTCCGCAGACAACTTACGGCAAAAGATGCAACGCATTGATGAAGCACGAGGTCAACTGCGAGAGCAACTGCTTCAGCTTTCGGCTCCCGCTTTTGAACAGTTGATTGCCCGTCTTTTGGAAGCCTGTGGCTATGGCCGAGTGCAAACCCTTAATGCTTCGAGTGGCGAGCTTCCTCAATCGCTCGGCTTTGGGCGCCGCGCGGCGCAAATCGGCGGCGCCGACCTGCGGGCACTTTCCCCAACGGATTGAGTCGAGTAATGACTTTGGTGCAGGTCAAGCAATACCGCACGCCGGTTTCGCGCCGCTTCGTGGATGAACTGCGGGGCGCGATGCTTCGCACCGGAGCGCAGCAGGGTCTACTCCTCACGACATCATCCTTCTACGGCCCCGCTTACACCGCCGTGCATGAGGAAGGTGCCGAAGGTATCGCTCCCGTGCGGTTGGTGGATGGCGAAGAACTCCTCAACCTGCTCATCAAGCACCGCTTGGGCGTTCGAGAAAGCGATTCGGTGCATCCAGAAGTTGATGTGGATTTCTTTGAGTATCTAAAACATGACTTTGGAGCATCAACGCGTGGAACTATCGACTCTGCGCCACCTCCGTCATCGCTACTTGCCAGTGCAGCAGAGAACTCCGCCGGTTGTCCTTACTGTTCTGAATCTCGTGTTCCAGTCTTTGGGACGGAAACGGTTTCCTACCGAGAACGAGTCAAAGAATCCAAAGCTCGCAGCAAGTGGGCGATCTTTTCCTGGCTCACCCAATGAACACTTCTCATCCCTAACATTGATCTTCATGGAACAGGTTCTTGTGACCGACAATTCGTCTCCAGGAAAGGCCGAACTTCCACCCTTTCTGATTCGAGTTGAACATCTCGATACTGATAAACAGGGCTTTTTCCGTCCCGCCGCATCGGTTCGTTTCGCGGCTTCGCTGCGAACCTCCGGCTTGCTTGCAGCGCTGCCGCCCGAAGCGGTCAGAGACTTGTTGATGCTCTTGACCTTCATCTCGCCTAATGGCATTTGTTCGCCCCACATCGAGCAGTTGGCTGAGGCGATGGGAGTGCCGGTTTCCAAAGCGCGCAACCGGTTCGAGCGATTAGCAGGCGTTCGTTTTCGGGGACAGAAAATCATAGCTGGAAAACAGCGCGACAACGGTCTGGAGATTTACTCGCCGCTTCCCTGGCTGGCCCCTGTGCGCGAGGATGCGATAGCAAATCGACGTGACGAGGTTCACCCCGTCCTCTACGCGGCACCGCGCCAAGCCGTCATCGATCACTCGCGCGCGACTTACGCTCGCCCACGCGCCGAAGTTGAGCGTGAAGTCGAGAGACAGCTTAGGCGTCCCTATCCCAGTGACACCTCAGACTCTAAATCAAGAGATGCCTCGTCTGAGAATGAAGCATTACCTCAGCCAGATCACGATACCGGCGAGAAAGCCGAAGTTAGAAAGCTGCTGACAGGGGTGGGATTACTGCCGGAACAAGTTGAAGCACTTCTGGAGCGACATGACTTGCTCTCCATCCGTAGGCAGCTTGCGTGGCTGCCTTATCGCGGCGCTAAAAATCCAGTTGGGCTCTTAATGGCCGCCGTCAAAGACAATTACGAAGCACCTCCCGTGCTTCGAACCGTGCCAAATACCGGCTCATCCTCACTTGCGGAAGATAAGGATGTGTCCAACAACCTCAGTATCAACCTGGCAGTTCCTGCGGCGCCCGATGAGGCGGAGGATGCACAACTCATAACATGCAAAGAGCGGAACACTTGATAAGGCAAAAGGGTCGCATCTACTACACGACCCGTGATCGGATGGCAACGTGCAGGGCGGGTCACAGTCGGGCGGTTCGAAATCGATGAAGTCTGATGTTAGTGACTGCTTTTGAGCCGCGCCCACCGTTGTTTTTGGCCCGCCGAAATGCGCGCCCTGGCTTCTTCACTCATCGTGGTGCCTTTGCGCCTCCCGCCGGATTTCGTGGCTCGCCAAGCGTCCGCTTCGCTCGCAGATATAGCCCATTTACCCAAGACCTGTTGAGCGTGCAGGCGCCCCTGCGCGATGGCCTTGTAAACCGCCGAGCGACTGATTCCCCTGCGCTGGGCCACTTCGGAAACAGTGAGTAAATCCGCCTTCATAATAAGTTTCACTTTAGCAGGTGCTGCCGCCACACTCCATCCCTTATACTCTTGGTTGACATATTGAGAATCGAAGAGTAGTCTGTGGGCAGAGCAGTAACACGCTTCCATGCCCAGAGCCACGCCACCAACCCAGGAGAACGAGCCGATGGACTTCCTCACGCCGGAACAGCGTTTGGACGCCATCGCGGAGATTTTGGGCGAGATCGCCCTTCGCATCGTAAGGCAGCAGCATGAACAAGACGAAAACCTCTAACGCCACCACACCACGCAAGCGCATGGCGCTTTACGCTCGCGTCAGCACTCAGGAACAGACCAAGGGCCAATATCCCTCCTGCGAATCGCAAATCGAGGAGTTGGAGGCCTTCTGCAAAGCCAAAGGCTGGCAAGTCGAGGAAGCCATCAAGGACGAGGGTGTTAGCGCGGGTTCACTCAAGCGGAACGGGCTGTCCCGCCTACGCCACTTGGTCGAGGACGAGCGGATCGACGGCGTGGTTTGCACCTGGTATGACCGCCTGACGCGCTCGCGCGACTTCTACGTTTTGGACAAGGAGTTCAAGACGCACAACGTCGCCTTCATCACGCTGCACGACCCCACCGACCGCCACACCGCTTCGGGCCGCTTCATGGAAACGCTGCTGGTCGCCGCCAAGACCTACGAGCGCGAGCAGACCGGCGAGAAAGTGCGCACCAAAATGCAGATGCGCGCCGAGAAGGGCATGTGGAACGGCGGTTACGTCCCGTTTGGCTTCCGTCGCCAAGATCAAACACAAGTCCTCCTGCCTGATGAAGAGATGACATCGCTCGTGCAGCAACTTTTCCAGGTTTACGTCGAGACGCGCTCCGACTTCGCTGTGCGCGACTGGCTCAAGGCGCGTCAGATTCCGGCTCCCAACGGCAACTTGGTGTGGTCGGTCGGCACTTTGCGTGACCTGCTTTCCAACCGCCGCTACATCGGCGAGATCGAAATCAACAAGACAAATAAAGGAAAGGGCGATGTGCCAGAGTCCGAAGCGTATCGCATCGTCAAAGCGCCTCACGGTGAGATCGTGCCACGCGAGTTATGGGAGTTGGCGCAGGCACTTCGCCAGGAGAAAGCCGCAATCAACCCAAATAATCCCGGCGTGGTGCGTAATCGCGGTCGTAGCTACGCGTGGAGCAAAGACCAGCGCGTCTACCCGCTGCAAGGCTTGCTCTCCTGCGCCGTCTGCGGTTCGCTGATGACGCCGCACTACGTTTTCCACAAAGCGGGCAAAGGACGGCGCAACGACTCGTTCATCAACCACTACGTCTGCACCAAGCACCGCAAATATGGCACAAGCTGCGATCATCGCAACCGGGTTTTGGCCCGCATTGCTGAGTCCTGGGTGTTGGAACGAGTCGAGGATTTGGCACAAGCGCCCTTGGTGCTGGAACGGGCGCTTTCCCACGCTCTGCGAAAAAGCGAGGCCGCTTTGGGGCCCACTCAAGAAGCTCTGGCCCGCACGCGAAGCGGCTTAACCGAAACCGATAAGCAGATCGATACCCTGATGGATACCCTCGCTTCGGGTGCGGCTACTCCAGCCCTGATGCAGTTGGTGAACGAACGGGCGCATCAACTTAAGGTGCAACGAGAAGCCCTACGTGCCGATCAGCGCCTTCTGGTTGGTCGCATTGCGCCATTGGAGCAAAAACCGGATGTGCATTCTCTGCGCGCTGTTCTTTCTGACTTCACGAGGATGACGCGCGCCGCAGAACCCGTTCAAGTGCAGCGGTTGTTGCACTTGATGGTGCGCCGGGTTTCTTGGAATCCCGAAGGTCGCCACTCGATGCAACTTTACAAGCTGCCCGATTTGCGCCAAGAACACAAAATCGAGAAGATGGAAACACAAAAAGAAATGCCGAACCCGCTGGCACCGGTAAGTGCAAACAGGTTCGACATTTCTAGATGGAGCGACGGTCCTGACCGGATTCGAACCGGCGATCTTCTGCGTGACAGGCAGACATGTTAGGCCTCTACACCACAGGACCAGATTAAAAACCGACAGTGGGCAAGGAGGGACTCGAACCCCCGATAGCCTGCTTGTAAGGCAGGTGCTTTAGCCACTAAGCTACTCGCCCCTGGGGGCTGGAAAAAGAGGCTCCCTGCGCGAAGGCAGGTGCTTTAGCCACTAAGCTACTCGCCCCTGGGGGCTGGAAAAAGAGGCTCCCTGCGCGTCGGCCCCACACACTTTACAAAAACCCCGCGCGGCGGTCAAGACGCTTGGGAGCGAAAGCCAACGGAGGCGAGACTGACGTCCTCTTCCAATCAGTCTTCCAAGATTGGAAGAGGAGGTAAGTCCGGCTTTGAGACAATTTCAACTAATTCGCACTTCCTGACCGGTGCGCGACGATTCGTAAATCGCGTCGAGAATCTTTTGCAGCGCGAGCGATTCCTCCGGCTTGACAAACGCTTCTTCCTTGCCCTGCAACACGTTGATGAAATGCACCATGCGATTCGAGTCGACCAAAGTGGGCAGAATTTCGACGGTTTCGGTCACATAGCCGTCCTCCCCGCTCCGCAGCAGTTCCATCGAGGGCACTTTCAACCCCGCTTCGGTTCCCAACAACTGGGTGCCATCAAAATTGTCCAAAAAGCCCGCCCACGACGCTTCCAGCAAAACCGTGCGCCCGCTTTTGAGTTTGATGAGTGCAATCGCCAGGTCATCGACATCGAAGGGCTTATTGGGATCGATTTCGCCCTTGCCCCAGTTGCCGTCGCCCAGGCCGCGCGGCCCGAATTTGGCGAAAGTCTGGCCGCTCACACTGGCCGCGTCGAATTCACCCATCAAATAGAGCGCGCGGTCGAGCGCGTGAACGCCGATGTCATAAACCGAGCCGCCGCCCGCGAACTGGGTCTGCGTGAACCAGCTTCCGATGCGCGGAATGCCGCTGCGCCGCAGCATCGCGGTTTTGCAGTGGTAAACCTCGCCCAAATCGCCGCGCGTGATGAGTTGTTTAGCGGTCTGCACCTGCGGCGTCATGCGATTGTTTTGCCCCACCATCAGCAGAACGCCCTGCTTTTTGGCCTCTTCGACCAACTTCGCGGCGTCGCCCGCATTTGTGGCGATGGGTTTATCGACCATCAAATGCTTGCCCGCCTGCAACGCTTCCAGGCCCACCGGCGCGTGAAGGTAGTTGGGAAGCGCAATCGAGATGATGTCGATATCGTCGCGCGAAAGCAGAGTTTTGTAGTCGGTGACGAGATCGGGCACGCCGAATTTGTCGGCGGCTTCGCGCCCGCGTTCGGGCGAGACTTCGGCGAGCGCCACTACGGTGGCGTCGGGATGCTTCTGGAACGAGTCGATGTGGTTGAAGCCGATGGCTCCAGCGCCGATGACGGCGACGTTGTAAGAAGTTTTGGACATGAAAAGCTCAGTGTAGGGGACGATTGGGAGTCGCGGCCAAGGAATTTACGGCTCGATTTTGAGTTGCACCTTCAACATTTCCGTAGTCGAAGTCGATTCGGTGGTCACTTTCATGGGAATCGTCAACACGCTGCCCTTTCCCATTAAGCCGTTCATAATCATTTCGCCTTCCAGGGTTTGCGTGATGCGGGTCTTGAGCGTCATGCCGGTGGCTTCATCGACGACAATTTCGCCCACCGAAGTGCCGTGGAGATCGAGTTGACTCACCGGAGCGGCGCCCCCCCTGGGTTTGGGCAGGGGTATTTTGAATTCCGCGCCCGCATCGGTAGAAAAATCGCCCACTTGAGCGAGGGTGACGGTTCCGTTGTCCCGCGAGACGAACGTGCCCTTGCCGTTGTGGGTGAAAACCGTGCCCATCATCGGCAAGGCCACCGAGTAGTTCCAACTTTCGCCGCGCCTCACGGCCTGAGCAGGCAAAGCGCGGTAGGAAGTCCCCAGCCAGTTCTTGATGAAATCGGGCGACAAAAACGCCTGCATCCCTTGCCGCAGCATGGCTTGGGTCGCCGCCTTTTGAGGCCCTGGGGTGACGCTTTTTTCCAGGCCCGCGACGATTCGATCCAACACCTCTTCCACATCTTGAATATCGCTGATCTCGCCTTTGGAATTCAGGCGATAAGAAACCGACGCGCCCACGATGGTTTTGCCGATGTCGGCCATGTCTTTGAGTGCGGCGGGCGGGCGAGCCGAATCGTAAATTTCCTTGTCGCCCTGCACCATTCGCATGCTCTGCGTCACTTCGCGGTAAAGCATCTCGACGCGCGCGCCGTTTTCATCGACGGAAAGCACGTTTTGGTCGAGGACGACGCGGCTTTTGGACGTGGTTTCCATGCTCGAAGCCGCACCCTTTGCGCCAAAGGCGGGCATCTTCTGTGAAGTTTGGCTGGAAGTTTCAAGCGTAGTGCGAAATCTCTGTCCCGCCTCCATATGGAGTTGCCACTTGAACGGCGCAGTTTCAGGTCGAGTTTCGAGGTTTGGAGCGGCAACCGGCGTGTCCTGCCCCAAAGTGGGAGCGGCGCACAAAAGCGCGCACAAAAGTAGTTTTTTCATTCGATTTCTCCGTAAATTTCGTTGCGGCGCACGAAAGCGTGCAAATAACGCGGCGTCGAGCCGAACTGAGTTTGATGACATTCCAAAGCCGCTCGTTTGGCGGCGATTTCCTCCTGCGACAAGGGAAGCGAAAACCACCTGGTGCCGCCGCTCAGCAGATGCGCGGGGGGCGCGAGCGGCAGTTCGGGATGCAGTCCATTGGGCACGGGCCAGATGCCGCAGTGAATCAAAAACGCGCGCAATTCCGGTTGGCGCGAAGTCGCCAGCGACGCGATGGCCGCCTCGCAAGCGCGATAGGCTACGACGTGATCGAGATGCGTATCGCGCGGATGCGTGGTCAAAACGAGCGTCGGTTCGAACGCTTCCAACGCGAGGGCGAGGTTTTCGATGAGCGCCGCGCGGCAATAGGGCGAGTGCGGCGCGAAAGCGCGCTCGTATTCGACGCTCCCATAGCCGGTGAAGGGCGAAACCAACGGCGCCTGAGCCGAGTAATCGCCGTCCCACAGCGCGCGGGCGCCGCCGTCGGGAAAGCCGAAAAAGAGCACATTTTCTTCATCGACGCCCAAAATCCGCGCGGCGCGCAGCGCTTCGGTCTGGCGCAGTCGCGCGATGTCGGGCAGCGATTTTTCACCCTTGCCACGCATGACCTGCGAGATTTGTGTGGTGCGCGAGCCGTCGCCGTTGCTCAAAAAGCCGATTTGCACTTCGATGCCCGCTTTTCGCGCCCGATAAACCAATCCGCCCACGCCCAGGCTTTCGTCGTCGGGATGCGGCGACAACACGAAAATGCGCGCGCGCGGCGAAAGCGGCTCCCAGAGGGGCAATTTGGCCTGGAGGGCGTCGAAATTAAGGAAATGGCGGCGCAAAAGCGGGCCGCCGAAGGGAATGAGTGCCTGTGCCGTCGCCGTCGCCAGTTTTCGTGGGTCGAGAAGTGAGAAGTTGCGGTTGCGAGGCATAGGAACTATGAAGCGAAGCTTTACCGAACTATTTTACGACTTCGCCTTTCTACGCCGCTCCGCTCAGGGTCTGTGTTCAAGGGGGCCCAGGGCGTTTGTAGTAGCGCCGCGAGGCGCGTTTGGAAAGCGTGCAAGTTCGTCCAAACGCGCCTCGCGGCGGCTACTACAAACCCGCTTGGCAAACCATTTGGAGGCAAATGACAGCCTTTGAACATAAACTCTAAACCTATCTTGACCTGACTGGGGTTGCCCAAAGGCCTGTGAACGAACTGCAACCGCGCCGACTGTGCGAAACTTGGCTTGTCAGGGACGAGAACGAAAATTTAGACCTCATTTTCTCGCGCCGCCGTCCACGTCTTCTTCCCGATGCCCGCGCCCACCCCGCCGCCGCCCCACCGCGATTCGAAACCAATCAAGCGTCCCGCTTTGTCGCGTCGCGCGCGGCTGTTCCATCTCAAGCACGGTTTGCCGCGCCAGATCATCGCGCGCCGCAGCGGGGGCGACGCGCCCAAAAACCCGATTTTCGCGCGCGCCGGAGGCAGCTCCGTCGGCGGCGCCCTGCCCGCCGGACGCGCCACGCGCGGCCTCACCGTGCTGGTTGTCGGCGCGCTGTTTTTGATGAGCGGGCGCTGGTATTTCGGCCAGAAAATCAATCTGAGCGGCGAAGCTGAACGAGTTTTGCGCGCCCAACTCATTCCCCAACTCGAAAAACGTCTGGGCGAAAGGGTCGAAGTCGGCAGGGTCGAAACCGATTGGCTGGGCCGCGTCACGCTGCGCGATGTGGTGATTGGACGCAACGCCAAACTGCCCACCGGCGCGCTCGCCCAGATTCGCAGCGTCACCATCGGCCTCGATTTGCCAGGACTGGCGCTGCGCCGCGTTTCGCCCGCCGAGGCGGTTCGCTCGGTCGCCCTCGAAAATCCGCAAATCTACCTGCGGCGCGACAAAACCGGCATCAACTGGCAGAAAATGCTGCAACGCGACGCGGCGGGCCAAAAAGTCGCCTGGACGGGCCGCGTCACCGCCTTCGATGGCCGCGTTTATTATCTCGATACGGCGCAACCTTCGGCTTCGGGGCGCCCGCTTATCGTGGATGCCTATGGCGTCGATGCCACCTTCGATGCGCTCGCCGGTGCACCCTATCGCTTCGCGGCGCGTGCCAGAAAGCCGTATTTCGGAAGCGAGAGATTGCTCCTCAAGGAAATCACGAGCGGCGGCACCCTCGCCAACGATCTCCAACGCGGCCTGATTTCGGGCGGAACCAACGATCTGCCGCTTGCCACCCTGAGCGATTTCGCTTTTCCCAAACGCGATGTCGTGCTGCGCGGCGGACGCGCCGATGCGGATGTCCAACTCGTGTTGCAGGGCAAGAAGCTGTCGCGCCACGGCGCTCTAATGCTGCGCGGCGTCTCCGCCACCTTTTTGCGCGCTAAGGAACCCAATTCGGGACGCCCCTTCGAAATCGAGGCCGCCAACGGCCCGCTTCGCTTCGCGGGCGAGGCGTTCACCACGACGGGCGCCACTTTTCGCGCGCTGGGCGCGCCCTGGAGCGTGGCGGGTGCGGCGTCGGTTACCGACAAAACGCCGGTTTTCGATCTCGATTTAGCCACCCCATCGCTTCCCGTCGCGCGCCTGCGCGCCATGCTGCCCGCCGCGACGCGCCACCTCAATTTTTCGGGCGACACGGCGCGCCTCAGCGCCCATCTCGCGGGCACGCTGCGCCAGATTTCGACAACCGGCGTCCTCGAAACCCAAAACGCGCGCTTCTCCGAAGCCAAAAACGGCGTTCGCGCCGCCTTTCCCAGCTTCAGAACCACCTTCGCTGCCGCCACGAGCGGCGATGTGACGCCCCAAAATGGCCGCGTCAACTTCGGGAAAGTCGATTGGCGTTTCGCGGCGCGCTTTTCCGCTCCTGGCGGTCTGGTTTCGTCGCCGCAGGGCCAAATCGGGGCGAAAAACTGGGCCGGAAGCGCGCGCGGCGCCAAAAATGGCGGACTCGAACTTGATTTCGGGGCGCGCGATTTTGCGTTGCAGTCGCCGCGCTACGGCGCTTCGCGCGGGGAAAGTCTGCAATTCGCCGCTTCAACGCCTCAAATCGCCCGCCCCGATTGGCGCGGCCAAATGCATTTGAGCGACGCTTCAACGGGTGCGCTGCGTTTAGCCGCCTTTTCGCCGAATCTGGCGCGCGCCGTCGAAAAATCGGGCGAACTCGATGTCGCGGCGCGCTTTTCGGGACTCGATGCGGCGCGTTTGAAAGCGCCCAACGCGCTGCAAAACCTGCGCGCCGAGGCGACGTTTTCGCTGTCGGGCGTGGAACTCAATCCCGCCGTTTTTCCTTCCCAAACCGCCTTGCCGCTTAGCCGCGAAGATTTCACCCTCAGCGCGCTGCGCGGGCGCGTTTCGGTCGCGAATGGGCGCCTTACCCTTTCGCGGGCGAGCGCAGTTTCCTCATTTGGCGCGGTGCGCCTCGACGCCGCGTTGCCGCTGGGCAATCCCCGCGCGGCGCGAATCGCGCTGAGTCTGCCCAGCGTCGCGGTCGATGCGGCGCGCCTCGCGCCCTTTCTGCGCGCTCAAAACGTCGCGCTCGATGGCGAGTGGCGTGGGCGGGTCTCGCTGCTTTCGCGCCAGGGGCAGGGTGGCAAATTCGGCCTCGATTTCAACCTCAAAGCGCCCGCTTCGACGCTGCGCGGACTGGGAAATCGCGGCGCGCGCGTCAATCTGGAAAGCCCGACACTGGTGGGGCGCGCCAATTTCGACGCCCCGAATCCGGCGCGCGGCTGGAATGCGACCGCAACGCTGCGCGCGGACGAATCGCGGGCGCTGGGCGGGACTTTGGGCCGTTTCGCGGCGCTTCCCGCCACGCTTTCGGGCGCGCGCGCCGTTGGTTTGGAGTTGGACATCGTGGCGCGCGACGCCGGAGTCGGGGCGCCGCTCGACTGGGCGGGGCAGCTTGCGGCGCGCCGCCTCAGCGCGCCGCTTCCCGCCAAAGCGCGCGGCCCCGTCTTCGCCACCGTTTCCGATGCGCGCGCTTATCTCGAAGGCGCGCGCGGCGGTGTGGAAATCTCGCGTTTCGCAGCCAATTTCGGCGAGGGACGCATTTCGGGCACCGCCAAAATCCAAAACGGCGCGCCCCAGGCCAAAATTCTGGCGCGCAACGTCGATATGAAGACGGTGCAGGGGTTGCTGGCACCGCAATCTCTCGCGCAGGCCCGCTTGACCGGAACCGCCGATCTCACGCTGCAAATCGTGCCCAATGCGCCGGCGCGCGCTCAAATCCGCCTCGCGCGCGGTTCGCTGATTCTGCCTGAAATGGCGGGTGCGGCGCCCTTTCCGCTCGACGGCGCGCGCGCGCTTGCCAGCATCGACGAAGCGGGCATCGTGCGAATCCGCGACGCCGCGATTTGGAGCGAAGGCGCGCGTTTCGCGGGAGATGCGACGCTGGGAAAGACGCGCTGGAGCGGAAATCTGAGGGTTTCGGGCGCGCGCCTGGCGCGTTTCGCGGCGCTGCCCATCGCGCGCGATCTGCGCGAAAAAGTGCGTCCTGAAGGGCTGGCGAGCGGAAATTTCGCCTTTCAAATCGATCCCAGAAATTTCAAAAATGCTTCGGTTTCGGGCCGCGCCGAGGTCAAATTGGCCTCTCTCGCGGGCGCGAGCATCGACACTGCGAGCGCGCAAATCACGGCGCAAAGCCGCGCCGACGGCTGGAAACTCGCGCTCACCGAGATCGCGGGCCGCGCCGAAAACGCGCCGTTTTCGGGCGAAGTGCGCGCCGATAGCCGCGCCAATGCGTGGAGCGCGCGAATCGCAACGCAAAACCTCGAAAGCGGGCGACTGGCGCGCTTGGGAGCGCTGAGCAACGCGCAGGGCGTTCAAGATCGCACCGCCATTCTGGAGCGCGCCCTGCCCGTCGCGGGCGAAGTCGGCGCCGACATCGCATTGTCGGGCACGCTGCGCGGGGCGCGCGGGAATCTGGCGCCGCGCGCCAATGACGGGTTTGTGCGGGTTGCGTCGGGGCCGCTCTTGTGGCGCGGGCGTTCTTTCGGCCTGCTGCGCGCCGATGTCGAGGTCGAAAACGGCGTGGCGCGCGCCAAAACCCTGGAACTTTCGCGCCCCGCGACGGCGGGAGGCGCGGCGACGCCCCTCGTTTCGGTTTCGGGCACCCTGCCGCTCGATCCCGACGCGGCGGGTCTGGACGCTCAAATTCGCGTCGCGCAGGCGCCGCTCTCGTTTTTCACCGACGCCCTTGATGACGCTGGCGACGCTCTCGCCCGCGCCGGAATCCGTGCGCCGCTTTTCGAGCGCGCCGTCGATTATGTGGACAGACTTCCCGAAGGCACGGTGGGAAACGTGGCGCTCGAAGCCAGTCTTCAGGGCGCGTGGCGCGCGCCGCGCCTTCACGTTACCAATCTCACGCTGCGAAACGGACGCACGCGAGTTCCGGCGGGCGGATTCAGCCCGCCGGCGACGCTCGATGCCGCTTTCGTTTATGAAAAAGGCGCCGTCAGGGTTGAAAAAGCCGAATTCCGGCTTCAAAAATCGGCGATTTTGCCCAGTCCGACCGGCAACGCCGTCGAGGAAGACGACGATACTCTGCTGCGCCTTGAACCAGGCGGCAGCGTCGTTCCCGACGGCCCCATCACGCTCGCAGGCGATGTGTTCAACGCTAATTTGTCGCAACTTTCGACCTGGGTTCCGGCCCTGCGTAACGCCGAAGGCGGGCCGCTTTTGCGCGGGCAACTCACTGAAATTTCGTTTCGCGTGGGCGGCACCACGCTCGATCCCAGCATCACCGGCTCGGTGCAGGCCGAAAACCTCGCTTTCAACTCTTACACGCTCGACCGTTTGCGCCTTTCGCGCTTCGAGATTGAAGGCGGGCAGGCGCGCGTCGAGCCAGGAAATTTGACGGTGGTGCGCGGCGCGTTTCAATCGTCGGCGGCTTATGGCAGCGTGCCCTGGAAGTGGGCGCCGCCTGGCCCCGATCCCACGGGCGCGCTCGATCTGCATTTTCCGATTCAAACCCGCGATTTCGGCGCTCTGATCGGCGTGGCAGTGCCTTCGCTTTCGGTCGCCGATGCCGACGAGTTCCAAGGCTCGATTGACGTGACGGGCACGATGCAGGCGCCCCAGATTTCGGGCGCCGTCACCATTCGCGGCGGCCAGTTTCGCTTCGATCCGCGCCAGAACGCCCTCGAAGCGGGATTGCGCGACCTGTCCGGCACCGTCCGCTTCGTGGGCGGCAACCAGCTTCTCATCGATCCTGACGACCCGCTACGCGGCAAACTCGTGCCGGCAGATGCCGTTGTGGGCCGCGTGGCGCGCAGTGATGTGGCCGTCGGACAGACCGTCGCGGCGAACGCGGCGCCGCAAAAACCCGCGAAAAAAGCGAAGGGAGATAATGGGCCGACTTTGGCGGGCGAGTGGGTTTTGCGCGGCGGCGTTACGCGGCCTGTCGCGCTCGATAAGGGCAGCCTGCTCGATCCGACGCTGGCGCTGGCGCGTTTGAAATACGACCTCAATTTTTCGCTCGACAAGGGCGCTTTTGGAACGCAGGCCGTTTCGGGTGTGCAAGATGTGAGTCTGGGCGCGATCTGGCGCACCGGCGCGGGCGAAAATCCGCAGTTGCACCAGACCGTGCGCTGGATGCTGGCGGCGCGCGGCAAAAAGCCGCGCAGAGGCAAGGGTGGCGGCGAATTGGCCTCGTTTGGCGCTCTCACACTCAATCCCGATTTCGCGTCGGGCATCGAAGCCCTGGGCCGTTCGCGCGCCGAGAATTTTTCCAGCGAGGCCGATTTCGCGGGGCTGGAAGTCGCCAAACGCATTGATATTGCGGCTTTCCCCGACCGGCGCGCTCAGGTGCGCTTTGATTCGTTCGCGGCGGCGCTGAATGGCGTGGCGAGCGGCGTGGTGGACGGGCGGCTGGTGCTGGATAACCGCGCCCGAATTCAACAGCCGCCGCGCGAAGCGGTGCAATTGCAGCGCGCCGCCATTACGGATCGAGGCCCGCGCCCCTCGCTGTTCGGGCCCGCGTTCGAAACGCAGTGGCGCGGCGCGGCGGCGCGCTCTGCCCAATCGTCAGGCGCGCCGGTGGCCGATTTCATTCCAACCCAGAATGAGGGCGAGACCATTGAGGGCACGCGCCTGCGTCTGGGCGGCGTTTTGACGCTCGAAAGCGCCCAGATTTCGGGCGCTCCGGCGGGCGGCGCGGCGGGCGGCGCACTGTTGCTGTCGAGTCTGCCCGATGTGCCGGTTTTGGATGTCAAGCTGCTGTTGGGGCGCGAGGTCGAAATCGTCACGGCGGCGTTTCGCGCCGGACTGGGGGGCGAAATCGTGGCGAGCGGTTCGCCGTCGAACCCGCAGGTTCTGGGCGTTTTGGAAACCCGCGACGGGCAGGTTCGCTTTCCCAATGCCCGCGCCCGCGTCGTGGAAGGGCGGGTTTCCCTCGCGCTCAACCGCAACCCCGAAACTGATACCCTTCGCACGCGCATCGAAATCGACACCACGGCGCGCGGCCAGGCCGGTCGCTATGCCATCACGCTGCGGATGCGCGGCCCGCTCGATATGAGCGGCGCCGGAACCCAGAATCTCAACATCGAAGTCACCTCCAACCCGCCGCTTTCGCAAAGCGAGGCTTTCGAGCAGCTTCTGGGCACGGTTCCGACTCAGGAACTCCAGAGCGACGGCACTTTCAGGGCGGGAAGTTCCAATCAGGCGTATGCCAGAGCGGTTTTGAACGTGCTTTCGGCGCCGCTTTTTTCGGGCGTCGAACAGGCCGTCGCCAACGCGCTGGGACTCACCAGCGTGAGCTTCGAATACCGCTTCGACGAGCCGCTCGCGGTTGAATTCACCAAAGCGGTGGGAGATCGGGTGTTTTTGAGCTACCGCCGCTCGCTGGGGAGCGGGGGCGTGTCCAGCCTCAGTAACGGGCGCACGCCGTTCGAACTGCGCATCGAATATCGCATCAAGGGCAATTATCTGCTCGGCCTGCAAACCGACGAGCAGCGCATTCCCAAGCTCACGGTGCAAAAAACGCTGCGGTTTTAAGTTGAGGACTGACACACGGTGTTCGCTCGACTGAAGTCGGCGCTATGGGCACTTCGTGCTAACTTCCCGCCTGCTCGGGAACCACACTGCGGTGTTTCGGCGTAGGCCGAAAGTTAGCGGCGTAGCCGCCCATAGCGCCGACTTCAGTCGAGCGAAACCAAGCCGTGCGTAAGTCCTATTGAACTTCTATCTTGAACTTCGCGCGGGGCATCGGGTCGAAGCGCCGCCGAGAAAGGGCGGGGCAAAAGGAAAAGAATCCTTAATGATTCTTAATGGAGTCCCGAATCGGCGCCGGATATACTGAGGCTCCATAAAGGCACCAGAGGCGAGGCCATATCGGTGCTTAAGAATCGGCAGTTTTTGTTTTCCAAGGTCTTTGTTATGTTGTTTCAACGTGCGGGTGCATCCAAATCTCAGGATACGGCGAAGGAGTTCGAACAGGTTGTCGAACGCTATCACGGCAAGGTGTTTCAGCTCGTGTTCCGCTACACCGGCGACTACGAGGAAGCCTGCGACCTGACTCAGGACACCTTCGTGCGCGCCTTCAACGCCTGGGGCGAATTTCGCGGCGACGCGCAGGTGTATACCTGGCTTTATCGCATCGCTTTGAATTTGTGCCACAACCAGCAAAAGCGTATCGTGCGCCGCAACCGCATGGAGCGCTGGTCGCTGGACGCGGGCAGCGACGACGATTTTGAAGGGCGCGGCCCCATCGAAGTCGCCGATGAGCGGCCTCTGCCTCTGGCGCGGCTCGAAGGCGATGAAATGCGCCTCCGTTTGCGCGAAGCGTTGCTCGAACTGCCCGAAAACTATCGCACCGTCATCGTTTTGCGCGACATCGAAGGCCTGACTTACGAAGAAATCGCGCGCGTCACCGATTCCACGCTTGAAGCCATTAAAAGCCGCCTCTTTCGCGCCCGCCAGACGCTGCGCCGCCTGCTGGAACCCTATATGACCGGCGGGCTGGAAAGCGAAAACGTTGTTCCCGCTCCAAATCCCGTCTCGAAACCGCAGAGCGCGCCGCTCTGGAACGGTGCACCCGAAACTGCTTAGCCAGCCAAACAACTGAACCTATTCCAAAAAGAGACGCTTGCAAGCGTCTCTTTTTTTATGGCGCACTTCTGCACAATTCGGGTGTGGCGCAGCGAGTCGCAATGCGGTTAAATTGACGCCGAAACCTCCGAAAGCGTGCTTTGTCCCAACTTCGCTGTGCGCGAGTTTGCCCCCTTATCGCCGCGTAATTGAGACCGCGCCCCGCGATTCGGCTAAACTCGACGCACTTTTCCGAAGTCTGACCGAATTATTCCCAATCGCTCAGCCTCGTTTCGCACCCTACACCGCAATTTCAATGGCTATTCTTTTCTCTCCCGTTCGCCCTCGCGCCACTTCGTTTTCCTTTCGCTCCCGCCGCGTCGCCCTGATGCCCGTTTTCGTGGGCCTGGGCGCCGCGTTGTGCGCTCCGAGCCGCGTGGAAGCCGCTCCATCGGCCCAAAATGGGTTCGCCAAGGGACTTTCTTCCAAAAACCTCTCCGCTAAAATCAAGACGCGCCTGGCGCAGCGCACCCAGGATTCGACCAACACGCCCGCAGCATCGCCGGAAGAAAGACCGCGCGGCCTCGAAGTGCCGGTAGGCCCCGATCAAACCCCGCCTGCCGACGCCGCCGCGCCCGCGACTCCCGACGCGCCCCAACCCGCCCCCGCTCAAACCGCGCCTTTGCCCGCGCTCACTCCCGACGTGCCGCCCATTATCGGCAACGTCGCCGAGGCCGAGGGCCGCGAAGTTTCCGATGTGCGCGTGGTGGGCAACCGCGTGCTGCCCGCCGAAACCATTCTGGCCCAGGTTCGCACCCAGCGCGGCGCGGCGTTCTCGGCGCGTCAGGCCGAACTCGACAGAGGGCGCATCGGCCAGCTCGGCTTTTTTGCTACGGTGCAAACCCAGGTCGCGCCCGACCCCAACCAGCTCAACCGCGTCATCGTCACCTTCATCGTGCAGGAAAACCGCGTCGTGACGGGCTATAAATTCGTCAATTCGACGGTTTTCAAAGACGCCGAACTGGTGCCGGTCATCACCTCGCGCATTGGCGCGGTTCTCAACAGCAACACCGTCAGCGCCGATCTGGCGGCGCTGCAAAAGCTCTACTCCGACAGGGGCTACGCGGTTTCGCTGGAACCGCCCCGCATCGACGATACCGGAACGCTGACTTTCACCTTGCAGGAAGCGCGCATTTCCAAAATCGAACTGTCGGGTCTTAAAAGGACGCGCCCCTCGCTGGTGCGCCGTCAGATTCGCGTCAAAGAAGGCGAAATTTTCAACGCCACCAGGCTGCGCCGCGATTTGAGCCGCCTTTACGACTTGGGATTCTTCGAGGACGCCACTTTCAAGGTCGATGACGATCCCAGTCTGCCTGGCTCGCTCATCGTGACCTATTTGCTCCAGGAAAAGCGCACCGGACAGCTTTCGTTTGGTATCGGCTTCGACTCGCGCTCCAAACTTTCCGGTTTCGCGACGGTGCAGCAGAGCAACCTGCGCGGGAGCGGCAAACGTGCTCTGGCCTCGTTTGAAACCGGTTCGCGCCGCAACTTCGAGCTGTCTTTTGGCGATCCGTTTGTGGGCCGGCGCAATGCGTCCTACGACATCTCGATTTACAACCGCACCCTGTTTCGCGAACCCAGCCTGGTGCGCCAGATCGGGGGCGGAGCACCCACCGACAACATCTTTTCCTTTCAGGAAGAGCGCACCGGCGGACGCATCAACTATTCCAACCCGCTCGATGACGAGCGCACCCGCATTGTGCTGGCCGGCTATCGCAACGAGCGCGCCCGATTGTTCCAGCGCGACGTGGAAGGCAATTTGACCCCGCCCGTCACCGAAAACGGCTCGCCTTTGCAATCGTCGGGCACGGTTTCGGCGCTTTCGCTGGGCTTTTTGCGCGACAAGCGCGACAGCCGCCTCGACCCCTCGCGCGGCGGACGCGAAGAGTTCATCGTCGAACAGGGCCTCGAACTCTTCGGCAACACCGAGTTCACCAAGCTCAGCCTCGATTTGCGGCGCTATGTCCCGATCCTCAGAGGCGCGACCCCCATCGCCCAGCCGAGGCTGGTTTTCGCCGCGCGGGGCGTGATTGGACGCTCGATCAACCAACTGCCCGCCTTCGAGCAATATTACATCGGCGGCGCCGACACCGTGCGCGGTTACGACACCGACGAACAGTTCGGCGACAACCAGATCTACACCAACCTCGAACTGCGCCTCCGTTTGCAAAGCAAAATTCAAATCGTGGGCTTCGTCGATGCCGGAACCGCATTTGGCGGCAATTTTTCCTCGAACGCCAATTCCAGCATCCTTTCTTCTATCGGCGGCGGTCTGCGTTTGCAAACGCCCATCGGCCTCATCCGCCTCGACGCGGGACGGGGCCGAGACGGCATCAAAACCCACTTCGGCATCGGCTCGACGTTTTAAAATGCCTACTTTGTGATGTGACAAGGGGGAGAACGGGAAGTGTTTTGCGAGTGAGGCACCGTGGGGACTTTGAAGTTGCTATCGTGCCTTATAATAAGTTATGTCAAGAGAAAGTCGATGTTATTACAGAAATATTTTCATATTTTTGTAAAGAACGTCGGCTTTTTCCATTTCTGTTCTATAATAACCACGTGGTTCAGCACAATACGCTGCCATGTAGATAAGCGCAACCAGATATAAATTATTACTCGAAAGGTAGTGGAATAATGGATGAAACCTTCGACAAAATTTATCAAGATATAAAACATGGCAGGATTGCATCAATCGAATCATTTTTAAATCAGAATGGCGATCCTAATATCACTAACAGAAATGGCTGGACTCTGCTGATGTCAGCAGCGTTCAAGGGTAATTCACGCATACTTACTCTTTTGCTTGAACGCAAAGCAAGTATTAATTCCTTAAACGTAGCCGGTGAGTCGGCTTTATCGCTTGCTGCTGGCTGTGGACATCAAAAGTGTGTAAGAATACTGCTCGATCACGGCGCAGACATTCATGTTCGCCCATTGGGCCAGAGATTGCTTACATTTATGCAACATGCCCAATGCCCATCGAAAGAAGTAAATCAACTGCTCATCAAAGCCGGAGCCAAGTAAAAACATCAACACAAGAACCACTACCAACAAAACAATGCGTTGCGCCCGAATAACAACAGCCCGCATTCGTCCCTCGCTGCGTTTACGTCGGGCGGGCTATGTTGTCAGCGTTTTTGCGTTTTAGATCGAATTTTTTCCTTCCAAACGCGGCTTTGCGAGCGCACCGTGCGGCGCACCATGACGCGAAACGAGCCGCTTCGGGCGTAGTTGCGATACAGTTTCAAAACCGCCAAAAAAGCGCGCGCCGCGATGCCCGCCGCCGCGAATGGCGCCAGCAAAACGCCTATTCCCTTCGCGTAGTGTTTGCGGTAAAAAAGCCACATGGCGCTGTGATGGCGCCGGATCGAGGTGCCCTGCGCCAAGTCGCTCGATTTGCCGATGTGATGCTGAATTGTGGCGCTCGGCACATAAAATCGCGGCCATTTTCGCAGCATCAAACGATAGCAGAGGTCGATGTCTTCGCAATACATGAAGAAATCTTCGTCCCAGGGGCCGTTGGGCGTCGCGATGCTTTCCAGAGCCGCGCGGCGCGCCAGAAGCGCCGAACCGGAGAGCCAATCGACGGCGCGCGCCGTTGTTTGGTCGGCGTCGCTCATCAAATAGCCGCGCGACCAGGGATTCTGGGGCCACAAACGCCCCAGAAACGAATTGCGAAACAACCCCGCCCCGAACGAGGGAAAAGCGCGCGAAGAATGCTGCAACTGCCCGTTGGGATAGGTCATGCGCGGCCCAATCGCGCCGACTTCGGGATGAGATTTCATCCAATCCAGCAAAGTATCGAGCGCGCCCTCTTCCACAACCGTATCGGGATTGAGAAACAGCACGAATTCGCCGCGCGCCGCTTTCCAGCCCACGTTGTTGCCCGCCGCGAAACCCAGATTATGCGAATTTTCGATCAGTTTCACGCTGGGAAAATCGCGTTTGACGACTTCGACCGAATTATCGAGCATCGACGCGTTATCGACCACGATGATTTCGGTTGCGTGCCGCCATTTTTGCCCCAGAATCGAACGCAGGCACGCGACGAGATAAGGCCGCGCATTCCAGTTGAGAATCACGACCGATAAATCGGGCGCCGAGATTTCGGGCAGCACTTTAGGGGGCATCAACCTTCGCTGGAGGGCGCCGCGTCTTCCACGAGCATAATCGGAATGCCATCGCGGACGGGAAACTCGGTTCCGTCGTTCTGGCAGCGCAAAACACCCTTGGCGTCGTCTTCTTCGAGGTCGCCGTGACAGGTTGGGCACACCAGAATCGCTTTGAGTTGGGGATCGATCAGAGACATATTAATTGCACTCACTGGCTGAAATTGAACGTTTCGCCCCATTATATCACGCTCAGATGAAGATTCCTGGGTTTTATACTGGGGAAGTCATGTCCTCGCCCACCCCACTGCACCGCAAAGCGGAGCAAATCGCGCACGCCGTTGCCCAAAAGGGCGGGCGCGCGCTGCTGGTGGGCGGTTATGTGCGCGACCAATTGCTCGGCATGGCGCCCAAGGACGCTGACATCGAAGTTTACGGCCTGCAAGCCCCCATTTTGCGCGAAGTTTTGACGAAATTGGGCCGCGTCGATTGCGTGGGCGAAAGTTTTCGGGTTTACAAACTGGTGTGGCACCGCGATGGCGAGCGCTTCGAACTCGACGTGTCGCTGCCGCGCCGCGACAAAAAAGTCGGCGCGGGCCACAAAGGTTTCGAAGTCGAAGGCGACCCGTTCGCCTCGGTCGAAGAGGCGGCGCGGCGCCGCGATTTCACCCTCAACGCGATTTTGCAAGACCCGCTTTCGGGCGAAATTCTCGATCCCTTCGGCGGGCGACAAGACCTCGAAAAACGGCTTTTGCGCGCCGTTGATGCCGCGCATTTCGGCGAAGATTCGCTGCGCGTCTTGCGCGCCATGCAGTTCGCGGCGCGCTTTGGGTTGGAAATCGAACCCAACACCGTCGGAATCTGCCGCGCCACGCCTCTGGACGATTTGCCCAGAGAACGAATCTGGGGGGAATGGGAAAAGTGGCTTTTGAAGGCGGAAAAACCGTCGCTGGGACTGCGCGCGGGAGGGCAAATCGGGGTTTTCGCGCGGCTGTTTCCTTATCTTGAAACCGCAATTTCGCGGCGCGGGGCGGAAATGGAAATCGCGCTCGACGGCGCAGCGCGTGAAAAAACGGGTTTGCCGAGGGAAAAACAGGTCGCTTTGATGCTGGCGACGCTGGGCAGTTTTCTGGGCTGGCGCGACGCCCAGCAGTTGCTGAACGACCTGGGCATCGCCAAAATGCGCGGCGCAAACGGAGCGTTCGATGTCAAAAAAGTCGCGATTCAACTCATCGGCGTGCGAAAAACACCGCGCGACTTCTGGGCGCGGCGCGAGGGTATCGAAGATAAAGAGTTTCGTTTTTTCGCGGCGCGCGTCGAACCCGATCTGGCGCTAAGACTGAGCCGCGCACGCGGTGATTTCGAGGCGGCGAATTGGTTTGAGGCCAATTTGAAACGGCTCGATGTTTTCGCTGGGCCACCCGCGCCGCTTTTGCTGGGGCGGCATCTTCTGGAAATGGGAATGACGCCAGGGCCGCACATCGGGAAAATCGTCGAGCGCGTTTATTTTTTGCAACTGTCGGGCGAAGTTCGTTCGTTGGAAGAAGCGAAAGAAGCGGCGGCGGGTCAATCCCAACAATCATGCAAGAATTAACCATCATCGGCGGCGGCCTCGCGGGCTGCGAAGCCGCTTACCAAGCCGCGAAGCGTGGCGCGCGGGTTCGACTTTTCGAAATGCGGCCCAAAACGCCCACCAAAATCCATCAAACCGACGATTTGGCCGAATTGGTCTGCTCCAATTCGCTCAAATCGAACACCTTAGATAAAGCGTCGGGCTTGCTCAAATGGGAGATGCGGCGCCTCGATTCACTCATCATCGCCGCCGCCGACGCTTCGTCGGTGCCCGCAGGTTCGGCGCTCGCAGTTGACCGGCGCAAATTCGCCGCTTTTATCACTTCGCGGCTGAAAAATCACCCCAACATCGAAATCGAGCGCGAGGAAATCGAAAGCGTGCCCGATTCGCCCACCATTGTCGCGTCCGGCCCACTCACCTCGGAAAAGCTGGCGGCGAGCATTCAGGAAACGCTGGGCGGCGGTTTTCTCAATTTTTTCGATGCGGTCGCGCCCATTGTCGATGCCGATTCGCTCGATTTCGAGACGCTGTTTCTCGCCTCGCGCTACGACAAGGGCGACGCCGCCTACTGGAACTCCGCGCTTTCCGAAGCCAAATACGACGAACTGCGCGACGCTTTAGTGAGCGCCGAAAAAACCGAATCGCACAACGACGAGGACGTGCCGTATTTCGAAAGCTGTATGCCCATTGAGGAAATGGCGACGCGCGGGCGATTGACGATGCGTTTCGGGCCGCTGCGCGGCGCGGGCCTCACCGATCCAAAAACCGACCGGTGGCCCTTTGCTGCCGTTCAGTTGCGCGCCGAAAATGCCGAGGCGACGATGTTCAACCTTGTCGGCTTTCAGACGCGGCTCAAATGGGGCGAACAAACGCGGGTTCTACGCCTCATTCCTGGTCTGCAAAACGTCGAAATCGTGCGTTTCGGCGTGATTCACAAAAACATCTTTCTCAATTCGCCCTCGGTTTTGAAACCGACTTTCGGGAGTCAAATGCGCGAAGATTTGTTTTTCGCGGGTCAACTGACGGGTGTCGAAGGTTATGTCGAAAGCGCGGCGGCGGGGCTGATGGCGGGAATCAACGCGGCGCGAGCGTGGAACGATCAGGAGCCGCTCGTTTTTCCGCGCGAAACGGTGTTGGGCAGTCTGGCGCACTACATCACCAACGCTGACGCCAAACATTTTCAGCCCATGAACTCCAACTGGGCTTTGCTGCCGCCCATCGAGCCGCCCGCCGGACGCAAGAAGTGGAAGAAAGAAGAGAAGGCGCCGCTTTATGTGCAGCGCGGGCAGGAGGCGTTGGAAAACTTTTTAAAGGCTGAAGGATGAAGGCTAAATCACCCTCAATTCTCGCAGTCTGGCTTGATTTAGAGCGCGTCTAAAAAGTCTCAGGTTTTGCAAAACAGAAGAGCTGCGTCATTCTGAAGGGAGCCTCAGCGACCGAAGAATCTCAAGCACTGTTACGTCAGATTCTTCGGTCGCTGAGGCTCCCTTCAGAATGACGCGGACTTTTTAGACGCGCTCTTAGCCTTCATCCTTTAGCCTTTAGCCTTTAGCCTTCCACCATGAACGCCCATCTCGCCGATTTCATCGCCCATCTGACTGTGCGCGGCGCTTCGCCGCACACCGTTCGATCCTATTCGTCGGATCTGGGCCAGTTTTTCCGTTGGATTGACGAGCAAAAACTGCTCAAACGCGGCCAGGGGCCGGAAAAAGTGACCTATCTCATGGTGCGGCGTTATCTGGCGCACCTGTCGAGCGAAGATTTTTCGCGGCGCTCGGTGGTTCGCAAACTTTCGACGCTCAAGGCGTTTTGGAAGTGGCTGGAAATGGAAAATCGGGTGGCGAGCAATCCGGCGGCGGCGGTGATTTCACCCAAACTTTCGCCCTCGATGCCGGAAATTCTCGACCGCGAAGCCGTCGAACGTTTGCTGGATGCGCCCGATTTCCACAAGCCGTTGGGACGGCGCGACCGCGCGCTTTTGGAGTGGATGTATTCGAGCGGCGCGCGCGTGGCGGAAACGGCGGCGCTCGATCTGGAAAATATCGACTGGAAAAAAGGCGAGGCGCGCATCGAAAGCGGCAAAGGCGGCGGCGCGCGACTGGTTCTGCTCGGCGAACCGGCGCTGAATGCGCTGCGAAGCTACGTCGAAGACTGGCGGCCTCTTTTGCTGGAGCGCGCCAAAAAAGAGGGGCCCAAACCGACGCAGGCGGTGTGGATCAACGGGCGCGGGAGCCGTCTTTCCGCCCACGCCATCACCATGCTGGTGCCGCGCTACGCCCAGGAAATCGGGCTGCGCCAGAACCCCACGCCGCACACGCTGCGCCACTCGTTCGCCACGCATTTGCTCGAAGGCGGCGCCGATTTGCGCGTCGTGCAGGAGCTTCTGGGCCACAAAAGTCTGTCGGCGACGCAGATTTACACCCGCGTTTCGACTTCGCACCTGCAAAAAATCTACGCCGCGACGCACCCGCGCGATTTAGATGAGTTATAAACCAATTCGTATGGCTCTGGCATTCGGATTTTTCCTCTTTTTGATGGGCGCGCTCACGTTCATTCTGTGGCTGCCCGCGACCTGGCCGTTTTTGCAAGGCCTGATTTCGTTTTCTCTTTTGTTCTGGGGCCTTTTGATTTTGCTCATCGTCTACTCGGAGCGCAAAGCGCGGCGCGAACTCGCGCGCGCTTTGCACGATGAGACGAGCCAGGAATAATTGGAGAACTTGAAAATGCGAAACGCCGAGGAAATTCTCGCCGAAATGGGCGATTGGCAGAGCAATTTGCTCTTTCTGGGCAACGATGGCCGCCAGTTGTTCGGCGACGCGCGCCTTTCCGTTTTTCGCTCGCCCGACGATTGGGCCGTGTTCGTCGAATTGCCGCATTACATGGTGGGCGCGATAGAATTTCGCAATTGGATTGGCTTTGCGGGCGCCTGCCAGGGCAGCATTTTCGACTCGCAAGTCCAGGAACTGGAACATTTGAGCGCCCTGGAAGAAACCCTTGATTTCCCCCTGCACGACGATGGGCGCTGGATTGGCGATCGCGCTGCTTTTTCGCTTGTGCTGCGCGGCGTTCGTTACGATTTCAAGCCTTCGACCGCCGACTACGCCGCCGCCGGAATCATCTTTTCCAACGACATGAGTGGCGCTGGATCCCTCGAACCGAGCCAATTGGTGCGCTTTGTGTCGCACCATTTAACTCACCCGTTTCTGGCGAGCGAAACCGAGCTACGCCAACTCATTCTTCCCGAAGCGTGCGAGCAAATGACACTGTTTTTGCAGACCGCGTTGTGGCGGCATCCGTATTTTCTGCTCGATCTTGGCGACGAAGAAGAGGAGGATTTGGCGCCCGATTTCATCCCCAACATTCCCTGCTGGCAGATTCTGGCACGCGCCATCGCGTCGGGCGATTTGGGCGAGTGGAACGTCCAGGAGCCGTCAACTTTCAACACGTCGTGGCCCGCTTTGGAGGCCATCAACCAGGAAAATTCGCGGCTCGGTGGGTATTATTAGGCTCAACGCACCTCGAAATCGAAGCGGAAATTTTGGGTTGAACTCACCGCTTCGCCGTCGCGCAGCGCCGGTTTCCATTTCCAGCGTCGCAGCGCTTCCAACACCAGTTCATCGACAGTGGCGTTGCCCGACGAACCGCGCAAACTCGGCGAGGGCGAGCCGCTTTCCGAAACCTCGACGCGCACGCGCACCGAAGCGCGAAACTCGGCGTTTTTGAGGTCTTCGGGCAAGCGCGGCTTGACCTGACGAACCGGAATCGCGTCGCGCGTGGCGCCTCTGGGACGCGGCGTCGGCGTGGGAAGGGGTCGCGGTGTGGGAGTGGGAAGGGGTCGCGGTGTGGGAGTGGGGCGCGGCGTGGGCGTTGGAGTGGGACGAGGCCTTGGAGTGGGCGTGGGAACGGGCGTGGGTGTCGGTGGAATCGGCGTGGGGCGCGGAGTTGGGGTGGGAATTGGGCTGGGCGTCGGTTTTGGCGATGGCGTGGGCGTAGGAATCGGTTCCGGCGTCGGTTCGACGGGCGCGCCGGTGTTTGGCTCGCCGCCGTCAGCGTCGTCGGGTTGGTCGTTATCGGGCTGACTGCTCGTGTCTGGAGTGTCCTCGGCGCCCTTATCATCGGGGGAATCGCTGGAATTATCGCTTTTGTCGGCGTCTTCACTACCTTCGGGCGTTTTTTGCGATTGGGTGCCGTTTTCGTCCGGTTTTTCGTTTTCGTCCGGCTTTTTCGAGCTTGGAAGAGGCGAATCGTTGCCCTGCGGCGTGGGGGCGCTCTGGGGCGTCGGTTTTTTGTCGTTGGCCGCAGGCGCCGGTTTGGAGGGCGTCGCAGCTGGAAGAAGGTTGCGAGGCGCGGTTTTGGGAATTGGGCGCTTCACGGCCTGCGACGCGACGAGTTTGGGCGCCGGAGCGCGGCGCGGCGCAAGTTGCATCGTCTGGGGCACGGTTTTCGGCCTGACCCGCACCGACGCGCGCGCTTTACGCGCCTTTCGAGGGCGAGCCGCGCGCACCTGTCGAGGCCGCGACGTTTTCCTGCCTGCTGCCTTTTTTGCCGATTTGCTGCGCCCCGCGCTGGGGCGCAGAACCACTTCAAACCTCACTCGCCCTGGAGTTTCGACGCGCGATAACAGCGCCGCCGCTCCGCTCCACAAGAGAGCGTTGAGCAGAAGAGAAAGCGAGAGGGAAAGTAGAAAGCGCGACACGAGAAATTAAAAGTAAAGGCTAAAGGATGAAGGCTAAAGGATAAATCAGGCAGGGCTACGAAAACTGGAAGTGATTTAGCCTTCATCCTTTAGCCTTTAGCCTTTCTCCTGAGTGGCAATCGAGAAGCGCGAAATGCCCGCCGCTCGCGCCGCGTCCATGCAGCGCACCACCAGGCCGTGCGACACGCGCGCGTCGGCGTTGATGAGCAGTTCCTGCCCGCGAATTCGCTTCAATGCCGCTTCCAAACCTGAAATGGGGAGCGGCGCGCGATTGAGAAACAGTCGTCCGGCGCGGTCGATGGTGAGCGTCGGCGGCGCGGCGCTTTGGGCGGGCGCGGTTTTGGCGTCGGGAAGTTCGACGGGAAGCCCGTTCAATCGGGTGAGCGCCAGACTCGACAGCATGAAAAACACCAGCAGAAAAAACATGGTGTCGATCATGGGAATGATTTCGATGCGCGCCGGTTTGAGAGCGCGGCGCGATTTAAGCGTCATTTTCGACCTTCTGGCGCTCGCCCAGCACGTTGAGAAGCCGCGTCGCGCCGTGTTCGACTTCGCCTGTGAGCCTTCGCAGACGCGCCGTGAAATAACCGTAGGCGACGAAGGCGATCACGGCGAGGGTAATGCCGGTCGCGGTCGCGTAAAGCGCCTCGCCGATGCCGCTTAAAATCGCGTCGGAGTTGCCGCGTGAACGCGCTGTCGCGATGGCGTTGAAGGTTCCGATCATGCCGACGAGGGTTCCGAGCAGCCCCAGCAAAGGCGCGATAGTGGCGGTGGTTTCGAGGAGCGGCAGATACTTTTCCAGTTCGAGCCACGATTTTTGCGCGGTTTCTTCGACGCGCCGCTCGATTTGGGCGCCAGTTTCGTCGCGGTGATGCAAAATGGCGCGAAAACACGCCGCGAGCGGGCCGCGCTGCGATTCGCAGGCGTTTTGCGCGCCTTCAAAATCGCCGTTTTGAGTCAGAGCGACGGTTTTTTCGACGAAATCAGGCGAGTTTTTGGCGCTCGCAAACGCCATGAGGCGCTCGATGATGACCGCGACGCACGCTACGCACAGCAAAAGCAGGGGCCACATCACGAAGCCGCCCGCCTGGATAAATTGAAAAATTTGCATTGGAATCAGGGCTGATAAATCAATGAGGCACAGAGACACGGAGTTTTTATTTTTAGGAGTTAACGCAGTTGCAACTTTGGTCGAGGCGGGGCTTGTGCCCAGACGGGGATATAAAATCCTGTGTGTTTATTATGGGGGCATACCCCCGAGGACACCTTTAGACAGATATTATTTATTTGTGGGTGTGTAGTGGTTTAGGGGGCACAAAGACAAATAAAAAAAATCAGAAGAGGAAACGGCAGAAAAAAAACACAAAAACATGTTAACGGGTGACCGGTGGTCGTGTGG
>JAUJNG010000011.1 GCA_030448265.1 Abditibacterium sp.
AAACACTCAACAAGTAGGCCCTTCTACTACAGCCTCTCAGGCGGCCACACGCTGACCCACCCTGGGGGAGTCAATCTCTGTGGACCGGTCGGACGCACCCGCTGAATGGGGGTCACGCTCTCGTCGGCACACTCTGGTCGATACCGATGTTACTAATCGTGTGTTTGTTTCACGGGCGCGGACCCCGACGCGACCGAGGAATCGGCGCCAATGTCCATCAACTCACTGCTGTTGAGCGGAGTCTGCGGCTGATTCCTCAGTCGCCGAGGCTCCCGCGGAATGACAAAACAGCACCTTTGGAGGTTTATGTCTCAAGGCGCTCACCGCCGCTTAGTTCTGCTCCGCTTCGGCGAATTTATAACCCACGCCCCACACCGTGAGCAGGTAGCGCGGCTGCGCCGGATTCTTTTCGATTTTGGTGCGGAGCCGGTTGATGTGCGAGTTGACGGTGTGTTCGTAGCCTTCGTAGCCCAGGCCCCACACGCAGTCGAGCAGTTGGGCGCGGGTGTAAACGCGGCCAGGATGACAGGCGAACTGGTGCAGCAAATCGAACTCTTTGGCCGTCAGAGCCAGACAAACGCCGTCGAGGGTGACTTTGCGCTTAATCATTTCGATGACGAGATCGCCGGTGCGAATGGTGTCCGGCTCGCCAATTTGGGCGCCAGGACAATGGGGAGGTGGAGCGGGCACGGTGCCGTTCTGGGCATCGCGGCGGCGAAAGAGCGCCTTGACGCGCGCCAGAAGTTCGCGGATGGAAAACGGTTTGGTGAGATAGTCGTCGGCGCCCAGTTCCAGACCCAGAACGCGGTCGAGTTCGGTGCCTTTGCTGGTCAGCATCAAAATGAGCGGGTATTCGGGCTGCTCGCGCAAACGGCGGCAGATTTCCAGTCCGTCGATGCCTGGCAGCGTCAAATCGAGCACGATCAAATCGTAATGGTTGCTCAGGGCGCGTTCCAGGCCGAGCGTGCCGTCGTGAACGGCTTCCACCTGATAATGGGCATCGCGGAGATGCATTTCGAC
The DNA here is from genome assembly GCA_030448265.1 of Abditibacterium sp. GTDB lineage: Bacteria > Armatimonadota > Abditibacteriia > Abditibacteriales > Abditibacteriaceae > Abditibacterium. Next base: position 1,021 of record JAUJNG010000011.1, read on the forward strand.
CAGATGGGCAATGTCGCGCGCATCCTCAATGATGAGGATGCGGGCCTGAGATTCCTGGGCAGTGTGCGGCATGAGTTTCCTTGAAGGCACCTGATGCCTTCCCTTGTAGCTTAACGCCTTTGGGTTGCTCATTAGTTCCCCTTTGCTCACGCAGATGTCACTTTTATGTCACAGTGTCATTTTAGTGAAGTGGGGCCACTTCGACCACGCCTCACTGGTAGCGCAACGCTTCGATGGGGTCAAGCTGCGAGGCGGTATAAGCCGGATAAATCCCGAAAAACACGCCGATAACTGCCGAAGAGGTAAATGAAACCGCGATCCAGAACCACGAAATCACGGTGGGAAAGCCGAGAAACTGCGTGACGAGCGCGCAGACCGCGAAACCGGCGCCGATGCCGATAATGCCGCCCAGAACGCTGAGCGTGGTCGCTTCGATGAGAAATTGGAGCAGGATATTGGCGCCGCGCGCGCCGACGGCTTTGCGAATGCCGATTTCCCGCGTGCGCTCGGTCACGCTGACCAGCATGATGTTCATAATCCCGATGCCGCCCACCACCAGAGCCACCGCCGCGATTCCGGTCAGCAAAAAGGTGAGGGTCTGGCTGGAGGCGTCCTGCAGTTCCATGAACTCCTGCTGGGTGCGGACTTGAAAATCGCTTTCTTCGCTGTTGGTGAGTTTGTGCGCTTTACGCAGCACCTCTTCGATTTCGGCGGCGGCTCTGGTGGCGTCTTCGGCGCGCGCGGTCTGGGCGTAAATCTGGTTCAAACGATCCACGCCGAAGACCTGATTCATGCCGGTCGTGATGGGAATGACGATCTGGTCGTCGGGGTCGCCAAAAAGCGCGTTGCCTTTGGAGGCCAGCAAACCGGTGATTTTGAAGTTGATGCCGCCGATCCGCAGATTGCGGCCAATCGGCGCGCCGTCGCCGAAAAGCGTCGTCGCCGTCGTTTTACCGACGATGCACACTTTGCGGCGCCCGCGCACATCGCGGTCGGTGAACATCTGGCCGCGTTCGATGGAAAAGCCGCGAATCTTCAAAAACTCCGGCGTGGTGCAAACGATGCTGGTGCTGGTGTTCTGATTGAGATATTTCACCTGCGACGAGCGCTGAAACTGCGGCGCCACCGCAGTCACCGTCGGCGCGCCCGTTTTAATCGCCTCGGCGTCTTCCATGGTGAGCGACTGGCCCGAACCCGCCCCGCCGCCCACCGCGCCGCGCTGCGGCCCGCGATTGGGCGAAACCGTGATGGCGTTGGAGCCGAGCGACTGGATGCGCGCCAAAACCTGGTCGCGCGAACCCTGGCCAATCGCCGTGCCCAGAATCACCGCGAGCACGCCGATGATGATGCCCAGCATGGTGAGCGCCGAGCGCAGTTTGTTGGCAGCGAGGCCCTGGAGCGCGACCGCGATGTTTTCTCGAAGGTTCATAACAGTCAGTTGCCAAATAAAGGCGCTTACAGCCAATCCGGTTGGAGTTTTGTAGGGACACGGCGTGCCGTGTCCGGTGGAAAGTCTTGCGGTTGATCGAGCGGACACGGCACGCCGTGCAATGTGTGACTTGTTTTGGTGCTTTTGCGTCTGTCATTCCAAGGAGGCACGACGAGGAATCGGTCGTAATCTCCACCCCTTTGGGCACAAATGAGTGGAAATTGCGGCTGATTCCTCAGTCGCCGAGGCTCCTTCGGAATGACAGACGCAAAAGCACCAAAACAAGTCACACATTGCGTGGCACGCCGTGTTCCTACGAAAAGACGCCGTTGAAGAAGGGGAAAACTCCAACCGGATTGGCTGTCAACCGAGAAGGGAGGGGCATAGCGTGCTGCGCCCCTGCCAAATCATCGCCCCGCCATTTTCTCATCATGACGGGGCCGCTCAACGTCCAAGTCGCCCGCGCTGCGCCTCATACAAATCGGGAGGCTGGACGCGCCCACCCAGAGGTTCGATCCATTCGCGCTCCGCCGTCAGGCTCGGTGCGGCGCGGCCCATGCCGATGACGTTGATGCGCGGCCACCTGGGGGCAGGAGGAAACTCGCCCCGTTGCGCGCGCAGGCCCCAGAACGTGGTGCGCGCGCCCGAATGAGGGCCACGGTCGCCGCGCCCGCTGCTGGCATAGACGCGCCGCGCGTCGCCCACATCGATGTTGGTGAACAGGTTTTCGTAAGGCGCGTTGCGGTGATGGTCGAAGTTGAGCGCGACGCCGCTCCCGTCGCGAAAAACGTTGCCCGTCGCGCGGCCCTCGACGGTGATGTCATGCTCGTAGGTCGTGTCAAAGCGGAACTTTTGAAACAGGCACTCCTGGGATCCCGTCGCCCAGAGGGCATGGTGTCCGGTCAGTCCCCTTCGTTTGTCGTGCCTGAAATGGGTGTCTTCAACCGTGCAAAAGCGCGAACCGGAGACGATGATGCCGTTGTCGGCGTCGGTGATGGTCACGCCGCGCACCCAGCAGTCGGAAACGCCGGAAAAGTGGATGGCGTTGAAGCCTTCCTCCTTCAAATGGGGCATTTTCGCGCGGCCAGGAAACTCGAACGAGAGGTTTTCGATGCCGACATCCACGACGGTCGGCTCGTAGGCGAGAAGCTGAGGCTTCCATTCGGGGCGCACGTCGAGGCGCAGGGGCCGGTCGAGCGTGAGTTCGCGCCCGTTCACGGCGACGACGCGCGCCGTCCAACTCACCCACGGCCTGCCTTCGAGACGGGCATAAGTGTCCTGGCCGGCATCTTCCTCATCGCCATGCAGATGGCGTCCGAGCGTGTGATTGGCGTCGCTCATTTGCAGGCGCACCAGCGCGCCGCGCGCGAGATCGACCGGCTGCGACAGCACCAATTTGCGCGCGCCGCGCGGCGCGGGTTCGGCGACATCGGCCAGGGTCGCTCCGTTGGTTTTTCCGGCGACGGTGAGGAAGCCGCCGGTGAACGAGTAATGCGCTTTGCCGCCATCGCGCGACGGGCGCGGATCGAGTTCGGAAAGCGAGGCAGGTGCCAGCAGCACGGTTTGGCCCGCGCCTTCGCCGCGCAAAACCAGATCGCTTTTCTCGATGCGAACCACGCCGCGCAAAACGTAGCGGCCCGCCGGAATCAAAATCGCGCCGCGCGTCGTGGCGGCGATGGCGCGGTTGAACGCGGGCGCATCATCGGTCTGTCCATCGCCTTTCGCGCCGAAATCGCGCACGTTGGCGGCGACCGCAACACGGGGAATCGGCGCCGCGCCACTGCGATAGCCCGCGCGCGAAAAGTCGGGCAGACGCGAAGAGGCGCTCCACAATTCGCCCTTTTCTCCCCACAACGCCGAAGTTGACGGCGCAGAGGCCGGCATAGCCTCGTTTTGGGCCTTCGCCGCGTGAAATTCGGTCAGCATGAGTCCTCCGCACAGAACAAGCGGCCCCAGTTTTTTCCATCGTGTGAGTCGTTGGTTCATCTTTGCCCTTGTTTTACTCATCATCACTGGGCATCGCCGCCAGAACATCGGTCGCGACGAGGCGCCTTTCGATGACCTCATCGCCAACCAGTTTTCCGTCCCGAAAGCGCACCCGACGCCTCGCGTGCTGGGCGATGTCGGGTTCATGGGTCACCATCACGACGGTTTTTCCGGCGGCGTTGAGCGACTGGAAAATCTGCATAATCTCTTCGCCCTGGCGCGAGGCAAGCGCGCCGGTCGGTTCGTCGGCCAAAAGCACCGCCGGATCGTTGACTAAAGCGCGCGCAATGGCCACGCGCTGCTGCTGTCCGCCAGAAAGTTCGTTGGGCTTGTGATCGGCGCGGTCGGTGAGGCCCACACTTTCGAGCGCCGCCATCGCGCGCTCGCGCCGCTCCGATGGTGAGGCGCCCGCGTAAAGCAGGGGCAGTTCCACATTCGCCAGAGCCGAAGTGCGCGAGAGCAGGTTGAAAGTCTGAAAAATAAAGCCGATTTTGCGGTTGCGAATTTCGGCGAGTTCGTCGGCTTCGAGTTGCGCGACTTCTTCGCCGTCGAGCTGGTAGGAGCCGCTCGTGGGCCGGTCGAGGCAGCCGATGAGGTTCATAAAAGTGCTTTTTCCGCATCCCGACGGCCCCATCACCGCCACGAATTCGCCCGCGCCGATGCGGAGACTCACGCCGCGCAGGGCGTGGACGCGCATTTCGCCCATCTTGTATTCCTTGTGCAAATCGGCAACGGCCAGAACGGGCTGGGCGGTTGAATTATCGAGTGCGGCGCGTTCGGGAAAGGCGATCATGAGAATTGAAATGCGGCGGGGACGAAGCCTGCTTCGTCCCCGCCCTGCGCTCTACCACTTCACGCCGCCCTTTTTGGCGATGGCCGTGAGAGCCGCGTTCTGGGTCTGATAGCGGCGCATCATGCCCTGGCGCCACCGGTCGGGTGCGTCCTTGAGTTCGGCGTAGCCGGTGGGCGGGAAAAACGGGTTCATGGTTTTGCGGAAGCCGCGCATCTTCTCCATCATCGCGCGCATTTGCTTCATTCGTGCCGGATCGGGCGCACCCCCGCCAGGGCCGCCGAAACCGCCGCGCCGTCCTTCGGGCCGTTCGCCGCCGAAGCGCCGGTTTTTGGCGGCGCTGCGATCCAGTTCGTTTTTCTGTTTGGAAGTCAGCACGCCGTTGACGCTCATATAAAGCCCTTTGGCCTGATCGTCCGACATGGTTTTACGCGTGCGCCAGGGCTTAATCGCCGTCGCGATGCGCTTGGCCTGGTCTTTGGTCAGGGGCGCTTTCTTGTCTTTTTCCAGGCTCGTGATGCCGCGAATCAGCCGCGACAAACGCCATTTGGGAGTGTTTTGCATGCCACCGCCGCGCCCGCCTCCGCCAGCGCCTCCGCCGCCGGTTTGCGCCTGCGCGATGGGTGCGACGAGGGGCGCCGCGACAAAAGCTGTTGCCAGTGCTGCCAGAAGCAGCGGTTTGATGCCAAATTTGAGTTTCATAATAATTTTTCCTTCAAATGTGCGCGGTTTTTAGCGTCCGCGCCCGCCTCCGCCCATGCCGCCGCGTCCACCCATACCGCCCATGCCCCCGATGCCGCCGCGTCCGGCTCCTGGCGCGCCGGCAGTTTCGGCGGTGATGGGTTCGATGATCTGGGTCACGACGGTTTCGCCTTCTTTGACACCTGAAGTCACTTCGGTTGCGTCATCGCCGCGCACCCCGATTTCGACGGTGCGCTTGACCTGATTGGTTTCCTCCCAGAGCGGTTTCTTGAGGTCTTTAATCACCGTTACCGTCGTGGTGTCTTCCTCTTCCTTGACCGCTTCGGTGGGCACGGTGATCGCGTTTTCGGCTTCCTCGACCAGAAAATCGCAGGTCGCGTTCATGTTGGGACGCAGGCGCTCGTCCACGTCCATCGCATCGACTTCGACCTGCACATGAATGTAGGTCACGGTTTGCACCGTTTCGGCTGCGGGGAAAATTTTGCGAACGCGGCCCGTTTTGGGCGTGTTGGGATAAGCGTCGAGCGTGATGTCCACCCTTTGCCCTGGCTCGATCAACGCGATGTCGGCTTCATCGACCTGGACATCGACGAACATTTGCGAAACCTGCGCGAGCTGCACCACGCTGGTGCCGCCCGCCGCGCCGCTTTGCCCCGATTGGATGATGGTGCCTTCATCGACGTATTTTTTGAGCACGATGCCGTCGCGCGGCGCCACGACACGGGTTTGCTCCAGATTTTGGCGCGCGTTGGCCGCCGTCACTTCGGCGCGCGCCAGACGCGCCTGCGCCGCCGCGATGTCGCCCTGGCGCACCTGGTTTTGAATCGCTCCGGCGCGACTGCCCTGCAACGCGGCCTGCGCCTGACGCAGCGCCGCCTGGGCGCTTTGCACATCGCTGGCGCGCACCGAAACCTGCCGCGAATCGGCGCGCGTGCTTTGCAGCGCGGCCTGCGACTGGCGCAGCGTCGCCTGCGCGCTTTCGACATCGGCCTGCCGCACCGCGACCTGGCGCCGGTTGACAATCGCATCCGCGAGCGCCGCCTGCGCCTGTTCGACGGCGGCGCGCGCGGTTTGAACGTCGCGCTGGCGCAGACGATTTTGCACCGTGTTGGCGCGCGCGGTCTGCAAACCGGCCTGCGACGACTTCAAACTGCCCCGCGCGCTCTCCACGCGCGACTGGGCTTCGCGCCGTTCGGCGTCCTGCTGGGGTGCGAGCGTATCGAGGCGCGCCTGCGCCGTCGCGAGCGCCGAACGCGCGCTCACGGCGGCATTTTCCGCCGCATCGACGGTGCTTTGCGCCACGAACCCGCGCCCCAGCAAACCGCGTTGCCGCGCCAGATTGGTTTCCGCCGTCGTCACATCGCTTCTCGTTTGGGCGACCTGCGCTTCCGCCGCCGCGCGCGCCTGCGGCTGCGCTGCACCCGTCAACTGGCGTAGCGCTTCTTCCGCCGCGCGGATACCCGCCTGCGCGCCTTCGATTCCGGCCTGCGCCTGATTGACCGAAGCCTGCGACAGCGCCGGCTGCACGGCGGCCTGTTCCTGCGCCTGGGATAGACGCGCCCGCGCCGAATTGAGGCCGCTCTGCGCTTCGCGCACGGCGGTTTCGCCCGTGGCGCGCTCGACGGCCAGATTCTGGCGCGCCTGACGCAGCCGTGCGCTCGCGGCGGCGACCGCCTGCGCTGACTGTTCGATTTGCGGCCCCAGCGTTTCGCGCTGCAACGCGAGATTCTCCTGGGCCTGCCGCGCGCGGGCATCCGCCGCCGCCACGCCTTCCTGCGACTGCCGAATTTGCGGCCCCAACTGCGCCTGCTGCAAGCGCGCGTTGTCGCGGCTCTGGCTCAGTGCGGCGCGCGCGGCATCGACATCGGCGACGGCCTGACGGTAGCTGGCGGTGGTGTCCTGCCTGTCGATGAGCGCGATAAGCTGGCCGCGCTTCACGCGCGTGCCCTCTTCGACCGCCATTTTCAAAACCGTGCCGCCCGCTTTGCTTTTGACATCGACGAGGGTGAACGCCTGCAAAGTTCCGGTCGCCGAAACCGTCGCGCGCACATCGCCGCGCGAAACGAGCGCGGTTTTGACTTCGGGCTGAGGCACCGCCGCCGCGCGCGCCTGGCGCCAGCGCTGGGCGCCAAACAGCGAAACCAGCACGATTGTCGTCCACCACGCCCATTTGGGCACGCGAAAGCGGCGCCGCGCGCGCGGTTTTTCGTTGAGGGGCTTTTCGCCGGAAGATTTGGCGGGAACAGGGATGCGGAGCATAAAGTTCGCCGGTTGGGGCGATTATTTCGCGGAAATGGTTGTCGGCGCGGTGGCTTGAAGCGCCGCAATCGCGTTTTGCAGATTGGACGGCGCGGCGGCGGGTGCCTGGCCTGGATCGGCCCAGGCGAAGCGGCCCACGGCGCGGTCGAGATTGGCGCGCGCCAGTTCGAAGTCGTAAACCGCGCTGGTCAGGCTGGTTTGGGCGTTGAAAAGCTGGGTTTGCGCGTTGGTGATGTCGAGAACGGTGCCCAGACCGAGGCGATATTTTTCGCTCGCGTTGTCGAGATTGAGGCGCGCCTGCTGCACCAAGGTGCGGGCGTTGGCGATGCGCCCCACCTCGCCGCTAATATCGACATAGGATGATTCGACATCGGCGGCAATATCTTTTTCGAGTTGGCCCAGACGGGCGCGATTGGCTTCCTGATCGGCCTGCGCCGCGCGCACATCGGCGCGGCGCCCGCCCGCATCGAAAATCGGAATCGACAATCCCGCGCCAAAAGTGAGGCCGCGCGAAGCGGTGTTGCGCGGGTCGATGTCGTAATTCGCGCTCGCCGAAACCTGCGGGCGCCGCTCAATTTGAGCCAGATTGATCGCCGCCTCGCCGCTTTGCACCGTCGCGCGCGATTGAAGCAAATCGGGCCGCAAACGCCCCGCCTCGGCCAGATAATCCGCGAGGGGCCTGAGTTTCGGAACCGAGGGCAAAGGCGCCAGCAGAACAGCTTCGGCGGGTGACGGAACGGCTTCGGCGGCGTTGGGCACGGTCCGATTTGATTGTGGGAGTTCGGGCAAACCGGCTTCGGCGGCAAGGGGCGCTTCCTGCAAGCGGAGTGCGGGGCCAAGTCCCAGCCCCAGCGCGTTGCGGAAATTGACCTGCGCGGTGCCCAGATTATTGCGCGCCGTCGCCAGGTCGAAACGCGCCTGCGAAAGCGTCACCTGCACGGTCTGGGCATCGACGCGCGCCGTCGTTCCGGCCTCGATTTGCGCGTTGATGGCTTCGAGCTGCTGCGCCGCCAGAGCGACCTGCCCCTGGCGCTGCGCCACCAGTTTGCTTTGCCGCAGTTGGTCGAAAAACGCCGCCGCGACATTAAATGCCAGCGAATTGCGCGCGTTGCCGTAAGTGCCCGCCGCGCCCAAGGCGCGCGCATTGGCCTGGTTGATGCGTTGCCGCGTGCGCCCGCCATCGAAGATATTTTGCGAAACCGAAAAGCCGGTCGTGGTAGAACCGGACGAAACCACGCTCGTGCCGGAGCCGTTGACGGGCAAGCCGTCGGTGCCGGTATTGACGCGGCGGCTGCCATTGCCGTAATTATAGCCCGCGTTGGCCGCGACTTCGGGAAACCGCGCCGCGCGCGCCGAAGTGACGCCCTGGCGCGCGGCCTCGAAACCCTGCGCCCCCGCGCGCGGATCGCCGTGCTGTCGCAGCGCGATGCGAATGCTCTCTTCCAAAGATAGTGGCGCGAGGGCACCGCCTGGGGCGCTTTGCGACGGCGCGGCGGGCGGCGAAATCGGCGGCGTCGCTGGTGCTTGCTGGGCTGCGGCGGGGAGCGCGATCAGGAGCGTGACAAGGGGAAAGGCCGCGAGGTGCAAAGCGTGCGTCGATTTCATGGCAGCTTAAAGGGACACACTTTTTGCCTCAAAGTGTCGTAAAGATTTCTATAGAATCCTTGGGACTTGTTGCCAGAGGCGCCCGAAGGGTCTCGTTGGGGAGCGCGAGCATCCCTGTTCGCATTGCAGTCACCTGCGCTGTGCCGTGACCGTTTTGCGGTGGCGAGCAGGGATGCTCGCGCTTCCAGAGGTCGGTTTTAAGGCAGTTTCACAAGGACGGTCTGGCCCGCTCGCGTCAGGGTCGCGGGCACAGTCTGGCTCCTGCCGCCGTGCGAAACCGTGATCTGGTAATCGCCCAGAAAACCGCGCGCTTTCGCCTGGCCCTGGCGGTCGGTCTGGCCCGCGACACTTGTCCACCACTGTTTCAATACCAGGTCTTCATAGGCTTTGCCCGACGGTTTGAGCGTCCAATCTTTGTAGAAAATCGGCGCGTCGCCAAGCCACTGCGCGCCGTCCCAGAAGCCCCACATCAAAAACGCCTCGGTTTCGGGAATCGAAAAGATGAGCGTCAGGAAATCGCGCATATAATCGGCCTGCAACCCCTCATCGGGCGTCACGATGTCGAATTCGGTGATTTTGATGGGCAGCTTGAATTTGGAAAAGCGCGTGATATTTTGGTAAGCGGTGGAAATTGCCAGCGCGCCGACGTGTCCCTGAAGTCCGATGCCACCCAGAGGCGCGCCTTTGTCGAGCAAAAACTGGAGTTCGTCTTCAAAAGCGGCGGTTTTGCTCCCGTTTTCGACCGAATTTTCGTTGAGATAAAGCACGGCGTTTGGGTCGGCATCGCGCACTTTCTGAAACCAGCGCACGATTTCGTCGCGGCCCAGAATTCTCACCATATCAGGCCTGCCGATGGTTTCGTTGACCGCGTCCCAATCAATCACCAGGCCGCGCGTCGCGCCCACTTTGTCGGCGATATGCTTGTCGATAGCGCCGCGCAGCGCGTCTTTGGCGGCGGCTTCGCCCTGGGCGGCTTTGGTGTCGTTGAAGAGTTTTTCGATGGGCGCCGGAGCGTTGGAAAAACGCGGATAAACCGCCGTGTGGCCGCGCACCGTGATGCCGTTGGCGTTCAAAAGGCGCAAAATCTCCAGCGAACCGGCGCGCTCCTGCGGCCTTTCCCAGTTGTTCCACTTCAGGCCGTTTTCGATGACGGCGGTGTTGAAAAGCCGCTTCACTTCGGCGCGGTAACGCGCGCCGAGCGGGCCTTTGTCGAGCATCGGGCCGTTGGCGACGGCGGTTCCAAAGCCGTAAGCGTGTCTGGTCATGCGCGCCTGCACCCGCGCGCCGGAAAGTGGCCTGCCGTTTCTGTCCACAACCTGAACCACCAGATCGCCTTTGCGATGCTTTTCGATGCGCGCCGCCGCTTCGGCCCGCCACGGCGCATTTTTTTCGCGGCCTTCGTAGCTGCTGCGCTTGAAGGGCAGTTGATGGGTCGCCACGCGTCCGCGATAATTGAACGCCTCCAGGCCCGCGAACTCCAAGGTGCGGGCTTCATTGCCATCGAGAGTGATGGCGAGTTCGCCCTGTCCCGCGCCGAAAGAGCGCCAGGCTCGCACCGGCAAATCGAAGCGGCGCCACTCACGCCCGAACGTGACGCGACCCCCGAAGAAAACGCTGAAACGCGGCGCTTTGCTTTGCACCGAAATTTGGGGCGACGCCTCGCCCTTTTCGTTGCCGCCCTCGACGACGCGGCCCCACAAACGCAAAAACATCACGTCGCCGCCGCTCACTTTGTCGGGAATATCGACGGCCAGATAAGCCGCCCCATTGCCGCCGATTTTGGGGACGCGCACGCGCAGCGCCTCGCTAAAGGGCTGGCCCGCGACCGCGACTCGTTCCAGCGAAACCTGCGCCGCTTCAGGGCCGCGCACTTCCATGCGCGCGAGCGGCTCGGCGCCCGCGAGGGCTTCGCCGCCAGAGGGAAGCGGCCCGTCGTTGGCGACGGTTCCCACCGCCGCCACGGTCGCGTCGATTTCTTCCTGCGCCGTCGCGGGTAAAAGCGAGGTTCCCGCGAGAAGAAGCGCGCCCGCGCCGCATAAGAAGGGGCGCCAGAGTCTTTGCACATTGTTGAGTTTCATTATAGAGGTTCCTTTTTCCAAATTTTCAACTGCGTCAGTCCTACTTAAAGGCGATGATTTCGTGTCCTGCTGTGCCGCTCACCGCAAAACCAGCGTCACGGCGCTCGATTCTCGGCTTAAAGGCACCGCCAGCGTGCTCACTTTGCCGCCGTGGGTTGCCGTGACCTGATAATCACCGCAAAAGCCGCGCGTCTGGAACTCGCCCCACTCGTCGGTGGTGCCCGCCACATCCGTCCACCACTCTTTCAAAACCAAATCCTGGTAGGCGAGCGCGTTGGGTTTGGGCGTCCAGTCTTTGCGAAACATTTCGGCGTCTGGCATCCAGTGCGCGCCGCCCCAGAAGCCCCACATCGTGAAACTGGTGGCGGCGGGATGAGAAAAGAAAACCGTCATCAGGTCGCGGGTGTAATCGGCCTGCAACTGCTCGTCGTTTTGCAGACCGCGAATGTCGAATTCGGTGATTTGCAGCTCTTTACCAAAGCGGGCGTAGCGATCCAGAATTTGCAGCAGTTTCTCCGGCGGGGTCAAAACGCCCCCGAAATGGCCCTGAAAACCGATGCCGTCGAGCGGCGCGCCCCTGTCCACCAGGGTTTGAATGGTTTTTTCGTAGTGCGCCTGATGCGCCAGATCCGCGCCGCCGCCGGTCAAGATCCCGAAATCGTTGATGAAAAGCGCGGCGGTGGGGTCGGACTCGCGTGCGGCGCGAAACCACTGGGTCATCGCCGCTTCGCCCAGAACATCGAGAACATCGTGATGGGTGTAAGGCTCGTTCACCACGTCCCAATCCACGAGCTGGCCGCGCAACGCGCTCACTTCTTCGCGGATATGGCCCTCGATGCGTTTTCGCAGCGCGGCGCGGTCGTTTTGCAGCGTTTTTAAATCGGGCGGCGTTTGTTCCCAACTGGGCCAGATCAAAACGTGGCCGCGCACCTTGATACTGCGTTCCTGAAGCCACTTCAGGGCGCGGAAAGTGGTTTCGCGGCTTTTGGGCATTTCCCAGAAGTTCCATTTGAGGTCGTTTTCAAAAACGACTTTGTTGAACAGCCTGGTGACGGTTTGGCGGTAGATGCGCGCGTTTTCGTCGTCTGCTTTGAGCAGCAAATTGGCGCGCACCGCCGTGCCGAAGCCGAACGCGTGGCGCTGCATCTCGACTTTGACCTCGGCGCCGCGCACGCGGCGGCCCTGGGCATCGAGAACCGTGACGTGCAGATCGCCTTTGCGCCATTTTTCGATGCGCTCGGCGGCGGCGCGTCGCCAGGGCGCATCGGCTGCGCGGCCCTCGTAGCCGCGCTTGGCCGACGACGGCAGACTCGAAACTTTGACCTTGCCGAAGTTTTCCAGACGCCACTCGCCGATTTCGAGGCTTTGCTGTGTGCCGCCGAGTTCAAAACCGGTGCGCGCCTCGCCCGCCAGGATTCAATACGGCCCGCGAATGTGTTCCTTGACGCGCGATTCGTAAAACTCGCGCAACTTCGCGTGCAACTCGTCCGCAAGCGGCGGCAGTTCGCTCACGGAGACATTCGCCGCCACCTGCGCGTGTTTGGAGGCGCCAGGGATGATGGTGGTGACGGCGGGAAAATCCAAAATCCAGCGCTGCGCCATCTGCGCCATCGTGAGGCCTTCGGGCACCAAAGATTTGAATTCCTGCGACAATTCGACGCCCTTTTCAAAGCCCAAACCCGCGAAAGTCTCGCCGACGTTGAAATGCGCGCCATCGCGGTTGAAGTTGCGGTGGTCGCCCTTGTCGAACTGCGTTTCCGGCGTGATTTTGCCCGACAACAAACCCGAAGCGAGCGGCAGCCGCACAATCAGCGCCACGCCCCGTTGCTGCGCGGCCTCGAAAAGCTCGCCAATCGGTTTCTGGCGGAAAATGTTGAAAATGATTTGCAGCGAGGTCAAATCAGGCTGTTCCAGACAAATGAGCGCCTCTTCCATCGATTCGACCGACGCGCCGAAGCGCTGAATTTTGCCTTCCTCTTTCAAAGTCCGCAGCGACTCGAAAACTTCGCCACGCCGCAGTTCCTCGGTCGGAACGCAGTGCAACTGCGTCAAATCGAGCGATTCGACGCCCAGACGCTCCAGCGAAGCCTCGGTGTGAGCGCGCAGCGTTTCGAGACCCAAATCGCGCGGAAAATTCGGCCCGCGCCCCAGTTTGGTGGCCACGAAGACATCCTGGGCGCCGCTTTCCTTCAAAAATCGCGCGATGAGCCGTTCGCTTTTGCCGCTGCCGTAAACGTTGGCGGTATCGAAGAAATTGACGCCGCTTCCATACGCCTCCCGCAAAATGGCGAGCGATTCGTCTTCGGAGACTTCGCCCCACGAGCCGCCGATTTGCCAGGTGCCAAGTCCGACTTCGGAGATTTGTTTGTTGTCGAGTTGTCGTTGTTTCATAGCGAAAACCAACGCTGCCAATCGAATGCCCCTCCGAACAGAAGTTCAGTAACCGGCGCCATCTCCCGCTTTGGGCGAATAACCTCGTGCTGGTTTGGCTTTGAACGGCGAGCCTTCCACCCGCACTTTGAAACTGCGAGTCGTCGCGTTTCCCACTAAATCCCACACCACGAAGTCGAGTTTGTGCATTCCGTTGGAAACGGTGCGCGCGTCCCACCGCACTGTCGCTTCCGCGCGGTGCGGCGCTTTTTTGCGCCTCTCTTCAAACTCGGCGCTCGCCGTTTGTTTATCCACGACAGCGGAATCCCCATCGACATTCAAACCAGTGGAGCGCAAGCCCTGATTATCGCTGGCACGCAGGCGAAACGAGACGATTCCCGCCTTGAGAACTTTTGGAACGGCGCTCAAAACCTGAAACTTCGGTGGAATGGTGTCGACACGTGCGGAAATAAAGGTGGTGCGATGGGAACGCACTCGCACCGGCTCGATTCTCACGCTGCCGCGCATTTCGGCGCGGGGCAGTGTGACGGTTACATCATATTTGTCATAAGGCGCGACTTTGGCGACGAAAAAGCGGCCCTGCGCGTCTGTGGTGGCGACGGGCATGGTTTCCGAGGTGCGTTCCGTCCACAATTCGATATCCGCGCCTTTGACGCCGCGCCCCGCCAAATCCACGATGCGCCCGCGAATTGAACCGTAAGGAAAAGGTTTGAACTCCCGATTGAGTGCGACGCCGCGCCCTGGCGTCACGTCCACCGTCGCTTGTTGAGAAACCACGTTCTCGCCGTGAAACGCGATTTTGTAACGCGCGGGTGCGCTCACTTTGACGCTGTAACGCCCGTTGCTCCCGACCGTCACACTGGGGTCTTCTCCCAGGCCAGAACCACCTTGTCTTTCGATTGAAACATAGGCATCTTTTAATGGTTTGCCGCGAAATATTAACCGACCGGAAATCACGGCGCGCGGTCTCATGGTCAGGCGCACATTGGCTTCGTCTCCCGCTTGATATTTTGGCTTCACTGCGACATGAGTTTCAGCCAGAGAAAAGCGCGGGTCTTCGACGCTCACGCCGTAAAATTGGCTGTTTTTGCGGGGCGGAATGGAAAGGTCACCGATTTCAAAACGGCCCCCAGAGTCGGTTTGCGTGTTTTCACTGTTGTCGAAATCAATGCCGTAAACCGACACGTTCGCGCCCGCCACCGCGCGCCCCGCGATATCGCGCACCAGCCCGCGCACCACGCCCGACCGCAACAGCGCGATGTCGAGTTTTAAACCCGTTTTGGGAACGCTGATTTGCGGATCGGTGTGGCCATAAGCGTAAACCGAACGCGTGCTGTAACCCCGCAAACTGGCGCTCCAGGCATATTCGCGGTCTGCCGTCGCGGTCGGCACCACGTTCCCAAAGCGATAACGGCCATCGACGCCTGTTGTCGTCTCAAACAAATCGTCGTGGCCTTCCAGCGTGATGGTGGCGCCCGCCAACGGTTCTTTGGTGCGCGCGTCAAAAACTAAACCTTCAACAAAAGAAGTTTGATCCGCGCGCGGCGTGGGCGTGGGTGTCGGTGCGCGCTTCGGAATAGAAACCGTCTTGCCGGAAGGAATGTCAGAGCGGCTGCTGGCAGCATTGGAAACGGCATTTGCCACTTCGCCCGCCGCTTGTCGCGGCGCGGCCACGACCCAAACTGCGCCCAAAAGGACGATGGACAACAGAATGGACGCATCCCGAAACGCGCGGCAAACCAGATGGAAGCGAGACATTTTCAAGATTTTGGCGAAGTCCCAAAACGCCTAAACATTAAAGCGAAAATGCATCACGTCGCCGTCTTTGACGATGTATTCCTTGCCTTCGAGACGCATTTTTCCGGCGGCTTTGGCGCCTTTTTCGCCGCCCAACGCGATGTAATCGTCGAATCCAATCACTTCGGCGCGAATGAAACCGCGCTCGAAATCGGTGTGAATCACGCCCGCCGCTTGGGGCGCCGTCGCGCCCACGCGCACTTCCCAGGCGCGCACTTCTTTTTCGCCCGCCGTGAAGTAGGTTTGCAAACCCAGAAGCGCGTATCCGGCGCGAATCACGCGATTCAGTCCTGGCTCTTCGAGGCCGATTTCGGCGAGGAATTCGAGTTTTTCCTCGTCGCTCATATCGACGATTTCGCTTTCCAGCGAAGCGCACACCGGCACCACGACCGAATTTTCCGCCCTGGCGAACTCTTCGACGGCTTTGAGGTGCGGGTTGTCGTGCAAATTGCCGATTTCCGAGACGTTGGCGACATACATCGTCGGTTTGGCGGTCAAAAGGCTCAGCGACTTGAGCGCGAGGGCTTGTTCGGGCGTTAAATCCAAAGAGCGGACGGGTTTGGCGTCGTTCAATAATTCGAGTGCCATTTCCAACACCGGCAGCAAAATCTGGCTCGGTTTGTCGCCGATTTTGGCGGTTTTGCGGGTTTTTTCGATGACTTTGGAGACGACTTGCAAATCGGCCAAAGCGAGTTCGGTGTTGATAATTTGAATGTCATCAACGGGATTAACGGGCAAATCGGGAATGTGGCGCGCCACATTGGTGTCTTCAAAGCAGCGCACGACGTGGGCAATCGCGTCGCATTCGCGGATGTTGGCCAGAAACTGGTTGCCCAACCCTTCGCCTTTGCTCGCGCCCGCGACGAGGCCGGCGATGTCAACGAATTCGGTGGCGGCGGGAATTATTCGCTGCGGATTGACGATTTTGGCAAGTTGGGCAAGCCGCGAATCGGGCACTTCGACGATGCCGACGTTGGGTTCGATGGTGCAAAACGGATAATTTTCCGCCGCGATGCCCGCCTTGGTGAGCGCGTTGAAAAGCGTCGATTTGCCGACGTTGGGGAGGCCGACGATGCCACATTGAAGACTCATAATCGGGACAAGTATGGCGAGTTTCTCCCATTCAACGGCCAAAACAGGCGGTGTCTGGGCAAAACGCGCAAAAGAAACAGGGTGGGCGCTCGTTTTGCGGCGCGCCGTCGCCCGAAGCCTGTTTCAATGGAGAGTTCGCTCGACTGAAGTCGGCGCTGACCCAAAGGGTGCCCCGCGCTGCGCGCTAACTTTCGGCCTGCGCCGAAACCAGGCAGCTTGGTTCCCGCGCAGGCGGGAAGTTAGCACCGCAGGTGCCCATAGCGCCGACTTCACTCGAGCGAACGGATGCACATGCATTGAGACACGCTATAAACTGCGCGCCGCCGCTCCACTTCCCCATGACACCGCGCCCAAACTGCACCTTCATTCGCCCCACCGCTTGCGCGCGCCAGGAGAAGGATGGCCGCTAACAACTCGCTGGCGCCCGATGTCGAGGCTTTCATCCGCGAGCGCATCTCTTCGGTCGAAGAGTTGGAAGTGCTGCTTTTGCTCCATGCGTCGGGGGGCAAAAGTTGGAGCGCCGCCGAAGCGAGCCAGCAGCTTTACCGGCAGGTCGATTCGGTGAGCGCGCGACTGGAAAGTTTTCGGGCGACGGGGCTTATCAGCAGCGATGGCCAAAATCCGCCCCGCTATCGCTACGATCCGGCATCCAGGCATCACTCAACAGTGTTAAATCTCGAACAGGCTTACAAAGAGCGCAAAGATACCGTGATTCGGCTCATTTTTGAAACGCCGCGCGATCATCTGCGGATTTTCTCCGATGCTTTTAAAATCAGGAGGCCCGACTAAACATGGAAGCCCTCGTTTATCTGCTTTGTGGCGCGACCAGTCTGGCCTGCGCCGTGCTTTTGCTGCGCGCCTACCGCCAAAGTGGCGCCCGCCTTTTATTTTGGAGCGGCCTGTGCTTTGTAGGACTCGCTCTCAACAACATTTTGCTCTTCGTTGACCTGGAACTTGTGCCTCAAACCGATTTGTTTTTGGTGCGCAGTCTTCCCGCGCTCATCGGACTGCTGCTGCTCATTTTTGGCTTGATCTGGGACGTCGAATAATGGCCAACAACCTTTTTTTGAGCGCGGTCGTTTCGGGCGCCATCGTGATGGGCTACATCGTGGTGGGCCTGTTTTTTCTGCGCTTCTGGAAACAGTCGCGCGACCGGCTTTTCGCGTTTTTCGCGCTCGCCTTTTTTATTCTCGGCGTGCAGCGCCTGGTTCTGGCGCTCACCACGCAGACCAACGAAGGCAGTCTGGTGCTTTATGTGATTCGATTGCTGGCGTTCGGGCTGATTCTGGCGGCCATCATCGATAAAAATCGCGGCGACAAAAAATCGTCTTCGTGAGGTGAACGGCAAGCCTCCCCCGCCCCCTCCTTACGAACGGACGGTGCGGTTTGGAGATTTCAACACAGTGAACACGGAGGGAGAGAGGTTCACAGAGCTTTTTTGAGAAGTTTCCAGCGAAATCTTCTTTGAAAACTTCTCTGTTTTCTCCGTCTCTCCGTGTTCTCTGTGTTGAAATCACCAACCCGCACCATCCGTTTCATAAGGAGGGGGCGGGGGAGGTTTACACGTCGCTCTAATTACAGGTTTCCCGCAAAAACCTCGCCTCGCGCCGCGCGGCGGGGTTTTTCTGTCAAAATTTCAAGTGTTCCTTATGCCTTCTCCCCGTTCGACTCGCACGCGCCCCTCGACTTCCGAAAAATCCGCCCCCAAAACCGCGCCTCGTCGCCGCGCGTCGCGCCCCAAAACTCCCAAAAGCGACCGCGCGCCGCTCATGCCGGTCGTGCCGCTGCGCGGGATGGTGGCGTTTCCGGCGATGGTGCTGCCGCTTTTCATTGGCCGTCCCAAGTCGATAGAAGCGGTTCAGGCCGCCGCCAACGGCGACAAACTGCTCTTTCTGGCCGCCCAGCGCGACGAAGACGCCGAAGAACCTGGCGCCGAGGACGTTTATGATGTCGGCATCGTCGCCGAAATCGCGCAGTGGCTCAAACTGCCCGACGGCAATTTGCGCGTCGTGGTCGAAGGCCGCGCCCGCGCCCGCGCGCTGCGTTTCGACCAGAGCGACTCGTTTTTCAGCGCCGAAGTCGTGCCCTTCGACGAGGAAAAAGCGCCCGAAGACGACCCGCAAACCGAAGCGCTGGGGCGCCATCTGCGCGACAACTTTGAAACCGCCATCAATTTGAGCAAGAAAATCCCGCCCGAAGCGCTGCAAAACGCGGGTGAAACCGGTGAACTGGGCGCTCTGGCCGATCTGGTAGTGTCGTATCTCGAAATCGACGTTCCGCAGCGTCAGAAACTGCTCGAAGAAGCCTCCGAAATGGCGCGCGGCCAGGAAGTGGCGAGCCTCCTGACGCGCGAAATCGCGGTTTTAGAACTCGACCGCGAAATCGAAGCACAGGTCAAAGAAGGCATCTCCGAAAACCAGCGCGAATACTTTTTGCGCGAACGCCTCAAGTCGATTCAGGAAAAACTGGGCGAACGCGACCCCTCGTTTCGTGAAAACGAAGGTTTGCGCGAGCGCGTCGAAGCCGCAGGGATGCCCGCCGAGGCCAAAGAAAAGGCGCTCTACGAACTCGAACGATTGGAGCGAATGCCGCCCATTGCGCCCGAAGTCGGCATGATTCGCAATTACATCGAACTGATGTGCGATTTACCCTGGGACAAAAAATCCGATGACGTAATAGACCTTCAAATCGCGCAGGACACGCTCGATGCCGACCATTACGCGCTGGGCAAAATCAAAGAGCGCATTCTGGAATTTCTGGCGGTGCGCCAGCTCAACCCCGATTCCAAAGGCCCGATTTTGTGTTTCATGGGGCCGCCAGGCGTGGGCAAAACCTCGATTGGAAAATCCATCGCCAGAAGTCTGGGGCGCGAGTTCATCCGCGTTTCGGTCGGCGGCATCCACGACGAAGCCGAAATTCGCGGCCACCGCAGAACCTATATCGGCTCGATGCCAGGGCGCATCATCGCGGCGCTGCGGCGCTGCAAAGTCAATAATCCGGTGTTTTTGCTCGATGAAATCGACAAATTAGGCCACGATTTTCGCGGCGACCCCAGTTCGGCGCTTCTGGAAGCGCTCGACCCCGAACAAAACAACTCCTTCGCCGACCATTACCTCGAAGTGCCCTTCGATTTGTCGCAGGTGATGTTCATCGCGACGGGCAACCTGCTCGACCCGATTCAGCCCGCGCTGCGCGACCGCATGGAGGTTTTGCAGTTTCCTGGCTACACCGAAAGCGAAAAACGCGCGATTGCGACCGGATTTCTCATTCCCAAACAGATGAAGGAAAACGGCGTGACCGACGCGCACATCTCGATTGCCCCCGACGGTCTGGCGGAACTGATTCGCGGCTACACCCGCGAGGCGGGCGTTCGCAATCTGGAGCGCGAAATCGGGACGGTGTGCCGGAAGGTGGCGCGGCGGGTGGCGTCCAGCAGAGGAGCGGAGGAGCGGAGGAGCGGAGGAGAAGGGGGGAAAGGAGCGAAAACGCCGAAGAAGGGCAGAAAGGCGGAATCTCTCTCCTCCGCTCCTCCGCTCCTCCGCTCCTCTGCTTTTGAAACGGTAGAAGTCACCGCCGAAAACCTCAAAACCTTCCTCGGCCCGCGCCGTTATTCGCGCGATTTGACGCAGGATCGCGATGAAATCGGCGTGGCGCAGGGGCTGGCGTGGACGGAAGTGGGCGGCGAAGTTTTGCCCATCGAAGTTTTACTGACCCTGGGGAACGGGATTGACCAAGCAGACCGGTAATCTGGGGCCGGTGATGAAGGAATCGTGCGAGGCGGCGATGACTTATGCGCGCGCCCACGCCATCGAACTGGGCATTGAGGCCGATTTCGCGGCCAAACACGACGCGCACATTCACGTCCCGTCGGGCGCGGTTCCTAAAGATGGGCCGAGCGCGGGCGTGGCGATCACGGTCGCACTGGTTTCGGCGATGTCGGCGCGTCCGGCGCGCAGGAAGTGGCGATGACGGGCGAAATTTCGCTGCGCGGCCACGTCATGCCGGTGGGCGGCGTCAAGGAGAAGATTCTGGCGGCGCATCGCGTGGGCGCCACCAAAATCATCCTTCCCGCCGAAAACGAGCGCGATCTGGAAGAACTCTCCGCCGAAATCCGCGATTCGCTCACCTTCCATCCGGTCGCGCGCCTCAACGAAGCGATTGAACTGGCGCTTTATCCCATCGAAGTGCCGCGCGAAGTGTTGGAAGAGGCCAAAGAAGTCGCGCTTTCGGATGCCGACAAGGAACTCATCGCCCGCAGCGAGAACGAGCCGGAGCCGGATGTGGAAGAAGTTCCCAGCGCGAAAAAGCGCCGCAAGAGCGCCCGTCATTGAAGTAGAGAACGCGAAGCGTCAGCGAGTGAGGCCTGACTGGAAGTTCAAAGTGACAGTCAGGCCTCACTCGCTGACGCTTCGCGTTCTCTACTGGCACAAGGTGGTTTACCGGCGCGCGGGCGGAGCGGTATAATGCCCCCTGATGCTTGCGAGCGGCGAAATGGGGCGCAAAATCGGCTTGATGGGCGGCACCTTCGACCCGATTCACCTGGGCCATCTCTTCATCGCCGAAGCCGCGCGCGTTCACTGCGAATTGACGAAGTGATTTTTTTTCCCAACGGCACGCCCGCGCACGCCGAGGGGAAAACCGCGCAACTGGATGCCGAAATTCGCCTTGAGCTGACGCAGATTGCGATTGAATCGAACCCCTATTTTCGGGCGTCGCGCCTTGAAATGGAGCGTCAGGGGAAATCATTCGCCTTCGATACCATCAATCAGTTTGGGCGCGAACTGGGGCCGAAAACCGAGCTGTTTTTCATCGTGGGCGCCGATTCGATGCTCGATATTCTGACCTGGTATCGCGGTGGCGAATTGTTTGAATTGTGCCGCTTCGTAGCGGCGTCGCGGCCTGGTTTCGACCTCGAAATCGCCAAAAGCCGTTTAACCGAAGCGCAGCGCGAGCGCGTGGTGTGGCTGGAGGTGCCAGGTTTGCACATCGCGTCGCGCGATTTGCGCTCTCGCGTCCAAAACGGCGAGCCAATTCGCTATCTGGTGCCCGATGGCGTCGCGGCGCGCATCGCGCAACTGGGGTTATACCGAGGATAAAGCGAGGAACATCATTCAAAATCAACACTCAATGGAAATTGAAACCAGCGAAGCAACCGAAGCGCCAAAACTGGCGCCAACCAATGTCGGCGAACTCGAAACCGAAGAATGGGGCGCAAACCGCGCTGATTTGCCGCAGTGCCGAAGAACTCAAGGCGCAGGACATCACGGTTTTGGATGTGCGAAGCCAGACCATCATCGCCGATTTTTTCGTGATCTGCACCGGCACGTCCAATGTCCATATTCGCTCCATCGCGGGCAATGTGGGCGACAAAATGCGCGAGGGGCGGCTATCGCGCCAAGCCCGAAGGCGAGGGCGATTCGCTGTGGATCGTGATGGATTATGGCGACGCGATTTTGCACGTTTTGAGCGAGGAAACGCGCGAATTTTATGATTTGGAGCGTTTGTGGGCCGACGCCGAAATTTCGATGTGGCCACAAAGCGACTCAGCCAGTTAAAATAAAAGTCCGATGTTGACCTTGGGAATGCTGATGGCGAGAAAACCCCGCTTCTTCGCGGCGATTTGGAACTCTGAATCGCGCGCGTTGCCGTTTGGCGGCTTGCCGCTCGACGGCAGCGCATCGCGTCGCGGCGACGGCTTCGCTCCATCGCACGGGCGGTCGCGTGGCAGGCAGGAATTTCGACATTGCTCTCGATCTCAAACCATGAGGCCGAGGCCAGAAATCCTCGCACCCCACGCCCGACCACCGCGCTTTTGACTTTGCTTTGCACCGTCTCTGCGCCCAGTGTGTCGGGCTTTTTTGTTTTTCATCGACCTGTTTTTTGTGCCGAAATGACCCAGCCCAAGCCATCGCCCCCTCCGACCTCGACGCGCTGCGCCGCGCCGAAGCCGCCGGCGCGCACGTCATGGCGGCGCGCAACGCGCTTCGCAAGGGCGAACGCGAGCGCGCCAGGGAACTGGTCAAAGCGGCGTTTACCGAAAATCCTGGCGACATCGCGGCGATTGAGTTTTTGGGCGATCTGTTTCTCGAAGAAGGCGAAACCGAGCAGGCGCTGGCCCTCTTCGAGCGCGCGCTGCGGGCGCATCCCGACTACGCGCCGTTCGAGGAAAAACTGGCGATTTGCCGGCTTGATTTAGCGGAAATCGAAAACGACAAACTGGCGCGGCAGATGCTTTTGACGCAGGGCGATGCCGACAAGGGTTTGGAGCGTTCGCCCTCCAAAGCGGTGACGCTTTCGCTGTGTCTGCCTGGCGCGGGCCAGTTTTACAACGATGAAAACGAAAGCGGCGTCGCGTTTCTGGCGGTGGGCATCGTTTCGTGTTTGGCCTGGTTTTATCCGCTCTGGACGGCGCTGGCGCGTTTGCCCAGAGGTCAGAGGCTCGATGTCGGCGCCGCCATTAGTTCGCTGAGCGGTCTGGAAGCGCTGTTTTTTTATCTGGGCGCCGCGATTTGGATCGGGGTTTACATCGCTTCGATTGTCACGGCAAACGCTTCGGCCAAGCGGTTCAACGCTGGGCGACGCGCGGTTTTGGGATTGTGAAAGAGATTTTCTAACTGGGCAATTTTGCCCGTCATTTTAATTCGAACAGGGCGAAAGGAGCGCATTGCATCATGTCACGCATTCAAAATCTGAAGCACACTCATCCACCCTCTACGGGCCGGAATTCGAAAAAGAGCGCCAAAAAGCTCGCGCCTGGGGGCCACAAAAACCTCAAGTCGCAGCGCGCCGATGAGGCCGCCGAAACCGTCGCGCCGGAGCGGCTGTGCGGCGTTTTGGTGCTCAATCACAACTTCGAGCCGCTCAACATCTGCTCGATTCAGCGCGGCATCACGCTTCTGATGCTCGAAAAAGCCGAAGTTTTGCGCTTTTCCGACCTGACGGTGCGCTCGGCAGAAGACGAGCATCTGGTGCCGTCCGTCCTGCGGCTGCACGAGACGGTGAAGCGTCCCCTCCCCCAGCTCAAGATTTCGCGCAAATCGGTGCTGGCGCGCGACGGCTACACCTGCGTTTACTGCGGTTCGCGCGAATCGCTCACGCTCGACCACGTTTTCCCGCGCCATCGCGGGGGCGAAACGACGTGGGAAAACGTGGTGTGTTCGTGCCTGAAGTGCAACAACAAAAAGGGCGCCCGCACGCCCAGCGAGTGCGGAATGCGCCTGCCACATCCGCCGCGCAAGCCGCGCTATGTGCCTTATATTTCCTTTCCCCGCTTCGTTTCGGCAGTGCGCCGCTCGGAATGGCGCGAGTTTCTGGAAGGCTTCGGCAAAGGGCTGGAACAGTGGTAACGCCGCGACGGGCCAAACAAAACGCGCTTCTCGACATTCGAGAAGCGCGTTTTTGTTAAAAGCGAAGGGCGAAAGGTGAAAGAAAATGTCAAAGGTTCAGCACAATTTATGGCTTAACATCGCCGCATTTCTACTGCCGCTTTTTGCGGGCTACATTGCAATCACAACCGATGCTTTTCTCTTCTTAGGGCTGTTCTTCATCTCGGCGTTTGCCAGCTTGTTTCACCCGTCAGTTCAAGTCAAAGCAGTGGCCCGTCTTTCATTGCTGGGCTTCATCTTTGGTTTTGTCATCGTGTTTATCGTCCTCATCAACTCAGACTTGGGCTAAAACGGCCTAATTTCGGCACGATAAGCTGCTATTATGGCCGTCCCACCACCGCCGTCGCGTGGCTCCATTCGCCGTTGCCGCTTAAAATTGAGATTTTCCACTGGTTTTGCGGCAGCTTGCGCTCGCTTTGCGGCACGGTATCTCGCGTCCAGAACCAGCGCGCGTAACGCTGGGGCGCGATGGCGGCCCACGAAGCGCGCGGCCAGATGAAAAAATCGACGATCCTGCCCTTCCAACCGGCAGTTTGAAATTGGGGCCACTGCTTTTCTTCCATCACCGCCGCGCGGTAGAGACTGGGCGTGGGAACACCGGCCAGAGCCATTCCCGACTCGCCCAGATAAGGCGCTTTGGCGCGCAGATACCACACGCTGGGCCACTGGCGCTCGCCCGCCAACCACACGGGCCGCCCATCGCCGCGCGTTTGAACGAGCGTTTCACGCAGCGCATCGTGGAAGGCTTCGGGCGTCTGGGCGAAGAGCATCGGCTCCACATTGTCGCCGGCGCGCTCGAAATTGACGCCCGACACGCCGCGCAGCGAAAAGAACAGTCCCGCTGTCGCCGCCAATGCCAGACTCGATTTTTTCCACGCGATTTGTCCCAGCCACAACCCGCCCAGCAGCGCGAGCGGCAGCACCGAATGAACGAGGAGCCAGGGCACTTTTTCGTTGGCAACGGCGTAAACCGTCCACGAAGTGAAGGCCCACCAGAGTAGCAAATCGGAAAAGGCGGAGCGGTGTCTGGCGGCGTGCCAGATGCCGCCCAGCGCCGCGAAAAACACTGGCAGTTCGTAGAGCAGCATCAGGACGAAATAATAATCGTGACGCCCTGGCAAACGCGGTGTCCCCTGCTGTCCGCCCCAGTATTGGAGCATTTTTTTCAGCGCCAGACGCGCGCTTTCATTGCCCTGGGCGAAGGTTTGGGCCGGAAACTGGCCGCTTTGCACCCACTGCGTCACAGTCTGCGCCGCGCCGCCGAAAAGCAGGACATAAAGCCACAAAACCACCGAGAGAGCTAAAATGTAGGTCGTGGCGTCGCTGGACTTACGCCAGTTGGCTTTGTTTTGCGCTTCATCGGATTGAGGCGGGCGCATCAGCAGCCAGAGGCCGAAAAGGACGCACGACAGCACGGCGACAATTTGAAAAATGTGGTGCTGCGAGGTTTTGGCGGCCTCGGCGAGGGCGTTGTCGCGCGGGAAAACGATGGCCGCGCCGCTTACGATGAAAAAGAGCAGGGGAGGCACCCATTTCACCAGGGCGCCGGAGATTTTGAGGCGTCCCGCCAGACGCCACGCGAAGTAAAACGCGCCCAGCATCACGGCGATGAAGAAAAAATTGGCTTTGGTGGCCAGAAAAAGGGTTAGAAACGCCGCGAGGCTGATGCGCGCGTTGCGCCCGCGTTCGGTGTTGGCGGCGTTTTCGAGCGCGAGCAGCAAGCACCACACCGCGCCCAGGGTGAGAAAAAGCGCGAGGGAATCGTGCAACAGCCGCCGCGAATACGACACCAGCGACGGCGAAACCGCCAAAAGCGCGGCACTCGCGAGGGCGCCGCGATTGCCCAGAAACGGTCGCATCGGGCCCAGAACCAGACCCAGAAGCCCAATTCCTAACAAAGCGGGCACCAGGCGCGCTGAAAAGTTACTTTGCCCAGAAGCCTGAAATCGTTCGAAAACCTCGAAAACCGTCGAAACCAGATGATAAAGCAATGGCCCGTGATAGACGGGATCGTATTTGTAGGTGTTGAAGCCGCCGGAGAAAAAGGCGTGAATCGCCTCGTCGGGATGAAACGGCGCCTCGCCCAGACCGATGAGACGCAGCGCAGCCCCCAGAATCAAAATCGCCGCCGCGCCTATTTGGTAATTGAAAGTCATCGTAGGAATTTCACACAAAGAACACTAAGGTCACACAAAGGCAACAAAGAACTTTTTATCTCTCTTCGTGTTCTTTGTGTGACCTTAGTGCTCTTTGTGTGAAAAGATAAAAACGCGGCGCGGATCGTCCGCCGTGCCGAACTGCATTTCCGGCTTCAGATAGCGCCGTAGACGTTCCAGAGCGGCGTCGCCATATTCCTGTTGTTCCAACTCGCCGAAAACTACGTAACGCACTTGGTAGCGTTCCAGAAGGCGGCGCATTTCGCTCTGCGTGGCGGAAAGATAAATGGCGCGCGCGTCGGCTTTGCGGGCCGACACTTCGGCCCACTCCCGCCCCGCGTCGCCGCTATTGGCTGGACTCCAGTAGAACGAATGGGCGCGCGGCCCGATCACGGTTGGGATGCCCGTCAGCCCCGCATAGCGCGTAAAAGCGCTGAAATCGCCGCCCGCCAGCGCTTCGGCTTCGAGCAGGTTGTGGCGCGGCGCGGTAGAACGCAACAGCCACGTCGCCGCCTCCCTTTCGGGTGGGGCGAGATGCGCCCAGCCGTCCCAGCCATCCCACGAGGAGAAATTGCGCGTGCGCCCGAAAACCGTCGCCGTCGAGGCGATGAGCATCACGCCCAAAAGCGGCACGAACGCCGTTTTCAACCACAACGGCCATTTTCGCAGCGTGAGATAAGCACCGCAACTCGCCGCCGTGCCCCACAGCATCCAGGTTTGCACGCCGAACTTGAAAACCGTGTCCTGACGCTTGAAATCATCGAAATTGGGGTTGTCGACGCTGCCCAGAAAACCCGCCCACGTCGTTTCGGCCCACAAAAGCGCGGCAAAGCCGCAAAACGCCAGCAAGGTCAAAAACCGCCCGTCGCCGCGCCATTTTCGGATGGCAAAGAGCGAAAACAGGAGCAAAATAACGATAAGGGGCAAGACCACCCGCGAAGGCGCCGCCCAGTCGCTTAGCAAGGCGAGGAGCAAAATCGCGGCGCCCAAAACGAGCCAGAGCGCGCGTTTGGAAGCGGAATTTTCCCATCGCGAGTAGCAGAGAAACGCGCCCCACGCCAGCGCCATCGGCCCCCAGAACAGGAGCCATTCACGGAGCGGCGAGGCGGGTTGAGCGAGCAGTTTGGGCGGACTCGCCGCCGTTTTGAGATGCAGCAAATAGGGCGACGCGACCAACAAAGCGCCGAGCAAAATGACAAAGGCCAGACCAGGCCGTAGTCTCGTAGGGACATGGCCCGCCATGTCCTTCGATGGCACTTGCCACACGAGAATTGCAATGCCAATGAGCAGTCCGTAAACCGGAAAATCCCAGGTATTGATGAGAATGAGCGCGCCCAAAACCACAGTCGCGGGCACAATTGCCGCTTTGGAACCGCGAAACAGCGCATAAGCGAGACACATGATTGCCAAAGCGAGCGGGAAAGCCAGATAATGACCGTGCAAGTCGGCCTGGTGAAAGGCGAACCAGGGATATTCGTTGATGGTGAAGGGAATGACCCGCGACGTGGCGAAATGGTCGAGTCCCAGCCGTGTATTGGCGCCAAATTCCTGGGGATGATAACCCCCCATCGAAAGCCACTGAATAATCGGCTGCAACGTCCCCAGCATCAAAACCGCGCCCGCCACGAAAGCGCCGCCGCGCAAGCGGCCCGTGAGGGCGGCGCCGAGCGAAAAAAGAGTCGAAAAACACAGCGCCGGAATGGTGGCGCACATCAGGTTGTAAGTCCAGCGCATCGAGCCGCCCACCGCCTGAGTCAAAAGCGCGGTTTCGAGATGGCCGAAATAATAATAGGATTGCAGTGTCGCGCCCGCCGCGAACGGATTGGGCGGCGGCAGTTCCTGAGCGCGAATGAGAGAAGCGATAAGCGCGCCGTCCATCGACTTTTCGCCGTTGGTGCCGCTCAGGTCGCTCCAGAAACCGCGCAGCACGAAGAATCCCAGAAAAACGAGCACAAAAAGCGCTTCACTCGCGAAAATGGCGCGTTTGCGAGCGCGAATCTCGTCGTGGAGCGCGGTGCCCTCGCGCAGTGCCAGACCGATTCCAAGCAGCGCCAACGGCAGCCATCCAAATGCGGAAATGCGCGTCGAAACGCCCGCATTTCCCGCCCAGAACGCGCCCAGCGTCCACGCCGTGAGAAACAAAACGCGCCCCACGGCTAGGCCGCCATCGGGCAGGATACTGCCGAAAATGCGGCGCGAAAGCGGGAAAAACCACCATCCGGCGACCCAGATGAGCGCAGCCCAGAGGGCGAAAGTGGGAAATGGCACGGCAGGAAGAAAGGGAGAAGGGGAGAAGGGGAGAAAGGGAGTGGGGCTTTTGGAACTCCCTTTCTGGCTTCGGGCCGCATCGCCGCGCCTATTTTATCAAAAGCTCCCGAAAAAGCGGCCACCGATTGGGAGCAGGATGTTTTGTAATGTGGAAAGCACAGGCGATAAGGAAACGTTCCAACCCAACTTTCTGGCTGCTACACCCGCCATTAATTTGCTTCGCCCACGCGCCGCTTGCGCCGCTCGTAGTGCGCCGTGACTTTGTGGCGGTTGCCGCAGCCCTGCATCGAACACCAGCGCCGCGTGCCGTTTTTGCTCGTATCGAGAAACCACAAAATGCAGTCGGGATTGGCGCACGGCTTGAGCCGCGACAGTTCGCCACCCGTCCACGAACGCGCCGCCGAACGCGCCAGCAGCCATAACACGCCTTCCTGGCCCGCCAACACTTCGCGCTCGCGCCAGCCGTCCGCCGTTGCCTCCAAACGCGACATCACCGCGCGCCGCGCCAGAGCCGCGTTCAATTCTGCCAGCGCCAGCGCCGGCACCCTTCGTTCCTCATGCGCCGCCTCGCACGCCGCCCGCAGCGCCGCCCGCAAGGGTTTCGCAGCCTCCAGCAGTTCGTCGCCCCCCTTCAACCTGACATCGCGCAGCGCCTCGGCTTCGCCGAAACGCTCGCCCGCCTGACGCAGCCACGCTTCCAATGAGGCCGCGTCGCGCCAGCCATCCACGCGCTCGCCGTCGCTGATCCACTCCGAGTTCACCGCGTCGAGCCACAGCGCGCCGCCAATCCAAAAAAAATTATTCATAACCTTCTAAAACGCACTTGACAGGTTATCCCGTGCCTATTAACCTTTGAAAAGTTAGTTAGGAGGTTAGCATGACGAACCAGAGCCGCCCGCCGTTTCCCCCCTTCACATCCGCAACGGCGCGGCAGAAAGTGCAAATGGCGCAGGAGGCGTGGAACACGCGCGATCCTCAGCGTGTGGCGCTCGCCTACACCCGCGACAGCCAGTGGCGCAACCGCGACGAATTTTTTCAGGGCCGCGAAGCAATTATCGCGTTTTTGACGCGCAAGCGGGACAAGGAACTCGAATATCGTCTGGTCAAGCAGGGGTGGAGTTTCGCGGGCAATCGCATCGCGGTGCGCTTCTTTTATGAGTGGCACGACGCGGCGGGAGCGTGGCACCGCTCGCACGGCAACGAACTGTGGGAGTTCGACGCTTCGGGATTGATGCGCCGCCGCGAAGCGAGCATCAACGATAGGGCGATTGGCGAAAGCGAGCGCCTGCTGCGCGACGACGCCGCGCCGCGCGAGTGGAACGAGAACCCGTCGTGGTGGAACGAGCCGCAGCCGTTCCAGCCACAAGGTTGAAAATCGGGCACATCGCCCAGGAGAAAACAGATCATGAAAACAGGACACATCGGCATCAACGTGAGCGACATCGCGCGCTCCAGGGCATTTTACACGCGGGCTTTTGGCCTCGAAGTGATGGGCGAATCGCAGGAAGAGAACAAACAGTTCGTTTTTCTGGGCGAAGGCGGAACGCTTTTCGTCACATTATGGCAGCAAAGCGCGGGGCGTTTCGATGCCGGCACGCCAGGTTTGCATCACCTGTCGTTTCAGGTCGAGAGCATGGAACAGGTCAGAGACGCCGAAGCGCGCGTGCGTGAGTTGGGTGCGGAGTTTCTCTACAACGGCGTCGTTTCGCACGCCGAGGGCGCCCAGAGCGGCGGCATCTTTTTCCGCGATCCAGACGGCATTCGCCTCGAAATCTACGCGCCTTCGGGGGCGGGCGAATCGAGCGCGCCCAGTGGCGCGGCGCCGTCGTGCGGCTTCTTTTGAAGGGGGCGAAGACGGATGTCACCATTTCACGCCGGAGAAATCGAGTTGCAAGAGCGCGCGGGCGTGCGCGAAATGGCCGAGCGCGTCGGGCGCAGCATTCACGCCGCGATGCCGCTCGCCGCGCAGGAGTTTTTGCGCGCGCAGCCGTTCGTGATTGTGGCCGGCGCGGACGGAGACGGGCGGGTGTGGGCGTCGCTGCTTTGCGGCGAATTAGGTTTCGCGCGGGCGCTCGACGAGCGCACGCTCCAAGTCGATGCCCTGCCGGCGGAAGGCGACCCCTTGCGCGAGGCTCTCGCTGGCGGCGCTCCCATAGGCCTGCTCGCCATCGAACCCGCGACACGCAAACGGATGCGCCTCAACGGGGCGGCGCAGGCGCAGGAGGGCGGGCTGCTCATTCACACGCGCCAGGTCTACTCCAACTGCCCCAAATACATCCAGAAACGCGCCCCTGCACCGGTTGCATCAGCGCAAATCACCGGCGCGTCGGTGGAGCGCGGCGCGCATCTCTCGCCACACCAGGGGCGTTTCCTCGAGGGCGCCGATACGTTTTTCATCGCGTCGCTGGCGCCCGAAAACGGCGCCGACGCCTCGCATCGCGGCGGCACTCCTGGTTTCGTGCGCGTCGAAAGCGAACGGCAGTTAACCTTTCCCGACTACGCGGGCAACGCGATGTTCAACACCCTGGGCAATCTGGAAACGAATCCACGCGCCGGACTTCTCTTCGTCGATTGGGAGCGCGGCGACACGCTGCAATTGTCGGGAACGGCGCGCGTGAACTGGGACGCGCGACGAACTGGCGATTTGACCGGCGCCGAGCGCGTCGTGGAATTTGAAATCGAGGCGGTTGTCGCCATCGAAGGCGCGACGAACTGGAGATGGGAACTGCTCGAAGCCTCGCCGTTCAACCCGTCGCCGCCTCAGGTGGAATCGGCGACAGGTTTCTAAGAAGCCGTTTTGGAAGTGTCCGTAGGGGCGTAGCGTGCTACGCCCAAAACCCTGAGCGCGCGTCATACAAAGGTTTCTCCAACGCCCTGGGCGTAGCACGCTACGCCCCTACAGGCACTTCCAAAACGGCTTCTCAGCTGTTTCAACCCACCAGCATCGGCAACTGCTGAATGTTTTTGGGCAGGTTGAAATAGACGTTTTCTTCCTCGATCATGAGGGTTTCGGTTTGCACGCCCTCGCCGCGTCCGCGCAGATTTTCGATGACGCGCTCCACCAACACTTCGGGGGCTGAGGCGCCCGCCGTGATGCCGACGTGTTTTACGCCCTCGAACCATTCGTCGCGGATCATAGTGTCGTCGTCGATCAGATACGACTTCACCCCGCAGTTTTCCGCGACTTCGCGCAATCGCTGCGAATTGCTCGAATTTTTGGCGCCGATCACCAAAATCAGGTCGCAGTGCGGCACCAACTGCTTGACGGCGTGCTGGCGATTGGTGGTCGCGTAGCAAATGTCTTCTTTGGGCGGCGGCGTCATATGCGGGAATTTCTTTTTCAGCGCCTCGACGATCTGCGCTGTGTCATCGACGCTGAGCGTAGTTTGCGTCAGATAAATCAGCTTTTCGGGGTTGGGAAGCACCAGGGTTTCGACGTCCTCGACCGATTCGACCAGGGTGATGGCAAACGGTGCTTCGCCCATGGTGCCCTCGACTTCTTCGTGTCCGTCGTGGCCGATGAGGATGATGGAATAGCCTTCTTTGGCGAAGCGAATCGCTTCCATGTGAACTTTGGTGACGAGCGGGCACGTCGCGTCAATCACGAAGAGGTTTTTCTCCCGTGCGCGCTGGCGGACGGCGGGCGAAACGCCGTGCGCCGAAAAAATGCACACCACGGGGTTGCCTGGCGTGCCGTCGGGCACTTCTTCGAGTTCGGAAACGAAAACCGCGCCGCGTTCGCGCAAATCCTGCACGACGTGCTTGTTGTGCACGATTTCCTTGCGAACGTAGATCGGTTTGGTGATTTCGAGGGCTTCTTCGACAATGGCGACCGCGCGCACCACGCCGGCGCAAAAGCCGCGCGGCTGCACGAGGATGATTTTTTGGAGGGACATAAGGTGGAGCGTCGCCAAGTATAAGCGGGGCGCTGCGTTTTTTCGACGTTTGAGCGCGCGCCGCGCCTCAAATTTCGCTCAGGGACAGGCCGTGCCGGTCGCGACGGGGCCGGTGCCGCCGATTTGAAAGCCGTCCGATCTGATTTTGGCCACGCGAAACCATTTGACATGGCCGTCCATAAACGCCAGATTGGAGCCTTCGAGGTGGCGCGCCGTGAAATCGTTGTCGGCTCCCATGCTCAGAAAGCCGTCGTCGGTCGATTTGCGGGGGGCGAGCGGATCGCCTTCCTCGCCCAGCAGCATCCATTTCGCACTTTCTTCAAACGCCGTCAGACTTTTGGCCGCTCGTGCGCCGGTGACGCCGGTGGCGTTGCCATCGATGCAAACGCAGGAATTGAGGGCGTAAGAGTTTTGGCTGACCGCGCCCGCCGAGTCCGAAGGACAAACGAAAATCTGCGTGTTTTTGAGATAGGGATAAACCGCGCCGCGCGTCGCGTCGAAGCTGCCGATGGCGCTGTAAAATATCCAGCCGTCGAGTCCGCCCGCTCCGGTGGCGCCTGCGGTGGCCAGCGGCAGGCGCTCATCGTAGTCTTGGGCGTATTGCAGAAAACCCAGTCCCAACTGCTTCAAATTCGACTGGCAACTCGAACGCCGCGCGTTTTCGCGGACGCGGCCAAAGACCGGAAACAATATCGCGGCGAGAATTGAAATGATGGCCACGACGACGAGCAGTTCGATGAGCGTGAAGCCGCCGCGCGAGGGGGATGGGGATTGCATGAGAAGCCAGAGGATTATAAAGCCAACCAGTTCGCTCGACTAAAGTCGGCGCTGACCCAGAGGGTGCCCCGCGAACAAGTTCGCTCCCTTTCGGCCTGCGCCGAAACCCCGCAGTTTGGTTCCCGCGCAGGCGGGAAGTCAGCACCGAAGGTGCCCATAGCGCCGACTTTAGTCGAGCGAACTATAGAACGCAACGCCGCGCGACAGTTACGCCGCACTTCTCGCGGTTGGGTGATGCCGTAAAATAAATCGCGTTTTGCGGCAATTTCTCCCAAAAATCAAGGCTTTTGCGGCCTCGCTGCTGCCTTCGCCGCGCCTGGCGGCGTGGGTGATGCTGGGCGCGGCGTTGTGGATCGCGGCGGCTCTGGTTCCGTCGTGGCGCGTGCTGGTGGCGCTTTACGATGTGATTTTAATCGTTCTGGCGATTGTGGATGCCGTTTTGTCGCCGCGCCCGCGCGATTTCGACCTGGAGCGCGAGTTCGAGCCGAAAATGAACCTCGGCGCGCCCAACGAGATCACCCTGCGCGTCAGAAACCGCGCGCGACTGCCGGTTTCGCTCACCCTGCGCGACGAAGTGCCCGAAAGCTGGACGGTCGCGACCGGCGAGGCGCCGCGCGAAAGCAATGGGGTCGTTTTGCCGGTTTTGCCGAAAATTGCGCTGCGCGTCGAGGCCGGAAAGGAAGTCGAGGCGCGCTATCAAGTTTCCCCCTCGCGGCGCGGCGATTTTCGTTTTGGCGCGCTCCACGCGCGCTACGCGACGATTCTGGGCCTGTGGTTTCGCCAGTTCCAAACCGACCGGCTAAATGCCGAGGCGCGGGTTTACCCCGATATTTCGGCGGTGAAACGCTTTGAACTGGCACTGCGCGAAGGCAAAATGCGCGACATCGGCCTGCATTTGCTGCGCCTGCGCGGGCGCGGGACGGAGTTCGAATCGCTGCGCGAATACTCGACGGGCGACGAATACAAGAGCATCAACTGGAAAGCCTCGGCGCGGCGCGGCAAGCTGATTTCGACCAATTACGAGATCGAACGCGACCAGACCATCGTGATCTGCCTCGACTGCGGACGCATGATGACGTCGCTGGCGCTTTCGAGGAATACAGAAGACGGGAGACAGAAGACGGAAGACGAACCCCTCCCGTCTCCCGAATTCCGTCTCCCGACTCCCCTGAGCAAGCTCGACTGCGCCATCAACGCGACGGTTTTGCTCTCTCACGTCGCGGCTTCGATGGGTGATAGCGTCGGCCTTTTGCTCTTTTCCGACGGCGTTTTAAAGTGGCTGCCGCCGCGCAAAGGCAAAATGCAAACCGGCGCGATTATCGAGGCGCTCTACGGCGCACAGCCAACGCTGGTCGAGGCCGATTATCAAGTCGCTTACGAACATCTCATGGCGCGCCGTGTGCGCCGCGCTCTGGTTGTCACCTTCACCGACATCATCGACGCCGAAGCCTCGCGCGAACTGTTCAATGCCTCAGGCGCGCTACGGCGGCATCACAACGCGCTGTGCGTGACCATCAATAACCGCGATGTGATCGAAATGGCGGAAAAATTCCCCGAAACCGACGGCCAGTTCTACGAAAAAGCCCTCGCGCAACGGATGCTGAGCCAGCGCGAAGGCGCGCTCGAACGCCTGCGCGCGTCGGGCGTGGGGATTCTGGATGTCGAAGCGAATGAACTGACGGTTGCGACGGTGAATCGCTATTTGAATCTGAAAAGCCGAGGCGCTCTTTAGCGGAGGAGCGGAGGAGCAGAGGAGCGGAGGGGAAGTGAGAGCGAAAACTGTGTCTTTTTCGCTCTCACTTCCCCTTCTCCTCCGCTCCTCCGCTGGATTAGCGCTCACCCGCGCTGTGGCGGCGCATATAGTCCTCGAAAAAGGCGCGATACGGCGAATCCGGCCCGATTTTGACGCCCATTTTTTCGCCTTCGTCGAGCGCGTGCTGAAGCGTCCAGCCGCCGTTCACGGCGAGGTGAAGCAGCGTCATGATTCCGGCGCGCCCGCCGCCTTTGCAATGCACCGCGACGGGGCCGTCGCTGGAAGTGATGGCCCCGGTGAAGCGCGCCATCGCCGCGTCATCGAGCAATGCCGGCGAAACCGGAACGCTGGCGTAGGTGAGGCCCGCGTCTTCGACTTCGCGCTCTTCACCCGCGTAACCTGGCTCGTCAGGCGTGAGCAGGTTGACAATGGTTTTGAAACCGCGCTTTTTGAGGTCTTGGATTTCGTTCGCGTCGGGTTTGCCGCCGATAGTGATTTGATCGTTGATTTGTTGTTCGTTAAGCATGATTTTCCTCGCAAAAATGGCTCGCCTGGGGAGAAGCGAGCCAATTGGTGCTGTTTCGATGCCTTGAAATGGGTATTCGCAAAGGTTTCACCCCCTCCCCGACCCTCCCCACAAGTGGAGAGGGAGTCAAACTGCGGCTCGCTCCATTTTTCCATCAATTTGAGTCAAAACCTGAAAATTCGAGTTTGACTCCCTCTCCACTTGTGGGGAGGGTCGGGGAGGGGGTGAAACCTTTGCGGAGAACCACTTACGCGCCGGAGCGCGCGCCACCGACATCGCCCGCTCTCGAACCGCCTTCATCGCTGCCTTCGCGCGCGATTCTCACTTTGTCGCCATCTTCGAAAATCGTATTTCCCACCACGACGCGGTCGCCGTCGCCCACGCCGCCCACGATTTGCGTCACGCCGCCCGCCGAAGCGCCGGTTTGCACTTCGCGCCGCTTGATTTGCGCCGCTTCGCCGTCGGGAACCGCGAGGAGAACGTAATTTTTGCCGCTTTCGACTCGAACCACTTCATTGGGCACCGTCAGCGTGTTGGAAATGACCTGGGTTTGCAGTTGCCCGCGCGCAAACGCGCCAGGCGTGAGATTGCCCGATTCGGGCAGCGAAATCCGCACGCGGAACTGGCGAAGTCGCTCGTCGGCGACGCGAATGATGTCGGAAACATAGCCGATCACCGGTTTATCCGAGACGGCGCCGACCGTGACCTGCGCCGGCTGGCCCACTTTGATGCGCGCCAACTGCGACTCGGGCACCTGCGCCTCGAAATACACGCCGTCGAGCGAAACCAGGTTGAAAAGCGGCGTTCCTGGCGCGGCGCTTTCGCCGACATCGGTGTTTTTGGTGTTGACCACGCCGTTGATGGGCGAATAGATCTTGGCGTAGGAAAGCTGGTTTTGCGCCTGAGTCAATTGCACCTGCGCGGCCTGAACTGCGGCGCGCGCGGCGGGCACGTCCTGCTGCGCGACCGGAATCTGAGCGCGGTTGGACTGGGCCTGACGTAGCGCGGTTTCGGCCTGATTGAGCGCCTCGCGCGCGGTGCGCGTTTCTTGGCGCGTGATGGGAATGGTCGAAAGGTTCGCCTGCGCCTGCCGCAAACCTTCCTGCGACTGCGCGAGCGCCGCCAAAGCCTGGGTGACGCCCTGCTGAGCGGTCAGAACGTCGCCGCGCGCGGCCTGAGTCTGGCGCAGCGCCGCTTCACGCCCGTTGACGGCTTCTTCGGCGGCGCGCACTTCTTCTGTCCGCGAGCCTTCGCGCACCAGACTCAAATTCTGGCGCGCGGCTTCAACCTGGGCGTTCGCTGCCCCTAACTGGGCGTTCGCTGTCGCCAGGGCGGTCTGAGCCGCGTCCACGTTGGCGCGCGCCGTTGCGCCGCCTTCAAAAAGCTGGCGCTGGCGATTGAGATTGGTTTCGGCGTCGCGCACCTGCGCCTGGGCCAGATTGACCTGCGCCTGCGCCTGCGCGACCTGCGCCTGCGCCTGCGCGACCTGCTGCGCGCGGGCGCCGTTTCGCACCTGCTCCAACTGCGCCCGCGACTGCGCCAGAGCCGACTGCGCGCTCGAAATGCCCGCGTTCACCTGCAACTGGGTTTGTCGCGCCGTGTCGCGCGCCTGGCGCAACCGCGAGTTGGCGGCATTGATTCCGGCGCGCGCCGTATCGACCTGGCTTTGCGCGTTGGTGACCTGCGTCGGCTCGTTCAAAAGCGCCTGCTGGTAGCGCGCCCGCGCCGTTGCGACCTGAGCGCGTGCGGTTTCGATGTTCGAGCCGACCTGCGCCACGCGCGCTGGAAGACCAACGATGGTTTGCTGCAAACGCACACGCTGGGTTCGCAGGTTGGCGTTCGCGGCGGCGATGTTTTCGCGCAAATCGGTGTCGTCGAGCGCCGCCAGAATCTGGCCGCGCCGCACGCGCTGGCCTTCGTTGACATAAACCGCCGCGACGCGCCCCGCGATTTTGGAGTTGAGGTCGATGTTTTGGTTGGCGCGCAGCGTTCCGGTCACGGCGAGGCGTTCGACGATGGTTCCGGTCGTGACCGGAATCACCTTGACGGTTTTCATGCGCGAGGCGCCGCCTTCCGGCCCGCCGCGCGCGCCTGGGCCGTCTGCCGCGCCGCTCGAACGCGCGCGCAAAAACAGCCCGACTCCGAGTAGCGCCGCGACGCCCAACAGCGCGGGAATCGCGGGAGAACGCCTCGATTTGCGCGGCCCGACGGGGGACGGCGCGATGTGCGGCGCGCCGTCGGGAGAGGAAACGGGGGGTTCGGGGGTTTGAACGTTCATAAAATTAAAAATTGTGGTTTAGGCGGTTTTGACCGGTTCCCTCTCTCGCTTGCGGGGGAGGGTTAGGGAGGGGGTAACGGTGTGACTTTGCGCCCGATTCAGGAGCAGTCACTCTGTCGGTGGCCCCCTCCCTAACCCTCCCCCGCAAGCGGGAGAGGGAACCGGTCAAAACCGGCTCGCACTCATCCTGCTTTTTCGTTTCTATTTCTCCGCATTGGCGCGCAGCACCACTTCGGGCCGCGCCGCCGTTCGACCTTTCGCGCCGCCGAAAATGCGATTTCTTACCCGCGCCACGAAATTCGAAATGTCATCGAACCAGATGTAGGCGACCGGCGTGGCGAGCAGCGTGAGCAAAAGCGAGAGCGTTTGCCCGCCGAAAATCACGCTGCCAATGGCGCGGTTGGTGCCGCTTCCGACACCGCTCGACACAATCAGTGGCAGCATTCCGGCGACAAACGCCAGAGTCGTCATCAAAATCGGGCGCAAACGGTCGCGGTTGGCCTGAATGATGGCGGCATTGCGCTCCATGCCCTTTTCGCGCAGTTGATTGGTGTGGTCGATCTGCAAAATCGCGTTTTTCTTGACCACGCCGAACAAAACCAGAATTCCCAGCATCGAAAAGATGTTGAGCGAGCCGCCGAAAATCAAAATCGAGATGAGCGCGAAAGGCACGGTGAGCGGCAGCGAGAGCAAAATCGTTACGGGATGGAGCCAGCTTTCGAACTGCGCTGCCAGAATCAGATAAACGAAGACCAGAGACAGCCCGAACGCAGCCAGAAACGCCATGAACGCCTTCGCCTGCTCTTTGGAACGGCCCGTCGGCCCGCCGCGATATTCGGGGCCGAGGTTTTGGGCCTCGAACGAGGTTTGCAGCGCCGTCGTCAC
Organism: Abditibacterium sp.; assembly: GCA_030448265.1. Lineage (GTDB taxonomy): Bacteria > Armatimonadota > Abditibacteriia > Abditibacteriales > Abditibacteriaceae > Abditibacterium. The sequence continues at coordinate 39,074 of JAUJNG010000011.1, forward strand.
GTCCTGTGCCGAGCCGCCAGGCAGCAGGTTGGCCTGAATGGTGACTTCGCGGTTGCGGTTGAGACGCTGAATCGTGGCGGGGCCGGTTTGCGAGGTGAAGCGAACCACCTGATCGAGCGGCACCACGCTCGCGCCGAAGCCCTCGCCGCCGCCTGCTCCCGCGCCCGCCGCGCCGCCCTGGGGCGAGGCGGGAACAGTGAGGAGCGAAATCCCTTCTTCATCGGAGCGAAACTGCTGCGCGGCGCGCACGTGGACTTCGTATTGTTCGCCGCCCTGCTGGAAGTTGGTGACTTCGTTATCGCCAACCAAGAAGTTGAGCGACTGCGCCACATCCGAGGGTGAAACGCCCAATTGCGCGGCCAGACGGCGGTCAACGCGCGCCGCGATTTCTGGTTTTCCGGCGATGAGGCTCGAATCCACGTCCACGACTTTGGGCACTTTTCGCAATTCGGCCATCATCTTTTGCGAGGCGCGCTCTAAAGTTTCCAAATCGGGGCCGCCGATGGTGTAAAGCACGTCGGCCTGCACGCCGCCGCCGATGCCGCCGGCTTCCCCCACCGTCGCGCGCAGCTGTTCCGCTGCGAATTTGGGAAGAATCTGGTCGCGCGTGTGGTTGATGAGGTCGTCCTGCGAACGCTCGCGCTTTTCGAGGTCTTTCAAACGAACGTAAATCGTCGAGTTGTTGCGCGCCGAATCCTGGCCGCCGCCGCCAATCGTGACAAGCGTATATTCGACTTCGGGCTGTTTTTTAATCTCGCGCGCGATGCTGGCGGCGATGTCGCGCGTGGCTTCCAAACTTGTGCCTTCGGGCGCGCGCGCCGTGACTTGAAACTGCGATTCGTCGTCTTTGGGCAAAAAGTCTTTGGGGATTCTCTGAACGGTGAACGGCATCGTCGCCAGGGCCGCCACGCACAGCAATCCAATCACCCAGCGATGATTCAGGCTCCACACCAGAATTGCGGTGTAAGAGCGGTCGATGAGGGAGAAAAAGCCGATTTCTTTGGACTTGGCGCCGTGTTTCTCGCCATCTTTGCGCGGCGGAGCCTTGAGCATTCGCGCCGAAAGCGTGGGCGTGAGCGTGTAGGCCACCAGGAGCGAAACCATGATCGCAAACGCCATCGTGACGCCAAACGAGTTCATAAAGCGGCCCACGATGCCCGTCATAAACGCGACCGGCAAAAAGACGGCGACAAGGCTTAGAGTCGTGGCCAAAACCGCCAGACCGATTTCGCGCGTGCCCTCAATGGCGGCGGTGAAGGGATCTTCGCCGAACTCCTCGATGCGGCGGTAGATGTTTTCCAGCACCACGATGGCATCGTCAATCACGATGCCGACCGCCAGAGTCAGCGCCAGAAGCGTGATGACGTTGAGCGTGAAGCCCATCATCCACATCAAACCGAAGGTGGCGATGATGGAAGTGGGAATCGAAATCGACGCAATCAGGGTCGAGCGCCAGTTGAGCAGGAAGATGAGGACGACAATCGAGGCCAGAATCGAGCCGACGATGAGATGTTCTTCGACCGAATGAATCGCGGCCTTGATGTAATCCGACTGGTCGTTGACGATGCGAACGTCGTATCCGGCACTTTTGTAAGCGGGTTCGAGTTCCTTGATGCGTTTCTTGATTCCCTCGATCACCGCGACCGTATTGGTGCCCGACTGCTTGGAAACCTGCAAATACACCGTCGGCTCGCCGTTGATTTGCGAGACCGATTCGGCATCGGCCACGCCGTCTTCGACGCGCGCGATGTCGGAAAGCAAAACCGATCCGCCGTTCTGGGCTTTAATCGAAATTTCGTTGAAATCGGCGACGTTCTGGATGCGTCCCGCCGTGCGAAGCGTGAGCGAACGATTGCCCTGATCGACGCGCCCGCCAGGAATATCGATGTTTTGCGCCTGCAAAGCGCGCGTCACGTCGGAAACGGTGACGCTGTAGCCGCGCATTTTGTAGGCGTCGAGATAAACGTTGATTTGCCGTCCGCGCCCGCCCAGAACGTCGATGCGGCCCACGCCAGGCGTCGATTCGATGCGGCGGCGCAGGATTTTATCGGCGTATTCGGTGACGTCTCGGATGCCCGCCTGGCCCGAAAGCGCGATGCCCAGAACCGGCTGCGAGCCGGTGTCGAATTTTTCGATGACGGGCTGCTCGGCGTTTTCGGGCAGTTGGTTGACGATGCGCCCCACTTTGGCGCGCACTTCTGATTCGGCCACGTCCACATCTTTTTCGAGCAGAAACTGGCACACCACGATGGACACGCCCTCGTTGGAATAAGAGCGCAGTTCGTCCATGCCGGAAATGGTGTTGACCGCTTCCTCGATGGGCTGGGTGACCTCGGTTTCGACCGATTCAGGCGAGGCGCCAGGCTGCACCGTCGTGACGGTGATGGTGGCGAAATCGACATTGGGGAAACGGTCAACGCCAAGCTGGAAAAAGCCCGCCGCGCCGACCACGACGAGGATAAGAATGAGAACCGAAGCGAAAACCGGTCGGCGGATGCAAATTTCTGCGAGTTTCTGCATGAGAGGAGGGAGACGGAATACGGAATACGGAAGACGGGAGACGGAAGAGGGGAAACGCGCTTAGCTCTCCCGTCTTCCGTCTCCCCATTAAAAGCCCGTGTTAGAAGACGTGTTGGAACTGCCGAAATTTGAGGTGTTGGAAGTTCCAAATGAACCCGTTGTGCCACCCGCGCCGAAGGAACCGGTAGCGGGCGTGCCGTTGCTCTGATTGGCGCCCGAAGCGCTGAGCGTGCTGTTTTGTCCGGTTCCGGCGCTCGAACCCAGACCGCTGCGGCCCGTCGCCGAGCCGCCCTGAGTAATAGCCGTTGCCGCCGCCAGTTGAACCTGGGCCTGCGCGACTTCAAAACGCGCGTTCACCGCATCGTTTTGGGCCGCGACGAGCGCGTTTTGCGCGTCGGTGACATCGAGCGGCGTGCCCGCGCCCGCCGTGAAACTGAGTTGCGCCGCGCGCAGCGCTTCCGCCGCCGCCAGAACGCCAACATCGCTCGAAGCCAATCGCTTGCGCGCTGAATCGAGCGTCAAAAGCGAGCCTTCGATGGCATTGGCGACCTGCAATTGCTGCCCGCTCAATCCGAATCGCGCCTGCTGCGCCTGCGCCTGCGCTTCGGTGATCTGCGACCTGATGCGGCCCGAATCGAAAATGGTCTGCGCGACCGAAAGTCCCGCCCCCAGCAAAAACCGCGAGGCGAACTGCACCGGATTCCGCAAAATTCCCGATAAAGACGCGCCAATCGAGGGTTTGCGCTGCGCGCGCTGGGCATCGACGTTGAAATCGGCGGCGTTAACTTGTTCGCGGGTAGAGGCCAGCGAAGGCAAAGTGGCCTCGGCGACTTCGCGCAAACTGGCCGAAGGCGGGACAGCGCCGCCAGAGGCAATGGCCGTCGCCTGCTCCGCGAGGGGAAAACGCGCGGCGGCGGGCAGTTGGAGAGTTTGAATCGGCTCCAGACGAACCGGAGTTTCCGGCGCGCGCGCTAAAAGGATGTTAAGCGCCGCTTTCGACTGTGCCAGACCGTTGGAGGCCGCGATGCGCCGTTGCTGCGCCGCCGCCAGGATTGCGTCGGCGCGCAAAACTTCCAATCGCGCCGCCGCGCCCGCATCGAAGCGCACGCCCGCGATGCGGCGCCGTTCGCGCGAAGTTTCGAGGTTGCTCTGCGCCACTTCGAGCAGTTCCTGAGTCTGCAAAACGCCCAGATACGACAAAATCGTTTGCGCCGCGAGTTCCTGCTCCGTTTGCTGCGTGGTGGCGAGTTGGGCGCGCGCCGACGCCTGCGCCGCGCGCTGCGCCGCTTTCACGCGGCCGCCGTTATAAAGCGGCAGGGTGACGTTGAGACCAAGCTGTTCGTTGGTCGAAAACCCGCCCGAACCGCCCGTCGTGTTTCCAGTTCCCGTTCCGCCCGTTCCGATTCCGCCTGTTCCCGTGTTCGTTACGCCCGAATTGCCGCCGAAGCCGCGCGAGGTTTGAATCGAGCCATTGAGTCCCGCCTGCACGCCGTTGGCGGATCTCACGATGCCGACGCGCGCCAGCGCCGCGTTCAAAGCGGCGCGCGCGGCCTGGGGCGTGGGATTATTTTGCAGCGCACCGGCGACGGCGCCTTCAAGCGTCAAAACCGGCGCGTTTTCGGCCTCGCGGTGGCGCGCATCGGCCAATCCCGCGTCGCTGACATCGGGAACCGGCACCAAAACCTGCGGCGAACCGCCCGCCGCGCCCTGCGTGCCGTCGGTGGCCACGCCCGATTCGACGGGCGTGTTTCCTGGCGCTGGGGCGCCGGTTGGCGGCGCGTCCTGCGCGTAGGAGATGCCGCCAATCGCCAGGGAAAGCGATAAAAAGGTGAAAAGAGAAGGAGAAAACGGTTTCGAGAGGTTCATGCGGCTCGCTCCTGCGCGATAGGTTGAGTTTGGGTCGTTGCGGCCAACACCCTATTTCCTGTTGCCTATATTGAAATCGGTCAAAGTCGGATCGTTTTGGGCGAAAGCGTCGAGCAATCGGCCCATCAAACGCAGCAGTTCTTCCTGTTCGTCGGGCGAAAGGCACGCGCCCACGATGCCTTCCGAATGGCCCTTGAGCGTGTTTTTTACGCTCCACCAGGTTTCAATGCCCTTGGGCGTCGCCGTCACGCGCGAAACGCGGCGGTCTTTGGCATCGGCGCTGCGCTCCACCAGTTCGGCGCGCTCCAGACGGTCGACGATTCCGGTGATCGGCGCCTTGGACAGCATCAATTTCTGCCCGATTTGCGAATGCCCGATGCCTTCGGCCCCCGCGTGACCGATGCAGCCCAGTGCCAGCCATTGCGGGAGGGTCAGGCCGTGTTCCTCGACCAGACGGTTGCCCTGGCGCTCGATGACCGAGTTGAGCATCATGATCTGGCACATCATCGCGCCGGTCATCTCGATTTCGTGTTCCGGCGCCCTGATGGGACAGGGCGCCATGCGCTGCATCCACTCGCGCAGAGTGGGCGAGGCGTGTTCAATAGCAGGTTTTTTCATCACAGAGAGGCGCTCTTTTGACAATTGGTATGCATAAGAACTATTTTAATAAAGACTGTCGCTATCAATCAAGGTCTCGATTGCAAAATTAATCCCCAAATGTCGCAAATTCGACATTTTTTGGGGCTGTTTTGCTGGGAAGTGTGTTTCGAAACGCAGCGTCGACCGGTTGCGCTTTGAGGGTTCCAATCTCCGTGTCCTGGCGCGAGAAACTACTTGGATGTTGTGTGCTTCGGACGGCGCGGGCGCGGCGTTATAATTGAGATGTGACCTCCGAATTTTCCCCTTCCGTTCCCGCGCCCGTCGCCTCCACCGTTCCGGCTTCGACGCCGATGATCGAAATCAAGGGCCTCACCAAGCGCTACCGCGACCTGGTGGCGGTGCGCGACCTCAATCTCACCATTGAAAAGGGCGAAGTTTTCGGCTTCATCGGCCCCAACGGAGCCGGCAAAACCACCACGATTAAATCCCTCGCCACGCTTCTGGAGCCGACGACCGGAACGGTTCATGTCGATGGCATCGACGTTTTGAAGCACCCGCTCGAAGTCCGCAAAATCATCGGCTATATGCCCGATTTTTTCGGCGTTTACGATGACGTGAAAGTGTGGGAATACCTCGATTTTTTCGCCGCCGCTTATAAAATCGCCGCCAACAAGCGCAAGCCCATCATCGACGACGTTTTAGAACTTACCGACCTGACGGAAAAACGCGAAAGCTATGTCGAAGGCCTCAGTCGCGGCATGAAACAGCGCCTCTGTCTGGCCAAAACTCTGGTTCACGACCCGAAATTATTGCTCCTCGATGAACCGGCGAGCGGCCTCGACCCGCGCGCGCGCATCGAATTTCGCGCCCTTCTCAAGGAACTGCGTTCGATGGGCAAAACCATTTTCGTTTCGTCGCACATCCTGCCCGAACTGGCCGATTTCTGCACTTCGGTGGGCATCATGGAGCGCGGCCAGTTAGTAGTTTCGGGAAGGGTGAATGACATCGTGCAAAAATTGGAAGGCTCGATTCTGCTCGATGTGCGCCTCACCGGCGGGCCGGAAAACGGCGAGCGCGCGCTCGAACTGCTGAGGGATCATCCGCACGTCAAAGAGGCCAAAGCCGAAGGCGGTCATCTCACCATTGGTTTCATCGGCTCGCACGACGAACTGCCGCAAATTTTGAATTTGTTGGTGCAAGGCGGCCTGCCCGTCGCGAGTTTCGCGCAGCGCGAAGCCGATCTGGAAGATGTATTTATGAAGGTGACCAAGGGCATGGTTCAATAAAAAGGCTAAAGGATGAAGGATAAAGGATAAATCGTGCAGGGCTACGAGAACTGGAAGTGATTTAGCCTTTAGCCTTCATCCTTTAGCCTTCCAAAATCATGGAGGATTTGACTTCGCGGACGCGCCGGTTTGCTTTGGATGTAGTGCGTTATTACTCGCAGTTGCCCAAAAATACTGAGTTTCAGGTGTTGGGAAAACAGTTCATTCGTTCCGGCACTTCGGTTGGCGCGCACTACCGCGAGGCTTGCCGCGCGCGTTCAGTGTCCGAATTCACTGCCAAAATCGAAGGTGGGCTGCAAGAACTTGAAGAAACCCGTTACTGGCTCGAACTCATGGACGCTCTGCTTGAAGAACGTGACGGCACACGCTCGATTCCCACTGCCAAACTGCTCCAGGAAGCCACTGAACTCTCTGCCATTCTTACCGCCTGCGCCAAAAACGCCAAAGCAAGAAAAAGGCTAAAGGATGAAGGCTAAAGGCTAAATCACTTCCAGTTATCGTAGCCCTGCACGATTTATCCTTCATCCTTTAGCCTTCCAAAATAATGCCCCCTCTTCCCCTCTGGGATATGACGCCCATTTTTCCCTCGCTCGAAAGCCATCTTTTCGAGGTGTGTTTTCAAGACACCCTGGCCTTCATTGGCGACTTGGAAGCCCTTTTTGACAGCGAAAACATCCGGCGCCACGAGGGTTCTACCCTTGATACGGCACTTTTCGAGCGCATCATTGCGGCATGGAATGAAACCGAACATTGGGTGCAGTTACTCGGCTCCTACATCGCCTGTTTCGTCACCACCGACGCCAAAAACGACCTCGCCAAAGCGCGCGAATCGCAACTCGAAACCCGCGCCGTCGCACTGGGGCAGCTGCAAACGCGCCTCATTGCCTGGATTGGTTCAAGCGACATCGAAACTCTTTTAGAAAACTCCGCAGTGGCGAGAAATCACGAATTTTGGGTGCGCCGCGCGGGGTTTCTGGCCTCGCATCAGATGAGCGAACATGAAGAAAATCTCGCGGCATCGCTCGCGCCGATGGGACTGGGCGGCTGGGCGAAACTGCACGGCACCCTTTCGGCGCTGTTGACGGCGCCCGTCGTGGTGGACGGCGAGGAACGGGTGCTGCCGATGAGCGAAATTCGCGCGTTAGCGTCGCATCCCAATCGCGAAAATCGCCGCGCCGCGTTTGGGAGCGAAATCGAGGCGTGGAAAAGTGTCGCGCCCACGATGGCGGCTGCGCTCAACGGCATCAAAGGTTTTCAGCGCGAAACCCGCGCGCGACGAGATTTTTCCGATGATGTCGAGCCGACGCTTTTCGCCAATTCCATCGACCGCCAAACCCTCGCGGCGATGCAAAATGCGGGTGTCGCGGCGTTTCCCGATTTTCGGCGCTACATGAGGGCCAAAGCGCGCGCGCTGGGCGTTGAAAGGTTGGCGTGGTTCGATTTGATCGCGCCGCTCGGCGGCGACGAACGGGCGTGGGAATGGCCCGCGACCGAAACGTTCGTCGCCGAAAATTTCGGGCGATATTCTGAAAAACTGGCTTCGTTCGCGCGCCGCTCTTTTGAGGAAAAGTGGATAGACGCCGCGCCGCGCGTTGGCAAAGTCGGCGGCGCCTATTGCACCGAGATGCGCGCCGGAGAATCGCGGGTTTTGATGAATTTCGACGGCTCCTTCACCGCCGTTTCGACTCTGGCGCACGAACTGGGGCATGCTTATCACAATTTATGTCTCGAAAATCGGACGCCGCTTCAAAAAGCGATTCCCATGACGCTCGCCGAGACCGCCTCGATTTTTTGCGAGACGCTGGTTTTCGAGGGCGCTGTCGCCAAGGCCGATAGAACTGAGAAAATCGCGCTGCTCGACAACGCCCTCAGTCGCAATTTGCAGGTCGTGGTCGATATTCACTCGCGTTTTTTGTTTGAATCGGCGGTTTTTGAAAAGCGAGCCGAGCGCGATCTCAGCGAAAACGAGTTTTGCGACCTCATGACGCGCGCCCAAATCGAAACCTACGGCGACGATGTGGCGCCCCTGCATCCGTATATGTGGGCAGTGAAAGGCCACTATTACGGCCCGACGTTTTACAACTATCCCTACACCTTCGGCTTGCTTTTGGCGCTGGGGCTTTACGCGCAATACCAAAAGGCACCGGACGCTTTTCGCGCGCAATACGACCAATTTCTGAGTCGCTGCGGCATGGCCGACGCGCAAACTCTGGCGCGGGAATTCGGCTTCGATTTGAGGGGAAGCGAGTTCTGGGAAAGCAGCTTGAACGTGGTTCGCGGTCAAATCGACGAATTCGAAAGTTTGGTCGCCTGAAAATTAGCCACAGAGAACACAAAGAAGACACAGAGAGGCACAGAGAGGCACAGAGAGGCACAGAGAAAATTAAAGGAAATCTCTGTGCCTCTCTGTGTCTTCTTTGTGTTCTCTGTGGCTAACCGTAAACCTTCTGCGGGTCGAAAAGCGGCTGTCCCTGCGCTTCGAGTTCGCCATCTTCATTCACCAAATCGAAAAAGCACGAGCGATACCCTTTGTGGCACGCCGCGCCGCCGATTTGCTCGACTTTAATCACCAGAGCATCGCGGTCGCAGTCGGCCAGAATTTCGTGGACGATTTGCACGTTGCCCGAAACTTCGCCTTTCATCATCACTTTGCCTTTCGAGCGACGGAAAACCGTGCCGCGCTTGGTGTCCCACATGAGCTGCACCGCTTCACGGTTGAGCCAGGCGACGGTGAGAACTTCGCCGCTTTGAAAATCCTGGAAAACGCCGCACACCAGGCCCCGTTCGTCGTATTTTAGGTTGTCGATAAACATGGTTTGAAGGAGCCACAGATGACACAGATGAGGTCACAGATGAACACAGATATTTTAGAAAAAGAAATCTGTGTTCATCTGTGACCTCATCTGTGTCATCTGTGGCTAATTTTTCAGATTCGCACCTCAACGCCGCGACTTCTTAACTCCGCTTTAATATCGCGGATTTTGTAAATCCCATAATGCACAATCGAAGCGACCAGCGCCGCTTCCGCTTTGCCATAAGTCAGCGCGTCATAAATGTGATCGACATTGCCTGCGCCGCCCGATGCTATCACCGGAATATTGACAGCCTCGGCAACCGCGCGCGTAAGCTCCAAATCGTAGCCCGCCTGCGTGCCGTCGCCGTCCATCGAAGTCAGCAAAATTTCGCCCGCGCCGAGTTTTTCGGCTTCGCGCGCCCATTCAATCGCATCGCGTCCGGTCGGCGTGCGCCCGCCGTGCAGAAACACTTCCCAGCCGCCATTTTTGGCTTTGGCGTCGATAGCCACCACGATACATTGCACGCCGAAGCGCTCGGCGCCCTGGGAAATCAATTTCGGGTCGGAAAACGCCGAGGTATTGATGAAAATTTTATCCGCGCCCGCCGCCAGAATTTGCGCCATTTCCTCGGTCGTTTTGAGGCCGCCGCCGACGGTAAAAGGAATGAAAGCCTCTTCGCAGACTTTGGCGGCGAGTTCGGAGATGATGTCGCGTTTTTCGTGGCTGGCGGTGATGTCGAGAAACACCAGTTCGTCGGCGCCTTCTTTGTCATAAAACGCGGCGCGTTCGACCGGATCGCCGGCGTCGCGCATATTCTCGAACTGGACGCATTTCACGACGCGCCCCGCATTGATGTCGAGCGCGGGAATGATTCGTTTGGCAGGCATAAATTTAAAGTTTGAGCAATATCCGCAGGCGAAACTCGACGGCTTCCATTGTTTCGTCTGAAACCGCACCGGTGCGGGCGCTCAGGCGCAGCGTCGAAACCGCTCGCACATCTTCGCATTTAATCCACGACGCGACGCTTAGTCCGCCTTCGGGCGGCGCAACCGCAACGTGTGTCGGGATGCGCTTGTCGCGCGAGGTGAGTGGCAGTCCGATACACATCTGCACCGCGCTCGCGTTGAATTGGTCGTCCGAAACCACCAGAAACGGACGTGTGCCGCTTTGCTCGTGGCCGCGCGTGGGATCGAGATCAACGCGCCAGATTTCGCCGCGCCGAGGTTTGGGCGTCACGAAGCGCGCTCCGTTTCCGCACCGTCGCTCAGAGTCACGTCCCAGGCGGCGCGCTCTTCCATTTCGTGCGCCCAATCGTCGGGGTTTTGGCGCAATCGCTCAAAAGCGGCGTTGCATCCCGCCAGAAACTGCTGCCGCTCGTATTCGCCGATGGCGCGCTCCAGAACTTCCGGCAGCGATTTACCACTGCTTTGCGCCATTTTTTGCAGTTTGCGATGAGTTTCAGGCCGGATCCGCACCGTAAGTGTCGCCATTCATGCACCTCATTTAGAATACTAATCAGTATACGCCAGAGCCAAGCGGCGTCAGAATCAAGCGCCGCAACTGCTTCTTCCAACTCTCCACAAGCACCTGGGTGCGCGTTTTAAGCGCCTTGAATTTGGCGCACGATGCTCGCGTCGCGGATTTTGTCGTCCTCGGCGAGCAAAAACGCTTTGGAGAGGATGACCGCGAGCGTTTTATCGCCCTCGAAAGGCAGAAAAACGCCTTCGTTTTCGTCGCGCGAGGCCACGATGCACAAATACTCGTCGTTCGGCTCCATGAGGATGTTGCCGCTTCCCAGATGGATTTTGTAAGCGCGCTTTTTGCCCTCGACGCGCAAAAAACGGCCTTCGAGGCGTGCGATGTCGCGGATTTTGAGGCGCGGCAGCAAGCGCGACAGCACATCGGCGCGCGATTTCGCGGTTTCGCCGAGTTCGCCAAACGAATAATCCTGCCAATAAAGGCGGAAATGGCCCTGCGGCCCGCTGTCGCTCCAACTGGGGTCGGCGCCCAGACTGGCCACGCCGACGAACAAATCGACATCGCGCAGCGTTTCCGACAAAACCAGCGGCGGAATTGTGGCCAGTTCGAGCGCTTCGGCGGGGGCACGGCGAGCGCGAACAGCGTAACCGCCGCCGCTCGCGTGGGCGGAATTTTGGGGCGCATCGAGCGGGTAGAAGCGCACCTGGTCGGTCGAAACGCGCCAGTAGGTGCCGGTTTCGTTGGTGTCGGTGCCGTAGTCGTCGCCGATGCCCTCGATCCAAAATTCGGCGCGCAGATTGTGCGCGGGCCAGAGTTTGACGGCGGGCGGGTAGTCGTCGTCGACCATGAGGCGCAGCGAGTTTTTCCAGCCGCGCGCCGCGCACAGCGAATTGAACTGGTGCTGCTTCAAAATATGCGCCGCGAAACGGTTGGAATAAGTGCGGGTTTGGCGTTCGGCATCGGTGAGCCGGTAAATCTCGCGGTGCGCCTGTTTGAAGGGCTGTTTTTGACCCGAATCCTCGAAATAGCGGCGCCACTGGAGGACGTTTTCCGGCGCATCGAAAATCGGGTGCCACATCTGGACGCGGCTGTTGGCGGCAACCGCTTTCGCCGCGCCGCTCGCATCGACAAAGCCATCCTCGCGCGGCATGGCCACGATTTTTTCGCCTTCGCTCCTAAAACTCCAGATGACGCGGCGCGCGAGGAGCGCCATCAAGGGGTGTTCGAGATAGCGCGTTTTCCAGGTCGAAAACTCCCACGATTTCTGGTCGCGCAGCAAATGGTCGAGCCGTTCTTTTTGCGCCGCAAGCACCCTCTCCAATTCCGATGCGGCGGCTTTGAGTTCTTTCAATTCCCCTGCGAACTCGCGTTTGACGCTCGCGGGCGCGGCCTTGAGCGCTTTTCCCGCGCTCGTCCAACTCCACAGCGCTTTGCCGCTTGAAACCTCGATTTCGACGCGAACTGCGCCGAAATCGCGCGCCAGAACGCCATTTTCGAGACCAAAATCGGGAACGGCGAGTTCTTCGAGATCTTCGGGCGTCATCTGGGCGCGAACGGCGACGATTTCGATGGTTTTTTGCAGCGTTTTTAAAATCGCGCCGTTTTTGACGCGATTTTTGGCGGCCACGAGATGCGAGGCGGCTTCGGCTTCGTCGCGCCGTCCCAGCGCCCAGATGCACGCGTTGCCCACGCGCTGCGAGCGCACTCCCGCGCGTCCACGAGCCTTGAAACTGCCGCGCAGCGCCGCGCCCAGCGCCGGAATGATCGCGGCGTCTTCCACGCGCGACGCCATCCAGACCAGTCCCTTGAAAAAAGCGTCGTTGCGTTCTTCGCGGTCGGCGAACCACCAGCCATCGTCTTTGCCGTAAAGCGAAAACCAAACCTGAGCGCGCGCCAAAAACTCCTCTTTTCCGAGCAACCGCAGCAGCGCATCGGCGGCTTTGAGCCATTTTTCCGTTGGTTTGCCCTCTTTGGAACTGCGCGCGTGTTCAAAAACCGAGAGCCACAACGCGCGCCGCGAAGATTCCATCGCTTCCAGATCGGCTACGGCGGCATCGGACCAGGCGTCGCCGGTTTCGAGGAAGTCGGGACGTTGTTGGCCCAAAAGACCGGCCAGGAAATTCATCGGTGGCAACGGCGACCATTCGTAATCGCCGTAATTCGGACTGAAGTCGGGACTGAACATCTGGCGCAGTTGGCAAAGCTGTGGGCGCCATTTTTCAACAAGTTCCGGTGTGAGATCGAACGATTGAAGCTGTTGCACCAGTCCGTGCGCCGTGCGGAAATAGCCGGAAAAAAGCGCGCTCACACTGGCACAACGCTCGAAAAGCTCTTCAAAGTCTGCTTCGGAAAGCGCATAAGGCTGTTTCAAAAGATAATTGACAAACCACGAGAACAATGCCGCGCCGTCCACGCCGTTTTCCAGAGTCCGCGTTTGTGGATGCGGTGGAAACACGTTTTGCACCCGATCCAAAGCCGCCAGAAGCGCCTCGAACTGCATGGGCAAAGGTTGTCGGAAAATCTCCTGCGCGACGCTGTTTTGCCAGTATTGATAAGGGAATTTGGCCGGATGAGAACGCTGCATCTCCGCCATGAGATTTTGAAATTCAACTGAAATTTCGCGCATCACTTAGCCTCCCTGAAGCGGCAGCAGCTTCACGAACGAAACACTCGTTTTGAGGCCGAGTTCGATTTCGTCGTCCAGGTTTTCGACCTGTTGATCGCCCACCAGCAGGAAAAATCCGTTGCGCTCGAAGGCTTGCAGCGCCCGTTCGACCTGCGCCGCGGCATCGATGCGGCGCGGAGACTTCATTTTGTAGCCGCCTGGCAATTTTTCGGTCTCGTCGGGCTGCACCAGACCGGCGAAAACTTCGCCCTGCTGCAAATTGTAGTGGCGCACTTCCTCTTCGACGCGGCGCGCGATCAGTTCGCGCGCCGTGATGCGCGACGAGAAAAATTCGAGGTCGAAACCTTCCGTTTGACTTCCCGCGATGGTTTCATCGTGAACATGGACGCTGGGCATAATCTGGCTCCCGCCAACGAAAATTCATCGCTCGAAACGAGCGATGAATCTATTTTACCTCTTCACTCGCGCGAGTGAAACCATTTTTAAGCCCCGATTTTGGTGCCTTTGATGCGTTCGATGGCGCGCATTTGCAGGCTGTCGGGCATCATCTGCATGAATTCGATGCGGTTGCCTTCGGGGTCTTTCGTCCACACCTGGCGGTTGCCGTCTTTGCCGGTTTTGATTTCGCCGTCCAAAGTCCCGCCGCGCTCGACGACTTCGCGCGCCGTGATTTCGATGTCGTCCACTTCCAAACACAGATGCGAATATGAGCCGCCGCGCGGCGGCATTGCGCCGCTTTTGGGGAAAAGTTCGATGTAAGCCTCGTCGCTGACGCGCAAATAGGTAATCCATAGTTCGCCCGCGTCGTTGTAGAGGTTGAACATCTCCTCGAAACCCAGAACGCGGGTGTAAAAATCGAGAGTTTTCTCGAACTGGTAGCAATCGAACGCGGCGTGGCCGATGGTTTTGATCATGCCCCCAGTTTGGCGGATTTGAGGCCGGAAGCACCATGATTAAAAAATGGAATTGCAGAAATGTGCGCGTTACACTGCGCGCTAATGATGAAAATCGCTCTTTCGCTGTTTTGCTGTTTGGTGTGGACGGCGGCGGCCCGCGCTGACGCGGTGCGTTTGCAGATCGTGGGGCCGGACAAAAAACCGGTCGCGGGGGCGCAGGTTCGAGTGACCGAATCGAGCGGCGCCTGGGAAGAACGCAAAATGGAAGCGCCGCTCGAACTGGTGAGCGACGAAGCGGGGACTGTGGCATTCGAGTCGAAAAGCTCGCTCGCGGCGCCGCCCAAAGACGAACGACTCGCCGCTCCCACCGCCGTCTTCGCGCGCATCCTCGTGCCAGGAATGGTGGTGGCGACTCAAAATCTGGTCGCGGGCGACAACGAAATCGCGCTGCAAGCGGCTCAAACCTGGGGCGGCGTGGCACTCGATGAAGAGCAAAAACCGGTCGCGGGCGTCAAAATCGTCTTGAGCGGCTTTAGCGCCGACGGCGGGGGCAAAAGCACGGCTCTCGGCAAGTCGATGCAGCTCGAAACCACCACGGGCGAAGATGGCAAATGGAGTTTCTCCAATGTGCCGCGCGCGGGAACGGCGCGCGTTGGCGTGGAAGACCCGCGCTTCGTGCGCGAAACCTTGAATTTGTCGCTTGCGGCCGCCGCGCCGCCGGTGTTTCTGGAGCGCGGCGCGACCATCAAAGGCCGTCTTTTGACGCCCGATGGAACGCCCGCCGCCGGTGTGCCGCTCCATCCAGGCGGAAGCAGCGGCTATATCTCCGCCGACGATTTTCGCACCGCGCCCAACGGCACCTTTGTGCTTACGGGTTTGCGTCCTGGCGATTTTTATCTGCAAAGCATCAATTTCGGCAGGCGCGATAAGCCGCTTCCCTTCCTCATCGAACCGAAAAACGTCAAAGCGCTGAAAACCGGCGAGGTGCGCGACATCGGCGACTGGAAAACCGAAATCGGCATTCTGGTGAAAGGAAAAGTGGTCGAAAGCGGCGCCAATACGCCCATCGCTCAGGCGAATATTTCTCTTTATGGGCGCGGCAACGGGCGGGGCACGAGCGACAAAAACGGCGAGTTTTCTTTTCGCGCCTCCGAGGATGCCTCGCAGGGCAGCATTTCGGCACAGGGCTTCGGGCAGTTGCAGAAACCGGTGCCCACAGCCGTGAATGGCGTGATCGATCTCGGAACGATTGAACTCAAGCGCGGCATCGAAGCCAAAGGCACCCTCAAAGACAAAAACGGGCGCGGCGTAGGCGGTTTGCAGGTTTACGCCGAAAAAGGGCGCGGCGGACGGCAATACGGTTACGCCAATCCCAACGGCAATTTCAGTTTTGGCGCGCTCGAAGCGGGCGATTACACGCTCAAATTGGAAGGCGCGAAACTGGTTTCGGAAGTGAAGTTTTCCGTCGTCGCGGGCCAGAAAACCGCGCCCATCGAAGCCGTGGTGGACACCGAAGGCGCCGCCGACACGCCCAAAACGGTGGCGGGACGCGCGCTGGACAATGCCGGAAATCCGGTCGCGGGCGCCAAAATCGCGCTGCGAATCTCTTCAGGCCATTCCTCTCAAAGCCTCAACACCATTTCCGGCATCGATGGCGCCTTTGAAGCCAAATTCTCGATAGAAGGCGCGACGCCCAAAATCGGCACCGTGACGCGGCCAGGCCTGATTTTCGCGCGCGGCGGCGATTTCAAAGTCGTGGACGGCGCCTGGCGCGCCGACCTCATTTTTCAGCCGCGCGGCGCGGCACTGCGCGGTCGCGTGGTGGACGCGCAGGGCAAACCGGTGCGCGCGTTCGTTTCCCTCGCGGGGCGCAACGACCAGCCCATCGTGCAAAGCGATGCCAACGGCGACTTTTCGATTCCCGATGTCGCGCTCGAAGGCGTCACGCTTGTGGCGTCGAATGGCGGCGCTCTGGGCGAAGCGCGCATCGAAAAAGCGGGCGAAAACGGCTCCATCACGCTGCCCAGAGCGACGCCTTACGACGCGGCGGCTCTGGCCGACGAAATTTTGCCCAATGCGCGTCTGGGATATTTGTATGGCGAACGTTGGGGCGCGATCTGGGACGCTCTGGGAACCCAGCGCCTCGAAGCCGCGATTACGCGCGCGGGCCAGGGCGGCCCAGGTTCGGACTGGACGTGGACGGAATACCTGCGCCAACTGGCGCGGCGTGATCCGAAGGATTTTCTGGCGCGCGGCGGCGAACTGGTGGCGCGCGTTTCCAAAACCAACCTCGAAGCGCCCGCGCTTCTGGCCGCGCTGCGCGCCAAAAGCGACGACCCCGCCGAGCGCGAATTGGCGCGCGCCTGGCTCGAAACCCAGAACAAAGCGACGCGCGCGCTCGATGCCAACGGCGTCACCTCGCTGCTGCGTTTAAGCACCGTTTCCGAAGCGCTCCAGGCGGGCGAGGGCGCCAAACAGGTCGATTTCGCTGCTCAAATCGCCGCGCAATTGACCGACAAAGCGCGCGCGGCGGGCGCGGAAGAGTGGGGCCGCATCGCCGCGCCCATCGGCACGCAGGCGTTCGATAATTTGATTCTCGACTGGGGCGCCAACGCCAAACTGCGCGCTTTCGGCGGCGCGGTGCGCGCACTGTCGCAGGCGGGCGATCTGGCGGGCGCGCGCGAGATGTTGAAGCGCATGGAAGCCGTTCTGCCCGCAGCAGAGGCCGCCAAAGATGAAGTGCGCGTCGAAGGCTACGCCCAAAAACCGAAAGAAATGGTGGCGCAGGCGCGCGGCGAACTGGCGCTGGCGCTCGCCAAAACCGATCCCCAGGCCGCGCTCGAATTGTCCAAGGATGTCGCCGAATACCGGCAAAGCGAAATTTTGCTCGAAATCGGCAGAAACGCCGCGCGACTGGGCCAGACCGAAATCGCGGCGCGGGCGCTGCGCGAGGTTTTCGAGGCGCGCTATTCCAACATCGAGCCTGGCGCGGCGGCGGCGCAAATCGCGCTCGGTTTCGATCCCAAACTCGCCGATGAACTCTTCCAGATGACCTTTGACAAAGCTCAGCCGCGCGGCAGCGCCGAAGATTTCGGCTACCGACCCTCGATTGCGGCCTACGCGAGCGCGCGGGCCAACCGTTGGGCGGGCGAAAGCCGCATTCTGGTCGAGCGCGAATGGGCCGACCGTATCAAAGCCTATAAACCGCCCGAAAACAACGACTACGACAACGCCATCGAAAGCCTCAAGGCTCTGGTGGGCGCAATGGCGAAAGTCGATGCGCGCCGCGCGCTGGAAATGGTCGAGCAACTGCCGGAAAAAGGCAACGCCAGAGCCGAAGCGCGTGGGCGAATCGCGGTGGCGCTGTTGGCGAAGGATTAAGTTGCGATTGGCCACAGAGAACACGGAGGAGACACAGAGGGGCACAGAGAAATCTTTAAAATCTCTGTGCCCCTCTGTGTCTCCTCTGTGTTCTCTGTGGCCAATCCAAATTTAACGAGCCGCTTCCAAAAGCTCTCTTAGAGTCGCGCGATTTTCGTAAATCGCCTTGCCGGTAATCAAGCCTTCGATGCCGGCGATATTCTTGAGCGGCGCCACATCCGCCGCGCTTTGCACGCCGCCCGACGCGATAATCGGAATCTCGACCGCGCCCGCCATTTCCGCGAGGGCTTCCAGATTCGGCCCCGAAAGCATTCCATCGCGCGCGATGTCGGTGAAAATGATTCTCATGCAGCCCGCCTCGGCCATGTATTTGGCGAACTGCACCGCGCTGACATTCGAAGTCTCCTGCCAGCCTTCGACCGCGACTTTGCCCTCTTTGGCATCGATGCCCAGAATGATCGCGTCGGCGTAAATCGCAAAGGCTTCTTCGGCGAAATGCGGGTCTTTGGCGGCCTGAGTGCCCAAAATGCCGCGCTGCACGCCCGCATCCAACAGCGCGTCGAGCGCATCGAAAGTGCGAATCCCGCCGCCGACCTGAACCGGAATTTCGAGGTTTTGGGCGATTTTTTGAATGATTTCGAGGTTGGCCGAAACGCCATCGCGCGCGCCGTCGAGATCGACGATGTGCAGCCGCGCCGCGCCTTCGCCCGCCCAGCGTTTGGCCATTTCGAGCGGATCGTCGCCGTAAATCGTTTCGCGGTTGTAATCGCCCTGGAGCAGGCGCACGCATTTGCCGCCGCGAATATCGATGGCGGGAATAATTTCGAATTTCATGTTTGTAGGAGCCACAGAGCACACAGAGGACACACAGAGAGGCACAGAGGATTTCTTTTTCAATTTCTCTGTGCCTCTCTGTGTGTCCTCTGTGTGCTCTGTGGCAATTGTTTATTCGAGCCCTGGCAGATGATGCCAGCGCGAGAGCATTTTGAGGCTTTGCAGGCGCTCGGAATCGACGCGCACTTCGGAAATCGATTCGAGATGCACCGTCGCTTCGCGGTCGATGGCGCCGTAGTGGTCGAAAACTTCGAGCGTGACGGTATCGAAGCCGACTTCGCGCACCGCGCCGTGTTCCATGTCATCGGCGGCGATTTCAATTCCCACCATCATCTCGCCCGCTTGCGCGGCGGCGAGAATTTCGGGGATGAGGTTGGTTTCGGCGTCGGTTTCGGGCATCCAGCGCGCGGGGAACTCCTGTTTGCGCGCGCCGAACAAAAAGGCGAGGCGTTCGATGTAGCGGCCCTCGGCATCGACGCGAAAAATCGAGTCGATGTATTTGAGGACGTAGCCGTCGTAGCGGCCTTCGGGTGACAGATGGCGCAAAACGACGTGTTCGTTGGAAACGGCCTCGACCCAGCCCGCCAGAAACGCGCGCGGATTTTCGATGTTGGTGTAAAGCGCGACCAAATTTTCGTTATCTTTGGCTTTTTGCAGGATTTGGAAGAAAGAATCGTTCATGGCTAAGCAAGGTTTACCAACAAATTCCTGGAGCCACAGAGAACACAGAGGAGACACAGAGAGGCACAAAGGAATTGAAAAAGAAATTTCTGTGCCTCCCTGTGTCTTCTCTGTGTTCTCTGTGGCTAAAGACGCCCGAAGTTATCCAGGATTCGCAGCCCCACCGCGCTCGATTTTTCGGGGTGAAACTGCGCGCCCATCACGTTGTCACGCTCCACGCCCGCCACGAATTTCAAACCGTGTTTTCCTCGCGCCGCAACGACGGTTTCATCATCGGGCAGGGCGTGGTAGGAGTGCACGAAATAACACATCTCGCCGTTTTCCAGTCCCGCGAACAACCTCGACTCGCGCGGCAATTCCAACTCGCTCCAGCCCATGTGCGGCACTTTTAAATCGGGAGTTTCGGGGAATTTTTCGACTTTGCCGCCCACAATGCCCAGTCCCTGATGCAAACCGAGTTCTTCGCTCCAATCGAAAAGCAGCTGCATTCCCAGACACACGCCCATGACATATTTGCCCGCCGTGACCGCTTCGCACACCGGTTCGACGAGGTTTTTGGCGCGCAGATTCCGCATCGCCTCGCCAAAGGCGCCCACGCCTGGCAAAACCAGTTTTTCGGCGCGCGCCACGAGTTCGGGATCAGATGTGACCAGAGTTGGGTGCCCCAGATGCTCGAAGGCTTTTTGCACGCTTCGCAGGTTGTTGACCGAGTAATCGAGAATGGTAATCATGGCCGGCGCCGTCCCAAAGCCAATATCGCGCCAAAGGCGACGAGCGCGGCGCCCGCTCCCCACGCCGCTTGGCCGGAAAGTCCCGCGCCCGTCACAAACGCCGTCTGCGCCACCAAAAGCGCTGCCGCAATTTGAATCCAGAGCGGCGCCGTGCGACGCGGAGCGGGTTCATCGTCGACGCGCGCCGCCAGAATTTCCCGCGCCCGCGCCGCATCTTCGCTGCGAACG
Source organism: Abditibacterium sp. (assembly GCA_030448265.1). Lineage (GTDB taxonomy): Bacteria > Armatimonadota > Abditibacteriia > Abditibacteriales > Abditibacteriaceae > Abditibacterium. The sequence goes on from JAUJNG010000011.1 coordinate 58,997, forward strand.
CGCACTTCGCCGCCGCCGAGCGGATTCTCCCACGACAGGTTGAGTTCGTTGATCGCACCCGCCGTTCCCGCCGCGTGGTTGCCGCGCAAAACGGCGTCGATGCCCTCGATTTCGAGGCGCGAACGCATCATTTGAGCCGTCGCCTCAATCGGCGCGCGCTCGACCGTTATCCAGTCATCTTTTACCATTTCAAAGTGCGAAAAGGGCGCGCAGTCGGGTTTCGACTTCACTTTGCAGAGCGTCGGGCAATTCACCCAGTTCTCGGATAATTTGATCGTTGGCGATGGTGTAAAGCAAGTGTAAGCGCAGCGTCGAGGTGACTTTGAGGCCTGTAACGGCGAAATCGGGTTAGGACGAGTCCAAAACGAGATCACTCGAAAGCAAAATCGAAGGTGTTTTGCTGGTGATGTAAGCCAGAACCGTTTGGCGATGCGGCCCCATCACCCGCGTCAACTTCAGCGCCGGACGAATTTTTTGGCTCGACAAATCATCGAACGGAAAAGGTGCCAGCACGATTTTTCGTTTAGTCCTGGGAGGTGTCATAAGGCTTGCCGTCTTCCCTGGAATAGATGTCTTCCCCTGGGTCGTCGGCGAAGTCGGATGCGAGCAAAACCGACACGCCGCGTTGCCATTGCTGCGGCGTCAAGTCGGAGTCGTCGTATTGCGCCTCGCGCTGCGAAACGATCACGACCTGCACCATCTGCGAGCGCAGCGATTCCAACTTTTCCAAACCGCGCAGTTCGCCGTTTTCATCGATCATCGCGGTTGTGGTGTGCAAATTCAAACTCATTTCGATTCCCCCAGAAGCCCCTTCGTCGTGGGCAGTTCGTCGCCCTCAGTTTTGAGCGCCATTTTCATGGCGCGCGCCAGGGCTTTGAAACTCGCCTCGATGACATGATGCGCGTTGCCGCCGCTCAGTTGCTTCAAATGCAGATTGATACGCGCGTTGTTGGACAATCCGACCAAAAATTCGCGCACCAGAAACACATCGAAATCGCCCAGTTTTTCCTGATTGAGCTGCCAATCGAGCTGCAAATAGGCTCGCCCGCAAAAATCGACCGCCGCCAGCATCAAGGTTTCATCCATCGGCAGCACGAAAAATCCGTAGCGCGCCAGCCCACGCTTGTCGCCGACGGCTTCATTTAGCGCCAGGCCCAGCGCGATGCCCAGATCTTCGACCAGATGATGCCCGTCGATTTGCACGTCGCCGCTCGCCGCGATTTTGAGGTCGAAGCCGCCATGTTTGGCGAACTGTTCGAGCATATGCGCCAAAAACGGCAGTCCAGCGCCAGTTGGCAGCGAAAGGTCGAATTTTCCGCCCCATCGAGATTGATTTCGAGGTCGATCTGGGTTTCGGTGGTGTTGCGGACGATGCGGGAAATGCGAGACATGGTTTATTTATAGCCACAAAAGACACAAAAAGAGAGTTTGGATTTGGATAGTGGTCTTGTGCCAGGTGATGCAAGCGGAGGCTTTTGATCTTTGACAATCTAATCCGCAAGTTGGCTGGCTTTGTTCGGGCGAATGAATTCGCCCGACAACTTGCGGATTAGATTGTCAAAGATCAAAAGCCTCCGCTTGCATCACCTGGCACAAGACCACTACCGGAGTTTGGATAACCCAAATTTTGTTTCTTTTGTGCCTTTTTGTGGCCAATTTAATTCTGGAGAACCCAAACCGCGTCACCTTCGCGCACGATGGCTTCGACTAAAACTCTGGCGTAAACGCGGCTCTGGCCAGGATGAGTTTTCTGCCAGGGCCGCATGAACTCGCCGCCCGCAAAAGAGGCGCGAATTTTGTGGCAGGGGCGAGTGTAGGACGTGATTTCAAGCCGCGCCTCGCCGATTTGCAGGCGCACGCCAGGGGTGATTTCGCTCCAGTCGAGGCCCGCAAGCGTTAAATTTTCGCCAATCGCACCCGCCTCAATGGGATGGCCTTCCTCGCGCAATTTTTCGATGACTTCGAGCGAAAACAAACACACCGCGCGCAGTGGGCCGCCGTGATATTTGCGATTGTTTTGCCGGTCGCCCTCGACGCCCTCGAAACCCAGTTTCGCGGCTTCGACGCGCCGTTTGGGGACGCCGCCTTCGGGGTTGACGCTGATCTGGACGAGTTTGGCGTTCATGTTAATCGGTGTCTGTCGCGCTCAAGACGGCGAGCGAGTTTCTCTCTTCGCGCAGACAGGCCACGCCCAAATCCCACGCCACTTGATAAAACCATTCGTTGGATGCGCTGAACTCGAACCAGGTGCAACCTCGCGCGACTTCAGCAATCTCGATTGGATTTTGTGCTGCGCTGCCGCATAATGCCGCGACCGATTGCCAGGCTCGAAGGCGTCCCCGCGCGCCGTATTCGCCGTTGTTATAAGCGCCGCCGTTGCACGCAACAGCAAAAAGTGTCTCTCCAATGCCACCGAAAAATCGACGCGCGTTAATGACATCTCGTCCGCGCCACGCAGCGATTCCAGGCCGAGATTTTTCAGCGTTTGAGTCCAAATTCTTCCGCCTTCAACGGCGCAAACGCGAAACAGCGCTTCGATTTTGCCGTTCGATTCCTCGCACCAGTTGGCGACGGCACTCCCGATGCGCGCCGCGTCGCACTCAATTTCTCTGGTTTCCAGCCTTTGCCCCTCTTGCGAAATCGTCACTTTTCGCCGGCCTGGCCGTGGCTTCCAGCTCCAACTCGATCCGCCTCGGTTATTATAACGGCGACGCCACGCCGCAAAACCAGCCTCGCAGGGCAACTGAAACAGGGGCAAAACGCTGAGTTCGTGCCCGCTTGCAACTAAATCCTCAAGAAGAAGGCGCGCCGAAGTTTGGGTTAGATCGGGGCCGCGCAGCACGATTTCCTGGGCCAGAAACGCCAGGAACTCGCGATTTTGCAAGCGCGACGAGGGTGAATCGAATAATCTCAGCAATTCGCGCCAGTCCTGATTCTGCGTCAGAATTTCGGCGAGATAAGGCACTTTTGGCGGCGCAAAACGCCTGATTTCCATGAGAGCCGTAATATTTTCCCACCCCCGTTCGAGCGCCAACATCACCACGATTTTGTCACTCATCGAGTGCTTTTGCCATTCGTCTTGTCCCGCCCCCGCGCAGAGTTGCGCCACCTCGATGAGATTTTGACGCTCCCCCTTGTGGAGCCACGATTCGAGCACTTTCCACTGCGCGCTGACATCTTTCAATTTGTGCAGCGACGAAACGAAATCTTGAGGCGTCACTTCACAACCGCCTTGAGATATTCCAGCAGCGTGTTGACATCGGGCGTCACGATGTCGGCGCCCGCTTCGAGAAACTGGCGTTTGTGCAACTCACCCGATGGCCCCGACAGCGCAATCGCGCCCGCGATGCGCGCTTTGCCCGCGCCTTTGAGTTCGCGGTAGTTGAAGACGGTTTGCAGATCGTCCATGATGTCGCCGATGTAAAGCGCGTTTTTGAAATCGAGCGCCTCGCGCGCCGCCAGAAGCGTGCGACCGTCGGGTTTTTTGGGGCCGATGGCGGGCGTAATCCAAGCGCTTGCGGGAATTTTCTGGAGCAGTTTGGCCTGCGATAACGCCAGGCGTGTTTCGGCGCTGGAGCGGCCCGTCACCACGCCATATTTCAACCTCGCGGGCAAAAGTTCGGGGTTGATGAGAACCGTTTCGCTCTTGTAATAGCCCTCGCCATGCACATATTCCGGCTCGAAGCCGTAGAGATCGCGGCAGGCGTCGTCTCCGGCGTAGAACTCCTGAAAAAGCTGCGTCACCAGTTTGGGGTTGACGGCGCGCGCGAAATCGCGGCGCTGATGGGGCGTGAGCAGTTCCAGAATCACGCCCTCGGCGCGCGCCAGACCGCCGCCGGCGCGCTTGATGGCATCGGTGTATTCGCGCCACGTGGGGGCGACTTCGTGGATGGACTGGGTATCGCGCGCGGGGGTTTTGGTGAGTTTGGCGGCGATGAGCATCACAGCGGCGTTGGTTAAATCCCAGTCGTCGTTGAAGCCGCCGGCAAATTTAAAAAACTCGGTTTCTTCGGGCGTGAGAAGCGGGTAATTCGACTTCAGTTCGAGATGGTGGACGGCGTAGTGCTGGAGCGTGTCACAAATCGCGGCGCGAAAACTCTGGGATACATCGAGCAAAACGCCGTCGATATCGAACAAAACCGCGTCTATGGTGGGCAGGATTTTGAAAAGTTCCTGTTTGATGAAAAGTTCGGACATAAAATGGGGCCGCGCCCAGTATAGCGCGGCCCTTTTGCTCGAAAATTAACCACCCTACGCGGAGACACAGAGATTTTTTGAGGTTAAATCCCTCTTTTTCTCTGTGTCTCCGCGTAGGGTGGTTAATTTTCCTTTTTGGTTTTGGAGCGGCGCATCCAGAACATGAAGGCGAGCGGCATACCGACGAAAATCGCCGCGATGGGAAGGGCGAAAGGCCAGATGCCGCTCGCGTTGGCCTGCGTGTCCTGCGCGTTGGAGGCGCCCGACGTGGGGCCGGACATCGCGCCGCCCGCGTTATCGACGGCATTGGCGCTGGCATCGATGCCCGCACCGGCGGCGGGACTTTTGGAGTTGATGGCGTGTTCGTCGGGATTGGCGGCGTCCAAACGCGGCTGGGGCGTGCCCATGCCTGGCGAAGGGCCAATTGAAGTGCCTGGCGCGTTGACGCCGTGCGTGCGCTGCTCGCCGTTTGCCATTTGAGAATGGGCAAGGCCGCTCCACAACAAGGCGGCGGCGAGAGTGAAAATGCGGGTTGCAGAAATCAGTTTCATGGCTGCGAGTTCTCGCCACTTGCGTGCCGCGCGGTGCGCCATCGAGTAAAAAAGGGTGCATGAATTCTCCGCAGAGAAATGAGAAACCGCTCGTTGGCGTCATCATGGGCAGCCAGAGCGACTGGGACACCATGAAGCATTGCTGCGAAACCCTCGAATCGCTCGAAATCCCCTTTGAAACCCGCGTTGTGAGCGCGCATCGCACGCCGGATTTGCTCTTTGAATACGCCAAGGGTGCGAAAAATCGCGGCCTGGAAGTGGTGATAGCGGGCGCGGGCGGCGCGGCGCATCTGCCAGGAATGTGCGCCGCTCAGACAACGCTTCCGGTCTTGGGCGTTCCGGTGCAGTCGAAGGCGTTGAATGGTTTGGATTCGCTCCTGAGCATCGTGCAAATGCCCGCGGGCGTTCCGGTGGCGACGCTGGCGATTGGACGCGCGGGCGCGGTGAACGCGGCGCTGCTGGCGGCTTCGATTCTGGGCAATAAATACCCGCAAATCGGCGAAAGATTGGAAGGTTTTCGCGCGGCGCAGACGGAAAAGGTGCTGGAAAACTCCGACCCGCGACAGTAGGGGCAAAATGCATCAAAATACAAAGCAATTTCGCGGGGCGAAATTGCTTTTTTGCTATGAAAATCAACCCCATTCTCGATGAAAAAGTCGAGGCCGAAATCGAAGCGGCGCTGAAAAACGAGTCGCCCAGGCTCGAAACCATCAACGACTACCTCGACCGGATTTTCCGCGACCCAACACTTAAATTCGGCCTCAAATTCTTCCAAAACGCCGAGCGCGAAAAGCTCAAATTGCGCGAAGTCGGCGATAAATTGGAAATCTTTTGCCTCAACCGCAAGAAATGGCTGCGCGCCAAACCTGAAGAAGTCGTGCGCCAGTTGTTTTTGCTTTATGTGCGCGATTCGTTGTTCTACCCGATGGAGCGCGTGGGCGTCGAGTGGCCGATGCAAATGGGCGAGGACGCCGAAAAAGAGCGCGCCGACATCGTGATTTTCTCCGACGATGCGCGCACCGATCCTTACATCGTCTTCGAACTCAAAAAGCCCGCCTCGCAAGCCGGTCTGGAACAATTGCGCTCCTATCTGCGCTGGACTTCCTCGCCCTTTGGCTGCTGGAGCAACGGATCGGAACACTCTTTTCAACTGCGCGAGGAGAGCGCATCGGGCAAAGGCGCCTACACCTTCCGCGATATTTCGCGCTTGCCCGCCCAAAACCAAACTCTCGAAGACATTCTCAAGCCGCTCACTTTCGCCGAACTGACCCCGATTTCCAATATGCGCGCGCTGATTCAGCGCCTCGAACACGACGCGCTCGCCAACGCGGGCGTCAACGCTTTTGACGAGCTGTTCAAACTCTTTTTCGCCAAGCTGCACGACGAATACCGGCCCCGCGTCAAACCAACCGACGCCGTGGATTTTCGAGTTCCTACCGGCACGCCCGAAGACGTTTACCAGCGTTTCAACTCGCTTTTCGCCGAAGCGCGCTCGCGCAAACACTGGGACACCATTTTCGACGCGGGCGAACAACTCAAACTCAAGGGCGAAGCCCTGCGCCTGTGTGCCGCCGCGCTCGAACCGTTTTCGCTCGCTCGCACCGATTTGGAAGCCGTGGACGCCGCCTTTGAATATCTCATCAACCCCGAACAAAAAGGCGCCAAAGGCCAATATTTCACGCCGCGCCCCGTCGTCAAAATGGCGGTCAAAATGCTGTTTCCGCAGGACGGCGAACGCATGATCGACCCCGCGTGCGGCTCGTGCGGCTTCCTGATTCACACCATCCGTCACGTGCAGCGCCTTTACGATTGGGACAAAGCCGAACTTTACCGCTACGCTAACGAAAATTTGTTTGCCGTTGATTTCGATGACCGTTTGCAAAAAGTCGCCAAGACGATGATGATTATCGCGGGCGACGGCAAGGCCAATGTCTTTTCGGTGAATGCGCTCGATGTGCGCGACTGGCAAAACTCGCCCGCCGCCAAAGAAATCGGCCAGTTTTCGCGCGAAACGCGCGACGGCGATTTCGATTTAGTCCTCACCAACCCGCCTTTCGCCGGAAAAATCACCGGCAAAACCCAGCTTGCGGCCTTCGACCTCTACGAACTCGCGGCGGGCGGCCTCCTGCGCGACGACGAGGAAGATGACGAAACCGAACTGAGCGAGGAAGAAAAAGTCGTCAAGCGCCGCAAGGTGGCGGGCATGAAGCGCGACGTGTTGTTCTTGGAACGCTGCCTCGATTTGCTGAGACCTGGCGGGCGCATGGCGATTGTGCTTCCGCAGGGCAATTTGAACAACCTCGGCACGCGCGGACTGCGCGACTATCTGGGCAAACGGGCGCGACTTCTGGCGTGCGTGGGGTTGCACGTCAACTCCTTCAAACCCTTCACCGGCACCAAAACCAGCGTGGTTTTCGTGCAAAAGTGGGGCGGCGACGCGGGGCCGCCGCAAAGCAACTATCCGGTTTTTCTGGCGACGAGCCAAAAGTCGGGCAAAAACAATTCGGGGCAATACCAATACGTCGAAGACGAGCAGGGCAACCAACTCGACGAAGACGGCATCCCCACGACCGAAAGCAATCGCCCCGCCGCCATCGAACACGATTTAGACGAAATCGCCGAGGCGTTTATCGGGTGGGGCAAAAAGCAGGGCTTTAAGTTTTTGGAGGAGGCATAAATGGTTTATTCAATTGTCGAAATGAATGAGATGGTGCGCTATGGGCGCTGGGACGCTGAAGCCTACACGCCATTTTTGCGTTCTACTCTGGAGCATTTGAAATCGCACGGACGACTTGATTCATTTGCTACAATCACCCATCCTGGCGAGATCAAGCGAATTTACCACGAAGGAAAAGAGACAGTGCCTTTTCTGCGCGCTGGTAACATCCGCCCGTTCTTGCCTGTAGTAGAAAATGCACTTCGCATCGCACCCGAAACCGCGCTTGGATTGCCGCAAAACCGGCTTCTCACGAACGACGTTTTGGTTACTCGTTCCGGTGGTTTAGATATTTGCGTTTACCTTGGCTCGAATGGGGCCGCTTATACAAGTGGCGAAGGTTTAATCGTTAGAGCCTTCGGAGATATTGACGGGGCTTATCTGGCCGTTTATCTAAATACTTCGGTCGGTTACGCTTTGTGCAAACGTGCGATTTATGGCAATGGGGCGCCGCCGCACGTCAGCCCCGCTTATTTGGGAGAAATCCCTATTCCGAGACTTGGGGCTACCGAAGAGCAAGCGGCATCTTTGGTCAGGCAAGCTCATGATTTGCTGGCTCAGGCCAGTAATTTTTACCCCCAGGCCGAAGCCGAACTGCTCGAACGGCTGGGCTGGGACGAAATCGACCGTGCGCCGCGCGAGTTGTTTTACGTCGCCGAGTGGGACGAAATGAAATCGCACCAACGCGCCGACCCCGAGTTTTTCCAGCCGCATTATGCGCGATTGCGACAGCAAATCGAGGAAAAAGGCGCGTTGAAGTTGGGTTCGGCTTTGAAATTTCTCGACAAGGGCGCACAACCGGACGGCTACGAAAGCGGCGGCGAAATTCGCGTCGTGAAATCGAAAAACGTGTCGGGACGCGGCATCAGTTGGGAAGGGTGCGAGCGCACGACACGCGGCGTTTGGGGAAAAGCAGTAACAGCGCGCTTGCGAAATGAGGATGTCGTTTTCAACGCTACTGGCCTTGGGACTTTAGGCCGCGCCGAAGCGATTCGAGATTTGCCAGGCGAAGCCTTGGCCGCCGTTGACCTGTTGATTTGCCGCACCGACCACACGAAAATTTTGCCGATTTATCTTGCGCTCTTTCTCAATTCGCCCGCAGGATTGGCACAAAGCGACCGAGCGCAAACCGGCTCGTCGGGCCAGTTGCATCTTTATCCGCAACATCTGCGCGAGTATCAAATTTTCGTCCCCAAAAACGCCGATGGCTCTATTGATCTGGCGTGGCAAGGGCGTCTGGCCGACAAAGTGTTGGAAGCATCGGGCGCCAAAGCGCGGGCACGTCAAAAGCTGGACGAAGCCAAGGCGTTGGTCGAAAACGCCATCGGAATGTGAAGAGAACGCCTCCCTTTGTAAAATTCCCGTTGGAGACTCACCATGATTCAAACTCTCGAAGCGCTCATTGATGAAAACGGCAGCGTGCGCTTGCTCGAACTCGTTCAGCTTTCGTCGCCGCGCCGCGCGCTCGTCACCATTTTGGAAGCGCCCACCGAAGCGCGCCACGAAACCGCACTTTTGAGCGAGGCCTCTCTTGGCGCGGATTGGAATCGGGCCGAGGAGGACGAAGCGTGGTCACACCACCAACCGGCAGCGTCGTGACAATACGTTAGAATTTCGGGCAAAATAAAGCCGTTCTTATGACAATCGGCATTTTAGGCGGCGGGCAGTTGGGGCGAATGCTCGTGCTGGCGGGCGCGCCGCTCGGCCTGCAATTCAAAATTCTCGACCCTTCGAGCGAAGCCGTCGCGGGGCAACTGGCGCCGCTTTTGTGCGAGGACATCAACGATGTGCCTGCGCTGCTCTGGTTTTCCAAAAATCTCGATGTCGTGACCTACGAATGGGAAAACGTGCCCGTCGGTTCGGCCAAATATCTCGCCGCGCGTGTTCCCGTCTTTCCGCCGCCGCGCGCGCTGGAAATTTCCTCGGACAGGCTCAAAGAAAAGTCGTTTTTCCGCGAAAACGGCGTGCCCACGCCCGATTTCGCGGCGATTGAATCGCGCGCGGAACTCGATGCGGCCTTGAAAGAAATCGGTTTGCCCGCCGTTTTAAAAACCCGCAAATTCGGCTACGACGGCAAAGGGCAATTCGTGCTCAAAACGCCGCGCGATGCCGATAAAGCCTGGGAAAAGCTGGGCGGCGTGCCATTGATTTTGGAAAGTTTCGTCCCTTTCGAGCGCGAAGTTTCGATTCTGGCGGTGCGCGGTCAGGGTGGCGAAAAGAGGTTTTATCCCCTCGTGGAAAATCATCACCGCGAGGGGATTTTGCGGCTCAGTCTAGTGGGGGCGGGACTGACGTCCTCTTCCAATCGGTTGGACGAAACCCAATTGGAAGAGGACGTCAGTCCCGCCTCACTCCAAAGCGATGCCGAAAAATTCGCTTCAAAACTGCTCGACAAACTCGATTACGTCGGCGTGATGGCTTTAGAACTGTTTCAAATCGGCGAGCGTTTGCTGGCCAACGAAATCGCGCCGCGCGTGCATAATTCGGGGCACTGGACAATCGAAGGCTCGGTTTGCTCGCAGTTCGAAAACCACCTGCGCGCCGTCGCGGGGCTGCCGCTTGGTTCAACCGAAATGAAGGCGCCGTTTGCGGCCATGGTCAATCTCATCGGGCATCTGCCGCCGCTTTGCGAGGTTCTCCGCATTGAGGGCGCGCACGCTCATTTTTACGGCAAAGAGATTAAAGCGGGGCGCAAAGTCGGGCATATCACACTTACGGCTTCGAGCCGCGAAGAGCTTCAAAGCGCAGTGGATGCGGCGCAATTATTAACCGCAGATGGACGCAGATAAACACTGCTGTTTTGGATGGCTATCTGTGTTTATCTGCGTCCATCTGCGGTTAATTTGGCCTTGGGATTTTTTGACAAGTGAAATGTCATACTGAATCGCATGACGCCTCACATTCTCATTCCCGACCGGTTGCTCACCGTTGATGACTTCTTTTCACCTGACGAATGCGCCGCGCACATCGCGCGCAGCGAAGGCGACGGTTATGAAGCCGCCACCATCACCACGAAATTTGGCGCCGTGATGCGTCAGGACATTCGCAACAACGCGCGCCTGATTTGCGATGATGCCGCACTCGCGCAGGATTTATGGAATCGGGTGCGGCCTTTTGTGCCCTCGCCGCTTTTTGAGCGCGAGGCGATTGGATTGAATGAACGTTTGCGCTATTACCGTTATCAGGCCGGACAGACTTTTAAACCGCATCAGGACGGCAGTTTCAAGCGCGAAAACGGCGAGAAAAGCCAGATAACCTTCATGATTTATCTCAACGGCGAGTTTGAAGGCGGCGCCACCAACTTCGATTTGCGCTACCCCTACGGAGAAATCGAAGTGAAGCCCAAAACCGGCATGGCGCTGCTGTTTTTGCACTCGTTCCGGCACGAAGGCGCCGTCGTGACACACGGCAGCAAATACGTTTTGCGCTCGGATGTCATGTATGGCCCGTCGAGCGGCACCGATGACGAGGAGTGAAGCCCTGAGACACGCGCGTTCGCGTTGCTAACTCGATTTGTTTTTGGCGCCCATCAGACCGACTTTGTAGCCCGCCGCGCGCAGTTTGGCTGTCGTCTGGCCGTTGAGTCCGAGCAAAACCACAATTCCGAGAACCGGCAGCAAGGCCAAAATCGCGGCCAGCCATGCCCACTTGATGTGCAGCGCGCGGCCCAGCCGATAAACCGCGACGGCCATCAACAGCGCGATGCCAAAGCGGATGAAGTCGATGAAAACCGCCTTTTGTATTGTTTGAACATTGTAATCAACGTTGTTGGGATTCGCGGCAGTCACAAAATCTTGATTGGACATTCCCAGAAACAGCGACGCAATGCTGGCCAACAGCGCCCACAAAACCCACTTTTGCGCCCCCGCCAACGCGCGAAGATCGATTTCGCCGTGCGGTTGCGGGGCAGGGGAAACAGAGCCGTCGGGCGACGCGATGGGAGGCGGATTTTGCATGGGAAAACGAGGCTTCAATTTCCATTCTAACAACGCTTTCGAGCCAAAGGCACGACAGCGCGCGCCGCGCGTCGGGGGGTGCATGACCAAACAATTGGAAACCGCGACTGTGGGCGCGGGCTGTTTCTGGTGCGTCGAGGCGGTTTTCGACGAACTGCGCGGCGTGGAAGATGTGGTTTCGGGCTATTCCGGCGGCCACACCTCCAACCCGACTTACCGAGAGGTCTGCTCCGAAACGACGGGGCACGCCGAAGTCACCCAAATTCAGTTCGAAGCGCAGGAAATCTCCTACGCCGACCTGTTGCGCGTTTTTTTCACGGTTCACGACCCCACGCAACTCAACCGCCAGGGCAACGACATTGGCGAATCGTATCGCAGCGCGATTTTCACGCATTCGCCGCAGCAGGAGAAAATCGCGCACCAAGTCAAGCGCGAAATCGAGGATTTGGGCATTTATCCGCGCCCCATCGTGACGCAAATCGCGCCCTTCACGGGCTTTTATCCCGCCGAGGATTACCACCAGGAATACTTTGCCAACAACCCGCGCCAGCCTTATTGCGTGGGCGTGGTAGCGCCCAAAGTGAGCAAATTTCGCCAGACGTGGGCAGTTCGGTTAAAGAAATAGAATTCACCACAGAGACACAGAGGCACAGAGATTTTTTTGAGAGAAGAGAAAACTCAAAAAAATCTCTGTGCCTCTGTGTCTCTGTGGTGAATAAAAATCGTTTTGACACTGGGTTTTCTTCCGCGCTTTTTCATTACACTGCGCCCCCATGAAACCATTTTGTGTTGTCGTGGCCAGCGCCGCGCTCCTTTGCACCGTCGCGTCGGCGCAGCCGGCCAAACCTCTTGCCTCGGGCGCAGTTGCGGCGCGCGGCGCGAGCCTTCAATCGTTGGTGCCGCGCGGCTGGAAAATCGAAAAGCGCGTTAGCGGCGATTTGAACCGCGACGCGAAGCCCGATGCCGTCCTCGTGCTGGTGGAAAGCGGCGCGCCCAGCGCGGATGCCCAGAACGAAGAATCGCGGGCGCGGGTGCTCGTTGTGGCCCTCAAAAGCGGCACCATGTGGCGCCGCGCCGCGTTCAACGCCGATCTTTTGCTCGGCACGCGCGACGGCGGCGCGTTTTACGGCGCGATGGGAACTCCGGTCAACGTTTCGGTTCAAAACGGCGTTTTGAACGTGAATCAGGCGAGCGGCTCGCGCGAAACCACCGAAACTACCTACCGCTTTCGCTTCGATGCGCGCCAAAACGGTTTTTTCCTGATCGGTCTGGAAAGGATCGACCGCGACCGCTTGAGCGGCGACGCGCGCAACACCAGCACCAATTATCTGACCGGAGTGCAGCAAACCGTCACGTTCAAGGGCGCCGGCAAGCGCGGCGCGCGCCAAACGGCGCGCGTGAGCCGAAAACTGCGCGCGATGGAGTCGGTGAAAGCCCAGGAACGCTTCGGATCCTGAAAAACCGACAAGCCCGCGAAATTTCGCGGGCTTGTCGTTCTATGTGCCCGCGACGCCTTCGCGGGCTTTTTGCACGGCGTTTCAATCCCTGCACAGCGCCATTAATTCGTCGTCCTGCCACCAGGAGAGGCCGTCGTCTCGGCGCCCCGTTTCATAAAAGAAGCGCATGGCTCGCAGCATCAGCGCCTCGCAGACAAACGCGAAGCGCGGCAGTTGTGAGCTTTCGCCCGCGTAATAAAACTTCGTCATCTCTTCCCCTAACGCGGGGTCATAGAGGGTGAAGTAGTCTCTTTCTTGGAGGCCAATGCCAAAAACCATGAAGCCGGTCTGGGGAACGTGAACCACGATGAGCCAGCTTCCTCATCGCCGGAGTGAAGTGAAATTTCGTCGTTCGCCCATGTCGCTGGAGCGAGCAAACACCTTTCGACGGTTTCCCAATCGGGACTGCGAATATCTTCCATCCCTGTGGATAGGCTTCGGTAAAAAGCGGGTTTTTCGGTTGCGTCTTCGGGTTGCATGGGTAAAAGCCCAGTTTCCCTCACTTTTGTCAAACTGCCCCGCGACTCCCAATCCAGAGGAAACCCCAATATTATGGCGAAAATCACAATTCAAGACGGCACCCTGCAAGTTCCCAACAACCCGACGATTCCCTTCGTGCGCGGCGACGGCACCGGCCCCGACATCTGGGCCGCCAGCGTTCGCGTTCTCGATGCGGCGGTCGAAAAGGCCTACGGCGGCGAGAAAAAAATCGAATGGATGGAAGTTCTGGCCGGCCAGACCGCCTTCGACCAGACCCAGAACTGGCTCCCCGACGAAACCGTCGAGGCCTTCCGCGAATATCTGGTCGGCATCAAAGGCCCGCTCACCACGCCGGTTGGCGGCGGCATCAGAAGTCTCAACGTCGCGCTACGCCAGTTGCTCGATTTATATGTTTGTCTGCGTCCGGTGCGCTATTTTCAGGGCACGCCGAGTCCGGTCAAAAACCCCGAAAAAGTCGATATGACGATTTTTCGCGAAAACACCGAGGACATCTACGCCGGAATCGACTTCGAGGCCGGAAGCGAACAGGCGCTGGGACTTTTGAACTACATCAAGGAAACGCTGCCTGGCGAATTCAAAAAGGTGCGTTTCGGCGGCGAGGATATTTCGAGTGTCGGCGTGGGCATCAAGCCGGTTTCCGAGGCCGGAACCAAGCGCCTGGTGCGCGCCGCGATTCAGTTCGCCCTCGACCAAAAGCAGAAATCGGTGACGCTTGTCCACAAGGGCAACATCATGAAATACACCGAGGGCGCGTTTCGCGACTGGGGTTATGAAGTCGCCAAAGATGAGTTCGGCGCCGTTGAAATCGACGGCGGCCCCTGGTGCCAACTGCCAGACGGCATCATCATCAAAGACGCCATCGCCGACATCACCCTGCAACAGGTTTTGACGCGCCCCGAAGATTTCGACGTGATTGCGACGCTCAACCTCAACGGCGACTACCTGTCGGACGCCCTCGCCGCGCAGGTGGGCGGAATTGGCATCGCGCCAGGCGGCAACATCAATTACATTTCCGGCCACGCCATTTTCGAGGCGACGCACGGAACGGCGCCCAAATATGCCGGACTGGATCAAGTCAATCCTGGCTCGGTGGTTTTGAGCGGCGAAATGATGCTGCGCTACATGGGCTGGAGCGAAGCGGCGGATCTGGTCATCAAAGGTCTGGACGGCGCGATTGCGAGCAAAAGAGTCACTTACGACTTCGCCCGATTGATGGAAGGCGCGACGAAGATTAAATGCAGCGAGTTCGGCGATAACATCATCGAACATATGGCATAAAACAAGGGGGCGAAAAGAACGAAAGTTCTTTTCGCCCTTTCCCCTTTGGATCAGGAACGAAATTTCATGCAACAGCCGCCAAATCAAGAGCAGGATTCCTTGAATTCTCCCGATTCTCAGCCACCCTTTCCGGAGTCGAATTGGTGGTGGACGCTTGGGTTACTCAGCGCCGGTGTGTTACTCGTTCTCTTTGCGGGGCCAATCGGCGTTACTTTGGTCACAGAAAGACACGGCCCCAATTCCTATGGTTGGAGTGCTGACAAAGCGCGTGAAGCGGCCCTAACCCTGCGCTTTTTAGGCGCGATGTGTTTCGCTGCGGGGCTTGTGGAACGGGTGATTATCCATTTTCAAATTCAGAAGATGAAACTAACTCCGTAGCGACACCGTGTCCTTTTTCTTGTTTTGGATTTCGCGCCGAAATGAAATACGCGGTTGTCTTTCTTCTTTTTGGTTTCACCTGCGCTTTTTATGCTGCAACGTCACAAGCATTTGCGCTGAGGCTGATTTTCATTTCGTTTGCGATTGCATTTGGAGGTGTCGGCCTGGCATTCGCTTTTATCGGCCCTCGCGCTTTTTTGAAAAAATCAAATGGCCAATTGAGCCTGTTGAGCTACGTTTTCTATGGGCCTTATCATTTGCTCAACTGGTTCAGTCTTCTTGCATTTCGACGCGGTGGAAAAGAAAATGCTTTCGACCAAATCGAGGAGAACGTGGTTTTAGGCTGCCGGTTGAGTCAAAGCGACCAACACGAAATCGAGAGATTGGGCATCCAAAGCGTCTTAGATTTAACGTGTGAGTTCAGCGAAATACCGGCACTGCGCCGGTTATCGTATCGCTGCATTCCGACCCTTGACACCCGCGCTCCGTCTCTCGAATTGCTCCAGGACGGGGCCAAATGGATCGAAGAGCAAGCCGCGAAAGGCCCCGTTTACGTTCACTGCGCGCTGGGGCACGGGCGAAGCGCCACTTTTGTCGCGGCCTACCTGCTTCTGAGTGGCAAAGCCCGCACTCCGCAGGGAGCCATCGAGCAAATCAGGCTTCTTCGTCCCAGAATCGGGTTGCATCCAGAACAGGTCGCGCTTCTCGAAAAAATGGCGGCTCGCTGTTGATCTTCACCGGCAGAATTGGTCGTTTCGGGCACACTGTGGCGTCGTGGTTTGATTTTGCTTCTGGAGTCGCCTTTGGAAATCCCCGCTTTGCTGTGGCTCGAAAAATATCGTCTGGGCGTTCAATACGGCTGGTTCGCCCTGCTGGGCGCCGCGCTTTTGCTGTCGGCGGGCGCGCTTGGGCGGGGGAGCGGCACGCTGCCTCGCGCCGTCGCGCGCGGAGGGTGGGTGGCGGCGATGGCAGGGTTCGTGGTGATGTGGGGCGCGGGAACGGCGCTCGAAATGATGCGCCGCGTCGCCGATCTGCCCGCGCGCGAACTGGTGATCGCTTTGGCGGCATATTCGGTTTTTCTGACCGCCGTCCTCGCCCTGATGCGCGCCTGGTTCGGCCCCACCGGAAACGAGCCGCTTCGCTCCGACCGCATCGCGCTTTCACTTCTCCTTTTGACTCTCGCGGGCTGGTGGTTCGGCGGCCTGGCATTGGAGTGGAACGCGCTGTGGAACCTCGCGCCGCAGGAGATGGGCCGCCACCGCGCGCCCGATGGCTGGGCGCTCGCGCTGGGCGGCGCGACGCTGAGCGGCGCCGCGCATCTGGTGCAGTCGCGCGATGAAAATCGCGTGCGCGTCAAAAACCCGCGCGCGGCGACGTGGTGGATTTTAGTTTTGGCGCTGATGCTCTCGCTGCCCTGGACGGGCGCCAACGGAAGCGCCGCGAGCGTGTTTTTGACCGGCGCGGGCTTTTTCCTCGCCAGAATCTGGCGGGCGCGGCGCGACTGCCCGCTTTTTTTGCGCGTCAACTGGGGCACGCGCGCCGTGATGATTCTGCTCGCGGCGGCGCTGCCCCTGGTGGCCTGGCGCCATGACGGCGCGGTGTGGGCGGTGAATATGGTTCGCAGTGGGAAGTCGCCGCTCGATTACGCGCTGTTTTTCGGCGGGGTGCTTGCAGTTTGCGGCCTGTTTATCATGATGCGCGCGCCGCTTCGCCGCGCGATGGCGCAGCAGTTTTCGCGGCGCGCGCTGCTGGGCGCGACGGTGGCGGGAAGCGTCGCCGCGCTGCTGCTTTTGGGGCCTGCCGGAGCGATTTTCTGGGCGTTCTGGCCCCTGTTCGCGCTGTTTTTCGATTTACTGGCGCCTCGTGAACCTCTCTCCGACTCCTCTGCCGCCGAATTTGCCGTCTCGTCTGCGGGCGCAGATTCAGTTTCTGCTTGAGGCCGACCGCCTCAAATCCGTCGCGCGTCGGACCTATTTAACCGACCAATCGCGCCGCGAAAACGCCGCCGAACATTCGTGGCATTTCGCGCTCGGCGTGCTGCTGCTGCGCGAATACGGCGGCGATTTCGACCTTTTTCGCGCCCTGCAAATGGCGATTGTGCATGATCTGGTCGAAATCGACGCCGGAGATACTTTCGTTTACGACGCCGATGGTCAAAACTCCAGGGCCGAGCGCGAAAACGCGGCGGCGGATCGCTTATTTGGCATGCTGCCTGACGACCAGAACAGGGAATTTCGCGCGCTGTGGGAGGAGTTTGAAGCGGGCGAGTCGCGCGAAGCGCAGTTCGCGCTCGCTATCGACCGTTTGTGTCCGGTTTTGCTCAACACCGCGACGGGAGGACGCGCCTGGAAGGAACATGGCGTGAGCGCGGCGCGGGTGCGAAATTATAATCTGCCCGCCACAGCCGCCGCGCCCGAAATTCAAAATTTCATCGCGGCGCTGCTGGATTTTGCCGTCGAGGAAGGCGTTTTGGAAGCGTGAGTAAAAAGGGAAAAGCGGGCGCTCGACTCCTCACTTTTGCTTAATTTCTCATGAAAATACCATCCGGCTGGGAATTGCCCGTTGACATCGCCTCGCGCCTGGGCCAGAGCGTGGGGCGGCAGCGCATTTTGGTCGCCGAAGACCATCTGCTTTTGGTGTTGCACCGTTTGCCCGACCCGCGTTCGGCGGTGCGTGAGGGCGTTTACTTTTGGCGCCTTCCAACCGGCGAATGGCGCGCTTCGACGGGCGGCGTGGGGCTGACGGCGCTACGCGGACACATCGAAAGCTACGCCAAAGCCATCGCCGCGTTGGAAGAGCGGCACGAGCGCGCTGTCAGCGCGAGCGATTATTTCGCGGTGTTGGAAGGCATCGCGCCGCTCGACCGCGCCACGTCCAACCTCGCCGCTACGCTGCAAAACGCGCGCGAAGCGTTTCCCGAAGCGCACGAGTTGATTTCGCTGCGCGATGAAACCGGCGATATCGAACGCGCCGCCGAATTGCTGCAGAAAAGCGCCAAAAACGCGCTCGATTTCCACATCGCGCGCCAGAACGAAGAACAGTCGCGCCTGGCGTCCGAGGCGGCGCGCGCCGGCAACCGCTTGAACGTTATCGCGGCGATTTTTCTGCCGCTCACCGCGTTTGCGGGCGTGTTCGGCATGAACCTGCCCAGTGGCCTGGAAAACGCGCCGCCCGCGTTGTTCTGGGCGATCTTCGCTTTTGGGACGCTGTTTGGTGTGGGGTTGAGCGTTGTGGTCGCGGGGCGAAGGTGAGGGGGCTGATTTAGCCTTCATCCTTCATCCGTTAGCCTTTTGTAAAATGGCGTCATGCCCGAAAATTCGCTCCACTGGGGCATTTTGTCCACCGGCAAAATCGCCCACACCTTCGCGCGCGGTCTGCGCGAGTCCCGCACCGGAAAACTCGTCGCCGTCGCTTCGCGCAGCCAGGATTCCGCCGACCAGTTCGGCGCCGAATTCGAGGTCGCCAAACGCTTCGATTCCTACGAAAAATTGCTCGCCGATAGCGAAGTCGAGGCAGTTTACATCGCCACGCCGCACCCGCTTCACGCTCAATGGGCCATCAAAGCCGCCGATGCGGGCAAGCACATTTTGTGCGAAAAGCCGCTCACCCTCAACTGGCCCGACGCCCAGCGCGTGGCCCAGGCCGCGCAACGCAATGGCGTGCAGTTGATGGAAGCGTTCATGTATCGTTGCCATCCCCAAACCGCCAAAATTGTCGAACTGGTGCAAAGCGGCGCGCTGGGCGAAATCCGTCAGATCGAAGCAACTTTCGCTTTTCAGAGCAACGGCGACCCCAAAAGCCGTCTGCTCGACCCCGAACTGGGCGGCGGCGGGATTTTGGATGTCGGCTGCTACACGGTTTCGTTTTGCCGTCTGGTGGCGGGCGCGGCAGCGGGGATGTCGTTCGCGGAGCCGCTCGAAATCAAGGCGATGGGGAAATTGGGCGCGACAGGCGCCGATGATTACGCCGCCGCGCTGTTGCGTTTTCCTGGTGAGGTTCTGGCGATTTGTTCGACCGGCGTGCAACTGAGCGGCGGCGGTTTCGCGCGCATCGTGGGCAGCAAGGCGAATTTGCGCGTGCCGTCGCCCTACTTTTGCGGCCCGACCGACGGAAAAATCAAGCTCATTTTGGAAATTCACGGCCAGAGCGCGCAGGAGATCGAAATCGAGGCCGACCGCAGCAGCTACGCCTACGAAGCCGACGCGCTGTGCGAGGCGGTGCGAGCGGGTTTCGTGGCCTCGCCCGCCCAGGGCGCCGAGGATGCCGTAGGGAATATGCGCGTTCTGGACGAGTGGCGCGCGCAAATCGGCCTAATTTATCCGCACGAAACACCGGCGCGACAGGTCGCTGCGGCGTCGGGCGAGGCGCTGCGGGTTTATCCCAACCCGATGCGTTATGGGGAAATGGAAAACGTGGTCGATGGCGAGGGAAAACCCAAGAAAATCTCCAAAATCGTGCTCGGAACCATGCTCGAAGGCGCGGTCGATCCGTTCACGCACGGTCTGGCGCTCTTCGACGATTTTTACGAGCGCGGCGGGACGTGTTTCGACACGGCGCACGTTTATGGCGGCGGCGTGGGCGAAAAGGTGCTGGGGCACTGGTTCAAAACGCGCGGGGTGCGAGGCGACATGACGCTCATCGTCAAGGGCGCGCATCCGCCGCATTGCACGCCCGACGGTTTCCGCCGCGAACTGGAAATCTCGCTCGACCGTTTGGGCACGACCGGCGACATTTATATGCTCCACCGCGACAATCTGGAGGTTCCGGTGGGCGAATGGGTCGATGCGCTGTCGCAGGGCGTGGAAAAGGGTTTTTACCGCGCCTTTGGCGGCTCGAACTGGTCGATAGAACGCCTCGAAGCAGCCAACGATTACGCCAAAGCGAAGGGCGTGACGGGTTTTTCGTGTGCTTCCAATAATTTTTCGCTCGCGCGGCTGGTGTCGCCGGTGTGGGACGGGTGCATTTCGTCGTCGGATGCCCTTTCGCGCGCCTGGTTCGAAGAAAATGGGCTGAGTTTGTTTTCGTGGAGCAGTCAGGCGCGCGGCTTTTTCGCGCGCGCGGCGCGCGATTTCACCGCCGATAGGGAGTTGGTGCGCTGCTGGTATTCCGACGACAATTTCGAGCGTCTGGAGCGCGCCCAGAAGCTGGCGCGCGAAAGGGGCGTGTCGCCCGTCGTGATCGCGGCGGCGTATGTTCTGGCGCAGCCGTTCCCGATTTACGCGCTGATTGGCCCGCGCGCTCTGGCCGAAACCGGCGATTCGATGGGCGCGTTTGAGGTCGAGCTTTCCCCCGATGAACTGAAGTGGCTCAATTTGGAATCTGAAGCGGTGCGCTGACGGGGCAGGGCAGTGCGGGAAAAAATTTTCACCACAGAGACGCGGAGACACAGAGAAAAGAGAGTTTTGGGAAGGCAAATCTCACCTTCTCTGTGTCTCCGCGTAGGGTGGTTCATTTTCAACCGTATTTTTCTTCGTAAATTTTCATCAGCGGCGTCACGCTCAGGCCGTGCGCCACAATCGAAAGCGCGACGATGGAAAACGTCAGCGCCACCAGGCGGCGCGCGATGTCTTCGGGCAAACTGTGTTCGATGGCGTAGAACAGGTAATAAAGCGAGCCGATGCCGCGCACCCCAAACCAGGCCAGATAAGGTTTGGCGTCGTGGAGGTTTTTGGTGCCGAGCAGACCGGCGTAAGTCGAGAGCGGGCGAATCAGCAAAAACAGGAGCGGTGCGAGCCACAGCGCTTCGTTTGTCCACGTCCAGTTGGTGAGCATTCCGCCCAGCAGAACCACGAATCCCAGTTCGGCGATGCGTTCGAGCGCCTCGTTGAAGTGCAAAATCTCGCGCGCCATGAAACTGGGCGCGCTTTCGGGACTGGTCGCCAGCTTTTCGCGGATTTCCTCGACATCATCATCGCCCGAAGGCATCTCGATTTGCTCCGTCTCAGTTTCGGGCGCCTGGTCGGAAAGACGGCGCTCGGTGTGGCGTAGCGCCAGGCCCGCCGCGAAAACTGCCAGAAAACCGTAGGTGTGGAGCAAAAGCGCGACGCCATAAGCTCCGGCGATAAGTCCCAACGCCAGAAAATCGTCGCTGCCGGTCGCTTCGCGGTGCTGGGAGCGCAGCCAGATCACCAGACGCGCTACGCCCATGCCCAGAAGTGCGCCGATGGCCAGTCCGCCCACAATCGACCACAAAACATCGACCGAAAACCATTTCCAGCCCGCTTCGCCCAGGTCGTGCAATCCGAGCAGCCCCAGACCCAGCATCACAAAAGGAAACGCGGTTCCATCGTTGAAACCGGCCTCGCCGGTGAGCGAAAAACGCAAACGGTCGTCGTCGCGGGCGTGTTTGACCTGCACGTCGGAAGCTAAAACCGGATCGGTGGGCGCCAGAATCCCGCCCAGCAAAACGGCGGCGCCAAGCGGCAGTTTCAGCAGGTAGACGCCGACGAGAGTGATAAGCCCCACGGTGAGCGTCATCGAAATAAAAGCGAGGCGAAGCGGCACCATCCAGCGCCGGTTCGAAAGCGGCAGACGCAGTTTGAGTCCCGCCGTAAACAGCGAAATGACGACCGTAATTTCGGCCAGCCGCTCCAAAAGCTCGCTGTTTTCGAGGGGAGAGAGCCGCATCGCATCGAAAACGTGCGGCCCCAGCAAAAGTCCGGCGCCCAGATAAATCGCCGAGGTGGTCACGGGCCAGTTTTGCAGCCGGTTGGGAATCAGCGCCATGCCCAGAAACAAAAGTCCGGCGATGGCGCACCAAAATTCAAAAGTCACGCGAGCCGCAGGGCGAGGCGCGTGCCGTTTCTCTTAAAGGCTAAAGGATGAAGGCTAAAGGCTAAATCACTTCCAGTTACGGCGTGATTTAGCCTTTAGCCTTCATCCTTTAGCCTTCAAGACCTTTCCATTGGTTATATAATCGTTTCGATGTTCCCGCGCCGTTGGCTTTCTTTCTTAGCTCTTCTTTTGTGCGGCTGTCAGGCGCCGCCGCAGTCCAGCGCACCACCGCGCGCGGTTTCGACGGCGAAACTGTTCCCCAAAGACGATCTGGGTCGCGAAATCGCTTTGAAAAGCGCGGCCCAGCGAGTCATCGTCATCAGCCCTGGCGCCGTTGAAACCGTTTTTGCTCTGGGCGCCGGAAAACAAATCGTGGGGCGCGATTCGTTCACCGATTTTCCGCCCGAAGCCAAAAAAATCGCCGTCGCGGGCGATTTCAAAGGGCCGAGCGTGGAAAAATCCATCGCACTGCGCCCCGACCTGGTGATTTTGCAGGGCGAAACCTGGGACAAAGCCCGCGTGGAGAAATGGCAGCAGCAAATTGGCGTTCCGGTCGCGGCGCTCACGCCGACGAATTTGGCGGGCGTGAGCCGCAATTTCGCTCAGATGGGCGCCTGGCTGGGCAGCGACCCCAAACGCGCCCAAACTCTGGCAGCGAGCCTGCGAATCGCGCCCGTTTCGCCCAAAAAGTCGGCGTTTATCGAAATCGCTCGCTCGCCACTGTGGAGCGCGGGAAGCGGCACCCTCGTGGATGATGTTTTACGCGCCGGCGGTTTTTCCAACGTCGCGGCGAGCGTGAAGGGTTATCAGCCTTTTGGTCTGGAAAGCCTTCTGGTTCGCCAGCCGGCGGTTTATGTCGTGACATCGGACAAACCAGGCGCCGAAGTCGTGCGCGAATTGCGCGTTTCGCCCGCGCTGTCTAAGCTGGAAAGCGTGCGCGAAGGGCGCGTTCTCGTCATCAAGAGCGATTTTCTGCTGCGTCCTGGCCCGCGCTTGAAACAGGGCGTCGAAATGCTGCGAAAAGCGAACTTCTAATTTTTCAACATAAAGAACACGCAGGACAACACAAAGAGGCACAAAGATTTAGAAAAATCCTTTGTGCCTCTTTGTGGAAATCTCCGTGTTCTTTGTGTTGAAAATAAGGTTTTAATTATGTGCGGAATCGTCGGCTACATCGGAACACAACAGGCGGCGCCGGTTTTGACGCTGGGACTCTCCAAACTCGAATATCGCGGCTACGATTCGGCGGGCATCGCCGTCGCGGACGCAGATGGCGAAGTCTCGATGCGCCGCGCCGTCGGCAAGCTGCGGAATTTGCAGCATTCGCTGGAGGGCGCGCCGCTCGCGGGCCATGCCGGAATCGGCCACACGCGCTGGGCCACGCACGGCGCGCCCAGTGAAATCAATTCCCACCCGCACCGCGACGCGACGGGAACGGTTTTCGTGGTGCACAACGGCATCATCGAGAATTACGCCGAAATTCGCGCCGCGTTGGAAGCGCAGGGCGTGGAATTTCGCTCGCAAACCGATACCGAAGTGCTGCCCAACCTCATCAAGCGCGCCTACGACGAATGCCAAAATCTGCCACGCGCGATTCGCACCGCTCTCCAGGGCGTGCGCGGCGCTTACGCGCTCGCGGTGATGCACTCCGCCGTTCCCGACACGGTTGTGGCGGTGCGCCAGACTTCGCCGCTCGTGATTGGCCTGGGCGAGGGCGAAAATTTCTGCGCTTCCGATGCGCTGGCGATTCTCAGCGAAACGCGGCGCATCATTTTTCTCGACAACGGCGAAATGGCATTTCTGCGCGCCGAGGGCGTCGAAGTGTTCGACCTCGAAAGTGGGCAGCGACGCGAAAAAGAAGTCCAGCAGCTCGATTGGAGCGCCGACAGCGCCGACAAGGGCGATTTCCCGCATTTCATGCTCAAGGAAGTCCACGAGCAGCCCGCCGTGATGGAGCGACTGCTGCATCACTACGCCGACGCAGACCAAAACCGCATTTCTTTCCCCCACATCGGCCTTTCGCGCGAAGAACTGCGCGGCGTGCGGCGCATTTTTATTCAAGCCTGCGGCACGAGCTGGCACGCTGGACTGGTCGGAAAACTTCTCATCGAACGACTGGGATTGATTTCAGTTGATGTCGATACGAGCAGTGAATTCCGTTATCGCAACGTGGCGCCGCACACCGGCGGGGCGATTCTGGATTCCGATACCCTCGTCATCGCCATTTCGCAGAGCGGCGAAACCGCCGACACCCTCGCAGGCGTGCAGGAGGCCAAAGAGCGCGGTTTGAAAGTGATTTCGGTCGTCAATATGCCCGCCAGTTCAATTGTGCGCGCCAGCGACGGCGTGATTTACACCAACGCGGGGCCTGAAGTTTCGGTCGCGTCCACCAAGGCTTACATCGGGCAAATCGGCGCGCTTTATCTGCTCTCGCTTTATCTGGGCGAAATTCACGGCCTCATCGACGGCCCGCGCATGAAGCGCCGCCTCGAAAAATTCGCCGAAGTGCCGCGTCTGATGCGCGAAATTCTCAGCGACGACAGCGAAATTCAGCGCGCCGCGCAGCGTTTCTGGCTCGCCGAGCACGCTTTTTTCATCGGACGCGGCTACGGACAGCCTTCGGCGCTCGAAGGCGCGCTCAAACTCAAGGAGATTTCCTACATTCACGCCGAAGGCTACGCGGCGGGCGAACTCAAACATGGCCCGATTGCCCTCATCGACGAAAAAATGCCCGTGGTGGCGATTGCGACCCAGGGCGTGACTTACGAGAAAATTCTTTCCAATATGCAGGAAGTGCGCGCGCGCGGCGGCAAACTCATCGCCGTCGCGGGCGACGACGATGAAGAAGTCGGCAAATACGCCGATTTCGTGCTGCGCGTGCCGGAATTGACCGAGAGTTTCACGCCGTTTGTGGTGGCGCTGCCGATGCAGCTTTTGGCTTATCATATCGCGGTGCTGCGCGATTACGATGTCGATATGCCGCGCAATTTAGCCAAAAGTGTGACGGTGGAATGAGCATTGTTGCGTCTCCCGTCGCTCCGCTCCGGCCCTCGCCCGCCGCTTCGCGCGGGCTCTCCCGCAAGCGGGAGAAGGAAAAAGCGCGCAACGTTAATCGAGCAGTAAATTCACGAGAGTAAGGGTGTGTCCTTCTCCCGCTTGCGGGAGAGCCCGCGCGAAGCGGTGGGTGAGGGCCGGAGCGGAGCGACGGAAAAACTCGCTGTGTCCCTACCAAACGCGAACTTTGTAAAATAAGCCCGACTTCAAATTATTCATCATGCGAATTATCATCACCGGCGGCGCCGGATTTTTAGGCTCTCATCTCTGCGAACGCTGTCTAAGCGAAGGCCATGAAGTTGTGGCCGTCGATAACCTCATCACGGGATCGTCCGACAACATCGCGCATCTCGACTCGCCGCAATTTTCCTTTGAGGAACAGAACATTTCCGACGGCATCGACATCGACGGGCCGGTCGATTTCATCCTCCATTTCGCTTCGCCCGCCTCGCCGGTCGATTATCTCGAACTGCCGATTCAAACCCTCAAAGTCGGCGCGCTGGGGACTCACAACGCGCTCGGCCTGGCGCGCGCCAAGGGTGCGGGGCTACTTTTGGCTTCGACCTCGGAGATTTACGGCGATCCTTTGGTTCATCCGCAGCGCGAGGATTACTGGGGCAACGTCAACTCGATTGGCCCGCGCGGCTGCTACGACGAGGCCAAACGCTTCGCCGAAGCGATTGTGATGGCCTACCATCGTCAGCACGGCATCGACACCAAAATCGTGCGGATTTTCAACACCTACGGCCCGCGCATGAGGCTCAAAGACGGGCGCATCGTGCCCAACTTCATGCGTCAGGCGATTCTGAGCGAACCGCTCACCATCTACGGCGACGGCTCGCAGACGCGCTCGTTTTGCTACGCCACCGATCTTATCGACGGCATTTATCGCCTGATGCTGTCGAAGGAAAACAGGCCGGTCAACATCGGCAATCCCAACGAATTCACGGTTTTGGAATTCGCCCATCTGGTGCAGGAACTAACCGGCTCGAAATCGGAGTTGCAGTTCATGCCCCTCCCCGAAGACGATCCCAAACAGCGCCAGCCCGACATTTCCAGAGCGCGCGAAATTCTGGGCTGGGAACCGAAAATCGAGTTGAAGGAAGGTCTGACGCACACGCTGGCGTATTTTCGTGAAAAGTTGGGCGTGGCGTAGAGTAGAGAACGCGAAGCGTCAGCGAGTGAGGCCTGACTGCCACTTTATCTTTGCAGTCAAGCCTCACTCGCTGACGCTTCGCGTTCTCTACGCTCCATCGTGCCCAAATTCCCCTTCGCCCTCGCCGCCGCGCGATTCGTGACCTTTCTCGCCCTCTCGCTGTGGATTGGCGGCATGGGGTTTTTCGGCATCATGGCGGCGCCGGTGCTGTTTCGCATCGCGCGTCTCAACGGCGTGGGCGCCATCGCGCCGCAAATGGTGGGCGCGATGCTGGGGCGCTTCGGCGTTCTCACCACGATTTGCGCTTTCGTGCTGCTGCTTTGCTGGCTAATCGACGGCGCGCTCTCCGGCGCGACTAAAAGCCGTCTGTGGCGCGCGCAGGGCATATTTTCCCTCCTCTGTCTGGCCTTTTCGCTCTTTCTGAACAGCGTTTTACTGCCGCGAACCCAACTCGAACAAGTCGAAATTCTGCCGCTCATCGCGCGCGCCGAGCGCGGCGAGGTGCTTTCGCCCGCCGAACAGGAAAAACGCGCCGCCTTCGACGCCGGACACAAAAGTTATCAGCGTCTCGCCTCGCTCAATTTGTGGCTCCTTCTCGCGCTGCTGGCGATTGCAACGGCGCGCGGTGTGCCACGGCGCGCCGCAAACTCTTCCGTATGAACCCTCCCATTCAAGCCGTCATTTTCGATTTCGACGGCACTCTTGCCGACACTTTTCCCGCCATCCACGCCGCTTGGAACGCCGCCATGGTGCCGATTTTCGGGCGCCAGTTTTCGCGCGATGAAGTCGTGGCGCGCTTTGGCCCCTCCGACGAAGGCATGATGGAGCGCGAACTCGCCAATCACTCGCCCGAAGAGATGCATCATGCCTTCGCAAGATATTACGCGGCCTACGAAGGCGCGCACGACGCCGTTTTCGGCTTTGACGGCATCGGGGAACTGCTCGAAGAACTGCAAAATCGCGCCTTTCCCACCGCCGTGATGACCGGAAAAGGCCGCCGCGCCGCCGAGATTTCGCTGCGCCATCTGGGTTGGGCCGGCCGCTTTTCGGTTCTGGTGACCGGAACCGAGATCCTCAACGCCAAACCCTCGCCCGACGGCCCGCTTTGCGCCGCTGAGCTGCTGGGAATTGCGCCGCAGCACTGCATCTACGTCGGCGATTCACCCGCCGACATCGGCGCCGCCCAAAGCGCGGGCATGAGGAGCGTCGTGGCGGGCTGGCACTCTTATTTTTTGCCCCAACTGCGCGACATGAAGCCCGATTTCTGGGCCAACGAACCGCGCGATGTGCTGTCAATTTTAGACGGTGCGTAAAGCGGCCAAGATATGGCGCTCATCGAACTGCGCGACGCCTCGGTGTGGCTCGACGGCTGCGAAATTCTGAAATCGCTGTCGTGGCAGTTGGGGTGCGGCGCGCACTGCGCGGTCATGGGCGCCAACGGAAGCGGCAAATCGGCGTTTTTGCGACTGATTTCGGGCCGCATCTGGCCGCGTCAACACACTTCGCGGCGCGCGGTGCGAGTCTGGTTGTGGTGTCGCATCACCCCAGCGACTGCACACCGTTTTTGACGCATCGTTTGCGTCTGGAAAACGGAAAAATCGCCGCCAGGGAAACGTTTTAGCGTGCCGAAAACCTCAATCGAAGCCATCCAGCGCGCCGCGTGGCACTACGGGTGGGAAAGCGCCAACCCGCAAAATGGCCTGGTGCCCGATCACATCGAAGCCGGAAAAAGCGGCGTTCCGGCCTCGATTGCGGTTGTGGGCATGGCGCTTTCGGCACTTGCAGTCGGCGTCGAAAACGG
Source organism: Abditibacterium sp. (assembly GCA_030448265.1). Taxonomy (GTDB): domain Bacteria; phylum Armatimonadota; class Abditibacteriia; order Abditibacteriales; family Abditibacteriaceae; genus Abditibacterium. The sequence continues at coordinate 86,855 of JAUJNG010000011.1, forward strand.
CTGGGTTTCTCGACATGATGCCGCCCATCGCGCGGCTGCGACGCTGCGCTTTTTCGCGCGCGACGCGGCGCATCACGGCGGCTTTTTCTTTCATTTTCTCGATATGGAAAAGGGCGCGCGGGTTTGGAACTGCGAAGTTTCTTCGATTGATTCGACGATTCTGTTTCTGGGCGCGCTGTTTTGCGGCGCCTATTTCGACCACGACACGCCCCGCGAACGCGGAATTCGCGCCCTGAGCGAAGAGATTTTCGCGCGCGCCAACTGGAATTGGTTTCGCAACGGCGACGAGGCGGTTTCGATTGCCTTCACGCCGGAGCGCGGCTTCTCCAAACACGGCTGGCGCGGCTATAACGAGGGCCTGCTGCTCGCCGTTCTGGGCCTGGGTTCGCCCACCAACGCGCTTTCCCTTTCAAGTTACGCGGCGTGGACATCAACCTATCGTTTCAAGCGGCTTTACGGGCGCGATTTTCTGTTTTGCGGCCCGCTTTTCACCCATTTGTTTCCGCAATTGTGGCTCGATTTGCGCGGCGTCGCCGATGCGCCGCTTCAAAAACGCGGCCTGGATTTCTTCGCAAACACGACGCGCGCCGTCGAAATTCAGGTCGAATGGGCCAAAAAACGGGGCCACCCGCAAAAGTGGGGCGTTTCGGCGTGCGATGCTCCGCAGGGCGGAAAACTGGGCGGCTACCGCGCGCGCGGCGTGCCCTTTGGCCGCTTCGACGAGGTGTTTTCGCCGCCAGTCTGTTTGGCATCGCTGCCGTTTGCGCCCGATTTGGCGCTGGACGGCTGGAATTACTGGCAGAAAAATCATCCCGAAATCGTGGGCAGGTGGGGCGTGCGCGGCGCGATTCACGCGCCAAGCGGCTGGACGAGCGGCTGGTTCGGACTTGATCAGGGCCTGCTGGTTTTAATGCTGGAAAACTGGCGTTCGGGGCTGTTGTGGGAGTTGTCGAAGCGAATTACACCGTTGCAAATCGGGCTTTTCGAGGCAACAGGCAAGGGGCAATAGAAAATCGCCAGTTATCGCCGGTTCGTCTCTCCCTGTTGTCTGTTGCCTGGTGCCTGTTGCCTCTCTCGCAGAAGGGCGATAATCTGCGCGTTTTGCTGCAAAAGCTGCTGGTTTTGCTGAATCACGACCTGATTTTGCGCCGCTTGCAGCACCTGAAAGCGCAAATTGGCTTCGGCGACAGCCTGGGTCGCCTGTTCGGCGCTCTGGGCCTGATTGCGAAGCTGATAATAGCTGGAAAGCAGTTGCGCGATGGCGGCGCGCGCCAGATTCGCATCGGTGACGGCCTGTCCATAGGAAAGCAGCAGGGCGTCGGCGTTCTGGCTGCGCTCGGCGGCGAGAATCTGGCCGGCCAGACCGGTGGGCGGAGCGGGAGGGCGCGTCGTGGGGCGCCCCGAAGTCGGGTTCTGGGCGAAAGCGGCGCCGGCAGAAAGCGTCAGAGTGAGAATGGTGAGGGAGAAGCGTTTGGTGAGCATGGCGGGGATTTAGAGCAAAGCCCTCGCCCGCCGTTTCCCTTTTTGGGAGGCATCGCGTTTGCGGAGCAGGTCGGGGTGAAAAATCCCTTCAATCGCAGTGATTCCTGGCCCGAAGCGCGGCGCGGCATGGTGCAAACCGGCGTCGTCACGGTTGTATTTGCGTTGTGGCATTCGTTTTTGTGCAGCGACGGGGCGAAAAACGCTGCCAAATCGCGATTTGGCGAACGGGAGGGCGCGGCGTGGTATCGCGCTTTCTTCATGGTGCAGGCGATCATCACGACGGGCGCGCTTTTCGGCTTTATTTTGACGCGGCCCCATCGCACGCTTTATCGCGGGCGCGGCTGGAAGAAAATCGCGGGCTGGATGGGGCAGGGCGCTGCGCTTCTAATGGCGTTTGCGGCGTTGCGCGAACTCGACAAAGCGAAAATCGTGGGAGTCAAAGGCGTCAAAGCGCTGCGCGATGGCGCAGACCAAATTCCCGAAGCGCAGGCGCAGGGGCCGGACATTGAAAGCGACGGAAGGGTTCGCGCGACGGGCATCTATCGCTGGACGCGCCACCCGCTCGAATGGGCGCCGGTGCTGTTTGGCTTCGCTTCGCCGGTGATGAAAACGAACTGGCTGGTTTTCGCGGTGTTGCAGGCGGTTTATGCGTTTTTGGGCGCGTTGCACGAAGAAAAACGGCTGAGGCGGGCGAGCGAGGACTACGCGAAGTATCAGGAAGAAGCGGCCTTTTTCATTCCTTAACCCAAGTTTTCGCCGAGATAAAGCCCTCGATCTTTATCGCAAGTAAAATAAAAGGGGATGAATATTCCCCCTTTTTTTTCTGCGGCTCCTGAGGTGAAGTGTGGCTGAAACACTCGGTTCTTTGTGCGACAAGTTGACAATTGTTAAGCTCAAGCAATTTCACACCCAGGATTTAGAACGATTGAAGAGCCTGGCCGCTCAGGAAGAGCAACTTGAGGGAGAAATCGACACCTTCGTCAAGGATGCCCTGGCTGGAAACATTCCCCCTGAGCGCCTCACGTTCGCTTCCAATAAGGTCTTCAAAAAAGAGGGAAACGCCGTTGCCGAAGTCGATGGGACAATTGGAGAAGTCTTTTCAAGATTAGCCGAAGTCAACTGCTCGCTTTGGCACGAACAGGAAAAAGTCTACGAATTCGAAGCCGTCCCTTCTGAAGAAAAGGATGGCGTCGTGAAACAACTGGCGCTTTTGAACCTGAGTCGCAACCAATGTATTGACCAGATAGATCGCCAACTGAGTTTGGCCGTCGTGGGCCGCGAATCGGTTTCGCCGCCTTGAGTTTTTGAAGATTCCATGCATTTAATCCACCGCAATACCTGCCGAGTCTGTGGCTCGTCCGCACTCACTCAGGTCATCACTTTGGGCGATCAGAACCTGCAAGGCTCGTTCGTCAAGCCGGAAAAAGAGATGCCGCCCACGCGCAAAATTCCTATGTCTCTGGTGCGCTGCGACCCGATGCGCGATGAAAAAGCGTGCGGCCTGTTGCAAATGGAACACACGGTGCCACCGGCCATTTTGTATTCGGCGTATTGGTATCGCAGCGGCACCACCAACACAATGCGAATGCATCTGCGCGGCATCGCGGAAGAAGCGGCGGCCATCGTAGGCAAACCCGACGCCCGCATTCTTGACATCGGCTGCAATGACGGCACGCTCTTCAACTATTATCCCTCCGAATTCGAAAAGTTCGGTGTCGATCCGTCCGATGTCGCTCAGGAAATCAAGGGCGACGTCCAGGTGATTCAAGACGTTTTTCCTTCCATAGAATTGATTGAACTTCTCGATGGGAAACAGTTCGACATCGTGACTTCCATTGCAATGTTCTACGATCTGGAAGATCCGGTCAGTTTTACACGCGGCATCAAAGATGTGCTGGCTCCCGAAGGCATCTGGATTTTTGAGATGTCCTATATGCCCAAAATGCTGGAAATGACTTCGTATGACACCATTTGCCACGAACACCTGGAGTATTATAGCTTGGCCGTCATCGAATTCATTCTGAAACAAGCTGGAATGAAGATATTTAATGCCGTTGAAAACACTATCAATGGTGGCAGCATTCGGTGTTATGCGACACATACGACGAATTTTAAGTATCGCAAGGAAGAGTTCTCTGCTAACATCGGCTGGATGCGCCAGAACGAATTCGATCTTGAACTTGATACAGATAAGCCTTACAAGAACTTTCAAGACCGCATTAACTTCCACCGTGATGGCCTTACCAAGCTACTCAGAGAACTGAAGAAAGATGGCAAGCACATTCATATTTATGGTGCTTCAACCAAAGGGAACACCATTTTGCAATGGTGCGGCATTGATAACCGCATTGTCGATGTTGCCGCCGAGCGCAACCCCGACAAATATGGCGCTTTTACCCTGGGGACGGACATTCCCATTGTCAGCGAAGCTGATTCAAGAGCGATGAATCCCAATTATTACCTGGTTTTGCCCTGGCATTTCAAGGAAGAAGTCATCGAACGTGAAAAAGAGACTTTGGAACGTGGTATCGGGTTGATTTTCCCTTTGCCCGCCATTGAGGTTATCAAGCGTCCTAATAGGAGCTAATTAATGTCGTCTAACATAAAAGCCAGTGGATTGTTTCTCAATCCGACTCAAGCCAACTGTAGTATTCACGAATCAGGTCGCATGGTGTATGAATGCTTGAAAATTTCAGAGAAATATGACCTCGATTACCTCGAAGTCAATGAAAATCAACGCCAGATTTCAGCTGGATACGATTTTTACGCGTTCAACTATCATCACATGACAATGGGTTGGCTGGACACCAAAAGTGTGCGCCGCCTTCCAGGGCTAAAACTAACTTTCGTGCTGGAAACACTCAGAAACAATCCGTTCGTTTTGTGCCCTTCCGACGCATTCGACGTTTATTGTGCCCTCGATCCGACGATGAATGTCGCGGACAAGCGGGTCTATGGCTTTCCACGCCCATTGGAACCCGCTCCTATTTTACAGCCTTATCAGGAGCAGGACATCCCCGTTATCGGAAGTTTCGGATTTGCCACGCAGGGAAAGGGATTTGAACTGGTGGTCGAGGCGGTGAACAAAGAATTCGACCGCGCGAAAATTCGCATCAATATCCCTTTCGGCACTTACGCCAACTCACAATATGCCGAGCATCTGAGCGAACTTTGCCGCAAAACCGCAAAAGAAGGAGTCGAACTGAGTATCACCCACGAATACATGGATAAAAACGAATTGATTCAGTGGTGTAGCCAGAACACTCTCAATTGTTTTCTCTACAATCGGAATATGCCTGGACTCTCGGCAACAACCGATCAAGCGATTTCCAGTGGAAGACCATTGTCCATTTCCACAAACGAGACTTTTCGGCATATCCATCCTTATATTAAACCCTATCCACTTCGTAGCTTAAGGGAATCCATTACCCAATCACAGTCAGAAGTCTTGCGCTTGCAGGAAGATTGGCACCCCAGGAATTTCATGCTTCGCTTCGAGCAAGTTTTGGAAGAATTCTCTGTTTTTGAACAACAAAAACGATCTTCTTTACCTGAACTGGTTGCGCTTCAAAAGATTAAAGATGGCAATAGATTAACAAGGATCATTGTCCCAGTGGTAAAGAAAGTTGTCGTCAACATTGCCCCTCCTCTCGTGATGAAGTCCGTTCAACGATTTCGCAAACGCAATTCAAATGAAGCGCGACTGCCGCCAAGAATGCAGCCGTTATTTCATCGTTTGCTCCAATCGCACAGCCAGTTCCAGGAAGACTTGCTGATAGACGTGTTACTTCGGTCGAAAGACAAGGGATTTTATGTTGATGTCGGCGCGAACGACCCGACTTTCAACAGCAACACCAAGAGGTTCTACGACCGAGGTTGGTCGGGCATCAACATCGAACCAGGGGCTGGCCCCTACAAAGAATTATGCAAAGCCCGCGCGCGAGACATTAACTTGAACCTGGGCGTCGGTTCAACAGTGGGAACGCTGACTTTCTATGACATTGCCAACGATTCCACCATTTCTTCTTTCGACTTCGATGCGGCGCAGCGGATGTCCACTTTTTTCGGATTCCCCATAACCCCCACGCCTGTTTCGGTTAAACCTTTGCGCGACATCCTCGCCGAACACGCATCGGGTCGGGCCATAGATTTTCTATCGGTGGACGCTGAAGGGGTTGATCTCGATGTTCTTCAAAGCAACGATTGGAAAACTTATCGCCCCTCCTTGGTATTAGTTGAAATGAACAACCAGACTAAGGAAATCGTGAGTTATCTCACTGATTGCGATTACTTCTTGATATTTAACAACGAATACAATGGTTTGTTTGTGGACTTGAGAACTTCCGATCCCCATTTGAGGAACCTATTGGACAAGAACTACAACTAAAGATTATTCACTTTGAAAGCACTGATTTTCGGCGCCAACGGTCAAGACGGCTGCTATCTTCACGCTCTGCTTCAAGAGCAGGGCGTTGTGGTTATCGGCGCCTCGCGCTCCGGCGACTGGGTTCGTGCCGATGTGGCCTCTTGGAGCGATGTCGAGGCTTTGATAGAAAAGCACCAACCGGATTTCGTGTTTCATCTGGCCGCCAACTCCACTACGCGGCACAGCGCGCTATACGAAAACCATGCGACGATTTGCACCGGCGCGCTCAACATTTTGGAAGCGGTCAAAACTCACTGCCCCGCCTCAAAAGTGTTCTTGAGTGGAAGTGGCGTTCAATTTGAAAACAGAGGCGAACCTATTTCAGAACGCGATGCTTTCAAGGCCAGCAGTTCTTACGCCCTTGCGCGAATTCATTCGGTCTATGCGGCGCGTTACTACCGCTCGCTGGGCTTAAAAGTTTACGTCGGCTACTTGTTTCACCACGACAGCCCGCGCCGCCAGGAGCATCATGTGAGTCAGATGATCGCGGGCGCCGTCAAACGCATCGCGCAGGGAAGCCGCGAAATTCTCGAACTGGGCGATGTGTCGGTGCAAAAGGAATGGGGTTTCGCGGGCGACATCATGACCGGTATCTGGACACTCGTTCAGCAAGACGAAGTTTTCGAGGCCACCATTGGAACCGGCCTGGCCTACTCCATCGAAGAGTGGCTCCAGGAGTGTTTCGCCTTGACAGGCAAAAACTGGCGCGATTACGTGCGACTGCGCGAAGGTTTTACCCCCGAATACAGCCGCCTGATTTGTGACCCAGCGACGATCCGTTCGCTGGGTTGGGCGCCTACGGTGTCGTTTTCCAATCTGGCGCGCATGATGGTGCTGGGGAATAACTCGTGAGCCAACCCAGGCGCATTCTGCTGGGTCAGTTGGCCTCGAACGGCGACTGTCTGTATGCCACCACCATCGCGCGCCAGATCAAAGTCGATTATCCAGGTTGCCATTTGACCTGGGCTATCGGCTCCGCCTACCGCTCGATTATCGAAGGCAACCCCGATGTGGACGAGATCTGGGAGATTGCGTATTACACCAGTCCAGGCGACTTCGACCAGTGGCGCCGTTTTGAGTCGGAAGCTGGCGAGCGGAAGAAACGTGGCGACTTCGACGAGATTTTTCTGACCCAAATCTCACTTTCGACTTTTCATTTGTGGGTTGGACCGGTGCGGGACGCCATATTCCGGCATTATCCTCACCCCATCACGGTTGACACGTCTCCAGTTTTGCATTTGTTTCCGGAAGAAGTGAGCCGCGTTCGCAGCTTTGCCGAGCAACACCGGCTTACCGAGAAATCACAGGTGATTTTGTTCGAATGTGCCCCCCGAAGTTTTCAATCTCAGGTGACTCTTCAATTTGCTCTCGATGTGGCCCGTCAAATTATCGACAGACACCCCGATGTGGCCGTAATTCTTTCATCTAACCATTCATTTGCCTCGACTGAGGAAAACATCATCGATGGCAGTGTTTTATCTTTGCGCGAGAATGCCGAGTTGACCAAATACTGCTCGTTACTAATTGGTGCTTCGAGCGGCGTGACCTGGGTTTCCACCTCCGATTGGGCCAAGCCCCTTCCGATGCTGCAATTTATTGTGCCCGATGTTGCGCGCAGTAACTCTCCCGTTTACGACTTTCAAAAACGAGGCGCCGACACTTCGCAGATCATCGAGATGAGTTGTTATGGCCTCGAAGACGCCATTTCCTGTGTCGATGAGATTCTCACCAACGGTTTCGCTGCGGCGAGATCAGAATTTCATCAAGTGACGCCTCTTCAATTTTGGCATTACAAACAAATCTTCCATCTTCTCATTGCTTACAGACGTTGGAAACAATGTCTTCAGTTCTTTCAACTCAGTATCAAGGAATATGGTTTTCATATTCCTTTTGTCTTATTGCCGTTGTTGTTGTTTGCCAAATTATTTATTAAAGCGTCGCCCAAAGTTGTGTCCAAGTTGAAGAGATTTTTTTCTCGTTCTTGATATGATAGAAGTTATGCAGTTGGTAGAAGACTTGGCGTATGAACGCGCGACGATGCCAGTAGAATAATTACATCGGGTTTCGCTGGCGGCTCAAATGGCTTTTGACTGTGTGGAGGTGAGCAAAAGCCATCTCGAAAGAATGAAGAGTGCGGCCCACGACGCCTCCATGTGCGGGGGACACCCCAACTGCGTAACTCCTATATGACTATCTCCGTTGTCATTCCGACTTATAATCGCGGCTCCCGAATTCAAAAGACGCTCGATTCGGTCTTGTCTCAGACCCGTTTGCCCGATGAGATTTTGGTTGTGGATGACGGCTCCACCGATGACACCTGGGAGTTTTTACAAACCCACTACGGCTCACACCCGCAAATTCAATTGTTTCGCATCCGCAATAGCGGTGTCGCGAACGCGCGCAATTTCGGGCTGGAACGGGCGCGCGGCGAGTTCATCGCCTTTCTCGACCACGACGACCAGTGGCTGCCGCGCAACCTGGAATGGCAACTCGAAACACTGCGCGCCCATCCCAAAGCCGCCGTGGTTTTTTCGCGCTGGCGCAACGTGGATGAGCAGGATCGAACCCTCGCGCCTTCACCATTGGTCACGGACAATCCGCGTCATCTGCCGCAAGCGGGAGGGGCCTATAACTGGATTTGCCGGATGCCGTGCCAGATCGTTTCGATGAGCGTAACGCTGCTTCGCACCGAGAACTTGCGCGCTATCGGCGGTTTTGATCCGGCAACGGCGCCCGCCGACGATTGGGATTTGTGGCTTCGATTGGGCGAACACTTCGATTTTGTGCAGGTGACGCGCGAAGAAGAAACGGTGCTTTACGTCCACCACGCTCGCCAGCAGTCCTCTCAATTCTGGCGTATGCGACGCGGCATCATTGCGGCCATCAAAAAGCAGAAACGCCTAATGATCAGGCATCCCACGCGCTTGTTATTCTTGCTGGCATTTGAGTCCTCTTTTTCGACGGTTTTGCTTTACGGGCGCGCCAAACAAGCCGCCGTTGAGGAAGATTTTGGGCGCGCCTGGCGCTACTTTTTGCTGGCGATCAGCCGCGCGCCCATCGTGCTGTTTTCCAGACAGTGGCTCTATCTGGCCAAACGATTGGCTGCGCGCGATTCGAGGCCCTATTAATTCCCCACTAATTCTTATGTCTCCTCTGGTTTCCGTCATCATCCCCACCTTCAATGCCGAAGCCAAACTCCCTGTGTCGCTCACTTCGGTGTTGGAGGCACAGACGCCGTTTTCGTCGCTCGAAGTGTTGATAATGGACGGCAATTCGAGCGACGGCACCCTCGAAACCGCGCGCGAGTGGGAAAGACGCGATTCCAGAGTCAGGGTGTGTAGCGAGCCTGATAAGGGCATCTACGACGCGATGAACAAAGGCATCGCGCGCGCTCAGGGACGTTTTCTCTACTTTCTGGGCGCGGGCGACATGGTGAGGCCCCACATTTTGGCCGAATTGGAAACCCTGCCCGATCTGCATCCGCTTTTGCTGCTGCACGGCAAGGTGTGGCACGAGGGTGCCAACATCGGGCCTGGCGCGGGCGCGGTCATCAAAAAAATCGATCTGGCGCGTTACAATATCCCGCATCAGGGCGCGTTTTACGGGCGCGGCGTTTTCGAGACTGTCGGGCTTTACGACCCGCGCTACCGCATTTATGCCGACCACGAACTCAACTGGCGCTGCTGGACGACTCCGGCCATCGAAACGCGCTTCTGGGATCGAGTCGTGGCCGATTTCGAGGCCGGCGGCGCCAGTTCCAGCCGCTACGACCCCGAATTCGAGCGCGACTGGCCCCGCCTGGTGTGGCAGCGCGGCGGGCCGTTGGCGTGGGCGAGTTTCCAAATTTCCCAGCGATACAAGCCCGAACAACTGGTTTTGCTGCAAAAATTGCGCGCCCTGCTGCGACGCCGAGGGGTTTAAATGGCACATCCGCAAATTTCCGTCGTAATCCCTATTTACAATCGTGGCGCGTTTACCGAACCGACCGTCGCTTCGGTTTTGGCGCAGGATGTGGCGCCCGAAAGCGTTGAAATTCTGCTCGTTGACGACGGCTCGACCGACGACACCTGGCCAGTTCTGCAATCGCTTTACGCCGCTCATCCGCAAATTCGCCTGTTTCGCCTCGAAAACGGCGGCGTGGCGCGCGCGCGCAACTTCGGATTGGAGCAGGCGCGCGGCGAGTTCATCGCTTATCTGGATCATGACGATTTATGGAAGCCGCAAAAGCTGCGCTTGCAACGCGAAGCAATGCAAACGGGTGGAAAAATCGGCGTGGTTTACTGTTCGTGGGTTTCGGTCGATGCGGCGGGAGAAGAGATGCCGCCGGTGATTCAGTTTCAGCGCCAGTGGTGGTGGCGCGGGCACAATGGCCGCGCCTTTCCCTGGATTTTGCTGCCGCATCCGCTTCAATTTATTCGCAATCCCATCATATCAATGACGATTCCGCTGATTCGCACCCAATGTTTACGCGATATTGGGGGCTTCGATCTTCAATCCGTGCCATCCGATGATTGGGATTTGTGGATTCGCCTCGCCCAGCGTTTCGATTTCGCTTATGTCGATGAGGAGTTAGCCTGTTATGTGCATCACGAAGGGCAACAGCACAAGCAAATGAGAATCACTTATGCTTCGGAGATGAAAATTTGCGAAAAACATCGGGTGTCGTGGCGAAAATATCCCTGGGTGCGTTTTAAACAGGAATGTTTCCTTCGCAGGTGTCGCGCCATGATAAATCATGCTGACGCCACGGATTTCTTAGCTGGGGGAAACAAGAAAGAACTCTTTTCGTTGACAGTAAAATCGATATTCCAACGCCCCGATATTCTGATCATGCGCCGTTGGCATCGTTTATGGCTGCGCGCTTTGAAAGGCAACTCTAAGTCACTTTAAAATGAAATGGTTTTTCGCCTTTAATCAGTTATCCGAACAAAACTATGGCGATTTTGTGCGCGTGGCCGTTGCTTCGGCGTGCCAAAACACCGATCTGGAAGCGTTTTGTTTATACGACGGAGCGCCCAGCGACCTCACGCACTGGCTGGAAGCGCAAAGCGTGACGGTTTTGCCGTGCCGGTTTCGCTTTGCGCCCTGGTGGGAAGATCAGGCCAGAAAACAAAACCATCCCCTCGTCGCTCAAATTGCGCTGGGGACGTTTCTTCGCTTTGAATTGCCCGATGTCATGCAGCGCGAAAACATGGAAGATGAGTTCGCGCTTTACACCGATTGCGACGTGATGTTCGAACGCGAAGTGTTTCCACTTTTGGCCCAGCTTCGCCCGCGTTATTTCGCCGTCGCGCCGGAAACTTTCCCACACAACCGGCTGCACATGAACGCGGGCGTGATGTGGATGAACGTGTCGCAACTGCGCGCCGAAAATGCGGCGTTTATGCGTTTCGCGCAACATCACATGACGCAAACCCTGGGTTCGTCTTTTGACCAGGGCATCTATCGCGCCTATTTCGACCCGCTTCATCACCTCGCCTGGAAAATGCGCCTTCCCGACCGCTTTTTTTACCCCGTGATGTCGCGCCTGCCCCTCAAAACCTGGAAGTGGGACGATTTGCCGCTCGAACTCAACTGGAAACCGTATTGGGGCGAAAATCCCGCTGCCGCCATCATCCATTTTCACGGCCTCAAGCCGACGCAGCGCGCCGCCTTGAAAAACGGCGAACTGCCCGCCAACATCGCGCAGATGCACACGCCATTCTGGGAAAGGTGCGTCGCCAAATGGGACGAGTGGCTCGAAATCGCCCGCCAATCATGAAAATCTCGGTCGTGATTCCCACCTTCAATCGCGGCGCCGCCATCGCCGCGACGCTCGATTCGGTTCTCAATCAAACCCTCGCGCCGCTCGAAATCATCGTGGTGGACGACGGCTCAACCGACGGAACCGCCGATTTCATCGCCGCGCATTACGGCGATAAAGTGCGCCTGATTCGTCAGCCCAACGGCGGCGTGGCGCGCGCGCGCAATCGCGGACTGCGCGAATCTCGCGGCGAGTGGATCGCGTTTTGTGACCACGACGACCGCTTTCATCCCCAAAAATTGGAGCGCCTTTCTGCCTTCGCGCGCGAAAAAATCGGCGTCATCGTCCCGCGCTGGCGCGAAGTGGGATCCGAAGTTATCGAAAGTCCCTCTATCACGCCCCGCAACGCCTTCAGTTGGCTGTTCGGCTGGCATAATCCCCTCATTTCGATGAGCGTTCCGCTCGTCGAACGCGAGGTAATGTGGCGCATCGGCGGTTTCGACCCGCGCTGCGCTCCCGCCGACGACTGGGATTTGTGGCTGCGCCTGGCGCGCGTTTGCAAATTCATTTTTGTGGACGAAATTCTGGTCGACTACTCGCTGCACGAGGGCCAGCAACGCGACGATTCCGCGCGAATGTTTCGCGCTGTGCGCCGCACTCTGGGCAAGCATCCGTTGGAGTTGGCGCGGCGACCGCTTTTGCTGTGGTGGCTGCTCTTTTCCGGCGCCTTCGTGCCTTCGATTGGGGCTTACAAACAATTTCAAAACGGCGAAAACGGCGCGATTTTCGATGCCATGCGCGCCCATCCGCTTTCAATTTTGAGTCCGCAGTGGCTCTCGCTGGGGGCAAGAGTCCTGCTGCGTCAACTCACCAAAAATAACCGCAGATAAACACAGATAAACACAGATGGATAGACCTGTTGCAAAAATCGCAGCCGTCATTCTGAGGGGAGCGGTAGCGACGCGAAGAATCTACTGGCTGTTCTCACCAACTTCAATTTGGTGCAAGCCCAAACCAGATTCTTCGCGTCGCTACCGCTCCCCCTCAGAATGACGGGGTTCAGTCTCCAAACTTTTGCAAGAGGTCTATCCATCTGTGTTTATCCGCGTTCATCTGCGGTTGATTGCGTGCGGTTAACTAACGCGAAGTGCAAGTTGTAAAACGCCCAAGAACATGGTGAACCAATTGGTGCCAACCGGAGGACACCATGAACTTGGACGAGATGATTATAGCGGTGTATTGCACCGTAGACGATGCCGTGAAACAGCTTTTGCCCCAACTGCCCCAAGGCCGCTTGCGCCAGAGCGGGCCACCCCCGCTCCTGAGCGAGAGCGAAGTGCTCACCATTGAGGTGATGGGCTTGTTTCTGGGTCATGCACAGGACACAGCCACCTTCGACCTGTTCAGGCGCCAGCACCATACCCTGTTTCCGGTTCTGCCGCAGGTGCATCGCACCACCTACACCCGCCAGAGCGCCAATTTGTGGCGCCTCAAGGAACAGGTGTGGCAACATCTGGTGAATCAATTGCCTCATCATGCCCATCTGCACTTTCTCGACAGCGTGCCTTTGCCGGTGTGCCGCTTTGCCCGCGCCTCCTTCTGCCGCCGCTTTAAGTGCCAAGAGGCTACAGGTCTTCAAGCCAGCTACGGCTTTGATCATGTCGCTCGCCAGACCTTCTACGGCTTCCGCTTGCACTTGCAGGTCTCCTTTCCAGGCGTTGTGCGGCGCTTGGTGATAACACCCGCTCATGTCGCCGATGTGGCCGCAACACCTGACCTGATGCAAGATGTGGAAGGCGTGGTCATTGGTGACCGCAACTACCACTCACCAGCCTTGCAAGAAGAACTTAAAACAGTGGCACCTCATGCTCGCTTACTCACCCCGCCCAAGAAGAAGACGTCCGCAGAGGACAAAAGGCGCAGCGCCCTCTTGAGCCGCTTGCGCTACCGCATCGAGACGGTCATTAGCCAGTGGTGCGGGCGCTTGCAACTCAAGGCGTGTCACGCCCGCGACACCTGGCACCTGAGCAGCCGACTACTGCGCGCCGTCCTGTGCCACACACTTTGTATCTTCCTGGCGTATCAACACGGCTTCAAGCCTCTCCAGTTCGCCAAACTCCTCGACTAACTTGCACATCGCGTTAACTACCCATCACTTTGAACATCCTTTTCGTCTCCCACGCCGCCAACCGCTCCGGCGCGCCGCTTGTTTTGCTGGAACTGTTGCGTTATTTGAAACGCGAAACGGCGCATCAAGCCACCATTTTGTGTTTGCGCGACGGGGCGCTCAGCGAAGATTTCGCGCGCGTGGCCGATGTTTTATCGCCCTCGGCGCCGTTCGTGCGCGCCTCGCAAATCGCGGCGGCGCGGCGGCGTCTGAGCGGCTGGGATTTTGGCCCCACCGGACAACTCGACACGGCGGCGTGGGCTTTGGAACGCTTGAACGGGCGCCAGAGCCGCCGCAAAGCGCGCCAGTTGAGCGCCGATTTCGATTTGATTTACCTCAATTCCGTCGCGTCGGGCGATGTTTTGCCAGCTCTGGAGCCGATGCTGCGCGCCGCGCCGCTCCTCACGCACGTTCACGAACTGGAATGGGCCATCGACGGTCTGGGAAGCGCCTGGAATGAAGTGAAAAAGCGCTCGAATGCCTTTATCGCGGTTTCAGAAGCGGTGAAAACTCATCTGGTCGAAGCGCGCGGCGTCGCGGAAGATAAAATTGAAACGGTTTACGAATTTCTCGATTTCAGGTCTTTGAAAACCGACCGCGAGGTGGCGCGCATCGAACTGCGGGCGCGGCTGCGTTTGCCGTCCGACGCTTTTCTGGTGGGCGGCTGCGGCACGATGGAATGGCGCAAGGGCGCCGACTGGTGGGCGCAATTGGCGGCTCAAATTGCGGATGAGAGAGTTCATTTCGTGTGGCTCGGCGGCCAGAAAAACGCTTTTTCGCGGCAGGTGGAATTCGATTTAGGGCGATGGGGCGCACAAAAGCGCGTTCATTTTCTGCCGCCGACGACACAAACCGCGCCCTTTTTCGCGGCTCTGGATGCTTTCGCACTCACTTCGCGCGAAGATCCGTTTCCGCTTGTCGCCCTCGAAGCCGCCGCGCAATTGGTGCCAGTGTTGTGCTTCGCAGGCGCGGGCGGCGCATCAGAATTAGTGGGCGAGGACGCTGGATTCGTCGCGCCCTACGGCGATGTCGCGGCGCTGGCGCGTGCCCTCGAAAACTGGCGGCGCGACGAAAACTTGCGGCTCTCTTTGGGCGAAGCGGCGGCGCGCCAAGCGTGCGCGATGGGCGAGGTTTCCGTGGGCGCGCCCAAAATCGTGGCGCTTATGGAAAGAACCGCAAGCCCTCTCGCGCGCGGCGCGCAACCGTCCCCGCGTCGGGACGTTTAAAGTTCTCGCGCTATGTTTCGTTTTTCCCTTTTTGTTCTGTTGATTCTTCCCGCGACGGTGTGGGCGCAGGTCGGCCCGCAGCCTACGCCCGTTCCGGCGCCCGTTCCCACGCCCGCGCCGTCGCCGACTCCCAATCCCGTTCCGGCGCCCGCGCCGCAAGACCCGCGCAAATCCGATACGCCTGGTCAGGCCGCGCCCTCGACCGCCGCAACGCCCGCGCCCAGTCCGGCGCCCACCGCCGCGCCCGCGCCCAAAACCATCGAGGAAATCACCAAAGGCGCCGACAAACTGGAGGGCGTTTTCACGCTCTATCGCAAAGTCGAAAACAACCGCCAGAGACTGTGGGCCGAAGTCAAAGAATCGCAAATTGGGCCGCTTTTTCTGCTCCAATCGACCTACGCGAGCGGCAACGCGGGCCGCGTCACGGCGGGCCGTCCGGCGCGCGACCTGGTATGGAGATTTCGCAAAACGCCCGATGACCGCCTGATTTTCTCGGTTCCCAACCTGTGGTATCGCGCCAGCGACCCCAACCTGAAAGCCGCCGTCGAACGCGATTTTCCCGACGCTTATCTCGCGGTTTTCCCGATTCTGGCGCGCTCCAAAGAGCGCAATACGCTTCTCATCGACTTTTCCGGTCTGTTTAGCGGCACCGTCACCGGCCTCAACGCCGCGTTTGAAGGCGGGCCTTTACGCGGTCTGGCCGATTCTTATGCGCTCGATAGCGACCTTTCATTCATCGAGGAAATCAAGAATTTCCCGACTAATTTAGTGGCCGAGGCCAACTATCATTTTCGGCGCGTCGGCCCCGCAACGCCTGGAAGCACCCTGAGCGGGCCGCAGGCCGATCCGCGCTCTTTGCCGGTGAAGGTCACTTTCAATATTTACGGCTTGCCGCAGGGCGGCTATCAGCCGCGACTGGCCGATCCGCGCGTGGGATTTTTCATCAACGGCCAGCTTTCGGCGGGGCGAAGCGGTTTCGAATCCTTCGATGATGATGCCGCCGCCGACCCGCGCGTGGTGTATATCAATCGCTGGAATTTGCAAAAGAAAGACAGAGGCGCCACAATGTCGGCGCCGGTGAAACCGATTCGGTTTTATCTCGACAACTCGATTCCCCTCGCCTATCGCAAGCCGGTGCGCGAGGGCATTCTGGCGTGGAACCGCGCTTTCGAGCCACTCGGTTTTAAGGGCGCCATCGAAGTGCGGGACGCGCCCGTCAACGACTGGGACACCGCCGATATGCGCTTCAACACCATTCGCTGGGTCGCCTCGCCGCCCAACAATTCCAGCGCCTACGCCGTCGCCCTCCTGCGCGAAAACCCGCTCACCGGCGAGATTATCAACGCGAGCATCAACGTCAACTCCAATTTTGTGCGCTTCGCCTTCAACGAGAAACAGGAAGTCATCAACCCGCTCGACGACGTGCGAAAACACGCGCACGAGGGCGGCATCGCCTGCGAAATGGAGGGCGGCTGGCACCAGAACGCGGTGCGCGGCTTTGAAATCGCGCAGGTTTCGGGCGCCGGACTCGACAACAAAACCTACGTCAACGACCTCTTGCGCGCGCTGGTGGCGCACGAATTTGGGCACATTCTGGGACTGCGCCACAATTTCCTGGCTTCGACGTTTTTGACGCCCGCGCAGCTCGCCAACCCCCAAATCACCCACTTTCACGGCACCAGCGCCAGCGTGATGGATTACGTCGGCTTCAACGTGTTCGGCCTCAAAACCGGCGCCGATTTGTTCGCGCGCGGCCCAGGAAAATACGACATCTGGGCGATTGCCTACGGCTATACGCCCGTTGCCGCCGCTTCGCCCAAAGCCGAAAAACCGCTTTTGGCCCGCATCACGAACCGGAGCAACGAGCGCGGCTTGCTCTACCAAAGCGACGAACTGGTCGACGATTTCGACCCCACCATCGTGCGCTACGACCTCTCCAGCGACCCGCTCACCTACGTCGAAAAGTCCTTCGACGTGACGCGCGATTTGCTTCGCACTCTGGGCGCTCGCAAGCCCAAAAGCGGCGAAACCTACGCCACTTTCACGCGCCGTCTGCGCGGCCTGCTTCGCTCTAATGGCCGCGACGCCGTGTTAGCGGCGCGCTATGTCGGCGGCGCCGTCAATCGCCGCGCCGTGAAGGGCGACGCGGGCGAAAAGAAGCCGTTTGCGCCGGTTTCTCTGGCGCAGCAGCGCCGCGCGCTCGATATTTTGCGCCGCCGCGTCTTCGCGCCCAGCGCCTTCACCATTCCGCGCGAATATCTCACCCAAACCGGCGCCGATCCCTACGATTTCAGCGACGCCTCGGCGGACGCCGCCTATCCCCTGCGCGACGACATCGCGCGCGTTCGCTTGGGCGTTTTGAACACGCTTTTCGACGGCAACCGCCTGGCGCGCATCGCCAACACGACCTGGAAGTTTCCCAATCAAACCCTGGGCTTCGCCGAACTGTTTTCTCGCGTGAGAACCTCGGTGTGGGGCGATTTGAAGCCTAAAGCCACTTTCACCGCGACGCAGCGCGACACGGCGCGCGCGCATCTGCGAATTTTGCTCAATCTGGCGACCGACAAGCAAAACGCGCCCGCCGACGCGAAATTGACCGCGTTCGGCGAGTTACAAACTCTCAAACGGGCGCTCGCCGCGCCACGGAAAGAGTCGCCCGATGCCTTTTCGCGGCTGTTCTTCGCCGACACACTGCGCCGCATCAACGCGGCCTTGGTGAAAAAGCCGGAGTGAAAATTTGGTTGCAACTGGGGTCAGGAAAAGGGCGCGAAGGTTTCAAATTGCTTAAAATAAGGTCAACCTTTGCTCATTGGAGACCCTTTATGAAGCGTATTTCCCTTTTGCTGGCCGCGATATTCCTCTGCGGCGTCGCAGTGCAGCGCGATGCTCTCGCTCAACCCGCTCCCGAACCCGCGCCGGTGGCGCCGGAACAGTCCAGGCAGCATATGATTCGCGTCAGAAACGTGCCGCCGCGCATCATGGCGTGGTGGCTCGACCCGCGTAACAATGCCGAGCCGATGGAAATTCAGATTTCTCGAAAAAATGAGGAAATGGTCGAACCCCGTCGTGTGGGCAAAGCACCGGACGCGATGCCATTGCCCGCAGGCGTTCAACGCATCGTTCCTATCGACGCGCAGAAAGCTTTACTGGTTTTTGGCACCGACGCGGGCGTGAAGGAACTGCAAGATCTGGTCAATTTTCTCGACCAGCCGTTGCGCCAGGTCGAAGTCGAAGGGCAGTTCGTGCAAATCAGTGCCGAAGATGTGGAAAATTTGCCCCTTGATTTTAAAACCGGAAAAAATCCGCCTGGGCCGGCTGTTGCGAAAAGCGCAATCGCTGTTGGCCAGGTGCGCGGCAACTTTTCGACGCTGTTGACGCAGTTGGTGGCGCAAAACAAGGCCAAAATCATCATGGCGCCCCGCGTGACGACTCACAACAATTTTGCAGCCAGCCTGGGCACTTCCAGTTCTCAACCGGCGGTCATTGGCATGAAGGGCGAAGATGGAACATTTCGTCCTCTTTTCGATGCCGTCACTCAACCCGAAAATGCCCGCATCGGCATTGGAATGTCGTTTCGTTTCACCGTGACGCCAAGCATCAACGCCGACGATACGTTGACTCTCCTCATCGCGCCGATGCGAACGCTGCAACTCACGACATCCCAAAAGAACAACGAACCGCTTTTGCTCCAGAAATTGGATGGCGTGCTATCGATTGCCAACGTGCGAGATGGCGACACCATCGCGTTGACGGGTTTAACGACTCGCCTTTTTGCCAAAGTCGAAGACGATCCCAATGCGCCCGCTTCTAATGTCGTTCTTTTCGTGACGGCGCGCATCGTGCGCCGCGCCGGAGAAGAGGCGCAGCCGGTGGCTTTGCAGCGTTAGAGCGGTTCTGCGTTGAGTCGATTTAGGGCTTCGTAAGGACATGGCCTGCCATGTCCCTACCAACCTCTCATTTCGTTCGAGAACCGCTTCAAACACAAGACATTGTCGCGTTTTAGGGCAAAAACCCGTCGCGTTCGAGTTGCGCGATCAATCGCCGCGCGGCCTCGGCGCTTTGCGGCAGCCTTCGCGCGTCGCTCCAAGTTTCCAGCGCCCGCAGTGGCGCCTCGACTTGCCCGCGCGCGCCGCGAAAGCGCGGCGCGATTTTGAGCGCGACGGCGCAGTCGAACGCTTCGTTTTCGTCTCCGAAAAGTCCGTTTTGAGCCGCGAGCGCGCAAAACAAGAGAATTTCATCGAAAACGCGAAAGCCAAACCCCGCGCCCGACACTTCCAGCGCATCGCTCAGCGCCGCCAGATCTTCGCGCCGCACCGGATGAGTTTCCAGTTGCGCCGCGACAAGAGCCTGGTCGGTGACGGCGAAACGGCCCGCGCGCGTGAACTGTGCCGCAATGCGCCGTTTTTGCGCGCCGTTGAGTTCGAAATCCGTCCTCGATTTTTGCGGCGCGTAGGCGCGAAAATCGGGGCGCGGCGCGTCCACAACCCACGCCCGATCCAGCACTTTGGGACTGAGCGACTGCGCGCTTTCGTCGGCGTTGATGGTGCCCACGAAATACAAATTGGGCGGCAAAAAAAGTTCGCGCGGCGGCAGTTCGCCCGTCGCGCGGGCGTCGAAATCGAAGCGCAGCGGCTGGCGCGCACGGCCCGAAACGCCTCGTCCGGCTTCCAGAATTGAAAGCAAATCGGCGAAATACCATTCGGCGCGCGCCAGGTTCATCTCGTCCAGAATCACGAAATACGCCAGCCCATTTTCGGCGCGGAAACCGGCGTCGGCCTGAAGCAGGAAGCGCAAAAACGGTGTCCATTCGTAGCGATTGGCGAGCGGATTGAAGTAGCCCAGCAGCGGTTTTTCATCGCGCCAGTCGGGGCGCACCGGCAAAAACAGGTGGTTGCTCGCGCTCGCACGGTGGGGCGCTTCCAGCAGTTCAAACGCGGGTTTGGCGGCCTCGTCGTCCCACGCGGTTTCGAGGCAAAATGTCGCGTTCTGATGCGCGATGAGCCACTTGCGCGCCGCGCCGCGCACCAGCAAATGGGCGCCGCCCGCGCCGTCGCCGACGAGTTTGGCGGCGTGCGCCGCGCCATCGCAAATCAGGGTCGCGGCGCGGCTCTCTCCCGCATTGGGAAGCGCGTGATAGCGCAAAACCGGAGCGGGAAGCGGCAAACGGCCCGCTTCGACTTCGCTTTTGGAGAGGCGAATCGAGTTTTCGACTTCGCCCGCATGGGGCAAAAGCGACGCGAACGCGGTCGCGAGCGCGGTTTTGCCCACGCCGCTCGGCCCGCTCAAAATCACCAAACCTTTGGCCGAAAGCGCGGTGAAAAACGCCGCCAGATGGCGCGGCGCGAACTGAAGTCCCCGCGCGCGCATCGCGCTTTCCAACAGTTCGGGAAGAGCCGCTTCGGGCGCCGTTTCGGGTGAGGAAGTTTCGGCGTCACCGAGCGGCGCGTAGGAGGGACTGGGAATTTCTCGTTCCAATTCCGCGCTTAAAAAGCGGGTGACGGCGGGCGAATGCGCGTCGCGCCACGTCGGGCTGCGCGGTGCGCGCGAAGCAAAGCCGCGCGCCGCGTCCGCGACAAAAGTTAAATGCGAAGGTTCGAGAATGGGCCAGAATTCGCCGATTTTCTCGGCTTCAAAACTCGCGCGGACGGCGTGCGGCGCGGTTTGGAGGCGCCCGCTTTCGAGCTGCACTTCACGGGGCATATTTTCGGGCAGCAAACGCCCGTCGTAGAGGGCGCTGAGGCAGTTTTTGGCCAGGGAAAGCGCCGCGCCGCGCCCGACGTTGAGGCCAACCGAACCGGCGCCCAGCGTCACGCCCCAGTTGGCGGGGTCAACCTCGTGGGCGGCTTCAATCGACGCGGCGAGAAGTTCACACACGCGACGCCGAATTTGGGGGTCGGGAAACAACTTTTGGAAGACGCGCGCCGCGCCGCTCGCGTGGACGCGGTTGGGGAGATGGGCCATAGAACCGAAAATGGACGCCTGAAACCGCTTCAGGAAACGGTTTTTGTCGCATCGGGCCGCAGCGCCCACAATCCCACGCCCTGCGCCGTGCCGTTCAGTAATTCTCCGAGCGAAAGCGCGCTTTTGCCGCCGTTTGGGTCGAAAAACCGCGAAACCTCGCCAGGATAGATGGCCAGAGCGCCGCGCACGCCCAGGGCGTCGCGGTAGGCGTGCATTTTGTGCAAATCGGCGCCGCGCCCGCGCGATTCGGCTTCGTTATCGCCGTTTTCGAGGCGAAATTTGGCATCGAAAGCGAGCGTAGGAACGCCGTTTTCGAGCCACAAAAAATCGGGGCGAAGCGGCGTCGAGTAGGACGGCGCGGGGCCGTTGAAAACGAGCGTCCCACTTCCAAAACGGGCGCGCGAAAGTGGCGCGAGGCCGCGCGCTTCATCGCTCGAAGTTTGCAGGCGTGGCGTCTGGCCAAGTGCCCTCCCGATGGCGTCAGCGAGCGCGAAAAACGTCCAGAATTCGTAAAGCTGCGCGATGTCGCGCAGCCGCGCGGCGCGCTCGAAGCGCGTGAAAAGCGGCGCCCCCGCGCCGTTCCAGAGCCGCCACAAACCGAGCAGTTCGCGGCTCACGCGGCGGCGTTCAAGCGCGGGCGAAACCGCGATTTCCTCGCTCCAAAGTGGGAATCGCGCTGCAATCGCGGCGCACAAACCCTCAATTTCAACGAAGCCGTCGAGCGGTTCAATGGCGCGCCCCACGCGCCGCGCGAAGGCGGCGGCGAAGCGGTTTTCGGGCGTGTCGAGCGGCTCGAAAGCGCGGTTTTGCGCCACGCGCGACGGCAGCAAGCGCGCGTTGTGGCGTTGCCACACCCACGCCTCGCGCGCCGTCGCGGAGAGTGCGGCGCCGTCGAATTGCGTGGCGTGGGATGCGTCGAGCCAAATGTGTTCGCTCGCCAGATCGCGGCACGGCTGGGCGAGAAAATGGCGCAGCGCTTCGCCCAGTCGCGCGCCGTTTTGCTCCAGGAAGAGGCGCGTCCACAAGGGCGTCGGCGGCAAATGCGAGGTTTGGGTGCCGCGCGAGGTTTCGCCCTCGAAACCGAACGGCAAATGCGCGGCGCGCTCGAATAATTCGTCCAACAGGGCGCGAAAAAAGCCGAGATGAGCGCGCGGCATGGGGAATTTCGGCGATAGAATCTCCACCGCGAGCGGCGCGTCGATGGCCTCTTCGCCGCGAAAGGGCTGAATCGCGCTCGCGCCGAGCGCGTTTTCCCACCGCACGCGAAACAAATGGGGCGCGAACGGCTCGACCCACTCTGCGCCGACGCGCAAATGCGTGGCGCCGCGCCACTCGAACCAGTAGTCGCTCCACTCGAAAAGACACAGTTTCGCGGGATAAAAAGCGTCCAGAAGGTCGTCGGGAACCGGCAAAAAGCGCGCTTTTTCAGGCGCGAGAAAAGGGAGTAGCGGCGTCATTGGAAATGCGTAGGGACATGGCTTGCCACTTAATGTGTGACTTTTTGTTGAACGTGAGAGCTTGTCATTCCGAGGAGGCACGACGAGGAATCGGTCTCAGTCTCCACCCATTTCGGCCAAAGTCGGTCGAAACTGCGGCTGTTTCCTCGGTCGCCGAGGCTCTCTCGGAATGACAGACCTCTACTTTTGCAAGAGGTCTAATGAAGACGATCTTAGTCGCGCCTCAGTATTGGCAGGCCCGTCGCCACACTTTTAACGTAAAGTTTTCATAGTGTTTCCGTGAGGGGCGCGCCGATCTGGGTTTGCCATGCCAACAGTCGCTCGTTCAAATCGCGGGCGATATTTTCATAGGGATCTAAGGCTTCGGGCGCGCGATACCATTCATTGCTGCGATAACGCCATGCTTGCAGCAGGTCACAGGTTTCGTGCGGGTCGCTCATCACGTCGAAAAGCTGGCGCTTGCCTTCGGGATAGAGAATCAATTTGTAGCGCTGCGTGACCGCCATTCGCATCGCGTCGCGGTAGACGCAGTAAATCGCGTCGCGGTGGTGAAATTCCAGGCCGCACAAGACCGCTTTCAGATCGCGGCTCTCGAGGAGTTCGTGGCGCGGTGCGGGAACACCGGTGAGGCCGCAAATCGTGGCGAAAAGGTCGCGCGCGTAGCACAAAACCTCGAACGCTTTGGCCCTCGGAATGCCTGGGCCGCGCAAAATGAGGGGCACACGAACGGAGTGTTCGTAGAGGTTCTCTTTGCCCATCAAGCCGTGAGAGCCTATCGCCAGACCATGATCGCTCGTATAAATCACCAGCGTGTTGTCGGCCTGCCCGCTTGCTTCCAACGCCTGCAAAATGCGCCCGATTTGGGCATCTTGATGTTCGATCATGCCGTAGTAATCGGCCAGGTGTTCTTGAATCGCCTGCGGCGTGCGCGGCCAGGCTTCGAGCTGTTCGTCCCGAATCGTCATGTCGCCGTTGTCGAAAGGGTGTTCCGGCATGAAGTTGGGCGGGATGGGAACGCTGCGCGGGTCGGGGCGAAAGCCGTCGGGCGGCGTGCGCGGGTCGTGCGGCGAAGTGAACGCGACGTGGCAAAACCAGGGGCGGGTGTGCTGCTCGCCCAGAAAATCGCACGCGGCCTCGGCGAACAGTTCGGAACTGAAGCCGATGACGGGCGCGGGGTCTTCCTCGAAGCGCATTTGATGCGACATCATGCCGCCGTTGAAGACGCGCCTGGTGCGCTCGTAGCGGCTTTGCCGCCCACCGTCGTTGTGCCATTTGCCGGTGAAGAAGGTTTGGTAACCCGCCTCGCCCAGAGTTTGGGGCAGCAAGGGAAGGTCAGAGTTAAGGGTTTGGTTGAACCAGCGCACGCCGTTTTGCATCGCGCTGCAACCGCTCAGGATTTCGCCGCGCGCGGGTGTGCAGACCGGAACCGTGGTGTAGGTGCGCGGGAAATGGCTGCCGTTTTCAATGAGCGCGCGCAGATGCGGCGTGTGCAGGATGGGATGAGTGGGGCCGCCCAGGGCATCGGCGCGATGGTCGTCGGCGCACAGCAGCAGGACGTTTAATCGGGTGTTCATTAGGTTTGGTCGCTCGTTCAAAGTGTGCGAGACAAAACGCTTGTGACTGCGGCGCGCGTTTTCTCTGAACCGGTGCACGCAGTTTGGAGGGGGCGGCCCGTCCAGTAGTGCGGATCGAACAGTTCCAACGACGCGGAATTGAGTTTGGAAGCGGGCGAATCAGGCTGCAACCTGTAAATCCCGCTTCTCGCGTCCACGCACTGGGGGCCGACCGACTACGGCGGAAATTTCTGGAAGCATCTAAATTGCAAAAAACCGGCGATGACCTGTATCGCTCTTGTCCATCTCGCAAAAACTCACGGCGGGGTTATAATTTTCTCTTGAGAAACGGGAAACGGTTCCCACTCTGCATGATTTCTCTTTTTCCCTCCCACCAACTCGGCCCCACTGCGATGTTCCTTGTCACCGCCACCGCCGTTTTGGCTTTCTGTGTTTCTGTTGCGCCGGCCTTGGCCTCGCCGACCACGTTTTATGTTGCGCCCAATGACAGCGACGGCAATGTGGGGACGCTCCAGGCACCATTTGCGACCCTTGAGCGCGCCCGCGCCGCCGTTCGCCCGCTGGTAAAGGCGGGTTTGAAGCGCGATGTGCGCGTCGTGTTGCGATTCGCACTCCGGCACGCTGTTTTTATGGCCCAGAGGCGACAAACCATCGAATCAGGTGCGTTTTCCCAAATGCGCGAACTGGTGCGTTTGCAGGGCGATGAAGGCCAGCCAGTGCGTAATCTCCATCTGCGCGGCCTCACCTTCACCCACGGCGACCGCGACGTGTGGACGAAAAATGACGCCGGTTTGCAGCACGACTGCGAAATGCACGACAAAGGCAACGTCCTCGTTCGCCTGCGCGGGGCGGAAGGGTGTGTGGTCGAGAGGTGTCTCTTGGAAAACAGCGCGGGCGGTGCGCCGCAAAGCGATGGGAATTGCGTGTGGATGAGTCCGGTTTGGGTTGATCTGGCGGCGAGTTGAACCGGTTTTCTGGGACTTCCTAAACCTCCCCCGCTCCCTCCTTACGAAGGAGGGGGCGGGGGAGGTTTAGAGATCTCACCACTCCGCGAACGAGCCGTCGGGCAAACGCCAGCCAGGATTGCGCCAGTTGTGGCCGGTTAGCGCGGCTTCGCGCACCTTTGCTTCGTCGATTTCAATGCCAAGGCCCGCTTTCTCGCTGCGGGGCACAAAACCGTCTTGAAAACCGAAGTTTTGGCCGCCGACCAGATAATCGAGCTTGTCCGACGCCTGCCCGTATTGCAGGCCCAGCACCTGTTCCTGGATGAAAGCGTTAGGCGTGCAAAAATCGAGTTGCAGCGAGGCGGCGAGCGCAATCGGCCCCAATGGGCAGTGCAGCGCGACCGCGATATCATAGGCTTCGGCCATCGCCGCGATTTTGCGGCATTCCCAGAGGCCGCCAGCATGCGAAATATCGGGCTGAATCACATCGACAACGCCATCGGAAAGCAATTGTTTGAAGCCCCAGCGCGTGTAAAGCCGCTCGCCGGTGGCAATCGGCACGCTCGAACCGCGTGCAATTTCGCGCATCGCATCGAAATTTTCGACCAAAACCGGCTCCTCGACAAACATCAGTCGAAACGGCTCCAGTTCGCGCAGCAGAACTTTGGCCATGCCGCGATGCACGCGCCCATGAAAATCGAGCGCCAACCCGACTTCGGCACCAATTGCCTCGCGCACCGCCGCCGTTTTGGCGACCACGCCATCGACAAGCGCGGCAGAGTCGATCCAGTCGGTCTGGTGGGTCACGTTCATTTTGAGGCCGGTGTAGCCCTGCGCCACCCGCTCGCGCGCGGCGTGGGCCAGTTTTTCGGGCTGGTCGCCGCCAATCCACGAATACAGCCGCACCCGTTCGCGCACGGGGCCGCCCAGCAGTTCGTAGATCGGCACGCCCAAGCGCTTGCCTTTGGCATCCCACAACGCCTGTTCGATGCCCGAAATCGCCGAGGAAATAATCGGCCCGCCGCGATAAAAGCCGCCGCGATGCATCACCTGGAACAAATCTTCGATGTGTCCGGCGGGTTTGCCGAGGAGATGGTGGCTCATCTCGGCGATGCAGGCAGCCACGGTGTCGGCTTTGCCTTCTAAAATCGGCTCGCCCCAGCCGAAATTGCCGTCGCTGGTGCTGATTTTGACGAACTGCCAGCGCGGCGGCACTTTGAACAGCTCGATTTTGGCGATGAGAGGTTGAGTAGACATGAGAAAATTGGTGAAAGGGAAGACTGGGAACCGGTTTCCAGGTATAACTTAACCATTCGCTCGACTTCAGTCGAGCGAACCGAGCAATCACGGCAGATATTTCCCATGAAATTCGCATCTTCCCTTTGCCTCTGGATGGCTGGAACTTGTTTTACCAGCATCCTCCCCGCGTGTTCTCAAAATATGCCACCACTTTCTTCCCCCAACGCTCCCGCTGTCGATCCCGCCGTTGCCTATGCCGCGCGAGGTTACCGCTTGGTGTGGTCAGACGAATTCAACCGCGACGGCTGGCCCGACCCCACAAAATGGCGCTTTGAAAAAGGCTTTTCGCGCAACAACGAGCGCCAATGGTATCAGCCGCAAAACGCCTGGGTCGATGGCGGCAGACTCATCATCGAAGGCCGCCGCGAAGCCGTTCCCAACCCTAATTTCGTGGCGGGAAGCCAGGATTGGAAGAAAAAACGCCAATTTTCGGAGTATTCGTCGGCCTGCCTCATCACCAAGGGCTTGCATTCGTGGCAATACGGCATCTGGGAGATGCGCGGGCGCATTCCAACCGGTTCGGGATTGTGGCCGGCGTGGTGGACGGTGGGCACGCGGCGCGGCTGGCCCGCATCGGGCGAAATCGACATGATGGAATTTTATCGCGGCCTATTGCTGGCGAACGTTTTCTACGCGGGCGGGCCTGGCGGGAAAGCCAAAGTTCTGGGCGCCAAAAAGGAAATCAAGACTTTTGCCGACCCGAAATGGCATGAAAAATTTCACGTCTGGCGCATGGAATGGGACGAAAAGCGCCTGCGTCTTTTTGTGGACGATTTGCTGCTTAACGACGTGGATTTGAGCCAGACCGTGAATGTGTCCAAAGACGGCGCCAATCCCTATCACGAACCGCACTTCATGCTGCTCAATCTGGCGATTGGCGGCGGGCAGGGCGGGGGCAAAACGCAGGTCGAAGACGGCTCGATGGCGGGCGAAACCCTGCCAGGCGGCAATCCGGCGCAAAGCACCTTTCCCCAGCGCTTCGAAGTGGATTATGTGCAGGTCTATCAAACGCCTGCGCAAATCGAGTTGCAGCGCCAGGGCGCGAAATAAATTGCTAATGGCCAGCGACTTTATGCAAGGCATTAGACCTCTTGCAAAAGTGGCTTGCAGCGACTGAAGTCACCGCAACACCGACGCCAAACCTGCCTCCGCAGGTTGGGGAGTCTCCAGTCCGCGCCGACGGGCTTCGCGCTGTTGTTGCGGTGACTTGAGTCGCTGCCTTTTTAGGACAGGCACTTTTGCAAGAGGTCTATTTAACGAAACGATGCGTTTTCAGGATAAGGTGGCGTTGGTGACGGGCGCCGGATCGGGAATCGGCGCGGCGACCGCCAGGCGTCTGGCGCGCGAGGGCGCGCGCGTCGGCGTTCTCGATGTGGGGGCGCAAAGCGCTGGGGAAGTTGTAGCGGCCATTCGGGAAGCGGGCGGCGCGGCGCAGGCGATAGAAGCCGACATTTCCGATGCGGACTCGCTGCAAAACGCGGTTGCGGAGTTTATGAACACGGCGGGGCGCCTCGATATTGTGGTCGCCAATGCGGGCATCAACGGTTTGTGGGCGCCCATCGAAGACATCGAAGCTCACGAGTGGGACGCGACCCAGAACGTCAACGGGCGCGGCACCTTTTTGACATTTAAATTCTGCGTGCCGCATCTCAAAAAGCAGGGCGGCAGCGCGACCATCGTTTCGTCGCTGCACGGCCACGCGGGACTGACCATCATGGGTTCGACCGCTTATGCCGCGTCCAAAGCGGCGCAGATTCACATGGCACGCAAACTGGCGGTTGAACTGGCGCGTTGGGAGGTGCGCGTCAATGTGGTTTCGCCTGGCTACACCAGATCGCGCATCGGTCAGAGCCACTCCAAACGCAACATCGAGAGCATCAAACTCGATATTTCGCGCGCCCCAGGCAGCGGAAGGCTTCATGTCGGCCCGCTCGACCCCGATCATATCGCCTCGGCCATCGCCTGGCTGTCGAGCGACGAAGCCGCATTTATCACCGGCGTGCATTTGCCCATTGACGGCGGCGAGTCGCTGGTTTCAGGTTAGGCAGGAGCATTCGACTCCTTTTTTACAATTTCCTTGCGTTGTCATACCTCCTCGGCATGACAACGCGCATTTCCAACGGTTACAGACTCTCAGTTCAAGCGGGGCCGTGCGCGCCGATATGAATGGGAGCAGCGCCAGATCATGGTGTTGGAGCGAGTCAATTTGACGCCCGCCGCATCCCACGAAGTCGAATAGCCCTCGATGTTGGAATAAGAAAACGTGTTGTTTTCGAGCAGCATTCGCGTGGCGTCATTGCCGCTCAGCGAACTGCGCCCGTTGCAGGTGAAGCGGTTGCCGCGCAGGACGACATCCGCCGACTCGTGAACCGCCGCGCCCATCTGCCCATTCCAGAAAAAGGCGTTGTTTTCGAGCAGAACACCGTTGGCGCGCGCCAGAATCACGCCCTGGTTGGCGTAGCGCCCAAAACTCAACCCGCGCACGACCGAGCCGGCGGGGTCGATGCCCGCCCCAGAATCTGGATCGCTGGGGCGCGGCCTGGCGAGGGTGAAGGCGACGCCGTGCGTGGTGGATTCAACGACCTTTCCCGCCGGATCGTCGCCGATATAGAGTTTGTCGCCCGCGTAATCGACGAAAAAAGCGCCAGGTCGCACTTCAGCCAAGCTGCCGACCTGCCAGAGCGGGCGGCCATCGACAAAGGTCATGTCGCGGTTAGCGGCGAGGGGATTCTTTTTGACATCAACGAAGCGCGGATTGAGTTGATTGGGAAACTCGCCCTTCCAGCCGTCGCGGCGCCAAACCCTTCCGTTGGCGTTGGTGTCGGGCACCCAGCCCTCGACCACGATGCTGCCCAGCAGAAGCGGTGATTCCTCGGGATAGGCCTGAATCGTTAGTTTGCGCTTGAGGGATAGCGTTCCGGCGCGATAAACCCCGCCGCGCAGCACGATGGTGCTGTTCACAGGCGCGATTTCGAGCGCTCTGGCAAGGGTTGTTGGCGCTGCGATACTGGCGCCCGCGTTGGTGTCGCGTCCATCGGGGGCGACAAAAATCGCGTCGCGCGGAACCGGATAATTTGATCTGGCGAGCGGCACGGTGACGGGCGCCTCGGCAGGATAGCCGGTCATGGTTCCGACTCGCGGCGCGACGTTGCCCTGGTCTTTGACTTCGTCGTTGGGTGCCTGGGCGTTAGGCGCGTTTTGAGCCTGGCATGAGGCGATGGAGAAGAATGGCGCGGCCACGAGGAGCGAGGCGGCCAGAAAACGGGTGCGAGTGCGGACGGGGCCGCGAAAGGATTGAGTCATCATGGTTGAAGTGTTTGTTTTGTCTTGATTGGGAGCAGTTAGCGCTGTGCTTTAGCCTCCCCCGCCCCCTCCTTCGTAATGATGGTGCCGAAAAACAGCGCCAGCGCGAGGCAGAGCAACCCCGCGCGAAAGGTGACGCCGCGCTCGGCGCGCGCAGGAGAATCGGCGTCCGCCGCGTGAGGCGCGGCGGCGGAAGAAGCGGGCGCGGAAGAAGGGAGCAACATAGTGGTGAGGTTCTTTCGGACTCACAAAGGCGGTTTCTGGGTAGTGGTTCAGTTGCGGGTGGCACCGAGGTTTGTAGTAGCGCCGCAAGGCGCGTCTCGCGGCAATATCACACTTTCTAAACGCGCCTTGCGGCGCTACTACAAACCTCGGTGTCACCTGTAATCGAACCACTACCGGTTTCTGAACAAGTAAGCGCTCAATTCCCTCTCGCGCAGGGGAGGGAGTCGAGCCGCTATTTTCTCCAACGGCTTCATTGGTTCCTGTGGTTTGAAAATTGCGTCCCCAACCGTTTCTCAACCCCCACTCCCCTCGTTTTTCCAAATTTGCTCATGCCTCGACCTCTAAATTTGCTCTATTTCGTATGCCACGACCTGGGCCGCGAGTTGGGCTGCTACGGCGCCTCGGTTGCCACGCCGAACCTCGACCGTTTCGCGTCTCGCGGCGCGCTGTTTTCGCAGGTGTTTTGCGCCAGTCCGGCGTGCAGCCCATCGCGCGGCTGCGCCATGACAGGCTAATACGCCCACACCAACGGTTTGATGGGCCTGGTCAACTCCCATTCCGGCTGGTCACTGCCGTTCCAAACCCGCACCATTGTGGACGAACTCAACGACGCGGGCTATCACACGGCTCACATCGGCTTGCAGCACGAACGCCATCCCATCGAGGCCAACCGCTACAGGAGCGAAATGGCGGGCAGCGTGTTCGTCGAGGACGTGGTGGATCGTGCCATTGCCTATCTCCAGGCGCGGCGCGAGGGCGACGCGCCGTTTTTATCTCAACTGCGGCACGGTCGAAGCGCACGAATCGCGCTGGAACAGCCGCCATCCGGCGCGGCGCGAGGGCGTTTACCGCTTTGAAGCGCCCGAAACCATCCAGATGCTGCCTTTTCTGCCCGATTTGCCGGCGATTCGCGGCGAAATCGCGCGTTTTCACGGCGCGATTCGGCATCTCGATTTTCATTTTGGGCGCCTGGTCGCGGCGCTGGAACAGTTGAATCGATTCAAAGATACCCTGGTGGTTTTCACGACCGATCACGGCATCGCCGGAGCGCGCGCCAAAGGCACGCTTTACGGCGCGGGCCTCGAAACCGCGTTGCTCATGCGCGGCCCCCACATTCCCGAGGGCGCGCGTTTCGACGTTCCATTTTCAAACCTCGATATTTTCCCCACGCTTTTGGACGCGGCGCAAGTTCCCATTCCCCCACGCGGGCAGGGCCGCTCCTTCTGGAGTTTGGCGACCGGCGGCGAATATGAAGCGCACGACGCGCTCTTTTTCGAGCGCAACTATCACGGTTCGTCCCTTCCATCATCGCCCGACGACGCTCAGTTCCCGCCGCCCTACGACCCGATGCGTGCCGTTCGCACCCGCGATTTCCACCTGATTCGCAATTTCGAGCCCCGCCTGCGCGAATGGCGGCCCGATGAAGTTGGTTTCACTCGCGACGACTGGCAGGAGTGGTATCCCGCACTGTGGCCGCTCAAAACCGAGTCGCGCCCCGAAATCGAGCTTTTCGACCTCCAAAACGACCCGCTGGAACAGCAGGACGTAGCGCGCGACCCAGCTTACGCCGCGACGCGCCAAGGGTTGCTGGCGCGTCTGGAAAACTGGATGCGGCAAACCAACGACCCGCTTTTGCGCGGCCCCATTCCTGATCCGGCTCCAGTGGCACTATAGCTCGCCGGCTCATGCCGACGAGCTATAATGGGTTGTCGCAGAAGCGGCATCTGGCGTTGACGGCGCCTCGTCAATGCCAAAGGTTTGCCGTTCTTTTAGCGGGCAGCCAAGCCCTTCGCCTGACATCAATAGTTCGGCTGCACCGTGATGGAATCGGAAACGTGGAGCGTCGGGTTACTGCCTGATCCCTCGACATTCCAGCCAGGCACACTGGCATTTTTCTGGAACGGGTGGTGTGATTTATAGACCTTGGGCGAGACATTGCCGGTGGCATTTCCTTTGAACCACTTGACGTGGCCGTCTGCGAAGCCGAGATTAATGCCCTCCAGGTGACGATTCCAGGCAATAGCGCTGTCATTAGCCAGTCCCTGTCCGGTTCCACCAAAAACGGTGAGATACGAAAAGCCCAGAGGAGATGTGACTTCCTGCCGGAAATCACCCGTGACAACGGTAAGCGAGGGATAATCGAGCTGGGAATCTTTAACACCGAGCATATTCTGCGGGTTGGCGCCTCCCGCATACGCTCCACCATTGGCGCGCGCCATGGCGACGTTATACCAGTAGTCCGTGTAGTTGTCGCCGTTGGGGTTGGTGCCAGGCCCGTTGGGTTCGCTGGGGCATTGGAAAATCTGGTAGCTCTTGAGGTAGGGTTGAATCGAGTCGGCCCAGCCGTAAGGAGTTGAAGTCGCCCCGACAACTCGGTTCATGGGAAACCGTTCGTCGTAGTCCTGCGCGTATTGCGCGAAGCCAAGACCGATCTGCTTCAGGTTCGACTGGCAACTGGAGCGCCGCGCATTTTCGCGCGCCCGCCCAAAGACGGGGAAGAGGATGGCGGCGGGGATAGCTATTATGGCTATAACAACCAAGAGTTCGATGAGGGTGAAGCCCGATAGTCTGGTCGTTGCGCGCTGAGGTGTGAACGGGAAAGTGTGTTTCATAAGTTTAAACCTGTTTGCCCGCAAGAGATGAAAGGGGGCAGGAAATAGTTTCCACAGTGTTTGAAGGCCTTTCGTGCTGGGACACGGGGAAAGCAAGCGCGAAGCCGTGCTTTTGGCCACGCCCGCCGCCCGCGCCCCATCCGCGATGGTGGCCGTTTTCTGCGATGTTGTCTGACTCATCTGGGTTTGCCTCGTTGGAGTCGCTTCCACCGAAAATAGCGAGCTTCAGCCGCGTTCCCAGCGCTTGGGAACCGGTTCCCGAAACTGTCTGATTTATTATACCCCCAATCCACCAATCTCAAACAAGGGGCACTGAAAAAGTCGGCAGTCGCGTCGTTTAAAGCCAATCCGGTTGGGGTTTTGCGTAGGGACACGGCCTGCCGTGTCCGCTCGGCGAACTGTGAGTCTTGCCACCGGACACGGCGTGCCACTTAATGTGTGACTTGTTTTAGGAACACAGAGAACAGCAGAAGAAGCGAAGAACAACAGAGGAGATTTCCAAAGATGAAACGAAGGGGGGGAGCATCCATCCCCCTGCCATGCTGTCTGCTGGTGTCTTTTGTTCAACCCCTCTGTTGTTCTCTGTGTTCCTAAAACAAGTCACACATTAAGTGGCACGCCGTGTCCCTACGAAACGCGCTGAAAACAGGGCTTTACCACTCCGCGAACGAGCCGTCAGCGTGGCGAAACTGCGGCGTTTCCCAGTCGCCTGCGAAGACTCCGGCGCGCACTTTGGCTTCGTCCACTTCGATGCCCAGCCCCGCGCCTTCGGGAACCGCGACGTGGCCTTCGACCACTTCAAAAGGCGTTTGAAGGTAGCTTTCGCCCAGCGTGAGATGTTCCTGGCACAGAAAATTGGGCGTGCACGCATCGACCTGCAAACACGCCGCGAGCGAAATCGGCCCCAACGGACAGTGCGGCGCAAGCGCGATATCGCGGGTTTCGGCCATCGCGGCGATTTTGCGCGCTTCCAGAATGCCGCCGACGTGCGATAAATCCGGCTGCACAATCGCCACCGCTTGCTGTTCGATGAGTTCCTGAAAGCCCCAGCGCGTGAAAAGCCGCTCGCCCGCCGCGATGGGAATCGTGGTGCTTTGCGCGACTTCTTTGAGGGCGCGCACATCGCCTGGCAAAACCGGTTCTTCCAGAAACATCGGCTCGAACTCTTCGAGTTTGCGGGCCAATCGCCGCGCCATCGCGGGAGCGACGCGGCCATGAAAATCGAGCGCGATGTCGATGTTTGGCCCCGCCGCAGCGCGCACCGCCGCCACGCCGCGCACGATTTTCTCGACCACCGATGGCGGCTCGACGGCGCGCATCGCCGGAACCGGCAGCATTTTGTAGGCGGTGAACTGCCCCGTCGCGATTTCGTGAACCACGTCTTCAATATAATCGCCGGTTCGCTCGCCCCGAATCCAGCCGTAAAGCCGGATGCGATCGCGCACCCGCCCGCCCAACAACTGGTGAACCGGCGCGTTCAGACTTTTGCCCAGAATGTCCCACAACGCCATCTCGACGCCCGAAAGCGCCGAACAAAGCACCGGCCCGTTGCGGTAAAACGTGCCGCGATAAAGCTGCTGCCAGAGGTGTTCGATGCGGCGCGGATCCTGGCCGACGAGCGTGCGCTCCATTTCGCGCAGCGCGGCCTCAACGGTCTGGCTGCGGCCTTCGAGCGTGGGTTCGCCCCAGCCGAAAATGTCGGTGTCGGTGTGGATTTTGAGGAACAGCCAGCGCGGGCGCACCTGAAAAGTTTCGAGTCGAGTGATTTTCATGATGAAAAAAGACCGTTTTAACGCTGGCTTTCGCGGTTTCCGGCCAGAAATGCTTCAAGCTCCTCGCGGCGGGGCAGAGGCTCCCAATCGCCCGCGCCGCCGCACACCATCGCGCCCACCGCGTGAGCGCGCCGCAGACATTCGCCGCGTTCCAGACCATCGAGAACGCCCGATAAAAGCCCCGCTGCGAAGCCGTCACCCGCGCCGATGGGATCAACGACGCGCTCAATTTCAAAGGGCGGAGCGTGAAGCGAAGAATCGGCATCGAACCACGTCGCGCCGCGCTCTGCGGCCTTGACGACGACGTTTTTTGCCCCACGCTCTAAAAGCGCCTCGGCGATGGCGCGCGGCTCGCTTTGGCCGGTCAGAATTTCGCCTTCGCCAAGGCCAGGCAGCACGAAGTCACAAAACGGCACGATTTCGCTCCAGGCGTCGCGCGCCTCGTCGCGCGACCACAGTTTGGAGCGAAAATTGGGGTCGAGCCACACCCGAACGCCATTTTCGTGGGCATCAAGCGCCGCGCGGAGCCAGAGTTCGCGGCAACTGGGGCTTAAAGCGGGCGTGATGCCGGACAAATGAAGCACATCGGCCTCGCGCCACGCATTCGCTTCAAAAGCGTCGCTTTCGAGGCGCGAAAAGGCCGAACCGGCGCGATAATAAGCGACATTTGGCTCGGCGAGCGCGCGGCGCAGCTTGAACATTACGCCCGTCAGCGCCGAAGCGGAAAAGGAAGTCGCTTCGACATCGACGCCTTCGCCGCGCAGCGTTTGGGCGATGGCGCGCCCGAAAACATCGTCGCCGAGGGCGCTGAGCCAGCGCGTTCGGTGCCCAAGGCGCGCCAGGCCCAGACAAACCGTCGATTCGGCGCCCGCGAACGAAAACCCCAGCGCCGCGCCGATGTGCGGCAGAACGCCCGCAAACACGGCCATCGTTTCGCCCAATGCGACGACTTGCGGCGCGGGCATCAACTTTCCCCTCGCGCCGCGTTCAAAACGGCCATGAAACGCCGCGTTTTGGCTTCCAAACCCGCGAAATCGCCGTCGCGCAGCGTCGCATTCGATACCAGTTCGCTCCCCACGGCGACCAGTGCACATCCGGCCTCGATCCACGCCGCCAGGTTGTCCAGCGACACGCCGCCCGTCGGCGCCAACCTCAAAAACGGCAGCGGCCCCAGCAGGGCGCGCACGTAATCCGGCCCCAGCGTCGCGGCGGGAAACAGTTTCATGAAATCGGCGCCCGCGCGGTGCGCCACCAGGCACTCGGTTGGAGTCATTGCGCCGCACATGATCGGGATTTGATGGGCGCGGCACATCTCTATCGAATCGAGTTGCAGCGTCGGTGTGACGATGAACTGCGCGCCCGCTTCGATGGCGCGTCGCGCGTCGGCGGCGTCCAGAATCGTGCCCGCGCCCACGCTCATCGCGCCCTGAGCTTCGGCGCGAATGGCAGCAATGAGTTCGAGCGCGTCGGGCGTGTTGAGGGTAACTTCCATCGCGCCCGCGCCGCCATTTCGCAGCGCGCGCGCCGCTTCGAGAACGCCCGCGCTCGACGCGGCGCGCACGATGGCGACCAGGCCGGCGCGGTGCAGGTCGGCGGCGGTCAGGGTTGGTTCTTCGGGAGTTGGCGGGGGCATTTGGGTTCGACACCGCGAAAACTTGGCTGGTGAAGTCGAGAAAAGCGGGATTTGCGTCGGGAGAAGCCTCTGTTTTTCAATCTACCCGTTTGGCACCCCGACGGCGAGTCGCCGAAAAGAAAAAACAATCAGGCTGCAAGCTGGAAAGGCGGCCAAACCTTTCGCTGCGTGCGCGGGAGATTCGCCGTCTATCACAGGTGATGGGCGACCGTCCCAACAGCGCGGCGCGCTCGGCGGTGAATTTGGCGCCATCGGCTTGCTGCGTTTGAGCGATCACCTCCGCTTCCAACCGCGCATCGGAAGCCGTCGCCAGTCCCGTTCTGGCGAGCGCTGCGACGCGCGGCGCGTCATTGGGCCAAACTCCCATCGCAAAGGGCCGGTTTGAGGCTCCAGCCCAACCGAATCCGACACCGGACTGAGACATATGGCAACCATTGAAAGAGAGAAAGCCGCCACTATCGCTGATGTGGCGCGGCGCGCGGGCGTGGCCAAAAGCACGGCTTCGCGCCTGCTGTCGGGCGCGCGTCAGGGCACGCCGTGGGCGCGCGAAGCGGTCGAGCGGGCCTGCGATGAACTGGGCTACCGTCCCGATCCCAACGCCCAGAAACTGGCGCGCGGCCAGAGCCAGAACACCATCGGACTCTTCACCCATTTTCTGGATCTGGGCGTGGGCACCAAAACGCTGCGCCGCGTGCAGCAGCTGCTCGGTGAGCGCGGTTTTTCGGTTCCGCTTCACGTCACGATTTCGGGCATCGAGCATCAGGATCATCTGGCGCTTTTGCAAAACGTCTGCGCACAGCGCTACCGCGCTATCGTGGGCGCGCAGGCGTGGCTCTTGCGCGAGCGCGAGTGGGAGGAACTCGCGCAATACGGGCGCAATGGCGGGCCGGTCGTGCTCTACGATCACACGCCGCGCCTGCCCATCGCGTGCGATCAGGTGCTTTTCGACATGGAAAATGGGTTTCGCGCCGCCGTCGCGCATCTGGCGGCGCTGGGGCACACGCGCATCGGCACCTTTTTCGCGCCCATGCGCCATCCCGAAACCTCGCCGCAGCTGCGCGCTTTTGAACGGGTTTTGGGCGAGTTCGGCCTCAAACTGCGCCCGCACTGGCTCTTTCGCGGTCAGGGCCACATCGAACACGACCTCGAAGGCGCCCTCGCCGCGCAAACTTTTCTCGATTTAGCACCCTCGAAACGCCCCAGCGCCATGCTCATCGTCAGCGACAGCGCCGCGATGGGTTTCGCCACGGTTTTGAGCCGCAGCGGCCTGCAAATCCCCCGCGATTTGAGCCTCGTCGGGCACGACGACAAACCCATCGCCGCACTTTGCTCACCGCCGCTCACCACGATTTCTTATCCCGTCGAAGCCATCGCTGCGCGCGTCGTGGAACTGCTGTGCGAGCGGCTCGACGGCACCTACAACGGCCCGCCGCGCACCGAAATCATCAGTGGAAATTTGGTCGAGCGCCACAGCACCGCCGCTCAAAAAGGCTAAAGGTTGAAGGCTAAAGGTTGAAGGCTAAAGGTTGAAGGCTAAAGGTTGAAGGCTACGAATCTTTAGCCTTTAGCCTTTTTGAGCGGTATGATGGTAGGAAATTCCCTGGCAACCGGTTCCCGTATTTATCAGCCGCACTTCGGCAGCCCCAGGCGGCCTCGAATGGCTTCCCTTTCAAAAACCAGCTCATCGGCCATCGGAGTGACGCAGTTGGATCCCTGCCAGCAACTTTGGTCGAGGCGGGGCTTGCGCCCTGTTGCAATCCTGGGTTCTCCCGATTGGAAGAGGGCGCAAGCCCCGTTTTTGCATTTTCGAGAAGCGCAACCCGCCGCGCGTGATTTCGTCTACCCATGCCGTCGCTGTTATAATTGCAGCGTCTTTCCGGCATTTTTATGGCATTTCTCGGCTCGATTCTGCGTTCGCGGCGCGGCGATTTCAATCTGTTTTTAATCGCCGCCCTCGTCGCGCTTTTGGTCGTGCCAGGCGCCTCGCACGCCGCAATTGCGCCGCAAAGCGCCGAGGCGGTTCTGCTCTGGCTGCAAAGCGAAAGCTCCGCAACCTCAAATGCCGCGCCGCTCGCCAAGTCGAGCGAACTGCTTTCGATTTCGCATCGCATCGCCGAAACTTCGCCGCAAAAGTCCGCCGAAATCCAGCTTTCCGCCGCGACTTTTCACTGCGGCCAACATCTGGCATCCCCCGCGCCAGAGAACACCCTCCGACCTGAAATCCCGACCATCGCGCCGACTTTAGAGCGTCATGCCGTCGCGCATCTGTCGGGCGTTCGCACCAATCGCCGGTTGAATTAAATAGCCACAGAGGACACAGAGAAAACACAGAGGATTTTTATGATTTCCTGTGCTCCTCTGTGTTTCTCTGTGGCTATTTTTGTTTGTTTCACCCATTTTTTAGAGGTTTTCCATGTCCCTGTTAACAAAATTATTCGGCAATAAGTCCGATATTTCCGGCTCTTCCACCGAGGCCGAAGGCGTTTTAGGCGCCGTCACGCGCCTCTTCGATAAAAACGAAAAAGAGATCGCTAAACTGCGCCCCCTGGTCGATCAAATCGGTAAAATCGGCGAAGAAATTCGCGCTCTGTCCGACGACGAACTCAAAGCGCGCTCTCACGCGCTGCGCCAGAGGTTCCGCGAAGAAGTCACGGCGCGCTTGCAGGCGCAGGGCCAGGAATGGCTCGAACTCGATTCACAGCACACCTGGAGCGACGCCTACACCAAAACGCGCCGCGCGGCGGAAAAAGAAGTCCTCGCCGCGATTTTGCCCGAAGCCTTCGCCCTGGTGCGCGAAGCGTCCGACCGCACCATCGGTCTGCGGCATTTCGATGTGCAGCTCATTGGCGGCGCGGTGCTGCATTCGGGAACCATCGCCGAAATGCGAACCGGCGAAGGAAAAACCCTCGTCGCCACTTTGCCCGCGTATTTGAATGCGCTGTCGGGGCGCGGCGTTCACTGCGTGACTGTGAACGATTATCTCGCCGAGCGCGATGCCAACTGGATGCGCCCGATTTACGAATTTCTGGGCCTCACCGTCGCGTTTTTGCAAAACGACATGGATTCGGAGGCGCGCCAGATCGCCTACGCCGCCGATATTTTGTATGGCACCAACTCCGAGTTCGGCTTCGATTATCTGCGCGACAACATGGCGCGTGGGCCGGAAGACATGGTGCAGCGCCCGCTCAATTTCGCCATCATCGACGAGGTAGACAACATCCTCATCGACGAAGCGCGCACGCCCCTGATTATCGCGGGTCAGGTCGCCAAAACCGACCGCGCCATTCGTCGCCAGGGGATGAGCACCACCTGCGACGGCGTGGCGAAAATCCTCATGCCCGCCGTCTCCGACCGCGAAGTAGAAGCCTTCATTGACACCTTTTCCAGCAAAGGAAAAGTCGATGTCGGCGGACTGGCGGAAGCGATTTTCGCGCGCGGCGCCTTCCAGCCCGCGACTGATTATCTCATCGAAGCCTATCTGCTCACCGATAAATCGGCGCAAACCGAGAACGCGGCGCATCTTCTCGATGCCGCCGACGAACTCTTCGCCGACAAACTCATCTCACCCGAAGGCCGCGACCGGCTCGAAAAACTGGCGCTCGATGCCACCAAACCTGCCGAACTCCACGCCGCGTGGCGCGCGGAAATCGAGCGCATTCTGGGCACCTTTGAAACGGCGTTTTTGAATGCCAAAGACGGCGACTACAACGCGCAATTATTGGCCTACGATCTTACGCTGTCCGAGGAAGCCTCGCTGGAAATCGAGCCGCAAATCGACCAGGCCGCCGACAAAGAGAATTTCGTAGCGCTGATTATCGCCGACGAAATGGCGCGGCGCGGCTTCATCGAAGAGGACGCCGTTGACGCGGTTGCTTCGGCTTTGCAAAATGGCCGCGATGCGTTTCGCCTCGCCGTTTTGGAAGCGCGCGGCCATCTCAGCGACGCCGACCAGGTTTTGCGCGACAACGTGGCCGAAGAAGCTGCCACGCCCGACTCTGCGCGCAAAATCGTCGCGGCGCTCGAAACCGTCAACACCCTGGTGCCGTTCGAAACCGCGCAGCGTTTGTGGGAAACCGTGCAGCTGCCGCAGGGCCGCGACGGACTGCGGAGCGAAATCGCGCGCGCCATCGAAACTCAGGGCGGCGAAGCAGCGCAAAAAATCCGCGAGTTGACGACGACTTACGGCGCCGCGCGCGACGAATTTTTGAAAAACCAGAGCGCGACGCTCAAAACCGCGCTGGGCAAAATGGAAAGCGTGGCGCGCCTGGCCGAAAAAGGCGAAAGCGCCGACACGCTGCAAAAGGCGTTGCAGCGCGAACTCGCCAAATCGGGCGCGTTCGCCAATGCGACCAAAGCCGCCGCGCAGTTCGTCAAAGACCAGAACAAGGCTTACGACGCGACGGCGGAGCATCTCATTGAGGAAATGTCGCAGTGGGTCGAGATTCCGCGCGACGCCAAAAAAGCCCTCGTTTCCATTCTGGCCGAAGGCGGGCGCCAAAACGAAGTCGCCGAGCGCCTCAACCTCGCCGTGCGCGATTTGCCAGGCGACGCGACCGAACTCGCCGCCATCGCGGGCGACGGCGCGATGCGTTTGCAAACCTGGCGTCACGAAAACGCGATTTCGTTCGTCGAAAAAATTACCGCGCTCTTGCCCCTGCCAGAAGAAAACCAGACCGCGATTCACCGTGCCATCGAAGACGGCACTTTCGGTTCGAGCGGCTTTGAAGAGTTCGTCGGCGCGCAGCTTTTGAACTCTCCCGAAATCGCGCCGCTTTCCGGCGCCATCGAAAGTTACGGCGAGGCGTGGGACGCTTTCAAAGCGCAGTCGAACGCGCAGTTGGTGGATGACATCGCCGCCACGCACGAAATGAGCGCCGACGCGCGCGAAAATCTGGCGGAATTGCTTGCCAGACCGCTTTCCGGCGCGCTCGACAAAGCGATTTTCGAGGTTTTGGCCGCCGATGTCGTCGCGCGCCATCTCGAACCGCTTCTCAGCGCCGACAACGCGCCCGCATTTACGGCGGAAGTCAAGCGCCGCGTGCCGCTTTCCAAGGACATTTCCAACAAGCTCAAGCCCGTCGAATTTGAAGGGCGCAGCGCGGAGCAGTTGTCGCGCGCCTTGCAGCGCCTTGTGGTTCGCTCTCTGGAAGTGATGCCATTTGAAGATTACAAGCGCGTGGTCAAAAACCTGGGCTGGCTCACCGAAAAAGACGAAAAACGCCGCACCGCCGCCGTCACCGACATGGGAACGCTCGTCGCCGAGCGCGAAGCCGCGCGTCCCGTCTTCACCGATCCCGACGGCTTTCTCGACACGCTGTTGCAGGGCGAAATCCTCACCGAAGAAGAAGCCGAAATCGCCAAACGCGCTCAGGTCGAAGCGGGCGAGGAATCGCTCACGTCCGTCATCGACCGCGTTCTGCGCCTGCCCGCCGAGCGCCGCCGCCGTCTCGCCGAAGCGAAACTGGCGGAAGTGCAGCCGATTCTCGATCAGGGCATCAAAGCGCACGCGCTGTTTCAATACAACGTGAATTATGTGATTGGCGGCGGCAAAGAAATCGTCATCGTGGACGAATTCACGGGCCGCACCATGCCAGGACGCCGCTTTTCGGAAGGTTTGCACGAGGCGCTCGAAGCCAAACACGGTTTAGAAGTGCAAATCGAATCGCAGACGGTTGCCACAATCACGATTCAGAACTATTTCCGGCTTTACAACAAGATTTCCGGCCTCACCGGAACCGCCAAAACCGAGGAAACCGAGTTCGCTAAAACCTACGGCATGGAAGTGGTCACCGTGCCGACCAACAAGCCCGCGCGCCGCAAAGACGCGCCCGACGTGGTTTATAAAACCTCGGAAGCCAAACTGCGCGCCATCACTTTCGACATTCTGGAGCATCACTGCGCCGGTCAGCCATGTCTGGTCGGCACGCGCAGCGTCGAAAACTCGGAGCGCATGGCGCAAAGGCTTTCCGCGCAGGCGCTGCAAACTCTGGTTTTGGCGCATCTCATCAAAGACCGTTTATGGAACGACAAAAACGTGCCCGCCGCCGATAAAGAACAGCTTTTCGGTTTCGTGCGCCAGCCGCTTCTCAATCTCAATCCGGTTCAGGTCAAAGGTCTGGCGAAGCAAGTCGGGCTGAATCCCGATGTGACGGCGGACGAAAACATCGACAAATTGCTGTCGCTGTTCACGCTTCCCAACCTCGACCGCACGCGGCTCATTATCGCGCTCAAACAGGGCTTACCGCACAACGTTCTGAACGCGAAAAACCATCGTAACGAAGCGCGCATCATCGCCGAAGCCGCGCGTCCTGGCGCCGTCACCATCGCCACCAACATGGCGGGGCGCGGCGTGGACATCATTCTGGGCGGCAGTCTCGACGGCGAAAGCCGTTGGCGCGTGCTGACGCAGCAGACTCTGGCGCGCGCGATGGAAGGCAAGGGCGTTCATATTCGCTCGCGCAACGCCGAGGCGACGCAGCAAATGGTGTCGCGCCTCCAACCTGAGTCGCTGCAAACCCTCGCCTGGGCCGTTGCAAATCTGAAAACCGTCGAAGAGTTGGAACGGGCGAAAGGATTGGAAGGCCAGGCCGCCAAGGAACTGCGCGACGCATTGGGCGGCGATTTGACGAGTCCCGATTTCGCCAACCGCGTTCGCTCCCGCGCGCGGCGCTTCAATCTGCTCGAAAAACTGCCCGTCGATTTGCAGCCGCTCGATGAGCGCATTTTGCAAGGCTTCGTGGCGGAACTGAGCCGTTTGATGGGCCGCGAATATGCGGTTGCCGATTTGAAAAACTGGCTCGAAAGCGGCGTCGCGGCGCAGGAACACCTCGCGCAGGGCGCAAGTTTGAGTCTGGATCAAGGCCAATTGGCGCTTCTTTTCACCCTGGCGCGTCCGATGGCATTTTCGATGGACGCGAGCGAAAAATTGCTCGATTTATTAAGCGAAGCGCCCGATTTGGACAGGCAGCTTCTGGAACTGGTCGCGGCGGGCGGCA
Organism: Abditibacterium sp.; assembly: GCA_030448265.1. GTDB lineage: Bacteria > Armatimonadota > Abditibacteriia > Abditibacteriales > Abditibacteriaceae > Abditibacterium. The sequence goes on from JAUJNG010000011.1 coordinate 129,674, forward strand.
ATCTGCAACCTCCGGCGCTCGCGGCCAATGTGGGCAGCGTGACGAGCGAATGGGTCACGGCGCGTTTACAGGAACTGAATGTTCCCAACGCGCAGGCGGCGACCGACCGGCTGGGCGATTTGCCGTCGGATTCGATTGAAATCAACGAGTTTCAAATCGCTGGGCTGCTGGGCGAGAGTTTCATGGGCACGCCCTGGCTGCGCGAGCGGCTTTCGGCGTGGGAAATCGTGGGCGAAGCGCGCGCTTTTCCGGCGACCGAGGAAATGCAGCAAGCCTTGCAGGACGCCGAAGTGGTGCATTTGCGACTGGATAAAAAGGCGCTCGCCAAAAAACGCGCGGCGTGGTCGCTGCCGCATCGCCGCCGCGAAATGGTCGCCGTCGAAGCGCCCAATCTGGTGTTGTTGCAGGAACTGGCGGGCATCGTCGGGGCGGACGCGCCGATTCTCGATCCCGAATGGCTCCATCACGCCATCGTCGGGATGAATCTGCTCACTGATGAAGACGTGATGCAGGCGCAGATGATGGCGCAGGTGCAGGACGAAAACGGCGTCGAATCCGTCCAGCCCATTGATGTGCTGGTCTATCGTCTCAAACTGATGCCGATGCTCGAAGCCGTCAAACCCGTGGTGCGCGAAGCGGCGGCGCAGGTTGGCAACGAGCCGGACGCTCTTTTCGGCGCCCTCGCCAACGTCGCGCCCTGGCTGAGTCATTTCGTGGACGCGGAATGGCTCCAGAAAACCCTCGCCGAAGCGCCCGCGCCAGAGGAAACGCCTGTGGAAGAATCCGCAATCCGCAATCCGCAATCCGCAATGGTAGAGATTGAAACCGGTGTCGCGGGCCAAAGCGCCGACATCGTGTTGGAAAGCGAAGCGCGTCCCGAAGACATCGCGCACACCTCCGACCGCGACGAAGTGACCGGCATCGGTGGACTTCACATCATCGGAACCGAGCGCCACGAATCGCGGCGCATCGACAACCAGCTCAGAGGCCGCGCCGGACGCCAGGGCGACCCAGGTTCGAGCCGGTTTTATATCTCGCTCGATGACGAGTTGTGGCGACTCTTCGGCACGCGCGGGCAGTTTCTGCTCAAGTCGTGGGACGAAGACGAACCGGTGGAAGCGGGCTTAATCACCAAGCAAATCGAGCGCGCGCAGAAAAAAGTCGAATTAAATCACTTCGAGGGCCGCAAGCAGACGCTGCAATACGACGACGTGATGAACGTGCAGCGCGAAGTGGTTTACCGCGAGCGCCGCCGCGCTTTGCAGGGCGAGGATATCCGCGATACGGTGGTCGATATGGTGACCAAAGCCGCGCTCGCCGAAGCCGAAAAACACGCGCCGCGCGACGTGCGCGCCGAAGAATGGGATACGCGCAAGTTGTATCTCGGTCTGGGCCGTTTGTTCGGTCTGGGGGCGATCAAAAATCACCTCAGCGAAGAGGAGTTGGCCGACGCGCACTGGGTCGAGCGTCCAGGCAACGCGCTGGGTAATCCCGACTACGATTTCGCCCTCGCCGACGGGCGCGGGCTGTTTGAAATCGTAGAAGCGCTCTATCAGGAACGCGAAGAGGCTTTGGGAACCGACAGCGTGCGCGGTCTGGAGCGCTGGCAGGTGATGCGCTCGATTGACGAGCATTGGATGGAGCATCTGGCGGAGATGGACTATCTGCGCGATGCGATCTGGCAGCAGGGCTACGCGCAGAAAGAGCCGATTGGCGTTTACCGTCAGGAAGGTTTCGCGCTGTTTCAAAAAATGCTCGGCGAGATTCGCCGCGAAGTCACGGAAGCGATTTTCTCCTACGATATTCCCGATTTCGAGAATCTCGAAGCCTCACCCGAAGTGGGCGAACTGATGGAAGCGCGCCTGGTGGACGCTTTCCCGATGGACGACGGCCTGGAAGACGGTTTCCAGCCCGAAAAAGACGCTGACGGCGAGGGCGCCGACCCGCTTGTGATTCACCAGCACACGCGCGGCGGCACGCCAGGGCAGGGCAATCCTGATGCGCCGCTCAATCGGGCACAGCGTCGCTCGCAGCGCAACCAGTAGAAGAAAAGACCGCAGCGATTGCTGCGGTCTTTTTTACTTTTTGTCTTTGGGCGGTGCTGGGGGAGCGGGTGATGGTTTGGGTTTGGCCGGATAACCATCTTTAGGGGGTAGATTGACACCGGACTCCTCTATATTAACTTGACGCGGTTCGCTGGGGCGCGGAATGTTATCGCTCATTTTTGGTCTCCTCGCCGCGCTTCCCATATTTCGGCGCAGGTGGCGCTGGGCTGGGCGGGGGCTTGACTGGATAAATGCCGTCTTTGGGCACATTGTAACCGCGCTCCAACATCTCTTTATACCGAGGGTCTTTTTCAGGTTGTTTCATGATAGCCTCCTGTTCAATTATAGTTGGTCGATTATTGCGCGTCGCTCGTTCCCATCACTTCGATGCTGGCAATCCTCATGGTTTGAGTAATCAAAATGCCTCCGTCGCTGACCGGAACTCTTTTTTGTTCTCCTTCTCCATCTGCAATCAGCCATTCGGCCTGGGTGAGAAAAAGGGAAGGCTCGCTTGAATTGTCGCTGTAGGCATAGGGCCAGCCGTAAAGTCGGCGGCCGTCTTCCAATGTCACGATGACATAAGTTTTGGCGTGGTCAATGAAGAAGTCGTGCCACACATTTTGTCGCGTGGAACGGCGCGTGATTTTCCATTTGTAAAGCCATTTGTGCCCATTGTTGGTTTGGTAAAAGGCAACGGCGAAGCCGGTGGAGATTGCAATCAACGACAAAGCGATAAGGCCCGAAGAAGTTTTAGGAGCCATCTCTAAAATTGTAGGCGTCGCCCGTGACCGCTAAAGAGCGACCAGAACCATAAAACTCCCGCGTAAATCGTGTAATTGAGGAACGAGAAGATAAGCGATTTGACGACTTTATCGAAGTCGCTTTCTGTTTCTCCCACGAAAAGCGCTCGCACGATGCCAGTCGTGACAAAACCTGGCAGCAGCACGATCAAGGCTTGAATAATTTCAAGAGTTGGCATAGGTCTAATTTAACCTAATCCTTTTCGTTACTTTGGGTTGCCAATCGTTGTGACGATTTATCGCACCTCCCAAATCGCCAAATACTGGAGCCAAAATGAAAGTGATTTATGACCCTGAAGTAGACGTGTTGAGCATTCGCTTAACCGATTCTCCCGTTGAACAGAGCCCCATTACTTAAAGTGTGGCGGGGCAACGCGCCAGCGCAGGGCAATCCCGATGCGCCGCTTGATGGGGCGCAACCAGTAACAGAAAAGACCGCAGCAATCGCTGCGGTCTTTTCGCCTTCCAAAAACATGGTCAAAGAAAAAAATTTGTCCCAAAAGAGACATCTTGAATCGCGCGTGAAATGGGGCTTTGCCCTGTGCCTGTCTCAATTAGGGGCTTTGCGATGGACAAAATAGGGATTTCTCTTTTATCGGGCGTCGAATAACGGACACAACAATGAAGGTCAATGGGATATAGTTATAGATACCTCATTTTTCATCGGGAAGAGTTTTTTCTCCTTGTTAACAAGGTCACCTCATTGAGGAGAACTTATGCCCTTCCCCCCTTCCCCCCTGGGGAAAAACCGTCTTCTGGCGCTCTTGCCCGCCGCCGAGGTCGATAGATTGGTGCCCCATATGCACCCGATGTTGTTGCATCATGGCGATGTGTTGTGTGAGATTCATCACGACAGCGATTGGGTTTATTTTCCCAAGGCGGGCGCGATCTCCATGGTGCTGATTTCCCAGGCCGGCGTGGAAGTGGAAGTGGGCCTGATTGGGTCGGAAGGCGTCGTCGGCGCGCCGGAGGCGTTGAGCCGGAGCCAGAGCATGGGGCGTTTCGTGGTTCAAGTCGCAGGGAGCGGCTGGCGCGTGACGAGTCAGATGTTCAGGGAGCAATACCAGCAGCTTCCCGCTTTTCGGGAACGGATTTGGCTTCACCAGCACACCGTGCTGGCTATCACGGCGCAAAGCGCGCTGTGCAATCGCCTTCACTCGCTCGAAGGCCGCCTGAGTCGCTGGCTGCTCACGATGCATGATCGCGCTGGAAGCGAGAATTTGGAACTGACTCAGGAGTTCATCGGGGCGATGCTGGGGACGCGCCGTGTCGGAATCACCGAAGCCATCGGCGTGCTGCGAAATGCGAAATTGATTGAAACTCATCGCGGCTGCGTCACCATTTTGGATCGAGAGGGCATGGAAAAAACCGCCTGCGAATGCTACCAGATCACGCGCAACTGGTCAGACCGCATCTAAAGCGTGTCGCAATGGAAGTGCATCAACGAACCGCGAGCGTCAGCGACCGGTTGTGTTCAAGGCAGAAACAGCCGGTCGCTGACGCTCGCGGTTCGTTGATGCAGACGCGGTGAGATGTGCTGTAACGTTTTCAGGGGATGCGTCAAACGAAAAAGCAGGGTAGCCAAAGTGGCTGCCCTGCTTTTTCGTTTCAATTTGATGAACCTATTCAAAGGCGGGACTCACGCCCTTTCGCACAGAATTTAAGCCATTGCATTGGCGACGTGCGTATTGACGGCGAGCGGGCGCCGCAGGGCAAGGCGCGCTGGTCGGGGAGTTTTAGGGCAAGCGCCAAAAGCATGGAGTTCCATACGCAGGCGGCACGGCACGAAGACTCCCGAAGTTTGGTAAAGCCACCACAGGCTCATATCTTCTTCGCAGAGGCGGAAGGTGCGGTAAGGCTCCATAATTTCCATGCCCACTCCGCATTCGCTCATGCGCCACAGCGTTCCGGTGCAGTTGGAAATGAGGTAGAGAAGCGCGTTCTGCAAACCGTAGCGGTGAGCATCGGCGATATCCTCTTCGGTGAGCTGGAATGTGAGAGTTTCGGCCATGATTTAATTTTAAAAATCATCTTCGAACGATTCAGCCCCCTGAGTGACTTAACGATGAAAACCAGGGGTTGCACCGTCTCTCAGGCGACATAAGAAACGGGAAAACGGCCCCTCCATTTGGAAGGGCCGTTTCGTTTTGGGAGGGTTTCAAACCGCGACGGGCGCGGCGCTTTCGGTGCGGCGCAGCATCTGGCGCAGTTCGGAGCGAATTCCAGCGTAGGCGAGCGCCATGTCCTCGGAGATTTTGCCTTCGCGCACGAATTTATCGAGCGCCATGTTCATGGTCTGCATTTTCCACTGCGAGGCGCCTTCCTTGATGGCCTGATAAATCTGTCCGGTGCGCCCTTCCTCGATGTATTGCGCGACGGTGGGCGAAACGTTGAGGATTTCCAGCGCGCAGACGCGGCCTTTGCCGTCCATTGTCGGCACCAGTTTTTGCGACATAATGGCGCGCAGCGTTTTGGCGAGGCGCTGCTGCACCAGTTCTTTTTCGTGCGGCTCGAACATCGACAGCATGCGCTCCATCGACTCGGCGGCTGAGGGCGTGTGCATGGTCGAAAACACCAGATGTCCGGTTTCGGCGGCCTGCAAACAGATGCCCATGGTTTCGGCGTCGCGCAGCTCTCCCACGAGAATAATATCGGGAGCTTCGCGCAGCGAGGCGCGCAATGCCTGGCCGAAATTGGTGGTATCCAGCCCGACTTCGCGCTGCGAAACGAAACAGCCCTTGTCGGGATGAACGTATTCCACCGGATCCTCGATGGTCACGATATGCCCTTTGCGCTCCTGATTGATGAGGTCGATCATCGCGGCGAGGGTCGTCGATTTGCCGCTTCCGGTTGCGCCGGTGACCAGAACCAGTCCGGCGTGAGCGCGCGTGAAATCGCCCAGCACTTCGGGCAGTCCCAGTTCGGCAAACGAGCGAATCCGCAGATTGACCACGCGCAAAACCATCGCGTAGCCGCCGTTGGACTTGTAGATGTTGACGCGGTAGCGCGCCACATCGGGAATATTGTGCGAAAGGTCATGATCGGGATGCGCCTGGAAAGCCTCGAACTGGGCGGGCGTGAGCAGACTTCGCACCGCGCCTTCCATTTCAACGTTGGTAAGCGGCGGGTGGTTGAGACGGACCAGGGACGAGTTGATTTTGAGCGCGGGCGCCGCGCCTTCTTTGATGAAAATATCGGAAGCGCCGCTATCGGCGGCGAAGCGGCACAAACCTTCGAAATCGAGAGCCATAATGGAAGCCTTCTATGAATTGGAGATAAAAAACCGGCGTCAGGTCGCGTTTTTGGCAAGCCAGTAGCGCCCCGACGCCACCGCACCACCGATGATGGCCGCGAGGCACAGCAGCGCGAAAACCCACGACGCCGCCGAATCGGGCACCTGATCGAGCCGCAGTCCCTGCGCGAGCGCCGAGCGCGTCGCCAGATGGCGCCAGAACAACAGCAGTGCGGCCATAAACCAGCCCAGCGACGACAAAGCCAGTCCGAAATCCTGCCCTTCGAGCCGCAAAAACCCCACCAGATACCACACGGCGGGCACGAGGCACAAAACCGCGAGCAAAACGTAAGCGCGTTCGGCGGGAATACGGCCACTGAGCAGTCCCCAGCCGAAAAACAGCGTGTAAATCATCACCGCGATCACGGTGACGAGCAGGGGAGTGCCCAGGGTGGAAACCAAACGACGGGGCGAGTTGGAAGAGCCGGAAAACACAGCAAACCTTACCCTCTTTCCCTACCCGACGATCTGCCGATGTGGTTTTGTGTACCGGCGACCCCGCGCCTTAGCAGCAATGTGAATGTCCCTGTGGGGGGGTCGCGCGCTCCCCCTTTGGGGGTGCTGTGCGTCTCTCCAGGCCTGGGCGTAGCACGCTACGCCCCTACATGGACTTTCAGATTGCTGCTCAAGCTTTCTCATCCTCCGCCTCACCCGCCAAACCTCCGCTAAACTTCCCCGCCGTGTCCGCTCCTTCCATCTCGCTCTACAACTCGCTTTCCCGCCAGAAAGAACCGCTTTCGCCGCGCATCGAAGGCGAAATCTCGCTCTACGTCTGCGGCGTGACGCCCTACGACAAACTCCACATCGGCCACGCCCGCGCCTTCCTCACCTACGACGTGCTGCGCCGCTTCCTCGAAAGTCGCGGTTTCCTGGTGCGCCACATCCAGAACGTCACCGACATCGACGACAAAATCATCAATCGCGCGCGCGAAGTCGGGCAGGAACCGCTCGCCCTCGCGTCGCATTTTCACGAGGAATCGCTCGTCGAACTGGCGCAGCTCGATATTCTGCCCGCCCACCAATATCCCAAAGTCACCACCCACATCGAACCGATTCTGAACATGGTGGAAAAGCTGGAAAGTGTCGGCTACGCCTACGCGCGCGATGGCGACGTCTATTTCGACGTTTCGCAGGACGAAGACTACGGCAAATTAAGCGGCCAGCGCGTGGAAGACCTCAACGCCGGAGCGCGCATCGAAGCGGGCGACATCAAGGACGATCCCGCCGATTTCGCCTTGTGGAAAGGCGCCAAAGAAGGCGAACCGGCGTGGGAGTCGCGCTACGGCGCGGGGCGTCCTGGCTGGCACATCGAGTGCTCGGCGATGGCGCTCGAAATTCTGGGCGCGGGCTTCGACATTCACGGTGGCGCGCGCGAACTGATGTTTCCGCATCACGAAAACGAAATCGCGCAAAGCGAAAGTTTTCTGGGCGAAGGCTCGACTTTCGCCAACGTGTGGTGGCACTGCGGCGAACTGCGCGTCGGCGGTCAGAAGATGAGCAAATCGCTCAACAACTTCATTTCGGTCGGCGACGCGCTCGAAATGGCCTCCAAAAACGTGTGGCGCCTGCTCTTTTTGCAAACCCACCCGCGCAGCCCGCTCGATTACAACGAGTCGAAATTGGAACAAGCCCGAAGCTCGTGGAATCGACTCAACAACGCCCTGCGCGAAGCCCGCGATGCCGAACCGTCCGACGCTGCGCGCACCTTTCAACTGCAATTTGAAACCGCGCTCAGCGACGATTTGAACACGCCCGAAGCCCTCGCCGCCGTGTTCGACGCCGTTTCGGAGTTCAATCGCAGCGCCGATGCCGGTTTAGGCTTCGCCGCCCGCACCGCACTCGAAACTCTCGGTTTTAGCTTCGAAACCGCGCCCACTGGCGATACGCTGACGCCTCAACTGCTCGACATTCTCATCGAGGTGCGAAACCAGGCCCGCGAACGCCGCGATTTCAAGTCCTCGGACGCGATTCGGGATCAACTCGCCGCGCTGGGCGTGACGCTGGAAGATGGAATTGAGGGGACGAAGTGGAAAATTGAGAGTTGAACGCGGGTGTTGCATATGAAGAACGATCTTGCTTTTCTCTGCCTTCTTCTGACTTTTGTCTCAACTCACGTTGTTTTGGCGTGTTCGTGGGGACAAGGGGCACGAATCAATGCCAACGAGCAGATTGCCCGTCATTACGGTGAGATATGTCTTGCGCTGATCGTTGTGACTTTTGGGATTCGCCTGCTTCGTGGTAATGTGCTCAACCCCAGCGCATTTTTGCTATTTGTCACGCTTGGTTTCTTCGCTCGTTACAACTCGCTGTGGGATTATAATTGGGCTGTCGATTGTGGAGATCAGGCGGCTGGAATGGCCCAATTTTATGCTCAGGTCGCCGGTGGCCTGCTGGCGTGGCAAACAGCACTTGTGATGTTGCAGGTTTGGAAACGTCGCATAATGACGTAGGGACATGGCCTGCCATGTCCCTGGATGGCCTTGCAGGGGGGCAAACTTTCGGCGAATTGTTGATTGCCGGACACGGCAAGCCATGTCCCTACCAACGCAGCCACACCATGAATACAACTCCCGAAAACTCACCCGAAAACCCCCCGCTCGACTCCCTTTTTGAGGAACTGCGCGCTCTGCCGCTCCATCCCCCGCGCCGCGAGATGCTCGCGGGACTGCGTTGGAAGAACTTCTTTCAAACGCCGGTGTGGTTCCTTTTTCCGTTTCTGATTCTCTTTTGCTTTTTTCCTTTTCTCATCGCCCAAAGCACCCAGAATAACCGCGCCAGAGAGCAGCGCGCCACGGCTCGCGTGATTCAAGCCGAGTCTTTTGACAACCCGCAGGGCGGTCAGCCGCAAACTTTTCTCAGGTATCGCTTCCGCCACAACGGGCGCGATTACACCGGCGCGACTCTCGCGTGGGGATCGTCGCCGCTCACACCCTTGCGCGCCGGAAATTCTTTTGAAGTCGCCTTCGACAAAGCCCAACCCCAACGCAGCGTGCCCGCGTTTCAAATCGCGCAAAACGAGCCGCCCTGGGTCGTGTTTCTGATGTTTCCGCTCTTCGTCGCCGTCTTTTTCCTGCCTCTGCTCGTGCCCCAACTGCGAACCGTCTGGCTGGCGCGCCGACTCTTCGCGCGCGGGGTTCTGACGACGGGGCATCTGAAGTTCGTCAAATCCATGCCGGTGCAAACGCCCCTCATGCCGCTTGGAAGTTCGCAGTTGATTTACGAATTCGACGACGAAAATGGCCGCCGTCAACGCGGCGCGACGCGCTGCGACAGCTCGTGGCTGACGATGCAACTCCCTCCGCAATCGCCGCTCGTGGTGGCCTACAATCCGCAAAAACCGCGCGAAAACATCGTTCTGGAACCCTTCGTGGCCTGAAGGCGACGCGAACAAAGCAACCCATCCAATGGCGCGAAGAATCAGCTTCACCAAAGAGGTTTATTTTCTCTACGGCCTGTTCGTGAGCGACGCGCGCGGATTTCGCGTCAAGGAGAGATACCGGCATCTGGTGTGCGCCGAGTGCGGGCGAGTCGATAGCGACAAAGCCCTCGCCGAAGGCATAGATTTCGCGCGAAAACCACCCCAGGCCCCCATTCTTTCCACGGGCGACCATTTCGTGCTGATGAACGAGGGGGGCAGGGCCGTTTTCGAAAGCATCTACGGCGACGCGGTGCAGTTTCAAGGGGTCGATGGTCGCGAGGGTGTTTTTATCGCTTCTCCCGCCAAAATCATTCGCCCCGCTCTCAATGCGCCGGTTTATGCCACCGGCGCGCCGACTCCTGAAAATGAAGTGCTTCCGGCCTATCAAGGACGCTGCGGCCTGTGCCATAGAGCGTTTGAGGTGACCGTGAAGGCGCATCGCTACCGGTGGGACGAGGGCGATACTCTGATCGCTTTGCAGGCCGACACCGGACGCACTCCCATATTGCAGTGGATGACAACCAATGAAAAAGCCGCTCAACTGAAAGCTGCTGGTTTGCCCTCGGTGCGAATCATCGCGCACGATTTCGTTTTAGATTACGCGGGCGCGGTTCCGCGTCGTGTGGAGCTTTAAAATGACTCTTCAACGCCTTTCGCCCACTCAAATTCTCACCGATGTCCCGCTCGAAGCCGCGCGCGAGGCGGTCTGGTATGGCCTGCGCGATGCGGGCGTCTCCAATGTCGTCATCGACCGCGACAAAAACGTGGTCGTCGGCTCGACGGGCGCCAGTCTGAGCACCTACGGCCAGAACATCACCGCGACTCTCGTAACTCGCGCCGAGGGCGTCTCGATTACGCTCAAAAGCGAAGCGCAGGTGCAGGGCAGCATCGATTTCGGCAAATCGAAGCGCCACGCCAAGAGTGTGGCCGATGCGGTTGAAAACTCGCTTCGACAGGGCGAACGACCGCGTGAGGCCGTTGTGGAAACTGGGCCACTCGCGCCGATTGCGGCCCCGACGGGCGAACTGGCGACGGGCGCGAGCGGCCCGATTTACGGCGTCGCGCTGCCGCCCAAACGCGGCACCGTCGTCTTGATTTACGGCTTGCTGGGGATTTCGTGCTGTCAGATCGCGGCGCCCTTCGCCTGGTTTTACGGCTCGCGCGCGCTCAGGGAATACGGCGTCAGCGACCCTGGCGATAAAACCATCGTGCGTATCGGCTGGGTTTTGGGCATTCTGGGCACCATTGTTTTGGTCGCGCGACTGGGCTTCTACGCTTATTCTTTCGCCACCGGTGGTCAGCCGACGCTTTTTTAGGGCGCGTTTTGGGGCAACATTCGCGTTAAATCGTGAATCTCGATGCCGGTAGGAGTGGGGCTGAGATAGTGGCGTCCGTCGCGCGAGAAATCGCCCTCGGTGCGCCAGTAGTGGGACGGTGTGGTCGTGAGTTCGCGGGTTTGACCCGCCACGCGGCCTGAAGCGACGCTGTAAAACGATTCCACTCTCTGGCTTCCCGCGACCATCACGCGGCCATCGGGCGAAAAACGCGCGTAGGGCAGCCACAAAAGCGAGTTGGCGCCCGCCTCGACTTTGACGAAACGCACTTTGAACGTTCGCAAATCGAGGCGCGCGATGTGCGCCGACACGACGGTGGTGCCATCTTCGAAACACACGGTCGCAAGCAAACTCTGGCCATCGAGCGTGAAAGTCGGCGGGCCGAAGCCGTCGCCAGGAAGCGTGGCGACGACCTTTAAATCGGGCCACGAACAGACTTTGATCTTGTCGCCGTAATGAGCCAAATTATGGAGTGAACCGCGACGAGCCATGTCGGACTTTCGGAACGTGCGCCGCGCGCTCGAAAACGCGACCCATTTTCCGTCCGGTGAAAACGTGGCGTCGAGGGGTAATTCCTTGCCGAAAACCCCTTTCCAACCGTTTTGCGGCTGCACCATGAAGTCTTCGAGGCCCACGAATGCCACGCCGTTTTTGCGGAGCAGATAAAGGCCGCGCGAATCGGGCTTCCACACCAGACGCCGCGCTGGGTCTCTGCCGATGTCGATGGGAGCGCGTTGGTAAAATCCGTTTTTGACTTCGCACAAAGACAGGAAATAGTGCCGGTTGGAACCGAAAAAAGTGGATGCCAGCCAGCGCCCGTTGGGCGAAAGCGTGACCGAGTAGACAACATCTTTTTGATGCACTTCGGCGATTTTCTCGCCGGTATTGACGTTGAAGCGGGCGAAAACGGTTTCCGTTGGCCCGCGCATCCCGCGCGGCGGCGTGGGAAAACCCATGCTGACGATTTCGCCCTCCAAGCCGAAAAACGCGGCGTGAATCGGCGTGCCGGAATGGATGAACGCCGCCCGCGTTTTGCGAAATTGGAGGAACAGCGCGACGCCCAAAATGACCAGCAACGGCGCCATAAGCAGCGCGATTTCGCGCCCATAAGGTCGTTTCATGGCGCGTCCTCTTTGGAATGGCCAACACCAACTTCAAACGCCGCCATCTGTCGCGTGCCAGGAAGCGCGGGATCGGCGCGGAAAAACTGCATCGTGCCTGGCGGGACGCGCTTTTCGTCGGGCGCACCGAAAAGCGGGTTGTGATGGGTTTTCAAGGTCGCGCTCGACAGCCAGACCCGCTTGGGATTGGGAGTTTGGCGCGGCGCGGTCTGGTCTCGAAGTCGAATGGGAACGGTGTGAACGTCGTTGATGCTCTGGTAGCCGTTTCGACCCGCGCGCGTGCCCTGCCATACCCAGACGGGGCGCTCGAACACTTCGCCGCGCGCGCCGGACTGGGACGAGAGACGCCACGCGCCATAAACGACGTGCCATTCCATCGGCCTGAAAAGAATGGGCAGCGAACTGCGGGCGACCACGTTATCGCCAGAATCCAAAACTTCGGCCCAGAGTATCGTGCTGCTCACTTTTCTGGGCGCGTAAACCTGCGCGCCCACATTGCGCGCGCGGTCGGAAACGGCGATGTCGTCCTTGGGGCCAGGGCCGTTGATTTGAATCGAGGGGTCTTCGCATCGAAAGCGCACGCGCACCGCCCGTTCGTCAATGGTGGCAATGAACGAGCGCGGCGACGGCGCCAAGCCCTGGGGCGCGATGCCGATGATCGCGCCGTTCCATTGACTATAGCCGTCGGCGGGGCGCAGGTTTTGGTGGAACCGGTCATTTCGCTCTCTCCAACGTCCTGCGGAGCGCAATTCCTGGCGCCGGTCGTATTCGTAGTCGCCCTGGGCGTAGCCGTCCGGCCCGATTTTGAACTGCGCTTTGAGCGTATTGGCGCCCTGCACCTGCAATTCGAAAAGCCCGTTTTGCTTCAAAACCTGGCGTTTGAAGCCGCGTTCGCTGGCGATTTCTTCCATCGCGTCGGGGTTTGTTTTGGAAGAGTAAGACGAAAGCCAGCGCAGGTTTTGGCCGCTCTCAAACGCGAAATCGGTGTTGAAGTAGCGCCCGCTCCACAACGGCCACACCTCGCTGCCGCGCTTGGTAGGATCCCCAAACACGGCGCGAAACTGCCATTTCCCGCCGCGCCTGGGCACCACGAGCGGGAAACCTTTTTCGCCCTGGCGCGGCACTTTTTGCCACTGCGGGTTGAGCGTCGAGCGGTATTCGATGGCGGTGATGCGCGCGGTGCGGGCGTCGGCTTCGTCCCTGGTGCGCGCCCAGGGCGGCGGCCATTTTTTGGATCCGGCCAGGGGCGCGGCGACTTCGATTTGCACCTTGTGCCGCACGAGGCCGTTGGCGCTCCGCATTCCGAAGGGGCCAGGAAACACCCTCAGTTCGCCGTCGTAGCGCCACTGCCCGCCGCCCCAGGCGCGCACGAAGCCCACCAGATAACGCTTGCCGTTCCACGACGCGCCGCGAGTGATGATTTGGCCGCGCCGTCCGATTCGCGCCACCGGAAACTCGCGCCAGGGCTGCGACGAGTCGGCGCGCGCATAAGCCTTTTTGATGAAAATGTGAGCACGGAGGCGGCGCGCGAACGTATCCTCAAGCGGCATTCGTCCGAGCGGGCGTGAAGCGGGCGTTGGAAGTGGCTTCAAAGCGGGCCAGCCCTTTAAGATCAAGGCGAAACGCCCGTCGTGAGGCATGATGAAACGAGAGGAACTTCCCGCGAACGGGAAGTCGTCGTCGAGGCTCGAAAGCGGCGGCAAGGGTGCCGCGACTTCGATTTTGGCCGGTTTGGGGGCTTGGGAAGAGCCGCGCGGCGGCAGGGGAGCAATCTGAACTTTCGCGGCGGTGTCGCGCGCTGGCGTTGGCCGCAGGCGCGGTGCGAGTGAACGCGGCGCAGTGGTATTTGAGGCGAGGGGCGCATCCTGCGAATGCGCGGCGCCGCGCCAGAGCGCGGCAACAAAGAGCGGGAGGGTGGCGAAGAGAAGTTTGGGATTCATACGGCAAAACCGCTTCTTCACGTTTCGGCGAGGAGATTTTCGCTTTCAATTTTACCGCAGGAGACGGCGAATCCATTCGCTGCCAATGAACTGGTCGAAAGGTGGTTTTGAGGCGTGAAGTCTTATCCGTCGTCGGGTGGATGCAATTCTGGACGCACCAACACGCGCCGCAGATTCTGGAGTTGAGCGCGATTGAGTTCAAGCGCCGCAGTCGTCGCTGTCAGGGGTCGCGGCGCAGCAGGGGCTCAAAACCCGCCTGCTCGAAATGGTGGTCATAGGCGAGGGCGCGGGAAAGGCCGCGCCCCTGCATCACCACGAACGAAATGCAGTCGGTGAGCGACCATTCCTTATCGGGCCGCGCCTGATGCCAGGCAATCGCCGCTTGCGCCGCTGCCAGACGCGCCACCGGCACGCGCTTGGGGCTGCACGAAACGTAAGTCAAACCCAACTTGTGGCAGAACTTGACCGAATCGGGGTCGCCACCCTGTTCGCCGCAGATGCCGAGTTTGATGCCAGGATTCGACGTCAGACAGGGGCGCGGGATTTCGATCCTGGCGGCACCCTCAATCATCGTCCGGTGGGTGAAAACCGCGCAATAGTAAAACGTCACGCAAGTTCAAAACGCCTTCACGGTTCAAATCCAGAGCGGCGACGGTAGCGCGCCCTGTCGGAGTGAGGCCGAGAACACGAAGTTTGTCGTCCGACCACCTGAAATGCTCCACCCACCTCTGCCGTCTGGGATCGAATAATGGTGCTTCAACTCCCGTCACGGGGTCATGAGCGCCGGTTTTGTTGTATTTCCTGTTATTGCAGCCCTGACACGCCAGCGCCAGATTGGTTAGCTCGTCGTCTCCTTCGAGCGATTGCGGCCAAATATGATCGACCGAGAAGTTTTGTGTGGAATGGCTTTCGGGACACCGGCAGTATTCGCAGCGCCCGCCGGCTCGCTTACGGGCCAGTCTGCGATTGGCAGTGGAAATGGGCATTTTACGGCGTGGCTTCCGCGCGCAGGTGAAGTCCCAACTGGTGATAAAGCGCGTCAAAAACGGCGCCGCGATAATCAGCCAATTCGGAAACCGCGCGCAGCTTACGCGCCCAGACCACCTCGCGCTCGTCATCCAACTGAATCAGTTCTGTGAGTTCCTCATCTGTGAGCGTGCGTGTCTCGCGTTTAACGCGCAATTCCAAAAGCCGTTCGCCGCCTGGCAATGGCTGGTTGATTTCTTCAATGAGTCGCGTTTCCACATTGTCCAAGACGTTGGAATGATAACGCGACTGATTGCGGCGCGCGGCGGCTTCCACAGCGCGCAATTCGTCCAAAGACAGGGTTTCTAACTCGCGTTCAATTTGAGCAACAGACATGATGAGACTCCAATGGGAGAAAGTGTAGCTTTGGTGTGTCGGGCGTCGCACTCATTGGGATTGCTTCGAGCCATTGGATCGACAGAAAACTCCTGGTCTTGCCACAGAGTGCTGTGCCGAAAAAAGCGGCGCAGTCGAGAGACTGCGCCGCTTTTTTTCTGCGTCGAATTTACTTGGAGGCAATCGCCGCCTGCGCCGCCGCAAGGCGCGCCACCGGCACGCGCTTGGGGCTGCACGAAACATAGGTGAGGCCCAGTTTGTGGCAGAACTTGACGCTGTCGGGGCCGCCGCCCTGTTCGCCGCAGATGCCCAGTTTGATTCATGGAAGCAGAGGAGCTTCGTTGCGCCAATGTTCAGGAGGAAGAGGCAACCTCGCGTTTGCGGCTCGGCTTGCGCTGGTGGACGAGACGGCGTAATTTTTCGGGCGTGTTCTCTTCGTCGAGCGGGGTGTAAGTGACGAGACGTAAATCTTTGCTGCCATTGACGGCATAGGTCGCGTATTCCATCAAAAGCGTGCCCGCGTCGGGATGGCACAGCGTCTTGGGGCGCGACGCGCTTTCCAGCACGTCGTGGCGCGACCACCACGCGGCGAACTCAGGATGCGCCTCTTTTAGATTGCGAATCAGTTCCACCGCTATCGGGTTGTCGCCGCCAGAGCGCGCGTAATCGGCGCGAAAAACTGCGACGGCGCAACGCGCGCTGCCTTCCCACTCGGCCATCAGGCGGCGCGCGTGCGGCATAAACATCCACCACACCCAGAACCGCTCGCCTTTGGAAAGCGCTCCAAAGTCGCCAAAGACGGCCCGCGCCGCCGCGTTCCACACCAGAATTTCCCCGTCGCGGCCCGTCACGAAGGCGGGGATGAACTCCAGCGCGTCCAGCAGCAGTTGCAAGGCGGGCGTGACCGCTTCGGGCGCGGCAGAAGCCGTCGCGCTCGGAGTGCTGCCCGCCAGGCGAAACAGATGGCGCGTCTCGTCTGGGTCAAGCTCCAGCGCACGTGCCACACATTCCAACACTTCATGCGACGCCTTGATGTCGCGTCCCTGCTCGAGCCACGTATACCACGTCAGGCTTACAAACGCGCGCTCGGCCACTTCCTCGCGCCGCAGCCCTGGTGTGCGCCGCCGCACCCGCCCGCCCTTGTCGGCGGGCTGCAATCGCGCCCGCCGCGAGCGCAGAAACTCGCTCAGTTCTTGTCGTCTTTCCTCGTGCTTCATCGCGGTTCCTCCCGTTCCCCGTTCAGGTTAACAGGCTTTATCATAGTAGCGGGGTAATAGCATAAACGCTCTCTGTTTGACGGCGCGCGCGTGGCGCACAATTGCTGTGGCACAAGTTTTTACTCGAATTGCCAGGGAGAACACATGAAACATGGAATCACACAAGCCGAACCTGTTGAACGGGCCGGCAACGCCGCGACACGATGGACACGGCGACACTTCACGCGGGGCTTGACGTTGAGCACAGTTGCGACGCTGGTGTTGCTGGCGATGGGACGAGGCGGCGCGCAGGCCCAGAGCGACACACCCCAGCGCGCACCAGCGCCAGGAGCAGCCAGGAAAGCACAGAAAGCGTTGATTGTGGTCACCAACCACGACAAGCTGGGCGAGACGGGCCGCAAGACGGGCTACTACTTGTCCGAGGTAGCGCATCCCTATTACGCGCTGCGACGGGCCGGAATCGAAGTCAGCTTCGCCAGCCCGCGCGGCGGCGCGGCGCCGCTCGATCCCAGCAGCCTGAATTTGAAGGACGAGGAAAACCGCCGTTTCTTTGAAGACGACGGGCTGATGCGCCAATTGACGCGCACCCTTCCCGTCGCGAGCCTGCGCGCCGCAGATTACGACGCGATCCTGTTCGCGGGCGGGCACGGCACGATGTGGGATTTGCCAGGAAGCGAGCCTCTGGCGCGTCTGGCGAGCCAGATTTACGAACGCCAGGGAGTCGTGGCGGCGGTGTGTCACGGCCCCGCCGGTCTGGTCAACGTGCGCCTGTCCAACGGGCGGTATCTGGTGGCGGGAAAGCGAGTGGCGGCCTTCACGGACGAGGAAGAGCGCGCCGTCAAACTGGACGGCGTGGTTCCGTTTCTGCTGGCGTCACGACTGCAAGAGCGCGGCGCGACGCACACCAAAGCGGCGAACTTTCAGCCGCACGTCGAAGTGTTCGAGCGCCTGGTGACGGGCCAGAATCCGGCCTCGGCGCGTGGCGTGGGCGAGGCCGTCGTCCGCTTGCTGACGACTCGCGCGGCGCAGTCCCAAACGGTGGGCACGGTCACGGTTGTGGCTCGCGTTCAGGCCAGGCCGAACACGCAGGAGGAGTTCCGACGCGCGTGCATCGCGGCGCGCGACGCCACGCGGCGCGAAGCGGGCTGCGTTTCCTACGACCTACATCAGGGCGTGGACGATCCCACGCGGTTCGTGATGGTCGAGCGCTTTCGCAGTCGCGCCGACTTCGATTTTCACCTGCAAACCCCGCACGTCAAGACCTGGTTCGAAACGACCTCGCCGCTCGCCGTCGCGCCCGTTGACGTGACCGTGCTGCAAATCGTCGATTGAATCCCGACATCTTCAAGCCACACCAAGGCACATCCCATGAAAACTCAATTTTTACTGGCGGGCCTTCTGCTCGCTTTGCCGGTCGCACACGTTCGGGCACAAAGCCCTGCTGCCCGTGCGGTTTCCGAGTTGCAGCGCGCGGGGCAATACGAGGCGCCGCCGACGGCTCCGCGTTTGAGCACGGCGCAAATCATGACGGCGGGCGCGCCCGAAAACGAAGCGCTGCGCCGTTTGATGCTCGACAAACCCTCCGATGCGCGTCTTCTGGCCGGAAAACGGGTGGCGATTCTGGCCACCGACGGCGTGGAAGAGATCGAACTCACGGTGCCGTATAAGTATTTGGAGGAGCGCGGCGCGACGGTGCATTTGGTGTCGCCGCGCCTGGAGCCGATGCCCGCCAAATATGGCGTGCAGATGCCCGCGATGCGCCAAACTCACATTCTGACCATCCGCTTCATGGAAAACGCCGGATGGTTCAAGATCGACAAGTTTCTGGACGAGGTGACGCCCGCCAGCTACGACGCGCTGATCGTCCCTGGCGGCGCGTGGAACCCCGACACCCTGCGCCACACGCCCGCCGCCGTCCGCTTCGTGCGCGAGATGTATGGCGCCGGCAAACTCACGACGGCCATTTGCCACGGCCCGCAGGTGCTCATCAACGCGGGCGTTTTGCGCGGCAGGCGCGCGACAGGCTTCTGGAACATCCAGATCGACATGACCAACGCGGGCGCGCAGGTCGTGGATGAGGCGGTCGTGGTGGACGGCCATCTCATCACCAGCCGCTTTCCCTACGATCTGCCGCAGTATCTCGGGGCCATCACGCGCGCGCTCGCACCCTCGACACCAGCCAGTCAAAGTGGGCAAACGGCGCTGAGTCGTGCCGTCGCGCGCTAAAGCCGCCGCGTTCCAGGGCGACTTTCGGGAAACGAAAAACCACGCTAAAACTCCAACTTCGAGGCCAGAATGCGCTTGTGACCAGATCGACGCAGAGTAGCGACAAAACGCTCGCACGGCGACTCGGCTGCGAGAATAAGACGGGAGTAAAGGCGCGGTTCCGAGAACTGCTGGCGACCGAAGGGCAGTCTGTTTGGAACCTCAACAAAAACAAGGAGAGGTTCAAAGCCAAACGAGGCGCGATTTTTCGGGATCGCGCCTTTCGTATTTTTGGATTCATTCTCAAAGAGTTGCCCCTGAAAAATCCTTTGCTGCGGTTATGATGGTCGCGCAAGGCGCCACCCATCGCAGACACGCAGATTTGCATCAATCTTCACGCCGCTCATGTCGATGGAAACCGTGGGGTCTTCTTTGGTGATTTCCCTGGCGATGGTGGGCATCAGGAACGGGCTGGCGTCGTCGCGGCTCATGCCGTAGGTCATCTGCGACCTTCATTGGTGCCGAACTTATAAGGAACAGCGACGCCTTCGGCTTAATCAAGTGGGGGGTGCTTTTCGTCCCCGATGAGCAAGCGCCGCAAGTTCATCACGCCGCGCCTGTTGAGTCGTAACAGTTCAATTGTCGCGCGCCCGATGGCTGATGTTCCTTCCAGTTGTAGCGAATCGTCGCTCCATCGAAGATGTTCGCGCCAGAGGTGTTGGCGCGGATGAAAAAGCGGGACTAACGCCGAAGTCACCCCATCGAAGGCTTCAATGCGTGCCCCTTTCGGGTCGTTGCAGCCCTGACAGGCAAACGCGAGGTTGCCAGCTTGATTCGAACCACCCAAAGCGCGCGGGTGGCTATGTTCAATGGCGAAGGTATCGGGCGAAAACTCTTCAGGAGAGCGGCAATACTCCCAACGCTCTGCTGCCCGCTCCCGCACCAATCGCTCGGTTTCGCGTGAGATTCCGCGTCGTGCCATAAGTCAGGGAACGAGAAAACGCGCTCCCTGCGGCGCTCCCACCATTTGATGCCAAAGCTGCGCGAACGGTCGCCCCTGCAAGTTCGCCAATTCCATCACGGCTTCGACACGCAAGGCGTTGGCTTCTTCGCGCGCGTCGGAAATGCGAATCAGTTCATCTCTCTCGTCTTCGGAGAGTGCCTCGTCCTGCAATTTTTGCCGAAGTTCCACGAACCGCTCGGTTTGCGGCATTGGTGCGTTAATGCGCTTCAAAAGCTGAGTTTCTTCGGGTGAAGCAATCGTTCCAGCCCGCTGCAAGCGTTGCAGGCGCAAAGAGCGTTCGAGCGATTCCAACTCCGACAGAGTAAACGTCTTGGTTTCTTCGAGAATTTGCGCGGTGGACATGAGTAAAATGCTATCTTCTTTCGGCTTTTCGCGTTGCTACTGCTTTCTTAGCTTCCGATTTGACATTGTCCGTGAACTGTATGGTCTTTACGGTTTCCCTACTATCGTCAGTCCCAACAGTATCTATGATAATAGTAGCCTGTTTGAAAGCGTTCAGTATTTTGACGTCAGACCAAGCTATATCGCACATTTTTTCACAATATGAGTCCATTTTGTTTGCAGTTGGATTTGGCATTTCGCCATCCTCAATCAAAATTCTAACAACCATTAAAATATGATATCGAAATGGCTTATAGACGCTCGATATAGAACCACTACGGAAGAACGAGTCCAGTTTAAAATGCAAATATCCACTAAAGTAGTATGGAAGCAGTTTTTGCAGAGGTGAGAACAATCTCTTGCCGCCCAATTCCTTGGACAATGTTCCGTAATACCGCCCTGCTCGATGTGGCTCCTCTATAAAAATCGACGAATAAGCTTTGATTTGAATGGCACGGGTTATGATACTGACTTTAGTGACCACGGATTCATTAGCATACTGCTTAGGCCGCCTTTCGTAAAAAAGCCGCTTTTTGCCCTCGAACGACACATAAAACTGTTCTAATTTCTTCTCAAAATCAGTCAGCGCGCTTAAATCTTCCTCTTTGATGGCAGTTTGTCTATTTGTTGATTTTATAATCTCATTTGTCACTTCCTCATCCGTTGTAACTACAACCTTCAATGGGACGTGAACTTCAGCTGGAAGCTGGATCCTTCCACCAAATAGAACATGACTCGTCTGACAACCATTTACAATTTGGAAATCTTCTATCTTAAATATGTCTCTTGTGACTTTTAGTTCACGAGCGACCAAAGTAACTCCATTATTAAAAATGGCAAATTTGTCTTTTGAATCAGATTCTAATGTCAGTTTGATCCCTTTATTTACTGTGTTCAAATCTTGATAATCTCTAATATTATCATCAAATAGTGATTTCCGTATTTCTCCATTTTCGTCGGTAATTATTTTCATATATTCTATGGCCGGAAGGACTCCTGTATAAGCTTGATCCACGCCCTTCATGTCCGGCATTAATACTCTGTTGGGGAAATTAAAGGAAGCAGAAACTTTGTTTTTGGTCTTTCTATATAATTTTTGTATTTCGGAAGCATCCACAGGATAAAATTCCACCTGAGAAAATAATTCTGTCCCAAACAAATCGGATTTTTCCGAATCCACTCTTCCTTGTATGTTTGCATCATTCTGCCATGATCCTGTCGTAACGTAATACATCTTAACAACCGGATTCACCCTCATCTTGTCTCCATGATCGAATATCAGATCTTTCAATTTGGACAATCTTACTATATCGCTATTTCTATTCAATTTAGGAGAATCATTGAAGAAATCTTTTACTCCAAAACAGAAGTTTCCTATGCTTCCGGAATCAAATTCACTACTTGTTTTGGCCTGAATAAAAACAAACTTTGCTTCTATATAGCCATTCATTTTGACCAAGTCTTCCACTTCTTCTTCCAAGGTCACCAAGTTACCATTCACAATGATTCCCAAGCCATCTATTGCTGTGTCACCCCCACTTCCGCAAGCAACATCGTCGATGGAGAAAGTGTCCGAATATTCTTGCGACAGAACAGAAAAGTTGCAAAAATGCTCGAACTGGACAGATTCGGGCAAATCGCCGAAGTTTTCTACTTCAGCAAACGATTTCAAGAGGCTTTTAGTAATGCGATCCATGATTAAAGTCCAGTGTGAAAGGCGCGGCTCTTTCGAGCCGCGCCTTTCATTTTACTTCGCTAATTCTACTTCGAGGCAATCGCCGCCTGCGCCGCCGCAAGGCGTGCCACGGGCACGCGCTTGGGGCTGCACGAAACGTAGGTGAGACCGAGTTTGTGGCAGAACTTGACCGAATCGGGGTCGCCGCCCTGTTCGCCGCAGATGCCCAGTTTGATGTTGGGGTTCACGACTTTGGCGTCGTCCACGCAGATTTGCATCAATCTTCCCACGCCGCTCACGTCGATGGAAACCGTGGGGTCTTCTTTGTAGATTTCCTTGGCGATGTAGGGCATCAGGAACGGGCCGGCGTCGTCGCGGCTCATACCGTAGGTCATCTGGGTGAGGTCGTTGGTGCCGAACGAGAAGAACTCGGCCTCGCCCGCGATTTCGCCCGCCGTGAGACAGGCGCGCGGGATTTCGATCATGGTGCCGAATTTGTAATCGACCTGCTGGCCTTCCGCCTCCGCCGTTTCTTTGGCGACGCGCTCCAGATCGCCGCGCACGGCTTTGAGTTCGTTGACGTGGCCAATGAGCGGGATCATGATTTCGGGATTGACTTCGATGCCCTCTTTCTTGACCTGCGCCGCCGCGCCCACAATCGCCGCCGTCTGCATTCCCACGATGCCAGGGAACACAATCGACAAACGCACACCGCGAAGGCCCAGCATCGGGTTCATTTCGTGGAGTTCGCGCACTTTGGAGAGCAGTTTGGATTTTTCGGGGTCGGACAGACCTTTCGATTCCAAAACCGCCATCTCTTTTTCGAGTTCGATTTGCGAGGGCAAAAATTCGTGCAACGGCGGGTCGATGAGGCGCACGGTGACGGGTTTGCCGTTCATCGCGCGGAAAATTCCTACGAAATCTTCGCGCTGGATGGGCAGCAGTTCATCGAGGGCTTTCTGGCGTTCGGTTTCGTCCGCCGCCAGAATCATGCGGCGCACGATGGGAAGACGATCTTCTTCCAAAAACATATGCTCCGTCCGGCACAGTCCGATGCCTTCGGCGCCCAGCGCGACGGCTTCGGCGGCCTGTTCGGGCGTGTCGGCGTTGGTTCTGACGCCCAGAGTGCGAAATTCGTCCGCCCAGCCCATCAGGGTGGCAAAATCGCCGCTTTGTCCGGCGGGTTCGACTTCGAGGGCGCCTTCGTAAACGATGCCTTCGGTGCCGTCGATGGTGATCCAGTCGCCTTCTTTAATTACCGTGCCGTCGGGCGTGGTGAAGGAATGGGCGTGATGGCCTTCCATTTTCATGTCCGAGCAGCCGCAAATCGTGGGGATGCCGAACTGTCGCGCCACCAGCGCGGCGTGCGAAGTGCGTCCGCCGCGACTGGTGAGAACGCCCTGCGCCGCGAGCATTCCCTTGAGGTCGTCGGGCGTGGTTTCCTGCGAACACAAAATCACGGCCTGGCCTTGTCCGTCTTTCCCGAGTTCCGCCGCTTTATCCGACGAGAAAACCGCCATGCCCACGGCACCGCCAGGGCCGGCATTCAAGCCCTGCGCGATCTTGCGAGCGGCGCCAGTGTTTTTCAGACGCGGATGCAAAGCCTGTTCGAGTCCGCTGGGCGCGACCATCGAAACCGCTTTTTCCTTGGAAATAAAGCCTTCGCCGACCATCTCGACCGCGATGCGAATCGCGGCGGTGCCGGTGCGCTTTCCACTGCGGCATTGCAGGATGAACAGGCGGTTCTTCTCGATGGTGAACTCGATGTCCTGCATATCCTTGTAATGATCTTCGAGGCGCTTGGCGTTGGCGATGAGTTCGTCGTAAATCGGCTTGTTGTCGCGCTCCAGTTCGGCGATTTCTTTGGGAGTGCGCACGCCCGCCACCACGTCTTCACCCTGCGCGTTGGGCAGGTATTCGCCGTAAATCACGTTCTCGCCCGTCGCGGCGTTGCGAGTGAACATCACGCCAGAGCCGCTATCCTCGCCCATGTTGCCGAATACCATGGACTGCACGTTGACGGCGGTGCCAATCGAGTGCGAAATCTTCTCTTTGTTGCGGTAGATGATGGCGCGCTCGTTGTTCCAACTGCGGAAAACGGCGGTGATGGAAGTTTCGAGCTGTTCGTAGGGGTCGGTGGGAAATTCGCGGCCCGTCTGCTCCCTGAAAAACACTTTGTAGGTGTCGCAGAGCGCTTTCCAGTCGTCGCCGGTGAGTTCGGTGTCCTCGACTTTGCCGAGCTTTTCTTTGTGGTCAGTCAGAATGCGCTCGAAGCCTTCTTTGCTCAGCCCTGGATAATCGGCTTTGAGCGTGATGTCGGAAAACATCATGATGAAGCGGCGGTAGGAGTCGTAGGCGAAGCGCGCGTTGCCGCCCGAAGCGTTGATGAGGCCCTGAATGGCGTCGTCGTTGAGACCGAGGTTCAAAACTGTGTCCATCATGCCAGGGAGGGAGAACTTGGCGCCGGAGCGAACCGAGAAGAGCAGGGGATTCTGGTTGTCGCCGAATTTCTTGCCAATGGCTTGCTCGACATCGGCGACAGCTTTTTTCACTTCGTCCATCAGGCCGGCGGGGATCTGTTTTCCACCGTCGTAGTATTCGGTGCAGACTTCGGTGGTGACGGTGAAGCCTGGGGGGACGGGCAGACCGATGTTGGTCATTTCGGCGAGGTTGGCGCCTTTGCCGCCGAGCAAATCGCGCAGTTCTTTTTTGCCGTCGCGGAACAGCCAAACGGGTTTTTGAGTTGTTGCCATAAGAGGTGGGGGTGTCGTTTCCTTGTTTTCGTGAGTTGGATTGGGAAATTTGTCCGTATTCAGCATAGCAAATGAAGTTTGGAGCGGGCAAAAAACAACGTCATCCTTGGCTCATCACTTGTCCGCGCCCGCAAGCGCCTCGGCGGGCAATTTCTGGAAGCGCGTCCAATTGGCGATTTGGGGCACGATTTGGATTTGCGTTGCGCCGCGAATCTGGGGCAGAATCGCGCGGATATTTCCTCCGTTCGCTGTGGCGCGAAAGATGCGATTTGATTCCGGAGTCCGTGAACTCATCGGCCTGCGCAGCCACACCAACGACTTCCCATCGAGTGTCCATTGCGGCGACGCTTCGAAATAAGATCCCCTCGTCAAACGCTTGATTTGACGGGTTTGGAAGTCGAACGCGAAAAGATTAAGAGCGGGATCGGACGGCGCCGCAGGGCCAACGAACAGAAACTTTTTTTGAGTTGGGTGCCAGGCGAACTGGGGATTCCAGTTGCGTGTCGGCTCGATTCTTATGTCGCTTTGTTCCTTGTCGCGGTAAATCAGGCGTGTCAGCGACAGCTGATCATCAATGGCCGCCAGAATTCCTCCGGTTCCAACAGCCGTATTGAAATGAACCACAAGAGTTGGCGGAGCTTTTTGCCCTGGCGCCACATAATCTTCCATCGTATCGCCGTCGTCTTGAGTTGCGAGACACACCAAATTTTGGCCGTCGGGCGAAAGCGCTGGAAATTCAAATTTGAGTTTTCGCAACGCATCACGCGTTTCTCCCTCCGCCATTTTTGCGATCAACTGCCTTGAATCGAAGACCCGACGCCGCGTTTTGACATCGTAAATC
The DNA here is from genome assembly GCA_030448265.1 of Abditibacterium sp. GTDB lineage: Bacteria > Armatimonadota > Abditibacteriia > Abditibacteriales > Abditibacteriaceae > Abditibacterium. The sequence continues at coordinate 155,082 of JAUJNG010000011.1, forward strand.
GCCACCCAGCGATGGCTGGAACTCTCCATGAATTGTCCAATCTCGCCTTCGTTGACCACAATTTTGCGGCCCGTCCGGTCGAAACTGGGAGTCTGGTAGTCGTAATTTTCGCCACTTTTCAACGCTTTTGGGCCATAGGCGGCGATCAAAACTTTGGGACGGGTATTGGAACCAACGGTAAAGAGATAGCTGCGATAGGCGCTCGCGTTGAAGAAATCCACGTCTCGCGGGGCCTCCGCAAATGTCATCTGCCGTCCATCACGCGAAATGTGCCAGGAAGACACACCTGAGAATTTGCCACGCAAAACAATCGGCTTTTTTTGACCAGCTTGGAGCGCCTCCAAGCGCGTTCCCCGACTCCACACCAGAACACCCTGATCCCACTTCTCACTCTTTTGCTGCGGCTGAGAGTAACATCCGCACACTGACAAAAACAGCGCCAAAATCACGATATGAAATTTCATATTTGCGCAGTATGGCGCTATCGGATGATGCCTTGATGTCTCTTTCTTGAGACTTCAAGATTTCAAGCCACAACGCTTACTCTTCAACTCGAAAATGCACCGTCAGCACCGATCTCTCGCCCGCCGCGCCCTCGGCGAAAGTCGAAATCGTGACGCACAAATCGCCCGACGGAAGCGGAACGTAAGGCGCGGTCACGAACGGATCGAGCGAGCCTTCGAGCAGCAGATAAAAATACTCGCGGAAAGAATGGTCGGTGCCGCGCGGCGGCGGCGCGAAAATCACCGTTTTCTGAGGTAGAAAAGGCACGTCGTTGACCAGGCTTTCGGTGATTTGCACGCCGTCGAGGTCGAGCAGGCACACCGAAACCACGCTGGAACAGCTCGCCAGAAGCGGGCGCAGGCGCGCTTCGAACTCGTCGGGCGCTCCGCCTTTGAGGGCGCCGCGCATCGCGCGCAGGATGTCGAGGCGTTCGTTGTGAACCTCGCGGTTGTGGCGCACACTTTCGAGCAATCGCGCTTTGAATTCGCGCGCCGTCGCGCTCACCGGCTCCAACTCCGCCACGCTTTTGAGCAGGCTGGGCCGCGCCAGAAAATAGCCCTGCATGAAATCGCCGCCCAAATCCAAGACCGTGAGTGCCTCGCTGAGGGTTTCAACGCCTTCGGCGATGATCCAGCCGCCGATTTTCTCCGATAAATGGACTAACGACTTGAAAACTTCGCGCTTGAGATAATCGGTGTCGAGGCCGCTCACCAGACCGCTGTCCGCTTTGAGGATGTCGGGGCGCACCATCGCGATGCGGTCGAGATTGGAACTGCCCGCGCCGATGTCGTCGAGCGCCACCAAAAACCCCGCATCGCGCAGTTGATGCGCGGCGCGGCGCGCGATGGCTTCGCGCATTTCGGTTTCGAGGATTTCCACTACGACGCGGCGCGGCTCCAAACCCTCGTTTTGCACGCGCTCCAGCAGCTTCGACACGAAACTCTCACTTTCCACCGACGTGGGATGCACGTTGAGGAACAAAATGAGCTGGTCGTCGCGTTTGCCCTCGACCGGAAGCGGCGCGAAACGGCGCAGCGCTTCATGCTGACACGCCTGATCGAGCGCGGCGCTGGCCCCTTGCTCGTGCGCGGCGGAGAAAAGCTGATGAGGCGCGATAGGGCCATCGCCGTCATGAGCGCGACACAAGGCTTCAACTCCCACGACGTTGCGGCGCCGGATCGAGGCGATGGGCTGAAAATAGATTTCGAGCCGCTTTTGCTCGATGAGCGACTGAATATCGGGAGAACCGGTCATATGTCCGGTTCCATAGCAATCTTTCTTCCATTGCGCCGGAAAAATTTCCCCCAGCCTCTCCGCGCATACTTTAAACTGAAGGTCACTTCACATTCCCCGTGGTTTTCCAAGGAGTCGCGCCCCACATGGCACAAATTGACAATCTGATCGGTATGATGGTGCAAAAGAAAGTTGACCGCGCCCTGCTGGTCAACGACAAGCCGATGAACCTTTACGTCGGCGGCCAATCGCACCCTGGCAGCCCCATTTCGGGCGCCCAACTGCAAACCGTGCTGCAGGAAGTCACGCCGCCGCATCTGCGCGGCCAACTCTCGCAGGACGGCGGTTTTCATTTCCCCTACCAATCGGCGCACGGCGCCTTTGAAATTGCCGTCGCGCGCGGCGGCGGCACGCTTCAAGTCACCATTTCGCCTGGCGGCGCCAATGGCACCAATGGCGCCGCCAGCAACGGCGCGTCCTTCACCCCCGCACCGCCCGCGCCGGTGGCGGCCAACCCCGACGATCATTTCGGTTCGGGCGGCGCGCGCGCGGTTTCCGCCGAGGCCAAGGGCAGCAAAAATATCACTCACGTCGATGAACTGTTTCGTTTGATGAAAGAGATCGACGCTTCCGACCTGCATCTTTCCGCCGACGAAACGCCGATTATGCGGATTCAAGGCAAAATCATTCGCCTGGATGAATACGCGGTGCAGTCGGATGAAATGGTGCGTGCCGCGCTCTTTCCCATCGCGCCGGAGCGCAACCGCGAGCAGTTCGAGGCCGAAGGCGACACCGACTTCGCCTACGAAATCGAGGGCGTAGCGCGCTTTCGCTGCAACTTTTTCAGGGACAGAAAGGGCATGGGCGGCGTGTTTCGTCTTATTCCCTCGCAGGTTCTCACCGTCGAACAGCTCAAACTCGAAAAAGCGATTCTCGATCTGTGCTACCTGTCGAAAGGTCTGGTGGTTGTTACCGGCCCGACGGGTTCGGGCAAATCGACGACACTCGCGGCGATGATCGACTTCATCAACAAGAACCGCGACGACCACATCATCACCATCGAAGATCCGGTCGAATTCGTTCATCAGAACATCAAGTGTCTCATCAACCAGCGCGAAGTCCACGTTCACACCGAGGGCTTTAAGCGCGCGCTGCGCGCCGCGCTGCGCGAAGACCCCGACATCGTTCTGGTCGGCGAAATGCGCGACCTGGAAACCATCGCCATCGCCATCGAAACGGCGGAAACCGGCCACTTGGTTTTCGGCACGCTTCACACCACGACGGCGCCCTCGACGGTTGACCGCATCATCGACCAGTTTCCCGCCGATCAGCAGGCGCAGATCCGCGTTATGTTGTCGGAAAGTTTGAAAGGTGTCATCGCGCAAACCCTGCTTCGCACCGTGGACGGCAAGCGCGTCGCGGCGCACGAAATTCTGCTGGTGCCGAGCGCGGTCGCCAACCTCATCCGCGAAGGCAAAACCTTTCAGCTGCCTTCGCAAATGCAGGTCGGCAAGTCGCTGGGCATGCTCACCATGAACGATTCGATCATGGAACATGTCAAATCGGGCCGCGTCGCGCCGCACGAGGGCTACGTCAAAGCGGTCGATAAAACGAGCCTGCTCGATTCCTACGCCGCCAACGGCATCGACTACAGCCCAGGCGACGTCGGCGAGTAAAAGGAGGCCCGCAGATGCCCCAGATTGAGCAGGACGAAAAAACCAAGCTGGAAAAGAAAATTCAGGAATACAACCTGTTTCAGTGGCTGGCTCTGATGCCGTCGTGGCTGCCATACGTAATGGACTTGTTCAACCGCACGCCGCCCGCTCCAGTCCGCGAAATTCATGTGCTGGTGCTTCGCGTTGGGCTGGCCATTTTTAGCTTGGTTTGCTTCGCTGTGGTGGGCATGAAAATCAAAAAAATGCAAGCCCGAATGGTAGAAATAGAGATCGGCGAGTCAAGGCGTCGAAACCGAGAGTCGTGGCGACGTAAAGATCAGGAGAATCAAGCCTTTTCCGATTGAGTCGTTTTGAGTTTCGTAGGGACATGGCCTGCCATGTCCTTGGAAAGACTCTCAGGCCAATGAAGGACATGGCAGGCCATGTCCCTACGAAAAGCAGATAAAAAGCGCGGCAAAGTCCTGGACTTCGCCGCGCTTTTGCCTTTCTCAGAAAAATTCAGACTTCCTCTTTTTCGTCCTGAGCCAGAGTTTCCGTCCCCAGCGCCATCGAAACGCCCCACACCAGATGCGCCGCGATCATCAAAAAATTGCGCTGCGCGGTGTGCTGGGTTGCGGGCCGCAAAATGCGCGCGGCGGGAATCCAGCCCAGATACGAAACCGACCACACAATCAGTCCCCAAATCACGCCTCTGAGCGCGGGAGGAAGCGGAATTTTCGGCGCGATGAGTCCATAAACTGCGCCGCCCGCCGCGCCGAAGCCGAAATGCGCGGCCCCCGTCGCCGCCGTGAGCCGGTTTTCATCGAGATGCGATTCGACACCGACGCGCTCGGCGATTTCCTCGGTGATTTGCTGTGGCGGTAGCGCCTCGCGTTCGTGGCGCGGCCAGCGATGTAAAACGAGCATTACTACGGTCATGGGCGCCGTCGCGGCGAAACCGGCGAGAGCGCCGGAGATTACTTGGTTCATTGGTGACTCCCTTTAAACGTCTTCGAGATTGAGATCGAGGCGCCGCTCCAATTTCGCGCCAGGAAGTCCGATGCGATAGGTCATATCGTGTCCATCGCCCCCAATTTCGACATGAACGACGCCCTCTTCCTGCCCGATTTTGCACGGCTCGAAGCTGGGGTGCTCCAAAAACAGCGTCCAGGCGCTAATTTTAGGCTGCGCGACGGCTCCGATGACATGAGTTTCGGGCGGATAGGTCGGAAAAACCGGCAGTTCGCGCACCGACTTGGCGCGCAGAATCTGGAGCAGTTCGGCAGCGGAAAAGGTGAGCGCACGCAAACGAAACTCGCGCTCCGAGGCGGCGCGCATTCCCTCCATGAAGTTGGGCGCGGCTTCGTTGGGCGGCAGAGTTTCCATCGGCTCGCTCCACAACTCTTCGCCGTCCTCGATTTCGCCTTCGGGCGCGGCATCGAGACTGAAAACGGCGCGCGGCCACGACGCGGCGGCCATCATTTCGCCGTTCCAGCGCACTTCGACCGGCTCGAAAAACTGGCTTTCAAGCATCATGGCGAGATAATTGGCTTCCTCATCGAACCACACATCTTCGACGCGCACATCGGGCGGCAGCGCGCCCGCCGCGAACTGGTTGAGCGGGTTGGAAACGAGGTGCAAAAGCCGCAGCAAATCGGACGGCGCGATGAGAAACATCAGCCAGCGTTTTTGGAAGGGCTGATTGGGATCGGGAGTGGGCATGGCTTTTATTTTAGCTGACGCCTGTTGGTGCGATAAAATAAAAGGCGCGGCTTGAAAAGTCGCGCTCTGAGTTGGAAAGGAGCATCATGACTGTCACTCAGGAAGAAGCGGCTTTGAACTTGGGAGATTTGGTCAAAGAAGCGGCGGCGGGCGCAGAAATCGTGATTGTGAACGGCGACACGCCGTTGGCGAGAATCGTCGCGCTGCCCCAGCGAAAAGCGCGCTTTGGCAGCGCCAAGGGCAGCGTTTGGATGGCGCCCGATTTCGATGAACCACTCGAAGATTTCAAGGACTATATGTGATGCGGCTCTTGCTCGACACCCATATTTTCCTCTGGTTCATTGACGGTGATGAGCAATTGAATGCGAGTTCGCGTGCCCTGATTGAAGACGAAGCCAATGAAAAATTCATCAGCATCGCCAGCGTCTGGGAAATTGCCATTAAGGTCAGCACGGGGAAGTTGAAAATCACGCCCAGTTTCGAGCAGCGTGTGCCGGAGCAAATCGAAGTCAACGGCTTCGAGATTCTTCCCATCCAAACCTCGCATTTGGCCGAAGTCGCGCGTCTGCCGTTTCATCACCGCGACCCGTTCGACCGCTTGCTCATCGCGCCATCGCGGGCCGAAAACATTCCGCTCCTCAGCGCCGACACCGCCTTCGATGCTTATGACATCGGGCGCCTGTGGCGTTGAGCGGTGATGCAATCTGTGAGAACCAAAAGCGGCAAAGTCAAATGTCTTCGCCGCTTTTGATTCCTTTGAGGTATTTCTGCAGTTCCTCTGGATTGTCCCAAGGAGCGAATGGGTCACTAAGGAGGCTCATGTTGTTTTCGATTTGGTTGAATACAATCGCACTAACTAGTGGATTGTCCAGTTTCTCTTCAACCAAATCAAAAGCCTCAATGTCCCCGTCAAGATACTTATCGTAAGCGGCCTCAAATGCCAGCCGCGCTTCCAAGTTTGCTTTGTGATATGGCAAAACTTCCTGCATCAACTCTTTGATTTTGATTACGCTTTTTGCTTCGCGCAAAGACAAGAGCAGGTCTTGATCGGGGGTAAGCATTTCTGGAACCAGATTTCTGGACTCTAATGAACCCACGCTTTCTGCATCCGCACTCTGACGCCATTTTTCTAACCTCTTGAGCGTTGAAGCAGCATAGTAAGCATCGTCCCGCTTGTATTTTTCAGAATCATCGTAACTCAGCCACCATACACCACAAATTAGGTTCATAATTGCTTGATTAAAGCTGTAATCGGACGGTTGAATTTGTGAGTTGTGAACTATCATCTGTGCAATTTCAGGGGTCAGCCGACGATGATATTCCCAATAACGAAAGGTTGGCAAACCATGAAGAAATAGATAAAGGTTTGCACCCAAATTGTTACCTTTGTTGTAGTTGTATGCTACAAATGTGGCAACGCCGTTGTCTTCAGTTGAGGTGCCGCCCTTGGTGGCGGGGATAACATGGTCAATGCAACACACGTTGTAAAAGCCGCCTGCGCCCTCATCTAAGAGCCACAGGTTCATGCCAGTGAAGGCGCAAATCGCTCGATCTCGCGCGTATATTTCCGCTTTTACACGCTCTGGAAAGTTGGTTCTTACTGAGCGTTCTTCCTCCTCTTCCTACGGCAAGAAGCACGTCTGGTCTCTTAATATTGGCTTGTTTTGCTTTCGGGTTGAGCATAAGATTTCCTTCTGTCCTAGTTTGGAACTAACTAACGCGATGTGCAAGTTAGTCGAGGAGTTTGGCGAACTGGAGAGGCTTGAAGCCGTGTTGATACGCCAGGAAGATACAAAGTGTGTGGCACAGGACGGCGCGCAGTAGTCGGCTGCTCAGGTGCCAGGTGTCGCGGGCGTGACACGCCTTGAGTTGCAAGCGCCCGCACCACTGGCTAATGACCGTCTCGATGCGGTAGCGCAAGCGGCTCAAGAGGGCGCTGCGCCTTTGTCCTCTGCGGACGTCTTCTTCTTGGGCGGGGTGAGTAAGCGAGCATGAGGTGCCACTGTTTTAAGTTCTTCTTGCAAGGCTGGTGAGTGGTAGTTGCGGTCACCAATGACCACGCCTTCCACATCTTGCATCAGGTCAGGTGTTGCGGCCACATCGGCGACATGAGCGGGTGTTATCACCAAGCGCCGCACAACGCCTGGAAAGGAGACCTGCAAGTGCAAGCGGAAGCCGTAGAAGGTCTGGCGAGCGACATGATCAAAGCCGTAGCTGGCTTGAAGACCTGTAGCCTCTTGGCACTTAAAGCGGCGGCAGCAGGATTTGAGGTTGTTGAATCTGAAGTCAGTTATTTTGGGGTCGATTACGTTTATGGAATCAGTGATGATAGTCCAGAAACGGATCACAGATTAGAACTTTATTCTTTGCAACCCCCATCTCGATCCGACGACGCCGAGCACTTTACTTTTTTGACGCCAGCAATTCTTTTTGCATTAAGGTATCTCAAAGACGACCCTGAATGGTATTTTGAATTGAAACTGGACTATGAGCCACTGTCCCACGAACAAATCATGGACGTTTTTGCTACTTCAGGTTAATCTCCAACGCCAACCTCAACCGCGCCTGAACTTCGCGCCAATCGGCGTCGGAAAGGCGCCCGATTTTGATGACATCTCGCTGCAAACGCGAACTGATGTAGATTCGCACTGCCGAGGGCAGAGTAAGCCCCGCTTGCTCCCAATCGAACAAAACGCAATCGCTGGGGGCCGTTGCGATCTCAATGTTGGTGGTCACGACGGCGAGCATCACGTCGGGGCGAGTCGAGTGATAAAGCTCGCTGGAAACAACCACGCATGGGCGACGCTTTATGCCGTTGGCGCCAGGGAAATCGGCTTTGACGACATCACCGCCCTGGAGCATTTTTGAGTTCCTCCGCTTCGATTTCCTCGTAAAGTGCGGCTCCGGCGGCGGAAAAATCGCGCAAATCTTCTTCGCTCCATGTGGTGCTTTCGTCTATGACACCGGAAGTCGCAAGAGGTGAGGCATCAAACAACTGCTTCAAGCGCGCGATCTCGCTTTGGGGCATTTGCTGGACGACCTGCCAGATTACGTCGGCGGTTGGGTTCTCAATCGTGATGCTCATGCCTTCCATTTTACTAAATCGGCCCCTTGCGCCCCGCGCGCCGTTAATCTAAAATAAAAGGTCGCGTCTCACGGAACGAGTCAGTTTTTGTCTCGTTAGGTTCATTCGCTTTCTGTTTGCTACGTCGCCCACATTTCCTGCCTGGAAACCCCACAAGCGACGCTTTCGACTTCCCCCTTTATGATGCACCCCTTTTCCGCCCGACCACCAATTAGGTCGCATTGGCGTAGGTTGCCTCGTTAAATCCCTCATTCTGCCTTATCTAACCAGGAGAACATTTTATGGCGCGAACTATCGATAGTTTGCCAATGCGTTTGCGCGGCACGACCAATTTTTACGATACGGTCGTTCCCGAAGGCCCCGCCTCGATTGGCGCGGGCAAACCCGCGTTTGAATCCACGCTCGTCAAAACCGCGCGCGACCGCGTGCATCTCAAACAGTTCCAGTTCGACGAAGTGCCCAACCTCGTCGAAATGCAGCTCGAATCCTACGCCTGGTTCCTCAATGTCGGCCTGCGCGAGCTGTTCGATTCGTTTTCGCCCATCGAAGATTTCACCGGCACCATGTCGTTGGAATTTCTCGATTACACGCTCGGCGAGCCGAAATTTTCGCCCGACGAGTGCCGCGAGCGCGATTTGACCTACGAAATGCCGATGAAGGTCAAAGTGCGCGTCGTCAACAAGGAAACCGGCGAACTCAAGGAATCCGAGGTCTATCTGGGCGAAATGCCCTGCATGACCGAGCGCGGCACCTTCATCATCAACGGCGCCGAGCGCGTCGTGGTGGCGCAGCTTTCGCGCTCGTCGGGTTCGTATTTCAAGGAAGAAATCTCTTATTCGGGCCGCCGTCTGCTCCAGATGCAGATCATCCCGCAGGAAGGCGCCTGGGTCGATGCCGAAGTCGCCGAGGAAGCCACCAAAGACATCACCATCGCGCTGGGAACCAAGGTCGCGCAGTCGAAGCGAATGCCCATCACCACGCTGATGCGCGCCTTTTCCGCGCTTGACGTGGCGCAGCCGATGCGCGCGCGCATCGAATCGCTGGCGGTGAATGACCAGGCCCTTGTGGGGCGCGTTTTGTCGGAGCAGTTGATTGATTATGCGACCGGCGAAGTCGTGGGCGAGGCCAAAACCGTCATTGACGACGCGCTGTTCGCGCGCATCAAGCAGCTGCGCGATAATCCCGATGTCGAAGTCGAAGCAGCGCGCATTCAATGTGCGACGACGCGGCAAATTCTGGAAATGTATGGCGAGCGCAAGGTCATTTCCGACATTTCGCTCGAAGGCTTCACCGAAGAATCGCCACAGGGCAACGACCGCGAATTCAACTATTTCACCGTTAGCGACCTGATGGACGTGGACGGCAAAAAAGTCGCGGTGCGCGGCTGCGCTCATGTTGACAGCGAAGCGGTTGACAAAATCATGCGCGTCGCGCCGGCGGAAATCGAGGTTTACCGCGTGCCGCCGATGATTGGCGGATCGCTGGTTCTCGACCGCGTGCGCGACGAAAAAGGCCGCGAGGAAGACCCCGCGCAAATGGAACTGATGGCTCTGGCCGAAGTTCACAAAACGCTGCGTCCTGGCGATCCGGTGACGCAGGACAACGCGCGCAACCTGCTGTCGAGCTACTTTTTCGATCCCAAACGCTACGACATGGGCCGCGTCGGGCGCTACAAATTGAATCGCAAACTCGGCGTGGACGTGCCGGAAGCGATTCATACCCTCACGCTCGATGATTTGCTGGGCGGCATCAATTATCTGCTCCGCATGGACAAGGGCGAAGAGGAAAATCTGGGCGCCGACGATATCGACCATCTTCGCAACAAGCGCGTGCGCGCCGTTGGCGAACTGCTGCAAAACCAGTTGCGCGGTGGAATGCTGCGTATGGAGCGCGTGGCGCGCGAGCGTTTGACTTCGCTCGACCGCGAACAGGTCACGGCACAAGCGGTGATTTCGATCAAGCCCATCACGGCGGCGGTGCGCTCGTTCTTCGGATCGGGCCAGCTCTCGCAGTTCATGGAGCAGACCAACCCGCTCGCCGAACTGGTTCACAAGCGCCGCGTTTCGGTTCTGGGGCCTGGCGGACTCAACCGTCAGAGCGCCAAATTGGAAGTGCGCGACGTTCATCACTCGCACTATGGCCGCATCTGCCCGATTGAAACGCCGGAAGGCCCCAACATCGGTTTGATCGGCTCCCTTGCGACGCACGCGCGCGCCGACGATTACGGCTTTTTGATGACGCCTTATCGCATCGTCAAAGATGGCATTTTGACCGACGAAGTGCAGTTTTTGACTGCCGATGAGGAAGAAGGCTTCGTCATCGCGGCGGCTTCGACCAACGTGGACGAAAAAGGCCGCCTCACCGAAGAAATGGTGCAGGCGCGCAAGGCGACGCAGCATCCCCAGGTCAAGCCCAGCGAATGCCAATATATGGATATGTCGCCGCTCCAGGTATTTTCGGTTGCGACGAGCTTGATTCCATTCTTGGAAAACGACGACGCCAACCGCGCTTTGATGGGCGCCAACATGCAGCGTCAGGCGGTGCCTTTGCTGCGCCCCGATGTTCCGCTTGTGAAAACGGGTCTGGAGCGGCGCGCCGCGACCGATTCGGGCGCCGCCATCACCTCGGACATGGACGGCACGATTCGGGACGTTTCCTCGAAATCCATCACCGTCGAGGGCTATGACGGCGATGAAGTGACCTATCCGCTTCGCAACTTCCTGCGCTCCAACCAGGCGACCTGCATTCATCAGAAGCCGATTGTGACCAAGGGCCAGCGCGTGCGTTCGGGCCAGGCGATTGCCGACGGGCCTTCGACGCGCGGCGGCGAACTGGCTCTGGGACGCAACCTCACAGTCGCGTTTATGCTGTGGGAAGGCTACAACTACGAGGATGCCATCATCCTCAATGAGCGCGTTCTCAAAGAGGATATGCTGACCTCAGTCCACATCGAGAAATACGAAGTGGAAGCGCGCGACACCAAATTGGGGCCGGAAGAAATCACCCACGACATCCCCAACGTGGGCGAAGACCAGCTTCGCAACCTGGATGAACACGGCATTATTCGCGTCGGGGCCGAAGTGTTTCCGCAGGATATTCTGGTCGGCAAAATCGCGCCCAAATCGCAGGGCGAACTGTCGGCGGAAGAGCGGCTCGTTATCGCCATTTTCGGCAAAAAAGCCGAGGAATCGCGCGATGCATCATTGCGGATGCCGCACGGCGAGAAAGGCACGGTTGTCGGCGTGCAAATCTTCGCGCGCCACAAGTATTTCTCGCACCAGGCGTTCGAGAAGTTCAAGCGCGAAGGCCATTCCGATATGGAAGCGGAGCGCATGGCGACTTTCGCTCTGGTCAACGACCCAGAGCGTCCGATTTGCCCGATCACCGGCGGGCCGCTCGACAAACGTCCTGGCGACGAACTGCGCGCCGGAACCAACCAGATGGTGCGCGTTTACGTCGCGCAGAAGCGCAAAATCATGGAAGGCGACAAAATGGCGGGACGTCACGGCAACAAAGGCGTGGTTTCAAAAATTTTGAGCGAAGCCGACATGCCGTTTCTGCCCGATGGCACGCCGGTTGACATCATCCTGACGCCGCTTGGCGTGCCGACGCGCATGAACATCGGTCAGGTGCTGGAAATGCATCTTGGCCTTGTCGGGGCGCACTTCGGCACCGATCACGTCAACCCGATTTTTTCAGGCGCGCGCGAACCGGAGCTTTACGAAGGCATGCACCGCGTCGCGAGCCAGCTTCGCACCGCGTCCTTGATGAACTACGTTGAAAGCGAACTGGAATTGCCGCCGCTCAAAATCGAAGGCGACGATGCCGCGCCCGACGCGCTCGACAAGCTGACGGCGCAGTTCAACACGGTTTTGCACGGCTTGGACGACGAAAGGCTGAATCACATCGGCGAACACGTCGGAACCGATGCGGAAGAATTCGGTCGCGCCGATAAGAACGTCAAGGCCGATTTGATCGTGAAAAAAGTCGTGGAAATCGTCCACGCCCGCACCGGATTCGATCCGACGATGGGCAAATGCGTTTTGCACGACGGTCGCACCGGCGAACCGTTCGAGCAGGCCGTCGCCGTTGGCCGCGTTTACATGATGAAACTTCACCATCTGGTGGAAGACAAAATCCACGCGCGCTCGACCGGCCCGTATTCGCTGGTGACGCAGCAGCCGTTGGGCGGAAAAGCTCAGTTCGGCGGCCAGCGATTCGGCGAAATGGAAGTGTGGGCGCTCGAAGCCTACGGCGCGGCGCACACGCTTCAGGAAATCCTGACCATCAAGTCGGACGATGTGTCGGGCCGTGTCAAGACTTACGAGTCCATCGTGAAGGGCGAAACGGTTCTTGAACCTGGCGTGCCCGAATCGTTCAAAATCCTCGTCAAAGAACTGCAAAGCCTGGCTTTGCAGGTCGAAGTCGAGGACGCCGACGGCAACGCGATGGAACTCAAGGAAGTCGAAGACGAGTTCGAACGCTAAATTTCTTCGCCTGGAGTCAAAATCATGGCAGCAGCAACTTCTCCATCTCCTATCAGGGCCGTCATCATCGACGGCCCTGAGACGGGGCAAATCATCACCTTAAACACGCCCGACGAGCGTTCGGCGGCGGAAATCGCCACCAGTATCGAAAGTCGCGTCACGAGACTGAATCTGAAAGCGCAGGAAATGGCAGCCGAACTGCGGCGCATCAATGCGAATTTCAAAACGGAATCATGAAGATAATAGGAGAAGGCTGGGACGCTTTGAAGCGGCTCGCCAACATCGACCTTTCGCTTCAGCATCTCGAAAAGTCGATGGATGACATCGCGGACGAACTGCGTGAAATGGGGCGCAACGTCGGCGATTTGCAAATTCGAGTTGTGCGTCTCGGAACTCAACGCGAAGCCGACAGGCGCGAACGGGAAGCCGATATGCGCGAACTGCAAGCTGAAATTTCACGCTTCAAAGCTGAAGCCGAACGACTTGAACTCCGTCTTTCGCGGCAACTTCCGCCGCCAACTGACAGTAACTAACTTTTCTGCCCGAACAACTGGATTGTTTCAATCCCAAGGTAACCTCAATGGCTGAAAGCACCAATATTTTCGCTGTTCCTTCCGTGGACGGCACCATCACCGACCGCAACGCCAAGCCCGAACGCGCTTATGGCGAAGGCGGCATCTTCGGCGAACGCGCCGGAAACCTCGACCGCAAAGGCAAAAACGCCGGCCCGCAGCAAACCGTCACCGCTTCGGCGTTCGACCTGCTGCGTATCGGCATCGCCTCGCCGCAGGACATTCGCTCGTGGAGCCGGGGCGAAGTCAAAAAACCGGAAACCATCAACTACCGCACCTTCAAGCCTGAACGCGACGGCTTGTTCTGCGAGCGCATCTTTGGCCCCACCAAAGACATGGAATGCTCGTGCGGCAAATACAAGAAGTCCAAGTTCAAGGGCGTCATCTGCGACCGCTGCGGCGTCGAAGTGACGCGCTCCAAAGTGCGCCGCGTGCGTATGGGGCACATCGAATTGGCGGCTCCGGTCGCGCATCTCTGGTATGTCAAGGGCGTGCCGTCGCCGATGGCGCTGCTCCTCGATATGTCGCCGCGCTTTTTGGAGCGGGTGCTTTATTTCTCGCACTGGATCGTCACCAGGGCCGACCAGAACAAAATTAGCAAGAACGTCGAAAAAATCCGCGATGCCGTGCAGGAAGGCATCGTCGAGGTTGACCAGTCGCGCGACATGGAGCGCAAGCGCAACCTCGATATTTATGAGGATTTGAAGACGCGCCATGAAGGCGGCGACGAACTCGTCACGCCCGAAGAAGTCGCGCGCGCCCGCAAAAGCGCCGAAGATCCGTCGGGCGACACCTACGCCGAAGAGCGCAAAAAAGAGTTGCAGGATTCGCTCGGCCTTCTCAACGAACTGGAGCCGAAGCGTTTGCTCGCCGACAACGAATATCGCGGTTTGCAGCGTCTGCTCGATGTTCTGGTGTCGAAACTGGGCGCCGATTTCCGCGAACTCTTCGACGCCGGAATGGGCGCGACCGCCGTTGCGAAGCTGCTGGAAAACATTGATCTGGAAACCATGTCGCGCGAGCTGAAAAAGCAGGTTCAGGAGACGCCGACCGGCGCCAAGCGCGGGCGACTCATCAAGCGTTTGGAGATTGTCGAGGCGTTTCGCAAGTCGAAGAATCGGCCCGAATGGATGATCATGCAGGTCATTCCGGTCATGCCGCCCGAACTGCGCCCGATGGTTCAGCTCGACGGTGGCCGCTTTGCGACTTCGGATTTGAACGACCTTTACCGGCGCATCATCAACCGCAACAACCGCCTCAAGCGCATCACCGAGATTCGCGCGCCCGAATCCATCATCAACCACGAAAAACGATTGCTGCAGGAATCGGTGGACGCGCTCATCGACAACACCCGCCGCCAGCGTCCCGTCACAGGTTCGAGCGGTCGTCCTCTCAAATCTCTCAGCGATATGCTGAAAGGCAAAGAAGGCCGTTTCCGCAAAAATCTGTTGGGCAAGCGCGTGGACTACTCCGGTCGTTCGGTTATCGTCGTCGGGCCGCAGTTGCGCCTCGACCAGTGTGGTTTGCCCAAAGAAATGGCGCTCGAATTGTTCAAACCGTTCGTGATGAAGCGCTTGGTTCAGAAAGGCTTCACCACCAACATCAAGACGGCGCGCCGCATGGTTGACCGTCTCAAGCCGGAAGTCTGGGACGCTCTGGAAGAGGTCATCAAAGAGCATCCGGTTTTGCTCAACCGCGCTCCAACCCTGCATCGTCTCGGCATTCAGGCGTTCGAGCCGAAGCTGGTGGAAGGCAAGGCGATTCAGATTCATCCTCTGGTTTGCCCCGCCTTCAACGCCGACTTCGACGGCGACCAGATGGCGGTTCATGTTCCGCTGTTCGCACCGGCGCAGGCCGAGGCGCGCGTCTTGATGATGAGCACCAACAACCTGTTTTCGCCGCGCGACGGCGCGCCGGCGATGGCGCCTGGCAACGACATGGTTTTGGGCTGTTTCTATCTCACCATGATCAAGCGCGGCGCCAAAATGCCCGATAAAGTGAGCGAAGAAGAAGCCGCCCAACTGCCGCTTTACGGCTCGGCAAGCGAAGCGATTCGCGCTTACGATTTCGGCTACCGCACGCTGCACGAACTGATTTGCGTGCGCCATCCCAAGGGAAATATCCTCGCCGATGGGCACGGCGCGCGTTTGGTCACGACCGTGGGCCGCATTCTTTTCAACGAGATTCTGCCCGAAGAACTGCAATTCGCCAACGTCCTGGCCGACAAGAAGACGATTTCCAGTCTGGTTCTCAAAACCTATGAACTGTGCGGCAACGAACGCTGCGTCAAGCTGCTGGACGACGTGAAATCGCTGGGCTTCAAGTTCGCCACCAAGTCGGGAATGTCGATTTCGATGGGCGATTTCCGCGTCGAATCGCGCCGCGAAGAGATCATTCACCGCACCGAAGCGCAGGTCAACAAGGTCAACAAAGCCTATATTGATGATCCGTATTCGATGACGGCGCAGGAGCGCGAGCGTCAGGTTCTCAACGCCTGGGTCAAAGCGACGCAGGATGTGGCGACCGACGTTTCCAACGCGCTCGACAAGTTCAACCCGCTCAGTTTGATGTCGCAGTCGGGCGCGACGGGTAAGGTCAAGCAGATGATGCAGATCGTGGGGATGCGCGGACTCATGCAAGACCCGTCGGGCCGCCTCATCGAAGACCTGCCGGTGAAATCGAACTTCCGTCAGGGCCTCGAACTGCACGAATACTTCGTTTCGACGCACGGAGCGCGCAAGGGCCTGGCCGACACCGCGCTTCGCACCGCCGATGCCGGTTATCTGACGCGGCGTCTAGTGGACGTGTCGCAGGATGTCATCATTCGCGCCGAGGACTGCGGCACCAGCGACGGCATTTTCGTGCGCGAGGTCTATGAATCCGATGAATCGGCGCGATTCGACTCGCCTTCCATCAGGGGCCGCCGTCTGGCCGACCCGATTCTGCATCCCCAGACCAGGGAGATGCTCTACGATGTCGATACCTACGTTTCGCCCAAAGTTTTCGACGATTTGAAGACTTACGATTGGGGCACGGGGGGCCGCGTGCGGATTCATTTGCCGCTTGAAACGCTCGCCGAGCGCCTTTCGGGTCGCATTGCGATTGAGGACATCGCGCATCCCGAAAGCGGCGAGATTCTGGTCAAAGAAGGCGAGGTCATCGACCGCGCTATGGCCGAAACCGTCGAAAAATCCGGCGTGCGCCAGGCCAAAATCCGCTCGATTTTGACCTGCAAACTGGGCAAAGGCGTGTGCGCGCAGTGCTACGGCACCGACCTGGCGACCAACTCGCCGGTCGAAATCGGCGAGGCGGTCGGCATCATCGCGGCGCAGTCGATTGGCGAGCCAGGCACCCAGCTCACGATGCGAACCTTCCACATGGGCGGCGTGGCGCAGGGCGCGAGCCTGACTGGAACGGCTAACGTCAAAAAAGCGCGCCAGATCGCTCTGGCCGAGCTGCGCGGCGACATCAACAAGGGCACCTTCCAGATGCAGGGCACCGCGACCGAGCAGAAACGCGAAATTCAGCGTTATCTCAAGGTTCTCGAAGCCTCCGTTGGCGGACTTTTGCGCGTGGTCGAGCTGTTCGAAGCGCGCAAACCCAAGGGCGAAGCCATCACCACAACGGTGGACGGCACCGTGGTGGGCATCATCGGCGGCGGTCGCGTCGAGGTTCTGCCTGGTATTGACTTGTCGCTCGATTCAGAAAACTCGCGTTCCGGTGTGCGAAAAGTGGTCGTGCAGACCACGATTCCCATCGAAGAGCGCGAAAAGGCCGTCGGCCAGCGTTCGGCGCTGACCGTGATGGCCCCCGATGCCAAAGAGGGCGCCAAACCGCTGGTTTTGAGCGCGCAGGAACTCACGGATCGGATGCTCGACGTGATGGAGCGCAACGATATCCGCGAGGTCATCGTGCAGCGCGAATTCGCCGTTCCCTATCGCGGCAACCTCGACGTGCGCGTCGGGCAGACCGTGCAAACCGGCGACACGCTCACCAAAGGCCCGTTGTGGCCCCAGGACGTGCTGTCATGGCGCGGGCTCAAGGGCGTGGCCGAGTATCTGGTTCAGGAAGTGCAGAAGGTGTATAAGTCGCAGGGCATCAACATCCACGACAAACACATCGAAGTCATCGTGCGCCAGATGCTCCGCAAACGCCGCGTCAAAGATTCGGGCGACACCGAAGTGATGCCAGGTAAGCTCATCGACATCGCCACGCTCACCGTCATCAACGACGAGGCGACGGCGGCGGGCCACAACCCCGCGACGGCGGATTTCGTTCTGCTCGGCATCACCGAAGCGGCTCTGAACACCGAGTCGTTCCTGAGCGCGGCGAGTTTCCAGAAAACCACCAAGGTTTTGACCGAAGCGGCGACGCATGGCCGCGAGGACTACCTCGAAGGTTTGAAGGAAAACGTCATCATCGGTCGTCTGATTCCGGCGGGCACGGGCTTGCAGCGCAAGCACAAAATCGCCGTCGATGAAGACCCCGAAGCCGTCGCTTACGCACGGGCACACGCCGACATCCTCAAAGTCGAGGAACTGCGCGCCCGTCCGGCGCAGCGCACCTCGATAGAGATGGACGAAATCTTCGCCACCCCGATGCTGGAAGGCGCCGATCTGGGCGAACTGGCGGCGGCGGGCATGAGCATCGAAGAAGGCGTCGATGGCGGCCTGGCGATTCTGGATGACGAGAGCGAACCCTCGCCCCTCGACATCCTGGGCGCGCAGGCCGATTTAGCGGATGGCGAGGACATCCTCGCCAATTTGTCGAGCGACGAGTAAAATCACGCGCGACAAAAGAAAACGCCCCGATTCTCGCGAATCGGGGCGTTTTGCTTTTTCACCGCATTCGTTTCAACTCTAAGCATCGCGGGCACACCTGAGCGCGCGGAAACTGCGGCAAAACTTCGGCTTTGAGCGCCGCGAGCTTCTTTTTACGGCCCTCGAAAGTGAACAAATCCGACACGAAATTGATAACGAACGCCCACCACCCAAAAAGCAGAAACTGCCACAAATCGGCGCCGACGCCTGGGCTTTCGCTGCTCTTATGGATTTCGTAGTCCGCGAGCGGCAGCATCGGCGTCGCGCATTGAGCGCAGGTGATCCACACGTCGTCGCGGGGCGAAAATTGGGACATGGTGCCTCGTTTAACAAAAACGAGAGTGAATCAGCAGCAGCCGACCGGCCCGCAGCCGTCCGCCGAAGGCACCAGGCACAGTTCTTTGGCGAGGCAGTCGGTGTGTTTGGTGGTGAGCTGCAAAACCACGCTGTGTTCCGTCACCAATGCATTTGCGATGGGATATTGGGAAATCACGTCGTCTTCATATTCGATTTCGACTTCCAGGAATTCGTGCGGCAGAATCGAGGCGGAAATGTCGAGAATATCGGCCATTTTTCCGGCTTCGATGCGATGGTCGATGTCGGGGCCAATCCAGGCTTGAAGCTGGCAGGTTTGGGTCGTGTGGGTTTTGCCGCCGCAGTCGATGAATTTCTTTTCCACGAAGCCGACTTCGGTGATGTGGAACGAGTGCGGCACGTCTTTGCGATTGGGCAGTTGCAGCAAAAACTGCTTGTCGCGGTTGGTTTGGAGCAGGGTTTTGAGTTGAGAGAGTTTCATGATTGAGTTTCCGGCGCGCGCACGATTCCAAACGCCGCCACGCCAAGCAGTGCGCCCAGTGTGGGCGCGAGAAGATAAATCCACAAATGTTGAAGTTGGCCCGACACAATCGCGGGGCCGAGCGAGCGCGCTGGATTCATTGAGGCACCGCTAATCGGGCCGGCGAAAAGCGCTTCGAGGCCGATCACCGCGCCCACCACCAGGCCCGCCGTGATGCCTTTTTCCTTCGCACCCTGGGAGACGCTCAGAATCACGAACATCAAAATCAAGGTCAAAATGACCTCGAAGACGAACGATTGAAGCGCGGCAGAGGAAGGATGGGTGGCGCCCAAAGCTTTATCGAGCGGAAAGAGCATCCGCAAAACCAGGGAGGCGAACAGGGCGCCGCCGCACTGCGCCGCAATGTAGGGCAAGACATCGCGCGCCGGAAAACGCCGCGCGGCGCAGAAAGCGAGGGTGACGGCGGGGTTGAGATGCGCGCCGGATACCTCGCCGAGCGCGTAAATCATCGCCATCACGACCAGGCCGAACGTGAGCGCGATGCCGATGTGAGTTACCGCGCCGTTCGAGGCGTTATTGGAGATGATAGCGCCGGTTCCGGCGAACACAAGACAAAACGTGCCGAAACCTTCGCTGAAGAGTTTGCGAAACATGATTTTTCAGCCGCGCGGCCCAAAACCCACGACACACGCTCCCTCGCAGCGCAACGCGAGCCGTTTTTCCAATCGCGCCGCGTCGTTTTGCAATACGGCGTCGTTTTGCAGCGCTTCGCGGTGGAAATCGAAAAGCGCATCGAGGAGCGCGCGTTGCGCGCTTTCGAGCCGGTAATACATCCATTTCCCGTCCTTGCGCGCGCCGACCAGACCGCTTTGCCGCAGCGTTTGCAGATGCGTCGAAAGCGTGGATTGGCTTAGTTCAAGCGCGTCGGTCAGTTCGCACACGCAAAGTTCGTCGCCGCCGCGCAAAAGCGAGAGCAGGCGCAGGCGCGTCGCATCGCCGAGGGCTTTGGCCAAAAGCAGTAAATCGTTCATCGCATCGTCGTATCGAGTTACGTCGATATGTTAAGTAACGGAAACGAAAAAGTCAAGCCCTATGGAATCGCTCGCGTGTCACATTATTTAAACTGGCGGATCACGTCATGTCCCGCGTTTCCCGCCGTTTTCTGCCTTTTCTTCTGGTGCTGGTTTGCTGGCTGCTGGTTTTGGTCGTGCCCGCAACGCGGCGGGGACTTGCGGATGCGTGGAGCAACCGTCTGGGAACGGTGCAAGATTGGAGCGATGAGGCCGTCTTCGCCCCGACTCTCGATGCCAAAACCCTGCTCAAACGGTTTCCCCATGACAAGCGAGTGCAAATTTACGCCGCTCAGAACGACAAGAGCGCGCTGAATCAACTTTTAGAGCGCTACCCACAGGATGTGCTGGTTTTGACGCTCGCTGTGCGCCAGCGAATTTCCGAGCTGAAGGACGACCGCAACGAGGGGCCGCTCACCAATCCCAATGGCCCGCTCTCGCCGCCCAAAGCGGAGCCAAATTCGCATTCACCGCGCGCCGAGTGGAACCAATTTATTGCTCTGGCGCGGCGCGGGCAAAAATTGGAGCCGAACAACACGTATTTCGACTGGATGCTGCTTTACGGTCTCTACGCCACGCGGCAGGACGACGCGGCGCGCGCAGTTTTAGCGAAAGCGGCGCGCAAAACCGTTTATGACGATCACATCCGCGACGCAATTTTGAATCGTCTGGTGGTAATGCGTCTCGCCTACGGTTCACCTCTTTCGCCACGCGATCAGGCAACGGTGTGGAACGCGATTGGGTTTTCCGAATACGCCAAAATGCGCCAGACCTCGCGTTGGATAATGGAAGGCGTCATCGCCGACCGCCGACAGGGACAGCACGACCGCGCTTTAAATGCCGCCTTCGATTTGGTGCGCCTGAGCCGCGTGATGCGGCGCGAGAGTTATTCGATTATTGGTTCGCTCGTGGGGCGGGCGTGCGAATCGATTGCACTCGGAAACGTTATGGTGCCTGCGAAAACGCCTGGCGGAGCGCGAAGAGCGCGTTGGAATGCGCCGCTCGCGGCCTTTCGAAGTAACCCGACGATGTTGTATTCCTATGCCAAAAGCCACAAACGCAGCGACATTACGCGCTTTCTGGATGCCGAATGGGTCGAACTGGGAAAGTGGCAGAAAGCGCAATGGATCCCGACTCCCAGTGAATCGACAGGCAGTTCTGTGGCGCGGGCTGTGATTCTCATCGCCGCCGAGCGTTTCGCGGCTCTGGCCGTGAAAGTTTTGCCCTCGATTTTGATTCTGGGAGTTATCTTCACGCTTCTGACGCGCCGTTTTCGCGACGATTCGGGCGCGCCGAGTGAACTTTGGCGCGGTGCGTGGCTGGGAATCCTGCTTTTAGCGGGAGCGATGGGATGCGACGCCATTGTTGCGCTGCGGTCGGACGATCCAGCAGCCTGGCTTGCGGAGCCGTGGTGGGGTTACTGGGGCGGCGAGGGCTTGCTTTGGGCGGCGCCGTCGTGGGTGTATTTTGGTCTGGCGGGCGCTATGACCTGCTTCGCCTGGAGCCGCGCGGTCGGGTGGCAGAAGCGGCAGGCGGGTGGGGAAGTTTCGCTGCGAACTCGTTTCAAAACCGCGTTCGAGTCGCCCGAAGACGGCCTCGCCGCGTTTGATTTCGGGTGGATTTTGAAACTCGCGGCGCGCTTGACCGGTTGGATTTTGGTTGGCGGCGGCATTTTGCTGGTGTGCGCCAATTTGGAGCAAATTCGAGAAGAGTTCGGATTAGAACCCGCCACCGTCAGCCTTTTTTTGATGGCGGGCGCGTTTTTCGTGTTTCTTTTTCTGCTTCAGATGGCGTGGCGCACCCGCCCGCGCCGCCGCCAGACCGTGCGCCTGAGTTCTCGACTCGCCGCGCAGTCGCTGGCCGGTTTTTTCGTGGCGGCGAGCGTGCTTTACGCCCTTGTCGCGTTCACAACTTTGCCGCTCGCACGGCAGCACGACCGCAACTTCCAAAGCGCGATGCAGCGCGGCGAACTGGCGATGATGCGCGCCAAATTGGGCTTGTAACCGTCGTCAAGAGAATTTTTTCACCGCAAAGACGCAGAGGCGCAGAGAAGAGAATGAGACACGAAAATCCGCAGGCGGTTGGGAAAAGTCCCCCTCTTTTTCTCTGCGTCTCTGCGTCTTTGCGGTGAAAAATTCTGTTGCCAGCTCCGTCGAAATAACAACGCCGTAAGCCAGTTTTAACCTCGGTTATTTAAACTGGCGCCTCGCTGATGCCCGCCATTCCCCGCCGTTTTCGCCCCCTGATTTTCGCGGTCGCGTGTTGGCTGCTGATTTTTCTCGTGCCCGCCACGCGGCGGGGAGTCGCTGAGGCGTGGCACAACCGTTTTAGCGCGGAGCAGGACGAATCGAGAATTTCTCCTGACTGGCGTTTCGTTGAGCCTCAACTCGACCTGGCAGCCCTCGCCAAACGCTTTCCTGACGACAAACGGGTGGAAATTCATGCCGCGCGGCACAGCAAGGCCGCGTTGGGTCGTCTCATGGAGCGCTATCCGCAGGACGCCTTCATTGTGACGCTCGCTCTGCGCGAGCAGATGAATAACTTGAACTCTGGCCGCAACGAAGGGCCGCTCACCAATCCCAATTATCCCGCCGCGCCGCCCAAACCGAATCGTGTTCCGACTTCCTCATGGGCCGAGTGGAACCGTCTCATCGCCCTGGCGCGGCGCGGGCAGAAACTGGAGCCGAACAACACTTATTTCGACTGGCTGCTGCTTTACGGCCTCTACTCGACGCGCCAGGACGACGCGGCGCGCGCGGTTCTGGCGCAAGCGGCTCGCAAAACCGGCTACGACGACCATGTGCGCGACGCCACTTTGAATCATCTGAGCGTTTTGCATCTCGCCTACAGCGCGCCGCTTTCGCCGCGCGACCAGTTTTCGACCTACGAAATTTTGCTTTACGAATACGGCTCCATGACCCAGGTCGCGCGCTGGGCGATGGAAGGCGCGATCATCGACCGCCAGAGTGGGCGCCACGACCGCGCTTTGAATGCCGCCTTCGATGTGCTGCGCCTGGGCCGCGTGATGCGCCGCGAGAGTTACTTCGTTCTCGGCGCCTATATAGGGCGCGCGTGCCAGAGGATTGCCTTGCAAAGCGTCACGATGCCGAAGGTTAAGCGACCTCTTCCAGTCCGTCTGGGAACGCCGCTCGCTGCGTTTCAAAACGACCCGACGATGCTTTATTCCTTTGCCACAAGTCGCGGGCGCGGTGATATCACGCAATTTCTGGATGCAGAATGGGTTGAATTGGGAAAGTGGCAAAAATTGAAATCGTCGATTCTCGAAGAGTGGACGGCCAACTCGCCGGCACTAATCGTGACCATCGTCGCGGCGGAGCGTTTTGCCGCGCTCGTTGTGAAGATGATGCCTTCGCTTGTGATCCTGGGCGCGATTTTCGGGCTTTTGGCGCACCGTTTCCGCGACGATTCGGGCGTGCCGAGCGCATTCTGGCGCGGCGCCGTTCTCGGAACTCTGCTTTTAATTTTGGCGGTGGGGTGTGAGGCGCTCATCGTGCTGAGGTCGCGTCCCGCGACGCCCCCGCCCAACGCACCGCTCTGGCTGTGGTTTTCGGCGAACCGCGACGGCTTGCTTTCGATGGCGCCGTCGTGGGTGAGTTGCGGCGTGGCGCTCGTTCTGGTCTGCCTGGCCTGGAAGGGAGCCGTCGCGTGGCAAAAATGGCAGGCGGGACGAGAAGTTTCGCTGCGAACCCGCCTCAAAACCGCGTTTGAATCGCCCGAAGACGGCCTCGTGGGATTGGATTTCGGCTGGATTTTGGAACTGGCGGCGCGTTTGACGGGCTGGATTCTGCTGGTGGGCACGATTCTGCTGGTCTGCTTCAATTTCGACGGCATCCGGCGCGAGTTGGGCATGGATTCTTCGTCGTTCAGCACGTTTTCAATGACGTGCGCTTTTTTGATTTTCGTTTTTCTGTTGCAGGCGGAGTGGCGCACCCGCCCGCGCCGCCGCCAGACTTTGCGGCTGGGTGCCCGACTCGCCGCCGAAAATCTGGCCGGTTTTTTCGTGGCGGCGAGCGTGCTTTATACCCTGGTCGCGTTCGCCCTCTGGCCGCTTGCCGCGCGCCACGAGCGCAACTTCGAAAACTCGGTGCAGCGCGGCTCACTGGCGATAGCGCGCGCCAAACTGGGTCTGTAGAGCCGGAATTTCGCGTTGACGGCCTCGACCGGCTCCGTCACACTGCCCGCAGTTCCTTTGGAGAACTCATCATATCATGGCTTTAAACACCCCCGACATTCTCGGCATCGGCATCATCGGCGGCGGCGGCATCGCGCAGGCGGTTCACATTCCTGGCTATCAAAAGCTCAAAAACGCCAAAGTCCTCGCGGTTTCCGACCCTTTTGAAAGCGCGCGCACCGCCTGCGAAGAAAAATTCGGCATCGAAAAAACCTACGCCGATTTCGAGGAAATGCTCGCCAACCCCGATATTCACGCCGTTTCGGTCACCACGCCCAATTTTTTGCACGCCGAAGCGTCCATCAAGGCGCTCGAAGCCGGCAAACACGTTTTGTGCGAAAAACCGCTCGCCATGAACGCGGTTGAAGGCCAGCAGATGGTCGATGCCGCCCAGCGCACCGGAAACAAGCTGATGTGCGGCTACCATTACCGCTTCAATCCCGAAGTGCAGATGCTCAAAAAATTCGCCGAAGCGGGCGAGTTCGGCGAGATGTATTTCGCGCGCACCATCGCGATGCGGCGGCGCGGCATTCCTGGCTGGGGCATGTTCATCTCGAAGGAGAAAAACGGCGGCGGCCCGCTCATCGACATCGGCGTGCATATGCTCGATGCCACCATGCACGTCATGGGCTTTCCCAAACCGACCAAAGTTTTCGGCAAAACCTATCAAAAGTTCGGCAAACGTAAGGATGTCACGGGCTTGATGGGCCAGTGGGACACCGAAAATTTCACCGTCGAAGATTTCGCGGCGGCGCAGATTCTGTTTGAAAACGGCGCCTCGCTGCATCTCGAATCGAGTTTCGTGGCCGAGCAGGCCGAGCGCGACAAAATGAGCTTCCAGATTTTCGGCGACAAAGGCGGCGCGAGCTACAACCCGTTGCAAATGTATCGCGAGCATCTGGGCACGCAGCTCGACATCACGCCGATGGGCCTGCCGCAAAACGTGCAGGCGCATCACAAGGAAATTGAATCGTTCGTCAACTCGGTTTTGAACGACACGCCGGTGATGACGCCAGGAACCGAGGCGCTCGAAATTTCCAAAATCATCGACGCGATTTATCAGTCGAGCGAAACGGGCAGCGAAGTCACACTTTGAAAATTAGCCACAGAGAACACAGAGGACACACAGAGAGGCACAGAGATTCTTTTAAATTTCTCTGTGCCTCTCTGTGTGTCCTCTGTGGCTATTTCTTGACCAGTCGCAAAGCGCGTTCGACCGCGTTTTCCAGCAGTGGCGCCGCGTTGTCGAGACACCATCCCAAATCGCGCGGCCCATCAACAATCGAAAACGCCGACAGCAAACCCAGTTCGTCCAGTTGCGCGCCGCTCAAATCGACTTTGCCGCCCAAACCCACCACCGGCACATTCTGCGACTTCGCGGCGGCGCACACGCCGGCGATGGTTTTTCCGTTGAGCGTCTGCGCGTCGAGCGCGCCTTCGCCGGTGAGAACGAGATCGGCGCCGCGCAGCTTTTCCTCGAAATGGGCCGCTTCGAGCACGACTTCGATGCCGCTTCGCACCTCCGCGTTGCAAAACGCCATCAGGCCGAAACCCATTCCGCCCGCCGCGCCCGCGCCGCTTTCAGGGGAGAAATCGCGGCCCGCTTCCTCGCGCGCGACGGCGGCGAAATTCCCCAGCGCCGCGTCCAAAATCTCGACATCTTCGCGCCTCGCGCCTTTTTGCGGCCCGTAATCGCGCGCGGCGCCGTTTGGCCCGCAAAGTGGGTTGGAAACGTCGCTCAAAACCGTGAACTTCGCTTTGGTGATGCGCGCATCGAAAAAACGCAGGTCGATGCTCTTCAATTTGAGCAGCGAAGCGCCGCCAGGCGGCAGAACCACGTCGCTTTCGTCTCGAAACATCGCGCCCAGCGCCGCAAGCGCGCCCGCGCCGCCGTCGGTCGTGGCGCTGCCGCCGATGCCAACCAGAATCTCGCGGCATCCGGCATCCAGCGCGGCCTTCATCAGTTGACCGGTTCCATAACTTGAAGCGCGCCCCGCGTCGCGCGCTTCGCTGGCGATCAAAGTCAATCCTGAAGCCTGCGCCATTTCAATCACGCCTTTGCCATCGGGCAGGATGCCCCAGCGCGCTTCGATGCTCTCGCCGCGCGGATTCTGCACGCGCGCGGTCTTAAAAAATCCGCCAGCGCCATCAACAAGGGCTTCGAGGGTGCCTTCGCCGCCATCGGCGAGCGGAACCGCGATGATTTCGGCATCGGGAAAGACGCACCGCGCGCCGTTTTGCATCGCGGCGCACGCCTGGGGCGAAGACAGGCTGCCTTTGAAACTGTCGGGGGCCAAAACGATTTTCACTCTTCGATTTTAAGGCGAATCGGCTTGGCAGAGGCGCAATTTTCCCATTTGTAAAGCGTTTGCCGCCGCTTTTTTACTCCCGTGAAATAAAATCGAAACATCTGAGGCTTACAATGCTTGAGGCAGCTCGCGCTTTGAGCGAGAGGCGCCATGCGCCACTACACTGTGCAGCGATTATTTTAACCCGCTCAGGAGCCAATATCCCCTTATGAAACTCGTCGAAGCCGTTGTTCGCCCTCACAAACTGCAAGATGTCAAAAGCGCCCTCGCCGATATCGGCGTGGTGGGCATGACCGTCACCGATGTGCGCGGCTGTGGCCGTCAAAAAGGCCACGTCGAACGCTATCGCGGGTCGGAATACACCGTCGATTTGCTTTCCAAAGTCAAAATCGAAGTCGCGGTCAAAGATTCGCAGGTCGATGAAGTCGTCGAATGCATCGCCACCGCCGCGCGCACCGGCGAAATCGGCGACGGCAAAATCTTCATTCGTCCCATCGAGCAGGTGGTGCGCGTTCGCACCGGCGACCGCGACGAAGACGCGCTTTAACGGTTAGAATCTCTGCGGAACGCCCACATCTTCATCGGGTGTTCCGTTTTGTTTGCCTCGCAAGGGTTCGTAGGGGCGTAGCGTGCTACGCCCTTGCGTTTCGAGGGCGTAGCACGCTACGCCCTACGTTGAACAATCCATTTTAAAGGAACAATTTCACTTCATGCCAGACATCCAATCGGTCATCGCGATGGCCCAAGACGCGGGCGTTGAGTTCGTCGATCTCAAATTCGTCGGCCTTCTCGGCGATATGCAGCACCTCACCTATCCGGCCAAGGCCGCCCTTACCGAAGACTTCTTCGCCGATGGCGTGGCCTTCGACGGCTCCTCGGTGCGCGGTTTCCAGACCATCGACAAGTCGGATATGCTGCTGCGGCCCGACATCTCCACCGCCATCATCGACCCCGTTTGCGACACGCCCACCCTCACCCTGTTCGCGCACATCGCCGATCCCGTCACTGGCGAATCGTATTCGCGCGACCCGCGCTACATCGTGCAAAAGGCCGTCGAATACATGAAATCGACCGGCATCGCCGACACCGCCTTTTTCGGCCCCGAAGCCGAGTTTTTCCTCTTCAACGGCGTTTCGTTCGGCGGCCACCGCGCGCCTGGCGGCATCGACGGCCACTTTTCGCACTACAAAGTCGAGAGCGCCGAAGGCGACTGGCACAACGGTCATCCGGTTTACGACGAGGACACCGGCGAATGGAACTCCGGTCGCCGCCCGCGCAACAAAGGCGGCTACGTTCCCGCCGCGCCCGTCGATTCGCTTGTCGAAGTCCGCAACGACATCG
Source organism: Abditibacterium sp. (assembly GCA_030448265.1). Lineage (GTDB taxonomy): Bacteria > Armatimonadota > Abditibacteriia > Abditibacteriales > Abditibacteriaceae > Abditibacterium. Next base: position 182,868 of record JAUJNG010000011.1, read on the forward strand.
TGCGCCATCTCGAACAGGCCGGCATTGACGTGGACTTGCACCATCACGAAGTCGCGTCGGGCGGGCAGTGCGAAATCGGCATCACGTTTCAGGAATTCACCAAAATGTGCGACACCATGATGATGCACAAATACATCGTCAAAAATGTGGCGCACCAGCACGGCCTCACCGCCACGTTCATGCCCAAACCGATTTTCGGCGACAACGGGACGGGAATGCACTGCCACCAATCGGTGTGGAAAAACGGTGACACCCTGATGTATGACGAAAACGGCTACGCCCAACTGAGCGACACGGCGCGCTACTACATCGGCGGCCTGCTCAAGCACGCGCCCGCCCTTCTCGCTTTCACCAACCCTTCGACCAACTCCTTCCACCGCCTCGTTCCTGGCTACGAAGCGCCGATTTATCTGCTCTACTCGCAGCGCAACCGCAGCGCGGCGGTTCGCATTCCGCTCACTTCGAAGAGTCCCAAAGCCAAACGCATCGAGTTCCGCACCCCCGACGTGACCGGCAACATCTACCTCTCGCTTACCGCGCAGTTGATGGCCGGACTCGACGGCATCATCAACAAAATCGAGCCAGGAGACCCCTTCGACAAAGACCTCTACGAACTCGAACCCGAAGAAAAAGTCGGCATCCCGACAGTTCCTGGAAGTCTGGACGAGGTTTTGAACGCCCTCGAAGCCGACAGCGACTTCCTCACGGCGGGCGGCGTCTTCACCCCCGATCTGATCGAGATGTATATTGACCTCAAGCGCCAGGACGTGGACGCGCTGCGTCTGCGCCCGCATCCGTATGAGTTCCAGTTGTATTTCGACGTGTAAATCGGATGGAAATGAAAACGGCGGCCTCGATTGGGGCCGTCGTTTTCGCGTTTGGGGGAGAATTTTGGGCAACCGCGCGCGCTTTTCAAGTATCCAGTGGATTTTCCCCTCGCCCCGTGAAACCGTTTTTCTCTTTAGCCGCCGTTTTGCTGTGCGGCGCCGCACTCTCCTCTGGCCCGCGCGCTCTGCCCCAGGCCGAGACGCCGCCCCCGACGACTTTCGTCAATCCACTTCGCACCGACTTCGGCGCCGACCCCTGGATCACGCAGCGTGGTGGCTATTACTATCTCACCGCGACTTCGGGCAACGAAGTCCAAATCGCGCGCGCCAGAACCCTCGCCGAACTCGCCACCGCGCCGCGCGTGACGGTGTGGAAGCGGCCTGCGACCGGCCCCAACTCGCGCGACATCTGGGCGCCCGAACTGCATTTTTTGCGCGGGAAGTGGTTCATCTACTACACCGCGACCTCCCAGGATCGAAGCGACCACAACCGCCGCGTTTTCGCGTTGGAGGCCGCCACCGACGACCCCCAGGGCGCTTACCTCGAACGGGGCCAGATTCGCGTGCCAGGCGCCGATTTCTACGCCATCGACGGCACGGTTTTCCAACGCGCGGACGGCAGGATGTTTTTCCTTTATTCGGGACGCGACGGCGTGGGCGGCGCGCAGCACATCTTCATCGCGCCCATGAGCGACCCGCTCACCGTGTCGGGCGCGCGCGTCAAGCTGTCGTCGCCCACTTTGCCCTGGGAGAAAATCGGCTGGGCGGTCAACGAAGGCCCCCAGATTCTTGAAAAGGACGGCACAACCTTCGTGATTTACTCCGCCACCGGCGGCACCACGCCCGATTATGCGCTCGGAATGCTCCTCAACTCGACCAGCGATCTACTGAACGGCGCGGCGTGGACGAAGTCGCCGATTCCGGTGTTTCATCGCTATTCGGGGCCGGACGGCGACGTTTACACCCCTGGCCACAACGGTTTTTTCAAGTCACCCGACGGACGCGAAGACTGGATCGTGTTTCACGGCAAGGAGAACACCGAAAACACCTGGGACGGGCGCCTGGCGCGCGCTCAAAAGTTCACCTGGAACGCCGACAACACTCCCAACTTCGGCTTTCCAATTCCGGCGTTTCGACCTCTGGCCGTTCCCTCCGGCGAAAGCGGCGCGACGGCCCAGAAAAGAGGCGTCGGAACCGGCCTGCGCGCGCACTATTTCGCCTTTGAGGGCGACAAACCCGACACCCGCGCGCCGCGCGGCATCGAAAACGGCCACAACATCGATTTCGACGCCCGCCTCGGCTCGCCCTCGCCGCTCGTGGGCGCCGACCGCTTCGCCCTTGTATGGCGCGGCCAGATCGAGCCGCGTTTTTCCGGCCTTTACACCTTCCAGACCTACGCCGACGACGGCGTGCGCGTCACCATCGACGGCGAAAAGGTGATCGATGCCTACCGTTCTGGCGCGTTCGCGGCGACGCGCGGCTTCAAATATCTGCGGGCGAATCGCAGGGTCAATATCGAAGTCGAGTATTTCGAACTCGACGGCACCGCGCGCTGTTCGCTGTATTGGGCGAGCCAGCAACAGCCCCTCGAAGTCGTGCCGCGCGACTGGCTTTTCGCGCCGCGCGGCTGAAACGGGGCGAGAAAGCGTAGCGGCGGCCTCGATTGGGGCCGTCGTTTGGAATTAATTGCGCCCGGTGGTATGGGGGGGTGGTTGGAAGCCCGATGCACGACAAGCAAGAGCGGGGAAGGGGGAGCCACCGACACCCCCAACGACGACACCGCGCAGCCGCGCGAGGACAACCGTGCGTCCCTCGGGCCGAGCTTCGGCTCCGGGCGCATCCCGGAGACCTCTGAACGCATCGGCTCCCACACCCCCCCGCCGCTTATCGTCGAAGCGCCCTGCCGGCTCGAGCGCGAGGCCGGCGCGGCACGCGCCGCGTTCACCGCGCGGCGCCTGACGGCGCCCGTGGCGCACGCCGCGCACG